>JBCCXL010000046.1:0-1525 GCA_039191605.1 Acidobacteriota bacterium | reverse complement strand
GGGCTTTCGACATGTCTGCCGGCCTCCTCCTCCGGCAGACAGTTTGAATCAGAACCCGCGCCTCAAGGGAATCCCAATTCGATTCAATCAGCTCGGCTCACGCTCTAGCTTGTCGAGGGTGAGATCAGAGACCGCCCGGCGAAGCCTTTGGTTCTCTTTCTCGAACTCCTTCAACCGCCGCAGCTGCTCCCGACCCATGCCACCGTAGAGCCGACGCCAGCGGTAGTAGGTCTGAACCGTCACGCCGATTTGGCGAACCGCATCCGCGACTGACATTCCCTGGCCCTGCAGCACCTCCACCTGGCGCAGCTTAACGACGATCTCCTCGGGCTTGTCTCGCTTCCCAGCCATCTCTGGTCCTCCTCAAAGCGGGATAAATCTATCCCAGTGGGTGGACCACTTCAGTGGGGGCAGTCCAGCTGGCTGGCCGGAACGACGCCCGGCTTCGAGATCGCGCCCCTCTTCGGGATCGTTGCCGTGAAGCACGCGGTGATCGCCCTCGCACAGGTCGTGCGCCTCGTGCTCATGGCCCGTCGCTGGGCGCGGTTTCAGGCGCAGGGGGTGTCGCCCAAGGCGGACCGGCTCGTCAGTGAGACGGATCTGCGCAAGCGGGGGCTCATCCGGTGAGTTTTCCGTTCGGCACCATCTTCGGGCCGAGAGCAACCGATCCGAAGGGCTCACGGATCTTGGCGCGTTCGCTGGAGAGCGGAGCGCTGATCTTCGGCCCGCCCGGCCACTCCTGCACCTACGCCCCGAACGGCGCTGGGAAGACGACGAGCGTGGCCATGCCGGCGCTCCTTTCCTTCATCGCCTCGGAGCCGGAGAAGGCCGTTCTGGTGAGTGACCCTAAGGACGGTGAGATCGCCGCTCAGGCCGTTCCCATGCTCGAGCGACTTGGCCGGAAGGTGGCGGTCATCGACGACTTCGGCGTCCGGCCCGAGCTCCGCGCGCACCGGGTCGCGCTCAACGCCTTCGGGGCACCGGTCTCCACGTTCGAGCGCAATCCACAGGACCTGCTCTATGCCAATGAGCTGGTGTCTCAGTCGCTGATCGAAGAGCCACCCGACCAGGACCAGCGCAACTTCTACTTCCGCCAATCGCCGCGGACCTTGATCGAGTTCGGCATCAGCGCCGCGTTGAAGCGCTGCACGGCGCTGACCACGCCCGGCGCCGTCTCTGTGCTGCTCTCCGACGTCGAGATGCTCTTGAGCTTTGCCGAGATCGAGGCGGAAGAGGGAGATCCCGCGCTGCAGGCACAGGCCCGCAGCGTGCTGGAGATGAAGGGGCATGAGCATTTCGCCATGCATGTTGGTGAAGCGAAGCGGGCGCTTCGGCAGTGGGGGCCTGGGAGCCGGCTCGCGGAGGCCGGTAGCAACGCGACCCTCAGCCATGAGGACCTGATCCGTGAAGGCTATGTGATCTTCCTCGTCGGCCCGCAGGCGCTGATGTCGAAGCTCGGGCCCTACTACGCCCTTCATCTCGGCGCCTTTACTCAAGCGCTCTATCAGAACATCGGTTCTTTGAG
>JBCCXL010000045.1:0-2738 GCA_039191605.1 Acidobacteriota bacterium | reverse complement strand
CGCCAATTCGACGGGTGCGCCCGCTGAGCTGATCGCCGTTGGCAGTGCGGCGGCTTCGGCGGGCCTGCTGGAACTGCGGGCCAGCGGACTTCCGTCCTCCGCGGTGGCACTTCCCATCGTGTCCCGCGGGACCGCGCTCGTCCCGATGGTGGGCGGCTCCGCCGGCACCCTCTGCCTCGGCGGCGCGATCGGGCGCTTCGATCTCGTGCAGGCTGGGCTAGGAGGAGCCCTGAGCCTGCCCGTGGACCTGGGCGCTCTCCCCAGGCCGAATGGAACGGCGCCGGCACTCGCCGGCGAGACCTGGGTCCTCCAGCTGTGGTACCGAGACGCCGCCGCCAACACGTCCAACCTCACGAATGCGTCGTCGGTGGCGTTCCGGTAGGCGACGCTGAGAGCCCGGGCGAACGCTGTACCCGCGTCAGATGGCAATGAGGGGCTCCCTCCGAGCGCGAGGTACGGTGCTGATTCAACCCCAGCATCGGCCTCAAGGAGGGGCCCCTCTGATGAACCATCGTACGACCGTGATCGCTGACCACCACAAGTCTGTTTTCGTCTGCCAGGTTCTGGACCAGGAGACGGGGGAGGCGCGACGAGCCAAGCTCAAGAGCCGGCGGGATGAGCTCCGCGCCTTCTTGGAGTCGCTTCCGCGCCCGGCTCAGGTCTTCATCGAAGCTTGCCGGAGCTGGGAGTGGGTTTCAGATCTTTGCGAGGACATGGGCATCGACTTCCACCTGGTCGACCCGAAGAAGATGCCCGAGATCGCTCGGTCGACGAAGAAGACCGATCGGAACGACGTCGACGCGATGGTCAGGCGGTTCCTCAGTGTCGGACTCCCAAAGGCACGCGCGGCGAGCCGAGAAGAGCGGGATCTCCGTGCGCTAACCCGAGAGCAGGTGGCGCTGCGCGCCGAGGATCGAGTTCTCGTTCAGAAGATCCATGCCTTGATCGACTCGCAAGCGATGCCAGCGACCAAGAAGGACTTCGCCCAGGGCGCGTGGCGTGACGAGATCCGTGCGGCGCTGTCGTCTGCGCTTCGATTCAACTTGGACCTGCTCCTTTCCCGCTGGGACCTCGTGCGTGAGCAGCGAGGGCAGATCAGCAAGGAGATCGGCCGGCTCAGCTCGAAGATCCCTGCCGTGGCTCGCCTGCAGACGATTCCCGGGATCGGTCCGATCCTCTCCGCAACGATCGTGGCGGAAGTGCCAGACGCGAGTCTCTTTGCCTCGAGTCGTCAGTTCGCGGCCTTCACCGGGCTCGTCCCGAGAGTTCGATCTTCTGCTGGAACGGCGAAGATAGGACGAATCACGAAGTCAGGCCCGAGTGCACTGCGCTGGGCACTCACACAGGCCATCTTCGCGAGCCAGAAGGCAAGAGTCCCAACCGCGGCGTACGAGCTCTACCGGAAGAAGCGACGACGCGGGAAGGCTGCGAAAGTGGCGCTCTGCGCCGGAGCGCACAAACTTGCGCGCATGATCTGGTCCATGCTCGTCAACGAGACCGACTACCGAGCACCCAAGGCAGCCCACTGAACAGAGCTCCAGCAGGAGCCACTCCCTTCAATCCACGCCGCTCCCATGGAGCGCGCGACCCGAGAAACCGGGCCGCGAAGCCAGTGATCCCGTACGCCCGCTTAGTCCCGGTTGCCGTCAGGCGCCGGCCAGGCAGAGCCTCAGCTTGGCGACACTGGTTTCCGGTCCACCCATGATGGGCCAGGTGGCGAACGCCACCGGGCAGGGCACTCAGCATGGTGCCCGGCCAGAGCCCGAATCGAAGCCTGGCGCGACCTCTCCTTCTCGAGCGGATCGCGGAATTGGCCCGGTTCCTCGGAGCGCGACCCGCGGCGTACCAAACTGACCACCGCGCCCCACGGCGACCTCCAGGAGGAGTCTGCCGGGGAGCAGATCGCCACAACTCACCCCTGGGCCCTCGACAACCGCCCAGGAAATGCACTGTACGCCCTTGCGACTTGCCGCCCCTCAATGGAAGCGGGTGCGCCTGAGGCACCACCTCACAGGCTCTGCAGCACTGTCTGCGAGTGCTGAAGAGCCTGTGAGGGTCAGCGTCTTCGTCCGTGCTGGGCCTCCGTGGGGATGCCGGCTCTGTGAATCCTGCCCCCGCGGGGCGGGCCCGGGATTGATCGTGGAAGAGAGCGAGGTAACCTGTCGCGCGCGCGGGGGGCACGGAGTCCGTCGCATTCGTTTCGGAAGGCGCAGTGAATCTGCGCAGAGGGGGATCATGGCAGCCACTGCCAAGCAGAAGTCGTCTGACGTGTCCAAGCCCAAGGGCAAGGGCCGCGCGCCCGGCGCGAAGGGTGACGGCAAGAAGGAAGGTCGCAAGCGCGACCGCAAGATGAACGCGAAGAACGCGGACCGGTACGAGCTGTACCAGCGAGCCGTCAATTCGCCGGATGCCGACGTCGACTTCCTGGAGAAGGCGTTCCGCCACTACCGCGACCGGGAGCCGGTGCATTTCCGCGAGGACTTCTGCGGCACCTCCGCCCTCTGCGCCGAGTGGCTGAGCCGCGACGGGAAGCGGAGCGCCGAGGGCTTCGACCTCGACCCCGAGCCGATCGACTGGGGGAAGCGGAACAACTTCGGCGGCGTGCCGGACGGCACTGCACGGATGACCTGGCACGAGGCCGACGTGCGCGACGAGGGCCAGCAGAAGGCGTGCATCACCGCCGCGCAGAACTTCAGCTACTGGTTCTTCAAAACCCGCAAGGAGCTCGTGCACTACTT
>JBCCXL010000044.1:0-2930 GCA_039191605.1 Acidobacteriota bacterium | reverse complement strand
GCCGTTCTGCGCGGCTTGGATGGCGAGGCTGATCGCGAGATGGGTTTTGCCGACGCCAGGCGGCCCGAGCAGCACGACGTTCTCCTTACGCTCGACGAAGCCGAGCTCGTGCAGACTCTCGATCTGCTCGCGCTGGATCGAAGGCTGAAACGAGAAGTCGAAGTCGGCGAGGGTCTTGATCGCGGGCAGGCGCGAGGACCGCATGGCGGTCTGGAGACGTCGCGCGTTCCTCAGAGACACCTGAGCTTGGAGCAGCTTCTCGATTGCCTCGGCCACCGTGACCTGGCCGCCGTCGGCTTCGGAGAGCACCGAGTCGATGGCCTCCAGAGCTCCCGGAAGCTTCAGGTCCGCGAGCATCGAGCGGATCTGATCTCTCCGCGTCGTTTGGGCCTTCATCGTCCCGCCTCGGCGATCTGGTCATAGACCCGGAGTGCGCGGCGTTCCACCAGAACGGGCCTGACCTGGGGGGCGGATGTCGGCGACGGGGCCGGCTGGAGCGATCTACCCAACCGGGGAAAGGGAGCCGGGGCCAAGGGCTGAAGCACGGCGCGCTCGTCGCGCTCGAAACGATCCACCGGCCGCTCTTGCAGCGTGCTGTGACAGCGCACGTTGGCCGTCTGGCCGAGCCACCGAGCTGCCTGAGCATTCAGATCAGCGTCGTTGGCGAACTCGCGGGCATAGAAAAAGCGGTCGCGAAGGTAGCGGATCGGTCGTTACACCTTGCCCTTCGTCTGCGCTCGGTAGGGGCGACACGCCCTGGGCCGAAAACCCCAGTGACGGGCAAAGCGGCTGAACTCGGGATTCATCACCAACTCGCCACCCTCAAACCGGGAATCGGCCGTGACCACGGCACGCATCTGATCGAAGAGCAACTCCCGGGGCACGCCACCAAAGAACCGGAAGGCCTCCTCGAGCCCTGAGAACAGAACCTGCATCGTCTGACGTTCGAAGTACCGGAACCAGAGCAGCCGGGAGTGGCCGAGCACCACCAGCAGCGCGTAGCGGATCCCCCAAGGCAGTCGAAACCGAGCGAAGTCGACCTGGGCCTGATGACCGGGCGGCGTCTCGAAACGCTGCACCGGCTGAACCTGCGCCCGAGGCCGCACCGTCCGCACGTACTCCTTCACCTGCGTGTATCCGCCCTCGTACCCAGACTTCTGGATCTCTTCGAAGAGGCGGACCGCGCTCAGCTTCGGGAAGGCTTCCAGTCGAGCCTCGATCCATTCGCGGTACGGATCGAGCTTCCTTTCGACCGGCGGGCGAGGCGTGTACCGGACCCGTTCCTCGTCCAGATCTCGGGAGCTACTGTCAAAAGTCGTGTTTGAGGGGTGAGTCAGGCGGCGCGTTCTCCATTGATGAATTTCACTCCAGCGACGACATCGGAAAGCAGCTTGGCTCCGTTGAGAGAACGCCAGCGGCGCTGAGCGGACACGGCTAGGCGGAACACCATCGACAGGCACGCCTGCCGACTCCCGCAGCCCTTCGTTCGCTTCTGCCGATGCTTCACGGTCGCGAACGTCGACTCGATCGGGTTGGTCGTCCGTATGTGGATCCAGTGCTGCGCCGGGAAGTCGTAGAACGCCAGCATCTCGTCTTGGTCCTCCACGAGGCACTTCACCGCTCGCGGATGCTTCGCTTCGTACTTGTCGACGAAGGTATCAAAGGCCTCGTAGGCGTCCTCGCGGGTCTCGGCCTGCCAGATCTGGTGCAACGCGGACTTCGCCCTCGGCTGTACGCTCTTGGGCATCTTGTTGAGCACGTTCGCGGTCTTGTGTACCCAGCAGCGCTGATGCCGGGTGGTCGGGAAGACCGTGGCGATCGCTTTCCAGAATCCGAGGGCGCCATCGGCGACAGCGAGCTGAGGTGGCTCCTCCAGGCCTCGATGCTTCAGATCCACCAGGAGCTCGCGCCAGGACGCGTCGGACTCTCGGTAGCCATCCTGGATCGCCACCAATTCCTTGGTGCCGCTGGCGGTCGCTCCAATCACCACGAGCACGCATTGCTTGCGGTTCTCTGGCGATTCCAGGCGCACGTTGAAGTAGACCCCGTCGGCCCAGAGGTAAACGTAGCGCTTGCCCCGTAGCGATCGCCGCTCCCAGGCCTCGTACTCGCCGGCCCAGCCTTGCTTGAGGCGGGTGATGGTGGTCGGCGACAGTCCCTTCGCATTGGGCCCGAGCAGCGCTTGGAGCGCCTCGGAGAAGTCCCCCGTCGACACGCCCTTCAAGTAGAGCCAGGGGATCAACTCCTCGATCGACTTCGTCTTGCGCAGGTACGGCGGGAGGATCTTCGAGCTAAACCGCTCGCGCTCGTCCCGTGCCCTCCGATCGCGGACCCGAGGCTGCTTCACTTCGATGGAGCCCACAGGCGTCTGCAGGTCCCGAGCCGGGTGCGTTCCGTTGCGAACGACCAGCCGATGGCCTTTCTCGTCCACGAGGTGATTTCGACGCTCCAGGTAGGCGTCGACCTCCTCTTGGATGGCCTGGGTCAACATCTTGCGGGCTCCTTCTCGCAGAATCTCATCGAGGGCGTTTCGGAGGCCATCGTCAGCAGGGAACTCCAGCAGGTTCGCGGTAGTCTCGGGCAAGGCGGCATACTCCTCTGCCCGGCGGCAACCGGGCGGTTGTTGGGGCTTTTTGCAAACCCAGGGTATGCCGCCTGACTCACCCTCTCAAACACGACTTTCGGTTATACCTCGCGTTTCGCCGCCCTGCGGTTCCCTGAGGTTTTTTCTCCGACCCTGAAGGGATCCGCTATCGAACGTCGTGGACCTGGATGGAGCGGCCGAATCCACGGCCGCCTTGTCCCGAGGTAGATCACGATGCCCGACGCGACTCCCCGCCGCTCGCCCGTCCGCCCATTGGTCCGCAGATTGGTCCGCAGCTTCGCCTGCGCCCTCTTCGTCCTCCTGCTGGCCACCGCCGCCCACGCCG
>JBCCXL010000043.1:0-4945 GCA_039191605.1 Acidobacteriota bacterium | reverse complement strand
CGCCGACTGGAAATACACCCACGACTACGTCCGCGGTGCCGAGGGGATCTTTGGCCGCCGCGCCGCTAACGGCTATCGCCGCTACCTCCACCGCGACCATCTCGGCAGCCTAAGGCTGATCTCCTCCGGCGCTCCCACCAACGCCATCGAGACCGGAGAGCACCACTTCTACCCCTTCGGGGCCTCCGCCTACGAGTCTGGCAACGATCCTCTCAAGGCCAAGTACACCGGCCACGAGCGCGACCCTCACAAGGCCTCCGACTACATGATGGGGCGCACCTGCGTCTTCCCGTACCAGCGCTTCATGAGCGTGGATCCGGGCAGGGATGGGTGGAATCTGTATGCGTATGTGGGGAATGATCCGGTGCGGTTTGTGGATCCTACAGGGCTTGCGTTGAAAATTGTCTACGACTTTAGTGATTCTGGGCTGAGTGAGGGAACCCAGAATCAAGTAGTGCAGGGCGTAAGGCTCCGCTACATCGAGGCAGGTGTTCAGGTTGTTCACAGTTACTTTCGAGGCGGAGCGGCTAGGCCATCAGTCGAGAAAGAGACTGATGCGATTGTAGAGGTCAAGATTACGTCGGATAGCCTAAGCAGCGAGGGTGGGAAGCCGGTTTTCGGCAAAGCGCGAGGTTCCTCGGTTGTCATTTCTACTGAGGCTGCACCGGAAGGACAGGAATCGGAGATAAACTTCTTAGTGAACGTTACTGCTCACGAGGTAGGGCATGGGACAAAGGCATTGCCTCAATATGACGGTGACGGCTTCCCTCTCGGCTCAGTCTTCTTCCCGCGAAACGCCGAGGCAGGGTCGATCATGGAGCAAGGACCAGACGCAAATACACGAGGCGCTTCGATTAGAGAATTCTCTGAGAGCGACGCCATACAGCTACGAGAGGCCCTCAATCCATGAAAATACTCAGATTAAAAGTTAGTGTATTGGTTCTAGTGGTAGGCCTTGCCTTGGTATTAGTCCCCGCACTTCTCTTTCGACAGGAAACGGTGACGAACCCTGAACTAGGCGAGATCACCTACAAGTGGCGGTGGGGCTTCGCAAGAGTTATGGAGCTCGACATCGATAGTGACGGCTCGAAGGATGCACGTGCACTCTTCGCCTACCGATCAGCGCACTTTCACACTCACCAATCGCCCACCGAATACTGGGAAGACCAGGACGACAATGGCAGGTTTGACGTTCACGCTCGTTTCGAAGAAGGTGGCATCATTTCAGTAAGCCTGGACATTGATGATGATGGAATCTTTGATCGCACGTTAGATTGCGCTGAGGCGGCCTCATTCTTCTCTCGTCGGAGTATTTTGGGCCTTGAAAGTAACCCCAATCATGATGGTGAGAACTAATCTGGGATTAGCAATTCTGTCGTTCTCACTGAGCTTCGCCAGCCATCACTACAGCGACTCCTTTGATGCCTCCACTCCAAGCCGGTGACTTGCTACCCGTTCTGATACCACGAGGTCGGGAACACCTGGGCGTACTCGCCGGGAAATCTATTACTCAGCGAGCTGTGGGGACGGCTGGCTAATGATGGCCTGACTCAATCCTGAATATCTCAAAACAGCTTGGCAAACATCACGGTAAGTGACCCTCTCGCCCCTCAGACTCAAGAAACTTCTTGAGCTTCGGTAACGTACGCCGTGTCGGTCGTCTGTTCCGAATCTCCCAGTCAGACACAGTGCTCTCGTCAACGCCAATGCGCTCAGCGAGCTCCTTTATAGTGAATCCAAGCTCTCTTCGAGCCTGCTGGAGCACGCCAGCTAAGCCTTGAGGTCGAGGGTGTGGATCGTAGCCAAGGAAGGCAATGATCCGTCGCCACTGTCGGCTCTCCGGCAGATGGCGGCCTGTCTCCCAGTATCTGTAGGTCTGCTTCGAGACACAGAGTCTTTGGGCTACTTCCTTTTGCAGTAGCCCTAGTTCAGAGCGGCGCTTCCTTAGATGCTCACCGAGAGTGGTGAGTTCCTCATACGGCACAGAGTTGGCCGGTAATGAGACGGTGAATTCCATTTTCACAAAATGGCACCGCAACTCCAAGGATTAAGGGCTGCCACGAGCGCAAAGCGCGCTGGGAAGGTCACCCGTGCGCGGGTACGGACGACGGTCACGGAGCCGTCTTCCAGCGGCTGGCGCAGGGCCTCAAGGGTGTCGCGCTTAAACTCCGGCAGCTCGTCGAGAAAGAGCACCCCTCCGTGGGCAAGACTCGCCTCGCCCGGGCGTGGAATCGTGCCGCCGCCGATGAGGCCAGCGGTGCTAATGCCGGAGTGAGGAGCCCGGAAGGGGCGCTGCTGCACCAGCCCGCTGGGAGGTTGGTCGGCGGCGATGGAGTAGACCTTCGTCACTGCGACGGCTTCCGCCGTGGACATGGGCGGCAGCAAGTCCGGAAGGCGCCGAGCGAGCATGGTCTTGCCGGATCCCGGTGGCCCGACGAGGAGGAGGTTGTGTCCCCCGGCGGCGGCGATCTCTAGCGCCCGCCGGGCGGCGTGCTGGCCGCGGACGTCGGCGAGGTCCTCGGCGGATCGCTGGAGGTCGCTCTGGGAGTCGGAGGAGGAGAGGCTGCCGTCAGCCGATTCCACCGGTTGAAGCACCGTAGTGCCCAGCAGGTGCTCGACGACGGCAGCGAGGGAGGCCGCAGCGAGGATCGGCACCTGTCCCAGAGCCGCCGCCTCGGCGGCGTTGTCGCTCGGCAGCAGCACCTCTTTCGCGCCGATGCGGCTAGCGAGGTCGGCGATAGCGAGGCCGCCGCGGACGGGGCGGATCGCGCCGTCGAGGCCGAGCTCACCGCAAAGGATTCGATCGGCGAGAGCATTCTCCGGAATCTCTCCCAGCGCTGCCAGCCAGGCGACAGCGATGGCGAGATCCAGATGGTTACCCTCTTTACGCAGGTCTGCCGGGGCCAAGTTGACGATGATCGCCTTGGGCGGCAGCTGAAAACCGCAGTTCTTGATCGCCGAGCGCACACGCTCTCGACTCTCTCGCACCGCGGCGTCGGGAAGACCGACGATGTGGGTCTGGGGCAGGCCGTTGTGGGCGTCCACTTCAACGTGGACCACCCGGGCGTCGACGCCCCACGGGGTCGCGGATAGGGCTTGAGCTAACATCTCGCCCGCTGATGAGGCGAGGGAGGGGGGAGATCTTTCGGGGGAGGCGGTTTTGCCTGTAAAAGATCGAGAAGACTCCCGAAGAGCGGTATAGGGGCGAAGCCGAGATGCTGCACGGTACGGAACCACCGCACCGAAAAGCGCTGAGATGACCGCTTGAGAACCTGTCGTTAGAAACTGATTGCGAAGGTTGGGCAGGTGGGGCTGAAGCGGTGGTGTCTACTATACGAGAGTGGAATCTTTCAGCGATACCAGCGGAACGAGAGTAAGGCTAGCGAGCTGTAGTCTTAAAAACTTCACGAATTCACTAGCTACAGTGAGCTCGTTCTAGAGCGAGCTTGGCCCGCTCTGCTTGCAGCTATATGATTTTCCATAGATTGAATTCTCTATTTTGAATTGTTCCAGTAAACAAGGCGATCGATGAGGTTTATTAATGCGTCTTATCAAGATCTGTTTGCTCTTTCAGTCTAGCCCGCTCAAAGCACATCACCTTCGACGCCTCACCCTCAGCCTCAGCGCACTGCTGATCTGGCCGCTAGCCGGTACCGCCGACAGCAGCATCCTTTGGCTAGCGACGGAACCAGCAGCATCATCCCCAAGCGATGCTAACGAGCTTCTCGCTATAGACCTGGAGAGCAGCCCTGCCCAAGTTCTCGGCACCGTGGCGAGCCCCAAGATTTCAGCCATCGCCAGCGACGACACCGGCTTCGTCTGGGTCGCCACCCAAGACGGTCTTTTTCGCACCGCTGGGTCCCTCGACGAGCTTCGCCTCGAGCTCATCGAAGGCGCCGAGCCGCAGCAGCTCGATGCCGACAAAAAGTCGCTGCTGGGCGCTCGAAGCTCTCTCAGCTCCGCGACCGACCACGACCCCGGGGCGGCCCCGGCGAGCAATCAAGCCCTCCAATACATCCCCAGCAGCAGCTCGAGAGCAGACGAAGGCATTCTCTGGTGGGGCTACGACCAGCGCCTCACGGCCTTCTCGCCCGCTGGCTTACAGCTCGTAGAGCTCGAACTAGAGGCAGCGATTCTGGAGCTCGAGTGGGATGCCGAAGCTCGTGCCCTCTGGGTCGCGACGGCGCAGCAGGTCTTGGCGCTGGATCCCTTCAGCGGTCTCGAGACTCTCCGCCTTGACCTCCCTGAAGGCAGTAGCGAAGCCGTGGCCCTTGCGATCGTCGAAGGCGAAGTCTGGGTGCGCCACGAAGCCATCGACGCAGCGGTACCGACGATCTCGCGATTCAGCACCGACGGCACCCAGCTCGGTGAAGCCTCCTTTCTTACCGAGACCTCTTCGGCCGACGGTCCGAGCTTCCTCCTCGCCGACGGCCTCGGCGGCGCCTGGTGGGCGGACTCGGAGGGTGTGCGACGTATTCAGCTGAGCCCTACCGAAGATGGCGCCGCCGAAGACGCTGTCCTGCTTCAATCCGTCACCGACCCCTTCGCTCCCCTGGGAAGTGATCCGCCGAGCGCGCTGCGAGTCGATCTGGCCAGTCGTAGCCTCTGGCTTGGTGGCACCGGCAGCGCCCTCCGCCTCTCGCCAGCGGGAGAGCTGCTGCAGCAATGGGACATCGCCGCCGACGCCACGATTGTCGATCTGGCTTGGACTGGACTGGCGGCGGACGAAGACCCTCCAATCCTCGAGATCCTCGCGCCCCTGGAGGGCTCCAAGGTCGATCAGGACGAGGTCGTGCTGGAGCTCATCGCGGAAGACGCCGGATCTGGCGTCGATTGGTCCACCCTCGAGGTGCGCGCCGAAGGCGTCCCCCTGGCGCTCTCTTGCTCCGCCTCTGGAATAGATCCCAGCAGCGGTCGCAGCTGCCCCCTGGAGCTACCTCTCGGT
>JBCCXL010000042.1:0-11127 GCA_039191605.1 Acidobacteriota bacterium | reverse complement strand
TGTCCGTCGTGATGCTCGTGATGGCCGTCGTGGACGTGGTCGTTGTGGGTGTGCTTCACGCCGTCGTGGGCGGTGTGATCGTGTCCGTCGTGGTCATCGTGCTGCTCACCGTCGTGGTGCTTGTGATGGCCGTCGTGGACGTGGTCCCCGTGGCTATGCTTGACGTTGTCGTGGGCGGTGTGGGGATGGCCGTCGGCATCGTCGTGCTCGTAGCCGTCGTCCTGGGCGGAGTGGCCGTCGTGGTGCTCGTGATGGCCGTCGTGGACGTGGTCGTTGTGGGTGTGCTTGATGTTGTCGTGGGCGGTGTGGTCGTGTCCATCGTGGTCATCGTGCTGCTCACCGTCGTGGTGCTTGTGATGCCCGTCGTGGACGTGATCGCCGTGGGTGTGCTTGACGTTGTCGTGAGCGGTGTGGGGATGCCCATCGGCGTCATCGTGCTGGGTGACGTCGTGATGCTCATGATGGCCGTCGTGGACGTGGTCGTTGTGGGTGTGTTTCACGTTGTCGTGAGCGGTATGGGGATGCCCGTCGGCATCATCGTGCTTGGCGCCGTGATGGTGGGCATGATGTCCGTCGTGAACGTGATCGCCGTGGGTATGCTTCACGTTGTCGTGGGCGGTGTGGGGGTGCCCGTCGGCGTCGTCATGCTGGAGACCGTGATGGTGGGCATGATGTCCATCGTGGACATGATCCCCGTGAGTGTGCTGGATGCCGTCGTGGGCGGTGTGGTCGTGGCCGTCGGCGTCATCATGCTGGAGACCGTGGTGGTGCTTGTGGTGCCCGTCGTGGACGTGGTCCCCATGGGTGTGCTTGACGTTGTCGTGGGCGGTATGGGGATGCCCGTCGGCGTCATCATGCTCGTAGCCATCGTCCTGGGCTGAATGCCCGTCGTCGTGGTGCTCATGATGGCCGTAGTGGACGTGGTCGCCGTGGGCGTGGGTGACGCCATCGTGGGCCGTATGGGGGTGCCCATCATGGTCGAAGTGGCTGCCGAGGAAGCCGGTCTCCTCCACCAGGGCATAGCCGTCATACACCAGACCCACGAAGACATCCGGATTCATAAAGCCGCCGCCGTAGGTCTCGTTGAGGTCCTCTAGCACGTTGGCGGCCACCACCTCGTCGCGGCTCTTGCCGGCCTCGTAGAGGGGCTTGACCCGCTCGTCTACCGTCTTCAGCAGATCGAGATAGGTCTGCAGGCCCGCTCGGTCGGTCACCGGTCCGTGGCCGGGGATGATCTTGGTGTTCTCTCCGGCGATGGAGACGGCCTTGCTGATGACCCCGATGAGGCCCGTCAGGTGCCCGCCGGAGCCGACGTCGACAAAGGGATACATGCCGTTGAAGAAGGTGTCGCCCATGTGGAGCACGTCGGCGCCGCGGAAGTGGATCAGGGAATCCCCATCGGTGTGGGCCGCAGAGACATGGAAGGCGTGAAGCTCGTGGTCGTTGACGTGGAAGGTCACGCTTTCGGCGAAGGTCACCACCGGCAGCGCGGCATCCGGGGAGGCCGGCACGGTGCTGTTGAAGGCCTCCATCACCTGTTCGGTGCTCATGCGGGTTCGCACTTCTTCATGGGCGACGATCAGTGCGCCCTTGCCGGCGAGGTTCTCGTTACCGCCGGTGTGATCGCCGTGCCAGTGGGTGTTGATCACGAAACGCACGCGCTGGTTCGCGGCCTCGGGAAGCTCATCCAGCGCCGCGAGGATCTTGTCGGTGAGGGGCGCGTATTGGTCGTCGATGAGCACGACGCCGTCGGGACCGGCGGAGACGCCGATGTTGCCGCCCGCGCCGAAGAGCACGTAGACGCCATCCGCCAGCTTCTCCGAGGTGATCTCGGCGTCGTCGAAGTTGCCCTGGGCGTTCGCCGGAAGCACGGCGAGGGGAAGAATCAGGGCGAGGATGATTAGGGTAAGACCGAGAGGGAGGCCCCCTCCGGACCCGTGATGGGATTGGGATAATCGAAACATGACAAAAATCTCCTGAACGGCCTTAAAGCGACAGCCGTGTTTGAGTATCGGGGCGAGACGTAGAGACTGATAGGGAAGGTAGGGTACTGCCCCAGCCCATAGTATCGCGCTTCTGCAGCGTCTGGATTGGCTACTCTCGCAATCTACCCGGAGCTAGCTGTCGCGCGGTGTTGGAGCCGCCAGCTGGTCCAGCAGGACAGTGGCTCAATAAGAGAGTGATCTAGGAAGCGAAGCGAGGCAGTCTTGGTTTAGGAGCGCAGGCGCCACACGCCGCTAGCCCCCGGCCCCAGGCTGACCACCAATCGTCCCTCGGTGCTGAGCTCCGCTCGCTCCCCGTTGATCGCCAGCAGAGGCTCCGGTAGGGCATCTGCGCTGACCTCCAGGCCGACGACGGCGGCGTTTTGGTCCACCGACAGATAGTGAGCCACCAGCAGCCGCTGCTCTTCGTGCTCTAGCACGTAGGCGAGCACGCTAGACGGCGCCTTCAGCAGCTGGATTTCCCCTCGTCCAAGGGCTGGATGGGCGTTGCGCAGGTGGATCAGCCGCCGGTACCAGCTGAGCAGGGAGCCTTCGTCCCCGATCTGCGCGGCGACGTTGGCGCTTTCTTTTCCAGGGGAGAAGGGGTGCCAGGGCTCCTCGGCGGTGGTGAAGCCACCGCCGGCCTCGGCGCTCCAGGGCATCGGCGTACGCTTGGCGGGATCCCGGTCCCAACCCTCCTGGATGCCGTTGGACAGGCCGACCTCCTCGCCGTAGTACACGAAGGGCGTCCCCGGCTGAGTGAGCAACAGGGCCGCGGCCAGGCGCAGCCGGAGATCGTCGAGGCCGTCTCCCCGGTGCAGGGTGGTGGCGACCCGGTTCTGATCGTGGTTGGTCAAGAAGGGAGCGTGGAGAGCTCCCGCTGGAAATTGCGCGTCCATTGCCGCCAGGGTTTCCCGCACCGCGCCGGAATCCGCCTCGGCGACGGCCTCCATCAGGGCGTAGGAGAGAGGGAAGTTGAAGAGCATCGGCAATTCGTCGCCGCCGCGGATCAACTCGTCGCTGCCGTAGTAGGCCGCGATTCTCTCCAGGTCGGTCCAACACTCGCCGAGGAGCAGCGCGCCGGGGTGCCCCTCCCGCAGATGACTGGAGAGCTCTCTCAGCACTCGATGGGTGCCTGGCGTGCTGTTCTGGGCCTGGCCGGGCCCGTCCTCCACCAAATGCCGGGCGGCATCCAGCCGGAAACCGGCGGCGCCGCGATCGATCCACAGGCTAGCGAGGCGCTGAATCTCGCTCACCACTTCCGGATTGCGAAAGTTCAAATCCGGCATGCCGGCCCAGAACACGCCGTAGTAATAGGCCCCGTTGAGCTCGTGCCAGACGTTGCCGCCGCTCTCGTCGCCGAAGGGCTGAGTCCAGCCGGGATCCTCCTCCCGCCAGAGATACCAATCCCGCTTCGGATCCTCCGGCGAGCTAGCGGAAGCCTGGAACCAGGGATGCTCGCGGCTGCTGTGGTTGATCATGAAGTCCAGCACGATCTTCATCCCCCGCTTTTCCGCCTCCACCGCCAGGCGCTCGAAGTCCTCTACCGTGCCGTACTCCCGATCCACCGTCGAATAATCCACCGTGTCGTAGCCGTGGTAGCTGGGAGACTCGAAAATCGGCATCAGCCACAGCCCGCCGACGCCCAGGTCATCCGTCGTCGCCGGATCGCCGTCGTTGAGATAGTCCAGACGGTCGATGAGCCCCTGCAGATCCCCCACCCCGTCGCCGTCAGAGTCCGCGAAAGAGCGCACGAAGACCTCGTAAAACACCCGGCCGTCGGCCCAGTCCAGCTGCCATTGGGTGACTTGGGGAGCTTCGGTAGACGTGCTGCCTTCCTTCGCCTGGTCGGTGGACTGGCAGGCGGGGATGAGGAGGGAGAGGGAGAGGCCAGCGAGAAGGGCGAGAGACGGGCGGTGGAGCATGGGGTGGCCTCCGGGGTGTTGGGAGAGCTTTAGGAGGTTTGAGAATACAGGGCTTCTAGGGGAGGAATCCCCCCTTGGTCCACCGACCCTCTGACGAATGCAGTCAAAGTGGGGAGCGCCTCTTCTCTTCCTCTTGAGCTTCGGCTACTGCGCTGAGGTGCCAGGCAAGTGACCCCGGCAGACTAGGGCAGCCAAAGTGAGGGAAGATCCTTCACCTTGTTTATTCGTAGTACGCGGAGATTAGGGGATTGATCCCAGAGAAGAAATCCCCCCCTCGGTCCCCCCCTTTTTCAAAGTGGGGGAGGGGAGACCCTCCCTCCCTCTTGGGCCTCGGCTGCTGCGCTCAGGTGCCAGGCAAGTGACCCCAGTCCAGGTGCCAGGCAAGTGACCCCACCTCACCGCACCTTGCGATAAAGCTTCGCCAGCCGGTGTGGCGAAACGCCGAAGGTCCAGAGGGTCCAGATGAGGTAGTTGGTGGCAAGGCTGCGCAGGACGCCGCGGTGGAGGTAGCGTCGGGTGGAGGTGAGGGCGGGGCCGTCGAGGATTTGGATTTTGCCGTGGCGTCGCAGGCGGCGGATGAAGTCGAGGTCTTCGAGGATCGGCCAGGGGCGGAAGCCCTCGAGGGTTTCGAAGGCGCCGCGGCTGGCGAATTGGGCCTGGTCTCCAAGGGGAATGCGCAGCCAGCGGGTGCGCAGGTTCACCAGGGCTGAGCCAAGGCGGAAGAGGGCGGAGTCGTGGTCGAAGCGCAGGGTGAAGGCACCGCCGACGGCGCCGTGGGCGATGGCGTCGCGAATCGCCTCTCCGGCGTGAGAGGGGAGCCGAGTATCGGCGTGGACGAAGAGCAGCACGTCGCCCCGGGCGGCCTCGGCACCGCGATTGAGTTGAGGGCCGCGACCGGGGTCGCTCTCGACCACTCGAGCGCCACAGCGCTGGGCAATGGCGACGGTTTCGTCTTGAGAGCCACCGTCGGAGACGATCACTTCTTCGAAGCGATCAACGAGCTCTGGCAGGCACCGGGCGAGGGACTCGGCCTCGTCCAGGGTGGGCACGACGACGGTGATGGGCATGGTGGGTTCGACCGAGTGGGATGCTAGCATAGCGCTCCTCCCAGCCCTCTTGATGGCCCTATCCTGGGTGCCTTCTGAGGCGCCCCTCAGCCCGCTGTTCCCTTCTCTCCAAGAGATCGCTCTCTTTTCGACCGAGGAAGATTCCTCCGATGAGCAACCCTGATTCCCCCGGCTTCAGCCACCTCGACGACCAGGGCGTCGCGAGGATGGTGGACGTCTCCGGTAAGGCCATCACCCGCCGGGTGGCGAGGGCCTCCTGCCGTGTGGAGCTTTCCGCCGACACCGTAGCGAGCTTGAGCTCCCTACCGAAGGGAGACGCCATCGCCGTGGCCCGCATCGCCGGGATTCAGGGGGCGAAGCGCACGTCCGACTGGATCCCCCTCTGCCATCCCCTGGCGCTGGATCGGGTGGAGGTGGAGATCGAACCAGTAGAAGGGGGAGTGAGGCTGCGCTCGGAGGTGGTGACCACCGGACGCACCGGCGCCGAGATGGAGGCGCTGGCGGCCTGCTCGGCGGCGGCCCTGGCTCTCTACGACATGGTCAAGGCGGTGGAGCGGGGAGCGGTGATTCAGGATCTTCGGCTAGAGCACAAGAGCGGAGGTCGGGGCGGGGAGTGGGACCGCGATTCGGTTTCGGGTGCTAAGCTTGAAGAAGAAGCTTAAAGGCTAATCTCCGGGATCCGATTGCGGGATCTGGTGTCGGAGTCCGACTTGATGCAGTGATTTCGGCTCCTCGGTCCGAGAGCCGGACTGGTTGAGCCGGCTGATCTTGCCTCGCTTCGGGTCTCGCGGCGGCGCTGTGGAAGCCGATAGAAGATCCCGCTGGCGCCGGGGCCGACGGACCGAGAACCCAGTCCACGCGACTCCGAGCCCCTAGCTGCTCTCGGCGCTGCTAGACTCTAGAGCCGAATTGCGCTGTGCTCTTCTTCCGGGCGCCTCGTGCAGACGCCTCCTTGCCGGCATCGCGCAACTCCATCACCCCGACTCGATGATTTTATAGATCGCATCGGAGACGACTTATCGTCTCCCTCTCTCCGCTCCATCCTCTTGTCTCGCTGTCCGTGGAGGACTCCCCGTGATTCGTACCGGTCTCGACCGCTTGCTGCGAAATCCCGCGCCGCTGGCCGGGCGTCGCTACGCTCTGCTGGCCCACGGTGCATCCATCGCTCGCACTTCCGGATATCGGAACAGCCGGGCCGGGCTCTCCTTCGAGCCCATCCATCTCGCCCTGCGAGAGACCGGTCACCTGCCGACGGTGATCTTCGGTCCGGAACACGGCTTCTACGGCGTCGAGCAAGACATGGTGGCCTCCAGCGACGGGGTCGACCCCTGGACCGGCGTCCCGATCCTCTCCCTGTACGGTGACGACGAGAGCTCCCTGCGGCCGAAATCGGAGGTGTTCGACGGTCTGGATCTGCTGATCATCGATCTTCAGGACGTCGGCTCCCGCTACTACACCTACGCCGCTACCGCGGTGTGGGCAGCGGCGGCGGCCGCCGCCCGAGGGCTAGAGATCTGGGTGCTGGATCGCCCCAATCCCCTCGGTGGCGACATCATCGAGGGCAACCTGCCGGAGCCGGGCTTCGAATCCTTCGTCGGCGCTTTCCGCATTCCGGTACGCCACGGCCTGACCCTCGGAGAGCTGATGCGGCTGGAGGCCAAGCGAGAGGGCTTCGACGAGGCCCTCACCGTGCTGCCGATGGACGGCTGGCGGCGCTCCATGGGCTGGCGCGGCACCGGGCTGCCCTGGGTTGCCCCCTCGCCCAATATGCCGACCCTGACCATCGCCCGGCTCTATCCGGGAGGCTGCTTGGTAGAGGCCACCGAGCTCTCTGAAGGCCGCGGCACCACCCGCCCCTTCCAGCTGGTGGGCTCGCCGGATCTCGATCCCCTGCACCTGGTGGCGGAGCTGGATCGCCGTCAGCTGCCGGGGGTGAGCTTCGTGCCCACTTTCTTCAAGCCTCAATTTCAGAAGCACGCCGGGAGAGCCTGCGGCGGCGTGGAGATTCTGGTGACGGATCACCGTATCTTCCTCCCCTATCGCACCGGGGTCGAGCTGCTGGCGGCGGTGCAGAGCGCCGGGGCCGGCCAGCTGCAGTGGCGCCAGGAACCCTACGAATTCGTCATCGATCGACCGGCTCTGGATCTGCTCACCGGGACCACCCGCTGCCGCGAGGCCATCGAGAGCGGGGAAGGTTTGGAGGCGTGGATTGCTAGCTGGGAAGAAGACGAAGAGAGCTTCCGCGAGCTGCGACGCCCGGTGCTGATCTACGGGGAAGACGATTGAGCAAGGCTGCAAGGCCCCCCCACCGGCTCGCCGCCGCCGCGCCCATCGAAGCCTACGGTTCTCTCTTCTCTGCCCTCGAGGCGGCGGGGCAGCGGGCCGGCTGGCTGGAGCATCAGAGCGCCGCGCCGGATCCGCTGCCGCAGAGCCTTCAGCAGGCTGCGGCGATGGAGAGCGTAGGCCGGGCGGTGGTGGTGGGGCCGCGAGGAAATCTCTCCTGGAAGCGTCGCCGGGGCCCCGCGGTGCAGCGGGATGTGCAGCGGGAGCACTTCCGCGACTACCGGCTGGTGCTGGTGCAGGGAGAAGACGTAGAGAGCGAGGCTCTGCCGAGGCTGGAGCCCGCGGGAAGCGAGGGCGATGAGGGCTGGCGAGTGGTGGTGGAGAGTGAGGGAGGCGAGGGGAAGTCCTGGCGGCTCTCCACCGCGGAGCTGATCTCCCGCCTGCGCAAGCCCGATCCGTGGGGCCTGAAGTCCGGCAGCTCTTCCGAATAGCAGCCCAAGAAATAGCGTCCGTAATCCACCCCGTTGAATCCCCGTAGAGGGGGGTTTGACGGGGCGCGGCATCAATGCCAAAATCTACGTCGCAGTGCGGCATAATCCGCCGTGAGGCTCTCCGGCCTGCCGGGAATGAGCCCCAAGATTCCGAGGTTTTCGAAGGCTATGAGCACTACTCCTAAGTCCTCTACTGCATCCTCCATCGACCCCGCCAAGCTCCATTCTCGGGAGCCGGTCCGCTACTTCGTACCGGGCCCCACTTACGTACTGGAGTCGGTGCGTCAGCAGATGCTGCGTCCGGTGGTGCCTCACCGCTCGCCGGAATTCCTCGATGCCTATCGCCGCATCGCTGAGGCTCTTCCCCAGGTCTTCCGCAGCCAGCGCCCGGCCTACGTTGCCACCGGTAGCTCCACCCTGGTGATGGAGAGCGCCATCGTCTCCCTGGTGCCCCGCCGAGTGCTGAATCTCGTCGGCGGCGCCTTCGCCGAGCGCTGGCACGAGGCCAGCCGCCTCGCCGGCAAACAGGCCGACGCCCTGCGGGTGCCCTACGGCCGGGCGGTGGACCCCGAGCTAGTGCGCCAGGCGCTGCGCCGGGCCGGCTCTCGCCAGACTTATGACGCGGTGACCGTGGTCCACAACGAGACTTCCTCCGCGGTGGTTAATCCGGTGGAAGAGATCGCGCGAGTGGTGCGAGAGGAAAGCGATGCGCTGGTGCTGGTGGACTGCGTTTCCTCCCTGGCCTCTGCCCCCTTCGAATTCGACGCCTGGGGCGTGGACGTCGCCCTCGCCGGGGTGCAGAAGGGCCTGGCCCTGCCGCCGGGGCTCACCGTCTTCACCTTCAGCGCCGCCGCCGAGGCCCGCGCCGAGGCGATGCCCCACCGCGGCTACTACACCGACTTCCTGCGCTATCGGGACTACCACCCCAAGGGCACCATCACCACGCCGGCGGTGCCGCAGATCTGGGCGATGGACTACCAGCTGCAGCGGGTCCTCGCCGAAGGCCTGGAAGCCCGCTGGGAGCGCAGCGCCGCCGGCCAGCGGGCCTGCGCCCAGTGGGCGGCGCGCCACGATTTCCGGCTGCCGGCGGAGCCCTCCGCCCGCAGCGCCACCGTCACCTGCCTCGAGCCCCCGCCGGCCCTTCAGGAAGCCGGCCTCGACGGCGCCGAGATCGTCCGCCGGCTGGCCCAGCGAGGCTTCGCCGTGGCTGGAGGCTACGGCGAGTGGAAGGGTCGCACCTTCCGCATCGGCCACATGGGCGAGGTCTCCCCGGCAGATCTCGAAGCCCTCTTCGCAGTCCTCGATGAAGTGGTGGAAGAGGCCCTCGAGGTCACCGAGGCAGGAGTTTCGTCCTAAGGCCTCTGCCGCGCCGGCCCGAGTTCCAAAAACCCCCCGAAAGCTCTCCCTTGAGCGTCCCCCTGACAGGCCTCCACAGCACGACTCTCTAGTAAGCGCCTTCTAGCGTGCGCCTACCCAACGAGGCCCCAGCTTTCCATCCCTCACCCTTCAGTCCCCTCGTTCACTTCCCCTCGGAGCTCACCTCATGCACCGCATTCTGATTTCTGATCCCTTGCACCCCTCCGGCATCGAAGCCCTCGGCGCCAACGGCGCTGAAGTTCGCCTGCTGGCCCCTGAAGAGAAGAGCCGGCTGGCGGAGATCCTGCCGGATTACGACGCCCTCGTGGTCCGCAGCGGCACCCAGGTGACCGCCGAGTTGCTGGACGCCGGCAAGAACCTGCGGGTGGTGGGCCGCGCCGGCATCGGCGTCGACAACGTCGATGTCGCCGCCGCCACCGAGCGCGGCATCCTGGTGGTCAACGCCCCCACCGCCAACATGATGTCCGCCACCGAGCACACCTTCGCCCTGTTGCTGGCCCTGGCCCGCAACGTCGCCTCGGCGGACGCGGTGATGAAGAAGGGCGTGTGGGACCGTAAGAGCTTCGTCGGCATGGAGCTCCAGGGCAAGACCATCGGCCTGGTGGGCTTTGGCCGCATCGGCCAGCGGGTCGCCCGCCGCGCCCGCGGTTTCGAGATGCGGGTGCTGGCCTACGATCCCTACCTCGAGCCGGCGGTGGCCGAGCGGGAGGGCGTCGAGCTCCTCTCCCTCGATGAGCTGCTGTCCCAGGTGGACGTAGTCAGCCTCCACACCCCCCTCACCGAAGCCACCCGCAACATCCTCTCCGGCGACCGCCTGCGTCAGCTGAAGAAGGGGGCCGTGGTGGTCAACTGCGGCCGCGGCGGCACCCTGGACGAGGACACCCTGCTGGAGCTGCTCAACGACGGCCACATCCGCGGCGCTGCCCTGGATGTCTTCACCAACGAGCCGCCGGAGAGCTTCGACCTGATCCTTCACCCCAAAGTGGTGGCCACCCCTCACATCGGCGCCCAGACCCAGGAAGCCCAGCTGCGCATCGCCGCCGACACCGCGGAGATGGTGCTCAAGGCCCTCGACGGCTCCCTCGAAGTCACCGCCGTCAACCTGCCCTTCCGCTCCACCGGCTCGCGCCCCAGCCCCTTCCTCCCCCTCGGCGAGCAGCTTGGCCGCCTCGCCTCGGCCCTGCTAGACGGCGCGCTGCACCGCGCCAAGGTGGATTTCTGGGGAGTCGAGGAAGAGCTCCATCACTCCGTCGGCGTCGCCGTCCTCAAGGGCGCCCTGACCCACTCCATCGGCGCCGGCGTCAACTACGTCAACGCCGGTCACCTCGCCAACTCCCGCGCCATCGACGTCGAGCGCTCCGTTCACTCCAGCCATCGCGTCTTCGACCGCTGCCTGAAGGTGACTCTGGAGTCCTCCGATGGAAAGGTCGTCGAGGTCGAAGGCACCGTCTTCGGTGAGGACGACGCCCGCGTGGTGAGCTTCCGCGGCTACCAGCTGGAGTTCAAACCCGAAGGCCGACTGCTGGTCATCGTCAACCGCGACGTTCCCGGCGTCGTGGGCCGCATCGGTACCGTCCTCGGCGATGCCGGCATCAACATCACCCACATCCATCTCGCCCGCCGCCGCGGCGAAGACACCGCCATCGCCGCCGTGCGACTGGATCGCCTGCCGGATGCGGAGACTCGGGAGCGGCTGCTGGGCCTCGATGACATTCTTGAGGCGGTGTCGGTGGATTTGAGCTGAGGTAGGGGTGGGGTAGATCTTGGCTTTGGCGGGTTGCCAAGTAGCCATTGAATCGAAGAGTGATTCGCAGGAGCGGCCTAGAACTTCAGGTGGAGTTCTAGGTCGTCGTTGTTGCTATGACCTTCCCCCGACATTCGGTCCACTTTCTATGAGAGTTTTGGTGGTCCATGGCTGGTTTGCTCAGCCATTCTGAATTCCGTCGGGGGGATCCCGCCTAGCGACCTGTGCGGTCGATACTCGTTGTATTTCCTGCGATGA
>JBCCXL010000041.1:0-14736 GCA_039191605.1 Acidobacteriota bacterium | reverse complement strand
GTTCGTGGAAGGTCCCTGGCACCGTTCGTGGAAGGTCCCTGGCACCGTTCGTGGAAGGTCCCTGGCACCGTTCGTGGAAGGTCCCTGGCACCGTTCGTGGAAGGTCCCTGGCACCGTTCGTGGAAGGTCCCTGGCACCTGTTGAGCTATCCCGTCTGCCACCGAGCGAACCGAACCCCGAAAGCCCAAAGCGCAGGAGCATCTGGAGCCTCAGGCGACACTGCAACTCCTCTCGGGGACCAGCTTCGGGCCAGGGCAGTGCAGCAGCAATCCTGCGAGGAAAGCCCCAGTGATCTTCCGAGGGCCCCTGGACTCTTTCGCGTTCGCCGTCGGAGCACCGCGTAGGTTGTGTTAGGTTCGGTGAAACAGCTCGTTTCTCATCCGCAGGAGACCAATCCATGCCCCAGCGTCGCCTTCGTCGTCCTCGCCCCGTTGCTCGTGTTCTCGAGGCTCCGGAGCCGCCATGGCGGATGATTCTGCTGCTCGGAACGCTGATGCTCCTGATGCTGTGGAGCCTCGGTGCGGCGGCCGGGGAAGAGGGGAAGGCTGAAGCGGCGGTCTATGGGGACGGGGTGACGGTGGAGGAGAAGACCGCCATCGCCGAGGTGCTGGCGGATCCCGACGCCTGGGAAGGCCGCACCGTGCGGGTGGAGGGCGAGGTTACCGACGTCTGCCCGAAGAAGGGCTGCTGGATGAGCCTTCGGGAAGGTGAGGCCGCGGTGCGAATCAAGGTAGAGGATGACGTCATCATCTTCCCCGGCTCCGCCGTCGGCTCCCACGCCGTCGCTCAGGGGACGGTGAATGTTCTCGATCTCGACCGTGAGCGCTACACGGGATGGCTCGCCCATCTCGCCGAAGAACGAGGCGAGACCTTCGACGAGAGCACCGTCGGCGAGGGCCCTTACCGCATCGTGCAGATTGCGGGTAGCGGAGCTGAGATCGGCGAATAAGGCTGGCGCTGGCTCTCGCTGAATTGCTTCTTCTATCGAGGCTTCCGATCTGGGATCGGCCTCGAGATCACTTCACCTGTGTCTGATGCTCCTCTGTTGTGCCGCTGTGATTCTCTGATCTTTCTTCTTGGAGAAATCTGATGGATTGGCTCAATGTCGGCCTCGGCGCGGCGGCGATTCTCTACGCCCTCTACACTGCGGTTCTTCGGCAGCGCTCCCCGGGATCCTTCGGCAAGCTGGATCGGATGAAGGAGACCTGGGGGGAGACCGCGGGACACGTGGTGCACTTCATCAGCTACACCCTGATCCCCTTCGGCTTCGGCGCCATCGCCCTCTACGCCGGGATCAACGGTCGCTCAATCTTCTGACGTTTCGGTGGAGCGAGCGCCGTCCGCTGGGTTCACTTAGCTGTCGTCGTTCATTCGTTCCTCGTAGAGCGCCGCGAAGCGCTCCACCGCCACCTGCAGCGAATACTCCTGCTCCGCCCGCTCTCGGCCTTCCCGGCCGAGGCGCTGGCGCAGCTTGTGGTCTCGAATCAGAGGCAGCAGCGCGTCGGCGAGGGCTTGAGGGTCTTTCGGCGGGACGATGCGAGCGGGATCGCGGAGCACCTCCGCACAGTCGCCGACGTCGGTAGCGACGGCGGGGACGGCGCTAGCCATGGCTTCGCCGAGGACGTTGGGGAAGCTCTCGGCGGCGGAGGGAAGGGCGAGGATGTCGAGGGCGGCGTGGAGGGCGGGCATGTCCTGGCGCTCGCCGAGGAGTCGCACCCGTCCGGGGAGGGGCGGGCGCCGGGCGGCGCCAAGAGTGCGGGCGCCGGGAACGACGCCGCGGCCGGCGAGGACGAAGACGGCTTCCGGGGCCTGGGGGGCGAGAAGAGCGGCGGCGGAGAGGAAGTTGGGGAGGTCCTTGTCTTCGTGGAGCCGGCCGAAAGCGCCGATGAGGACGGAGCCGGGGCCGAGGCCGAGCTCATCCCGAATGCGCTGGCGAGCCTGGGGGTCGGACCGAAAGCGCTCCAGGTCGAAGCCGTTGGGCAGCACGTGGTCGCTGGCGGCGGCATCGAAGCCGAGCTCGCGATGGCGTCGCCGGCTGGCCTCGGAGTTGTAGATCACCCCCTGCACCCTGGAGGCTCGGTAGCCACTCCAGCGCAGAATGAGTCGCTGCCCCCAGGGCACCCGGCGCAGCTCCGGGGCTGGCGTCTGGCGCACGCCCCACAGCACCGGCGGGCGCTTGCCGGTGGTCTGCTGGCAGCCGCTGGCGACGGCGAGGGCGGCGAGGTTGCCCTGGTAGAGCCATCCCTGCACCAGATCCGGCTGGTACGTGCGACCGATGAGCTGCAGCACGGAGCGGGCGAAGGGCAGCGAGAAGGAAGAAGACATCCCCAAGGTTTGCACCGGCACCCCGGCGCTCTCGATGGCCTCTCCCACCCAGCCCTTGGAGCGCAGCGAGATCACCCGGCTGTCGAATCGATCGGCGAGGCCGGCCCGCAGCAGCTTGAGCAGCGTGAGCTCAGTGCCTCCGGAGGCGAGGCCGTTGATGACGTGTAGAACGCGGGGTCGATCCATTCGGGGAGGGCCCTCGGCGGTAGCTCGAGCGAATTGTTTGGTGGGTGAATTACTGGGCGGGCGAATTGCTTGTTCCAGAAGAGGAAATGGGCGAGACTCGACGCCGCGGGCAGGGTGCCCCTTCACCGATTAGAGCATTCTTCGACGCGGTCGCAAGATCGCCGCGTATTGTACGTTACACCCTGGTCCCGACCTCTCTTCCACCCCCAATTCAGCGACAAAGAGAAGACTCCGTTCCCTGAGACACCTTGGGTTCTCGGTTCTTGGTCTTCAGTTCTCGCTCCCCACTTCCCGAACCTACTTTTCAGCCTGTCGATGCCCTCTCCCAACTCGCCTACCGAGCAGCAGCCTTCTGGGCTGACGACCAAGCTGCCTTCCGAGCTACCGGTGGCGCTGCCGACGCTCTACGTCGTCGGCGGGCGCCAGCGCTCGGACTCTCACTTCACCGACGAGTGGCATCACTATCGGGAGGCGAGGGTGCTGTGGGTGGACCCCGCCAGCGGTCGGGCGGAGGCGGTGGTGCGCCACGAGAGCCCGCCGGAGGCCTGTCCGGAGCACAAGCCTTCCTTCGTCTTCAAGGCCGGCTGCCGGGTGGGGGATCGCCTCTATCTCTGCACCCAGACGGAGGTGCTGGTGATGCGGGGCCGTGGGCAGGGGCCGTGGGAGCGGGAGGCCTATGTCTCTTTGCCCCTTTTCAACGACCTCCATCATGTGCTGCCGACGGCGGCGGATCGAATGCTGCTGGCGAATACCGGGCTCGACCTGGTGGCGGAGGTGAACCTCGAGGGAGAGGTGCTGGAGACCTGGAGCGCTCTGCCGGGGGAAGACCCCTGGGAGCGCTTCGATCGCGCCGTGGACTATCGCCGCGTGGCCACCACCAAGCCTCACCACAGCCATCCCAACTACGTCTTCCGGGTGGGGGAGGAAACCTGGGTCACCCGCTTCGAGCAGCGGGATGCCCTGAGCCTCGCCGACCCTGCCCGCCGGCTGGAGATCGCCGTCGAGCGGCCCCACGATGGCGTGGTGCGGGGGGATCGGGTCTTCCACACCACGGTGGACGGCCGGGTGGTGATTTCCCGGGTGACGGCCGGCGAGGCGAGAGTAGAGAGCATCCTCGACCTCAACACCCTCGGCGACGGCCGCCGCGCCCTCGGCTGGTGCCGGGGGATTCTGCCGCTGGACGAACGCCACGCCCTGGTGGGCTTCTCCCGCCTGCGTCCCAGCGTGCTGCGGCAGAATCTGCGCTGGGTCAAGCATCGCTTCGGTCAGCGGCCCACCTCCGGGGACCTGCCGACCCGAGTCGCCCTCTACGATCTTCAGCAGGCGCGGCTGCTGTGGGAGATGAATCTCGAGGAGCACGGCCTGAACGCTCTCTTCTCGATTCACGGAGAAGGCATCGACGACGTGGCTCCAGTCGCGGATCGGGAGGGGACCTGATGACGGGCAGACAAAACATTGGTGAGCAAGGCAGCTCCGGACACGGTAAGCAGCACGGAGCGCCCTCGGAAGCCCGCTTCGCCTTCGGCCGCAACTGGCGCGCCTTCCTGGAGCGGGTGGACGAAGAGCGGGTGAAGGCGGCGGAGGACTCCATGGTGCGCCTGCTGGGCCGCCAGCGGCTGGACGGCCTGGAGCTGCTGGACATCGGCTGCGGCAGTGGTCTGTTCAGTCTCGCTGCCCGCCGTTTGGGGGCGCGGGTGACCTCCTTCGACTACGACGCCGATTCCGTCGCCTGCACCCGCGAGCTGCGGCGGCGCTTCGCTCCGGAAGATGCCCCCGAGGAGCTGCGCAACGCCGGCGCACAGGGAGTCCACGGCGACGGTGCGGAGCCGGAAGGGCCGTGGCGGGTGGAGCGCGGCAGCGTGCTCGACGAGAGCTACCTGGAGTCCCTGGGCACCTTCGACCTGGTCTACTCCTGGGGCGTGCTGCACCACACCGGGGAGATGTGGCGGGCGCTGGACGGCGCCGGCGCGAGGGTGGCTCCGGAGGGCAGCCTGTGCATCGCCATCTACAACCAGCAGCCGGTGTGGACGCCAGTGTGGAAGCGGGTCAAGCGTCTCTACAACCGCGGTCCGAAGCCCCTCTCCTGGGTCCTGGCGGTGGGCTGGTTCCTGTTCACCAGCAGCGCCATGGCGGTCTTCGACAGCCTGCGGGGCAAGAACCCCTTCGACCGCCATAGCCGCGCCGGCAAGCGCGGCATGAACCACTGGCATGACGTCAAGGATTGGGTGGGAGGCTGGCCCTTCGAGGCGGCGAAGCCAGAAGAGATCTTCGAGTTCTTTCGCCGCCGAGGCTACGAGCTGCGGGGGCTCAGCACCTGCGGCGGCCGCCACGGCTGCAATGAATTCCTTTTTCAGCGGGCCGAGGGCGGGAGCGGCGAAGCCGGAGTCGCGGAGGCGGGGCGGTGAAGCTGGCGCTCTTCGTCGGCTATCTGGGCGACGGAGGAGCGGAGAGACAGCTGGCGATGCTGGCGCGGGGGCTGGTGCGCCGAGGGCATCGGGTGACCCTCTTCACCCTCTTTCCCGGTGGACGCCATTGGAGCCGGCTGGAGGCAGAGGGGGCGGTCACTCTCGAGGCTCTCTTTGACCGCCGCGGTGGCTCTCCCCTCCACGCCCTGGCGCAGCGGCTGCGGGCCCCGGGGCGGCTACGCCGCCATCTAGAGGCCGGCGCCTTCGAGCTGGTGTACAGCTTTTTATACGTCGGGAATCTGCTAGCCTTCTGGTCCACCCAAAGAGGAGAGCGCCCTCCGCTGGTCTGGGGCCTTCGGGCCTCGGACGTGCGTCTAGGACTGAAGGAAAAACCCTTCTTTCGCCTCGGCGCTTGGGCCTCCCGACGGCTGTCCCTGGTGATCACCAATTCCCATGCCGGCCTCGCCGTGCACCGCCAGCGGGGCTTCGCCCCCCGCAGCTGGGCCGTAGTGCCCAACGGGATCGATATTGCCCGCTTCTGCCCCGCCGAGGGGCAGGCCTCCGGTGCAGAAGCGGCGGAGGCCCCTTCCGAAATCACCTCAGAAGTTGCCCCAGAAGTTCCGGTGGACGTTGCAGCGCTGCGTCGCCAGCTGCTCGAGGAGGCGGGAGCGGAGGAGGACGAGGTGCTCCTCGGAGTGGTGGCTCGGCTGCATCCGATGAAAGATCACGCCAACCTCTTCGACGCCCTCAGCGCTCTGCCGCGATGCCCTCCCTGCGTTTTGGTGGGTAACGGCGCGCCGTCGATGCGACGGCATCTGGAGGCCCTGGCGGAGGCCCGCGGGCTGAGTCATCGGCTGGTGTGGCGGCAGCAGGTCGACGAGATCCCCACTCTCTATCGTGCCCTCGATCTGCTCTGTCTTCCCTCCGCCTACGGGGAGGGTTTCCCCAACGTCCTGGGAGAGGCGATGGCTTGCGGCGTACCCTGCGTCACTACCGAGGTAGGGGACGCGGCTCGGGTGGTGGGGGATACCGGCTGGACGGTGCCTCCCTCGCGCCCCGACGCGCTGGCAACGGCCCTCGAGGAAGCCCTGGCGCTAGGGCGGCAGGGGTTGCGTCAGCGGGGAGTCGAGGGACGCCTTCGGGTAGAGGAGCGGTTCACCGAGGAAGCCGCGGTGGAGGCTACGGAGGCCCTGCTGGAAGGGGAGCTCCTGGTGCGCCGACAGGCCTCGACGGCGGGAGTAGATAGATGAGCGCTGAGGGGACCGAGCGCCTCGAGGGGGCGAAGCTCACGGGTGCCTCATCTGGCGCCTTTCCCTTGGTCGCCGAGAGTCGAGGGGAGCTGCTGCGAGCGGCTCTCGCCTTGCTCTTCCTGATCGCCTTTCTGCTCTTCTACACCAACGCGGACATCTTCCTGCGCTCCCGGGGTTGGCTGCCGCTGCCGCCGACCCTGCTGCTGCCGGTGCTCTTCCTGCCGCTGCTGGTGGCGGTGGCACGACGGGAGCTGGAAGACCCGCGGCGTCCTTCCCCCCTGCTCACGGCGCTGTGGAGCAGCCGCTGGGGCCTCTTGCCTCTGGCCGTCATCGCGGCCCTGGGGCTTCTCTTCAGCCTGCACCCGGGGGCCTATTGGGGGGAGGGTGCAAAATACGTCCTGCTGCCGATCTACGATCTCGGCGTCTGCCTGCTGGGTCTGGCCGCCGGCACTCTGCCGCCGGTGCGCCGCCGATGGCGCACGGTGCTCGGCTCCGCGCTGGCGCTGCTGGTGATCACCGCTCTCTGGGACGTGCTGCAGCCGGGTACTTTCTCCAAGCAGATGGGGCGCGCCGCGGGGCTGCCGGCGAACGCCAACATGACCGCCTTTGCGGTGGTGGCCGCCGCCGCGGCGCTGCTCGATCCCCGGCGGCTGCGGCTGGGGCATGGCGTGGTCTTGGGGGGCGTAGCTTTGGCTCTGCTGGCCACCCTCTCCCGCGGCGGCGCCCTGCTCTTCGTCGTGCTGCTGCTGACCTATGGGGTGACCCATCTCGTGTTGCGTTCGCGGCGCACGACGGAAGCCGCTGTCCGTGCAGAAACGGCAACGGCGAAGCGCCGCCGCCGCTGGCTCGTCCTGGCTTTGGTGGTGGTCTTGGTGGTGACGGTGGGTGGCGCTCTATGGGCGGCCTACCAGGGGGTGGGGATGTTCGATCGCCCCACCGCCCGATCCCGCCTGGGAATGCTCACCGGTGAGCAAGGCTGGGTGAGTCAAGACACCGGGCGCTTCTCGCTGCTGCAGTCGGTATGGATGCAGATCGGAGAGGCGCCGATCCTCGGCCACGGCACCGGGGCCGGCTATGGCTTCGCCCGGGCTTCCCACAACTTCTACCTGGAGAGCTGGCGGCAGTGGGGGCTGGGGGGTCTGGCCGCCTCGCTGGCCCTGCCGCTGGGACTGCTCTTCTGCTTTCTTTCCCGCCGCTTCTGGGCCGGGGGGCAGGTGGCGCTGCTGCTGGGTCTTTGGGCCCTGCTGCACCACGGCGTGCTGGATGATCGAGGGCTGATGCTGCTCCTCGGCTTGCTCCTGGCGGTCAGCGCGCCGGCGGCGGTTACGCCGACTCGGGGCGTAGAGATTCCGCAGGCAGGGATTCCGGGGGCCGTCGACTCGGAAGCCGTCGACTCGGAAGCCGTCGACTCGGAAGCCGTCGACTCGGAAGCCGTCGACTCGGAAGCCGTCGACTCGGAAGCCGTCGACTCGGAAGCCGTCGACTCGAGAGGCATCGAGAGTACCGCCTAGGGTCGAGACCGCCGGGGCTGAGGCCGGGTAATCCGAACCTCTCTTTTTTGCGTAGAATCTGCCGTCGAGCCGGCGGGGGGATGGACCTCGCGCTGAGCTCGCCACCCGTGGACCGGGTGGCTATCGACTTACGGAGAGTGCATTCATGGGATCAGCGATTTTTGTTGTTCTCGATCGTGATCTTCCGGAGCTCGACGTCTTCATGCAGGGCAAGGCCTTGGCCCAGGCCGAGGGAGAGTTGACGGAGATTTGTCAGCAGCTGGATATCCGCGATCTGTGGAGCTTTTATCGCGAGGGCGACGTCGATGGATCGGACCTCTTTTCGGCGGACGGGGACGAGGGTTGGGATTCCGATGAGGACGAAGATTCCGATGGCTACGACGACGAAGAGGACGAGGATTCGGAATCCTCTTGGTTCGCCGCCGCCGACGGACTGGAGACGGTGATGACCCTCGCCGAGTACATCGATCACGAAGACGGCGCCGGTCTCGAAGACCCCGACGGGGTGCTGGAAGACCTACGGGCGATGGAGCGGCTGCTGGAGCTGGCGGAAGCGGAGGGTGCCCAATGGCGCCTCGGCGCTGATTTCTGAAGATTTCCAGAACGCCGGCGCTTTCTAGAGCGTGGATGACGAGGGAGTCGGGAGTTGAAGCCAGAGGGCGCGCAGGGTCGAAGTCTGTCGCGAGATCGTCGCCGGCTTTTGATACTCTCGGCACTTGGTGAGCTAGTTACGGAGCCTCGGCCACGGCGGAGAGATCTCTCCTCGAGACGTCTTGTCCGCCGTCGTCCGAGAGGACCCGGGTCCCTAGCTCCCCCGTCGGCACTTCGCTTCGGGCAACGCCGACCAGCCTGCTGACTTCTTCCAGGGAGATTCCTCACCTATGGACCGCACCTACGCCCTGATCATCGGCGCCGGACCCTACGGCGTCGGCGTTGCTGAGGCTCTGTACGCCGCCGGCGTCGACTTTCGCATCGTTGGCGAGCCTTTCCAGCTGTGGCAGCACCACACCCTGAGCACCATGTTCCTGCGCTCCGACTGGAATGCCTCGAGCATCTACGATCCGGGAAATCAGCTCTCCTTCCGTCGCTGGCTCGATGCTGACGCCAGCCGAGGCGAGAGAATCGTCGAAGAGCGGATTCCCATCGATCTCTACCGCCAATACCTCACCGAGCTCACCGAGAATCGGCCGTACAAAATTCATCATGGCCGGGTGACCTCGGTAGAGGGTCCTCGCGAGCAGGGAGCCCGCTACCGCGCCGTTACCGATGACGGCACGGTGATCGAGGCTCAGGAGGTGGTGGTGGCCACCGGCATTGGCCCCCATCGCTTCTTGCCGGAGTCGCTGCAGCAGCTGCCTCAAGACCGTGTGCTCCACAGCTGGGATACGGAGGCCATCGAGGCGCTGGAGGATCGCCGGGTCCTGGTGCTCGGGTCCGGCCAGTCGGCGGCGGAGACGGTAGAGGCTCTGGAGCCCCGCAACGAGATCGTTTGGGGCTTGCGTCACGAGCCGCGCTTCTTCCGCGAGCCGCTGCGGGTGCCGACGCCGATCTTCAAGGCGATTCTGGCGGTGTCTCCGGCCTATTACTTCCTGCCTCAGGCGGTGCGCACACCGCTGACCAAGTCTTCCTTCAAGGCCACCATGACGCCCAACTACCGGGCCCTCTACGGCTCCGAGAACATCCCCAAGATCTTCGGCAACGCCGAGGACCTGGGGCTGCGGGAGTCCGGCTCGGGGATCGAGGGGCCGAAGGTCGGCAAGGTGGACGCGGTGGTCTCCTGCACCGGCTATCGGGGCCAGATCGGCAATCTGCGCTTCCTGGCGGAGGATCTGCGCCAGCGCCTCGGCGCCGCCGATAGCGCTCCCGATCTCGACCGCCACTTCCGCTCCCGCCTGCCGGGGCTGTACTTCACCGGCGGCATCGCCGAGGGTACCTTCGGGCCGGCCCAGCGCTTTATCCTCGGCTCCTTCTTCGCCTGTCGCCGCATCAGCCAATCCATCGTCGAGGGGGCTGCCGTCGACGGAGCCATCGCGGCGAAGGCTGCCTAGAGCGACTCTGGCCAAGACCGCTGAGCAACGCTGGCCGCCACGGATGACCGCCATCGACGACCACCACTGACGACTGACGCTGATGCTCACCGCTAGGCCCCAGGAAGCGTCTCGCGGTAGAGCGTTCCAGCGGCGGTCGCCCCTCGCTTCGCGCACTCTCCCCAACGACGAGCTAAGAGATTCCGATGCATCGCAGCGCCCTTCTGGAGGAGCTGAGCCTGGCCTACGTCCACGCTACCGCGACGGCGGTGGGGGCCAGCTCCCAGCGGGTGGTGCCGGATTTTCACGGCGCCGACGTGCGTTTCACCTGGGAGGACGGCTCGGATTGGAGCCCGCGGTACCTGGACGCTCAGCTCAAGGCTACGGCTCGTGAACCCCATGGGGACCCTTCCGGGCAGCGACGATTGGGCTATGACCTGGAGGTCAAGGACTATGAGCGCCTGCGCAGTGAGAAACGGGCGGTGCCCCTCATCCTGGTGGTGCTCTTCGCGCCGCAGGACCAGGAGCGCTGGGTGGAGCACTCGGAGGAGCAGCTGGTGATGCGCCGCTGCGCCTATTGGCTCGATCTGCGCGGCGCTCCAGCAACGGCGAACCGCAGCAGCCTTCGGGTTTGGCTGCCGGCCGCGCAGCGCTTCGACGGCGCGCAGCTGCGGGCGCTGCTGCGCGGTGAACGGCCGGCTTCCGTCGTGGCGGCCGCGGAGGAAAGCTCGTGACTCCCTGGGAGAGGGCCGGGTGGGAGGAGCTGGAGGTCCTGTTGCCGCAGGACCTCTCGGCCTACCTGGAGACTAGGGGCTGGCGTCTCTCGGGACGGCGAGAGGGCGCCGCGCTGTGGCGCTGGAGTCCCGAGGTCAGTGGTGGAAAAGACGGTGGTGGACCAGACAGTAGTGAAAAAGACGGTGGTGGAAAAGGCAGCGGTGGAAAAGACGGTGGCGGGGAAGATCGGGGCCGAGAAAAGAAGAATGAGCCCGTCAGCCTGCTGCAGCCGCTGGATCCCGACTTCGACGACTACTCGCTGAACCTCGCCACCGCCCTGGAGGTGCTGGCGCGGGTGGAGTCCCGTTCGCCGCGGGAGGTGCTGGAATCTCTGCGCTTCGCGCGGGTGGATGTGGTGCGGGTGCGGGCCGAAGTGCCGGAGTCCGGCAGCATCGCCGTGGAGCACGGTCTGGTGCTGCTGCAGGAAGCGGTGGATCTGCTGCGCTCCGCCGCCCGCACCGCTCTGGTGCCGCGCCCCGTGCTGCGGGGAAAGCCCCGGGATCGGGTGCGGGCCTACCTCGCCGACGTTCGCCTCGGCCTGCCCCAGGCGGGAAGCTACGTGCTGCGGATTTACTCTCCCCTCGGCGGAGGCGATGAGGAATCGCCGGAAGAACAAGACAGCCCGCTGGCGGCTCGCCCTCAGGGCTACCCGCGGCAGGTGACCGTCACCCTGATGCAGGCTTTGGATGCCGCCCTGGATGCCGCTCGCCGGAGCCTCGGGGAAGAGGGGGAGATGGCGGCCTTTTCGCGTTCCGTGGAGCGCGGCGTGAGCGCCAACTTCTGCCGCGCCCTGGGGCGCCTAGCGGGCACCGCCGAAGAAGATCGTGCGGTGGAGATCGGCGTCGACTGGGCCAGCGCCGAGCCGCCGCCGCGGCAGCTGTCGCCGGCGCCGATTCGAATCGAGTCGCAGCTGGCGGACGCCCTGCTCAACGGCAGCGATTTTTTGCGCCTCGATCGCCCTCGCCCCGACTACCAGCTGCGGGGCCGAGTGCTGAGTCTGGAGGTCGACTCGGAAGAGCCCGAGGATCCCGAGGAGAGGGGAGGGACGGCGCGGGTGCTGGAGCGGGTGCAGGGCCGGGAGCGGCGAGTGCGGGTGCACCTGCTGTGGAAGGACTATCTGCGGGCGATTCAGGCCCACGAGGAGTCCAAGCTGCTCTCTTGTCGAGGCACTCTGGCGCGCTCCAAGGTCGCCATGGAGCTACAGCAAGCGACGGAGGTGGAGATCGTCGATCCCAGCGGTCAGCAAAGCCTCTTCGAGCCGGAAGAGACCCGCACCTAGGAGTCGGGAAGCGCGGTATCGAGGGGTACCAGGGGCCCATTGCTGGATTTCGTTGACACCGCGTTCTCGGCGGTGCTAGCTTGATCTATCCCCAAGTTTTTGCGCCCGCTGGCTCTCTTGTCGCACCCCTGTCCCTCCATAGAGAGCAGGTGGGCCTTCTGCAGGAGGTGCCCCATGCCGTCCATGCTGCGTTCGTTTTCCGCGGCCTTAGTTCCCGTTGCTCTCTTCGCTCTAGCTTCGATTCTGAGCCTAGGTGTCAGCGCGCCGTCGCTCTCGGCCCAGAGCTTTGTCGACGCCACCGTCGCCGCCGGCCTGGTGGCCGACCACAACGCCCTCGACACCATCACCGGTCAGGCCTGGGGCGATTTCAATCGCGATGGCTGCCCGGATCTCTACCTCACCGACAATCTGGGGCCGAATCGTCTCTACCAGAACGATTGTGACGGCACCTTCTCGCTGGCGAGCTTCGCCGCGGTGGCGGAGCTCACCACCAAGGTGAGCGCCGGCGCGGCGTGGGCAGATTACGACAACGATGGATGGCTGGATCTCTACGTCGGCGCCAAGGGCGGCGGCACCCTGTTCCGCAATATGAACGGAACGATGTTCGAGGACGTCACCGTCGCTGCCGGCGTGGCGGATACGACGGGCCTGGCGACCTCCGTCGCCTGGGGCGACGTGGACGCGGACGGCTGGCTCGATCTCTACGTGGTGAATTACTACGATCCCGGCGCCGAGGAGGGGGAGGACCGCCTCTTCCGCAACAACGCCGACGGCAGCTTCACCGACGTCAGCCAATGGCTCGGCGACGGCACCGCCCGCTCCCGCCCGGGCTTCGTCGCCCGCTTTCTGGATATCGATTTCGACGGTGACCAGGACATCTACGTGGTCAACGACAAGCAGGTGGGCAATCCGCTGTGGCGCAACGACGGCGGCGGCTGCGGCGGCTGGTGCTTCACCGAGGTCTCCGAGGCCACCGGCGCCGATCGCCCGGTCTGCGGCATGGGCGTCGCGGTGGGGGATTACGACGGCGACCTGGACTGGGATCTCTACTTCTCCAGCATCGACGAGCAGGTGCTGCTGGCGAGCCAGCGGGATTTGGGCACCGATGACTTCATCGAGGTCACCGACGCCGCCGGCGTGAACTCCGTCTCTATCGGCTGGGGCTCGGCGTTCTTCGATTACGACAACGACACCTGGCCGGACCTCTTCCTCTCCACCATGAACGCCGACCCGGCGGACCGACTCTTCCACAACCTCGGCAACGGCACCTTCGAGGATGTCTCCGCCGGCAGCGGTGCCTCCGATAGCCGCGGCACCCTCGGCGTGACCGCCGCGGACTACGACGGCGATGGCCGGGTGGACCTGATCGTCGGCAACATCAACGACGAATACACCCTGCTGCGCAACATCGACGCCGACGCCGCCGACAACAGCTGGGTCGGCCTGCGCTTCTCCGGCCGCGGCACCATCAATCGCGATGCCCTCGGCACCATCGTCGAGGTTCACACCTCCGGTGGCCGAGTGCTGCTGGACGACGTCCACAGCGGCTCCAGCCTCGGCGGCAACCACGACCTCACCCTCCACTTCGGCCTCGCCGCCGACATCGTCACCGATGTCGTCGTCACGTGGCCCTCGGGCGTGGTGCAGAACCTCGGGGCGCTGGCTGCGGAGACCATCCACGAGGTGGTCTACCCGGATCTCTTCAGCGGGGGATTCGAGGGTGGCTCGACGGCCGGGTGGACGGTCTTCGGCGGGGTCTAGTGCACGGCCGCACATGCTCTTCAGGAATTCACCGCCCCTGAGGACGTTGGAGTGAGATGAGAGCGGCTTGGTACGAATCCCAGGGGCCGGCGAGCGAGGTGCTGGCGGTTGGCGAGATGGAGGATCTCGAGCCGGCGCAGGGAGAAGTGCGGATCCGGGTTGCGTGTTCGGGAGTACACCCGGGGGACGTCAAAAAGCGCGGCGATACCTTCGGCAGCGGCCTGCCTTACCGTCGCGTGATCCCCCACAGCGACGGCGCTGGCCGGGTGGACGCGGTGGGCCCAGGCGTCGACTCCAGCTGGGTCGGCCGAAGAGCATGGTGCTTCGGTGCTCAAAGCTATCGTCCCTTCGGCACCGCGGCGGAACAGGCCGTCGTTCCGGTGGAGCGGGTCGCTGCTCTCGCCGAGGGAGTGCCTCTGGAAGAGGCCGCCTCCATCGGCATTCCCGGGATCACCGCCCACCGTGCGGTGGATGTCGCGGGTCCATTGGAGGGCAAGACCGTGCTGGTCCAGGGGGCAGCTGGAGCCGTCGGCAGCTGTGCCGCTTACCTGGCCCGGCGACGGGGAGCAAGGGTGCTGGCAACCATCCGCAAGCCCGAGCAGCGAGGGGCCGCGGAAAGGGCCGGCGCCGAGGAAGTCCTGCTGGCGGGGGAGGGGCTCGAAGCTTGCCTTCGGGAGCTGGTTCCTCAAGGCATCGATCACGTTGTCGAAGTCGCCTTTGCCGCCAACCTCGAGCTCGACCTTGCCGTGTTGCGCAACGGCGGCAGCATCGCTACCTACGCCACCAACGCCGCCATGCCCGAGATCCCCTTCTGGCCCCTGGTCTTCCAGAACATTCGCATCGACTTCCTCGGCAGCGACGATTTTCCGTCGCAGGCCAAAGCCCGCGCCGCCCAAGAGATCTCCGCTGCCCTCGCCGAGGGCTGGCGTCCCTTCGGCAGCTTCGACCGCTATTCTCTCGAAGACATTGCCGCGGCCCATGAGCAGGTCGAGAAAGGACAGCTGGAGGGGAAGGTGGTGGTGGAGGTGGGAGGGTAGGACGTCCAGTCCCCTACTTTTGGAGACGAGGTGCCAGGGACCTTCCCCTGCCCCAAGAGGTTCGGGTGCCAGGGACTTTCCCGGTTCGGGTGCCAGGGACTTTCCCGGTTCGGGTGCCAGGGACTTTCCCGGTTCGGGTGCCAGGGACTTTCCCGGTTCGGGTGCCAGGGACTTTCCCGGT
>JBCCXL010000040.1:0-17940 GCA_039191605.1 Acidobacteriota bacterium | reverse complement strand
TATTGTAGCTTCAACACATCCGACCATGACTTGAGAGGAGTCCCCCTCATGAAGACTGCTTTTGCGCGGAAGAATCTCGTGTACCTTGCGATGCTCGTCGCTACTTTTGCCTTCATCTTTCTCGGTGGCTTCGTGGACGCCAGCGCGAACGATCGGGACTCGCCGCCGACCTACACCCTCGACGAGGTCATCGATGCTTGCGAGGGTGCCTACAGCAACGGCCAGCAGATCGACCAGTGCATCATGAACGTTTGTGGCCGTTACGGCTGCGAAGATTGGTGATCCGACTGCCGTCTGTCTGCTGAATCGACTTGCCCGGGACCGGAGGTTCGCCTCCGGTTTCTTGCGTTTTGGAGGCCAGGGTTCGCTTTACCCCGGGAGCTTCTTCGCCCACTCGCCCAGGACTTCGTACCGAGACTCGGAACCCCTACTTGCTAGGGTGGAGGCCGCCGCGGATCTCGCCAGCGCCGGTGCGACCGAAGCTGCCGGAAAAGAGCGCGGGCAGAGGGCGGCTCTGGGGAGAGGAAAGCCAGATGCGGTAGAGGAGACGCTTCTTCTCGGGCTCGAGGTGATCTTCGAAGCCGCTACGGGAGTGGAAGTTCACGAAGTTGTTCACGAAGAGCATGTCGCCGGGCTCTTGACGTAGCCGGTAGTGCATGGCTGGCTCAGCGCACACGGCGTCCAGGAGATCCAGGGCCTCGCGCTGGCTTTCGGTCATGTCCGGCAGCTCCGGCAGCTGGTAGGCGCGGTCGATGAGCACTCGAAGCACGTAGCCGACGAAATGGCCGTCCTCGATGGCGAAGATCGGCTGCCGGCACCACGGATCGTCGTTGGCGGTGTCGACGTTGTGGGTCTTGTAGTACCAGGGCCGGTAGAGCTCGGCGAGGAGGTCGGGACGACGATCGAGGATCTCGTTGTGCACCGCCGGCGAGCTGACCAGGAAATTGTCGCCGCCGCGCCGAGCCTGACGCACGCAGAGAAAGCCGATCACGTCGCAGCGATCGCAGTGGAAGTGGAGTGGCTTCTTGGTGTTCGGGCCCCGCGCCTTGGGATGATTGTCGGCGAAGCCCGCGTCCTCCACGCGAAAGAGCTCTTCGCCCTTGGCGCTCTGGGAGATCGGCGTGCCGAGATGGGACGAGAGGCCGCGGAACATTTTGGCGTTCTCGTCCTCGCTCCAGCGCTCGATGGGCCAGCCGCGGAGGAAGAGATTGCCCGCGCCGGTTTCTAGAGACGTCTGTGCCGCTCGTAGCCTCTCGCCGAAGCGGGGCAGGGGAAAAGCCTCGCGACCGATCGAGTTGAGCTCGAGGCCGCTCTCGAGCACGCCGCGGAGGGCCGCCTCGATCTCGGCGATCTCGTCCGGCGTGAGCACGTGCTCGAAATCGCTGCGCGCGGCGAGCTCGTCGCCCCGCCAGACTTCGGGTCCTTCGTACTTTCGAAGGTCTTGTTCTCTGATGGTGTTCTCGGCGGGTGCGGAATCGGACATGAGGAGTTCCTCGATCGATGGTGTTGAATAGCCTTCGAAACTACCATCGTCGAATCTACGCGAACGGACGTGGTGGGGATGAAAATTGAGAGGCGGGGGCGACGACGCTAGCGAGCTCATGGGCGTCACCGTCTTGCCAAAACCTTTGACTAACACCGTCTCGCGCTGGGGCGCTGCTCGCCTCACCCCGGGGGCTTCGCTAGTCGCACAGTCGCCTCGTTGAGCGAGGTTCCGCGGTCTGGCTTCTCGGCTCGGTCTCCGGGTACTCCGGCGCTGTGCCCTCGAGGCTCGGGTCGCTCCTCGCTGGCAGAAGCAAGAGCTTGGCGGCTGGGACTACTGGAGTATCACCGGTGTTGCTCGCTATCCACTAGGCTTCTTGGGTGGGTGGCGGCGTCCCCACTTTGACAAAGGGGGGATCGAGGGGGGATTTGGTCGGGGGCCCGGGCCAGCAGGATGTCTGAGATCAGGTGCCTGGCACCGCCTCTGAAGGCACTGCCTCTGAAACTCATTGTCCCCGAAGTCTCGAGGGCGGGTGGCGGCGTCCCCACTTTGGCTGCATTACTCAGAGAATGGGGGACCGAGGGGGGATTTGGGCGGGGGCCGGGCCCACAGGATGCCTTTCCTAGCATCTTCCCCCTGCCTCACTCGGCAGGTCTTGCCGCTCGAGGCTGCCATCGGAGGTCGATCTTGCCGCGAAGGCTCCGTACGGGGCAGATCGTGCCGAGAGATTCCCAGAGCCCGGTAATTTTCGAGCGGGACCCTCCGGTAGATCGGCCAGGACTGCTGGCCTCGATCTAGAAATCTGGGCCGATGCACCGCCTCGGCGCAGCAGAAAACGCGAGAGTGGGTCGATCCGACCGTCGCCTGAGCGTCAGCACCGGCACATTGTGCCGACCTTGCGGCGATCCCTGCCGGCCTGCCGCAAAACCCAACACTCTCTAAGATCTAAGATCTACCGCCGAGAGTCCCGGCTGGGGGCGGAAGACAGCAGCACGCGGAAGCCCTGACTCCAGAACTCGCTCCTCGGGTGCCTGAGGTCCCGGAACGCCGAACGGCACCACCGAGCCGTGCTCCAGCAGCCGCCGCCGCGCACTACGCGCCCGACGCGGGGTGGCGCGGCAAGATCTGCCGTCACGGCGGCCGAATCGACCGCGTAGGCTTGGTTCGGCGAGCGGCCTTGGTAGCGCTCGGTGTCCCACGGGCTGACTGTCCACTCCCGCACGTTGCCGTGGATGTCGTAGAGGCCGTGCTCGTTGGCTGGTTTGGAGGCCACTGGATGTGTTCCGCTGCTGATCTTGCCGTCGAACCAGCCCACCTTCTCGAGGTCGGATGTCTCGTCCCCGCTCCAAAAACGAGTGTTTGTGCCAGCGCGGGCGGCTACCTCCCACTCCTCCTCCAGCGGCAGGCGGGGTGAGCTTCCGTCGAAGCCGACTTGCGCGCCCAGCCAGCGGCAGAAGGAGACGGCTTCATACCAGGTGACGTTGACCCTCGGGTGCCCAGGTAGCTCGTCGTCGGGAACGTCACCCCAGCTTTGAAAGGGCTTGTCGGGATCGAAGGCAGCGTATTGGGCGTTGGTCACCGGCCCGGCGCCGAGCCAGAAGGGGGCGGGGATGAGGACCCGGTGGCGGGGACCTTCGTTGTTGAATCGGTCCTCTTCGGTTTCAGGGCTGCCGACCCAGCCTTCGCCCGCGGGAATCTCGCGCCATAGATCGACCGAGCCGTCGAGGGGCGAGTCGAGGCGCCACAGCAGCTCGGGGTCGGTGAGAGGCGGAATGTGGTCGAAGAAGTGCTCCCGCAGTTCTGCGGCACGGGGGGCGCGGCGCCAGCGGCGCTCGACTTCGTCGAGGATCCACCATAACCAGTAGAGGTCGAAGCCGTTGCGGCAGCCCTGCCGCAGCCGCTCCACCAGATCGAGGCAGGCCTCGGGGTCGCCCAGCTGATCGGGGAGGCCCTCGAAGAAGAGCGCCCGATCGTCGGGCTTCTCGATGAGCTTCAGGGTCGCTATTAAGGTGTCTGGCTTCAGGCCCTGGGCGAGGGATGCCGAGCGTGCGGCCAATCTCGGGTTGGCCTTCCCGAGGCGCAGCACCAGCTCATCCGGCGTGTCGAGGCGGCCGGTGAGCAGAGCCAGCGGCTCGCCCCAGGCGCCTTCCTGGTCCTCCTCGAGCTGCTGGGCCCATTGCAGGAATGCGGTAGGGCCCTCGTCTGCTTCATAGATTGCCTGCAGCCGCTCGGCGGTGAGCGCTTCACAGAAGGTGCGATGCCAGAACTTCCAGTCGCCCTGTCGGCCATCGTGGGGACCGAGGATTTGGGTCTTTTCGTACAAGTCGAGCAGGAAGGTCTGAAGGTCGGCGCGCCACTGCGGCACGTTACCCAGCCGCTGGCAGAGCTCTCGCTGTTCCCGAAGACGTTCTTCTAGCTCTTCAGCTTTCAGGTCCACATCTCCAGCTGCCGTCATCCCGTAGGCTAGATAGCGAAGGGCTTCGTGGACCGTGATGGGACTCTGAATCGGCGTGGGGGGATCGCGATGTTTGCCTTTGAGCAAAAGGCTGAAGATTTGGTCGTAGAGCTCCGCCAGGTTGTGCGACGGCCGCTTGCCCTGCTCCAAGAGTGTCGCCAGCAGCGTGAGGTAGAGAGGGATGCCGGAGAGGACCCGCAGGCTGCGGCGGCCCTCGAAGTACTTCATAGCCGTATCGGCCTCGGCCTTCCACTTTTCGCGCCCGGCGTGGCGCAGCCAGGTTTCTAGGAACTCCCGGCGGCGTGGCTCTGTCAACGGCTGAAGGTCGAGGCGGGGCAGCTCGTCAAGGGCGTCGCCTCGGCCGATGGGGCGGCTGCTGATCACCAGTCGGCAGCCGCGCCGCTCGCCGCTCTTTAGCTCCCGCAGCTGGCGCAGCGCCGCCTTGCGGCGATCTCGGGGCACTTCGTCGAAGCTGTCGAGGAGCAGCACCAGCCGGCCTTCTCGGCCCGCAAATTCGAGGGCCTCCCGAATTCCTGAGCTGCCGCCGAGATCGAGACCGTCAGTGGCATGGATCAGGATCTCTTGGTCCGATTCCAAAAGACGAGGAAGGGAGACGAAGACCGGTATGCGATCCGGCGCCTCCGCTTCCGCCAGTCGTGCTGCCAGGCGCCGCAGCAGGGTGGTCTTGCCGGATCCCGGCGGGCCTTCCAGCAGCCAGCGCCCCTCGTTCCAGCTCGGCTTCCCGACGGGAAACTGGAGCACCTCGTCGAGGGTCTTTTGTTCTCGCAGCAGCTCGTGTTGCAGATCTTCCGGCGCTGCGTCGTCCACCGCCGGCTGCACCATCACCTGCACCCAGGCTTGCTCTAGCAGCCGTAGCTCCCGAGGACGGTCGAAGCCGCCACCGATGCGGCTGTGCTCTTCCTGCACGTGGCGAAGCCAGGTCTTCAGAGGCTCTGGCTTTGGACTCGGTGCCGGGGTTGGAGATGAATCCGTCTTACCCCTAGCTGCTACCAGTTCCTCCAGTAGCTCGGGGAGAGCTGAGTGATCGTCCCACTCCTCGCCGTCGTCCTCGGTGATGGTCTCGACGGGGTAGAAGAGGGCCCGCAGATGGTAGGGCTCCTCGATGGCATCGCGCTTCGCGGCCACAATGTCAGGGTCTTCGAGGTCCTGTGTCCACATTGGCAGCACCGCAAAGTGCCGCCGCGCGCCGACCTTACGGGTATCGGCATCGGTTAAAGCCTGCTCGACGATCACTTGAAGCCATGCTTCTTGCAGGCTGAAGCCCACAACGACGAGGCGCTCCCGGATCCAGAGCTGTTCGAAGAGTTTGAGATAGCGCTTGTTGCTGTAGGCGCGACGGTAATCCACCGAGTCGAGGACGATGCCTTGGCCAGCATCGTGGCGCCCGTGGGCGTGGAGGATCGGTAGCTCGCCTCCGGTGCCGGCTCGGTCCTGAAGCCACAATCCGACTCGGTCACCACGCCAGTCGAAGGCCTCTGGAGACAAACCGGGGCACAGGTCCCGGCAGGCATAGGAGAGAGCGGGGTCGTAGTTGGTGGTCACAAACCTGCTGATGCCCAGGCGCATAAGTGCAGCATGCTTAGAGGTATAGCGCTTATTGTCCAAACTTTTTCTGGGGCCGAAGGTAGAGCGAATGAACTCGCTGAACTCTCCCTCCCCGAGCTTTCGCCGGATCTGCCTTGCCGCCTGCAGGGAGTCCATCTTCGACCAGACCGTCTTGAGCGGTTCCGTCGCCAGCCCTCTCTTGATGGCCTCATCAGCCAGCTGCTCGATCAGCTTCGGCCATAGGGGATAGAGCCCCGCTGACGCCCCGGCCCCCACGAAGCCCACCGCCTCGCCCGTATGGAGCAGCTCGACGAGCTTTTTAAACACGTTGAGATTGCCCGGGATCTCATCCCAGGAGATCTTCTTCTTTGTCACCCGCAGATTCCCTCAATACAAGCGCTGCTCTTCATGTGCTGAATTTCGCGTCAGCAGAATATCGCACGCGGAGCTGGGGTGTCGCTCGCCTTGCCCCGGGGGCTTCGCTAGTCGCACAGTCGCCTCGTTGAGCGGGGGTCCGCGGTTCGGCCTCTCGGCTCGGTCTCCGGGTGCTCCGGCGCTGTGCCCCCGGGGCTCGGGTCGCGCTTCGTGGCTGCGGCCCCTTTGTCCCATATTGCTCATTGTCCCCGAAGTCTCGGGGCGGGCGGAGGCGTCCCCACTTTGACAAAGGGGGGATCGAGGGGGGATTTGGGCGGGGGCCCGGGCCAGCAGGATGTCTGAGACCAGGTGCCTGGCACCGCCTCTGAAGGCACTGCCTCTGAAGCTCATTGTCCCCGAAATCTCCCGGGTGGAAGATAGCGTCCCCACTTTGGCTGCCTTGCTCAGAGGATGGGGACCGAGGGGTGATTCAGGCAGCACCTCCTGCGCCAGGAGCACCGCCTAATCGTCGATCACCTTGACGTAGCCGATGACTTTTTCGCCGCGGATGTAGCGCAGGAACTCTTCATTGCTTTTTTCCCACATGCGATCCCGCTTCGCCTTGGTTTCCTTGCGCATGGCGTTGATCTCGTCCTGAGTTTGCCGCCAGATCTTGCGCCTTTCCTCCCGCTGGGAGCGGGCGTGAGCCTCGGCTTGACGATTGATCTCGGCGATGCGGGCTCGCTGCTCCTGCTCGATGCGGCGCTTTTGGGCGGCGTAGCCCTGACGCAGTTGAGCGAGCTCTTGCATCGCTGAGTTAACTTCGTTCAGGAAATCATTCAGCCCAAAAACAGCGAACTCAAGGGCCTTTTCTCGCACCGCCAGGACTTTTGCCTCCATGTCCGTGACCCAGCCTGCTGCCAGAGTCAGCTGATCGGCGCTGAGGTTTTGAACGTTGGGAAAGGAATACATCAGGCGCTGGATAAACGCCGTTTTCTCGTCGTGAAAGGCGCGGCGCTCCGAGTCATAGTTGTCGGGATCGGCGAAGTCCCAATCCATGGACGACTCTTCCGCGCTGGGCTCTGGGGCCTTCGATGCCGTCGTGTTTGCTTTTCCGCCGGACGGATTGAAGGGCTGCAAGAACCCTGATTCTTTGCGCCACGCGTCGTCTTCGGGTGGACCTTTGCCGGGTTCCGGAGAAAGCCACTGGCTGAGTACGTTGCTCCAGTCTTTCTTGGACATACGAATTCTCCTGTGCAGAAGGTCATGTTAGCCGGTGGGAGGCGCCTTCGATGGCGAGGTCTGGCCGGGCTTCAGGACGGCGATGTCCACTGAGTCTCTGGGACCTGGGCCACAGTTATTCTTGATCAAAGCGGCCTGGCGGGCGCTCAACCACCGTGGGAAACCTAGTGGACTTGGTCTTGATAGTAACAAGTGCAGTTGGGAGGCCGCTCGCCTCGCCCCGGGGGCTTCGCTGGTCGCACAGTCGCCTCGTTGGGCGAAGTTCCGCGGTCGGGCGCCTTGGCTCGGTCTCCGGTGCTCCGGCGCTGTGCCCCCGGGGCTCGGGTCGCTCCTGGCCCTTCGGGACCAAGTGGCTGGCACCCTTTACCGGGACCAAGCGGCTGGCACCTTCTCTCGCCCGTTGTTCTCGAAGTCTCCTGGGTGGGCGGTGGCGTCCCCACTTTGACTGTGTTCGTCAGAGGGTCGGGGGGCGAGGGGGATTGTCGCGAGGGGGATCGGCCGGGACCAAGTGGCTGGCACTGCCTCTTAGCTGCCGTGGATAGGCCGCTCGCCTCGCCCCCGGGGCTTCGCTGGTCGTAACAGTCGCCTCGTTGGGCTAAGTTCCGTGGGCGGGCTTTTTGGCTCGGTCTCCGGTGCTCCGGCGCTATACCCCCGGGGCTCGGGTCGCTTCTTGCCCTTTGGGACCAAGTGGCGGGCACCTTTTACCGGGACCAAGTGGCGGGCACCTTCTACCGGGACCAAGTGGCTGTCACCGTCTACCAGGACGACAACAGCTGAAATTGGGTCGACGGTCAGTCTCGCTATTCCGAGGCGCACTGCTTGCAACGAGAAGATGCCCGCACCACAATGGCGAAGCCTACCCACCCTGCCTGGAGAACCGATGAGCCGAGGCCATGCCACTCCCCGCGCGGAAGAGCCCCTCTACGATCTGGACGTCGCCACCCCGAGCCACGCCGAGCGCGCTCGGACGCTTCTCGCCACTCTGAAGACGGGGACCCTGGCGACGGTGGCGAAGGAGCCCGAGGGGCATCCTTACCCTTCGTTTGTCACCTTCGCGGTGGACGGTGGGGATCCCGTATTCCTGGTGAGCGAGATGGCGGAGCACACTCAGAATATTCGTCGCGACTCCCGTGCGTCGCTCCTCGCCGCCGAGAGCCGAAACGAAGATCCCCTGGCCAATGGACGGGTGACGCTCGTCGGCGAGTGCCGTCCGGTGGACGACGGCGATTCGAGCGCTCGGGATGCCTACCTCGAACGACTGCCCAACGCCGCCTACTACTGCGATTTCGCCGACTTCGGTTTCTGGCGCTTGAGAGTGGAGTCGGTGCGCTATATCGGCGGCTACGGACGCATGTCGTGGGTGTCGTCGGAGGCGTGGCGCACGGCCGAGCCGGATCCACTGGCGGAGCACGCTGAAGGCATCGTGGAGCACATGAATGAGGACCACGGGGACGCCATGGTCACCCTGTGCCGCGCCTTTTCTCGGGCCAAGACGGCCGAGGAGGTGACGATGTCGAGCATCGACCGCTACGGGTTCGAGATGTCGGTGGTGACCGAGCGGGGGCCGCGCCCGGTGCGTCTCGCCTTTCCGGAGCCCGTCGCGACGCCCGACGAAGCTCGCCGGGCGCTGATCGCGCGGGTGGGCGACGCCCGCTCGCGGCTCTGAACCAGTCCTGAGCCGACATGACTCCCTGGATTCTGATTGCCCTGGCCTTTGTCTTCGGCGGGCTCGCGCTCGTCCGGATGGGGCTCGGCCGTCGGCGCCGCCAGCGGCTCCTCGCGCGCCCGTTCTCAGAGGAATGGCGGCGCATTCTCGAGCGCAACGTGCCGCTGGTGGCGCGACTTTCCGCGGAGAAGCGGCAGCGCCTCGAGGAGCTGATTCGGGCCTTCTTGGTGGACGTTCCCATCGAGGGCGGTGGCGGCCTGGAGATCGACGACGAGATTCGCGTGACCGTTGCCGCTCAGGCCTGTCTCCTGGTGTTGGGCAACGGCCATAGTTTCCCCAACCTCCGCTCCGTGGTGGTGTATCCCGAGGCCTATCGAGCGGTGAATCATGACGCGGGCGGCGACTTGGTGGTGAGCGAGCACCATCGGTTGGGGGAGTCCTGGAGCAACGGCTACGTGGTGCTCGCCTGGGACGCCGTGCGCCGGGGCGCTACGAATCTCAACGACGGCCACAATGTCGTGATGCACGAATTTGCCCATCAACTCGACCAGCTCGACGGCGATTCCGATGGCATCCCGGTGGCCGCGGGGCGCCTGCGCTATGGCCATTGGGCCCGAGTGGTGGAGCGGGACTTCGAGCACCTGGTGGCAAGGGTAGAGCGCAATCAACGCACGGTCCTCGACCCCTACGGCGCCGAAAATCCGGCCGAGTTCTTCGCCGTAGCCACCGAGGCTTTCTTCGAGCGCCCGAAGAAGCTGCGTCGGCGCTACCCGGAGCTGTACGCCCTGCTCGAGGACCTCTATCAGCTCGATCCGATTGCCTGGCATTAAGTCGTGCTGGGCTCGAGCTTCCGGAACCCGAGGTCGATACCGCGTACTGCTGGGGCGCCGCTCGCCTCGCCCCGGGGTCTTCGCTAGTCGCACAGTCGCCTCGTTGGGCGGGGTTGCGCGGTTCGGCCTCTCGGCTCGGCCTCCGGTGCTCCGGCGCTGCGACCCCAGGGCTCGGGTCGCTCCTTGCGGGCAGGGATGAAGAGCTTGGTGGCTGGGGCCGGCTGGCTAGTCTGCCTCTGCTCTACAGACTTCGATGATTCAGTGTCCCCACGGTGTCGGAGGCTCGGGCACGCTAACGCTCAAGTCGAAGTCGGCTTGGAAATGGCGTTCTGGACGTCGAAGGATGTAGGAAAAGCGCTTTCCAGGCTCGATCTCTACACTCCAGGTATTGGCCACCGACGCGTCGAGGCCATTGGAGGTAAAGAGCTCTTTGGAGTACTCGTCAGCGGGGAAGTACTGCACAACCTGGCTTCCCGCCTCCGCCGTCCGGCCCCCGTAGAGGGTCACGACATCCTCGCTGCCGTCTTCATGCCGATGGTCATGTTGCAGCTGGAGGCCGTCTTCGAGTTGAGTCAGAACCCAGGTTCGCGAGCGGTCCTCGCCGACATGGAAGGGGATTTCGATCCGATCCTCTGAACAGCGGCGGACGTGCATCACCATCGCTTGGCCAGCGAGATCCGCATCGACTGCATCGTCGGAGGTCATGGCGCCTGGATGGGCGCTGCCGCAAAGCGCTGTCAGATGGTTCCAGAAGAGATCCTGAGGCGTCTCGGTCGAAGCTTCAGTGGGTGAAATCTCTTCGGGCTCTGCTGTGGTGTCCGTTGATTGCGACGCTTGGGGCGCGCAAGCAGAGAAGGCCAGGAGCAAGATCGAGCAGGTGTAAACCGAGAATCGGTGCATAGAGATTCCTTTGGCTTTGGTTGGGGTTGAGGCGGCTCATTGTCCCTCAACGGAGGCACGCTCCTCAATACATTCGATCTCGAGAAACCAACACCCAAAGTAGCTCCTGCGGGTGGGATCGCTGCCGTAGATTCAGGTGCCGGGGAAGTGATCAATGAAGTGATCTAGTTGGATGAGTAGCGCGGTCTCAAGGCGAGGGGCTCCGCGGAGCCCTCGTGGTAATCTCGACATGATCGACAACGTGGAGATATCGATGACGACTCTCACCCTACAGCTTCCCGAATCGGTCTTCTCGGCCCGTCGCAAGGAACCGGACGAGTTTCTCCGGGACCTCCGGCTCGCCGCGGCGATCCACTGGTACGGACGTGGTGAAATCTCGCAGGAGAAAGCTGCGCAGATCGCCGGGCTCGACCGGACCGACTTCCTCCTCGCCCTCGCACGCGAGCAGGTCGACGCCTTCGTGGTGGATTTCGACGATCTCGAGCGTGAGCTTGATCGCGGCTGAGCTTCCGGCGGTCAACGCCTCGCCCTTGATCTTTCTCGCCCGTTCGAATCTCCTGCATCTCCTCCAACTGGCGGGCTCGATGATCGTCGTTCCGAAACCTGTGGCCGACGAAATCCTCCGCCGTGGACCGGACGATCCAACAGCCAAAGCCCTCGCGGTCACGGACTGGTTGAAAACCGTCGAGCCGCCCGCGATTCCCGAAGTCATCCAGGGTTGGGGTCTCGGCCCCGGTGAATCCTCCGTGCTGGCTTGGGGTTTGGCTCACCCGGGAACCGAATGCATCCTCGACGACCTGGCCGCCCGGCGTTGTGCCCGAACGCTCGCTATTCCGGTCCGGGGAACTTTGGGGCTCGTGATCGAGGGGAAGAAGAACGGAAGTTTCCCAGCCGCTCGCCCCGTGCTCGAACGCATGCGTCGCAACGGCATGTTCTTGTCGGACCGCGTCTTGAACCGGGCCTTGGCGATGATCGGCGAGTAGGTGTCACCGCCGCTTCCCGGGCGCCGCCGCGAGCCCGCCCTCATGCGGCGATGGCGTCTTCGCGGACGCTCGGGAGGAACGGGCTCGTTGTCGTGCTTCGCCTCCCGCTTTCCCACCCCCTCAAAGCTTCTTCTCAATCGCCTCGGTCAGCTGCCGCGTTTGCTGAATCTTGTCCGCCGCACGCTCCCCGAAGCTCTCGAAGCCGCGCAGGGCGGCCCGGGCGTACTCCAGACCGTCGTGCGGGCGTCCGGCTTGGGCGAGGGCAAGGGCGACGTTGAACCGCGTTTGGGACGCGCCGTAGACGTTGCCCTGCGCCTCCCGGTAGCGGATCGCCTCGCGATAATGCTCCACCGCGCGGTCCGTCTTGACCGCGGTGTGGTAAACGTTTCCCAGCTGGTTGTGGATCGTGGCGAGGTCGTCGACTACGTCCGCTGGAATATGTTCGAGCGCCTCGTGATAGGAAAGGGCAGCCTCGTTGAGATGGCGCAGAAGCTCCTCCTCGGGACGCTTCGCCTCTCGGGCTTCCTTGAATCGTTCGAAGGCCACGGATCCCAGCTGCGCGAAGCACCCACCACGTCCGAGTCGATCGCGCTCATCACGCAGATCCAGGCTGCGCCGGTACCAGCGCTCCACCTCTTGGAGATCGCGGAGAGCCGGGAGATCTTTGTAGACGTGGCCGAGGTTAAAGGCGCAAATCGCCGCCACGGCTCGCTCCCCGATCGACTCCGCCAGCTCCAGCGCCTCCTCGTAAGCCTCGACGCAATCCTCCCGACCCAGCTCCCGCCGGGTCTGGCCCAGCTCGTGTAGGCTCACGGCCAGCGAGCGGACGGTGTTGCGCTGCGGGCCGTCGAGAGTCTCCCGCGGCAGCTCGAGAAAGGGCGCCGCGCGCCGGCGATCCCAGTCTACGCAAACGCTTTGGAGCCGCTCCGCCTCGTCCCACCGGAGCTCTTCCTCAGCTAGAAGGACGCGATACTCGGTCACCAGGCTCCACTGCTCCTCCCGACCCTGGAGCGGCCCCTCCGTTTCGGGATCGACGAAATCGGGAACGATCTCTTTCACCAGTCGCCGCCACTCCGCCCGCCGTCCGGTGTGGTGGTAGAGCATCCGCAGACCCTGCATCGCGCTGGTGACCGGATCCCACCAATCCTCCTCCCGCGCCAGCCGACGAGCCTGGAGCAGGTTCGCCTCCTCGGCGCCGAGGAAGCCGATCACGTCGCGATTTCCTCCGCCGTATTGGTTGTGGAAGTAGTTTCCTAGCTCGCCCATTGCCTCGACGAACGCCCGCCGCGCCGCCTCCCGCGGGGCGGCGTAGAAGCGCTCGAAGAGGTCGCGGAAGAACCACGGCAGGGCCGGGTGGATGCCGTAGTATCCGCCGTCGTGGCGCTGGAGGAGCCCCACCTCGGCGGCCCGGTCGAGGAGGGTGATGGCGTCGCCGCGGCCGAGCCCGCGGACCTCCGGTAGGCACCAGGATCCCTTGGGATGGCCCATCCACACCAAGGCATCCACGTCCACGAAGCCCTGGAAGAGATGCAGCAACGCCAGCCGTCGGCGCGGGCTCGTGGGGCCATTGCAGGTAATCCTCGAGATACCACCGCAGGTCCGCCTCGTCCTGGGGCGCGAGGCGGAAGGGGACCTCAGCTTGGGCGGTCTAGCGCGGCCTGTCACTCTCGTAGGCGATCTCGGCGCGGTAGCGATCGTCGCCCGAGGCGGTCTGGGTGAGGCGGAGTAGAGGCATAAACTCTTTCTCCCAAAAATAAAGATTTCGTCATGGCGGCCTGCCGCCCACGGAGGGTTACTTTTCCGGCCGCTCAAGCCCGCTCGTCGAGGCGATATCCGACTTCAGAATACTATCTCCCTCAACCAGCGGTCGGATCCTGTCATCGAGGCCTCGCTCGGCGACCGCGGCTCTGAGTCGCTCGATGTTCGGTGCGTGATTATCGACCGCCATGATGGAAGCCGTTGTGAGCTCGGCGAGATGAAGCGTCTGTGCACCGGCTCGTCTCCTGTCGCACCCCGGTACGACCTCTGAAGCAACCACCCGGGTCGAAGAGGTGACTGCCCCCGGCCCTGTTCGACCACTACGGCACGTAGTACGTCGGCGCCCCCGGCCCGACCGGCAGACCCAGTACGAAGACCCAGAGGTGACGCACAACTCGCCAGGGGTCTGCTTATCGTCTCGAGCCGTCTCGGAGAGCTGGGTCGTCTTGAGGAGGGCCTCGCGGCCATCGAGGAGTCGGTGGAGATCCGTCGAAGCCTTGCCTCTTCCCGTCCGGACGCCTTCCTGCCCGACCCCGCTAGGAGCCTCTCCGTCCTCCATGACCGTCTCGTCGAGGTGGATCGGCCCACCGCCGCATTGGCAGCGATCTGGGAGGCGTTAGACCACCTGGAGCCCTTCTTCCGCGGCCATCCGGCCGCCTTCGCATCGCTGATATCGGTGATCGTTCAACGTACAGAGCAGACCGCAGAAGCCTGCGGCGAACCGGTCGATCACGCCCGTCTAGAAGCGATTCGAGAGATCCTGCAGCAGCTCGAGAGCCGAGAACTCCCGGAGTAGGGCGGAGTTTCTCTCCCAAGCTCCTCAATGAGGAGCGATCATCGCTCCGGTGAAGACCACCAGGAACCCACCGATCTCCCCGACGATGAGCAGCAGCATGTAGCCGTGCACCAGCCAGGGGGGCACCGTCCGACGGCCCAGGGTGTAGGGCTTTTCCAGCTGGTTGTCGGTATCCCGCAGCAGCCCGTGGATCAGGTAGGTGGACTGGGCGGTGGCGAAGAAGGTGACGGCGGTGGCCACTCCGAGGGTGTTCCAGGACGACGGCCAGCGGCTGAGTTCGGCAAAGTAAGCCAGCAGGAGGCACGAGAACGCATAGAGGAAGGCCGCTCGGTGGGCGATGTCGACGTAGACCGGGGCTCGGGCTTCGGCGCTCTGCCGGATGTGGGCGTACTTCCACACACCCGTCAGCAACGCCACCAGGAAGAAGCCTCCACAGGCCCATTGCGCTAATTCCACCGCTGGGGTCATCTCGTCTCCATTATTGAGGATCGGTTTCCGGTGGTCCGAACCTACCAAGTCTCGGCCTGGACACTCACCTGGCACTGCGTCCTGCTGGCACCGCGCCCCGCTGGGGGGTCCGCTCGCCTCGCCCTAGAGGCTTCGCTCGTCGCACAGTCGCCTCGGACGTGCGTCTTCGCTAGGCCGGGGCGTATGGGCTCGGCTCCGGGTGCTCCGGCGCTGTGCCCCTAAAACCCGGGATCCCAGGGCTCGGGTCGCTCCTAGCCAACGGGGGGGAAGAGTCAGGTAGTCGCGACCGATTGACTCACCACCCCTCTGCCGATCTGACTTCTTACGGCGTGTAGTACGTCGGCGCTCCCGGCCCGACGGGCAGGCCGAGGACGAAGACCCAGAGGTAGAAGAGGCTGATCCAGCCGATCAAGAAGGCGATGGTGTAGGGCAGCATGGTGGCCACCATGGTGCCGATGCCCAGGTCTTTTTTGTAGCGGGTGGCGACGGCGAGGATGAGGCCGAAGTAGCTCATCATCGGGGTGATGACGTTGGTGGAGGAGTCGCCGATTCGGTAGGCCGCCTGGATCACTTCGGGGCTGAAGCCGACGGTCATCAGCATCGGCACGAAGATCGGTGCGGTCACCGCCCATTGAGCGCTGGCGGAGCCGAGCATGAGGTTGACGAAGCAGCACATCAGGATGAAGGGGAAGAAGACGGCTGCATTGTCGAGATTCAGGGTCACCAGGGTCTGGGCGCCGAGGACGGCGAGGATCTGCCCGAGGCCGGAGTAGTTGAAGAACGAGACGAATTGGGCGGCGAAGAACACCAGAACGATGTAGAGGCCCATGCTGCGCATCGCGCCGTCCATGGCGTCGATGACGTCGCGATCGTTGCGCATCGTGCCGACGACTCGGCCGTAGACGAATCCGGGGATCACGAAGAAGATCACGATCAGGGGCACGACGCTGCGCAGCAGCGGGCGAAAGGCGTCGGCTCCGGTGGCCGCGACGTCCGGGTTGCGCATGATGCCCCAGCCGGGGATCCAGCTGAAGAGCCCCTCCGCAAAGCTGGGACCGGCGACGAAGAGGATTCCGATGGTCACCAGAACCGCGCTGAGGGCAGCGTAGAGCAGGCCCTTGCGCTCGAGGTCGGTGACCTCTTCCATACCGCTATCGGCGTCCCCGAGGTCCTCCGCCGCTTCCGAGGGGTCGTACTCACCGAGTCGCGGCTCGACGATTCGGCTGGTGACGAACCAGCCCACCGCGGTGACCAGGAAGGTGCTGGCGATCATGAAGTACCAGTTGACCGCCGGGTGCACTTCGTACCCCGGCGCGATGAGTCGGGCCGCCTCTTCGGTGATGCCGGCGAGCAGGGGATCGACGGTGCCGATGAGCAAATTGGCCGAATAGCCGCCGGAGACTCCGGCGAAGGCTGCCGCCATGCCGGCCAGCGGATGGCGGCCGAGGGAGTAGAAGATCGCCATCGCCAGGGGGATGAGCACGACGTAGCCCATCTCGCTCGCCGTGTTGCTAATGACTCCGGCGAAGACGACGATCAGGGTGACCAGATTCTTGGGAGCGCCGAGGACGAGGGCCCGGACGGCGGTGGTGAGCAGGCCCGACCTCTCGGCTACGCCCACTCCGAGGAGAGCCACCAGCACGGTGCCCAGGGGCACGAAGCCGGTGAAGTTGGTGACCAGATTCTGGCCGATCCAGCGGATGCCGTCGCCGTTCAGCAGGCTGCTGACCGTCAGCAGCTGCCCTGCTGATCCGGGGCGCGGATCCTCCACCTGAAGTCCCAGGGCCGCGGTGATCGCCGAGACCACGACAACGCCCAGGCCGAAGAGCGCAAAGAGCGTGACGGGATGCGGCAGGAGGTTGCCGAGCCACTCGACGAAGGCGAGGAAGCGTTGGAAGAATTGTCCCCGCGGCTTCTCGCCAGTTTGGCTCTCGGTGGACTGCTTCTCGGAATCTTGGGACTTGCTCATCGCGGCATGGTACCAGTGCTAGCGGGCCTCGGTTTGGAAAATATTCCGTGGGATTTCGGGCGGGGGCCCGGGCCCTTTCGGACCATTACCCTTCTATGAGTCGGCTGCCCCAGTCAAGGCATCTGGTGGATCGCGTTCGGGTTCGTCTTCTTCGATGGATCGGTTCTTTTCCCCAGGGAGTTCGCTCCGCAGTCAGGACGTCAGCGAGGCAGGACGAGCTTCTATTCGCACTCGATCAGGCCGAGCTTTCGGCCGGTGCAGGGTGGGGTATTCGTCCCAAAGTTGGCGCTCCCATCTGGCACTCGAAATCCTCAGCCCCGAGAGGCATCGGTTTCTAGGCAATTGGCGGAGTCGCCTCCCAAACTCATCGTCCTTCCAGCGGCGCAGTGCCTCGGGATCCGTACAGCAGATTCCAGGCGAGTCAGAGGGTCAGGCTGAGATCACGCGCTCTTGGGAAAGGGTTGGAAGCTCTCCCCGCTGACCCATAATCGGTGCATCAGCACCCCAATCTTGCGAGCCAGGGCGACCCGAGCCTTCTTCGGACCGCAGCGAGCCGCCAGGTGCTGAGCCCACCGCCGCAGCGCACTCTCCTGGCGCGAGCGCAGAGCGCCCAGAGCCGCTTGGACCAGCAGGCGCCGCATCTCCCCGTCGCCTTGTTTGGTGATCCGCCCATGCCGTTGACGCGGCCCTGAGGAGCGCACCCACGGGCGCAGCCCCAGAGCTGCTCCGACATTTCGGCTCGAGTCAAAGCGATCCGCTCGGTCCATCCAAGCGATAAAGGCCAGGCTGATCAGCGGACCGACCCCAGGGATGGTTTGTAGACGCTGGCTCACCTCGTCGTTTCGGGTCAGCTCTCGGACCTTGGCATCCGCTGCCTGGATCTGCTGATAGACCTCCACCAGGACCGGCAGGATCAGGTCGCAGGTCCAGCGTAGGTCCACCGGGAGCTCCATCGTCGAGATTCGCTCGACGAATCGATCCGTCGAGCACGCTCCTGGGCGAAACCCCTGGCTGCGCAGCAGGCCGCGCACGAGATTGATCAGCGAGGTGCGGGTCTTGACTAAGCCGCTGCGGGCCCGCAGCCATGTGCGCAGAGCCTCACCCTCAACGCTGCGCTGGTAGACGGGACGCAGCCAGCTGGACTTTGCGCTCGCCAGCTGCGCCAGGATCCGTGCGTCGATGCGATCGCATTTCAGCGTGCTCTCGGCCACCAGACGGATCTGTCGAGGATTCACCACCACCACCTCGTGCCCCAGCTCTTGCAGAACCCGGCGAATCCAGGGGGTTGAGCCTCCAGATTCCATCACGATGCGCAGTCCTTCGCGCGAGCCGAACACCTCGCGTAGCTTGGCGTCCGTCGTAGGGATTTGTCGCTCCCACACCACCTCGTCCTCGGCGTTCACTTCACAGATCTGGCTGGTCTTTACGTGGACATCGATGCCAACATACGTCACGGTCGGTCCCCTTTCT
>JBCCXL010000039.1:0-26337 GCA_039191605.1 Acidobacteriota bacterium | reverse complement strand
TCCCGTACTTGGTCCGGCGTTGGCGGCTCGACCCGCACCCCCCCGGGGGTGGAGGTAGAAGCGGTGAGCGTGCGCTGCGCCGAGACCTGCTACGTGCAGGGAAACCTCACCGCCTGGAAGGTCAAGGCCAAGAGCCTGCACCTGGAGGACACCGCCAAGGCGCATATCGTGCTGCAGGAAACCACCAGCCTCGACGTTGGCAAGGCGGCCCGCCTGGTGGGCAACTTCGGCAGCGAGAAGGAGCTCTTCTTCCTCTTCTCCCGCTTCTCGAAGCAGGTCAAGGCGCTGCCCTTCGGCGCTGGTGAAGAGTCCGGAGAGGAAGCTTCCGAGGCGGTGCTCTCCCTGGCCGCCGCGAGCGACGATCCGCAGGAGATCACCGAGGCGGAGATCGTGGCGGAGAGCAGCGAAGACGCTGCGGATTCCGACGAGGTCCAGGATGGAGAAGGGGGCGAGCTGCCGGCGGACCTGCTCACCGGCGCCGCCATGGACCTCCCCGACCCGCTGTACTTCGCGCTGGTATTGATCGGCCGAGATGGCCGGCGCAGCGCCCGCAATGCGGAGGAGAAGCGGGTCCTGGACGAGTTGTCTCGGCTGCTGCGGGAAGGCGAGGTGGAGGCGCTCCAGAGCACCTATCGCACTCTCTTCGAGCGCCTCAGCGAGCCCGGTGATCACGTGGTGAGAGCGCGGGAGCTGCTGCAGGGCTTCTTCGCCCGCAGCGCCCAGCGGGCCGGTGGTCGGCGCAAGGAAAAGGGGGAGCAGGCAGCAGCCGGCGAGAAGAAGGGCTCTGCCGAAGCCTCCGTGCCGGCGGCGGAGGGAGCCCCGGACGAGGGCGCCGATGCGGCGACGCAATAAGCGGATTCAGCAGCCGGACCCACAGCAGCCGGATTCAGCAGCTCGGTAGATTCGGTCGATTTCATCGGCCTTCATCGGGCCGGATTCGGTGCTTCTCAAGCCCGGCTGGGCCTTCTCTAATTCGAACTAGTCCTCTCACTCATTGGGCAGGACTAGCCCTGAAGACAACTTTGGGCTAAGCTCCGCCGCCGTGTACGTACGAGATGCCATGCTGCCGGCGGCGGTGACCACCACGCCGGAAACCACCTTCGAGGAGCTGATGAGCGTCCTCCTGGAGTCCCGTCAGGCGACCGCCGCGGTGCTGGACGATCAGCAGCGACTGGTGGGCCTGGTGGGAATCCACGATGTGCTGCGCAAAGTGGTGCCTCTCTACGTCAACCTCGATCGCAAGCTGATGGAGGTGATGCACGAAGGCTACTTCGAGGAGCGAGTGGCTCGGCTGCGCAACACCCGGGTGCGGGACTTCATGGTGCAGGCCATCGACTCGGTCTCCCCGGAAGACACGCTGATCAAGGCGGTGGGGATCATCGTCGAGAAGCACCGCAAGACCCTGCCGGTGATCGACGACGGTCGCTTCGTTGGCATGATCACCCGGCGAACCATCCTCGAGCACGTGATCCCTCCCCTGATCGGCACCTCGCAAAGCGCGAAGCCGCCCTCTGAGACAGCGACGGAGGACGAGCTCTGACGCTGGCTCCTGCCCGCATTGGTCTCCCCACTTCCTCTCCCATTCCCCTCCCTCCTCACTCCGGACCTCCCTGTCCTCGGAGCCCTCCACTATGAGCCCTGCAGTGGAAGAGGCTGCCCACGCCGCGGCAGCCTGGAATTATTGGGTCGCCTGCGCCATTTTCGTGGTGAGCTTCGCGCTCATCGTCTCGGAGAAGGTGCACAAGACCAAGGTGGCGCTGCTCGGTGCGGCGGTCACCATGGTGCTGGCCATCGTCAGCGAGAACGAGGCTTTCCGCTCGGAACGCTTCGGCATCGATCACGAAGTGATCTTCCTGCTCATCGGGATGATGATCATTGTCAACATCCTGGGGCGCAGCGGCATCTTCGACTGGTCCGCGGTGCGCCTGGCCAAGGCGGCAAAGGGAGAGCCCTTCGCGATCCTGGCGGCTTTTCTGATCTTCACCGCCGTGTTCTCGGCGCTGCTGGACAACGTCACCACGGTGCTGCTCTTCGCGCCGGTGACCCTGCTGATCGCCGATGAGCTGGAGCTGGATCCGGTGCCCTTTCTCGTCCTGCTGGCGGTGGCGTCGAATATCGGCGGTACCGCGACGCTGATCGGTGATCCCCCGAACCTGATCATCGGAGCGCGGGCGGACCTGCCCTTCATGTCTTTCGTCTACAACCTGGCTCCGGCGGTGGTGGTGATGATGGTCGCGCTGTTGGTGATCGTCTGGGTGCTCTTCGGCCGCAAGCTGAAAGTGGACGAGGAGCGCAAGCAGCACATTCTGAGCATGGACGAGTCGCGGCTGATTCGCGATCCGGTGCTGGTGAAGAAGAGCCTCGCGGTGCTGGCGATGGTCACCGTCGGTTTCGCCACCCACGGCATTACCCATATCGAGCCGGCCACCACCGCCCTTTTCGGCGCCGCCCTGCTGCTGGCGATCTCCAACCTCGACCCTCACAAGATTCTGGCGGAAGTGGAGTGGCCGACGATCTTCTTCTTCATCGGCCTGTTCATCATCGTCGGCGGCGTGGTGAAGGTCGGCCTGGTCACCGACCTCTCTCAGCTGGTGATCGACTGGACTAAGCCCACCGAGGACTCCATGTTCATGACCTCGATGGTCATCCTCTGGGTCTCGGCCTTCCTCTCCGCCTTCTTGGACAACATCCCTTACGTCGCCACCATGGCCCCGATGGTGAAGGACATGGCCGGCACCGTCTTCCTCGAGCCTGGTCAGGAGATGACCAAAGAGGTGCTGCAGAACCCGGTGATGATGCCGGTGTGGTGGGCCCTCGCCTTCGGTTCCTGCCTCGGCGGCAACGGCACGCCCATCGGCGCCTCCGCCAACGTCGTCGTGCTGGGCATCGCCGAAAAGGGCGGGCGCAAGATCTCCTTCCTGCGCTTCATGGGCTGGGGCATGCCGATCATGGTCGTCACCCTGATCATCGCCCACATCTACCTCTACCTGAGGTATTACTACTTCGCCGGCTGATGCCTCTCGAGGCAGCCGACGGAACCCTAGACCGAAGTCACCCGAATCACTTCTTCCACCGTGGTGACGCCCTCGGCGAGCTTGCGCAGGGCGCTCTGGCGCAGGGTGCGCATGCCGTTTTTCACGGCATCGCGCTTGATTTCCATTGAGTCGGAGCCGTTGATGGTGAGATCCTGCACGCTCTCGGTCATCGGCAGCACCTCGAACACGCCGCTGCGGCCGAGGTAGCCGGTGCCGCGGCACTCGTGGCAGCCCTCGCCCTCCCGCACTCGCACCTTCTTGCCGGCGGGAATGGAGAGGCGCAGAGTGCGAATCTCGTCGTCCACCAGATAGCGATCGACGGCGCAGTGGGGGCAAACCTTGCGCACCAGGCGCTGGGCCATGGCGCCGTTCAAGGTGGAGGCGATCATGAAGCGCTCCACTTCGAGATCCGCCAGGCGGGTGATGGCGGAGGCGGCATCGTTGGTGTGCAGGGTGGAGAAGACCAGATGCCCGGTGAGGGCCGCCTGGACGGCGTAGTGGGCGGTTTCCTGGTCGCGGATCTCGCCGACCATGATGATGTCGGGATCCTGGCGCAGAATGTGGCGCAGCGCGGCGGCGAAGGTGATTCCCACTTTGGTCTGGACGGCGGTCTGGTTGAATTCCTCGTACACCATCTCGATGGGGTCTTCGATGGTGGTGACGTTGACCTCGCGGGTGGCGATGCTCTTCAGCGCCGAGTAGAGGGTGGTGGTCTTACCGGATCCGGTGGGGCCGGTGACCAGCACGATGCCGTGGGGACTGGTGATGAAGTCGTTGAAGTGGCCGAGCTCGTCGGGGTAGAAGCCGAGGGTGGTGAGGTCCTGGGTCAGGACCTCGGGATCGAAGATGCGCAGCACCACCTTCTCGCCGAAGGCCACCGGCAGGGTGGAGACTCGAAGCTCCACCTCGCGGCCGCCGCGAATGGTTTTCACTCGGCCATCCTGGGGACGGCGCTTTTCGGCGATGTCGAGGCGGGACATGGTTTTCAGGCGGCTCACCACGGCGGCATGGACCACCTTCGGCATGGTCTGGATGTCGTGGAGCACGCCGTCGATGCGGAAGCGAATGATGCTCGCCTCGCGCCGAGGCTCGATGTGGATATCGCTGCCGCGGCTCTCGTAGGCGTGCTGCAGCATGTACTCCACGGCGTTGACCACGTGCTGGTCGCTGCTCTCGATCTCGGTCTCGCTCTTCATCCGAACGAGCTGTTCGAGATTGCCGAGATCGATGCCCGAGGTGAGATCCTCCTGCGCTCGCTTCACCGAGTGGCGCAGGCCGTAGAACTCGGTGATCGCCCGCAGGATTTCTGGCTCCGCCGCCACCACCACGTCGAGCTCGCGATCGGCGATGCGACGGTAGGAGTCCAGGGCCTCGAGGTCGAAGGGATTGGCCACCGCCACCTGCAGCTTGCCGTCCTGCATTTGCAGCGGCAGCATGCGGTGGCGCCGCGCGAAGGGGCGGGACATCTTCGACTCGATGAGGTCCGCGTCGAGGCTCAGGGAGTCGATGCGAACGTGGGGGAGCTTGGCCGCGCGGGCTAGCGTCTCCGAGATCACCTGCTCGTCCACCACCCGGCCGCCGTTACCCTGCACCGGCAGGTTCATGCTCTCCACCAGCTCGTAGGCCAGGGCCTTCTGTTCAAAGGCGCGGAGGGAACGCTCCTGGCTTATTCCCCGGGCTTCTTTCTTCACCAGCGCGGCCTGCTGAGGCGTGATCACTCCTTGGCGCTGCAGCACGTCGGCGACGAAGTGGGGCTTGAGGCTCATGGTGCGTGACTCCCTCGCGATGGGCAGGGGATGTTCTGGGATCTTGAAGCTCTGCTGAAATTCAGCAGCAGAATAGCAGGAAGGTTTCGGTCTCGACGGTGGACCTCAGGTCGAGGTGCCCATCAAGAGGGGCTCACCAACAAGGGCTTATCGGGAAAAGGGGAAGCGGCTACCGCTAAACCTCGACCCCGGCGAGACGGCGGAAGGCGTCGCGGACGACCTCCGGGGTACGAACAGGTCTACGGCTCTCGGCATCGACCCAGATGTGGTGAGTGACGCCATCGACGAGCAAAGTGTCGTCGCGCAGCACCTTGTAGCCGAAAGTCATTCCCCGGCTGGTGACCCGGTCGACGTGACAGCGAATCTGGATCGTGTCGCCGTAGCGCGCCGGCTGCCGGTAGCGCACCTCGACGCCGGTGACTACCAGAAAGAAGCCCATCGCCTCCAGCTCGGAGTAGTGATAGCCGCTGCTCTTGCATTGGTCGGTGCGCGCCAGCTCGAACCACACGACGTAATTTGCGTGGTGCACGATGCCCATCTGATCGGTTTCCGCGTAGCGGACCTCGATGCTCGTGAGGGAGTCGGTGGCGTTGTTTTCGGCGGGAATCGTCGGCATGGAGCTGCTTCCTCGACTACAAGTCATGGAGGCGAATCTAGGGAGCGGAAGGGCGCTCCAGGGCGTAGCGGAAGACGGTGTAGAGGATCTTGTAGCCCGCCATCACGGTGCCCTTGAGGGTGCCGGTGATCTTGGAGACTCCGACCCGCTTGCGGTACGACACCGGCACCTCGGCGACCCGAATTCCCCGCCGTAGCGCCTTGACCTGCATTTCGGCGGTCCAGCCGAAATTCGGGTCGTTCATCTCCAGGCGCTCCAGCGCCTTCCAGGTAATGGCGCGGAAGGGGCCGAGATCGGTGTAGCGGTGGCCGTAGAGCAGGCGCATCAGAGTGCAGGCGATGAGGTTCCCGGCCCGGGCTTGGGGCAGCAGGGCACCCCGCTGGCGGTTGCCGAGGGTGCGGGACCCGATCACCATCTCCGCCTTGCCCTGGAGGATCGGCTCGATCACCTGCGGCAATTCCTCTGGGTGATCCGAGTAATCGCCGTCGAGGAAGACCACCACCTCCGGGGGCTGGTGGGAGCGCAGGTACTCCAGGCCGCTGAGGCAGGCGCTGCCGTAGCCCTGGCGGGGTGCGGGAACCACGATGGCGCCTGCGTCTCGCGCCAGCTCGGCGGTCGAGTCGGTGGAATTGTTGTCGGCGACGATCACCCGGCGTACCGGGGGTGAAGGGATAGCGGAGAGCACCAGGGGCAGAGAGCTCTCCTCGTTGTAGGCGGGGATCACCACGTCGATGGTGGGAACCGGGTTTTCGCCGTCGGCGACAGGGGTATAGGGCAGCGTCATGAGGGCCGCATTGTACATGCCTGTCGAGCTGCGCGGTGGGTGGGAGGTCCGTGCTAGACTCCCGCCTCCCGTCGCGGGGCGGCAAGCGCGGAGTCGCCACCTCGTCGCGAGCGACTTTACTCTTTCTGCGGGATCGGCTCTGCGGTGTTCTAAGGCCCCCTCGGCGACTCGCTCTTCTTCCTCGAAGCTCTGTCCTCATGCCCGTCTACCCTCATCGTCAGCGATGGCCGCAATGCGGTGAACGCGTCTTTCTCGCCTCCAATGCGGTGGTGACCGGAGACGTTCACCTGGGGGATGACGTTTCCCTGTGGTTCGGCGTCGTCGCCCGCGGGGACGTCGAGGAAATTCGGGTCGGCGCCGGCAGCAATGTTCAGGACGGAGCGATCCTCCATACCTCCCGAGACTTCCCCCTGCACATCGGCGAGAACGTGGTGATCGGCCATTCCGCGGTGGTCCACGGCTGCCGACTGGAAGATGGTTGCCTCATCGGCATCGGAGCGCGGGTCCTTGACGGTGCGGTGGTGGAGAGCGGCGCCCAGCTCGGAGCCGGGGCGGTGCTCGCCCCGGGGAAGGTCGTTCCCGCTGGACATCTCGCCCTCGGCGTGCCGGCGCGGGTCGCCCGTCCGCTGCGGGACGAGGAGCGGCAGGCTATTCTCGATAACGCCGCCCGCTATGTAGCTCTCAAAGAAGAATACCGGGTAGCTCTCCAAGAGGAATACCGGCAGGCTCAAGGCGCCGGTACGGAATTCTCGATTCGTCATCAGCAATCTCCCTAAGCCCTCATCGCAAGCCCCTGCAGTGAACCCTCACAGAGGGGAACTCGATGAGGCACCCCAGGAACCGCCCCCGAGCCTCGGAGGATGATCCCAAATGAGCGAAGCACACCCCCCATCACCTTCCGCCTCTGCTGAGGCGGCAGCGCTTTCCCGACGCGGTGCGGGCACCCTGCGCTCGGCGGACGAGGGAAGTGTCGTCAAGCTGCAGGCGTGGGTGCATCGGCGCCGTAATCTCGGCAAGCTGCTCTTCCTGGACCTGCGGGACCGATCCGGCATCGCCCAGGTGGTGGTGGAACCGGACGATGCCCCGGAAGTCGCCGAGACCCTCGCCGCCAGCCGGGCGGAATGGGTCGTCGAAGTGATCGGCCGGGTCGCTCCGCGAGATGCCGTCAACGAGGAGATGGCTACCGGAGCGGTAGAAGTGGTGGCCACCGAGGCGCGGGTCCTGTCTCGCGCGGACCTGCCTCCCTTCACCCCGGCGGAGAAGACCGACACCTCCGAGGTGCTGCGACTCAAGCATCGCTACCTGGAGCTGCGCCGTCCGGAGCTGCAGTCGAATTTCATTCTGCGCAGCAGGGTGACCCAGGAAATCCTGGCTTTCTTCCACGAGCACGACTTCCTCAATCTCGAGACCCCGATCCTCACTCGCTCCACGCCGGAAGGCGCCCGGGACTATCTGGTGCCGAGCCGGATCCACCACGGATCTTTCTACGCTCTGCCCCAATCGCCCCAGCTCTTCAAGCAGCTCTTCATGGTCTCCGGCTTCGAGCGCTACGTGCAGATCGCCCGCTGCTTTCGCGACGAGGATCTGCGCGCCGACCGTCAGCCGGAATTCACTCAGGTGGATGTCGAGATGTCCTTCGTCGAGCCGGAGGAGATCCAGCAGCTCATCGAGACCCTCTTCGTTCGGATCTTCGCCCTGGCGGGGATCGAGGTGGAGACGCCCTTCCCCCGCCTGAGCTATCAAGAGGCGATGCTGCGCTATGGCATCGATCGCCCCGACCTGCGCTTTGGCTGCGAGATTCAGGAGCTCAGCGAGCTCACCGCCGAGAGCTCCTTCCGCGCCTTCAGCTCCACCGTCGCCGACGGCGGCGTGGTGCGCGGCTTCGTCATTCCCGGAGGAGCCTCAGCGAGCCGCAAGGTGCTGGACAGCTGGGTTGAGGTAGCCCGCTCCCGCGGCGCCGCCGGTGCTCTCTGGCTGCGGCGCAAGGAGGGGGAGGAGCTAGCCTTCCAGGTCAAGAGCCTGCCGGTGGAGGAAGTCGAGGCCCTCGGCGCGGCGCTGGCGGTGGAGGAGGGGGATCTCGCCCTGATCGTCGCCGCTTCCGAAACCATTGCCGCGGATGCTCTGGGGACCCTGCGACTGCACGTGGCGAAGGAGCGGGACCTGATCCCCGAAGCTCGCCACGCCTTCTGCTGGGTGGAGGACTTCCCGCTCTTCCTCTACGACGAGGAGGAAGGCCGCTGGGATTCCGTACACCATCCCTTCACCAGCCCGCGCCCCGAAGATTGGGCGCAGCGGGAAGAGAATCCGGGCGCCGTGCGCTCGCTGGCCTATGACGTGGTCTATAACGGTCTCGAGCTGGGCGGCGGCTCGATCCGTATCCACCAGCGGGAAGTGCAGCAGGAGGTCTTCGCTCTGCTCGGCATCGACGAGGCAGAGGCAGAATCGCGCTTCGGCTTTCTCCTCGAGGCCCTGCGTTACGGAGCGCCGCCCCATGGCGGAATCGCCCTCGGCCTCGACCGCCTAGTGATGGTCCTCGCCGGCGCCACTTCCCTACGGGACGTCATCGCGTTCCCGAAGACCGCCAACGGCACCTGCTTGATGACCGAAGCTCCCTCTCCGGTGGACGAAGTTCAGCTCGAGGAGCTCGGGCTGGCGACCCGACCCAAGGCCGGTAGCGAGAGCGAGGAGGGCTGAACTTGGGCAATGTAGAGCGCCTGAGTCTGCGCCATGCGGGCGGCGTGACTTCGGTTTTGGTAGGCCACGAGATGTTACCGGCGGCGCGGCCCATCATGTCCGATTGGCTGCAGGGCAAACCCGTTTTCGTGGTGACGGACCCCAAGGTCTGGGGGCTCCACGGCGAGACGCTGCAGAAGGGCCTGCTGGATCTCGCCGACCGCGTAATCTTGATGGAGGTAGAGGAAGGAGAGGCGGCAAAAACCCTCGCCACTGCTGAGCGCCTGTGGCAGCGAATGCTGGCGGAAGGTGGTAAGCGAGACAGCCGCCTGCTGACCTTCGGTGGCGGCAGTATTGGGGACCTGGGTGGTTTCGTCGCCGGCTGCTTCCTGCGGGGCATCGAATGTGCCCACGTGCCCACCACTCTGCTGGCGCAGGTGGATGCTGCCCTCGGCGGCAAGACGGCGGTGGACGTCGGTGGGCTCAAGAACACCGTCGGCCTGTTCCATCACCCTCAGCTGGTCCTCTCGGATATTTCTTTTCTCTCGACCCTCCCGGGAGAGGAGATTCGAGCGGCCTTGGGTGAAGTGGTGAAGATGGCCCTGCTGCTGGACCGCATGCTCCTGGAGCGTGTGGAGGGCCGATTGGAAAAGCTGCTGGCGGCGGATCCGGATGCCCTGCTGCCGGTGGTTCTGGCCTCAGCTCGGGCCAAGCTGAAGGTGGTGGAGAAGGATCCCCGGGAGGGAGACCAGCGCCGCCTGCTGAACTTCGGCCATACCCTAGGGCACGCCATCGAGGCGGCTCAGGGGCTCGCCGGCTCACCACTGGACAGCGATGCTCCTTTCGGTGAGCTCGACGAAGTCGAGGGCGCGGAGCCCCTACGCCACGGCGAGGCGGTGATCTACGGCATGCTCTTCGCGCTGCGGCTGGCGGTGCGCCGAGGCCTCGACGCCGGTGTTGCGCTGCGCTTCCACCAGCTGCTGCGCCGCTTCCCGGTACCCAAATTGCCGCCGCTCTCGCAGGACGAGCTGCTGGCCGCCATGGGGATGGACAAGAAGGCGCGGGAGGAGGGGCTCACCTGGGTACTGCCGCTGGGATTGGAGAAGGGGCGGATGGTCGACGATGTTACCGCCGATGAGCTGCGGGAAACTCTGCAGGACTTCCTCGCCGACCCTTGGGCTGTGGCGTGGGACGTAGAATCTGATTGAGGAGGATCCAGTACGGTTCGTGGCGATCTGACTGGCGTGACTCCCTCAGAACCATGGACTATACTGACCTCTTAGTGCAACGACCTTCTAGATCCCGTCTCGCCCCCCTCGACAGAACGCTCGAATTGACCGCGCTCGAATTGCCTGAGTCCAGGCGGCACGTCGGACCGTTAGCCTTGGGCCGGAGTAGCTCTCAGCGTCTCCGGGGCGCTGCCAATGGTGGCGAAGTCTGCCGTTTGTACGACGGAAGAGGTCGAGAGTCATGAAGCGGCTGAAGCTTCGCCATGTGCTCTTCTTGATGATCCTGCTCGCCGGGATCGTCCCGCTGGCGGTGAGCACCGCAGTGCTCACCGGACCCAACCGGGACATCCTGCGAACCAAGGAGCAGACGGATCTCACCCGCACCGCGGAATCTCTCTCGCGGGACGTTGACTCGTATCTCGCCAGCGCTCGCCGAGATTTGGAGCTCATCGGCGGAGCGATGCTCGCTCAATCCGCAGAGCAGCCGGTTCCCGAGCTGCTGCGAGAGCCGTGGGCACAGCAATTTCTCGAGTCTTTCGCCAATCGCAGGTCCGGCTGGAAGCTGCTGACCGTCGTCGACCCCCAGGGCCGTGGACCGAGCTTCGGAAGCCTGGAAATCTCCGGAGATCTGCTCACCCAGGTGCGGGCCTCCTTCAGCGCGGCGCTGGAGAGTGGTCGAACGGATTACCGCTTCGTCGAGCTAGGAGGGGAGGAGCCGGCGGTGGTGCTCACCGTACCGGCGACCTCGGCCCGCAGCGGCGACAACCGCACCATCCTGCTAGAGGCGGTAGTCCAGCCGCCGCGCCTGCTCGAGGATCTGGCCCCGGCGGAGGATGCCGCCCGAGCCAACGACGTTACCTATCTCATCGATCGCAGCGGCGGGGTGATCTGGGCTAGTCACGAGAACCTCGCCCAGCGGGTAGCGCTGGAATCCTCGGAGCTGGTGCGCAGCTTTGTGCGCCGCCCCCTCCCCCTGACCCAGATCCTGCCGGTGACGGTGGGCGGCGAGACCCAGAGCATCATCGCCATCGTTAGCCCCATCGAGGCGACCGGCTGGGGGGTGGTGGTCTACCGCCCCGAATCCTCCGCCTTCGTCAGCGTGCGGCGACTTCTACTCACCGCCCTGATCTCCTTCTTGGTGATGGTGATGCTGGCGTTGATCATCGCCTTTGGGGCTTCCGGCTGGATCGGACAGCCGATTCAGCGACTGGCGGAGACCACCCACGCCATCGCCCAAGGAGATTTCTCGAGCCGGGTGGATACCCAGGGGCTGCGCTTCGAGCTGGCGGATCTGGCCAACGACTTCAACCAGATGGGCGGCACGGTGGAGAGCTATGTGGCGCAGCTGCGCCTCGCGGCCCAGGCGAACCGAGATCTCTTCATCGGCTCGCTGAAAGCCTTCACCGCCGCCATTGACGCCAAGGATCCCTACACCCGCGGTCACTCCGAGCGGGTCGCCGCGTACTCCCGGGTGATCTCTCGCTACCTCGGCCAGAGCGAGGACTTCCAGCATCGTCTGTGGATCGCGGCCCTGCTCCATGATGTCGGCAAGATCGGCGTTGAGGATCGGGTGTTGAAGAAGAGCGGTGTGCTCTCTCAGGACGAATACGAGCAGATCAAGATGCACACCGTGATCGGCTACGACATCATGCAGCCCATCGAGCAGCTGCGAGAAGCGCTGCCGGTCATTCGCTGGCACCACGAGAATTGGAATGGTCGCGGCTATCCGGATGGTCTGAAGGGGGAGCAGATCCCGCTGATGGCGAGGATCGTAGCGGTGGCGGATACCTTCGACGCGATCACCACCAACCGTCCCTACCAGAAGGCCTATACGCTGGAATACGCGGTAGAGACCATCACCAAGCTCACCGGTGCCCGCTTCGACGCCAAGGTGGTGACCGCTTTCCTGCGTGCCGTCGACAAGGGGGAAGTGCGGATTCTGCAAAAGCCTCAAGACGAGCTGCCGACGGATGCCGTGGCGCCGCCGACCAACGAGGAGCAGCCGACGACGGTGGCCGCTGGCTCTTGACGGCGTACTGCCACAGGCAGCGGATAGGACACCAGAACAGAACCCCGAGCGGGCTCGTTCCAGGGGCTGAGCTTTCGCACTCCTGCCGTCCAGACCCCAAAGGCCAGATCACGAGATTCGAATCTTCCCTCCCTCCCTTGCTAGGATAGGGAAATAGGGCGTAAGTCGCCTTCTGTGCTCGAAATTTACCGGGGAAGGTCTCGAAGAAGACGTGATTCCCGATGTGATGTCCCCGATGTGAAGAGGTCCCCATCCATATGCCCTTTCAATACATCCTGCGCGAGCTGCTGTCGAATAATGAGGACGCCATCGGAGCGCTCTTCCTAGACGAATCCGGCGAGGCGGTGGATCTAGCCTACTCGGACCTGACGCCCTACCAGATGCGGGTGGTCGGAGCCTATTTGGGGATCTATCTTCGGCAGCTGGAAAGCCTGGCGGCGGCCAATCACCTCGGTGAGCCGCAGATGATGCATATCGCTAAGGAAACCCTACACATCTATGCGGTTCCGGTGGACGAGGGCTATTGTGTGGCTCTGATTCAGCGGAATCCGGCCCTGGTGGGTCTGGCGCGACGGCATCTCCTGACCGCGCGCTCCAAGCTGCGCCAGGCTCTCTTCGAGAGTTAGCCCATCGGTGACCCCGGATCTGCCTTCCGCAGCGTTCGGAGGCGGCACGAAGTAGCGCGAAGCCTACAGATAGTAAGAAGCTCGCTGACCGTACGAAGATCGCAGACGGTACGAGACGACCACGGTCGCTTCCGGTATCGAGCGCGAGCGGTGGGTGGGCCGTGAAACACTAAAGCCAATCTGAGGCGTATGAGAATATGCTTCGCCCTGGCCGTGACGGCTCGAGACTCCTCGAGCCAAGGCCAACGCAATTCGACTCGATGGTGACCAGCCCGTCCTCGGGCCCACTCTCTCAATAGCGAGGAATCATGAGCAGCGATCCTTCACGGAGCGACACTCCCGATCAAGGCTTTGACGACGGGGACGACTCAGCCTTTCTGTCCATCGAAGAGCGGCGGGCCGAGGCGGCGGAGACCCCCAAGAAGGGCTTTTGGGGCAAGCTGAAGCGCGGTCTGTTGATGACCCACACCGAGCTCATCGAGAAGGTGAGCGCGGCGGTGGAAGGGCGCGACACCCTCGATGAGGACGCCTTCGAGGTGCTGGAAGAGACCCTGATCAGCGCTGACCTGGGCGTCGAGACCTCGCTGGAGCTGGTGGAGTCTCTGCGTCGCAACCTGCGTCGAGGGCAAGGGGCGGACGTCGTCACCCTGAAGGAAAAGCTGGTGGACGAGATGGCGCTGCTGTTGATGGACGCTCCGAAGCCCCCGCCGCGGGGAGAGGGGCCCTTGGTCACCCTGATGGTGGGAGTCAACGGCGTCGGCAAAACCACCACTATCGCCAAGCTGGCGCGGCGTGCGGTGCAGGACGGCGAGAACGTGCTGCTGGCGGCCGGCGATACCTTCCGCGCCGCCGCCATCGAGCAGCTGGAAATCTGGGGCCAGCGCCTGGGAATCAACGTAGTGCGCCAGTCCTCCGGCGCGGATCCCGCGGCGGTGGTCTACGACGCCCTGCAGGCGGCGCGGGCGCGCAAGGTCGACCAGCTCATCGTGGATACCGCCGGACGACTCCACACCAAGGAGCACCTAATGAAGGAGCTGGCGAAGATCCGCAAGGTCGTCGCCAAGGAAGCGGAGGGCTGGACGGTGCGCACCCTGCTGGTGCTGGACGCCACCACCGGTCAGAACGCTCTCGCCCAGGCGAGGCAATTTCTCACCGTCGCTGACGTCGATGGCGTAGTGCTCACCAAACTGGACGGGACCGCGAAGGGCGGGATGGCGGTAGCCGTGGCGCGAGATCTGCGACTCCCGGTGCTCTATCTCGGCGTCGGGGAAGGAGCGGACGACCTGATCGAATTCCGCCCCCGAGAGTTCGCTAGTGCCCTCCTCGGCTGAAGCCGAAACCTATTTGCGCCGCGCTCTGGAGCTGGGAGCTAGGGGGCGACGGCTCGCCCCTCCGAACCCCTCGGTGGGCGCCGTCTTGGTGCGCGACGGAAAGATTGTGGGGGAGGGCTGGACTCAGGCTCCCGGTGGCCATCACGCCGAGATCGAGGCGCTGCGGGACGCCGCAACTGCGGCCCGGGGCGCCACCGCCTACGTCACCCTGGAGCCCTGCTCCCACTTTGGGCGCACTCCACCCTGTGCCGATGCACTGATCGAGGCCGGGGTTGTGCGGGTGGTGGCCTGTCATCGCGATCCCAACCCCAGGGTGGCCGGCGGTGGCTTCCAGCGCTTAGAGCAGGCGGGAATCGAAGTGGAGAGCGGCCTGCTGGTGGAAGAGGCGGTGAAGCTACACTTCCCCTTTCTGATTTCGCAGCTCCAGGGGCGTCCCGCCGTGACCCTCAAATGGGCGATGAGCCTGGACGGACGGATCGCCACGGTGAGCGGCGAGAGCCAGTGGCTCTCCTCCCCGGAGGCCCGTCAATGGGCTCTGGGCCTGCGGGAGGAGCACGGCGCGATCCTGGTGGGCAGCGGCACCGCCCTGGCGGATGATCCGCGGCTCAACCGCCGCCTGGGGCAGGCCCCCGGGCCGATTCTCCGCGCGGTGATGGATCGCCGTCTTCGCCTCGCCCCCAGCGCTCGTCTCTTCGACGAAGATGGACCAGTAGTGATTTACACCGAGAGCCAAGATGCTGAGGCGAAGCGGGTGCTAGAGGCACGAGGCGCCATCGTGGTGAGCACCGAGGCTGGACAGATGGGGCCGGCGACGGTGCTGGCGGACCTCCATCAGCGGAACGTTACCAGCCTGCTGGTAGAGGGAGGGGGAGAGATCCACGGAGCCTTCGTGGAGGCCTCCCTCTTCGACCGAATCGCGGTAGACTGCGCTGCGCTGCTTCTCGGCGGTGACCGGGCGCCGGGGCCGGTTCGGGGTTGCGGAATCGCAGCCCTTGCCGCGGCTCCGCGAGTAGACCAGCTGAGAGCTACCCAGTACGGCCCAGATTGGGTCCTGGAAGGATTTCGACACGGATGTTTACAGGAATTGTGCAGGAACGTGGCCGAGTAGACCGCTCGCCACAACGCGCCGATGGCGGAGTTCGACTGGTCATCGACCATAGTGAAGAGCTCTCCCAGCGCTTGGAGATCGGAGCGAGCCTCTCGGTCTCTGGAGTGTGCTTGACCATCGTCGAAATGAGTCCGGGCCAATCTTCCGTCGATCTGGCCCCGGAGACTCTCCGCCGCACCAATCTCGATCAGCTCGAGGCCGGCGACGAGGTCAACCTGGAGAGCGCGTTGCGCACCGGCGATGCCCTCGGTGGGCATTGGGTGCAGGGGCACGTGGATACCACCGTCGAGCTGCTCGAAAGGGAAGACTTGGAAGAGCACCGGGAGCTCAGCTTCGCTCTGCCGGCGGAGCTTTCCCCCTACCTGGTAGAGAAGGGATCGGTGACTCTGGACGGCGTGAGCCTCACGGTTTGGGGAGTGGAAGACGATCGATTCCGGGTCGCGCTGATTCCCCACACTCTGGAGGTCACCACCCTGGACTCCCTGCAGCCCGGAGATCGGGTGAATCTGGAGATCGATGTCTTGGCCAAATACGTCGACCGCATTCTCAGCGCCCGGGGGCTGAGCTCAGGGGTCCTCTCCTCGTGAGCGAGAAAGACCTGCATTTCCTGAGCGCTTCCGGCCCCGGCAACGGGGAAGACGCCGCCCCGGGGCGGAATCCGTCCATGGGCGAGCCCGTCTCCGGTGACGAGGCCGGCTCCACCGACCCCGCCTCGGTGCTGGAATCTCCCCTACCGGCGGAGGCCGTCAAGGCTCGATACCTTAGCGTCTTGCCGGAGCCCGGTCGGCTGTGGGTGCGATATATCCCGGAGCGCTGGCCCGTCCACCGAGGCTTGTGGGTCAACGTTGCCGAAGCCACCCTCGGCTCTTCGACCCGCAGAGGCGGGGCAGTGAAGGCGGTGGAGGATTGGGCAGCTCCCCTCGACGATGTTCTCTATCTGCCGCCGGTGAGCAAGGGCAATGAAGCGCTCCGAGACGATGCCGTCGCGGCTCACGCGGAAGCCGGAACGCCGCTGCTAGTTCAGCTGGCGCCTGGTCAGGAGCTCTCCTCCGAGCTCGCCAGCTCCCCCGGCGTGGTGGTGCTCTACGATCCCTCCGACGGGCTCCTGCGGGGTAACGAAGCGGCCCTCCTAGGATCTCCTCGCAACGCGTGGGTGCTGATGCCCCTGGTCTCCGGCATGACTTCCGATGGCCAGCTGTGGCGCCGGGCCCTGGCGAATTTTCGCGACACCGGGGCCGGTCATGTCCAGGGAATGGCCCTCTTCTTGAGCGCTCAGCACCGCCGAGTGCTGGCGGATTACGCCGATGACTCCGGCTTCCACGGCCTTTTTCATCGCCAGCCGCCTTCGGAGCGAGAGTTTGCCCAGGTCGCCCACCGCCGAGGCTTCGCTCCCTTCCGCTCCCGCCCATTGCCCCGCAACGCCTCCCCTCGGCTACGCTCGAATCGCCGCCTGGCCGGTGAGCTGGCGCAAGTGGCAGAGCTTTCCCTGCGCCTCAGCCGCAGCGGAGGTGGCCGCGGCCCAGCTCTGTTCCGCGCCGCCCGCTGGATCGACGCTTCCCAGCACGACGTCGCCGCCCTCGCCCGAGAGGGGCATTTGGAGCTGGTAGAGGCGATGGACGAGGCCAGTCGCGCCCTGCTCAAAGAAGCGGTGGAGAGTGGCGGAACAGGGCTGCTGGAGCGTCTGGTGCGCGAATACGCCGGTCCTGTCGAGCTCGACAGGACGTCGGTTTAAATCTACTGCATGGATCTCAACCATCGATCGAATGTATCGATCCTGAGCGCTCCGACTCCGGCGTCCCTTGAATTCGGTGCTGCTAGAGCCCGGTGCCGCCGGCATCAGGATCAGCTCGAATTCGAGAGCATCTAGGGAGAATCCAGCGGTGGAGTGGTTTGCAGAGCAGGGTAGAGAGAGTAGCGGGGGAGACTAGATGAGCATTCAAATCGATCTGCGATCGGATACCGTCACCCGCCCGAGCCCAGCGATGCTGGAGGCGATGACCTCCGCGGAGGTCGGCGACGACGTCTTCCGGGAGGACCCCACCGTGCGACGCTTGGAGCAGCGGGCCGCCGAGCTGGTGGGCCACGAAGACTCCACCTTCGTTCCGTCGGGCACTATGGGCAATCAGATTGCCCTGCATCTCCATGGCCGCCCCGGGGGAGAGGTGATCTGCGAGCGGCGATCTCATATCGTGCTTTACGAGATGGGCGCGATGGCCACCATTTCGGGCCTCCAGCCGCGGACGGCGGACGGCGTCGACGGAGTCCTGGCGGTGGCGGATCTCGAGCCCCTCGTCGCGCTGGACGTACCCTATCGCTCGCGCTCCGCCCTATTGGCGCTGGAGAACTCCCACAATATGGCCGGCGGTCGTCTGCTCCCGCCGCAGCGCCAAGAAGAATTGGTGGCCTTCGCTCGTCGCCACGGGCTGCCGGTGCACCTGGACGGTGCTCGGGTCTTCAACGCCGCGGCGGGGCTCGGGGTGCCGGTGGATCGCCTTACCGCTACCGTCGATTCGGTGATGTTCTGCCTGTCCAAGGGTCTGGGCGCCCCGGTGGGGTCACTGCTCTGCGGCTCGGCGGACTTCATCCACGAAGCCCGGCGAGTACGCAAGATGCTCGGCGGCGGGTTGCGGCAGGTGGGTATCCTCGCCGCCGCCGGCCTGGTGGCGCTGGAAGAGGGGCCTAGGCACCTGCTCCAGGATCACCAGAACGCCCGCTACCTGGCCGATGAATTAGCGCAGACTCCAGGCATCGAGATCGATCCGCAGACGGTGGAAACCAACATCGTCATCTTTGGGATCACCGCCGAGCAATGGAGCGGTCAGCCGGCCGGAGAGAACCCGGCGGGGCGTTTAGGGCAGGATCTCGCGGAGCAGGGTGTCGGCTCGGTGCCGGTTTCCCGCCACGAGCTGCGGTGGGTCACCCACCGGGATGTCAGCCGCGAGCAGCTCCGGGGTGCGGTGACTACCCTGCGGAGGATTCTCGGCACCTAGTACTAAGCCCTGGGCGCTAAGCTCTAGCCCTAAGGCCGGTGCTCTAAGAAGCCGAGGCCTCCGAGAGACCCCGGCTGGTAGAACAACCGCGCCTTTATTCGCCCTTCGGGCTAGAAGAGTCCGTAGGCCCCAGGTCGTCATCTACCAGCTTCGCCACCAGCTGCCGGGCACGATCCTGGTTTTGATCGGAGCGCTGGCGGAAGCCGCTCAGGGCGGGGGCCGCATCCGGCGCCGGTCCGGGGACTGGATCTTCGCTGGCGGCGTTATCCTGCATCAGGTGGACGGTGCGGGTGGGGAAGGCGAATTCGACGCCTAGCTCCTTGGCGACCCGCAGGATGGAGAGGGCGAGGCGGTGCCGCTCCTGAAGCTCCGTAGCCCAGTCGGGGGTCTCGAAGAACATGTAGAGCAGGATCTCCAGCGCCGAGTCGCCGAAGGCGTTGAGGTAGACGTGGTAGCTGTCCTTGCGGGTGTAGGGGTGGCGGCGAATGAGTTCCCTTACCGCCTCACAGAAGGCCTCCACGGCCTCCGGGTCGGTGTCGTAGGCGATGCCTAGGCGGGTGCTCCAGCGGCGGTAGCGGCGCTCCCCGTAGTTGTCCACGGAGGCGGTGATGAAGCTGGCGTTGGGCAGGGTGATGAGGGAGTTGTAGAAGGTGCGCACCCGGGTAGAGCGAATGCCGACCTCTTCCACCGTGCCCTCGACGCCGCCGACCACCACCCAGTCGCCGATCTGGAAGGGGCGCTCCAGCAGAATGGTGACAGAGCCGAAGAAGTTCTTCACTGCATCTTGGCTGGCGAGAGCAAAGGCAAGGCCACCGATGCCCAGACCGGCAAGCACGCTGGTGATGTTGAAGCCCAGGTTCTGCAGCGCGAAGATCAGGCCCAGCAGCGCCACCACCACCTTCAGGCTCTTGCGCACCAGGGGGACCAGCAGATCGTCGTAGCGGCTGGTGGTGCGGGCGGCCCGGGCCTCCAGCACCGCCGCCAGCACGTCGACGGAGGCGAAGCCCAGCCACACCACCGCGACCGCGAGGGTGGTCCAGAGAACGTAATAGAGCAGGGCGGTGACCTGCAGCGGTAGATCCAGCGGGTAGAGGCCGATCCACCAGGCGGCGGTCATCACCAGCCAGCCGAGGGGGCGGAGCACCGCCGAGAGCAGCGGCCGATCCACCTTCACCCAGCCGCGCTCCAGGGCGCGGCGCAGGGAGCCCCGCACCAGCCAGCGGGCGACGACGCCGGCCAGCCAGCCGAAGGCCAGCAGCAGGCCGAGCCCCAGCCACTGCCAGCGCTCCAGCAGCAGCGTGGGCACCAGCAGCGAATCCGGCAGCTGGGAGCGGATCCACAGGGCGAGGGTCTCCTGGGCCTCGTTGACCCCCTCCGCCATCTCCTCGCCGCGGGTCGCGCGCCACAGGGCGGGGAGGTTGGCTACGGTCTCTTCGGTGAACAGCCACTCGCCGCTGGCCTGGCGGGCGATGATGACGTCCCCTTCCTCATGGCGCAGAAAGACGAAGGGCTCCCCCTCGTTGTCGTCGGGAATGGTGGAGAAGTCCACCAGGCGAGTGCGATCGATCACCACCTTCAGCTCTACCGCCCGCTTCGGCCCTTCGGTGGAGCGCAGGCCCGGCGGCAGATTCCCGAGGTCGAGGCAGGCGGCGGCCTGGCTCAGGTTCTGGCCGCCCTTTTGGATCTCCGGGTCGAAGGCCTGGAGAAAGGTGCGCATGGTCGCCCGGGGGGATTGGCGCTCCGTCGCCGGAGCGACGTCTTGCGCAGCCTCCGCTGAGCCAGCGCCTTCCGCTGCCTCCTCCGTCGCCGTCGCCTCGGTGGGCTGGGCCGCAGCGAGAAGGGCGCCCGGAATGCCTGTCGGCAGCGGCACCAGGGCGGAGAAGAGGAGCAGGAAGAGCAGGCCGGCAAAGCAAGGCAGGCGATAACAAAACCAAGACCGAGAAGGGCTCATGAGGACGGCTCCCGGAAGATGAGGAGAGGGATCTGAGGTTGGTTAGGGGGAGAGGGCCGATTCCGCTGGTTGAGTCGGGCGCCCCGACGGTCGATGGTACACTCCCCGGCGGCCCAATCGAAGTCTATGGACCGCCTAGAAGCGGCATCCCCCGTGGGGGAGGAGCGGAATCATGAGCCGAGAGTCGGAAGTCGAGTTTCAGCCCCACGTCCCAGCCTCCGAGAGCCCGGTAGAGGCGACCATCAAGGCGGTGGCGGTGGGCATTTTCTTCGGCATCGCCTTCGGTGCAGCCAACGCCTACCTCGGCCTGTTGGCGGGCCTCACCATCTCCACCTCGATTCCGGTGGCGGTGCTCTCGGTGGGTGCCTTCCGCATCCTTGCGGCCTTCGGAAAGAAGGCCGGGATTCTTGAGGCGAACCTCGCCCAAACCGTCGGCTCGGCCTCCAGCTCGGTGGCCAGCGGCGTGATCTTCACTCTGCCGGCTCTCTTCCTGTGGGAGCTGGATCCGAGCCTGCTGCAAATGACTCTGCTGGCGCTGGCGGGAGGTCTCCTCGGAGTCCTCTTCATGGTGCCCCTGCGGCGCTTCCTCATCGCTAAGGAGCACGGCAAGCTGCCCTATCCGGAGGGCACCGCCTGTGCCGAGGTGCTAGTGGCGGCGGACCGCGGTGGCGCCACCGCCCGCAACGTCTTCCTCGGCCTCGGCGTCGGCGCGGTGTTCAAATTCCTCTTCGGGGCTCTGAAGCTGCTGCCGGAGACGGTGAGCCGCGCGGTTCCCTTCCTGCCGAAAGCGGAGCTCGGACTGCGAATGTCTTCGGCCCTCTTCGGCGTCGGCTTCATTCTAGGACCCCGTATCGGTGCGGTGATGGTCTCCGGCTCTCTTCTCGCCTGGCTGGTGATCATTCCCGGCATCGCGATCTGGGGCGGTGAGCTCACCACTCCTTTCTATCCCGAGACCGAGCTGCTCATCGCCGAGATGAGCGCCAGCCAGATCTGGAACCGCTACGTGCGCTACATCGGCGCCGGCGCGGTGGCCTGCGCCGGTATCTTGACCCTGATCCGCTCGCTGCCGACGATGATCGAGAGCATCAAGATCGGCATCGAGCAAATGAAGAAACGGGTCGAGGGAGCGGGCCTCAGCGTGCCGCGCACCGATCTCGACCTCCCGCTGCCGCTGGTCGGCCTCGGTGCCGGCTGCGTCGCTCTGATGCTGGCGGTGCTGCCGCAGGCCTTCGGCGTCGTGGATTCCTTCAGCACCCGCGCCATCGCCGCCCTTTTGGTGGTGATCTTCGCCTTCTTCTTCGTCACCGTCTCCTCGCGGATCGTCGGTTTGGTGGGCCAGACCTCCAATCCCACCAGCGGCATGACCATCGCCTCGCTGCTGGGAACCGCGGCGATCTTCCTCGCCCTCGGCTGGACCGACGACAGCGGCAAGGTGGCGGCCCTCACGGTAGGTGCGGTGGTGGCCATCGCGGCGTCCATCTCCGGTGATACTTCCCAGGATCTCAAGACCGGCTTCCTGCTCGGCGCGACGCCGAGAATTCAGCAATTAGGCGAGCTGCTGGGCGTGCTCACCAGCGCCGTCTTCGTCTGCATCACGGTAATCGTGCTGGCCAAGACCTACGGTTTTGGAGACGAAGCCCTGCCAGCGCCCCAGGCGACGCTGATGAAGCTGGTGATCGAAGGCGTGCTGGAGCGCTCCTTGCCCTGGGTGCTGGTGGGCATCGGTGCCGCCCTAGCGGCGGTGGCGGCGGCTCTGCGGGTGCCGAGTCTGCCCTTCGCCGTCGGCGTGTACCTGCCAGTTTCCACTCTTCTTCCCCTCTTCCTGGGCGGCCTGCTGCGCCTGGTGCTGGAGCGCGCCTCCAAGCGCCGCAAGGAGAGTGAGGAAGTGCAGACCGAGCGCCGCCAGAAGGGCATCCTCTTCGGCTCCGGCCTGGTCGGCGGGGAAGGTCTGATGGGAGTCGGCATCGCGGCCTTCGCCCTGATCACCAGCCAGAAGCCGGCGGGGCTCGGCTTCCAGCTCGGCGGCAGCTTCGCCCCGCTGCTTGCGGTCTCGGCGCTGGTCTTGTTGGGTTATCTCTTCGTCCGCTGGACCCGGCCGGACGGATCGGCACCTCAGGATTGATCTGGCGGAGGCTCCGATGGAGCGCGACCTGCAGCGGGGCCCGATGCGAGCCCGTCTGTATCCTTGGCGAATGAGAGCTTCCCTATGAGAGTTCTGCTAGCGCTGCTCCTCGGTGGGCTGTGGGCTCTCTCGGCCTGCGCGGCGCCACCGGCTTCGTCGACGCCCTCGGCGGAGGCTTCCTCAGCGAGCCCGTCGCCGTCACCTGTGGAACAGAGTCCCCGCCCCTCCGCTGCGGAGTCAGCAGAAGGAAACCAAGGGGACGAGGAATCTCGGCCGGCACAGAAACTGAAGGTCGAAATTCTGCAGACCTTTCCCCACGACCGCGGCGCCTACACTCAAGGTCTGTTGTGGCATCAGGGCAAGCTCTTCGAAAGCACCGGCCTCTACGGCGCTTCCTCGGTGCGTCGGGTGGACCTGCAAAGCGGCCGAGTGGAGCAGCGGCGCGACCTCGATCAGGCCTTTTTCGGCGAAGGTCTAGAGCGCATCGGAGACCGCCTAGTTCAGCTCACCTGGCTCAGCGGCCTGGCGTTGTACTGGGATGTCGAAACTTTTGAGCCCATAGAGTTCGTAGGCTACCGGGGAGAAGGCTGGGGGCTGTGCTTCGATGGTCAGCGCCTGATCCGCTCCGACGGCACCGCGACTCTCTACTTCCATGACCCCGAGAGCTTCGAGCTGCTAGGTTCTGTGGAGGTCCGCGAGGACGGGCGCGCCGTCCATTTCCTCAACGAGCTGGAATGTATCGACGATGGGATCTGGGCCAATGTCTACAAGACCCGCGACTTTGTCCGCATCGACGGCGCTACCGGTGGAGTTACCCACCGCGCCGGCGCCGCCGTGGTGTTCGACGCTGCTCGGGCCGAGAACATCGATCTCAGCGGTGCCGACTACATGAACGGCATCGCCTACCGGCCAGCGGAGAAGGGCGACGATGTCGGGACCTTCTTGATCACCGGCAAGCTGTGGCCTCGGCTCTACGAGGTCGCCTTCGTGGACGACGATGGGCAGCGGGTGAAGTGAGGTCGATCTCGCTTCCTCTTCAAGACCTTCCGGCGTCGGCAACTGTGCACTTCGTCTTCTCGCAGGCCCCAGTCCTATCCCTTGACTCTATCGACCCCCTCGGCGACCACCGTCTACGGTTCGCGTCGTCTCTTTCGAATTTCTGGAGGAATCCCTCGTCATGAGCGCTGATAGTCAGTGGTACGTCGCCATCAACGGCCAGCAACAGGGCCCTTTGAGCCTGCAGGACATCCACGCGGGCATCCGCGAAGGCCGCATCGGCCAGGATGCCCATGTCTTCACCCAAGGTATGGACGCTTGGGCTCCCATCACCACTCAGGCGGAGCTGGCCCAGGCCTTCGGCGGCGGCCCGGCGGTCCCGACTCCTCCGGCCCAGGGTGCCGGCCCCGGTGCTGGCTCAAGCGCTGGCCCCAGTGGCTCGGCGGTTCCTCCTCAGGTAGCCCACGAGATTGACTACGAGATCTTCGGCGCCGAAATGCAGTACGTCGAGATCACTCTAGATCCTCGAGAAGCCTGCATCGCGGAAGCTGGGGCCTTCATGTACATGGACCCGGCCATCGAGATGGAGACTATCTTCGGTGATGGCTCCGCCAAGGATCAGCAGGGAGGCTTGATGGGGAAGTTCCTCGGCGCCGGCAAGCGCATTCTCACCGGTGAGTCCCTGTTCATGACCGTGTTCGGCAATGAGGGCCACGGTCGCCAGAAGGTCGCCTTCGGAGCGCCCTACCCAGGACGCATCATTCCCATCGACCTCGGGCAGCATCAGGGCACTTTCCTCTGCCAGAAGGACGCCTTTCTTTGTGCCGCGAAGGGCGTCTCCGTCGGCATCGCTTTCCAGAAGAAGCTCGGCGCCGGTCTCTTTGGCGGTGAGGGCTTCATCCTCCAGAAGCTGGAGGGGGACGGCCTATCCTTCGTCCATGCCGGCGGCACCATCCTCGAGCGCACCCTGGCGCCGGGGGAGACCCTGCGGGTCGATACCGGCTGCATCGTCGGCTTCGAGCAGCAGGTCGGCTATGACGTACAATTCGTCAAAGGGGTGAAGACCGCGATCTTCGGCGGTGAAGGTCTCTTCTTCGCCACCCTCACCGGCCCCGGCAAGATCTTCCTCCAGAGCCTGCCCTTCAGTCGTCTCGCCGGACGTATCTTCGCAGCGGCGCCGCAGACCGGCGGCGGCCGCAAGGGAGAGGGCTCGATCCTCGACGCCGTCGGCGGCCTCGGCAACCTCCTCGACGGCGACTGAACCTTAGCGAGGGTCGCCGGCTGGTGCTCCTCGGATCGGGCGCCAATCGGTCGCAGAGACAAGAATGCCTCCGCGGGAAACCCGCGGAGGCATTCTTCGTTTCCCAGGGACTGCGAATACCCAGGATGGAGCGTCCTGAATGTTCCCTGAGTATGGTTCTCTGAATTTCAGAACGCAGCGCGACGGAGACCGAATCGAAGTCCCCCGCGAACAGGGGCGAGCTTTTTTTACCAACGGCCTCTCTGCTCCAAACCTCCTAAGGGCGAAGGGAAGGAGAGACAGTGGAGGGAGAGCAGGCAGACCGAGAGAGCGCGTGGAAGCGGAAGGGCAGGCGGCAGGCCGAGAGTCGCCGAGATGATCAGGCTGAGGTCAATGGAAGAGCCGATTCCCGCCGGCTCTACAAGTCTTGACCTCTTCGGGCCTTGATCTAGGCTCGGTACCGAATCGCTAGCTAGGAGCTGCCGACCAACTCTTCGATGCCGAGCATGCGCGCATAGGCCGCCCGCAACTTCTCGGTCATCTCGATATTCGGAAGGTGCTCCCGCACCTCCTCACGGCTTACGTACTGCCAGATGTCTTCCCATTGAGCGAAGCGCAGGAGGTGGGAGAGAGCCCAGAGTCGGCGTTCCTGATCGTCGCCGGCGAGGATCTCCCGGAGCTCCTTATCGCTCACGGAGTCTTCAGGGAAGAAGTAGAGAGGTGCAGGCTCCCGCTCTTCGATGTGCTGCTCTGCTGCGGTGTCGGGGGTGCGCTTCTTCGTCATGGCATCAGTATATCCAGCGTCGAGGTCTCGTCCAATCACTGTTTGCCTAGGATTCTACCCCTGTAGCTGCTTCGTCCATTGAGTGTCTAATAACCCTCTTTGATAATCCGTGATCTCGGCCTCTCGTCGCGCCGGCTCCCGCGATCCATTCTCTTAGTTTCTACGGCTTGCGACGGGATAGTTTCGCCGGGCCCCTGCGGCGAGAAGCCCTTGACCCTCCGCGGAGCGCTGGGATAAGTTCTGCGTCTGCTCAACATTGAGTCTGAGCGGGCATAACTCAGCTGGTAGAGTGCAAGCTTCCCAAGCTTGATGTCGCGGGTTCGAGTCCCGTTGCCCGCTCCAATTCGATTTCTCACTCCATCGCGCTTTCCGAGTCCATCGACAGCCGCAACGTGCCGACTGCGGAGTCCCGAGAGGTAGACAGCTCCTACTCTGGAGCACGAGTCGCGGGATCCACAGTGGCTGCGAGCGTTTTCGATTCCCCCCCGGTCTCGAATTCGGAAATTCTGCGTCTTGCTACGCCATCATTCTCCCCGCCAACCTCTGGAGACCTCGCCCACATGTCGATCTTTGGATCCAAGAATCAGCCGCCCGAGACTTCCACTCCGACTGCACGGCCGAGGCCCAGCGAACGGGTAGGTGCCGGTGCTGAAGCGCGGCGCCAGCCAACCCACATCGCCGCTGGCTCGAAGGTTCAGGGAGAGATCACCGGGGACGTGTCGGTGCACGTGGACGGCGAGTTCCACGGCCTGGTGCGTCTGGATAGCTCCGTCGTGGTGGGGGAGAAGGGCCTGCTCAAAGGAGACGTGGATGCCCGCTCGGTGCAGATCAAGGGCGAGGTCGAAGGCAACGTCCGCGGTTCCGAGCGGGTGGAGGTCATGGCCACCGGGAGTCTCAAGGGAGACATCTCGGCGGCCCGGGTGGTGATCGCTGAAGGGGCCTTCTTCAAGGGCAATGTCGAGATGACCGGAGGCGGATCCAAGAAAGCCCAGGGAGGCAAGGCGCCCTCTGGTGGTGGCGGAGGCTCGGCACCGAAGGGTGGCGGATCTCAATCAAC
>JBCCXL010000038.1:0-27140 GCA_039191605.1 Acidobacteriota bacterium | reverse complement strand
TGCCCTCCTGCTGGAAACGCTGGAGCCGCTGGGCCAGCAGCTGGCCGAGGGGGACGAAGGTCAGGGTGGCCAGCAGAAAGCCGAGGACGATGGGCAGGCGCACTCCGTCCACCACCGGAGCGCCTTCCGGCAGGTCGTAGTAGAGCAGCCAGAGATGGGCCGCGCCGGCGTTTTCGGTGAAGGCGATTCGAGACAGGGCCTGGGCGCTGAGCACCAGTACCAGCAGGCCGGCGGGCCACAGCCACAGCAGGGAGCGCCCGCGGGCCCGCAGGCTGCCGACGCCGAGGCCGAGAAAGGCGGCGATGAGAATCAGGTTGGGGAAGTAGGCGAGCACCCGCACCTGCCCCGGCAGCCAGCGAATCAGCGCCAGCTCCTGGAAGAGCACCACGAAGGTGATGACGACGATCTCCACCGCGGTGCGCCGCAGGGTAGGTTCCGCGGGCAGCGCTGGGGTGGAGGGTGGAGTGGCGGGGGAATCATTCATGGTGTCGTTTTGAATCTTTGGGCCGGTCTCGGTCTCGGGGCTTTGCAAGCAGCGGAAAGGTCTCTAGGGCGCGTTGGAGTCTAGCAGCGTCTCTCGAGCCGAAGGGTCCTCGGGGAAGCTGAGGAGTGGCTTAGAAAAGGCTTCAAAAGAGAGCTTCCAGGGCAGTCTCCAGAGTAGCCTCTGGTCAGCCCCTTGGGCCCGGGTGGAAAGGGTGTTTCTCGACCGTCTACTCAAGCCTACGTCAAGGCAGCGGTGGTAGTCTGCAAAGCATGTGGTACCGATCTACCCCCACCGACTTTGCAACCCGTTCTCGAGCGCTTCGAGGCGCTCTCGTGCCCTCGCTCTCGGCCCTCGCTCTGACGGGCGCTCTCGCCCTCTGCGGCGTTGTTCTCACCGGCTGCGGCACCGAGCCGCCCCCGCCCTCGGTGATCGTGATTTCCGTCGATACGCTGCGGGCGGACCGCCTGCCGGCCTACGGCTATGGAGAGATCGAGACGCCCCATCTCGATGCCCTGCGGCAGGAGGCGCTGCTCTTCGAGAACGCCTATACCTCGGTACCCCTGACCCTGCCGGCCCACGCCACGCTCTTTACCGGCCGACTGCCTCCGGACCACGGAGTGAGGGACAACCTCGGCTATCCCCTGGATGGGGAGGTCCACCGCACCCTGGCCCAGCATTTGTCGGATGGTGGCTACCGCACCGCCGGCTTCGTCTCCTCCTACGTGCTCCATCGCCGCACCGGCATCGCCGCCGGCTTCGAGCATTACGACGACGCCATCGAGGCGCGAGACGACCTCCCGGCGGTTCGCCTGGAGCGTGCCGGCGGAGACACCATTCAGCGGGCGCTGGACTGGCTGGATGGTCCGGCGACGGAGCACAGCGGGGAGGGGGCGAAGGGCGACGAGTCTCCCTTCTTCCTCTTCCTCCATCTCTTCGAACCCCACGATCCCTACGAGGCCCCGGAGCCCTGGGGCTCTTCCGGGGCGGACTCCTACGACGGCGAGGTGGCCTATACGGATCACCTCCTCGGGGCTTTCTTTGAAGGCCTCAAGGAGCGCGGACTTTGGGAGAGCTCGGTGGTGATCTTCGCCTCCGACCATGGGGAGGGGCTGGGAGACCACGGCGAGGCGAAGCACGGACTGCTGCTCTACCGCGAGGCGATGCGGGTGCCGCTGCTGCTCAAGGCTCCCGGTGGTGAGCAGGGAGGCGCCACCGTCGCCACGCCGGTGCATCTGATGGACGTGCTGCCGACGGTGCTGGAGTCCACCGCGCTGCCGGTACCGACAGATCTAGGGCTGGAAGGGCTGGCGGCGCCCCGCTCGCTGTGGCAGAGCGCAAGCCTGGAGGCCGAGGGCGGCGGCGAGGAGCTTCACCGCGATCTTTACGGGGAGACCTATTACGGCCGTCTGCATTACGGCTGGAGCGAGCTGCGTACCCTGGTGGACGAGCGCTTCCGGTTCATCGAATCCCCGAACCCGGAGCTCTACGACCTGGTGGCGGACCCAGGGGAGCTGGAGAACGTGCTGCGGGGCGAGCGGCGGGCGTATTTCGAGATGCGGGATCAGCTGGCGGCGGTGCCCGACGGCTTCGAGGCTCCGCAGGCGGTAGACCCTGAGCAGGCGGCGCAGCTGGCGGCTCTGGGCTATCTCTCCGCCCCGGTGAGCAGCAGCGACGGTCCGAGGCCGGACCCGAAAGAGAATCTACACATTCTCGACGCCATTCAGCAGGGGGTGGATCTGCGCGCCGCCGGACGCCACGAAGAGGCGGTGGAGGTGCTCCAAGATCTGCTGGCGGATCATCCGGAGATCCAGGACGCCTACCTCATGCTGGTGCCTTCGCTGCGGGCCCTGGGGCGCCTGGATGAAGCCCTGACGGTGGCTCTGGAATCACGCCGGGTGCTGCCTTCCCTGGCGCCGCTGGTGGCGATGGAGATGGCGCGGCTGCGGCTGCAGCGGGGGGAGCTGGACGAAGCGGCGGCGGAAGCCCAGGCCGCCCTGCCCTCTCACCCCGCCCAGGGCTGGGAGCTGCTGGCGCGGGTGGAGATGGCCCGCGGCGACCTGGTGGCCGCTCGCGAGGCGGTGGACGAGGCCCTCGAGACGGGGGATCGCCCTCGCTTCACGGCGCTGCTCCTCGGCGGGCACCTGGCGATGCTGGGGAACGATCTGCCCACCGCCGTGGAGCGCCTCGATCTCGCCCGGGAGCGGGTCGACGCCGGCTCCGTGCCGCCGCACCCTCAGCTCAATCTGATGCGCGGTGACGCCCTCGCCCGCCTCGGCCGCTACGAGGAGGCGGAGGCCGCCTTCCAGGCCCAGATCCAGGCCTTCCCGCGGCAGCCGCTGGCCTACCGTAACCTCGCCTTCCTCTACGCCGCCCAGGGGCGCCAAGACGCCATCGAACCGCTGCTGGGGGAGCTGGTGCGAATCGAGCCGACACCCCAGGCGATCGCCTTTGCCGCCGAGACCCTGGAGCGATTGGGGGACTCGGAAGCGGCGGCCCGCTGGCGTCAGCGCTAGGTGATGAGGCGGTGCTAGCTGCTGAGGCGGTGCTAGCTGCTGAGGTGGTGCTAGCTGCTGAGGCGGTGCTAGGCGCTGAGGCCGGCTGAGTTGTCTTCTGGGCTGCCTCTGTAGCTATAGCTGTCGAGCGAAGCCTACTGGCGCGGTACCGGCCTCGGTCCGCTGCCGGGGTCGAGCTCCTGGCGCACCTGAAGCGCCAGCTGCTGGGCGAGCTCGGGGTTGATCTCCCGCAGCGCCTGCATCTGCTCCTGAGCCTGGGGGAATTGGCCCTGACTGACGTAGGCGAGGGTGAGGAAATAGCGCGCCTGGGGCATCCTCGGCTCCAGCGCCACCGCCCGCTCGAGGGGATCGACGGCGAGATCGATGCGGCCGAGGTCGGCGTAGAGGGTGCCGAGGGTGGTGAGGGCGCCGGGGTTGATGGGGTCGATCTCCAGGGAGCGAGAGAGGCTGCCCTGGGCCTCCTCCAGCTGTCCCGATTCCGCCTGGGCGACGCCGAGGTTGCTCCAGGCCTCGGCGTAATCCGGATCGAGGTCGAGGGCGCGGCGATAGCTGCCGAAGGCGTCGTCCAGGCGCCCGAGCATCGCCTGGGCGATGCCCAGATTGTTGTGGCGGTCGGCGAGGTTGGGCTCCAGCTCCACCGCCCGCTCCAGGCGCTGAATGGCGAGCTCCGGCCGCCCCCCCTGAATCAACATGTTGCCGAGGTTGTTGAGCGCCTGGCCGTATCTCGGCTGGATCTCCACCGCTTTGCGGTAGCGCTCGGTGGCCTGCTGGAAGCGTCCCAGGCGCTCCAGGGCGAGGCCGAGATTGTTGTGGGCCTGGGCGTAGTCCGGATGGATCGCCAGGCTGCGCTCCAGGGCGCGAATCCCCTGAGCCGGCTGGCCGCGGTCGGTGTAGGTGGCGCCGAGATTGTTGAGCAGCAGGTAGTTGCCCTCGGTGACCTCGATGGAGCGTTCGAAGATGTCGATGCTGTCCTGCCAATACGCCGTCTGCTGGCGGGCCAGCAGGCTGAGGCCCACCAGCAGCGCCAGGCAGGCCGCCGCGGCGATGCGCCAGCGCTGGCGCTGGGCGCCCGGCGCCGCGGCGCTCCTCACCCAATCCACCAGGGTGAAGGCGAGCATGAAGGCCAGGCCGATGTAGGGCACGTAGCTGTAGCGGTCGGCGATGGCCTGGCCGCCGACCTGCACCAGGCCCACCATCGGCACCAGGGTGCCGATGAACCACAGCCAGCCCAGCAGAAGGTAAGGCCGCCGCCGTCGCAGTCGCCAGGCGATGCCAGTGATGCCCAGCAGGAGCACGGCGGAGAGCAGGAAGGCCGGGGTTTCCGGCACCCCGAGGCGGGGGTAGTAGAGGGAGAGATCCTGAGGCCAGAAGGCCTTCTCGAGATAGCGGGCGTAGCCGACCACGGAACCCACCAGGCGATCCCCGAAGCCCAGCCGCTCGATGGACTCCACCGCGCCGCCGGAGCTCTGGGCGACGACGGTGACGGCGCTGGAGGCAGCGGAGAGGGCGAAGAGGGGGGCCTTCTCCATCACCAGGCCGAAGAGAGATTTTCGGGCGTGATCTCCCGATGCTGGATCCGCCGGGCTCGAGGCCGCCTCGCTGCCGATGCCGAAGGGATTGTCGGTGCTTCGCCGCAGGGGCCAGTGGTCCAGCAGCAGCAGGGTGAAGGGTAGGGTCACCAGCAGCGGCTTGGCGGTGAGGCCGAGGGCGAAGAGGACGGCGACCAGAACGTAGCGCCCCGCGCCCCCGCGCCGGGTCCACTGCACGTAGGCCAGGGTGGTGGCCATCCATAGCAGGGCCGCGAGCACGTCCTTGCGCTCGGAGATCCACACCACCGACTCCACCCGGGTGGGGTGGACGGCGAAGACGCCGGCGATCAAAAAGCTCGCTAGCAGGCTGCCGCTGAGCTGGCGCAGGGCGAAGAAGAGCAGCAGCGTGGCGCCGAGGTGCAGCAGCAGGGAGCTGAGGTGGTGGCCCCCGGCATCCTCGCCGTAGAGCTCGACGTCCAGCATGTGGCTCATCCAGGTGAGGGGATGCCAGTTGGCGGCGTGGAAAGTGCTCCACGCCCACTCCAGGCTCTCCGTCGTCAATCCATCCAGCACCGGCGGATTTTCGGTGACGTATTCGTCGTCATCGAAGTTGACGAAGGGGTAGGAGGTGGCGTCGCCGAAGGCCACGGCCACCAGCAGGGCGAGGACCACCGCGGCAGCCCAGGCGGCCCAGCGGGGCGCCGGCTCCCTCTCGGCCTTCGATGCTCTCGTGGTGCTTGCTTTTGGGGCGTCTGCCTTTTGGGTGCCTGATGCCGAAGCCTGGGAGTTGGCGTGCTCGGAGTTGGCTTTTTGCTGCGCCTTGGAGGAGCGTTTCGACGAGGATCGGGACTTAGCGGCCATAGAAGTAAGGAGCTTTAGGAGGTCGGGTGGGGGTTCATGAAGCGCGCCGGCGGAGTACGAAGCGCGGTGCAGGGAACGTTAGAGGCGGGCGATAGGCACGCAGGAAACAGATGCCGTGCTCAGCCAGAGGAATCCTGATCGGAAGGAATCCGCAGCGGCATCTCCTGCACCTGCTGCAGCTCTTCCGAGGCAGATCCTTCTGCGGAGCTACTCTCCCGGAAGCTGGCGCCGTAGCGGCGAGCGAGGGGATTGGCGGTGATGCCGTGGGCGAAGACCGAGAGCAGCACGGTGAGGGAAATCAGCGGCAGCAGCTCCTGATGCTCTCCCGGCGCCAGGCCGGCGATGAGCAGAGCGAAGACCAGGGAGGCGATGCCCCGCGGGCCGAACCAGCCGAGAAAGAGGATGGTGCGCCATTCGAGGCGACAGAAGGAAAGAGCCAGGGCCACCGGCAGCATGCGGGCGACGGTGAGCATCAGCATGGCGTAGAGCCAGGCTTCGGGACTGGCGTGGTGCAGGGCTTCCGGCACCATGATGGCGCCGAAGGCGGTGAACACCAGCAGGGTCAACAACTGCCCTTCGGTCTCGGCGAATTCCTGCGCCGACTCCGCGGCCTTGGAAGTATTGCCGAGGGTGAGGCCGGCGCAGAAGGCGGCGATGAAGCCGTTGCCGCCGATCTCGTCTGCTAAGAAGTAGGAGAGGATGGCGAGGGCGATGGTGGCGAGGCCGAGAAAGGATTCGCTGATCCAGCCCCGCTCCTCGCTGGCATCCAGCAGCTTGCCGCCGAGGAGGCCGACGGCGATGCCGGCCAGCGGCCCGAGGGTGATCTGCAGCAGGGCGAAGCTGACCCAATAGCTGATGCTCTGATCCCCCTCCACGGCGCAGCCGATGGAGAAGAAGAGCAGCACCGCCGGCAGGGCGATGCCGTCGTTGAGGCCGCTCTCGACGTTCAGAGTCTGGCGAATGCGCACCGGTACCGCGGGGGAGCTGACCACCGCCTGGCCGAGGGCGGCGTCGGTGGGGGCGAGGATCGCCGCTCCCATGGCCGCGACCCAGAAGGCGAGTCCCGGTCCCGCCACCACGCCGATAGCGGTGCCCACCACCAGCGAGAGAGGAAGTCCGAGGGTCAACAGCCGCACCGGCAGGTCGTGCTCTTTGCGCAGCAGCTTGAGATCGATTCGCGAAGCGTCGGTGAAGAGCACCAGCACCAGGGTCAGCTCCGCCAGAAGATGAAAGAGGTGCTCGTCGATCTCGTGGGGCAGCCAGCCGAAGCCGGCGGGTCCGGCGATCCAGCCCACCGAGACGAAGACGATGGGGGGCGTGAGGATCCAGCTCTGGGCTTTCTTCGAAACCAGAGCGTAGCCCAACACCGCGAGAGCCAAGACCAGGAAGGTGGTGGATTCCATGGGGTCATGCTAACCCAGGGAAGAGAGCCTAGCGGAGCGAGAATCCGCCTCGGGAGAGGCAAAGTTCGCCCCAGGCCCTTTGAAGAGGCCCTATGCTAGTGTGCCTGATCGTTCCTTGCGCGATGATGGTCGCTGAGGACAGTCTTCGAAAGCACACTCCTCGAAGGCGCACTCTTCGAGAACGCACTCTTCGAAAGAGCATCGTCTGGAAAGCCGTTCGGAAACCGATGATCCCCACCGCGTGCTCCAAGCTTCTCGCAATTTGCCGCAGGAGCCCGTACCGACCCGCCGCAGTACCGGGGGCGAGGAAAGCCTCGATCTTGCGAGGTCTGTTGTTTTCGCTGCTGTTCACGGTGGTGGCGGGAGCGGCCTGTACCGGCGCGGATGCTCCGGTACAGGCCGATGGGAACGCCGAATCAGGAGCTTCTTCCTCGGCAGATCCTCCCGCCGATCAGCTCGCGCTTCCGCAGGCGGTGCTGGAAGGGCTAGAGCCGGCGGTGCAGCAGCAGCTGCGGCAGCGGCACGATGCTGCACAGGGGGCTGAGGATGCCGAGGCGTGGGGGAGCCTGGCGCGGACCTATCACGCCTACGACCTCATGGAGCGGGCTCTGCCGGCCTATCGACGGGCGGCGGCGCTGGCGCCGGGCGACCTTCGCTGGACCTATTACCGCGGGGTCCTGAGGCAGGCGGCGGGCGAGCCCCAAAGGGCGGAGAAAGATCTCGGGTCGGTGGCGGATGCGTCGGCGCTGCCGCCGTCGGTGCGGCTCGCGGCGCGCCTGCGGCAGGGGGATGCCCTGCTGGACGACGCTCGTTCCGAGGAGGCTGTGGAGGTCTTCGAGCAGGCTCGCGAAATGGCGCCGCCGGGCTCGGCGGCGGTGGCCTACGCTCTCTACGGCGCCGGCCGGGGAGCGCTGGAAAAGGGCGAGGGAGAGGAGGCGCTGCGCCAGCTGGAGGCGGCTCTGGCCCTCGCTCCGGATTCTGGCCGAGTGCGGTGGTCCCTCGGCCAGGCCCACCTTCGATTCGGCGAGCGGGAGCGGGCGCGGCAGCTGCTGGCGCAGGCGGGCCCCCGTCCCCCGGCCTTCGAAGATCCCTGGATGGCGGAGGTCGCCGCCCAGGCGGTGGGTTCCGGAGCCGCCCTGCGGCGCGGCAGCCTCGCCCTGCTGGCGGGGGACGTGGACGGCGCGGTGAGGCAGCTCCAGGAGGCGGTGGCGACGGATCCGGAGAACCGGGCGGCGCTGCAGAGCCTGGGCTCGGCTCTGGCCCGTCAGGGGCGGCCGCAGCAGGCCCTAGAGCCCCTGCGGCGAGCGGTGGAGCTTTCCCCGGAGAGCGTCGACCCCCTGCTGCTGCTGGCGGCGGTGCAGGAGCAGCTGGGGGACTGGCCGGCGGCGAGGCGCTCTCTCGATGGAGCGCTGGAGATCGCCCCGGAGAACCCGCAGGTCGAGCTGCGGCGGGCCCAGCTAGAGCTTGCCGCCGGGGAGGCAGGGGAAGCCTTGCGACGCCTCGACGCCCTGCTGGAGCGCTCGCCGGACTTCTCGGCGGCGCGCTTTCAGCAGGCGGGGGCCCTGGGCCAGCTGGGGCGCTTTCGCCAGGCGGCGGAGGCCTATTCCGCGGTGCTGGAAGCGGAGCCCGGCCACCTCGCCGCCCGGCTGGGGTTAGCGACGGCCCTGGGGCTCGACGGAGAGGAAGAAGCAGCAGCGAGGGTTCTCGAGGCGGGCCTGGAAGCGGTTCCCGGCGAACCTCGACTGCTCCACGCTCTGGCGCGGCTGCTGGCTACCGCATCTCAGAAGGATCTGCGGGACGGTCCGCGGGCGGTGGGGCTGGCGCAGCGGGCCCTGGAGGATGAGCCGACCCTGGAGCGCGGAGAGACCCTGGCTCTAGCCCACGCCGCCGCCGCCCAGTGGGCGCCGGCGTTGCAGTGGCAGGAGCGGGTTGTCGGCGAGCTGGAGCGTCGGTCCGCCGCCGGGGACGCCGCGGCGGCGAGAGCGCTGCCGCAGGCGCGGGATCGGCTGGTGCGATGGCGGCAGGAGGTCGGTGGATGAAGGTCTGGGGCGAGGGGAAGCATCGGTGCCTCGAAGGGGGCCCCTTCGTTCGAGTCGTAACCCTGCTTGCGGTCGTGAGCTGCTTTGGGTGGCTCGCGGCCTGCGGCGGCGAGGCGCCGTCGACGGCCGCTCCGGAAGGAGATACGTCGGGGGCGGCGGTCGCCGAGGCAGAGCAGTCATCGAGCGATGCCGTAGAGCCCTGGTGGGTAGCCGCGGAAGACGCGACGGGCTTTGATTTCGTCCACTTCTCTGGACGCACCGGCGAGCTGCACTTCGCGGAGATGATGGGGCCCGGGGGCGCCCTGGTGGACATCGACGGGGACGGTGATCTAGATCTTTTCCTGCTTCAGGGTCAGCCCCTGGGGAGCGGATCTTGGCAACAGCTCCAGGCGTCCGCACAAGAGCGGCCGGCCCATCGGTCGCCCTTCAGTCATCGTCTCTATCGCAACGATTCTCCCGCCGGGGCGGCGCCGCAGAATCTACGCTTCGTCGACGTCACTACCGAGGCGCTGCCACGCTCTTCTTCCTCGCCTTCAGCGGCCTCTTCCCCTAACTCTGCTCCCGGGAGCTACGCCATGGGGGTGGCGGCGGGGGATATCGACGGCGACGGGGCGGTGGATCTCTACATCACCGCCTACGGCGCCAATCGCCTATGGCGCAACCGCGGTGACGGCAGCTTCGAGGACGCCACCGCCAAGGCCGGGGTGGAGGAGGGGCGGTGGAGCGTGCCGGCGAGCTTCTTCGACTACGACGGCGACGGCGATCTCGATCTCTGGGTGGGAAATTACCTCGATCTGACGGAGGGCAACCGCAAGCCCTGCTACTCGGAGACCGGGGCGCTGGATTATTGCGGGCCGGCGGCCTACAACGGCGAAGGGGATCGTCTATGGCGCAACCGCGGCGACGGGAGCTTCGAGGACGTCACCGCCGAGGCCGGATTGGCGGGAGCCCGAGGCCCGGCCCTGGGCTCGGCGGTGGTGGACTTTGACGGCGACGGCTGGCTGGACCTCTACGTCGCCAACGATGGGGAGGCGAACTTCCTGTGGCGCAATCGCGGTGACGGCAGCTTCGAGGATCTGGCGCTGCTGGCGGGGGCCGCGGTGAACAGTCAGGGCCTGGCGGAAGCCAGCATGGGGGTGGTGGTAGAGGACTTCAACGACGATGGCCTGCCGGATCTCTTCCTCACGCACCTGCAGCGAGAGACCAACACCCTCTACCTGAATCAGGGAGGCGCGCTCTTTCGCGACGCCTCCAGCCGCTTCGGCCTGGGAGCCGCCAGCCTGGCGGTGACCGCCTTCGGAGCGGTGGCGGTGGACGGCAACGCCGACGGCGCGCTGGATCTGGCGGTGGCCAACGGCGCGGTGAAGCGGATTCCGGCGCAGGTGCGGGAGGGGTCTGACCACCCCCTGAGGCAGCCGGCGCAGCTCTTCGTCGGAGGAGCCGAAGGAGGCTTTACGGAAGCCTCGGAGAGGGTGCCGGCTTTTCTTCAGCCTCAAGTGGGGCGTGGCCTGGCCGCTGGGGACGTGGACGGTGACGGCGACGAGGATCTGCTGGTGATGCCCAACGGAGGGCCCGCCAGTCTGTTGATCAACGTCGCCGCCGATGGAGCTCGCTGGATCGGAGGTCAGCCCCGGCTGCGGGGCGGCGGGGAGGCCTTAGGAGCGATGGTGGGGCTCGAGCTGGAGTCGCCGTCAGGAGAGACGAGCGTCATCTGGCGGCGCTCTGCCCGGGACGGCTCCTACGCCAGCTCCGGTGATCCCCGGGTGCGCTTCTTCCCGGTTTCGGAGGCCGAGAGCTACACCCTGCGAGTGCGCTGGCCCGGCGGCGTCGAGGAGCGCTTTCCGGGGCTCGCCACGGGGCGCTATCACCAGCTCGTCGAGGGGCAGGGAAGCCGCTGATGACCCCGTTCCCGCGTGCCTCCTCCGCGTCTTCCCTGGTCATGGTCTCGCTGAGCGCCTTGAGCCTGTTGGTTGCTGCGCTGGGCTGCGGCGGATCTGGAGGAGAGGAAGCAGCTCCCTCTGTCGAGGCGCTCGAGGGGCTGCCGACTCTGTCCTCCACGGTGCTGGAGACGATGGATCCGGAGGTCGCGGAGCAGCTGGTGGCGGTGCGGCGGGAGACGGAGGCGAGGTTGGCCGAGGCCGGTGCGGAGAACCCGGCCCGCGGAGCGAGCGTCGGTCGCCTGGGAGAGCACTATCACGCCTATCAATTGATGGACCTCGCCTCCGCCGCCTACGAGCTGGCGCAGCAGTGGGACCAGGAGAACCCGCGCTGGCATTATCTGGCGGGGCTCTCGGCTGCCGAGGCGGGGCAGATGGAGTCGGCTCGAGGCGCTTATGGGCAGGCCCTGGAGCGGCTTTCGGACTCTTCGGAGGCTTCCGGAGCGGTGGAAGAGTGGGCGACGGTGACGCTGGCCCTGGCTCGGGCGGAGCGGGAGCTGGGGCAAGAAGAGAGCGCCCGGCGACGGCTGGAGGAGCTGGTGGAGAGGGCTCCAGGGGCGGTGGCGGCGCGCTTCGAGCTCGGCCAGCTGCTGGCCCTCGCGGGAGAGAGCGAGGCGGCGGCGGGCCACTACGAGGCGGTGCTGCGCCTGGCGCCGCAGGCGCAGGTGGTGCACCTGCCGCTGGCGCAGGTCTATCGAGAGCTGGGCCGAGAGGAGGCGGCGAGAGCCCAGCTGGCGCGGCGGGGGCCGGGCCGGCTGGCGGAGGTGGATCCCTTCCTGGCTCCGATCCAGGCCCTGGCGACGGGGGCCGCGGCTCATCTCACCCGGGCCGGCCAGGCGTGGCGGCAGGGGCAGCTGGAGGCGGCCTTGGGCCACTACCGGCAGGCGGTGGCGGCGGCGCCGGAGCATTTGGGGGCGCGCCGAGACTTCGCCTTCGTGCTGGCGGAAGCGGGGCGGGCGGAGGAAGCGGCTCAGCAGCTGCGGCGGGCGCTGGAAGTTGCCCCGGGGGATCCCCTGCTGCACCATGGCCTCGGGCTGATGCTGGCTCGCATCGGCGATCTGGCCGGTGCTCTAGAAGCCCAGGAGCGGGCGGTGGAGCGAGATCCGCGCTTCGCTGATGCGCAATTCGAGCTCGGCCTGGTGCTCGCCCGCTCCGGCCGCCCGGCGCCGGCGGTGGAGCGATTTACCGCCGTTTTAGAGCTCGATCCGCAGCAGCATCGGGCGCGACTCAACCGCGCGACGGCGCTGCTGGAGCTCGGCCGACCGTCGCAGGCTCTAGAGGATTATCGGAGCCTCAGGTCAGGCTCCTTGGCGAGCCGAGCCCGACTCGGGGAAGGGCAGGCGCTAGTGGCCCTCGGGCGCTGGGGCGAGGCGCGGCGCCTGCTGGAAGGCGAGCTGCTTTCGAGCTCCGGTGAAGGAAGATCGGATGATGGCGGCGGGGAATCTGCAACCATCGAGCGAGCGTTGATACGATTGCTGGCCCTCGCTCCGACTCCGGAGGCCGACGCCGGGCAGGCCGCTGCTGAGCAAGCCAATGCTCAGGAAGCACTGCGCCTCGCCCAGCAGGCCTTCGAACAGGAGTCCGGCGCGTCTCAGGCCAGATCTTTGGCCTTCGCGTTGGCGGCCACCGCCGAATTTGAGGCGGCGGTGAACCTCCAGCGCCAGCTGCTGTCCGCCTTGAGCGCCTCCCTGGCTCCCGGGGATCCGGTCCTCGAGGCCTTAGAAGAGGAAGGGAGAGAATATGAGTCGGCTCGCCCCTGCTGCTCCACGGCTTCTCCCTCCGAGCTGGCGCAGAGGATCTTTTCCCCGCTGTGATTTCCGCTTCGATCCTCGCCGTGATGAGGGCTTCCTAGGCTGGTGCCCGTCTACCATTTGAGCGCCGCCGGCTTGGTTTCTCAGCGAAGGTTTGCACAAGGATCGAAGCTTCAGTGACTGTACTTATCTGATGTTGCCTACCTGATGGTGTCCTCTTGACTGCAACTCTCCCCCACCGCCCGAATGCCGCCACGGCCCTGAGCCCATAGTGACCTCTTCCAACTTTCCTGTCTCTAGAATCCAGACTTCCGGTGCGAGCATCAGTGGTGCGTCGGCGCGGTTCTGCTCCATAACCTCCTCTTGGCTACGGGGCACGGTTCCGTCTGCCGGCTTCGCGTTACCCTTCCGGATTCTGGCTGCGATGCTTCTCGTCTGCGGACTGTTGGTGGCCTGCGGCTCGCCCGATTCGGAGAGCGGCCCGGAAAGCGGCGGGGAGCCCTCCGGGAGTGGATCCGTGGCGGACTCAGGAGGCGAGGGAGCGCTGCAATTCGAGCCTCGGGAGCGGGTGGCGGCGGAGCTACAAGCCCTGTGCCGGGGGATTCAGGCCTCGGACGAGCGCTATTTCGGGCGCCGACGGGCGCAGGATCTGGCGGCGCAGCTGCGGACCCCCCAGGCCAATCCCCTCGATGAAGCGGCGCTGCACGTGCAATACGGCCGCGAGCTGCTGGAGCTGGGAGAGCCGCTGCGCAGCCTCGAGCATCTGCAGCGGGCGGCGGCCTTCGCCCAGCAGCAGGGAGTACCGCGGGAGCTGGGCCTCGATCTGCTGGGCTCTCTGGCCCTGACTCATCTCCAGGCGGCGGAGGACGCCAACTGCGTCGAGCATCATTCCGGCGCCAGCTGCATTCTGCCGATCACCGCCGAGGGGGTGCATCGCCAGCCGGAGCACGCTCGGGCGGCGGGCGATTACTTCCTGCAATTTCTCGAGGAGATTCCCGATAGCGTTCATTCCGCCTGGCTGCTGAATTTGTCGAGGATGGTGTCCGGCGACTGGCCCCAGGGGGTTCCGGAGCGCTTCCGGGCCTCCGAGGAGATTTTCAGTGGGCGCAATCTGGCAAACGCTCCTCCGACCTCGGGATCCGCGCCGGGGCGCTGGGTGGACCGCGCGCCGGCCCTGGGCGTCAACGCGGTGGATTTGGCGGGAGGCGCGATCCTCGAGGATCTCGACGGGGACGGCCTGCTGGACCTGCTGTCCTCTACCTCCGATCCCTGTGACCATCTCAAGGCCTTTCGTAACCGCGGGGACGGCAGCTTCGAGGACGTCAGCGAGGCCTGGGGCCTCGACGTACAGCTGGGCGGCCTGAACCTGATCCACGGTGACGTCGACGGCGATCGTCGGCCGGACATCTTGGTGCTGCGGGGAGCTTGGCTGCTGGAGAACGGCCGGATGCGCAACTCCCTGCTGCTCAACCGAGTGGACGAAGGGCTGGGTTTCGTGGACGTGACCCGAGCTTCGGGACTGGCGAGCCTGGCGGCGCCGACCCAGAGCGCCGCCTTCGCGGACTATGACGGCGACGGGGATCTGGATCTCTATATCGCCCACGAGGCCCTCGAGCCCAACCTCTATCCTTCGCAGCTGATGCGCAACGATGGCCAGGGCCGCTTCGAGGACGTCACCAACGCCGCCGGAGTGGCGAACCTGCGTTACGCCAAGGCGGTGACCTGGGGCGACTACGACAACGACGGCGATCCCGACCTCTACGTCTCCAACTTCGGCCCCAATCGCCTGTATCGCAATGAGGGAGACGGCACCTTTACCGACGTCGCTCCGCAGCTGGGAGTGACGGAGCCGCAGCTCAAGAGCTTCACCAGCTGGTTCTTCGACTACGACAACGACGGTGATCAGGACCTCTTCGTTGCGGACTACAACGGCCCCCCCTTCAAGTGCGCCGCCTGGTTCTTCGGGGTGGATCTCGAAGAGGGCCAGCCGCTGCTCTACCGCAACGACGGCGGCAGCTTCACCGAGGTGTCGAGGGATGTGGGGCTGCGCCAAACCCTGCTGCCGATGGGCGCCAACTTCGGCGATTTGGATAACGACGGGCAGCAGGACATCTACCTCGGTACCGGGAACCCGGAATACGAGAGCCTCTTTCCCAACGTGATGTTCCGCAACCTCGGAGACCGCTTCGAAGACATCACCTACAGTCACGGCTTTGGCCATCTACAGAAGGGCCACGGAGTGGCCTTCGGCGATATCGACAACGACGGCGACCAGGACCTCTTCCACCAGCTGGGGGGCTTTTATCCCGGGGATTCCTTCGGCAACGCTCTGTTCGAGAACCCCCTCTTCCGCGGAGCAGACCAGCAGCAAGGGCTCGCGGGACCGGCGTGGCTCACGCTGCGCCTCCACGGGGTCAAGGCCAACGCTTTTGGCGTCGGTGCGAGGATCACGGTGACGACCCGAGACGAGGCTGGATCCCGGCGTCAGCTGCATTCAGTGGTGGGCACCGGAGGAACTTTCGGTGGCTCTAGCCTGCAGCAGGAGCTGGGGTTGGGAGACGCCGTCGCCGTCGAGGAGCTGAGAATTCAGTGGCCCGGTAGCGGGACTGTTCAGACCTTCGAAGACGTTCCGCTGCGGCAGGTGGTCGATCTTTACGAAGACCGCAAGCGCCTGGCACCGGTAAGCCTGCCGAGGCTTGATCTAAGTGCTGCGGGCCACGGCTCTATGAACCATGGCTCGTCGGATCACGCCTCATCGGATAACGGGTCTTCCAGCAGCAGCTCATCCCACGCCGCCCACGAGTCCTCCACCCCTGCGCCTGCGGCGTCTGCCCCTTCCGGAGCCTAGTACCGTGTCTACTCTCGATCCTTTCCGCGTCGAGCCTGCTTCCGCCGGTGAATCTGTCCGGAGGAGTGAATTGCGACTCTGGGCTCACGCTGAGCCCAGGCGAGTTCTCAGGGCTCTCGGCTCAGGCCTTGGCTGTGCTCTGCTCCTGACCCTCGGTACCGCCTGCGGCGGCGCCGGCGACCAGGATCCATCGACTGCGGGCGACGGCGACGGTGCGCAGATGGCTGCGGGGGCCACGGCGGAGGATGTTGTCCTCGAAGAGATCGCCGAGTCGGTGGGGCTGAGTTTCGTCTACGACAACGGAGCCCGGGGAGACCTCTTCTTCCCGGAGATGATGGGGGGCGGAGCGGCGCTGCTGGATTACGACCAGGACGGCGACCTGGACGTCTACCTCGTCCAGGGAGGAGCGCTGGACGGTTCTGCGAATGCCGACGCGCCGGACGCCGCGGCGCCCTCCGACCGGCTCTTTCGCAACGAGTGGATTCCCTCCGGAACCCTGAGCTTTCGCGACGTCACGGCAGAGGCGGGGTTAGAGACCAGCGGCGGTGGCTACGGAATGGGCGCGGCGGTGGGGGATCTGGACTCCGACGGCTGGCCGGATCTCTACGTCGCCAATCTCGGCTCCAACCGCCTGCTGCGCAATCGCGGTGACGGAACCTTCGAAGACGTCACCACAGCGGCGGGAGCGGACGACGAGCGCTGGAGCGTGGTGGCTCTCTTCTTCGACTACGACCGCGACGGCGACCAGGATCTCTTCGTCGGCAACTATGTCCGCTGGAGCCGGGAGGGGCATCGGGTCTGCCCCAACGAGGGGGGAATGGACGATTATTGCGGCCCCCTCGCTTTTGTGCCGCAGGGCGATCGGCTGCTGCGCAACCGCGGCGACGGCAGCTTCGAGGAGGTAACGGCCATCGCCGGTCCGGGGAGCGTAGCCGCTTCGACCCTCGGGGCGGTGACCCTGGACGCCGACGGGGATGGCTGGCTGGATCTCTACCTGGCCATCGACCAGCGGCCCAACCAGCTGTGGCTCAACGACGGCCAGGGGGGCTTTAGCGAAGAGGGGCTGATGACCGGCAGCGCGCTGAACCGAGATGCCCAGGCGGAGGCGAGCATGGGCATCGACGCCGCCGATTTCGACGGCGATGGGGACGAAGACCTGTTCATGGCCCACCTCGACCGCGAGACCAACACCCTCTTCCGCAATGACGGCACGGGACTCTTCCAGGACGCGACGGTGGGGAGCGGCTTGGGAACCGATAGCTGGAACTACACCGGCTTTGGAACCGCCTTCTTCGATGTTGATCTCGACGGCTGGCTCGACCTGCTGGTGGTCAACGGCGCGGTGAAGCGCTTCGGTGAGGCGCTGCGCTCCGGGGCGGAGTTCCCTCTGCGGCAGCCGGATCTGCTCTTCCACAACCAAGGCGAGGGACGCTTCGAGAATTGGACCTCCCGCGGTGGCCCGGCGCTGGCTCATCTTGGCACCAGCCGAGGGGCCGCCTTTGGCGACGTCGACAACGACGGGGACCCAGACGTGGTGGTGGTGGACAATGACGGTCCGGTGCGCCTGCTGCGAAACCTCGCGGGAGATCAGTCGCAGTGGTTGGGGGTGCGGCTGGTGCTCGGTAACGGGGAGGCGGGCTCTTCGTCCGAATCCCCGGCGGTCGATGCTCTGGGAGCCTGGGCGGTGCTGGAGCGCGGGGACGGAACCCGCCTATTTCGCCGGGTGCGCTCCGCCGCCAGCTATTGCAGCGCCAACGATCCACGCCTGGCGTTCGGGCTGGGGGAGAGCACAGAGAATCGGGCGCTGAGCGTGCAGTGGCCCGATGGTCGCTGGGAGCGCTTCATGAACCTGAGCTCGGGGAGCTACTCCACCTTGTCTCAAGGACAAGGAGAGGCGGTCGACGGATGGTCGCTAGAGGAGTGACCGCTCGGTGGATCCGTGAGCACCGGATGAGTGCTCGCTGTGGTGCCCGTCGGCATGCCGGCTCCGGTGCCCGTGCTTTTTCCGGTTTCTTGACTCGGGGCCTTGGCGTCGTGGCCTGCCTCATATCCGTCGTCTTGACGGCATGTGGTGGCGATGGCGGCGGCGAGGGGGCCGGGAATCCGATGGATCCAGGCCCGGAGCTCAAACCCGTCGTCCTGCAGGTTGCGGGTGTCGAGCCAGCCATCGAGGAGCACTTGCGGAGCGCCTATGAGGAGGTCGCCCGGGGACTGGCGGCAGAACCAGTCGACCGATCTCAGCTCGCCGAGCTTGCCGGTGCCTACGGAGAGCTGGGGCTGGCGGCGCAGGTTTACGATCTGCCGGAGCTGGCGCTGCCGGCCTACGACAATGCAGCCACCCTGGCGCAGCGAGCCGAAGAGCCGCGGGAGGCGGGGGCCTGGCTGGATTATCGAGGCGAGGTCCTGCGGGGTCAGGGGCGCTTCGCCGAGGCGGTGGAGGTCTACCGTCGGGCCGCCGAGCTGCTGCCCGGAGACGGTCCGGTGCGAATTCGACTCGGCCTGGCGGCTCTCGCCGCGGGGAGCCCGAGGGAAGCTCAAAAGACCTTCGAGGAGATCCTCGCCCTGGCTGCTGCTGGACCAAGCTCTAGTACGACCTCTTGGGAAGCCGCCGCGAGCTTTGGTCTAGGCCGCTCGCTCCTCGATCAGGGAGCTGCGGAGGAGGCCGTCGCGGCCTTCGAGGCCAGCCTGGCGCTGGAGCCCCAGGCGGATCGGGTGCGCTATTTCCTTGCCTCCGCCTATCGGGCGCTGCAAGAGATGGACTCCGCTCGCGAGCAGCTGGAGAGTTCCGGCCGCCGGGAGCCGATCTTTGCGGATCCAAGAATGGCTCGATTGGTCTCCGTGGCCCGCAGCCCGAGCACCTTTCGGCAGCGCGGCGGCTGGGCGTTGAAGGATGGTCAGCTGACCGCCGCCGTCGAGGCCTATCGCCGGGCGGTGGAGCTGGATGGCGACAATCTTGAGGGACGTCAGGGTTTGAGCAGCGCCCTGCGCCGAGCCGGAGATCTGGAAGGAGCGCAGGAGCAGCTGGTCGCCGCTCTGGAGCTCGCCCCGGGCGACGTGCCGACGACGCGAGAGCTGGCGTCGGTATTGCGGGAGCTCGGGCGTCCGGCGGAGGCGGCGAGAGTGCTGACGAATTTGCCGGAATCTGCCCTCGGCAGCGAGGATGCCGGCTTTCTGCTGGAGCTGGGACAGGCTTGGGAAGCCGCTGGAGACAGCCAGCGGTCGGAACGGGCTTACGAGGAAGCAAGAGGCCAGGCTCAGCAAGAAGAGAACCCGCGGATCGCCTTCGAGTCGAGGGTGGGCGCTCTGCGCTCTCGAGCCGACGAGGAGTCGATGAAGGCCCTTGGGGAGCTGTCGAATCAGGAGCTGAGGTCGGCAGACGCCGCTCTCTACGGAGCCAGCCCGCTGCTCGCCACGAGATCCTTGGCGAGGCTGCAGGCCGCTTTGGGGGAAGAAGAGGAAGCGATCGGGCGCTACCGCCGGGCCCTGGAGCGCTTTCCACAGCGACTCGACTTACGCTTCGAGCTCGCTGGACAGCTGGGTCAAGCGGGGCGCTTCCAGGAGTCCGCTGCGGCCTACCGTAAGGTCATCGAGGGAGATGCCAATTCCTTGCCGGCTCGCCTCGGGGAAATCACCGCTCTCACTCTCGCCGGGCGAGACCAGGTCGCCGCGGAGCGCCTCGAGGAGGGGCTCAGGGCCTTTCCATCGTCGATGCCGCTGAGGCTGGCTCGCGTTCGGCTGTTGGCGTTATCGAGCTCTCCGGCGGTGAAGAACACCGTCGCCGCGGTGCGGGAAGCGGAAGAGATCTTCTCTTCGGCTCCCAGCGCTGAGGCCGGCCAGCTGCTGGCGCTCTGCCTCGCCGCCGCCGGCCGCTTCGAAGAGGCTGCAGGCCTTCAAAGTCAGCTAGTACAGCAGCTCGAGAGCTCCGCCCTCGCCCAGAGGCCCGAAGGGCAGGCGCTGCTGAGGCAGCTGAGGTCAGATCTAGCGGCCTACGCCGAAGGACGCCTTCCCGGCTGAGGAGCCTGAGGCCGATGGGCTGAGAGTGGGAGGGGGAAGGGGCGTTCTAAGCTGGATCGCTCTCGAGGTGCCCGCTCTCGAGGTGCCAGGCACTTTTCTAGTGAAGAGCCTGGGATTGGCTCTCGAAGTGCCAGGAACTTTTCATCGGGCACCCAATCATGAAGGTGCCAGGCACTTTTCCATTGGGCCCCCTTTGCTATTGGGCGCTTTGTTCTTAGGTCCTCCCTGCCTGTACCGGCTATCTTGAACGCGCTTTAGCATGCTCTTCCTTGGATGGGTTTTCTTCGGGGATTCAGAGCGAGAGGCGTTCAAAGATCTGGTTTTGCTTCAACCGATTGAAGCGCAACGAGAGAGCGTAGAAGGGCGGACGACGCGGGTGTGGAGGGCGAAATTGGGATGAAGTGCCGAAACGAGTCAATCGCCGAGCCGGGGACTTCAGCTCGCTGAATCGACTTCAATTGGCCGAATAGGCAGCTGAATTGAGGAAATTCAAGGGGCATTCGGGACGGGAAGGAGCGCTATTCAAATTCCCGAAGTAAAAACGCTCAGCTTCCAGGCGATTCCGCGGGGCCGAACTGAAGAGATTCCCTTTCCTATTCCGTGTCGAAGAAAAAACGTCTCATAAATTACATTTGAAAAGTGGTATATACATTGCTCTTTTGTTTGTCGGCAGCGGCGCTCATCAAGAAGCCCAAAAAGAATGAGCACGCGACAACCCGGAAAACTCCGGTTGCCGGCTCGATAGATTAAATCGACCGCCGCTAGCCGCTTGTTGTGCTCTGTTCTCAGGCGTCTACGACCGGGTGGGTTGCTGAAAGGCAGCCTACCCAAGGAGGATTACTCATGAGGTATTTGGCTCCGGTCACCTCACGAATCACTCAGCTCTTGTTGCTAGCGTTTTTGGTGGTGTCGATATCGGCTCTACCGGCGATAGCCCAAGGAGAGCAATCAGGAACCCTCGCCGGTGCGGTGAAGGACACTAGTGGAGAAGCCCTACCGGGGGTCACCGTCACGGTGTCGTCCCCCTCGCTCCTCGGTGAGCGGGTTGCCTACTCTGGCAGCACCGGCGAATACATCATCCGCGGGCTGCCGCCGGGCAGCTACAAGGTGGTCTTCGAGCTCTCCGGGATGACCACGGTGGAGCGCACGGCAACGCTGGAGCTCGGTCGCACCAGCCGATCCGATGCGAATCTCGATATCTCTCCGGTAGAAGACACCATCGTCGTCGTCGGTGAGACGCCGACGGCTCTTTCCACAACGACCATCGGTGCGAACTACGACTCGGAGACGATCGATAACCTGGCGACTTCCCGTACCCTCTTTGGGATCGCTCAGCTGGCGCCCGGTCTCAGCACCAACACCCCGAACGGCGGCCAGGTGACCATCGGTGGCGCCTTCGCCTACGACAACGTCTTCCTAGTGGACGGCGTAGACACCAACGACAACCTCTTCGGCTCCAGCAACGCCCTCTTCATCGAGGACGCCATCGAGGAGACGCAGGTTCTCACCTCGGGTATCTCGGCTGAGTATGGTCGCTTCACCGGAGGCGTGATCAACGCCATCACCAAGAGCGGCGGAAACGAATTCTCTGGCTCCCTGCGGGTGGATCTCACCAACTCTTCGTGGCGAGACGAGACGCCGCTGGAGGATCAGCAGGGAATCGAGCGGGAAGACGACGTCAACGAGGTCTATCAGGCCACCCTTGGAGGCTATATTCTCCAGGACAAGCTGTGGTTCTTCCTCGCCGGGCGGGATTCCGCGACTTCCAGTCAGCATGTCTTCGCGGTGACCAGCGTGCCGACGACCCGCTCGACGGATAACGAGAGGCAGGAGCTGAAGCTGACGGGGAACCTCTCCAACAGCCATACGCTCCAGGGCACCTACATCGAGAACGACGCCACGGTGGTTCGCCCGTCCTTTGGCTTCAGCGTCGACCCCCGAGTGGTGAAGGCCGAAACCTTCCCCAATGAGCTGATGGTTGGCCGCTACAACGGTGTGCTGACGCCAAACCTCTTTGGCGAGCTGCAGTACTCCGAGAAGACCTTCCAATTCGCCTCTAGTGGCGGGACGAGCACGGATATCGTCGACTCCCCCTTCCTGGGCTTCTCGCCTTCCTTCACTCATTACAACGCTCCCTACTTTGACGCCACCGATCCGGAAGATCGCGATAATCAGCAGCTGGCCGGAAGCTTGTCCTACTTCATCGCGACGGAGGGGCTCGGCTCTCATGACCTGAAGGGCGGCTTCGAGCAGTTCACGTCGACGAATACAGGAGGCAACTCCCAATCACCGACGGACTTCGTCTTCGAAGCGAGCTTCTTGGTGGACAATCAGAACCGTCCGATCTACGACGATCTGGGTCGTCTACAGCCGGTCTTTGTCCCTGGATCCACCATCCTCGAGAACTGGCTCGCCGAGCGGGGTGCCAGTATCGATATCGAGACGGCGTCGATCTACATCAACGATCGCTGGAGTCTGAATGACCACTGGTCCTTCAACCTTGGCGTGCGTCATGAAGAGGTCTCCGGTTCTGCCAGCAATGGGCTGAATCCGGTGGACACTAGTCGCACCGTCCCTCGGCTGGCGGCGTCCTACGACGTGCATGGAGATGGGCGCTACAAGGTAGATGCGACCTACGCACAATACGCTGGTAAATACAGCGAGGCGCAGTTCGCGCAGACCACGAACGTAGGCAATCCTGACTCCATCTATTCCTATTACATCGGTCCTGCCGGCGTCGGCCTGGACTTCGCTCCGGGTCTGGATCCGGACAACTACGTCCCTTACCGGGTGGACTTCCCAACCCAGAACGTGTTCTTCGACAGCGGACTTTCCTCGCCGGTGGTCGATGAGGTGACTTTGTCCATCGGTGCCGAGCTCGGCCGCGGTGGCTATGGAAAGCTGACCTACACGAATCGCGAGACCAGTGATTTCGTCGAAGACTTCATCAACTCTCCGGGGGCTCCTATCGTGATCGATAGCCCGGTGGGAGATCTGCAGGCGGACCGCATCGTCTTCCGCAACAGCAATCTGCCGGAGCGGGCCTATGAAGCGCTGCAGCTTCAGGGACGCTACCGTCTGGCGAATAACTGGTCCGTCGAGGGCCACTGGACTCATCAGCTCAAGAACGAGGGTAACTTCGAGGGTGAAGGGGCCAATACGCCGGGCGTTTCTTCTCTGCTGGGGGATTACCCAGAAGTGTTGTCGGCGGAGCGGCATTTCCCGACGGGAAGGCTGAACGACTATCAGCGAGATCGGGTTCGGTTGTGGACAACCTACAACCTGGCCCTCGGTCGCGCTGGGAACCTTGGCCTCTCGCTGCTCTATCGCTACGACTCGGCGTCGACCTACAGCCTGTCGCGGCAGCGCAGCCCGCTGTCTGCAGAGCTGCTAGCTCAGGATCCAGGCTACGCGAACCTACCGAGGACGGCGACTCTGTTCTTCGGTGAGCGCGGTAGTCAGGACTTCGGCGATCAGAGCGTCTTCGACTTCTCGGCGAATTACGCCCTGCCGCTGTGGCGCAGCGTGGAGCCGTGGGTGAAGGTCGAGGTACGGAATCTGTTGAACAACGATGACGTGATCACCTTCAATACCGATGTCTTCCCGGTGGCGAATGGCCCGGTGGATTCCGATGGGCTGCCGACGACATTTACCCGAGGAGCAACCTTCGGCGAAGCGGAGATCAACGCGGATTTCGTGACGCCGCTGGAATATCGGCTGTCTGCGGGGATTCGATTCTGACTCTCGACTGGCCATCGATCCCGATGGCGCCGGGTGGTCGCGAGGCCACCCGGCCTTTTTCTTGTCTAGGGATCAGGAGCATAGAATCGGCGGTATGAAGATGTTGTTGAGGCTCCTTCGAGAGCACGGGAAACGACGGAGGCCGGGGAATCTCCTGGCGCTGCTGCTGGCTGGGGTTCTGATCTGGACGGCGGCTTGTGGAGATGGGGCACGGGAGGGGGCCGACGGTGAAGAGGCGCCTGGCACTTCTTCTCGGCTTAGCTCTACTGACAGGGCTAGCTCTGGGTCCGCGAGATCGCCGAACTCTCGAAAGGTGCCTGGCACCGAGGGCACTCTGCCTTCGATTTTCTTGATCGTGATCGACACCCTTCGAGCGGATCGATTGCCTGCCTATGGCTACGAAGGCGTCAGCACGCCAAGCCTGGACCAGCTGGCGGCGGACAGCATCGTTTTCGAGAATGCCTACACCCCGATTCCCCTGACCTTGCCGGCTCATGTCTCCCTCTTTACCGGGCAGTTGCCTTACCAACATGGAGTCCGAGACAACGTTGGTTTTCGGCTAGATGTGGATCCGCAGCGAACGCTTCCCAGCTGGCTTTCGAGCCGGGGTTATCGCACCGAGGCTGCAGTGTCTGCCTATGTGCTCCGTGGGGGAACAGGGCTGGGCCCTCTCTTCGACGCTTATGACGATGGATTCGCGCTGGCGCGCAGTTCCGGCGCCCTCGGTGACGTTCAGCGCTCAGGGAGGGAGACGGTAGAGATCGCGGCTCGGAGGTTAGAGCTTGCGGTTCGTGACAATCGCTCAACGCTAGTGCAGCCGATTTTTTTCTTTCTCCATCTCTTCGAGCCCCATACTCCGTATTTCCCCCCCGAGCCCCATCTCTCGACCTATGGCGAAACCTACGAAGGAGAGATTGCGGCAGCGGATGAATTTGTTGGGAAATTTCTAGAGACGCTGCAAATGCTCGATCTCTATGAGGACTCTCTGATTATTCTCACCTCGGATCATGGGGAGGGCCTCGGAGATCATGGAGAGGCAGAGCACGGAATTTTTCTCTACCGGGAAACGACCCGCGTCCCTTTATTCATCAAGCTACCGTCGGCAGAACGTGGTGGTGAGAGAAGGGGAGAGCCCGTTCACTGGACGGACCTTGCGCCGACGATCGTATCGATCATCGAAGGATCTGGAGCTTCAGGGCAAGAGGTCGCAGGTGCCGATCAAGAAGGTGCCTGGCACCGGGAACTCAGTGGGCGCTCCCTTATCGGGGATCTTCCTTCGTCGAGACGACTTTACTTGGAGAGCTTCTACGGTCAATTCCATCTAGGATGGAGTGGCCTACGCTCTCTAGTGGATAAGGACTTTCAATTTATTGAAGCTCCTCGCCCTGAACTCTACGATCTAGAAGAGGATCCAGAGCAAAGGCTCAACGTGCTTCGAGAAAATCGGCCAGCCTATTTCTCTATGCGGGATGAGCTATCGGAAAAGCACGGAGCACGGGACGAAGTCGATGGCCCCTCGGCGATCGATGAAGAAGATGCCGCAAAGCTTGCTGCGTTGGGCTATCTGACCCGTCCTGTGAGGAATCAGGCGGAGGAATATCCTGATCCGAAGGATGTGATCGATTCTTTGAATCGTTTGCAGGAGGCTTATCAGCTCTCCCAAGGCGGTCGTTGCCTAGATGCCATTCCGCAGCTCGAGGAGCTACGTCGTGAGTTTGTCGGAATGGTTGATGTGCGAGTCGAGCTAGCCGGCTGCTACCGCAGTCTTGGTCAGGGCGAGGAGGCCTTGAATGCACTTGCCGAGGCTATTGAGTTGAGTCCAAGAACAGCTTCTCTATGGCTTGATGCCGGAGAGATCTACTTGGTTGAAGGTCGCCTAGTGGAGGCTGGGGAACATGCTGCTATGGCGGTGGAGACGGGAAGTCCTGCCGGCTGGGAGCTACAGGCGCGAGTTGTCCTTGAGAAGGGGGACATCAATGGCGCACTGGAAATGGCTCAGAGGGCCGTTTCGGAGCAGAACCCCGTTCGTGCTGAGGCGATCTTGTTGCTGGCAAGAATTGAGGTACAGGGTGGTGACTTGGCTACGGCAAGGGGGCGTTTGGACGAGCTGCGCGACACGCTCCGCGAAAATCGCCTGGCACCGGTGCGGTGGCTTGAGTTCTTGCGGGGAGACGTTCTTGCCCGCCTAGGGGAAAGCGTTGAAGCGGAAAGAGCGTTCCGATCTGAGATCGAGACCTATCCTCAGAGTCGAGAGGCATACACCGGATTGATCTATCTTCTGGCTGCCGAAGGGCGTTTCGAGTCCATCGAGTCAATCCTGGAAGCGATGGTGGCTGCAGTACCAACCGCCGACAGCTATATGCTTGCGGCAGACACAGCGGCACGTCTGGGGGATTCTCAAGGTGCTGTTCGCTGGCGTCAGCGGGCGGCACAGCTGGAGTAATTAGAGCTTGTGTTGACTCTGTGCTTCTTCGGGAATATTCGAAAAGCTAAGCACCTCTTTAGCAAGGTGCCTGGCACCTATTATCGGTTATGGCTTCCCTTCAACGCTCAGGGCATTGCAGCAGCAGACAAGGCCGGAATGAAAGGCTCGCTAGGCGGGAAGCAGCCGGAAGGGAAGCTTGCTCGTTTCCCGCGGCGGCGAAGGCTAGCAGCTTGCCGGTAGGCTTGGAGGAAGTCCTGAAACTGTCTTCTCAAGTGGGTGAGAACTTCGCGAGAGCTGGCATGAATGAATCGCATCATGGGCTCTCGCTTTGGTGATCGTGGACGTTGCCTTGGACTCTGGCGCAGGATCTTGGAAATACCCAGGGCAGCAGTTCCATTTTGTCGGTGCCTTTGTTTAGTTTCTTCCTCGATGTCAAGTACCAATTTCAGAAGGAACTGATGTCGTAGTTTTGGGTTTAGATTCGCGAGGCACGGTAAAGTGTCAAGGCGTAAGGAAAGTAATTGGTATTTACCCCTATTTCTTCCAAAATCTGAATCATTTTTGGCGAGATATGTTGTCAGAGGCCACTTCCCTTGATGAACACCATCGTCTAAGAGGGACCGAATTGAGTGCAATCCAGGCCACTCTAAGGGGCTCGTGACAAGGCCTTCTTTACACCCCTGCTCCAGGAGGTAACGTAGCCTTCGGAGCTGTGTCTCAGGTTCTTGACTGACGATTTGTAGTCGATATCTGCGGGCAAAGATGGATCCGCTCCGGGCTCTGAGGCGATTGAGCTCTCGGGCAAAGTTAGATTGAAAGTAGCGCATGAAGTCTGCGAGGATCTTGGCATCGGGAGCCCATAGCAAGAGATGGTAATGGTTGGAGAGCATCGCGACATAGTAAACCCGGACCGGGTATCGATCTTTTGCTTTTGCTAGGATCCCAGCGCTCAAAAGCTGAACTGCTGGGTCAGGCCTCAGTAGGTATCTCTCTTCGAGAGCTCGGTTCGAGACTTCGACGATGGAACCGCCCGGCGGAATGAATCGAGGTTTCCTCGGCATATTTGCTGCCCTCCTTAGTTCTTTGGTTCTCCTCGTTAGTAGGAGAGGCATTGGAGAGCTGCCTTCTTGCTGATGTTGGTAGGAAAGTTTGAAGAGGTGCCTGGCACCGATGCTTGGGAGTAAGCATCGGGTGTCGTTCCCGGAGCAATATTGAATTGGAGGTGCCTGGCACCTTGGGGGGGACAGACAAAGAAAAAGGGCGGCCCGGAGGCCGCCCTTTCCGCTCAGCCGAGGCTGAGCTTCGCTGTTCGTCGCCGCTTAGAAGCGGATACCGGCGGAGACGCGGTACTCGCGAGGCGTGACGAAGGAACCGTTACCCGTGGCGTTGCCGAAGCTGGGGCCCAGGGTAAAGGTGGTCGGCAGGCCGTTGGAGTCCAGCGGTCCGGCGAAGTTGGGAATCAGATCGTCGTCGTTACCGCCGATCTGGGTGTCGTCGTTGAACAGGTTGCGCAGCTCAAACTTCACCCACGGCTCCAGGCTGCCCCAGATGGGCAGGGAGTAGTTGGCGGAGAAGTCGAAGGTGCTGGAACCGTC
>JBCCXL010000037.1:0-27450 GCA_039191605.1 Acidobacteriota bacterium | reverse complement strand
TTCCGATTGCGCGACCTCTGCCTCACGCAGCTTGCGCACGATCTCTTCTGCAGCGTGTCGTTTCCGCTTCATCGAATCCTCCTGCCCGATGGGGCATGAAGACTCTCATCCTAAGCGGACCAGTTCTCGGGGGAAAGGTCAGCTATGCTGTGAGGGTAATTTCGGAGTACGATCACTCTAGAATCGAAGGTGGACTTCCAGGTTAGATTTCTCGGTGATTCTCTCTAGGTCTCTAAGACTTGATTCCTTCAGGCTTAGTCGTATTTCCATCAATTCGTTGGGTAGTTTCGGTAGACTTGTTACAAGAGAGTGGTCGAGGTTAAACGATAAGTAGGTGAGGCTCTCTGGTAATGTTGGTAGAGTAAGTACTAGGGATCGGCTGATATCAAGAGATAATGTACTTGGGCTGATAGCGATTCTAGGAAGTTGGCGGGCTGCAGAATTACTGACATCGAGCTCTAGGTGGTCAATGCCAAATGGTATTAGAATCCGAGACATGGCTTGAGGATCGTCTGTGCTTAAGCTGAGTTGAGACAGACCTGCAGGGAGAGGAGGAATATTTTCTACATCTACCCGGCTGCTGGATTCTTGATCGAAGTATGTGAATGGTTCTGGGGCAAAATCTCTTAGGAAGAGGGAGAGGTGAGAAAGATTCTCCGGGAATCTTGGGAGATGTTTAAGGTTGGAACCTCTGGCATCGATGGAAAGTGCTGTAGTTGTTTTTGGGAATGCTGGGAGAGTATCGTCGTTAAAGTTGCTTAGGTCAAAAGAGAGTTGGAGGTTTCCGTTTCCTAATGAGTCGATCTGGGATGAGTCGAAATTGCCTGGTATCGGGAGTGGGAGTAATGGTGCTTGACGATAGTAGCGAATGCTTGATCTTGACCTGGGATCTAGGTCTGAATGTATTGCACTTGCTCTGTTGAAATCACTAAGGTTTGATGTTTGTAGATGTCTTAATTCTCGTGGGACGATATGAAGCGAGATTGTCTCTAAATTCTGAGTGCTGCGAAAGAAATTATTAGAAATTAGGGTCCTAAGATCTGTATCTAAATAAGTAAGGTCCTTGGGAAGGTCAGGAAGAGTGTCTACCTTTGAGTGCTCTAGGTTTAGGGTCAGTTTCTTGATGCTAGAGGGGAATGGCGGTAGTTGTGTTACCTGCGAGTTTTTTAGGTTTATGTGCAGTTCCTTAAGTTGGCTAGGGAAGTCGGGAATCGCCGATGTGCCTGGCGAGATGATTTCTACAGTCAGTTTGTCCAAATGGTGAGGCAGTAATGGGAGTCTTTGTATTTTTGGCGTCTTGAGACGGAGCTCTAGTTCCTGAAGGCTGTTTGGGAATTCTGGAAGCTCCGCAAATCGCGATGAGTCTATGTCAACAGATAACTCACGAAGAGAAGTGGGGAGTGGAGGTATTGTGATTTGATAACCGCCTCGGATTCTTATGCTAAGTTGTTCTAGCTTGCTAGGTAGTGTTGGTATCGTTTGATTAATAAGAGGTCGATTGATTGCAAGCGTCAGGTGGGTAAGAGTGTCCGGGATAGTAGGTAGCCGTTCGATGTTAGACCCATCGATATAGAGTTCAAGTTGCTTGAGTTTGTTTGGGAATTCTGGTGCGTTTATAACCGATATCTCTGATGGATGCCACTTGAGTTTTGTTAATCCACTTGGGAACTTATCCCCACGCCGTAATCCCTGGCCAGATAGGGTCAGCTCTTCAAGTTGAGTTGCTCGATGAAGCCAGTCGAGTTTGAATCCTATTCTATGACGAGTTAATTCAATGCTTCTGACTTGTGGGAGAATCTCGTAGAATCCTCCAGGGAAGTGAGCTGCTTGCATCTCTCTTCTCACCTGATTAGAGTGCCACCACTGTAGTGCAATCCCTGTTCCTAATAGTGCAATAAAGACTGCTGCGATAGCCCGTCTTCTTCGCGAATGATGGCGTTTGACGGATGATTTTAAGAAATTCCTGATTTCACGGGATTGGTTTTTTCGATTGATTTCAGCAATATTATTATTGATGGTAGTGAGTTCCCTGCCAGTCATTAAGTAGCGTGTCGATTTTCCCTCGACTACCCAATTTTGGTACCTACGAGCGAGTAAACGAGAAGCTTGTTCGGAGGTGGATAGTGCATCGTCAGCAAGCCGCCGTATTGCAGGTATGAATCCTTCATGTAGTAGTCGGTAACGGCCCTCGGAGAGTTCCAGGACTCTTACAGTCGGCAGTTCTAGACGTTTTAGGGCCTGGGAGAATAAAGGCCGGTTTGCCGGTTTTGCTATTGATTCAAGTTCTTCTAAGGTGAAGCCATCTGCTTTTCGGCGGTCTAGATCTAAGTCGATTAGTTGTAGGAGTGATCTGTAGATCGCTCTCTGAGTTTCTTCGTCAAAGATCTCCAGTTCACCTTCTACATAGCTTGTAAGGAGGGCATTGTGGCCGCCAATGGATAGGAAGAATTTTGGGTCTTGGGCTTGCTCTGGATGCCTAGCGAGCACTTGGAGGCTAATAGCTAAGTCGACTGGTGACACCCTCTCTTTCTCGGAAATATTGGTGATAATCTCTTGTAATACCTCCTCTCTTACCGTTAGGCCCGCTTCCTCCGCCAAGATTGAGAAGGTCTCTCTTGCTCTCTGGGGTGAGAAGTGTTTTAAGGTGAGGGGCCTTATTCGCCTATTTGCAGGATGTTGTAGGTGCTCCTCCGACCACTCAAACCAATCAGGTATGTAGTCTCGACGCATCGCAACAATCCAGGTCGTGCCGTAAGGTGGGTCAGCCTGTATATGTTGCCCCAGAAGTTCAAAAATGCTTCGATCGGAACCAAGCTGCTCCGACTGGTCGATAAGCAATACGCTGTTCTTAAGTTGATTTGGTTCGTTGTCGAATTGCTTCTGAATCGACTGCCGAAATCTCTTGATGGGGTCCGTGGCGGTTGCCTCCCAATAAGCCATGTCTAATTCGACTAGATTCTGAACTCCAGCCCGAAGTAGCGAAGTCTTTCCAACACCAGATTCGCCTATTACGAGTATTGCCGGAACCTGTGGGTCCAAGATCCAGTCACGCAACTTGCCAAGCTCTTTTTGCCTACCGAGTTTCTTGAAAAACTCTCCGTCCTCTTTTGTAAATGCTGAGGCTCCGCGAACGATAGTGCCCTTGACCTCTGGAATAGATAAAGGGCTATATATGAATTGTAGGGATCGGTAAAGAAAGTAGAGAATGAGCGCGGTACCTAGGCCGAGTAGCGCGATGGGTCCCCAAGGTAGCTTCTCTAGTATGGGCTGAAGCGCATCGACCGTCGGTAGCCGCCAGCCAGTAATAATGAGAGCAGCACCGAGCCAGGCGAGTTTGGTCTCGGTGCTCTCCCATTTCATCCGCTGAATGAGCTGAAGCCGTTTCAGCCAGTCAAGTGAGATCTTGTTGGCTAATGAATCAAGCATCGGGGCAAGGCTCCCTCAGGAACAAGGTGCGGATACACCTCCAAAATAGATTCTGCGCGGGTTCTTGTTTGTTTGCAGGATACAACAGAGAAGGAAGCCCGTCCGCCGCCTAGCCGCCCCCCGCCACGACGGGCTATCATCGCCTCCAACCCAGGAGAGCAATTCGATGAGCTTCCCCGATCCCTTCTACCGCTGGCGGCCGCATCCGTGGCACGGCCTGACCGCTGGGCCGCGGACGCCGGAGCGGGTGCACGCCTTTGTGGAGATCACGCCTTTTGACCTGGTGAAGTACGAGGTCGACAAGACGACGGGCTATCTGCGGGTGGACCGCCCGCAGCGGGGCACGTCGCTACCGCCGGCGCTCTATGGCTTCATTCCTCGCACCTATTGCGACGAGCGGGTGCGCCGGCTGTGCCCCGGCGCCGAGCGAGGGGACCATGACCCGCTAGACGTCTGCGTACTCTCCGAGCGCCCCATCAACCGCGCCGAGGTGATCGTCACCGCGCGGGTGGTGGGCGGGCTGCAGATGGTGGATGACGGCGAGGCAGACGACAAGATCGTGGCGGTGCTGGAGGGGGACAACGTCCACGGCGAGGCCCAGGACATCTCAGATCTGCCGGCGGTGTGGGTGGAGCGGCTGCGGCATTATTTCCTCACCTACAAGATGCATCCCGGGGACGACGACGGCAGCACCAAGGTTTCGGTGGAGGCGGCCTACGGGCGGGACCACGCCCTGGCGGTGGTGGAGGCGGCGATGGCGGACTACGAGGAAACCTATGGCGGGTGAGGGAGTGGAAGAGAGGACTCAGGACGGGGTGGAGGCGGTTGACGAGGCCGTCGACGAGGCGGTGCTGCGGGAGCGGGATCGCGCGCTGTCAGCGCTGGCGGGCTTTCATCCCCAGGACGACGAGTCGAAGGCCATTGGAGAGCACTACCACGAGTTCGTGAGCACCACGCCGAGGGCGCTGTTGCGGGAGAACCTCGAAGGGCACGTGACCGCCTCGGCCTTCGTGCTGGACGAGGGGCGGGAGTCGCTGCTGCTGATCTGGCATCGAGGGCTGGGCCGCTGGCTGCAGCCCGGGGGGCACGCCGATGGCGACGGGGATCTCGTGGGGGTGGCCCAGCGGGAGGTGGAGGAGGAGACCGGCCTTGCGGGGCTGCGGCTGCTGATTCCCTATCCCTACGACCTCGACATCCACCTCATTCCGGAGGGGAAGAAGGCGGGGTCGCTGGTGCCCGAGCACCTGCATTACGACGCTCGTTTCGTCTTCGAGGCCTCGCGGCAGGTCGGTTTACGCCCGGACCCCCGGGAGACCGGCGGCGCCCAATGGCTGCCGCTGCGGCAGGTGGTGGAAGAGGATTTCGATCACTCCATCCAGCGAGTGGTGGCAAGGCTGCTGGGGGCGCCGCCGCGGTGAACGGCAACGCCACGCTCACGGAGGCCCTCGCGGCGCTGAGGGCCCGTCCCCAATGGCTCGAGGCGATGCTGCGGGACGAGGTGGTGCTGTGGCTGGGCTCGGGGATCTCCCGGGCGAAGTTTCCTCCCCTGCCGGAGCTGTTGGGAGAGATGGTGAAGACGCTGTGGGAGCGGGCTCAGAACGGGGACAAAGATAGCGAAGAGGCTCTCGACTCCCTGCGCTGGCGGGTGCTGCCGTGGCGGAAGGCAGAGCCGGAGGCGTCGCCGGAGAACTGGCCTCAGTTCTGGGAGGGCCTGGGACAGCTGGCGTCGGATTACGCGAAAGTGCTCGACGACATCGAGCGCTCTCTTGGCCGCGAGCCCCTGCTCTTCGAGCTGCTGCAAATCGATCAGCGCTACGGTGACCCGACGGTGGAGCCGGACGCGGAGCACCGCTTCGTCGCCCTGCTGCACCAGGAGGGGGTGCTGCGGGAGGTGGTGACCACCAATTGGGACTCCCTGGTGGAAGTCGCCGCAAAGGCCTTGGGGCAGAGCTCGGGGGAGGGCTCCGGGAACGGGAATGGGAGCGGCGTCGGCGTCGTGAAGGTGGTGGCGGCGCCGGAGGATCTCCCTCGAACGCCCCACCCGCCCCGCCTGCTGAAGATTCACGGCTGCGCCCGTCGCGCGCTGGAAGATCCCCCGCGCTATCGGCCCTATCTGGTGGCCACCGATGGCCAGGTGGAAGCGTGGAGCGACGATCGAGCCCCCACCGAGCCGCTGCGGGATCAAATTCGCGCGCTGCTGCAAACCCGCTCCTCGGTGATCCTCGGCCTCTCCTTCCAGGACGCCAACCTCCGCCGTCAGGTGCGGGAGGCGTCGGCGTCGCTGGGGGGCGAGGCGTTGCGGCTGGTGGTCGGCGGCGGGCGTCTGGACGAGCCGGTGCAGCAGCTGGTGGGCTCGCTCCATCCCGAGGCCGATCGCGAGACCTGCAAGCGGCTGCAGGAGGAGGCGCTGATTCCCCTTTGGGCGAAGCCCTTCCTCGGCGCTCTCTACGTCGAGACTCTGTCTCGTAAGGTGCTGGGACTGACCTCGGGAGTGAAGAGGGACTTTTGGCCCCTGCTGGTGGAGGGGCTGGAGGCCTGGGAAGACTGGCTGGCGGCGCGCTACGACGAGGAGCGGGGCGAAGAAGGCGGGGATGACGAGGCGCGCTGGCGGCGACTGGTGGAGGAGGTCCCTGGAGCTCTGAGCCGGGTGCTGGCGCTCTTCGAGGGGAGACTGGAAGCTCTGGAGCGAAGATCTGACGGAGGGCTGCACCAGCCCTTCTCCCGAAACTCCCTCGCGGTGAAGGCTGAAGCGGGGTCCAGCGGTCGCCCCCGGGCGGCGCTGCTTTTCACCGCCTTGGCGGCGGGGCGCCGGAGGAGCTGGTGGCGGCTGGGAGCGGAGCAGCCGGCAGCGGAGCGTCCCGAAAGCTCCTCTCCCGAGGAGGCCGAGACGCCCCCTCACTCTGTGGTCGTCGATGAGCTGCCGGTGGCGGTGGTGCAGGACGGAGAGGTGGTGGAGGAGCTATGGCCTCAGAAGGGAGGCTTGATCTTCCACGCCCGCGGACGGCGCCGGGGCTGGTACTTCGCGCCGAGGCGGAACCTCGGCCAGAGCCGGCTGCCTTCTTATGGCTTAAACGGCGGGATGGATCCCATCAGCCTGCGCTCGGAGATGGAGATGGCGCTGGAGTCAGCGGACGGACAGGCTGGCGAAGCCTTTCTTCTGCGTCTGAGAGAGATCTTCGAGGACGCCCGAGAGATGCGGTCCGAAGAGAGCGCGGCATGAGTGAGAAGGTCGCCAACATGGCGCAGAGGCTTGGGGAGGAGAGCCTGCGGCGAGTGGAGTCGGTGCTCACCGCGCCGGTGGGGGAGAGCGAGGGCTACCGTCGCTCCTTCCTGGATCTGGAAGACGCCCAGGCCGCTCGTCCTCCACTGCTCTTGCTGGAAGGTCCCGGGGACCGGCAGGAGCTGGTGATCGTCGTGCGGGGAGACGATCCCACCGCCCTGGAGCGCCGCCTTCGTCGCCTGCTGAGGCGGCTCTCCGTCCGCGGCGGGGAGGGAGTGAAGGGCATGCGGCCGGTGACGGTGGTCCTCGCCGGCGGCGAGCATCTGGAGCTGAGCGAGGAGCTGGCTCGGCGGCTGTGCCGGGTGCTGGCGTTGCCGGAGGGGCTCAGCGACGAGCAGCTGGAGACTCGACTGGCGCCCCTGCTGCCCTTTCAACTGCCGGAACCGGTGGAGGCCTGGCGCTCGGCGCCGGTGCAGCTGATGGCGGCTCTCGGCAAGCTGGGGGAGGATCGCGGGGCTCAAGAGCTGTTGCGCAAGGCGACCCAGGGGCCCGACGCGGTGCGGGAGGCCTTCTTCCTGCAGCTGCGGCGGGAGGGGGTGCGGCCGCCGGAGGAGGAGAGTGAAGAGCTTCTTCCGCCTGAGGTCGAAGGCGAGGAGGAGAGCTCATGAGCCGCGGGGAGAAGCCGCTGTCGGGGCCGGAGGATTTGGTCCTCCAGCGTCTCGAGCTAGAGAACTTCCGCGGCTTCGAGGAGCCCCAGGAGATCGCCCTGGATGCTCCGGTGGTGCTCTTTCAGGGCAGCAACGGCTGCGGTAAGTCCACCTGCCTAAGCGCCATCGAGCTGGCCCTCACCGGTCGGGTGAACGACCTCGAGGCCTTCGGCAAGGGCTATCCGCGCTACTTCGTGCACCGCGGCAAAGAGGAGGGGCGGGTCGAGCTGGAGACCCGCTACGGCGTTGGCTCCGCTCGCCTCTCCCTCGAGGGCTCCGGCCTTCGCGCCCATCGGGCGGTGCTGAAGGGCGATCAGGCGTCCTTCTACCGCGAGCGCTGCTACCTCTCCCAGGTGCAGCTGGGCCGGCTGCTGGAGATCTACCAGGGCTCCGCCGAAGGGGGGGCGCCGCTGGTGCAATTCCTCCAGGAACTGCTTCAGCTGGATCACCTGGGAGCCCTGATCGACGGCCTGGCGACCTCCCGCAACAAGAACATCCTGCGGGGCCGCGGCGGTAGCCCGGATTATCGGGAGCTGAGCCGCATTCATCGCCGGCTCTCGGAGCGTCGGGAGCAGGTGCATAAGGCGGAGCTGAAGGCGGTGGAGAAGCTGGAGGAGGTGCGGAAGCAGGCTGCTGCTGTGGCGACTCCCCTTGCGACAGCGGCGATGCTGCCTTTGGCGCTGCTCGGCCCGGCGGGGTTGGTGTTGCCGGTGGCGCTGACGGCCGGGGCTATAACCTCGGCGAAGGCAGTCGCGGAGAAGCTCAGTTCTGAAGAGTCGCCGCCGGAGGGTGATGATTCTGGAGCCGGAGGGGGCAAAGAGACGGCGCCTGACGCCGTGGATTCCATCGCTGAGGCCGCCGCAGTTGGGGCCGCCATTACGGCGGAAGACTTCGGCGCGCAGATCAAGGAGCGACAGGAGGCTCTCGAGAAGATCGAGGAGCAGCTGGTAGCGGAGGAGGAAGAGCTGCAGCGGACGTGGCGCAGGGTCGAGCGGCTGCGGGGGCGGTGGGAGGCGGTGATCGGATTAGAGGATTCTGCGGCGCAGGTATTTGTGGAGGCCTCATCGAAGTTTTCAGGGGATTCTTTTGCGAGGGATTTTGAGGCCGGTCTGGCGCAGACGGAGGCCGCGCTTCGGCAGGCGCTGGGGGAGAAGGCTTTCGCTGAGGAGTTCGAGTCATCCGCTGACGCTTCAGCGGGTCTACTGCGCCGTACTCTGGCGTTAGATTGGCTGCTACAGCACACCCTCGGCCGCGTGTCGGATCTGCGGCACAAAGCACAGTGGCGGGGAATACAGGAAGGTTTGTTGGAAGGGTATCTGCGAAGCCTGCAGGAAGAGCGGGATCGACTGAACGAGGAGCGGTTGGAGCGCCAAGAGGAGTTTAGAATTCGTGATCTGATGGTGGAGCTACGCTCGCTGCTGACGAAGCGGGACTCCAGCGGGGCGGACCGTCGTGCGCTAGAGGTGCACCTTCAGAAGGAAATCGAGCGCCTGGAGAAATCGATGCCAGTCAGCCCGGATCTCGGGAGCCTGCGTCAGCGCCGGGTGGACCTGGAGTCGCAAATACTCGAGGTGGAAGAAAGGCTGGTTCTGCTGCGGCAGCCGAGGACAGAAGAGGAAGAACGCCTGCGGGAGCACGAATTTCAGCTGCTCCGAGCGAGGGCGGACTTCCCTTCCCCTCAGCGCTGGTCCCGAGCAACTCTCTCTCGCTTCCTTCTCGACACCTGGGCTCGGGGCATGGAATCCCCGACGGAGGCTGAATCCCCTGCACCCGGCGGCGAGAAGTGGAGCCCGGAGGGTCTGCTGGCGGAGGTCTCCCAACTGTGGCGCTCACTGGAGTCAGAGGGCTCATCGGCGGAGTCGGAGGACTCTGGAAGAGGAGCCGAGAGGACACAGGAGGAGATCTCTCGGGATCAAGAGGCCAGGGTTTCTCTGCCGCGTTTTCGCGGGATCAGGCGGGATGATGCCGAGGGCGAGCAGGGGTTGGGAACGGAGCCGAGCGCAGCCGAAGCCCGTTCGGCCTCACCAGAGCCGGTACTTCGACGCATGGAGAAGCGGGCGGAAGAACTCTCCAAGGGGCGGAGTGAAGTGCAGGAAGCCAAGAAGCAGCTGGCTACGGTGAGAGGGCTTTGGCGCCAGCTGGCGAATCGCCAAGATCAGGTCGATCGACTGCGCTCGCAGCGCGAGCACCTCGACCGTCAGCTGGCCGAGAACCAGCGCCGCCAGGACCGCGCCGACGCGGTGGTGGGCGTCGCCCGCGGCGTGCGTCGAGGCGCCCTGCGGGCCCTGGAGGCGGTGCTCACCCAAAGCATCGATCAGAAGCTCAACGGCCTGTGGCAGTCCCTCTTCCGCCGCCTGGCGCCGGACGAACGCTTCGTTCCCCAGCTGGCCCGCAGCAAGGCCCGAGGCGGCGGACTACAGCTGGACTTCCGCACCCTCGACGGTCGCGAGACCTTCGCCCCGCCGGGGGCGGTGCTGAGCTCCGGCACCCTCAACACGGCGGCCCTCTCCCTCTTCCTCGCCCTCCACCTGGTAGAGCGCCGCACTCTACCGCTGCTGGTGCTGGACGACCCGGTGCAGAACATGGACGACCTGCGCATCACCGAGCTCGCCGCCGTGCTGCGGCGCCTGGTGCATCAGCGCCAGCTGCAGCTCGTCGTGGCCGTGCACGATCCGGCTCTCTTCGACTTCCTAAGCCTCGAGCTGGGACCAGCAGCTCCCGGCCAAAGCCTGCTGGCTCACCGCATCCACCGCCCGAGCTCCGGCGCTGCCCCCCAAATCGAGACCACCCGCTACGGGTGGAAAGAAGAGGCGCGGGGGGCAGGGAGGTAGGTGCGGGTCACTTGGCTGGCACCCTTCACCGGGTCGCCGCTCGCGCGGGTCACTTGGCTGGCACCCTTCACTGGGTCGCCGCTCGCCTCGCCCCAGGGGCTTCGCTAGTCGCACAGTCGCCTCGTTGGGTGGGATCCCGTAGTTCGGCGTTTTGGCTCGGTCTCCGGTGCTCCGGCGCTGTGCCCCCGGGGCTCGGGGCGCTCCTTGCCAGCGGTGGCCAAGTGCCCGATGACATATCGGAACGCGGACCTCTGCAGCCTTCCGGGTAGGAGGTGGGGTCTCCACTTTGACTGGTTTGGTGAGAGGGTGGGGAGCGAGCAGGGATTCTGACTTTGCTTGGGCGGGGGCGGCGTCCCCACTTTGGCTGTGTTTATCAGAGGGTGGGGATCGAGGGGGGATTTTCTATCTGGCACCCTCCGCCGAGGCGCCTCCCGCCCCGCCCCACGAGCTAGCAGAGCCTCCCGGGATCTCTCTGAAACGTCGGGACACGAACTCGAACGGAGCTCGGCCTTGGTAGGAGTAAGGCCGAGCCCGTCCGAGGAGTGGTGAATTCCGACCGTCAGTGGCGGATGTTGTTGTCCACCACCCACTCGCCGGCGGCGGTCGGCAGCGGCTGCACCTGCCAGATCGTGCCGTTGTACTCGCGGTTGACGATGTCGGAGCCGGCGGCGATTCCGACGAAGCGGTTATTGGTGGCGAGGATGCGTCGGGTGCCCGGATTGGGGATGGTGGTCAGGTTGGTCTGGACGTTCAGTCCGTAGCCGAGCCCGACGTTGGAGCTGCCGAGGATCACCGTGTTGCCGATCACCGAAACGTCGTCTGGCGCTACCGCCTGCACCAGGATTCCCTCCTGGCTGGCCCCCTCGACGTGGTTGCCGATGATCGTCACGTCCTCGACGTTGGTCTTGATTCCGCTGTGGCGCTTGCCGGTTGGGTCGGAGATGAAGATCTGGTTGTTGGAGATGATCGAGGAGTAGCTGGGTGACTCGACTGGGTCGCTGCCGCGGCTGATTCCCTTGAGATCGATGGCGTAGCCGGGGCCGGGTTCGCGGATGACGTTGTCGGAGATCACCGTATAGGCCGCCTTGGTGTAGATGGCGACGTAGGAGTCGCCGTTGCCCTGCGGCTTGTAGAGATTCTCGTCGTCCTGCAGGTCGCGGATCACGTTGCCGCGGATGGTCGCCTCGCGGCCCAGCACGCAGATGGCGAAGTAGCGGTGGAAGTTGCCCTGCTGGCGCTCCTTCACCTCCTGGATGTGATTGCCGTAGATCTGGATGCTGCGGGCGTAGGCGTCGAGATCGGAGGCGATGCCGTCTCGGCCGACGTAGACGCCGGCCAGCCCAACATTCTGGATGTAGTTTCCGGCGATCTCTGCGGAGTCGATATTGCGGGTGTCGAGGTAGATCGCGGCGTTGTCGAGGTCGTGGAAGCGGGAATCCTTGATGCTGACTCGCTCCAGCCGGTCGGTGTCATTACCTTCCTGCGCTCCAACGATGCCGCGGTCGCCGTCGAGGATCTGGATCGAGCGGGCGTCGAAGGTGATCGACGTGCTCGCCGGCGGGTCGAGGGTGATGGCATCTCCGAAGCCCTTCAGGGTGACGCCCTCGATCCGCATCGAGGCCTCGACGACCAGGAAGTCGATGGCGGTTGCCGCAGCGTTGTCGATCCTGGAAAAGCCGGGGCCTTCGCCGACGATCGAAATGTTCTCGGTGATGGTGATGGTGGTGTTGATGTCGGTGTCTGAACCGGCGTCCGCTGGCACCCGGATCAGGTCGCCGTCGGCCAGGGTGCCGGTGAGGATCGATTGCAGCGTTCCGTCGGGCCCGACCTCGAAGACGGTCGCGTGGGCGGTGGTGGCTCCCGCGGAGAGGACGACGGTGGCCAATAGGCACGACAGCCAGCCTCGGAGTCGGGAGGTCGGCGGCGTGCTGGGACGGCGGTGGGTCGGCAGATTCTCAGGGGGGGTCTGCATTGGAGTTTCCTTTCAGCAGCTGTGGGTCCTGACGGTCTGGGATCGAGGCGACGGTGGTTGCGGTGGTCCCGGCATCGCGCCTCGGTTCGAACAACTGCGCTCATCGTGACGGTAAAGAGAGTGCAGGCCAATGCGTAAGTGCTGAAGATTCAATGAGTGTGAGATGAGGGCACAAGTTGCCTTAAATCAAGTATTTAGAATCTGTTGTGAAAGCCGGGAGGACGTGAACGGTAGCGCCGGGAGCGGTGTCGGGTGGCGGTGTGCGATATCCTGAACGTTTATGGTGGATCGAGACCCCCTCTCTATTTTGCGTTTCGGCCTCTACGAGCTGGACCTTCGGCGGGAGGAGCTCCGGAGGGCGGGTCGTGTGGTGCGCCTGCAGCCGCAGCCCTGGAAGGTGCTGGTGGCCTTGGTGACTCGCGCCGGTCAACTGGTCCCGCGCGAGACGCTGCAGGAGGCGGTGTGGGGCGATCGGCTGGTAGAGGCGGATCAGGGTCTCAACTACTGCATTCGGGAGATTCGGCGGGTGTTGGGAGACCAGGCGCGCTCTCCGACCTACGTCGAGACCGTGCCGCGCCGGGGCTATCGTTTTCTCGCGCCGGTCGAGGTGATTCCGGTGGGTGGGCGGCGGGGGCAGCGTCCTGCGTCGCCGACTGCTGACGGTTCACAAAGTACTTTCGGTGCCCGGTACACCTGGCGGTTCAGGCCCCTGACTAGGCGTCTGACTAGGCCTCTGACACGGCGCCTGAGAAGGCCTCAGAGAAGAATCGCGAGAGGGGGGCCGAGAGCTCGCACCCTGCTGTCTGCCGCGATCGTTGTCGTCGCCCTTGCCCTGGTGGTGTGGCTGTGGGTGCGTCTCGCCGGCCCGGGGGGTGCACCTCCGAGTCGACTGGCGGTCCTGCCCTTCACCGTGGAGTCGGCCGCGGTCCACGAGGAGGCAGAGTTGATCGCGTCCGGCCTGACCTACGAGGTGGTGACCGAGCTCGGAAGGCTCGATAGGAGCAAGATCGGGGTGCTCTCCCTCGACGCCACCCGACGTTTCGCGCAGGATCCACGCGGGATCCGAGCCCTGCACGAAGCGCTGGGCTCGGATCTGGTGCTGCGCGGGGCGGTCCGGGCCGGTGAGCCCACCACTTACCTCCATCTCTGGCTCGAGAGCACGGAGGACGACCGTCTGCTGTGGACTCGGCGCTTCGAAGCCGATGACGGCGGGCGGATTGCGACTCAACGCTCGTTGAGCGAGCAGGTCACCGAGGCGCTGGGTCGGAGACTGAAGATTTCGCTGGCCGAGCCCTCTCAGCGGCCGGAGGACCCGGCCGAGCGGCGCGCCTACCTTCTCGGTCTCCACCGGCTGAACGCCGGAGGCTTTGAGAACGCGCAGCAGGCCGCCGGGCTGTTCAACCAGGCGATCACCGCCGATCCGCGCAGCGCGCGCGCCTACGCCGGGCTCTCCGAGGCGATCTTGGCGACCTGGGTTCGGGACCAGATCGAGACCGAGGCCCGAACGGCTGCGCAGCGGGCGCTGGCCCTCGATCCGAGCTCCGCCAAGGCGCACCAGAACCTGGCGTGGATCTCGGCCAACTACGACTGGGATTGGGAGACGGCCTGGTATCACCTCCAGCGGGCCCTCGACCTGGAGCCCAACTTGGCCCCGGCGCACGGTGTGCGTTCGTATCTCTTGCTGCGTCGGCCGGGCAACGAGGAGGAGGGGCTGGCGGCGGCGCGCCGGGCCTCTGAGCTGGACCCGGTCTCCCCGATTGTGCAGTGCGACGTGGCCTGGGCCTACCTGTATGCGGGCCGCTACGAGCAGGCCGTCGTACAGGCCGAGTTGACTCTGGAGCTGGAACCGAACAACTTCTACGCTGGCCTTTCCCGAGTCCTCGCCCTGCAAAGCTTGCAGCGCCGACAGGAGGCGGTGGTGGCGGCGGCGGCACTGCTGCGGCAGCGAGAGGCACCGGAGGAGGTAGTGGAACGTCTGGAGGCAGCCGGGGATCTAGCCCCTCTGTGGGAGTGGTGGCGTCAGGACCTGGAGGCGATGATTCCAAGCGGCTACGTTCCGCACGACGGCCTGATTACCACCGCAGCCCAGCTCGGAGAGAATGAGGCCGCGCTCGAGTGGCTGCGGGATTCCCTCGCCGCGCGGCCGGGCTTCCTGCTTTTTTTGGAGGTTGATCCCCGCTTCGAGCCGCTCCGTAGCGAACCGGAGTTTCAGCGCCTGGTCGCCTTCATCGAGGCGGGCGGCGATCGGGTGCAGTCCAGCTTGGCGCGGGCGGAGAGGGAGCGGATCGAGGATCCAGGATGAAGAGGCAGGAATCGGGATGCGGGCCGCGGATCACTTTGCTGGCACCCTCCGCTGGGGCGCCGCTCACCTCGCCCCGGAGGCTTCGCTAGTCGCACAGTCGCCTCGAACAAGCGTGTCCGCAGGACCGGGGTGTAGGTGCTCGGCTCCGGTACTCCGGCGCTGTGCCCCCGGGACTCGGGTCGCTCTTTGCTTTCGGGGGTCAGAAGGTGGACAGCTACAACTGTCTGGCTGGGCCTCTTTGTGGCTCACCGTCTCAGAGTGACCCTCCCCGGGCGGGAGGTGGCGTCCCCACTTTGAAAAAGGGGGGATCGAGGGGGGATTTCGGGAGGGAGATCTAACTTCTTCCGGAGCTCCGGCGCTGTGCCCCCGGGACTCGGGTCGCTCGTCGGAAGCGGTAGCCGCGGGCCACTTGGCTGGCACCGTCTTCAGCTGCGGGTCACTTGGCTGACACCTTTTGCAGCGAGGAGCTGGCGGAGCACTGGGAAGACAAGCGCCCGGAAGACGGTGCTGCGCTGATCTTCGCGGTCGAATAGGCGTCCGTTTACTTAGGGCAGGGAATGCGAGTGGCGAGCAAGCGAATTTGCTTGGTCCACTCGCCATTCTCATCCTCTGCCAACGTGACGCGGTGCCAGCTATCTGGCCCTAGACGCTCGAAATAGGCCCGGAAGCCCGGCCGTTCAGGATATTCCTGCCACATGGTCAGCTTGCCGTCGATCATCTTGGCCCGCAGATCCTGCACCTGATTGTTCACGGTATCGACCCACATCATGTCCCACTCGCCGGCCTCCGGATCCCACATGCGAACGTTGATGCCGCGCGGTGCGTCGGCATCGATGCCCGGATCGGCCTGGTACCAATCATCCTCAATCGCCATGCCGTCCAGGACATATCGGCCATTCCAGCGTGACGGTGGTGCGCCGGGACGCGGCGGTGACCAGCTCGTACCCAGCCATGCGTGGCCAGTGACCGTGTAGTCACCGATCAAGAAATCGAATTGAGCGAGCTCTTCCGGCGCGTTGGTATGCGGCGATCCGTAGTCGCAGTCAGGGGGCGCGAGCTCAGCCTCAGCGGCTGGCTTCTGCTTCACCTCGTCGGCCCCAGCGGGCCAGCAGGCCAGGAGCACGAAGGTCAGGACGGGAAGGGTCACTCGAAGTGGGGTGAACTTAGCCATATGGGGACTTGCCCTCGAAAGGTGTCGGTTGTCGCGAATTGCAAAGCGCAGTGCCACGATGCCGCTGGCTGGCACCCTCCGATGGGGCTAGGGTCGCTCCTTGTCTCGGGAGGCGAGGAGTTTGGCGGCGTTTGGTTGATCCCTTCTACGGCTCGCCGTCTCCGAAGTTTTCCGGGCCGGTGGTGGCGCTTCCACTTTGACTGAGTTAGTCAGAGGGTGGGGGAATCGAAGGGGGGGCGGGCCTACAGGACTTCCTTCCTAGGTCCCTTGGCTGGGACTCTCCGCCGGCTGGTCGGTCAGCCTAGATCCGCCCAGATCCGCGAGGCAGCCACCGCGTCGATTCCGTCCGCCAAGGGGAAACTCTCCGATCCGGCATGGACGACCACCAGGCGATCCAGCTGGAGCGTCTCTTGAGCCTGCCGCATGGATCGCGTGGTTCTGGGGGAGGTGGTCAGCTTGACCTCGAAGCCTTCGCGGCGGTTGCCGCGCATGACGAAGAGGTCGATCTCGGCACCGGCGTGGGTTGCCCAGAAGAAGCAGTCTTCGGGTCGAGTCCTGAGAGCCGCTTGGATCTGCTGGACGACGAAGCCCTCCCAGGAGGCGCCGGAGACTGGGTGCCCCAAGATGTCGTCGGCGGTTTTCAGGCCGAGGAGCGTATGGACTAAGCCCGAGTCGGCGATGTAGACCTTGGGTGACTTGACCTGCCGCTTCTTGACGTTGGCGTGCCACGGAAGCAGCTGGCGAACGACCATTGCAGACGTCAGATGATCGAGGTAGCGGCGAACGGTGGGAGCCGAGACGCCGAAGGCGCGGGCGAGGTCAGCGCCGTTCCAGATCTGCGCCTGATTATGAGCCAGCATGGTCCAGAAGCGGCGCAGCGTCTGTCCAGGCGTTCGGATGCCGAGTTGAGGGAGGTCGCGCTCCAGGAAGGTGCGGATGAAGTCGTCGCGCCATTCGAAGCTGGAGTGATCATTCTCGGCAAGGAAGGAACGCGGGAATCCGCCCCGGGTCCAGAGCTTTCGCCAGTCCTCAGAACCGACCTCGTCGAGATCGAAGCCATCGAGTCGATGGAAATGGACGCGTCCGGCTAGGGTTTCGGAGGACTGCCGGAGCAGATCCGGTGAAGCGCTCCCGAGAACAAGGAACCTGGCGGGAGCGTCGGGACGGTCGGCGAGGACACGTAATATGGGAAAGATCTCGGGCCGGCGCTGCACCTCGTCGAGCACGACGATACCTTCTAGAGGCTCCAGCGCTAGCTTGGGCTCTGCTAGCCGGGCGAGGTCGTCCGGATCCTCGAGGTCGAAGAAATGGACCTTCGGATCGAGATCGGCAGCCAGACTTCTGGCCAGCGTCGTCTTCCCGACCTGGCGGGCACCGAGAATCGCCACCACCGGGTAGTGTTCCAGGAGGTCGAACAGGCGTTCCTGATGTCGTTGACGCGAAAGCATGATGCATTAGAGAGTAGCATCTTGATCGAAAATCGAAAGGCTGTCTTTTGATTTTCAATCAAATTTTCGGGATCTGTTCTAGACGCTGGCCGCAGAGAGCTGATCGCATGGTCGGGTTCTCGATGCGTCGCGCATGGCAGCGGTAGGCGGCTGGCGATGATCCGCAGCTTCTAGCAGAGACCAAATTCCAGGCCGAAGATATTGATCGGGAAGGCTCGTGAATCTGAGGCCGGCGTGGTGAGAGTGGCACAAATGGGCGCTACCTTTGTTGTCGCGGCTGCTTCGGCATCTGGAGGTCTACTGGTGGCGGTGCCGGCCCTGGCTCTTCGCCCGGCGGGGAGTAGACCATCGCTGCCGTGGACTTCTTCTGCCGACCAGCTTCGGCGGGTTTCCGTTGAGATCGTGGGGAGGCCGATAGACTGGTCTTTCCTTGCATGGTCCCCCCAGCTTGACCCAAGGAGATCCAAGGAGACGAGCATGCTGATTCCTACCCACTGCCAGCAGATCGTGCTTGCAGTCGTCGCCGCGCTTTTTTCCACGGTGGCGGCCCAAGCCGCTCCGCCCGGCCCCGAGCCGACGACGATCCACGCTGGCCGGGTTCTCGATGTGCGCGCCGGCACATATGCCGAGGACGTGCTCATCCACATCGAGGACGGCAAGATCTTATCTATCTCGAAGGTCGTGAACGGTGAGATTCCGGCATCCGCCGTCGATCTGTCGGACTTGACCGTGCTGCCGGGGCTGATCGACGCCCACACCCACCTCTGCGACAACTCCTACCTCGGCGAGTCGTGGGACCCGTGGATCCTGCCGGCTCCGATGTTCGGCGTCATCGGTGCCCAGAACGCCGGAAAGGTTCTGCGCGCGGGCTTTACTACGGTGCGCAACGTCTCAGATCCCTACTATTGCGGCGTGGCGCTGCGCGAAGCCGTGACCCAGGGCTGGGCAGAGGGGCCTCGGATCTTCGCCTCCGGCCCCATGATCACCATCACCGGCGGTCACGGAGCCTGGGGTAACTGGATGGCTCCGCAACATGAGCTACGCGATCGCGGAGCCGTCGCCGACGGCCCGGTTGAGGTGCGTCGCCAGGTCCGTACTCACATTCGCCATGGCGTCGACTTGATCAAGCTGTCGGCTACCGGTGGCTTCGGCACTCACGGAACCATACCTGGTGCCGCAAGCTATACGGAGGAGGAGATCCGCGCCGCGGTCGAGGAGGGCACCAGGCGGGGGCTCCACGTTGCCGCCCACGCCCACGGCGCCGATGGCATTGGCAACGCTGTACGCGCCGGGGTGCGCTCCATCGAGCACGGCGGATTGATGGACTCCGAGTCGATCCGGCTGATCAAGGAGCATGATGTCTACCTGGTGACGGATTTGCTGGCTGCCTACTACGACCTCGTGGAGACCGATCAAGATTGGAGTGACAAGGAGCTGGAGTCGGACAACGCGGAGGAGTATCGGAAATACGCCGCGCTCGTCGAAGAAGCCCATCGCGCAGGGGTGAAGATCGCCTTCGGCACCGACTCTGGCGTCTATCCCCACGGCCGCAACGCCGAGCAGTTCCAGCTCTTGGTGGACGCCGGCATGTCTCCACTCGAGGCGATTCGCTCAGCTACTACCGTTGCGGCCGAGCTGCTGGGCCTCGAAGACGAGGCCGGAGCCGTTGAGGCAGGACTCTGGGCCGACCTGATCGCTGTCGTGGGAGATCCGTTGGCCGGCGTATCAGTGTTGACCGAAGTCCGCTTCGTCATGAAGGGCGGGACGGTCGTGCTTCGAAAGTAGGCGCGGATCACTTGGCTGGCACTGCGGCACGGATCACTTGGCTGGCACCGCTTCGTGGGGGCACAATTCGGGGCGTCTTCAGACCAAGTAGCTGGTCCCGGTCGGGGCGAGTGGCTGGTGGTGCCCCGCCGAGGGTCCACTAGTCTCGCCCCAGAGGCTTTGCTCGTCGCGCAGTCGCCGCGAAGCAGTGCGTTCTCGCGGTCAGGACGTATGGCTCTGGTGCTCCGGTTGCCCCGTGTATTCAGGGGCACTAGAGGCTGGGATAACTAGCCTGGCACCATGTATGCGGCAGGGCTCGCTGCCGGATTATGTATCTGGCGTTTTGAACTTTGCCTGGTTCCTGGCAAGGATTTCGCCTGTTTCCGACCAGTCTGCTGTTTTTTGCGCGTCTGAAGTCGATGGACTGAAAGAGCTCCTAACGAGGTTTTGGGTATTCAGTGAGGCAATGAGCCGCGGCTAGCCGCAGCTGACGGCGTGAGTTGGTGGAGGTCGGCTGCCTTCAGGTCGCCGCCACGAAGGGCGCCGGGGGTCGGAAGCAGCCCAGTGGAAAGGAGGCGTCAAGGTCGCCTTTGCGCCACTTGGCCGCTGCCTCGTGGTAAGCCGCGAGGAAGAGCGAGCGGGCCTCGATGAAGGCTTGGCGGCTCGTACGGCTTACCGCGTGGCACCAGGGTAGCGGGCCTCGCCGTGGCTTGGCGATGCGTCGGTTGGGGTTCTGGCGCTGCAGGCGCTCTGCTCCTACCACCTTCTTGTGCTGGGCTTTTCCTTCGGCGGTGATCTGCTCGATTAGGTCCTGCACCCGGCGGGCGATCTCATCCCAAGAGAGGTGAATCCAGCAGGGCAGCGGGGTGAGCTGGAGCTCCACCGACTTGTCGTAGGTCTCCGGCTTGTTCTTGCGGCCCCGGGCGCGGTCGCGGCAGGCTCGGGTGGCGTCGGTCCAGGTTCCCTGCATACGGCCGTCGCTCGCGGTGAGAGCCGAGGCGCAGTGGAAACCTGGCCAGTCAGCGGGGGTGAGCACCAGGCCTTCCTTAACGCCGTGGGCCAGCAGATAGCGCAGGCGAGCGATCTGGCTCTTTGCCTCGTCGGTGACGGGCACGTGGCTATAGCGCTTGGCCCATAGGGGGCCGCTCCATCCGACGAGGGGGCCGAGCTTGCGGGAGAGCAGGCCGTTGACGAATCCCATGAAGGCGGCCATGGTGCGGGCGTCGGGGACGGTGATGAGGAGGTGGTAGTGGTTGGGGAGGAAGACGGCAGCGTGGAGCTGGACGTCGCTCCAGCGAGCCAGAGCTCGGGCGAGAATTCCGACAACGATCTGTCGGAGGAGTCGGGTAGGCCGCAGGAGCAGGCGCCCCTGGATCGTTCGGCAGGAGATCTCTACGAGGGCGCCGCCCTCGGGTACGAAGCGTGGTGTTCTTGGCATGGCACCCAGAAGAGAGGCCGGTAAGGAGATTCTTCTTTCAGCTGCCAGAAATCTTTTGTTCTCTCGCTCGCATTCTGAAGCCGCATATCTCGGCACCGGTGGTCAAGCGCCGAGCCCCTCGGGCTTGAGTCGCTCCATGCCACTTGGAATCAATAGTGGATCAAGAGCCTGGCCTACATTCGGAACCCGGCTGGACGACTCGACTTGGGACCGCAGCGTGGCTCGAAGGTTGTTATCGCGCGGGGTCGTGAGCCGGTCGTTCGACTCGTGCCCATTGAGGCATCCTTTCCGATTCGTCGCTTCGGTACAGCCAAGGGGCTGATCCGCATCCACGATGACTTCGATGAACCTCTGGGCGGCTTCGAGGAGCATCGTTGAGTCCATCGGCGGCTGTTGCATCTCGGATAAAGGTGCCAAGTCGGCTGGAAACTCCGCGAGGACCATTTGCCTGGAACCTGGGGTTTGCGACGACGTATCTTGCCCCCCAGAAAGTTGAGTCCACCCATAGCCCCGTTGCCGTCGGGCCTGTGGGATAGGTGGGAAGGTGACGTGCGGTAGGGTGGGAGAGGGTGCGGTTGGCGTCGTAGACGATGAATTGGGCTTCGTCGCGGGCGCCGACGCGCTCTCCGATGTGCATTGACGAGAAGCCGGGCACACGGATAACGTCTCAAAAGCTAAGCGGATCGAGCAGGCGGAGAAAGGTTTGGCGAATGCACCAGCTTTCGCGTTGAAGGATCCCTGTCCGATTCGCCCAGTTAATAGTTAGAACCCGTCAACCCCAATCAGCTATCCAGTGGATCCAATGAATTTAGCCACTCAAGGTTTCGCGTTCCTCGCCGCTGCTCTGCACGTGCTCATCTTCTGCATGGAAAGCTTGTGGTTCATGCGCCCCAAGGTCCACAGGAGTTTCGGTGCCGCCACGACTGCGGACGCAGAGGCACGTCGCTTGTTTGCCTTCAACCAGGGGTTCTACAACCTATTTCTTTCCATCGGCGTGTTCGTCGGCCTCTCGCTACTTCATTTCGGCGGCAACGCGATCGTTGGTCAGACCTTGGTGCTGTTCAATTGCGCGTGCATGGCCGGCGCGGGAGTCGTGTTGTTCGCCTCGGCCGGCAAACGGATGCTGCGAGCAGCCGTCATGCAAGCGGCATTTCCGCTCCTGGCTTGGGGCGCGTGGTTCGCGTTCTAGGATCTCCGTCTGCGGCGGCTTGGGTTGGCGGATTCTGCCCGGTCTGTAGAAGGATCTGAAGACCGCCACCAGGAGCGCCTTCCCCAACTCGACGCCCGGCGGTGAATCGAGCGGGTTCGAACCGGCAGCCAACCGGCTCAGGCCGCGGCCCCGCTGCTACGCCACAGCCAGAAGGCGGCCAAGGCCATTACGACGGCCTCTATTGCGACCAGAAGCCACTGCTTCGGAACCGCTCCGTCGAGGATCAGAACGAGGAGACGCGCAGCGAGCGCGCCGGTCATGAAATAGAAGATCGCTGTGGGGATGCTCGTCGACCAGGGACGAAGCCCGGTGATAGCGATGAAGCACAGCCCCACACCGAAAAGCATACCCCCGCGAACCCTGCGCTCGACGGCTTCGAAGAGATCGGCCGGCGGCAAAGGACCGCCGGTGAGGGGGCTGGACCAGTTGCCTGGAACCTGGGGTCGCCCGGACCAGTTGCCTGGAACCTGGGGTTTCCTCCTCGGGTAACGAGGCCAAGTTGACTGGAACTCCGCCCGAACCAGTTGCCTGGAACCTGGGGTTTGCTGATCGCTTCTTGCTTTTGGGGGCCGCTCGCCTCGCCCCGGGACTTCGCTCGTCGCACAGTCGCCTCGGCGGAGCGCTTTCGCAGGACCGAGTTGTAGGGGCTCGGCTCCGGAGCTCCGTCGCTATGCTCCCGGGGCTCGGGTCGCTCCTTGCTTTTTAGGGGCACTGGGATCGTCTCGTGCCGGGGGCACTCGCGTCGTACCGGGGTTTCTGAAGCTTCCCGGGAAGGTGGTGGCGTCCCCACTTTGATTGCGTTCGTCAGAGGGTGGGGGGATTGGGGTGGGGGCCCGGGCCTGGAGGGCCGATGGATCCCATGGCTGGCTATTTTCTTTGGCTATCCCCGCTGAAACAGCGCATACAATGCCCCCATGTCCAAATCATCTAGGTCGAAGGTCCGGCGCGGTCGCGTCCGCGGTCGCGTGAGCGTTCATCCCCGGGGGTTCGGTTTTCTGAGGGTCGACGTCCCCGACGGCGAGCATTCCTTCGAAGGGCCGGCGCCGTCGATTTTCCTGCCGCCGCCGGACGTCAACGGGATCCTCGCCGGCGATCTGGTGGATGCGCGGCTGGTGGAGGAGGGCGACGGTCGGTACTCGGCGACGGATCTCGAGATCCTCGAGCGTCCTCGGGACCGCCTGATCGGTGAGGTCGTCGGCCAGGGCAGGCGGCTGCGGCTGCGTCCCGATTCTGAGATCGCCAACGAAGACTGGCCTCTCTACGGCGCGAAGGGATTGTCCGAGGGCACGACCGTGGTCGCCGAAATCGAGGGCTCTCGGGCGGTGCGCCCCCGGGCTCTCGAGGAGTCCGAGGCTTCTCTCGAGCGGGTGATCGCGCGCTGGTCCCTGCGCGGCGAGCATACAGAGGAGCTGGAGGAGCGGGGACGGCGGGCGAGGCAAAAGAAAATCCCTCGGCGGGATTTGCGCGGCGTTCCGACGGTCACCATCGATGGGCCGTCGACCCGCGATATCGATGACGCGGTGGCGGTTCTGCCGGTCCAGGCCGACGGCAGTCTGCGAGTTCTGGTCTCCATTGCCGACGTCGACGCGTTTGTACCGGAGGGCTCGGAGCTCGATCTCGAGGCGCGGGCCCGGGGAACCAGCGTCTACCTCCCGGACCTCGTCCTGCCGATGTTTCCGCGTTCCCTCTCCGAGGATCGCTGCAGTCTGCACCCCGACGTGGATCGTGCGGCGCTGACCGTCGAGATGCGGATCGATCCGGAGGGGCGGATCCGGGCCGTGGACCTCGAGGCGACCCGGATCCGGAGCGACGCGCGTCTGACCTATGAGCAGGTCGAGGAGTTCTTGGATCAGGGGAAGACCAGCGCGGTTCCCGAAAGCGTGCAGCCCCTCTTGCGCTGGCTGAGGACGGCGGTCGGCCGACTGTCGGCGGTTCGCGCGGGGCGGGGCGGCCTCTCGATGGTGCGGGAGGAGGCCACCGTCGGCTTCGACCGCAAGGGTCAGCTGAGCTCCATTGCGGCGCGGTCCGAGACCAGCGCCCACCGGCTCATCGAACGCCTGATGGTCGCCGCCAACGAGTCGGTCGCCCATTGGCTCGGGGAAAGAGGCCTGCCGGCGCTCTATCGAGTCCACCCCGCTCCCGATGCGGATGGCGTCGACCAGCTGGCGGACTTCGCGGCGAATTTCGGTTTCGAGACGGCCTTCGGCAGTGAGCTGACGCCCCGCGCCCTGGCGGCTTTCGAAGCCCAATATGCGTCGGCGAGGGCGGCGCCGGCGATCCGAGCCGTCCTCCGCAAGTCTCTGGGTCCCGCACGCTACACCGTCCATCCAGGAAGTCATTTCGGGCTGGCGGCACCGCTCTACCTGCACTTCACGTCGCCCATACGCCGCTATAGCGATCTGGTCTGTCATCGGATCATCAAGGCGCATCTGCGGGGTGATCGCGATCAGGTCGCCGTCGATCCCGATCTAGAGGATCTGGCGGGGCACATCAACGAGCTGGCCTTCCGGGCGGCGAAGGCGGAAGATCAGCGACTGAGGATGCTCGCGGCGCGCTACTTCTCCAGTCGCGTCGGGCAGAAATTCGACGGCAACGTCATCTCCGTCAAGCCTTTCGGTCTGATCGTGCAGCTCGAGGGCGTCGGACTCACCGGCGCGGTGCCCGTCGAGAGCCTGCCCGGCAGCGATTGGGAAGAAGACCGGGGGACGCAATCTTTGGTCTCGAAGGGCGGGCGGCGCTACGGCGTCGGACGCGCGATGCGGGTGCGAATCGCCGGCACCGACGAAGAACAGGGCCATATCGAGCTCGAGCCTGCATAGTCCCTATGCTTTCTTAGTCTCAAGCCGCATCGTCAGGGGCCCGCACTGCAGGGGCCCGCACTGCAGGGGCCCGTATCGTCAGGGGCCTTGTAGCGGCTGCGCTACCAGCGAAACTCGGTGGCGCAGCCTTCCGCATATAGGTGACGCTGGACCTCGGAGGCCGTCCGGGCATCCATGTAGGGGATCGCTACGCGGTGACCGATGGAGCCGGCGCCGGCGGTGTCGATGGTCAGCTGGGCCATGTCGTGGCGGCGATCGAAGGGGCTCTGGGTCAGCGAGACGGTCTGCATATTGGCGAAACGCACCGCGCTGGTGGTGCTCCCGAGCCAGCCGCTGCGATAGAGCACGGCGGCATCCGTCACCGCCCACGCCGTGTTTCGGACCCAGCCCCGCGCGGACACCCACGCTACGGGAAGGCCGATGGCGAGAATCCACAATCCGTGCAGGCTATGAAAAGGAACCGACGCGAAGGCCGGGACTGCGGCCGCGATGGCGGTGGGTATAGCGAGGAAGATGGCGGTCCGCCGCACGATACGCCGCACCGCGCGGCGCTCGATCGGGTTCCACTGCACCGTGTCGAGGTCGATCTCGGGCATGACCTGCCGCACCAGGGCGGCGGACCGGCCGTCGCGGACGATGGGGGCCAGCCACTGTCGGGTGATCTTGACGCCGGAGGTCGCGAGTTGCTGGGACGCACCGCCGTCTCCGTCCGCGTTGCCGGCGGTTTCCACCTCGACAGATTCGCGGCCAAACCAGCGATGGAGCAACGACTCGGTGACCGTCACTAGTTGGATGCGATACGTCGGGACGACCGAGGAAACGCGGGTGAGCAGGCCGTATTCGATCTGCAGGTCGTCGCGGATCTGCTGCAGGGTGAAGTTTCGGTAGCGCACCAGGTACCAAACGATGGACAGGACACGGATCACGACGACGAGCAGCGCGAAGAGGCCTAGGGCTAGTAGCAGCGTGCCCCACCAAGATCCGGGTGCGCCGATGCTGCCGAGCCCACCGAGCCACGTCGGACCCTGCTCCTGCGCCGATTCGTAAAGGGTCGACCAGTCCTGATCCGTGATCCAGGTTTCCCATCCGTTCGACTGCGACAGCACACCGGCGAGGGCTGCGATCACCAGGAAGCCTCGGTTGCTGATCAGCCCCAGGCGGACCAGCTCGCCGTCCGGCGTCGTCACCAGCGGACCGTCTGCGGACCCTGCCGCCGCGGCGGCCTCGTCCTGGCGGAGCCGGGCTTCGCCGAGGGTTTGGCGTCGTAGCTCTTCGGCAGCCTCCAGAGACAGTACCCGCAGCTGGGCTTCGGCGCCTCCGCCGGCCCCAGTTTCGATACGCGCGGTCGCCACGCCGAGCAGGCGATGTAGCGGATTGCGCACCAGCGCGACGTTGTGGATCCGCTCGTAAGGGATTTGTCTCAGATTTCGGGTCAGCAGCCCGTCTCGCACCTCGAGAGCCTCGGCGGTGAAGCGATAGCGGTAGATCCGCTGGTAAATGGCCGCTATCGCTGCGATCGGCACGAGCACCGCCAGGGACACCCAATTCAGCCAGATTAGCAAGACATCGCCCCCGGCGAAGACCGCCGCGATCAGCGGGATCAGCAGCGCCCGGAGCATGCCGCCGATGAGGAAGATCCACGACCAGCCGTGCAGGCGATGCCCCTCAGCCACCACGGGACGCCTCCTTCGGGCGAAGGTGATTGGCGAGTCGAGTGGCGACGGAGTGCTCGAGGCCGGCTAGCGGAATTGACGCGCCTTCGGTTCCGGCGGTGTACACCGTCAGCGTGGCGAGGTCGTATCGACGCTGCAATGGGCCCTGAGAGACATCGGTGTGCTGCACCCGAGTCAGCGGGATCCAGATCGCCTTGCGCCACAGCACGCCCCGCTGGATGCCCAGGCCATCCGGTTCCACTCGGTATCTGAGATGTCGATAGCGCGCCGCAGGATAGAGATAGGCGATGCTGATTGCCGCCACTGCGAGCAAGCCGAAGACGAGGATCAGCGGCAGGTAGACACGGATCGGAATGACCCCCAGCGCCCAAACTAGGGTTATCCACACCGGCGGGATGAAGGATACGACCGTCGTGATCGGCACCGCGATCCAGCGGGCAAGGCGGACCGACTGGGGATCCACCGGCTGATCTCCGCTATTGACCGGAGGCGGAGGGGGGGGCTCGAATGCCGTTTCTTCCGGGTCGCTGGGCTGGGGCTGGTCTTCCCAATGGGGCTGGGCCTCCGGTTGGGTTTCGGGCTCAAGGGGGTCGAGGGTCTCTTGTTCGTCCATGGGCTCCTCTCAGCGCTCGCCTCGGGTCGTCTTGAGCCGTAGCAGTGCAATTCCAACATATCTCGACCCGTTGCACCTGCGGGCTCAACGGCTATGCTTTCTCTATATAGCCTTATGCCCTGTTTCGGCGTGCTGTTTCGCCCTTCTGCAATGGGACGCCAGAGATGGAGTGCCTTTGTGTGGATCACTTGGCTGGCCCCGTCTCCCGTGCCTTCGTCTCCCGCTGGGGCGCCGCTCGCCTCGCCCCCGGGGCTTCGCTTGTCGCACAGTCGCCTCGGGCGAGGGCTTTCGCAGGACTGGGGTGGAAGTGCTTGGCTCCGGAGCTCTGGCGCTTTGCCCCCAGGGCTCGGGTCGCTCCTCGCGGTCAGGGGATGAAGAGTTTGGCCTGGGATCATTTGGCTGGCCCCGTCTCCCGTGCCTTCGTCTCCCGCTGGGGCCCCGCTCGCCTCGCCCCCGGGGCTTCGCTTGTCGCACAGTCGCCTCGGGCGAGCACTTTCGCAGGAAAGGGGTGGTGGTGCTCGGCTCCGGAGCTCCGGCGCTGTGCCCCCGGGGCTCGGGGCGCTCCTTGCCGTCGGGGGGGGGTGAAGATCTCGGCGGCTAGGATCAATCATCTGACACCTTCGCCAGGGACGTTCAGGGCCTGGGCCTGCTGGACCATTTACCTTCTATGAGTCGGCTGCCCCAGTCAAGGCATCTGGTGGATCGCGTTCGGGTTCGTCTTCTTCGATGGATCGATTCTTTTCCCCAGGTAGTTCGCTCCGCAGTCAGGACGTCAGCGAGGCAGGACGAGCTTCTATTCGCACTCGATCAGGCCGAGCTTTCGGCCGGTGCAGGGTGGGGTATTCGTCCCAAAGTT
>JBCCXL010000036.1:0-37475 GCA_039191605.1 Acidobacteriota bacterium | reverse complement strand
GGCCTCACCAGGAGAACTGGCCTCACCAGGAGAACTGGCCTCACCAGGAGAACTGGCCTCACCAGGAGAACTGGCCTCACCAGGAGAACTGGCCTCACCAGGAGAACTGGCCCTGCCTGGAGAACCAGCCCCGCCGGGAGAACTGGCCCCGCCGGAGGGAAGCGGATCAGAAGACACAGCTCTGTTCCACGCCGAATTAGATATCGCCGTCTTCCACACCGCCCCCACCCACTCCATCGCCATGCCGCCCTCAGTCCTCCAGCGCCTCTCCCGCTACGACCTCGGACTGCTGCTGAGCTACTACCTGGTGAATGAGGATCCGGACGATTGACCCCGGGTGACCTCCCGTGACCTCGGGGGGTTGAGCCTGGACGAACGCACCGGAGCCCGCGATCCCGCCGACGCGGCATCGATCGACAGAAGCCCCCTCGGGGCACCCCCCGATCGCGATAGGATCCAAGGGTGATGTTGATGGCCTTCTTAAAGCGTCAGACCTCGGGCTCGGTGGTGTGCCCTTCCTGCGGACGGCTGGTGGGGATCCAGGACGAGGCGTGCTACAACTGCGGCCGCCGCAACCCCGGAATGTGGGGCTATGCCGGCTCGCTGCGGCGCCTCGGGCGAGACATGGGGGTGTCGAAGATCATCCTCGGCGGCTGCGCCCTGCTCTACATCATCAGCCTCGCCATCGACCCCAAGAATATCGGCGGCGGAGGCCTCTTCGGGCTCCTCGGCCCGAGTCGGGTGGCTCTCTTTACCCTCGGCGCCTCCGGGGCGGTACCGGTCTTCGAGCTCGATCGCTGGTGGACCCTGCTCTCCGCCGGCTGGCTCCATGGCGGGCTGCTGCACATCGGCTTCAACCTCTACTGGCTGCGCATGCTGGTGCCGGCCTCGGTGGAGCAATACGGCGCCGGCCGCATGCTGATTCTCTACACCGTCGCCGGAGCCCTGGGTTTCGCCGCCTCCTCCACCGCCGGCTACGTCTTCCCCGGCGTGCCGCTGCTGGGCGGAGCGGGCTTCACCGTCGGCGCCTCGGCTCCCCTCTTCGGCCTGCTCGGGGCGCTGATCTACGCCGGGCGACGGGGAGGCTCCTCGGAGCTCTCGAGGATGGCCAAGCAGTGGGCGCTGGTGCTCTTCATCTTCGGCCTGCTCTTCCCCGGCGTCGACAACTGGGCCCATGCCGGCGGCTTCGTCGGCGGCTACTTCGGCGGCAAGATCCTCGATCCGATGAAGCCGGAGCGGCTGGACCACCTCATTGCCGGCCTGCTCTGCCTGCTGCTGACGCTGGTGGCCGTGGTGCTCTCGGCGGTGACCGGGGTGAGCCTGATCCGCCAGATGTATGGCGTCGGCTGACGGGCTCCTGCGCACCGCCTCAACAGACTCTGATTCCAGCCGTCCACCGGGCGCTTCGGCCCACAGCACGCCACGGGACTGCCTCGGGTGCGTCATTGGGCGGCCCATCTATTTGTGATAAAAATGGTCATCAATACAGCGACTGGCTCGCTGGTTTCTTTTTCTTTCTCTCGAGCTCCGGCGATCTCCCATGCCCGTCACCATCCTCAGCCATCCCGGCGACGCCTCCTCCAGCCAGCACACCGCCCCCATGCCGGTGAGCGGAGTGGAGGCCCTGGTGGGGCGCACGCCGATGCTCGACCTCTCCTTCCTGGTGGAGCGCCCGGGGGTGAGGCTGCTGGCGAAGGCGGAATTCGCCAACCCCGGCGGCTCGGTGAAGGATCGCCCGGCGCTGAGCATGATTCTCGACGCCGAGACCAAAGGCCTGCTCCTCGCTCCTCAGCGGGGCAAGGCCGGCGCCCAGCGAGCTCCGCGGGCTGAGGCGAAGACGCCGCCGAGACGCATTCTCGACGCCACCTCCGGCAATACCGGCATCGCCCTGGCGATGCTCGGCGCCGCCCGGGGCCATAGGGTCACTCTCTGCCTTCCCGCCAACGCCAGCGAGGAGCGCAAGCGCCTGCTGGCGGCCTACGGCGCCGAGGTGGTGCTCACCGACCCGCTGGCGGGCACCGACGGCGCCATCGAGGAGGCGCGCCGCAAGGTCGAGGCGGAGCCGCAGCGCTGGGTGTACCTCGACCAATACTCCAACGAGGCCAATTGGCAGGCCCACTACCGCACCACCGGGCCGGAAATCTGGACCCAGGCGCGATCCACCGAGGGGCCCGAGCTGGCGGTCTTTGTCACCGCTTTGGGCACCACCGGCACTTTCATGGGGGTCGGACGCTATCTGGCCACCTGTTCTCCGCGACCGCGCCTCATCTCGGTGCAGCCGGACGGCCCGCTTCACGGGCTGGAGGGCGTCAAGCACATGGAGTCGGCGCTGGTTCCGGGGATTTACGATCCCGATCTCGCCGACGAAGATTGGGCCCTTTCCACCGACGATGCGTATGACATGGTGAGGCGCCTCGCCCGTCACCATGGCCTGCGCCTCGGCGTTTCCGCCGGCGCCAATGTGGTCGCCGCGGTGCGCGCCGCAGAGCAGCTGACCTCGGGTACCGTGGTCACTATTCTCTGCGACGGCGCCGATAAATATCTCAGCGAAGCCTTTTGGGACCTCACATGAGCCGATTGTTGATCACCCCTCGACACCTCTTCTCGATGGAGAGGCACGCCATGGCCACCTATCCCGAAGAATGCTGCGGCATCCTCATCGGCCGGCCGCTGCCGGAAGAGGAGGGTGCCCAGGTGGAGCGCCTGCTCTCCGCCCAGAACGTGCGGGAAGAGGAGAGCCGCCACAACCGATTTCTCATCGAGCCCCGCACCATCCTCGCTGCCCAGCGGGAAGCGGAGGCCGCCGGTCTGGAGATCGTGGGCTACTACCACTCTCACCCGGATCATCCCCCCGAGCCCAGCACCTTCGACCGCGAGCACGCCTGGCCCGGGATCAGCTACGTGATCCTCTCGGTCCTCAACGGTGCGGTGGAGGTCACCCGGAGCTGGCGCCTGCAGGACGATCGAGAAGACTTTCAGGAAGAGACCATCGACACCGCCATCGGCACTCCCGCCCTCGCCTTCGGCGCCCGCTGAGGCTCGCCCGCCCGCTCGTGCCGGAAACCCTTCCGCCCGTCCCCACACCCCCCTGCTGAACCCACCCCGAGAGCATCCCGTCCTGATAGGTAAGCCCATGAGCGTCATCATCGAAATCCCCACCCCGCTTCGCCGATTCACCGACAATCGATCCCAGGTGGAGATCCCGACGCAAGAAGGGCATACCGTGGAGCAGGTGCTGCGGCAGGTGGTGGAGGCGCACCCTTCCCTGCAGCGTCACCTCTACGGCGACGACGGCCGCCTGCGCTCCTTCGTCAACGTCTTCGTAGGAGATGAGGACGTGCGTCACCTGGATGGCCCCCAAACCTCCGTCGCCGACGGCAGCCGGATCTCGATCATTCCCTCCATCGCCGGAGGTCGGCGATGATCGACCTATCGACTGCTGGGGTCCAGCTCAGCCCCGAGGAGGTTCGCCGCTACAGCCGGCACCTGATCATGCCGGAGGTGGGCCTGGAGGGGCAGAAGCGACTCAAGGCGGCCAAGGTGTTGATCGTCGGCGCCGGCGGCCTCGGCTCCCCCCTGGGCCTCTACCTCGCCGCCGCCGGCATCGGCGAGCTAGGACTGGTGGATTTTGACGTGGTGGACGAGTCCAACCTCCACCGCCAGGTGCTCTACGGCCAGGGAGACGTCGGCCGACCGAAGATCGCCGCCGCCTTCGACCGCCTGCGGGAGGTCAATCCTCATATTCGCCTCAACCCCCACGAAACCAGGCTGAGCTCGGACAACGCGCTGGAGCTCTTCGCCGACTACGACGTCATCGTCGACGGCACCGACAACTTTCCCACCCGCTACCTGGTCAACGATGCCTGCGTGCTCAGCGGCAAGCCTAACGTCTACGGATCCATCTTCCGCTTCGAGGGGCAGGTCTCCGTATTCTGGGCAGAGAAGGGGCCCTGCTATCGCTGCCTCTTCGCCGAGCCCCCGCCACCGGGTCTGGTGCCTTCCTGCGCCGAAGGCGGAGTGCTGGGGGTATTGCCGGGCATCATTGGAGCCCTGCAGACGAACGAAGTCATCAAGCTCATCCTCGGCGTTGGGGACCCCCTCATCGGTCGACTGCTGCTCTTCGACGCCCTGGGCATGAGCTTCCGGGAGCTCAAGCTGAAGAAGGACCCCGACTGCCCGGTGTGCTCCGAAGAGCCGACTCAGACGGAGCTCATCGACTACGAGCAATTCTGCGGCCTCGGCGAAGAAGAGCAGCTGCCGGACGATCTGGACATCACGCCGGAGATCCTGCGGCAGTGGCTGGATGACGGCCGCCCGCTAACCCTGGTGGACGTGCGCAATCCCGAGGAATACGACATCTGCCGTATCGAGGGCTCCACTCTGATTCCCCTGCACCAGCTCCCGGAGCGGCACCACGAGCTGGACCCCCAAGAGATCACCGTCGTCCACTGCCACCACGGCCCGCGCTCCACCCGAGCCACCCTCTTTCTCAAAGATCGAGGCTTCCAACGAGCCTACAACCTGGCGGGCGGCATCCACGCCTGGAGCCAGCGCATCGATCCGTCAATCCCGCTGTATTGAATGACTGATTGCAATCACCGGATTGCGTTGCTGGGTCGAAATACTGCATTGAAGCGTTGTAATGAATGGTGTCATCAATGAAAAATAAGATTGACTTTAAATGCAAATAAGCTACAATAAGGACTCATAAAGCTTGAGACCCCAACCCTAGCGCGATTTGCGGAAGCGTCATTCCCTTCGGTGCTTCCGTCCTCCTGAGCATCTGGAACTTTTTGATCCAATGCTCTCTTTTTTTGCCTCAAGATTGCCCCAGTTTTCGCCAAGACTGCTCCGAACACCGTCCTTTTGACGAAGGATTGGGTGAAGGGAAGCCAGGCGAAACCCCAGAACGAAAACCCGCCGCTGAGCCGCTGCAGCGGCAGGGCCGCGGGAGCCTTTCGTCGCGCAACTCCCATCGTAGCGAAGCGTAAGCTCTTGCAGGCCTGAAGCCGTCGGCAGGAAGGCTTTCGAAGCCCGCCTCCGGCCCTGGACCCCCTTCGGCAAAGCCGGTACGCTACAGGGTCTTCGCGCCCCCCTACCCACCGCGCTCCAACGTTCTCAACCTCGCGGGATCCATCATGAGCAAGAGACCCATCCTCCTCGCCCTTCTCGGGATCTGTCTACTCGCCCCCCTCGGGCTCGACCCGTCCGGCATCGGCTGGCTCGGTGATAGTTGGCTCGGTGAGGGGCATCGAGCCTTTGCCGACGAGATCGCCAACTCCGGAGCCGCTAGCTCCGAGACCCCGAGCTCCCCGGGAAGCGATGCTGAAGCCACCTCTGGCAACGGCACCCCGATCCATCTCGCCCAGGTGCCCGTCGAGACCTTCCAGCTCGACAACGGGATGGAATTTCTGCTGGTGCAGCGACCGGAGCTCACCACCGTCTTCGCCGGCTGGGTGGCCCACGTGGGCTCCGCCGACGAGCGCCCGGGAATCACCGGCATCAGCCATTTCTTTGAGCACATGATGTTCAAGGGCTCCCACCGCATCGGGACCAAGAACATCGATCGGGACCTGGAGATCATCCAGGAGCAGGAGCAGATTCAGGATCAGCTGCGGGCCGCCTACGTGGAGCAGCGAGCCCGCTGGCGCCACGGCGAGATCGACGATCCCTACGCCGACAAGAACCGCACCTCGGAGATGGTGGAGCTGGAGCAGAAGTACCGCCAGCTGCTGGACGAGCAGCGCTCGCTGATGATCAAGGACGAGTACGACCACATCTACGCCGAGGCCGGCGCCGCCAACACCAACGCCTTCACCACCACCGACCTCACCGCTTATTACGTGGTGATCCCCGCCAACAAGCTGGAGCTTTGGTACTGGATGGAGTCGGACCGACTGCTGGAGCCGGTGTTCCGCGAGTTCTACGCCGAGCGGGACGTGGTCTACGAGGAGCGCCGCCTGCGCACCGAGTCCACCCCCACCGGCAAGTACGACGAGCAATTCGCCGCCATGTTCTGGCAGAGCCACCCCTACAGCTGGCCCACCATCGGCTGGCCCTCGGACCTCGAGAGCTACACCCTGGCTCAGGCGGAGGCGTACTACAAAACCTACTACGCCCCCAACAACCTCACCGGCGTGCTGGTCGGTCACTTCGAAATCGACGAGGCCAAGGCGCTGGCGGAGAAATACTTCGGTCGCCTCAGCGCCTCCCCTCCGCCGCCGGACGTGATCACCCTGGAGATGCCTCAGCTGGCGGAGAAGCGCATGGACGCCAGCTGCAACTGCCCGCCGCAGATTCAGGTTTGGTACCACACCGTAGCCTTGCAGCACGCCGACTCCTATGCCCTGGACGTGCTCCAGGGCCTGCTCAACGGCCCCTCCGGCCGCCTCAACCGCAGCCTGGTGCTGAACTCTGGCCTGGCCGCCAACACCAGCTCGAGCCAGAACTCCAACAAATGGGCGGGCTACTTCGAAGTCCGCGCGGAGGCCAAGGGAGAGACCACTCCAGAGCAGCTGGAGTCCGCCTGGTACGAGATCATCGACCAGCTACAGAACGAGCTGGTGGGGGAGCGGGAGCTGCAGAAGGTGAAGAACCAGATCGCCGCCGAGGCCTATCGCAACCTCGAGCGCCCCTTCGGCCTGCTGATTCAGCTGCTCTTCTACGAGGGCCAGGGAAATTGGCGCTACCTCAATGAGTGGGCGGAGAACACCCTCGCGGTGACCGCCGAGGACGTGCAGCGGGTGGCGAAGCAATACTTCGGCGCCAACAACCGCGCCGTCGGCCTCTACACCCGAGACGAGAACGCCGAGGAATTGCCCCCGGAGATCGCCGCCCTGCCGGCGAATATGCAGCAATCTGCCCTCGCCCAGGTGAATCAGATCCGCGCCTCCACCGACGTGGAGTCGCTCAAGAGCACGCTGAACCAGATCGAGACCGCCAAGGCGAGCGCCGATCCGCAGGTATTGCCGGTACTCGAGTTATTGGAGGGCGAGATCCGCTTGAGAATCGAAGAGTTGGCCCAAGGAGGTGCCTCATGAAGTCCGCCGATTCCCGGTTCTTCCGTCGCACCGCGCTGAAGAACGCCCCGTTGAGCAGCTCGGTCATGGGCCTGCTGACGGCTCCCCTGCTGGCAGCTTTCCTATCGGCAGGGGGGCTGTGGCTCCCCGCCGCAGCCCAGGCGGACGATGGCTCCGACGCGATCCCCGCTTCGCCGGACGATCTCGTCTTCCAATCGCTGGAATTCTCTCCCCCCAACGGCGCCGATTACCGTCACGTCATCGCCGGAGACATTCCGGTCTTCGTGGTGGAAGACCGCTCCCTGCCGCTGATCCGGCTGGCGGTGAGCGCGCGAGCCGGCGCCTACCTCGATCCGGTGGAGCAGACCGGCCTCGCCACCCTCGCCGCCGAGGTGCTGCGCTCCGGCGGTACCGAGAGCCTCTCCCCCGAGGCCTTCGACGAGCAGGTGGACTTCTACGCCGCGGATCTCGACGTCAACGCCGATCTCGAGCAGACCAGCGCCACTCTGAGCTGCATCACCCCGGTGTGGGAGGAATGCCTCGACCTCTTCTTCGACATGATGCGCAACCCGCGCTTCGACGCCGATCGCCTTCAGGTGGCCAAGGACCGCGCCTTGGAGAGCCTGAAGCGTCGCAACGACAACCCAGCGGATATCGAGACCCGCAACTGGGGGTGGCTGCTTTACGGCGAAGACTTCTACGCCACCACTCGCTCCACCGGTCCCGAGCTGAGCTCCATCCAGCAGGCGGATCTGGTGTCCTTCCACCGCCGCTGGTGGACCCCCGCCAACCTTTCCTTCGCCGTTGCCGGCGATGTCGACACCCGGGAGATCCTGGCCAGCCTAGAAAAGCATCTGGAGGGCTGGGAGCGCGGCGAGGAGGCCCCCTGGCCCCCTCCCACCCCAGAGGCCAGCGCGGAACCAGGGCTCTACGTGGTGCAGAAGGAGATCCCCCAGGGCCGGGTCTACCTCGGCCATCGGGCGCTGCAGTGGAGCGCCGAATGGGATAACGCCGACGCCCCGGCGCTGCGGGTGATGAACCACATCCTCGGCGCCGGCGGCTTCACTTCCCGCCTGCTCAAGCGCATCCGCTCCGACGAGGGTCTGGCCTACAGCGCCGGCTCTCTGTACTTGATGAACCCCTATTACGAGGGCCAGTTCTTCGCCTACTTCCAGTCCAAGAGCGACACCGTGGCGCTGGCCACCAAGATCGCCCTGGAGGAAATTCGGCGCATCCAGTCGGAGCCGGTGAGCGACGCGGAGCTCCAGCTGGCGAAGTCCGCCCTGGTAGAGAGCTTCCCCCAGACCTTCCAATCCACCAGCCAGGTGGCGGCCACGCTGCTGTCGGACGAGATCTCCGGACGCCCCAACTCGTATTGGGAGCTCTTCCGCCAGCGCATCGAGGCGGTGACCGTGGCGGACGTGCAGCGGGTGGCGCAGACCCACCTGCACTCGGACGACATGATCCTGGTGATGGTCGGCGATTGGCCCGTTATCGCCGCCGGGGACGCCGACGGCCGCGCCACCATGGAGAGCGTCTACCCCGGAGAGCCGACCCTGCTGCCGCTGCGGGATCCGGTGACCCTGGAGCCGGTGGAAACCGGAGCTGAGGAAGTGGCCTCGGCGGAGGCTAGCGAGAGCGACGCCTAGCCCTCCCTCAAAGACCAGAAGCGATGACGGCGGCGGTTCCCAAGCCTCTCTGAGGTCCCCCTTCTCCGCCGTCGGCGCCTATAATCGCTCCCGACCCACCGCGTGCTGTCGCGCTGCGGGTCGGGAGGAATGATTCGTGCCCTACGACGCCATCGATTCGAGCCAGAAGCCCTATCCCCGAGCCCGGCGGACACGTCCTGCACGGCGAAGCTCCGGCGGATTCATCGCTAGGCAAGATGGGGATCTCGGTGAACGCCCAAAGAGGCAGTCCGAGAGGCATCTTTGGCTCCACCGTAGAAACCACCTTGGTGGCCTCCGCGCTGAAGCCCGGGGTGGCCTCAGAGCCCTGGCGCTCCTGCTGCTCTCCCTGTGCTGGATCAGCGCCTGCGGACCCGCTGGACAGGAGCAGGTCCTGGGCCCCGGCTCTCTACCCTACGGCGAAGTGGTCTTCCCCGGCTCGCTGCTGGTGGCCCCAGACCACAACTGGGGGCTGCTGCCGGCAGCGGACTCCGCCGGGCAGCAGGAGCGAGAAGAACATTGGTCCTTCCGCGGATCCGCCACCCTCCGCCTGCGCATCTCCGAAAATCTCGAGACTCCCTTCACCCTCTACCTCGATCCGGATTCCGCTACCGCCGCCTTCCCCTTCGTGGCGCGCTGGAACGGACAGCCGGTCGAGGTACAGCAGGACGAGGGGGGCAACCTGCGGGTCACCATCGAGCCCGCGGCCCTGATTGCTGGCCCCCACGTGCTGGAAGTAGGCCGCGAGCCTGGCGCCGGGGGCCGCGATCGTCTCGACAACGTCTTCCGGCGGGTCGCCTACACGGTGGGGGATGGATCGGACGCCGGAGACAGCGGCGATGGAGTGGTGAAGATGCGGCCCGAAGAGCGCCCCCGGCTGCAGCTCCTGGCGGACTTTCTCACCGTCAGCGTCACCGGAAAGAAGAAGAGGAAGTACGGCGGACTGCTGTTCACCGCCCCGGGCAAAAAAGAGATCCCCCTGCACCTGGACACTGCCGGGCATTTCCACACCACCGTGGAGAACCTGTCGGATACGCCGACCACCCTCACCGTCTCCGGGGTCCCCGGGGAAAAGTCCCAGACCCTACGTCTCGCCCCCGGCACTCAGCAGCCGTGGCGAGTCCCGCTGGTGAAAGGCTCCCAAAAGCTCGTGCTGGAGGCGGCGATGAAAGACGGCCCGGCGGGGCTGCTGCTGGTCGGCGAGCCCTCCTTCGAGGCGGCATCCAGCGAGGCGGAGGCGGGTTCGGAGCCACCGCCGAAGCAGCCGCCGGTGATCCTGATCACCCTCGACACGACCCGGCGAGATGCCCTCTCGGCCTACGGCGGAGACCCCAAGCTGACCCCCAATCTCAGCGAATTCGCCGCCGCCGCCACGGTCTACGAGCGCGGCTACGCCACCGCCCCCTGGACCCTGCCGTCCCACGCCTCGATGATGACCGGCCGCTACCCCTCCCACCACGGCGCCGGGGTGAGCCAGCAATTCCTCTCCGCCGATATCCCCACCATCGCCTCGATCCTGCGACGCCGGGGCTATTTCACCGCCGGCTTTGCCGGCGGCAAGCTGTGCTCCCATCGCTACGGGGTGAGCCAGGGCTTCCTGCGCTACCGCAACCCTCAGCGCTTCGAATCCGCCGGGGACCATCTCACCAACCTGGCCCTGAATACCCTCGAGCGCCACTATCGCAAGCCCCTCTTTCTGTTCATCAACTACTTCGATCCCCACGCCATGTTCCGCGCCCCGGAGCGCTTCGAGAACCTCACGGGGGTCGAGGCGCTGCGGGCGGAGCTCACCGAGGGCTCCGCCTGGGAACGCTTCGATCGCGGCGACGCCAACGCCTGGCGCACGATCATCGATGGCGAGGCCCCGGCCACCGAGGGAGAGCTGCGCTGGATGCGGGCCGCCTACGACGCCGAGGTGGCCTTCATGGACGAACAGATCGGGCGCCTCTTTCACGCCCTGAAGGAGCGTGACCTGTGGGACCAGGCGCTGGTGATCACGGTGGCCGATCACGGTGAGCTGCTGGGAGAGGGAGGCTATTACTCCCACTCCGGGCGCCTGGACACGGAGCTGATGGAGATCCCCTTCATGGTCAAATTCCCCGGCCAGCGGGAAGCCCGGCGCAGCGATACCTTGGTCTCTCAGGTCGATCTGCTGCCGACGGTCCTGGAGCTGCTGGAGATCGAGCCACCGCCGATGGACGGTCTGCCCCTTCCTCTGGGGAGCGTGGTCTCTGCCCTCGCGCCGCAATACGGCGCCCCGACGGAAGGCAACGAAGAAAAAGCGCCGGGGCTCGAGACGCCCCGGGACCGCCACCGCTACGTGCTGATGGAAGAGCACGAGAGCCGGGTGCACCCCCTTCCTCCGGCTCTCAAGATCGCCCCCCACGCCTATGGGGTGCAGCGTCCCGTGAGCCGCAGTATCGTCTGGGAGGGCGGCGGGGAATGCCTCGCCGGCGAGGCCTGGAATTGGAGCCCCGTCCCCTGCCCCGAGGACGCCCAGCCGGAGGCGGTGCTCTCCTGGCTCTACCGACTGCTGGGAGAACCCGGCAAGGCCGAGAGCGTCGGCATGGTGAGCGCCGAGGAGCGGGAGGGCCTCAAGGCCCTGGGTTATATCTAAGACAGGGTTGCATCGAAGACTGGGCTAGCCGACCGAACTGGCCAGATCAGGCCATGCCCGGCCGGGCCTCGTCCCGGTAAGCCCTCGGGGGCTTCCCCGCCCACCGCTTGAAGGCCCGGTTGAAGGCGCTCTGCTCCGAAAAGCCGGTGAGAAAGGCGATCTCCGCGAGGCCGTAATCCGTCTTCCGCAGCAGGTGGTCCGCCAGCTCACGGCGGGCCTGGTCGACGAGATCCCGGTAGCTGAGGCTGGCCTCCCCCAATCTCCGCTGCAGGGTGCGAGCGCTCATCCCCAGCCTCGCCGCCAGCCGCGGCAGCCGCGGCACGCCCTCGCTGAGGGCCTGGGCGATCTCCGCCCGCACGCGGCGGCCGAGATCCTGATCGCCGGGAAGGTGGGCCAGGGCGTCCTCGAGATGAGTGTCGAAGAAGCGCGAGATCGACGTGTCGCCGAGACGATTGGGTTGCCGAAGCTGTTCCCGAGAGACCTCCAGGGCGTCGCGCCGGGCATCGAAGCACAGCGGGCAGCGGAAGTGCGCCTCGAAGGCGGAGACGTCCTCCGGCGTCGAGTGAGAGATGTGCACCGCCAGCGGGGCAAAGCCCTGCTGACCGACTTCCCGACTGAGGGCGGTAGCGGCCCCGAGGGCGAGCTCGTTGGTCATCCGCAGGCCAAGGCGGTCGATCTCCCCGGGAATCACCTCCATGAAGACGGAGTCTGCGCCCTCCATATCTGCGCCCTCCACATCTGCGCTCTCTAAGTCTTCGGCCTCGACGAGGCGGAAATTCGAAATGCTGGTCACCACCCGGCCGTAGCGCTCCACCCGCAGATAGGAGCTCTCGAGATCGATCGCCGACTTGAAGGCTAGCCCGAAGGCACCGTAGTCGTCGCAGCGCATCGAGGCGCCGACCCGCAGCGGAACGCTACGCCCTCCCTCCACCTCCTCCGCGATCCGCTCCAGCAGGGCGAAGAAGTCAGTGTCAGTGATCATCCGCTCCGGATCGACGACGGACTCGGGATCGAGGCCCACGGCACGCAGCAGCCGGACACGCACCCGTTGGGGATTCGGTGCTCGAGAGCGTAGAGCTTCGCCCTCGAGTCCAGCGTCGATGGCGAAGCTGATCATCTTGTGGGCGAAAACCGCCGAGATCCATCCCATGGGCGGATGGTACAGCACCCCACTGCCGTCGGGTTTCGCAGTCGGCCGTGCTCTCCTCTCGATAGGATGGGGCGACTCTCGGAACAATCTCCTCAACCGAGCTGTTCTCAAAATCCCATGCGTTCCGGCTGCCTGCTACAAATCACCCTCGTCGCCCTGGTGACCCTCTTCGCCGGGATGGTGTGGCTGTCCTACCACCCACAGCATGAGCTGCTCACCGAAGCTCGCCAATGGCCGGTGATCGGCCCTGCCGCCGCCGCCCTGCAGGATGCCTACACGCCCCAGCAGACGACGCAGCAGACGGAGCAGCAGAACGGGCCACCGAGCGCCCCGGGCTCCCCTCCACCGGCTGCCGATAATAGCCGGCGGCAACCAACGTCGACCGGCCCAGCGCCGACGGGCGAAGACATTGCAGACGCTGGCGAGAGCAGTGGATTCCAGGGTCCCCAGCGCATGCTGGTGGACGGGGAAGAAGTGCAATACGACGTCCCGGAGCTTCATTGGCTGCAGCGAGGAGTGCAGCTGCGGCGAGAACCCTCGGCCCAGGCGGAGGTCATTTTGGAGCTCGACAACCCAGCTCCCCTGGCCTTGTTGGAGCGCCGGGGCGAATGGGCCTTGATGCGCGCCGGCCCTCACCGAGGCTGGACCCCGCTGAATGAGAGCACCCTCCACACCGAGCCCCCCCTGGGCTCCGCCGCCCAGCCGGTGACCGCCCTGCCGGGGCGCAGCGCCGATCCCGAACGCCTGGACCGGGCGGTGGAGCTGCTGCTGGCGGTCCGCCCAGGGCAGACCCTCGGGCCCTACGCCCTCTACACCGACGTGCAGGATCGAGCTCTGCTGGAGGATCTGGAGTCCCTGGTGATCTCGCTGGAGAGCACCTACGCCCGCCGCTTCGGCCTCTCTCCACGGGATCAGGCCCGGGAGAGCGTGGTGCTCTACCGCAATGCTGAGGCCTACCAGCGCTATCGCCAGCAGGAGGCGAGCCTCGCCGGTCTCGAATCCGTCGGTCACGCCGGCCACGGCATGGCGGTGCTCTTCGTCGGCGAGCGCCATCGCGACGAGATCGCCGCCACCCTGAGCCACGAGCTCACCCACCTGCTCAACCGCCGCGCCGTCGGCCCCGCCCTGCCCCCCTGGCTGGACGAAGGCCTGGCGGAGGCCCTCTCCCAGAGTCGCCGCCGCGCCGACGGAAGCCTCGATCCAGCGGAGCTCGGCGGCCTGGTGACCACCATCGGCATCACCCGCAGCGTCAGCGGCGCCCGGGCCTCCCTGGAATTCCTGGAGCGACGGCGAGGCGAAGGACGACTGCTCCCCCTCCAGCGCCTCACCGCCCTCGAGTGGCAGCCCTTCGTCAACCCGCGGCAGTCGGAGCTGCACTACTCCCAAAGCGCCTTCGTCGTCCGCTGGCTGCTGGAAGACCCCTACCGCGCCACCTTCCAGAGCTACCTCGCGTCCGTCTCCGAAGGCGCCAGCGTCGACCCGGAGCGGCTGCGGGCTCAGCTAGGAGCCAGCTGGGAGGATCTGGACGCCGACTTCGCGCGCTATGTCTCCGAGCGCTACGCCACCCTAGCGGAAGAATCTTCCTGATCGCCGACACCGTCCTACTGAAACCTGTGCTTACCCGGGACTGCGATTACACAGCCAGACCCCCAGCAGCACCAGCACTCCGCCGGCCAGCAGAGCGATCTCCGGCCGTCGCCCGAGCCACAGCCACTCGAAGAGCACTGCCAGCGGCGGATTGAGGAACACGAAGGCCGCCGCGCTGCTCGCCTCCATTTGCTTCAGGGCGACAAACCACAGCCAGAAGGCGAGGATGGTGCATCCCACCGAGAGGAAGAGGGCGGCGGACCAGCGCTCCCAGCCCCAGGCGGCGAGGCGTTGATGAAGATCCGTGTCGAGGGCGAGCCAGGGGAGAGTCGGCAGGGAACCGATGGCCAGCACCAGGAAGGTCAGCACCATCGGCGAGGTCTGCTCTAGCAGCGGCTTGCCGAACACGGTGTAGAGGGCCCAGCACACCGGAGCGAGAACGAGGATCGCCGCGTCCTGAAAATACGCTGGCTCCACCGCCCGTCCAGCGCCGTAGACCACCACCACCCAAATCCCCGCGAAGGCCACCGAGAGCCCCGCGATGCGCGTCGCCAACACCCTCTCGAAGCCCAGCAGCACCGAGAGCAGAAAGGTGAACACCGGGTTCAGCACGATGATCAGCGCCCCGGTGCCGGCGGAAACCCGGTGGTGCCCTTCCCCGAAGGCGAGGTTGTAGCCCCACACGTTGGCCGCCGCCAGCATCAGCAGCAGCCCCCAATGGCTCAGCAGCAGGCGCTTGGCCTCCACCCGGGCGGAGCAGCGAGCGGCAAAGAAGGCCAGCCCCCAAAGCGCCACCGGCGCAAAGCGCACCAGCACGAATTGCAGCGCGCTGAGACGCTCCGCCTCCGGCACGCCATCTCCCACCAGCACCCGGGCGGCGACGAAGGAGTTGGCCCAGATGATGAAGACCACCACCAGGATGCCGTAGGCCCCCCAGGGGGTGGCCCGACGAGGTGGGGAGGGGGGCGTACCGTCCTGCCCCTTCATGCGCCCGTTCCTGATTCAGCACCCGGCCCCGGCTCAGCACGGCGCCGATAGCGGCGAAAGGTGAAGTCGAAGTCGTGGCGCTCGTCGGCGCCGTGGGCCTGCTGCCACTCCAGCTCCCAGCGCTCCCAGTCCACCGCGGGAAAGAGCACGTCTCCCTTCGGCTCACCGTGCACCGCCGTCCAGTGCAGCCTCGAGGCGAAGGGCAGAGCCTCCGCATACACCGCCGCGCCGCCCACGACGAAGGCTCGTTGCCCGGCCGGCACCCGTTCCAAAGCTGCCTTCAAAGAGGGCACGACGTTCACTCCCTCGGCGCCGAAGCCCTGCCTCGAGAGCACCACCGTCTCGCGCCCCGGCAGCGGCCGCCCGATGGATTGAAAGGTCTTGCGGCCCATCAACAGCCAATGCCCCCAGGTCAGCTCCTTGAAGTGGCGAAGATCCCGAGACAGGCGCCAGGGCAGCTCACCGCCCCGACCGATCACCCCGTTCTCCGCCACCGCGACGACGACCTCGAGCCCCCTGGGGGCTAGTCCTTCGGAATCTGGGCTGCCGTCGGCGGCACCTTCCCCCTGCGGTGCCAGCCTCAAAATACCGGCCTCAAACCATCAGCCTCAAAAAGGCCGCCCTCAGAAGGGTCGCCCTCAAACCGCCACCGCGGCCTTGATATGGGGGTGAGGGTCGTAGCCCTCGATGCGAAAGTCCTCGAAGCGATAATCCAGCACCGATTCCACCTCTCGCTCCAACACCAGCCGAGGCAAGGGTCGAGGCTCCCGGGAGAGCTGCTCCCGGGCCTGCTCCAGATGATTGCTGTAGAGGTGGGCGTCCCCCAGAGTGTGGACGAAGTCCCCCGGCTCGAGCCCCACCGCGCGGGCCATCATGGTGGTGAGCAGCGCGTAGGAGGCGATATTGAAGGGCAGACCGAGGAAGATATCGGCGGAGCGCTGGTAGAGCTGGCAGCAGAGGCGCCCCCCCTGGACAGAGAACTGAAACAGGGTGTGGCAGGGCGGCAGGGCCATCTCCTCGATCTGGGCCACGTTCCAGGCGGACACCAGGATGCGGCGCGAGTGAGGAGTCTCCCGCAGCATGCGCTGAGCCTCGAGAATCTGATCGTGGGTGGCGCCGTCGACCCCCGGCCACGAGCGCCATTGATAGCCGTAGATGGGCCCCAGCTCGCCGTCTTCCGCCGCCCATTCATTCCAGATCCGCACTCCGACGTCCTGCAGCGAGCGCACGTTGGTCTCGCCCCGCAGGAACCACAGCAGCTCGTGGACGATGGAGCGCCAATGCACCTTCTTGGTGGTCACCAAGGGGAAGCCCGCGGAGAGATCGAAGCGCATTTGGTGGCCGAAGATCCCCACGGTGCCGACTCCGGTACGATCGTCTCGGAGAGCCCCTGTCTCCAGCACGTGCCGCATCAGATCTAGATATTGCTGCATGTCCGGAACTCTACCACCGGCGGGCTCTCTGGTATGCTCTCTCCTTCTCTTCGGAGCCGACCATGAGCCAATCTCTCTCCAGCCCCGCCATCGCCACCGCACCGGTGGTCTCCTTCGACGACGAGCCCCTGATCCTGGTGGATTCAGAGGACCGAGTCATCGGCCACATGCCGAAGGTGGAAGCCCACCAGGGCGACGGGCATCTGCACCGTGCCTTCTCGGTCTTCCTCTTCGACGAGCGCGGTCACGTGCTGATGCAGCAGCGCAGCGCCAGCAAGCCCCTGTGGCCCCTGATCTGGTCCAATAGCTGCTGCTCTCATCCGCGCCGCGGAGAGACGGTGGATCAGGCGGCGGAGCGCAGGATCCAGGAAGAGCTGGGGCTGACCTGCAGCATCGGCGAGGAGCTACGCTTCCTCTATAAATTCCAGTACCACGCGCGCTATCGGGACGTCGGCTCGGAACACGAGCTCTGCGCGGTGTATGTCGGCCGCTGCCAGGGGCAGGTACAAACCAACCCCACCGAGGTTGCGGACTGGCATTTCATCGCCCCCGACGAGCTAGAGCAGCGAGTGGCCGCCCACCCGGAGCGCTACAGCCCCTGGTTCAAGCTGGAATGGGCTCGCCTGAGGGAAAGCTGCTGGGACGAGGTGCGGGAAGTCGCCCCCGGCGTCGCGCCCCTCCGCTGAGTCCCCCCCTGGGATCTCGCCCCGGATCCATTCCTCGGAGCGTCTCCCGGGGTCCACTCCCCGAATCGACCGCGCCAGCCACCGACGCTCACCTGCCCGCGGGTCCACCCGTGTTGGCAGCGGGTCCAGATGCGCTCCTGGAGCTAGCTCCATCCGGGGGCTGAAGCGAGCGGGCTTCTCAACTTAGCCCGACAAATCAATTCGGATCGGTAGGGGCCAGGGAGCGCTCCTCGGCGGAGTTACCGTTCAGGCCCATGTCGAGCAGGGTCATCAGCACCTCCGGGCGAATCTGCGGACTGGCCTCCAGCAGGGCCTGTTTTTCCGCCGCGGCAAAGGGTAAGGCCATCGCCAAGCCGTTGACCAGGGCCGACTCCGGCAGCTTGCGGATGCGCTCCGTATCCAGGCTCATGCCCTGACGAAGGGAGAAAGCCTCCAGCCGCTGCAGCAGCTCGTCCCCACCATCCATCAGCGGCGGTGGCTCGACGTCGCTTTCGAATTCTTCGTAATCGGCCGAAACCCGCCGATAGCCGCGGTGGAGGTCGAGCTCCTCCTTCACCCGAAAGCGGGCCACTCCCACCAGAGCGAGAACATACCGACCGTCCGGCATCTCACGGTGCTGATCGATGCGCCCAACGCAGCCCACGGCGTAGAGATCCGGGCGATCCATCGCCCCCACCTCTTCGGCATCGCCGTAGGGATCCGGAAGACCCAAGTCATCCGCCCCACGCTGTCGGGGCTGAATCATGCCGATCATTTGATCCGAAGCCAAAGCATCTTCGACCATGTTTCGATAGCGCGGTTCGAAGACGTGCAGCGGCAGAAAGTTGCCGGGCAGGAGCAGGGAACCGGTCAGAGGAAAGACCCTCAGAACCGGCGGTAGTGGAGTTGTGTCAAGTGGTTCAGTCATCGCAATGGGCCTTCGATGAGTGCGGCCAGCGGCTCTGCTGGGCGCTCCTCGTAGCGAGCCAAGAATAGCAGCCACGCCGATGCGATGGAGCCCCCATGGCCTGCTATCATCGCCGCCATGCAACGCAATGTGACGGTTTTTGACGACGTGACGGTAATCGAGCTGACGGGCAAGTTGGTTGCCGGCGTCGGCGATGAGCTTCTTGCCCACAGCTTGGGAGAAGCCTTCGAACAGGGATTTCGGAAGATTGTGCTCAACCTCGAAGGGGTGAGCTACATCGATAGCGCGGGGGTCGGCGAGATCGCCTCCAGCCTGCAGAAGACTCAGGCCCTCGGCGCACGGCTGGCGACCACCAAGATGGGCGGACGGGTGCAGCGAGTCCTGCAGCTCAGCCAGGTGCTTCCCCTGCTGGACGTCCATGAGAGTCAGCAGGCGGCGATCGACGCCCTGCAGCAACCCGCCGAAGCCGCGGACTCCTAGATCCCTCGACACCCCGAGCCTCGGTCAGCGCGCCCCACCTTTCCGTCGCGTCCTCTAAGACTTCCTCCGTAGTCCGAGCTTTCCTGCGTCGCCTAAAGCGACACGGGGCAAGACCTCCTAGGCCGACGCGTCCAAGCGGTGGCCTAGGGAGAGAGGCTCTGTCGAGCAGAGGTCGCGGAAGAGCCGCCCGGGGGAAAGCAGCCGGCGATGGAGCACCGGCTGACCGACTAGCCCCTGGCGGAGACCTGGAAGCCCGCGAGGCTCGCGCTTGACCAGCGCTCAGAACCGGTCTCGATGAAGGCCGGCCTCGACGGGGTTGACTATTTAGACCTTATATTCTAAATTCTGCATAAGCGAATAACGGAGCGGTTTCCGTTGAACGCTCCTGGCTCTTTTCTCTTCATCGCCTTCCCCAGGGCTCGCAGTGCCTCCCCTCTCGAGGAAATCTCCGAAATAGGGTCGAGCACCGGGCCTGGACAGGCCGAATCCCCCTGGAGCAGCCATCGGCGTCTCCCCACGTCGATCGCTCCATTTCCCCCCGCGCCGGTTCGCGCTTCCGGTGCTTTCGTCATCGCGGCCTCCACGATGACCTCGGCGCAGCGTGAGCTGCTTCGAGCCCTCCTCTATCCCCACCCCATTCGGCCCGCTCATTCCGACCCCTCTCGTGAGCGAGCCCCTTGCCGCCCGGGTGCCCAGCACTCGAGCGGCAAGGTCCCTCCTTGTTCAGGCTCCCTACCTAAAGCTCCGCCCCTCCGCCCCTCCGCACCGGTTCGGCGCAGAAGGGCGGACTGACGGGCGAGCTGACGGGCAAACCAAAAAGTGAACCGCCAAACGCGATGCTTGCCGTCGGCTTGATCGCGGTAGCGCCAGGCTTGAGGGCCAGACGCAGGAGCTGCGTTCAGGGGCAGGTATCGAAGAAGGACGTGTCGGTGATCGCGGGCGCATTCGTCCCGAGGTCATTGGAGTAGGTGCGGGATTTTCCTGCTACTACGTCGGTGACCACGATGTCGTATTCCACGTTGGTCGCCGCGGCGGCGAGGACCCAATAGCGCGGCGCCGCGGCGGCACAAGCGTCGACGATCTTCACCAACATCTCGTAGTTGTTGTCGCGGAAGAACCACAACAGCACCGAGCGATCGGAGGCCAGAGGCACGATAGTGCCGTCCCCTACCTCATCCTGGAAGTTGCGCCAATTCACCTCGATCTTGAAGCGTCCGTCCAGCAGGCAGGCGGTGGTATCGCTCTCCACACACTCCTGCACCGGCGGTGGTGGCGGCGGAGGAGGCGGGGGCGGCGGGCTGACCGTAGAGGGATCTCGGCCCTGGAGAGTCAGCTGACCGGTATTCCCCGGATCGAGCCAGTCCCGCAGCCGGGAGGTCGGACTGGGGCCAGTCCAGTGGGCGTCCATGCGACCGTAGAAATCCGGCGCGTTGCGGTCGTTGCAGGAGGCGAACCCCCCGAATAGAGTGCCAACACAAAGGCCGCTGTTAGCGTCGAAGAGACAGGAGCCGGAAGAACCGCCCTCGGTGGTGCCTTCTTCCCACGCCCCCACTCGCCAATACTCGCTGCTATCGATCTGCAGCGGGTTGTTGTCGAAGGAGATGGACTTCTCGTCGAGGTTGGGATGGTGGATTCCAACGGTCGCCAGGGGCGCGGTGCCGCGGGCATCCCAGCCGGCGAAGTGGACGTCAAAGGCAGCCGCCGGGTCATCGTCTAGCTCCACCAAGAGCATGTCGGAGCCCGCCGCCGGTGGGCCGGCATCCGCCGCCCGCCAAATGGCTCCGCTCTGGTTGTCTGCCAGCGAGCCGCCGCTCAGCTGACCGCAGTTCGGAGCTTCGTAATTCCAGTACACCACCATCGAGCCAGCGCTACCGGGGGTCACGCCGCAATGCTCCGCCGAGAGGAAGTAGGGGCGCAGGTCCTGGGCGGTGTTGTTCACCAGGGTGCCGGTGCAAAGGCCGATTCCCTGCACCGTGTACCAGCCGACGGCGCGAATCTGGTCGCGCCAGGCGTCACCCTGGGGGCACACCACGTCGATATTGCAGGCCCCCTGCTTGGTGATGTCCGAAAGGGTGCGATAGCCGTGATGCAGGCGCCCGATCTCTAGCACGCCCTCCACCGAGCCCGAGTAGCCCGCCGGCAACAGCAGCTCCACCACCACCTCTTCGGTCTCGAAGAGAGGGGTCCACAGCTCGCCCTGAGCCGTGCGGTCAGCCGCGGTATAGGCCCCTTCCACCCGCTCACCGGAAGCATCGTAGATCCATAGCTTGGCTCCCGGCGGCAGGTTGAAGCGGGTGAAGGCCAGGCTCACGGAGCGGGCCTCTAGGGAGGCTAGACGCACCCGCCAGAGTCGGGAGCCGTCCGCCAATTGATCCCAGCTGCCGGAGCTCGCCGGGGTCCAGCTCACTTCCCGGGCTGCGGCGAAGCGCAGGGGGCCCGGCCGCATGGGATCCCGCGCGGCGTCTTCAGCGAGGAAAGAAGAGACATCCAGGGCCGAGAGCACTCGGCGATCGAGCTCCGCGGGAGCGGTGAGGGCACCGCTGGCCTTGGGGCTCAGGAAGCTCGGCGGCGCCTCGGTCATGCGCGCCTGCGCGGCGGAGGTGAAGACCAGAGCGCTGAAGGCGACAGCGAGCGCCAGAGCCCCGAGGGGTAGGCAACGGAGACGCGAGATGAGATGGTGCATGAACAGAATCTCCAGGGCGATCGAAGGGCGCGGTGTCGTAGGACGTCGTGTCATAAGACGTAGTGTCGAAGGGCGGAGCAGATTCATCGAATCGGTCGACGGCTTTGCCGCAGAGGACCTCGGGAATCAAAGGGCGCCGGGATCAGCCTATGTCGCTACATCATAACCCGGAACGCGGAGATTCTCTTCCAGCCCTGCCAAATCGAGCCTCACGACCTTCCTTCCTCCCCTTCACGAAAGTCCTGCAAGGACCCAAAGCACAAAGAGGGGAGGAAGAGAGGGTGCAGGGAGCTAGGGCCCAGGGGCGCCGAAACGCTTAGAGGGCTCACAGATCTTAGGGCTCAGAGATTCAGCGTGCGGCCGTCCACCGCCAGCGCTGCTTCCTTGAGGCATTCCGCTAACGTCGGGTGGGCGTGGCTGGAGCGGGCGATGTCTTCACTGCTGGCGCCGAAGGAGATCGCCACCGCCGCCTCGGCGATGAGATCTCCCGCCTGGGGGCCCAGAATATGCACGCCGAGGATGCGGTCGGTCTCCTCGTGGGCGAGGATCTTGACCTGCCCCTTGGTGTCTCCCTGAGCCCGCGCCCGGCCGTTGGCCTGGAAGGGGAAAACCCCCTTGCGATAGGGCACCCCGTCTTCCTTCAGCTGTTCCTCGCTGCGTCCGACGGAGGCGATCTCCGGATGGGTGTAGACGACGTTGGGAATGGCGTCGTATTCGATGTGGGAGTGGCCCAGGACGATGTGCTCGACACAGGCCACCCCTTCTTCCTCCGCCTTGTGGGCGAGCATCGGGCCGTCGATCACGTCGCCGATGGCGTAGATCCCCTCCACCGCGGTGCGGAAGCCCTCCCCCACCGGAATCTGACCCCGCCGGTTGGTCTCCAGGCCGACGTTCTCGAGCCCCAGGCCGTCGGTATTGGGCCTGCGCCCCACCGCCACCAGCACCCGGTCACAGGAGATGGCATCGCGCCCCTCCGCCTCCACCACGCAGCCGTCCCCCTCGACCCGCGCACCGGTGACCCGAACCCCCAACTGGAAGTCCAAACCCTGCTTCTTGAACAGACGCTGGGCCTTCTTCGCGGTCTCCAGATCCATGCCGGCGAGAATGCGATCGAGATATTCCAGCACCGTCACCTTGGCGCCGAGGCGGGCCCACACGCTGCCGAGCTCGAGGCCGATCACCCCCGCCCCGATCACCACCAGGTGCTTGGGCACCTCGGGGTACGAGAGGGCGGTGGTGCTGTCGCCAATGCGATCGCCATCCATCTCTACCCCCGGCAGGGTGGCGACCTTGGAGCCGGTGGCGAGCAGCACCCGGCGAGCCTTCAGACGAGTTCCGTCTTTGCCGTAGACCTCCACCACGTGGTGATCTCCGTCGCGCTCCAGCAGGCGACCGTGGCCCTCGTAGCGGGTCACGCCATTTTTCTTGAAGAGGCCGGCAACACCGGAGGTGAGGCCGTCGACGGTCTGCTCCTTATGAGCCATCATCGCCGAGAGATCGAAGCCCACATCCCCGGTGAGAATGCCGTAGCCCTGGAAGCTCTCCTTGGCTTCAACATATTTGTGGGTGAGCTCCAACAGAGCCTTGGAAGGGATGCACCCCACCCGCAGGCAGGTGCCACCGAGGCGCGGCTCTTCTTCCACGCAGGCGGTATCGAGGCCCAGCTGGGCGGCGCGAATGGCGGCGACGTAGCCTCCGGGGCCGCTACCGATGACCACCAGATCGTGGGTCGTGGTCTCCCCCGAGGCGCTGGAATCAGGCTTACTCTCGCTCACTTCAAACCTCCAGCAGCAGTCGGGCCGGGTCTTCGATGGCCTTCTTCACCCGCACCAGGAAGGTCACCGCCTCGCGGCCATCGACGATTCGATGATCGTAGGACAGCGCCAGGTACATGATCGGGCGGATCACCACTTCCCCGTTCACCGCCACCGGGCGCTCCACGATGTTGTGCATCCCCAAGATGCCGCTCTGGGGCGGGTTGACGATGGGCGTCGAGAGCATCGAGCCGTAGATGCCGCCGTTGCTGATGGTGAAGGTGCCACCCTCCAGATCCTCCGGCTCCAGCTCGTTGTCCCGGGCCTTGACCGCCAGCTCGGTGATGGTGGCCTCGATCTCGGCGAAGCTCAGGCGCTCCGCGTTGCGGATCACCGGCACCACCAGCCCGCGACCACCGCCAACGGCGATGCCGATGTCGTAGTAGTTGCGGTAGATGACCTCGCGATCCTCGAGGCGGATCTCGGCGTTGAGGCCGGGGATCTCTTTGAGGCCCTCGATCACCGCCTTGACGAAGAAGGACATGAAGCCGACCTTGCGGCCGTACTTCTCAACGAATTCCGGCTGGTACTTCTTGCGCAGCGCCATCACCGCCGACATGTCCACCTCGTTGAAGGTGGTGAGCAGAGCGGCGTTCTGCTGTGCCTCCACCAGCCGAGTGGCGATGGTGCGGCGCAGTCGGCTGAGCTTGACTCGCTCCTCCTGTCGCGGCCCGGTAGCCGCCGGCGCGGGCTTCGCCGCCGGCGCGGGAGCCGGCTTCGCCGCGGGGGCTGGAGCGGCACCCGAGGAGGAGGACTCCAGATGACGCTGGACATCTTCCTTCAGCAGGCGGCCGCCGGGGCCGGTGGCCTTCACCGCCGAAGCCGCCAGGCCATGTTCGTCCAGCAGGCGACGGGCCGCGGGCATCACCCGGGCATCCTCGTCGGTAGCTTCTGAGGCGGCGGCTTCCGGAGCGGCGGCTTCCGCGGGTGCGGCAGCCGCCGCCGGCGCTTCGGCGCTGCCCTTGGACTCCGCCGCTTCGCCCTCTTCCATCACGCCGATGACGTCGCCCACCGCGGCTTCGTCACCCTCCGCCACGAGAATCTTGGCCAGGGTGCCGCTCACCGGAGCCGGGAGCTCCATGGACGCCTTGTCCGTCTCGATGACGACCACCGGCTCATCCACCGCGACGAACTCGCCTTCCTGAACCAGCCACTCGCCGATCTCCACCTCAGTGATGGACTCGCCGGATTGGGGGATCTTCAACTCATGGGCCATGTCTTGCCTCGGAATCGGGGTATTTGATGAATCGGGACTCTTGATCGAGAAGTATCAGGACGAAAAAGCGCGCTCGATGAGCTCTGCCTGCTCCTGCTTGTGGGCAGCGGCGGAGCCGGTGGCGGGGCTCGCGGAGGCGAGCCGGGAAACGGAGCGCAGAGGCCAGCGCCCGGCGATCTTATCGCCCAGCAGGCCAAGGAGGAACGACCCCGCTCCCATGTTGGCGGGCTCTTCCTGAACCCAGGTCACGGGAGTGCCGTCGGCGTAGATGCCGAGCACCTCCTCGAGCTCCTGGAGGCGCAGCGGATAGTACTGCTCCAGTCGCAGGATGGCGACGTTCTCTGCCTCTCGCTGCTCTCTCGCGTCCGCCAGCTCATAGTAGAGCTTGCCGCTGGTCAGCAGCACCCGATCCACCTTGGCGGGATCCCGCTCCCCTTGATCGGCAATCAGGCGCTGGAAAGCACCATCGGATAGCTCTTCGAGACTGGATACCGCCTGAGCATGACGCAGCAGGCTCTTCGGCGACATCACGATCAGTGGCTTGCGCCAGGGACGCAGCACCTGGCGCCGCAAGCAGTGAAAGAGCTGCGCCGGGGTGGTGAGGTTCACCACCTGAAGGTTGTCCTCGGCGCAGAGATTGAGGAATCGCTCCAGCCGCGCGCTGGAATGCTCCGGCCCCTGACCCTCGAAGCCGTGGGGCAGCAGCATTACCAGGCCGGAGAGGCGCCGCCATTTGTCTTCACTGCTGGAGATGAACTGATCGATGATCACCTGGGCGACGTTGACGAAATCGCCGAATTGCGCCTCCCACAGCACCAGCCAATCGGGGGAATCGAGGCTCATGCCGTATTCGAAGCCCAGCGGGCCGACCTCCGAGAGGGGGCTGTCCCAGACCTCGAAGCGCTGCCCCTCCCGGGCGAAGCGGGTCAGCGGGAGATAGGTGTTTCCGTTTTCCGAGTCGTGGAGCACCGCATGACGGTGACTGAAGGTTCCACGCCCGGCATCCTGCCCGGTGAGACGCACCGAATGCCCCTCCTCCAGCAGCGTGGCGAGGGCCAGCGATTCTCCCGCGCTCCAATCCAGCGGCCTGTTGCCGTCGGCCATCTCCCGCCGAGCTTTGAAGAGCAGGCGCTGCAGCTTGCGGTGGACCTGAAAGCCTTCCGGCACCTCGGTCTGCTCCCGCAGCAGTCGGGCCAGCTGCTCCGAGTCAAAGCGCGTCGCAATATCCTCGACTTCGGAGTCCAGACCACCTCGGTAGCTCGACCAGGCGCCGGCACCGCTGGAAACCTGCTGCGGGCTCCACGAGGGATCCCCCGCCTTCTGAAGCTCCACTTCCAGCACCTCGCGGCGCGCCGTCGCCACCCGATCCGCCTCTTCCCGATCGATATCCCCCAGCTTCACCAGGCTATCGATGTAGGCCTCCCGCACCGTCTTACGCTGGCGGATCTTCTCGTAGAGCACCGGCTGAGTGAAGGAGGGCTCGTCGCCCTCGTTGTGGCCGTAGAGCCGATAGCAATACATGTCGATGATCACGTCGCTGTGGAATTTGCGGCGGTATTCCATCGCCATGCTCACGGTGTGCGCCACCGCCTCGGGATGCTCTCCGTTGACGTGGAAGATGGGAGTCTGGAGCATCTTCGCCACGTCGGTGGCGTAATGCACCGAGCGGGCGCTCTCGGGAGGCGTGGTGAAGCCGATCTGGTTGTTGACGATGAGGTGCAGAGTGCCGCCGGTGAAGTAGGCCGGCAGCAGGCTCATGTTGAGCATCTCCTGCACCACCCCCTGGCCGGCGAAGGCGGCGTCCCCATGAATCACGATGGCCATCGCCCGGTTGCGCTCGGTATCCCCGAAATGATCTTGCTTCGCCCGCACCCGCCCCATCGCCACCGGCGCGACGAATTCTAGGTGAGAGGGGTTGAAGCAGAGAGAGAGATGCACCTGGCGCCCGTTGGAGAGAGTGCGGTCGGAGCTGTAGCCGAGGTGATACTTCACGTCACCGCGACCGCGGTAAAGCTCCGGGGTGTCATCGCGAAATTCGCGGAAGATCTGCGCCGGCTCCTTCTCCATGATGTTCGCCAGCACGTTCAGGCGACCGCGGTGGGCCATGCCGATGACCACCTCGTCCAGCCCCTGCTCGGCACCATCCTCGATCACCTGCTCCAGCAGCGGGATCAAAGTCTCTGCCCCTTCCGCCGAGAAGCGCTTGGCGCCGAGGAACTTCTTGTGAAGGAATTGTTCGAAGATCTCCGCGTCGGTGAGCTTGGTGAGAATCCGGCGCTGCTCCTCGGGGCTCAGCTGTCGCCGTGCCTTGGGATCCTCCACCCGTCGCTGCAGCCACTCTTTGCGCTCCAGCGAATCGATGTGCATGTACTGCAGACCGATGGAGCCACAATAGGCTTCCTCCATGCGCTGCCGGATCTGCCGCAGCGTGAGCATGTGGGTACCGGGAATGGTGCGGCTGAAGAAGAGGCTGTCGAGGTCCTCCTCACCCAGGCCCCAAAAATCTAGCCCGAGCTCCGGAACCTCCACGTCGGCGTTGCCGAGGGGGTTGATGTCCGCGGCGAGATGCCCCCGTACTCGGTAGGAGCGCAGCAGCTGATCCACCCTCACCTGCCGGGTTCCCTTATCCCGCAGACGACCGGCCAGGCCTCGCAACAGCCCTAGGGCCAACGCCGGATGTTCCTCCACCCGGCCGAGGATGTCTTCGCCGGTGAGGCGCAGCGCCCTCACCGTTCCGCTGGCGATGGCGTTGGCGATGCGAGGAGCGTGATCCAACACCCCCAGCTCGCCCACCACTTGACCGCTCTGCAGGTTCGCCACCGTCTCGTCATCCCGCACGATGACCACCCTGCCCTCGATCACCACGAAGAAGTCTTGGCTCGCCTCTCCCTGGCGAAAGAGCAGCTGCCCGTCCTCCAGGGTGATCTCCGTCGCCGCCCGGGCGATGTCTTCTACCACCCCCTGATCGGCGTATTGAAAGAGAGGCACCGCGCTGAGAAAACGCACCCACTCTTCGATCGACGACGAGCTCGGCGGCCGGACTTCGACGACGCCGAGGGAGGAGGGCACCCCCGCCGCCGAAACCGCCGCACCATTGCCGTCTCCCCCCGCAGCACCACCGGGCGGATTGAAGATCGACGACGGGCGGAAGGAAGGCCCCAGCTGAATGCCGCCATCGATGGCGCTGGATGCCACTTCCGCCGCCGCTGGCCCCAGCCTTTCGAAGGCTTGGCGCCACGCCTCCGAAACCGAGTGAGGGTCACGCAAATAACGATCGTAGAGGGCTTCGACGAAGCCGAGGCTCTCGCTAGCAAGATCGAGGGTCGAATCCATGAGGCAATGCTCTCCGCGGGACGGTGGTCTGCTCCGGCGAGGCGCCGGCTCTAAGGCCTTTGGATAAGGAAAGAGGTTTCGGCCAAACCGCGACGCCGCTGCCCGTCGCGAATCACGGGAAAAAGCGAGATCGATGTGTAGGCCGAGGGGATCATGCTATCGAAATTCCGGCGGAAGTTCTGGTCCCTCCCCGCTGCAACTCTCGCCGCGGAGACCGGAGGCTGCTCCCCTCGGTGGGTTCCGCGAGAAGAAACCGCCGTCTCAAACACAACGGGATCTCCGGAATTGAGCCCAGAGCCAAGCCCACAGGCCCAGTACACAGGACCAGTACACAGGTCGGGTGCTTAAGGCCGAGTACGCAGTGATTCCAGAATGCGCTCCGCCTCCTGCCGAAGGGTTGCCTCTTCTGCATTCCAGCTCAGCTCTCGAAGCTCCGCTTCCGCTTCGTCCCGGCGCCCCTCCTCGATCCAGCTCAGCGCTTGCCGCAGTTGCAGGTGGTTCTCCAAACGCCGCACCTCGTCCCGCAGCCGCTGAGCCTGCTCCCAATCCTCCGCCACCTCCCACCCCGCCGCCCATGCGGCGAGGGTCTCCACCGCTCCCCGCAACTCCCCGGCGGCCAGCAGCTCCCGCAGCTGAAGCTCCATCTCTTGCTCCAGCCGTCCGGCCATCGACTCCGCCAGCTGCGGCCGCCGCGCCGCCACCCGCCGTACTAGCTGGAGAGCGGCCTGGGGACGCCCGTCGCGGGCGAGAAGCTGAGCCTCCAGGGAGAGCACATTGAGACTTTCTGGCTTTAGCGTGCGGGCGCGACGCAGAGCCTGGAAGACGCCCGGGGAAGGTCGCTGATACGACACCAGGGCGCTCCTACCCTGGCCAAACCAGGGGCCGAAGACCTGGGGCGCCAACTGGGCGCTTTGCTGAAACGAGCTCAACGCCTTCTCCACGCTGCGCTCCACCACCGCCTTCTCGTTCTCCGCGGCGCCGGGGTGCAGGGCCCGTCGGGCCTCCAGGGCCCTCGCTAGATGAGCCTCCCCCAACAGCTCGTAGGTCTCCCCATCCCGCGACTCGCGGGCGACGCTGGCCTGCAGCCAGCGCAGCGCGTCCAGGTAGTTGCCGGCGCGAAGCTCGAGATAGCCCAGACCTCGATGCACCAGGGGATCTTCTGAGTTGAGCTCGTATCCTTCCTGCAGCAGGCGGCGGGCGGTCTCTCGGGAGCCGGCCCCCGGCAGGCGGGTCCACAGATCTCCCAGCCGCGCACGAATCCGCGCCGCCGAGAGAGACACGGCGGAATCCAGGTCCGCCACCGGCGCCGCCCGCACCTCGACCTCCAGCAGCGGCAGAGCGGGCAGCAGGAGATAGGCCTCCAGCTCCCGTTCCAGCATGCGGTAGGTCACCCCCCGGAAAGCCTTTTCGAAGGCCGCCGAGGCATCTTCCCCATCTGCCACCCGGGCGAGATAGTCCACCAGCTGCTGCCCCCGGTCGCCGTCGCCGGAGCGCCGACCGAGGGCCTCCGGCGAGACCTGGGCGCCGTTCAGCAGGTAGTGCACCAGAAGCCAGGATTGAGAGTAGAAGGCGCCGCGGTGATCGCTGTCGGAGTAATAGTGCGAGCCTCGGTTGGCGGCGAGGATCTCCGCCAGCGGCTCTAAGGAGCTGCGCTCCAGCCAGCGCCGCAGGGAAGTCGGCGGCGTTCCCAGCTGGGCCACCGCCCCCCCTTCTTCGCCCCTCACCAGCCGAAAGGTGCTGTAGTACTCCGCCAGCCCTTCGTTGAACCACAGGGGCATGCCGGGCAGGTGATGCTTGACGAAGTGGTGGATGTATTCGTGGTAGATCACCCGCCGCACGTCTCGCCTCGAATCGCCGTCGACGGCGACGTATTGGGCGTGACCGGCGCTCAAGAAGAAGCCGACGATGCCGGTGGAATCGCGCTTGACCTGCCGCTGCACCGGCTGGAAGCTCTCGGAATCCCGGTATACGTAGATCAGCGTTGGTCCCGTGGAACGCACCGCGAGATCTCCCATGAAGCCCTGCAGCACGGCGTGGAGAGCCTCCAGGTCCTCCGCCAGGACCAGCGCACGCTCCAGCTCTATCTCTTCCTGCACCTGGCAGAAGAGGGTGAAGTGGGGAGTATCCACCCGCACCCAGGGGTCGTCCTCCGGCGCCTGGGCGAGGGCCGGTGACGGGGCTGCCAAGAAAGCACAAAGCAGCAGCCCCAGCCCGCGAACGCGGGACCTAGAAGATCGCCCGAAGAAAGAGGAAAGATGACTCACCGCAGCAGAGTACAACCTCGTCTCAGCCGCGGGTATTCCATCCTCCCTGTCTGCGCCGCTACCGACTCGCGGTAGCGGCCCGATACTCAACAGCCCAACGCTCAACAGCCCGATGCTCAGCGAGATGGATCAGGCTCTGGAGCGAGGGCCCGCCGCGCCGCCACGACCCTCTCCCTCGCCTCCTCCACCTTCGGCGCCAGCACCGTGAGGTGTCCCATCTTGCGGCCGGGGCGAGGCGAGCTGCGATGCTCCCCATCGACCTTGCCATAGAGATGAAGCCTCACCCCCGGATGGCGGCAGAGCGCGGCGAAGGCAGGCTCCTGTACCCCTGCCTCGGGGCCGTCCGGAAACCATAGATCCCCCAGCAGATTGGCCATCGCCGCCGGCTGGTAGCTCTCCGTGGATCCCAGCGGCAGCCCCGTCACCGCCCGCAGCTGCTGCTCGAATTGGGAGCATCGACAGGCTTCCAGGGTGAGGTGACCAGAATTGTGGGGCCGCGGCGCCAGCTCGTTGACCAGCAGCGAGCCCCCCGGCAGCACAAAGAGCTCGACGCACATCACCCCCACCACGTCCAGCGACTCCAGAATCCCCGCCGCCATCTCCCGCGCCCGCTGGGCGGTGGCGTCGGGAATCGGCGCCGGGCAGACGGTAAGGTCGAGAACGTGGTTGCGGTGATCGTTGGCGAAGACCTCGAAGCTGACGATTTCCCCATCCACTCCCCTCGCCGCGACCACCGAGATCTCGCGCTCGAAGCGCACGAAGGCCTCGAGAATGCGCTCTCCCCCGAGCCCCTCGCTCTCCGCCTCGACCCATAGGGCATCGAGGTCAGCGCCGGGCTCAATTCGCCACTGGCCCTTGCCGTCATAACCCCAGCCGGCGGTCTTGAGCACCGCCGGCAGTCCGAGCTCCTGGGCCGCTCGGCGCAGGCTCTCGGCGCTGTCCACCGCAGCGAAAGGGGTGACCGGAAAGCCGTGGCGACGCAGGGTGCTCTTCTCCCGCAGGCGATGCTGGGTGGTGTGCAGCACCGCGCCGGCGGGACGCACCGGAGCGTGCCGGGCCGCTGCCTCGGTAGCGGCAGAGGCGACGTTCTCGAATTCGAAGGTCACCACGTCCACCCCCCGGGCGAAGGCCTCCACCGCATCGAGGTCCTCGTAGGATGCAGAAATCTCTCGCTCCGCCACCTGCCCGGTGGGGGTGCCCGCCGGGGCAGGGGAGAAAGTATGCACTCGATAGCCCATGCGCACCGCCTCGAAGGCCAGCATACGGCCGAGCTGACCGCTGCCGAGGACCCCCACCACGGAACCGGGGGGTAGAGCAGCAGCTCGACTACCAAAAGCCCTCTTGGCGGCAGCCCCGCTCATGGCAGGCTTTGTTCCAGCACCGCCGCGGTGCGCTGCTGGCGGTACTCCACCAATCGCTGCCGAAGCTGGGGATCGGAAACCCCGAGCATGGCGACCGCCAAGAGCGCCGCATTCTTCGCCCCGGCGTCGCCGATGGCCACCGTCGCTACCGGAATCCCGGCGGGCATCTGAACGATGGAGAGCAGCGAATCGACGCCCTGAAGGACCCGGCTCTTCACCGGCACCCCGATCACCGGCAGCGGCGTCTGGGCCGCCACCATGCCCGGCAGGTGGGCTGCTCCTCCCGCTCCCGCAATGATCACCCGCAGACCACGGCTCTCCGCCTCCAGCGCGTAGCTGGCCATCAGCTGCGGAGTCCGGTGGGCAGACACCACCCGACATTCGTGAGGCACCTCGAAGCTCTTCAGCAGCTCATGAGTGTGCTGCAGCGTCGGCCAATCCGAGGTGCTACCCATGATCACGCCCACCACGGGCGAAGCGTCAGAAGGAGTTGCCGCGGTGGGGAGAGAATCGGAGTTCATGGCGCAGAGAGCTCCTGAGAAAGTTTGGGATGTTTTGCTGGAAGCCCGAGAGGAGCCCGCCATCGAGCCGGCCTGAAGCTCCCACAGGGCTCCGATGAAGCCTTGAGGGCTGCGCGGGAACCCTAAGTTGGAGCTGGGCAGGAGCATCGTCTCGAGTCGACCCTGAGACGATATCGAGACGACGAGGGGAGGGTAGCACGGCGCCAAGGCGAAGCCCCCCACCCCGGTGATCGACCGCGCTTCGAAGCCCCACAGAAGGGCTCTCGAGGCACCGATCGCAGCCTTTCATCATGGTAATCTGAACCATCGAGATCCTCGAATCCTCCCCTGCCTACTGCTCCTTAACTAGCACTCCTAGCTAGAACTCTTAGCCAACCCCCTCACCACCCTTTCTCTACAGGTCCCCGTCGCGCCATGGCTCAACAGCGCCTCGGCCAATACGAGCTTCTCGACCGCATCGGGAAGGGAGGTATGGGTGTGGTTTACCGCGCCCGCGATACCCAGCTAGGGCGCCTGGTGGCGATCAAGCTGCTGCCGCCGGAGGTCAGCTCCGAGCCAGAGCGGCGATCCCGCTTTCTCCGTGAGGCCCAGGCGGCGGCGAACCTCAACCATCCCCACATCGCCACCGTCTACCAGTTCGGCACCGCCACCATCGATCACCCGGAGCTCGCCACTCCGCTGCAGCACGGCGAGGCGACGGAGGTTCCCTTCCTGGTGATGGAGCTGGTGGAGGGGCAGGACCTTCAAAGCCTCATCCACCAGCAGCAAGAGCGCAGCCCCATGGCCGTCGGGCGGGCGCTGAAAATCGCCGGCGAGATCCTCCAAGGACTGGAAGCGGCCCATCGCGCGGGCATCGTGCACCGGGATCTCAAACCCAACAACGTGCGCATCACGCCCCGGGGCGAGGTGAAGATCCTCGACTTTGGACTGGCCAAATTTCGCCAGCGACGGGCGCGCCGAGCCCACGGCGAAAATGAAGAGGGGCACGGCACAGAAGAGCGCAGTGAAGAACGGCACAGTGGAGGACAGCACAGTGGAGGACAGCACAGTGGAGAGGGTCACGGTAGAGAACGGCACAGTGGAGAGAAGGGCAACGCGGGCTCGAGCTTCGATCCTCGAGAGGAGTCCAGCGAGATTCCCACGGCGCTACTGGCCAGCATCCAGACCACCCAGAGCATGCTGCTGGGCACACCTCCGTACATGGCCCCGGAGCAGCTGCGAACGCCGGACGTGGACGGGCGCTGCGACCTCTTCGCCCTCGGCGTCGTGCTCTACCAGATGCTCGCCGGCCGCCCTCCCTACTCCGGCAGGCACCTGCTGGAATACGTCAAGTCCCTAGCCAAGGACGACCCGCAGCCCCTGAACGAAGTGCGGGAGGACGTCTCCCCACAGCTCTGGAGAGCCATCGCCCGGCTGCTGGAGCACGATCCGGAAGACCGCTTCTCCACCGCCCAGGAGGCGGCCCAGGCCCTCAAGGAAGCGGGCGGCGGCGGCCCCGAGACCGCTCCCACTCAGATTCGTCCTGCCCTGCTGCCGTCCAAGGCCGGCGGCCCGTGGTGGCGCAGAGGGCCGCTGTTCTCCGCGGCCTTCGGTAAGGGTCGAAGAAGGGTTCTGATGGGCGGCCTCGCCCTCGCCGGCATCGCCCTGCTTCTGCTGCTGCGCTCCTCCTTCACCACCGCCCCGAACGGTCCGCTGACGGTGGAGGTTCAGGGCTTCGAGAACCGCACCGATATCCCGGAGCTCACCCGCTGCCTGCAAAGCCTCGAGGTCTACCTCGCCAGCGAGCTCCCGGGGCTCAGCGGAGTGCGAGTGGTGGACCCGAGAGCGGCCCGTGGGCCCGCGGAACGAGCTAGCGTGCTGCTCCGCGGAACCCTGATTCAGGTGGGCGGCACGCCGCGCACCAACCTGCAATTTCTCGCCAGCGATACCGGGGCCCAGATCGTCTCGCTGGCCTATGACGGCGACTGTCGTCAGCTCCAGGGGCAGCTTCCGGATATCGCCCTCACCAGCAGCCTGCTACTCCAGGTTTGCGCCGAGAGCGGTGCGGGGGCCTGCACCGAGCCCGAGAGTATGTTGTCCGCCGGCATGCGGCGAGTGGGAATGCTCTTTTCGCCGCAAGACCCGGAAGGCGCCGAACGGCTCTTCCACCTCGCCCTGCGGATGGACCCGGATCACGCCCTGGCCTACGCGGCCCGCAGCATCGTGCGGCAGAATCGCTACGAGATGAGCCCCAGCGAAGAGCTCCTGGAGGCCGCCCAGCTCGACGCCTCCACCGCCGTGGAGCTCCAGCCCGAAGCGCCCATGGCCCACTATGCCCTCGGCAGGCTCTACCGGCTGCGGGGCAATACCGAGCGCGCCCTGGAGCATCTACAGCTCGGCGTGGGCTACCTCGAACCTTCCGAAACCGAAGGTCAGTTCCTGCTGGAGATCTCCGCCGCCCAGGGCCAGCAGGGGGATTGGGCTGGGGCTCGAGAAACTCTGCTTCAGATCACCGAGCGATGGCCGCTGAATTGGTGGTACCGCAATCAGCTCGGCGGCGTCGAGTACCGCCTCGGCAGTTACGAAGACGCCCGGCAGCATTGGAGACAGGCGGCGGACCTTGCCGGTCCCCGAGAGAGCGCCTGGCCGCTGGGCAATCTCGCCCTGCTGGCGCTTCAGGTGGATGGGGACATTGAGCGCGCCCTCTCCATCTATCGACAGATTCCGGAGACCGCCATGGATGGCGATACGGCGGCGGCCCAAGCCTTCCTGCTCTATAGCGTCGGGCGCTTCGAAGACGCCGCCGGCTCCTACCAGCGCGCCATTCAGCTGCAGCCCAACGACCCCAGCCTGTACGCGGACCTCGGCGATACCTACGAGCGCCTGGAGCGCCCCGAGGCCGCCGAGGGGGCATATCAGGAGGCTCTGCGCCTGGTGCAGGAGCAGCTCCGGCTCACCCCCGGCAAGGCGGACCTACAGGCCCGCCAGCCCCTTTACCTCGCCAAGCTGGGACGCTGCCCGGAGGCTCTACGAGAGGCAGATCGACTCGCCCTCACCGCCGCTCCGCCGGACGGCTGGCTGCGCATCGCCCAGAGCCGAGCCCTCTGCGAGCAGCCGGAGGCCGCGATTGACGCCCTGCTGAACTTGGTCGATCAGGGCGACGATCCCTGCCGCCTGCTGCAGCTCGATGAGCTGGCTCCACTGCAGCAGCAGCCCCGGCTCGCGGCCGCCCTCGCCGAGCGGGGGCGGCCCCTGGAAGCCTGCCAGCAGCGCTAGGAGCCTCTCTTCGTCGAGAGACTCCGCAGCGGAGCTCGGCTCAGAAATCAGCTCAGGGGTACATCAAGATACGAACGTCGGGATCCAGGCGCCCGACTTCCCGACCGCGGCGATCCACCAGCACGAGGTCGTAGCTCCAGAACGCGGTGCGCAACTTCTTATCGCCCTCGAAACGCTCCCGGAGATCTTCCTTCGACAAATCTCCCTTCGGCTTGCGCTGCTCCTTGGGGAAGCGCTGAACGGTTCCGGAGCGAAGAGCGTTGTTTGGGTTGTCAATCAAGAAAGCTGGCGCTGCTTCTCCTCCACCCCGCTTGTCGCTGGCGGCTTGCCTCGGCTTCTCTTGGCCGTCTGATTCCTTGCCCCACCGGGGCTCGTAGGTATCCGGCATCTTGAAGACATCGCTGCGGCTCCCCTCGGCCGCTACCACGTAGAGCCTCCAGCCTCGGGGCAGACCATCCACCAGCCACTGCACCTCCACCGGACGCTGTTTTTCGAAGCGCTCCCGGTCGTGCTGGAGGTAAATGGTCACCACCGGCTCGTCCACCTCGATGGAGCCCGTACGGCGATCGACCGTCACCTTCACGACCTCCTTCTGAGAGATGAAAGCCTCACCGGGCTCGGTGATTCCAGGGCCGTTGGGATTGGCACAGGCGGGTAAAACGATGCTAGCGAGGAGAAATGCCAGCAGCAGGCGGTACGGACGGCGTAGCAAAGTCGACGACATAGTGGACGCTCCCCTTGGGAATGAGGATCAATGCGAGCGGACGCTCTGCACCTTGGGCAACAAGCGAGAAAATTGACTCGGTAGAGACTGGTTCAGTGGAGGCTGGTTCAGCGGAGATCGAGGGCACCAGGGGCAGCGATCGCCGCCACGTCCCTCGATTCTCGGTATACCACGGATTTTGGTGGAAATAAGAAGGCTAGATCGCCATGGTAGCATCCCGCCACCAACGAGCCCCGCCCTTGACTACCCCAATGCAAGCCCAGGATGGCGTCACCTACCGCAGCGAAGATCTAGCCAAATTGGTGGATCTCGCGGAGGATTTGCTGCGCCTGGACGATCATGAGCGACTGCTGGACGCCATCGTTCAGCGCTCCCTCGAAGTGCTTCACGGAGATCGCGGCTTTTTGATGCTGCGCTCTCCGGACCAGGGATCGCTTCAGCTGCGGGTGGTGCGCAACTGGAGCCGGGAGGAGCTGGAGGGGGATCGAGATCCTATCTCTCGCTCCATCCTCCAGGATGTTCTGCACCGGGGTGAGCCGACGCTGATCGAAGACGCCCTCTCCGACGATCGCTTCTCCGAAGCCGAAAGCGTGCTGCGCAAGGGCATCCGATCGGTTCTCGCCGCGCCGCTGACCCTCGAAGGCAAAACCGCTGGAGCCCTCTATCTCGAGAGCCGCTCCCTCGAGCACCTCTTCGAAACCACCCAGCTAGGCCTCTTCCACCGCATCCTCGACCTCTCCGCCCGCGCCCTCGAGGCGAGCCTGCGCCGCCTGCTCCTGGAGCAGCGCAACCAGCTGCTGGAGAACGATCTCTTCGAGCGCCATCGATTCCCCGGCATCATCACCGGAGACCCGGCCTTCCTGAAAATCCTCGAGACCGTAGCCCAGGTCGCCCCCTCGGATCTCCCAGTGCTGGTGCAGGGCCCCACCGGCACCGGCAAGGAGCTGGTGGTCAGAGCGCTGCATCTCAACAGCCGCCGCGCGTCCCGGCCCTACGTCACCGTCAACTGCGGCGCCGTCTCCCCCTCGCTGCTGGAATCCGAGCTCTTCGGCCACCGGCGCGGAGCCTTTACCGGCGCTTCCCGGGACAAGCAGGGCTTGATCCCCAGTGGCGATACCGGAACCGTCTTCTTGGACGAAGTCGGAGAGCTGCCCAAAGAGCTGCAGGTCAAGCTGCTACGCACGCTGCAATTCGGCGAGGTCCAGCCGGTAGGAGCCAGTCGACCCCACCGAGTGGACGTGCGCTTCGTCGCCGCCACCAACCGTGACCTCGAGCAGGAAGTCGCCGACGGCAACTTTCGCGAAGATCTCCTCTATCGCCTAAACGCCATCACCGTCGAGCTACCGCCGCTCCACGAGCGCCCCGACGACGTGCTGCCGCTCTTCTACCACTTCCTGCGGCGGGAGGCAGAGAGGATGGAGCGCCCTCTCCCGACCGTCCCCCCCGCCGTGGAGCGGGCCCTGAGCACCTACGACTGGCCCGGCAACGTCCGCGATCTCGAGAACGAGGCGCGGCGCCTGGTCGCCATCACCCCCGAGGGGCACCCCATCGCCGTAGACAGCCTGTCGAAGAGAATTCAGAGCGCTGAAGGCCCCCTCGCCGCCGCCCGCCTCGCGACCCTCGACGAGATGGAGCGCCAGCTCATCGAAGTCCATCTCAAGGAATGCGGCGGCAACCGCAGCGCCGCCGCCCGCAGCCTGGGCATCTCTCGCGAAGGTCTGCGCAAAAAGATGAAGCGCTTCGAGATCGACTGACTCGATCTCGAAGCGCT
>JBCCXL010000035.1:0-37648 GCA_039191605.1 Acidobacteriota bacterium | reverse complement strand
GCCAGTTCTCCTGGTGAGGCCAGTTCTCCTGGTGAGGCCAGTTCTCCTGGTGAGGCCAGTTCTCCTGGTGAGGCCAGTTCTCCTGGTGAGGCCAGTTCTCCTGGTGAGGCCAGTTCTCCTGGTGAGGCCAGTGCTGAAGCTTGAGCGCCGGGCTGCTGCCGGAGCAGCCGCAGTCGCCGGCGCAGGGTGCCCAGCAGCGGCAGCCAGGACTCTTCGGCGCGGTCTAGAAGCTGCGAGATCTGTGCTTCCAGCGGCGCGCTGTCGGCAAGGTCCGAGGGGAAGGTCCACCGGGATTCGCTGAAGACGGAGCTCTCCCCCCGGGCGCAGGCCTGGGGGGAGAGAAGACGCTCCTCGCCCCGCTGACGAAAGCCCGGGCCGCTGGGGCCGAGGCTGGCGATCAGCTGGGAGAGGTCCGCCTTCGCCGTGCGCACCTGAAGGCGCACGGCGAAGGTGAGCGTCGGGTGGGAGGCCTGGTTCACCGAGGGGGGCCCTCGGTGAAGAGGCGAGAAGGAAGGGCAGGAGCTGGCAAGCTGAAGCGTTGGGAGATCAGCTTCCGCGGCCCCGATTGCTGTGGTTTTAGTTGCCCTAGCGTTAATTGCATATGGCTCCTCCGATGGCGCCACCGATAGCTCCACCGATGGCGCCACCGACCACGGCGCCTCCCTTGCTGCCGGCGGCGCCGCCGCCGACGGTACCGACTCCCGGCGCCACCAGGGTGCCGCCAGCGGCACCGCCGGTGCCGCCGACCACCGAGCCGACCACGGCACCTACCGCGGCGCCGATGGCGACGTTGCCGGCGATGCAGGGATCGATCTCCGGCAGAGGGATGGTCTCGGGGATCTCCAAGGGGCAGAACTCTACGGGTTCATTGCGCTCGTCGCGGTCGCGGCGGCGGGGATTGCGCTTCTTGTCCGGCTTACCTTCGCGCTCCCACTGCTCGTACCACCACTCCCGCTCGTCGGGATCGTGAAGATCGCCACCACCGGGATCTTTTTTGTCGTGGTACCAATTCCAGAACTTGCGGGGCAGGCCGTAATGCTTATCGGTCTTGCTAAGCCCGTCGGGATCGATGAAGTTCTGCGGATCGTTGGTGACGTAGCCGTAGAGGTTGGTGTCGCCGCCGCGGAAGCCGATGGGATCCTTGCTGGTCCAGCGGCCGATCTCCGGATCGTAATCCCGGGCGCCGAAGCGCACCAGGCCCGCCTGAGAGTCGTAGAGGCCGCCGGCAAAGCCGAAGGGCTGGAAGCCGGGGTTGGTGTCGAGGGTCACCCGGCCGAATTCATCGTAGTCCATGCGCTGGGCGATGGCGCCGGTGGAGGTATCCACCACCAGGCGAGGACTGCCGAGGTGATCGGTGATGAAGCGGTAGGTAACGCCTCCCTTGATCATGGTGTCGGGCATCGAAGGATCGGTGCCGTAGATGAAGCGGGAGACCACGTTGCCGGCGCCGTCCAGCTCCGCCGCCGGGTGGCTGCGGTCCTGGTAGAGGAAGCCCTGCACCAGGGTGCCGGCGATCTTCTTGCCGACTCGACGGTTGGCGCCGTCGATGATGTATTCGATCTGGGTGCCGTCGGCGAGGGTGACCCCCCGCAGATTGCTGAATACGTCGTAGTCGTAGAACACCGTTTGCACACCGTCGCCCTTGGATTCGAGGTCGCCGCTGGCGTTGTAGGTGTAGCTCAGGCCGCCGTAGCTGAGCAGGCGGTCCTGATCATCGTAGGCGCCCACCAGGGAGCCGAAGGGACCGTCGTAGGTCAGGCGATTGCCGTTGCCGTCGTAGCCGTAGCTGGCCAGGGGCAGGCCATCCCGATCCACCGTCTGCAGTCGACCGGCGAGGTCGTAGCCGTAGGTGGTGGTCACGGTGACGCCGTCGAGGGTCTCTTCTTTGCTGGTCACCCGGCCGAGCTTGTCGAAGCCGTATTGCGCCTGGTAGATGGGCGCCCCGGCGACGCTGGCGTCGATTCGATCCAGCTCGCCGAAGCCGTTGTAGCCGCGGCCGGTAGCGACGCTGTCGACGGTGGTTCCGGTGATCAGGCCGCTCTGCGGATCTCGCTGGAAGGTGAGCCCACCGGCCTGGGTGAGCAGACCGTCGTCATCGTAGCCGTAGTCCACCGGGAAGGCTCCGTTGACGGTGCTGCGGGTGACCCAGAAGTTGTTGTCGTAGGACTGCTCGACGCTGCCGGAGACCTCGCCGCTGAGGGCGACGGCCCGCAGCAGGCGACCGTCGAAGGTGAAGTCGAGGCGTGATCCGTCGTCTCCGGTGACGGCGGCCAGGCGGCCGCTGTCTTCGTCGTAGACGTGGGTCAGGGTGCGTCGCGGCGCGATGACGTCCAGGGGACGCCCGGCGCTGTCGTAGGTCAGGCTCACCTGCTGCCCGTCGGCCCGCTGAATGCCGGTGAGTCGGCGATCCAGATCGTAGCTGTAGGTGGTGGTGTCGATGGGCAGACCGATATCCGGCGGGTCGTAGCTCTGGGTGTTGCCGGTGCCGGTGTAGGTGAAGCGATGGGCGCTACGGCTGGGGGGCTTCACCGAGGCGATGCGGCCGACGTCGTCGTAGCCGATTTCGGTGGTCAAGCCACCGGGGGCGACCACCTGCACCAGGCGATCGTTGGCGTCGTAGCCGAGGGTCGCCAGGCGGCCTTCGGGGTCGGTGATGGTCTCCACTCGGCCCGCCGCGTCATAGCTGAGCACGGTCTCCCGGGCGTCCTCGCCGCTGCCCCATACGGCTCGCTCCATGCGGCCCTGGGGGTTGTGGTCGAAGCTCACCGCCTCGAAGTTGGCGAATTGGGAACCGACCAATCGACCTTGATCGTCGATGGTGGAAGTACCCTGCCGGCCCTCGGCGCTGGTGCGAGTGAAGGTTTGGGTCGCGCGGTCGTAGCTCTGCTGGAAGGTGCGACCATTGAGGGTCAGCTGGTCGGTGAAGGTCTCCAGGCTCAGGGGATCTTCGAGATCCGTCAGCTGCAGGGTGCGGGTCGCCGAGCTGAACAAGGTGAGGCCGCTGGGCATCGAGACGCGGCGAGACTTCGGAATCGAGGCCTGCATGCCGAAGCGTGGATCCGGCTGGCTCGCTACCTCCTCGACGCTGCCGTCGGGATGCTCGAGTCGAACCGTTCCCCGGTTTCGCTGGATTCTCAAGTTGGAGATCAGACCGTCCGGACTGCGCACCTGGCGGGTCTTGCCGAAGCGGCCCTCGAAGGTGCGGTAGCGGGTTCGAACCCCCTCGGCGGTATCGCGGTAGATGCTGCTGGTGCGACTGGTTTCGAAGCGCCGGAAGGTTTGGAAGCCGCCGTCGGCGTGCTCCTCCCGGGTGAGTCGCCCGAAGATGTCGTAGCTGGCGGAGGTCTCGTTGTCGAGGGGATCTCGCCAGCTCTCCAGCAGGCCGAAGCGGCCGTGGTCGAAGGTATGAGTCTCGCTCCCCGGCTGCTGCAGGCTCTGCAGGAAGCCGTTGGAGTCGAGGGCGATCTCGGTGCGCTGCCCCTGAGGGCCGATCACCGCCTGCGGGGCGCCGTCGGAGCCGCGCTGCACCTGGGTGATCTCGCCGTCACCGTCGTGAACCGCCACCAGCAGCCCAGCTTCGTCGTAGTCGAAGCGGTAGCGCTCCGCTCCGGTGAGGCCGTTGAGGGTGCGCAGATGGCGGCCTCGGGAGTCGAAGACGTAGACCGACTGGCGGTTCGGGCTGGAGATGACGAATTCCTCTTCGGCGAAGCCCTGCAGGGCGAGGCCCATCTCGAGGACCACGTGCTGGGAGCTGTCGCTGAAGATCAGGTTGCCGTCCGGCGAGAAGGCGATGCCCACCGGATTGGCGAGGTCCACGTCGGCGGCGGGGCCGCCCTCTCCGGTGCTGCCGAAGGAGCCGGTGCCGGCCACCGTCTGGATGACGCCGTCGACGCCCACCCGGCGGATCTTTCGATTGAAGCCGTCGGTGATGTAGAAGGCGCCTTCGGAGCCGACGGTCACTCGCCGAGGCGAGCGGAGGGAGGCTTCGAGGGCCGGGCCGCCGTCGCCGGAGCTGCCGGAGTTGCCGTCGCCGGCCACCGTCTCGATGGTGCCGTCGACCTCCATGCGCCACACCCGGTGGGCGCCGTTCTCGACCACGAAGAGGGCGCCGTCGGGCCCCAGGGCGACGCCGGTGGGGCGATCCAGGACGATGTCGACGCCGCGGGTGGAGCCGTCGCCGAAGCCGCCGTCGCCGCCGTCGCCGCCATCTCCGTCCCCTTCGTTCTTGGTCAGGGCTCCAGGGCTGGTGATGCCGCCGAGACCGCAGTCCCCGCAGTCACCACCGCCTCCGCCTCCGCCTCCACCGCTGCCCTGGCCCACCACCGTGGTAATGATGCCGTCGGTGCCGACCAGGCGTACCAGGTCGTCGGAGGCGTCGGCGATGAAGAAGGAGCCGTCGGGGTTGATGGCCAGATCGATGGGCTCCGAGAGGGGGGCGCTGGTCGCCGGCCCGCCGTCGCCGTCGGCGGAGAGGGCGGGGCTGGCGAAAACGCCGTTCTGAAGGTCATTACTCTGGGCCGGCGGGCCGCTGACGATGCCCTGGCCGAACTGGGGCTCGCAGCTGCCGGCGACGGCGCGAATGATGCCGTCGGCGGTGACCCGACGGATACAGCGATTGCCGGTGTCGGCGATGTACACGCTGCCGTCGGGGCCGACGGCGACGCTGGAGGGGAAGGTCAGCTGGGCTTCGGTGGCCGGACCGCCGTTGCCGCAGTCGACGGAGGATGCCTCCGCGAGCACGCCGGACGTGTCGCCGACGATCTCGGCGGATCCGCCAAGGCCCTCGACGGGTCCGTCCCCGGGCCCGTCTCCGGGTCCATCCCCAGGCCCATCTCCGGGTCCGTCTCCCGGACCATCTCCGGGCCCTCCGTCTCCGTCGCAGAGGGTGCCGTTGCCGGCCAGGGTGTCGATGGTGCCGTTGGGGTAGATCACGCGCACTCGATGGTTCTGGGCGTCGGCGACGTAGATTTCGCCACCGGGGCCGACGGCCAGGGCTTCCGGGCTGCCGAGGCGGGCCAGGCGGGCCGATCCGCCGTCCCCCTGGAAGCCGCCGGCGAAGGTCTGGCCGGCGATGCGGCGCACCACCGGGCTCAGCTGCTGGGCGCTCATCCGCCCGCCGCTGCCGGGGTAGAGGGTCTTGGCGTTGGGGTCGTAGACGTGGTGCACGTCCAGGCTCCAGCCGCCGAAGCCCTGCTCCCGGGCATCCCAGGTGCCGAGGGCGGATTTGGCCACCACGTCCACGGCATCCCGGCGCTCGTTCCACAGGGTGATTTCGCGGTTGCGGCGGTTGGGGATCGCCTGGCTGAAGCTGCCCTCGGGGAAGCGAGCCCAGCTCTGGAAGAAGGCCGCCGGGCGGCGGTAGACGCCGTCGTAGACGTAGCCCTTGCGAATGGTGATCTCGGTCTTGCCCTGGGCCCTGCGGCCGTAGGCGTCGTCGCCGTTCCAGGTGAAGGAATAGCTCTGCCCCGGCAGCGGCGCGAAGCTTTCCCGGATCCGCTGGCCGGCGATCAGGATCTCCAGCTCGATGCGCTTGAGGGAGGCCGGCACGGTATCGCCGGAGAGGCGGGTCTTGATGCTGAAGGAGGTGGTGCGCCCGGGCACCCGATCGCTGCTGTAGTGCAGGCTGTGGGTGGTGCCGATGAGGGGCATGCTCTCCCGCAGGATCTGGTTCTCACACTCGATGACGGAGCCGTCCTGCTCGCAGGGATCGTCGTCATCTTCCTCGTCGTCGGGGTCGTCGTCCTCCGGATCGTCGTCGTCGGGGTCGTCGTCATCGTCCGGATCGTCGTCACCGTCGTCGTCCTCATCGCTGGGGGGCGGCTGGGAATCGTCCGGCGGCGAGTAGGGCCAGTTGCAGTCGTAGGGGGTGAAGTGCTCCACCGGCACCCGCCACAGGCTCTGGCCGGGAGCGTAGAGGTTGGCGACGGCCATGCGCTCCGGCTCGTCGATGTCCAGCGCCGCCAGGTCGGCGAAGCTAGCGGGAGTTCCGCTGCCGTCGATGTCGAGCTCCGCGAGGCCCTCGGCGTTCACCGAGAGCACCTCCAGCACGACGCCGTTGGGGGAGCCGATCCAGGCGCCCTGGCGACGGTCGTAATAGCCCATGGGCACCGCGGTGCCGACGGGGAATTCGATGAAGTTCTCGAGGTAGAAGGCGATGGGGCGATCGAAGTTCACCCGCTCGGCGCCGGCGGCCACCGCCTCGTCGGCGGAGAGCTCCACGGCGTAGGTGTAGGCGACGTTGGCCGGCAGGTCCGCGGGCATCGCCTGAGGGCCGCGGGGGCCGACGGTGTACTCGCTGGCGCGCACCGCGGCGGAGGCCAGGGGCACCACGCTGCCGTCCGCCAGCTCCATGGAGATCTCGGTGCCCGGAGGCAGGATCAGGGTGGCGGTGCGGGTGCCGTCGTCATCCGTCTGGGGAGTGGCGCGGGCCACCTGCACGTCTTCGGAATCCGAGTTGACGGTGGTGACCTGGGTATCGAAGGCGCTCATCACCACCTGCGGGGCCCACACCCAATCCCGCCACGGCACCTCGACGGTGCGCTGCAGGGGCATCAGGCCCTCCCCTTCGTAGTTCACCGTCAGCGAGCCGCCGCCGTTGACCGCAAGGTCGAAGGCGCCGTCCAGCCGGCTCAGGGTGGAGCCGAATTCCGGGTGGCCGAGAACGGAGATCTCCACCCCCGGCAGCGGCGCGCCGTCGCGGTCGATGATCTCGCCTCGGATCACCGCCACCCGGCGACGCTCGATCACTCCCGGCGCGACGCCGGTCTGGATCGGGTCAGCGCCCTGGTAGAGGAATTCCGTGGCGTCGAAGACCGAGGTGGGCACCGTGCGGTCCAGCGGCGGGGCCACGGTGGAGGGGTCCGGCGGCACGTCCGGTCCCGGCGGCGGGCCGGGCACCGTCACCGTCACCGCGCTGCTGACGTTGCCGGCAGCGTCCCGGGCGGTGATCTCCAGCACGTCCTCCGGCGCCGCCGCGATGGCCGCGATGAAGGAACCGTCGGCCGCCGCGGTGACGCTCACCGAGGCTCCGGAGCCGGCGACGGTGATCATCACCGTGGTGTCGCCCTCGACGCTGCCGGGCTCACCGATCACCGTCACCAGGCCGTCGGCGGGCTCGCTGACGCTCACGTCGTCGAGATTTACCGCCGCCGGCGGCAGGGTGTCGACGACCACCGTGAGGGAGAGAGAACCGAGGTTGCCGGCGGCGTCCTCGGCCTCCAGCAGCAGAGTGTTGGGCCCTTCCGCGAGGGGCACCGGCCCCTGGCTGAAGGAGCCGTCCTGGTTCACCGCCACCGGCTGGCCGCCGAGGCTGAGGACGGCGTCGGCGTCATCGACGGAGCCCTGCACCAGGGTCTGACCCACCGCCAGCAGAGCGCCGTCGGTGGGGGTGGTGACGGTGATCACCGGCGCGACGGTGTCGACGGTGATGGTGATCTCGGCCGGCGTCGAAAGGTTGCCCTCGAGATCCGCGATCGTCGCCGTCAGCTGGGAGCTGCCTTCCGCCAGGGCCTCGGCGAGGGTGCAGCGGGCGCCGGAATTCAGCGGAGCGCAGTTGAGAGCCGCGTCGACTCCGTCGACGGTCAGGGCCAGACTGGCGTCATCGACTCCACTGCCGGAATCGCTGAAGGAGAAGGTCAGCTCCGGCGTCGCGGTATCGAGCACCGCGCCGTCGACGGGATCGACGAAGGAGAGATCCGGGCCTTCGGAGTCAACGCCGGCATAGCGCAGCACCAGCTGAGGGGCGAATTCCTCCCCCGCCTCCTTGGAGCTGTAGAGCACCGTGCCGTTCTTGAAGAAGCTGCGCTTGCGAACGATCCAGCCGTGGTTGTCGTCGACCCCCTCGAGGAAGGATTGAACGTCCGAGGTGACGTCCACCTCGATCCAGCCTTGCAGATCGTTGGTGTGCACCAGAGTCTCGGTGGGCAGCCAGGCGAAGCGGCCGCCGAACCAGCGGGGGTGGCAGTTGGGCCAGTAGTTCTGCGGGTTGGCGTCGTCGGCGCAATTCCAGGTGACGCCGCTCTCGGTCCACGGCCGCAGCAGGCGATGGAAGCCGACGCTTCGGCCCCGTCCCCAATTGCCCTGGTTGTAGTCGATGTAGAGGCGCAGGGTGGCGCTGTGGAGGCTCTGAATCTCCGGGCCGATGCCGTCGAGATCGAAGCGCACCAGCGGACGAGTCTTGCCGCCGGGGTAGAGGCGCAGACCGGTGGCGTCGCCGTAATTCTTATTCCGCGCCCACAGGCGAGCGGAGAGGAAGGAGTCGGCGGCGGCGGTGAGGGTGGTCTCCTGGAAGTCTCCGCCGTCGGTGGAACCGCCGGCTAGAAAGGAGCGTGAGACCGCCGAGCGCTGGACGTCGTCGACGGGGCCCCGGGCGATGGCGCCGACGGTTCGCTGCAGCACGGTGCGCTGAAGTACCCTGCTTTCGGCGAGGGTGACTCCAGACGTCGCCAGGCTGGCCTCGGCGAGGCTGCCGACCTCCACCAGCACTCGGCCGTCGGTGGCCCACAGTCGACCCTGGGAGGATTCGAGAGCGAGATCGAGGACGGTAGAGGCGAAGGGCTCCAGCTGGCCGACGATGGTGCCCTCGGCGTCGAGGCGCAGCAGCTCCCGACCGCGGCCGGCCCACAGGCCCTCGCCGTCGGCGGCGAGCGGTCCGAGACCGGCCAGCGGCAGCACCGCCAGGTCACCGGAGGGCGACCGCCGCAGCAGCGCGTTGTCCGCCGCCGCCCACAGGCTGCCGTCCGCCGTCATCGCCAGGGCGTTCACCGCGCCGGTGGTGGGGGAGCGCTCCAGGCCGAGGCGCTCCATCGCGTCGGCGCGCTGCTCCCCTCGTAAATCGGTGGCGAAGCTCTCCTCGAGGCGGTCGAAGAGGGAGCCGCCGAAGTTGTGCGCTTCGTCTTCGGCAACGTCCCCTGCGTTCAGCTCATCGAGGGCAACGTCGTCGGAGCCGATTCCTTCGTGGCTGAAGTCATCGAGAGAGACGCGGTCGAGAGATCCATCCAGCAGCAGCTCGCCGAGGAGCTCGTCGCTCAAGGCCTGGGCCGGGATGCTGCGGCCGTGGAGCGGCTGCCCGCTCACCAGGTCGAGGCCGATCACCTTCTCTCCGCTGGCCACCCACAGCACCTGGCCGCGGACATCCGCCGCCAGCGCCGCCGCCGGCTGGTCCAGAGTGCGCCGGGCGAGCACCTGACCGGCGCCGGAGATGGCCACCAATTCGCGGCCCGCGGCGGCCCACACCGAGCCGTCCAGAGAGACCTGCGCCAGGGCCACCGTAGCGTCCTGGGCGGCGTCGATGGAAGTCGAGGTGAGGCGCTCTCCGTCGGCGCTCACCGACTGCAGGCGCTGGGGAGTGAGCAGCCAGGTCACGCCGCGGGCGCGATCATGGACGATGGCAGATTGCGGTGCCCGCACGCCATGAACCGCCCCGGCGGGCAGTTCGGCCTCGATCCACATCACGCCGTCGGCGCCGCCGTAGCGGGGCTCCGGATCGGCGATCAGGGAGAGGCTGGTGAGCAGGGTCAGGAGTGTGAGGCCGAGACCTGCGGCGAGCGCGATTCGTCTTCGGTGCATGGGTTGCTCCATTGAAAGACCGAGGAAGTGGATCAATTGGATTGGATCGAATGGAAAAGCAAGGGAAGTAGCGCTGCCTCAACCTACGTCGCCCCGCTGTGGGGGTGTTTCGAAGAGATCCATCGAGACCTGCTGCTCGTGCTTTCGGGATCTCCGCAATGCGGTGCGCCGCAATTCAGTGGATGAAATGCCGCGCGGTCTCCGCCTGCGACGGAGGAAAAGAGCGCTATCTACTAAAGCGCAAACGCCTGGCGCACTCCCTCAAGAAATCCACCTGATTCAGGCACCCGGTTCTTTGCTCCGGCTCCAGGAGCTGCCGCATCCACTCAGGAATCCAGTTCTCCGGGACCTATCCGTCTTCAGCAGAGGCTCTCGAACTCGTCGGCAAAAGCTACCGACAAGAGGAAAAACGCACCCCATGAGTCTCATTCACCAAGAAGCACGCTGCTCTTGTCGTCGTCCGCTCTCGACAAGCTTGTGCCCCCATTCACTGCTGAAAGCCCACAGGTGAAACGGTGCCTGCAACGTGACATACATTGGGAAATGCGATGAGAGCGGCCCGAGGTCATCACTTAGGGACTTGCATTGGGCGAGACGGGGAAGTGAGAAAGCCCCGGATGTCAGCAGATATTTACGCGACGATGTGCATTAAGAGGATAAGGAAGACGGCTTTGCAGATAAAATCTCAGTAGTGTATTTTGGGGTAGGAAGGAGTCTTATAGCGATGAACAAGAACAAGCATGTAGTTCCCCGGCAGGTTGGAGGATGGGCGGTGAAGACTGCTGGCAAGACTCGCGCGACAAGAGTCTTTCCGAGGAAAGAGGACGCAATCAAATACGCCCGAGATGCGGCCAAGAGAGTCCACGGTGAGCTCTATGTGCACGGCAAGGATGGCACCATCAAGGAACGGCGAAGCTACGGGAACGACCCATTCCCTCCTCGAGACAAGAGATAGGGCTGAATTTGCGTGGGTTTCGATAAGAATGTATTTGTAAACTGCCCCTTCGACGAGTCGTTTTACTCCCTATTGCGGCCGTTACTGTTCACGATTATCTATGTTGGCCTGAAGCCGAGAATCGCATCAGAACGGCTTGACTCGGGCGAGGCGAGAATCGCAAAGATCGTTGAGTTAATCGGTGAATCCAAGTATGCGATTCACGATTTATCGAAAATCCAGGCGAGTCGATCAGGTGAGCTCTATCGGCTCAATATGCCTTTTGAGCTGGGTATCGATGTCGGCTGCAGGTTATTTAAAGGCGGAAAGCACGCTGATAAGAAGTGCCTGATCCTGGTAGGGGAGAACTATAGATATCAGGCAGCGATCTCTGATCTCTCTAACTCCGACGTCGCAAATCATGGCAATGTGCCGGAAGATGTTGTCTTAGAAGTTCGAAATTGGCTGAGCTCAACCTGTGGCCTCAAAGCCGATGGTCCAACTTTGATCTGGGATACCTTTAATGTCTTCATGGGCGACAATTATGACGCCCTGAAGAGAAGGGGTTTTTCGGATGAGGATGTCGAGAGGCTGCCGGTGCCAGAGCTCTTGCAAGCAATGACCGAGTGGGTGGCGAAATACGTTGGGTGAGTCGAGGAGAGACCTTCACGTTATATCGCCAAGCTGAACTGAACCTCGACAGAACAAGGTTCACGGTAGTTTCGAGGGCATCGGGTCAGGACGTCGCGTCAGGACGTCGCGGGCTGCGCTTCACTCTCTTTCATATCCACCGTTTTCCCCCGCGCCGAAACCGCCTCTTCCAGCCTCTCCCGCAGATCGTCGAAGAGGGTGTAGAACACCGGCACCACCAGCAGGGTGAGGAGGGTGGCGGTGGTCATGCCGCCGACCAGGGAGAGGCCGAAGCTGGTGTAGGACATGCCGATGTCCGTGGGGCCGCCGACGGTGAGGGGAACGGTGGCGCAGATGGTGGTGAGGGCGGTCATCATGATCGGCCGGAAGCGCCGCTCGGAGGCGACCAGCAGGGCCTCGCTGCGGGTGGCGCCTTCGCGCCGCAGGCGATTGACGTAGTCCACCAGCACGATGCCGTTGTTGACCACCACGCCGATCAGCAGGATCGACGCGACGGCGCCTAAGAAGTCGAGGCTGTAGCCGCTGAGGAAGTGGATCCAGCCGACTCCGATGGAGGCCAGGGGGATGGTGAGGATGATGGACAGGGGCAGGATGAAGCTCTCGAAGAGGAAGGCCATCAGCAGATAGATGAAGGCCACCGAAAGGCCCGCCGCCATCAGCAGGGCGAGGGCGTCGGCGTTGAGGGTGGCGCGGACTCCGGAGTCGAAGGTCACCCCCTCCGGCAGATCGAGCTGAGCGGAGAGGGCGCTGACGCCCTGCACCACTTCGTCCTTGCGCTCCTCGTCGATCTCCAGGGTGATGGTGGTGGAGGTGCGCTTGTTGCGGCGATAGATGGATTCCGGAGCGCTGCTGAAGATGGGGCGAGCGACGGAACCGAGGGCCACGCGGCCAACTCCAGACTCTGGTCCTCCCTGCTTCGGGATGGCGAAGCTAGCGAGCTCCTCCAGGCTGTCTCGGTCCTGCTCCTGGAAGCGCACCCGCACCGGAATCTCGCGACCCTCGCGGTAGACCTTCGGCAGGCTCTGGCCGCGCAGGGCGTAGGCCACCACTCCAGCCACCGCCTGGGGGTTGATCAGCTGGCGCTGCAGCCGGTCGCGGTCGAGCAGCAGGGAGAGCTGGTCGGGGCTCGGCTCGTTGCCCCGACGCACGCCGATCACGCCGTCGACGACGCGGAAGACCTCCTGCAGCTCCTCCCGCAGCTCGCCCAGCTGCTCGGTGTCTTCGCCGTAGAGCCGTACGCAGTGGAGGTTGTCCTGCTGGCAATCGCTGGAGCGATTCTCGCTGCCGGTGTAGACCTCCAGGCCCGGGGCCTCCGGCAGCAGCTCGGTGAATTCCTCAACGATTTGGGTGGGGCTCAGGTCCGTGGTGCGGGGGCTGTTGAACCAGCCCTGGATTTCGCCGTTGTCCTCCTGGAAGCCGATGAAGTAGCCCTGAAGGTCCCAGGCGTCCTGGCGTTCTTCGAGGATGCCCTCTACTCGGCGAAAGTATTCCCTGGCGTCGGCCTCCACCCAGGTGCCCGGCAGCTCGACGTCGACCTCGAAGCCAGGCCGCTCGTTTTCCTGCTGGGCGACGATCTCCATGTCCTCGAAGGCTACGGCGCTGGTCAGGGCGAGCACCGCGGCGGTCGCCAGCACGGTGTCCATACGGCGGCGCAGGCAGTGGGCCAGGAGCCGGTTGTATTGCTGATTGATCTTGCCGAGGGTGAGGTTATAGGCGCTTCGCAGCAGAGCATCGACGCGCTGCCGGAAGGCGTTGGCGCGGCGACTGCGCTGGGTTTCACCGGAGCCCTTACCGGAGCTTCTATCGCCGCCGTCCGCCGGCAGGGTGACGTAGGCCGCCAGGGGGACAAAGACCAGGGCCACCGCCAGCGAGGCGGCGAGGGAGACGGAGATGGGGACCGAGAGTCGCAGCAGGAAGAATTGGGCGTTGCCCTCGATCAGCGAGATGGGCAGGAACACGGCGATGGTGGTGAGGGTGGCCATCACCACCGCCAGGGAGATCTCCCCGGCGCCGCGAACCGCCGCCTCCCGCCGCGGCAGGCCGGCGCGGTGGAGGCGGTGGATGTTTTCCGCCACCACCACCGAGTTGTCCACCAGCAGGCCGACGGAGATCATCAGCCCCAGCAGGGTGAGGATATTCAGGGTCTCGCCGCCGAAGTACATCACCGTCAAGGCGATGAGCATGGAGAGGGGGATGGAGAGCGTGATGATCAGGGTCATCCTCAGGCGACGCAGGAAGAAGAAGAGCACCCCGATGGCGAACAGGGCGCCGATGCGCCCGCTGTCTAGCATCACCCCCAGGGAGGAGCGGATGAAATCCCCCTGGTTGAGGATCGGCACGATGGTCATGCTCGCCAGCCGGGGATTCTCCTGCATCTCGTCCACCAGCCCCTGAATGCGCTCACAGACCGCGAGGGTGTTCTCCTGCCCCTCCTTGAAGAGCAGCACCGCCACCGCCGGCCGGCTGTTGACCCGGGCGGTGAAGTCCTGCTCCGGCTCCTCGTAGAGCACCGTCGCCACGTCCTGTAGCCGCACCGCTTCCCCCACCGGCCGCTGGCGCAGGGTGTCGAGGTCCGGATAGCGGGCGACGGAGCGCAGCAGCAGCTTGGAGGCGCCGGAGAGGACGTTGCCGCTGGCCATGGTGAAGTTGTCGTTGCCCAGCTCCTGGGCCAGGCGGTAGATGTCCAGCCCGGCGGCCTCCGCCCGGCGCCGATCCACCTCGATGAGGATCTCCTTCTCCTCCAGCCCCTGGGTTTCGACGCTGGCGACGCCGTCCAGCCGCTCCAGCGGCTTGAGGATCTCGTCGGTGATCAGCTGGTAGGGATCCGAGAGCTCCGGGTCCACCGCCAGACCGACCATGAAGATCGGCAGGTCCGAGAGATCCTGCTTGTTGACGTAGACGCGGTCGACGTCGTCCGGCAGCTTGCGCCGGGTGCGCTCCACTCGGTCTCGGACCTCGCGGTAGGCGATGTCCATGTCCGTCCCCTGCTTGAAGGTGAGGAAGAGCAGGCCGCTGCCGTTGGTGGACAGAGAGGAGAGGCGGCTCAATCCTCGCACCGTGCTGATCTCGTCCTCCAGCGGCTGGACGATCTTCTCCAGCACGTCCTGGGGTGAAGCGTCGGGCCACGGAGCGACCACCGAGAGGAAGGGGGGAGAGAAGCCCTGGGGGAAGGTCTCCAGGGGAATCCCCACGGTGGCGACGACGCCCACCACCAGCACCGTGGCGAGCAGCACGATGACGGTCACCGGGCGCCCCAGGGAGAAGCTCGGCAGCAGCGACTCCCAGCGATTGGGGGTCGTTCGATGCTCGTCCGGGGAGGGGTCTTGGGGGGGCGTGGAGTGGCTCATGGTAGGCCTCGCCGTGGAGTGTGGTGCTCGGTGCCGACGCTCGCTGCCGTCACTGGGCCAGGGGCATCGAGAGAGGAAATCGTGGGGTTAGGAAAGACCGGAGGACGGGCCTCAGGTGGTGGAGTGGAGGGCCTCGCCGGAGCCATCAGCGCCAGCGGCGTTCGCCGCCGTGCTCTCCGCGAGGGTGGCCGCCTCGGTGGCCGCTTCGGTGGCTGCATGGCCCTCATTGACCGGATCGACGCTGGCGATGGGGCGACCCAGCAGTCGCGACTGGAGGCGATCGAGGGTGAGGTAGGCGACGGGGATGATCACCAGGGTCAGGCCGGTGGAGGTGATCAGGCCGGAGATCACCGCCAGCGCCATGGGGGCGCGGATCTCCGCGCCGTCACCGAGGCCGATGGCCATCGGCGCCAGGCCCAGCACGGTGGTGGCGGTGGTCATCAGAATCGGCCGCAGGCGTACCGTGCCGGCCTCCAGCACCGCGGCGCTGAGCTCCATGCCGCGGCGGCGCAGGGTGTTGATGTAGTCCACCAGCACGATGGCGTTGTTCACCACGATGCCGGCGAGCATGATCATGCCGAGGAAGACCACCACCGAGAGAGGCAGCCCCATCCACTGCAGCGCCAGGGCGGTGCCGAAGAAGGCCAGGGGCACGGTGAGCAGAATCACCAGCGGCTGAGTGAGGCTCTCGAATTGCGCCGCCATGATGACGTAGACCAAGAAGATGGAGAGGGCCAGGGCGAGCCACAGGCTGGAGGAGCTGCGATCCCACTCCTCGCTCTGGCCGGCGATCTCGTAGCTCATCCCCTGGGGCCAGGGCAGCGGCTCCAGGCTGGCCCGCACCACCGCCGCCGCCTCGCCGAGGCTGGCCTCGCCGAGGTTGGAGCGAATCAGGCCGACCCGCTGGCCGTCTACTCGGCGCACCTCGCTGGGGCCCTCGCCGAGGGCGATCTCCGCCACCGCGCCGAGGGGAATGGGGCGCTCGCCGCCGGGGTTGATCACCAGCTCGGCGACGTCCGTCACCGTCTCGCGATCGTCTTCCTCCAGGCGCACCACTACCGGAATGCGGCGGTCCACCAGGTTGTAGCGGGTGGCCTCCGCTCCCTGCACCTGATCCCGCACCTGCTGGGCGACCCGGCGGATGTCGAGGTCATAGCGCGCCAGGCGCTCACGATCGTAGGCGATCTGCACCTCCGGAGCGCCGCTCTTCAGCGTCGACTCCACGTCCGCCAGCTGGGGCAGCGCGGCGAGGCGAGCCTGGGCGTCGTCGGTCCAGCGCCGCAGGGTTGCGAGGTCGTCTCCCTGGATCTCCACCTCCAGCGGCGTGCGGAAGGAGAAGAGCACCGGGCGCTGCACTCGGGCATCGCTATCGGGCACCGTCTCGAGGATGCCCCGAAGCTCTTCGACCACCGCCGCCTCGCGGGCCTTGAGGTCTACATCCTCCAGCGCGCGGGCGCCGCTGAGGGCCGCGAAGCGACCGAGGATTCCGGGATCCGGGCGGTCCACCAGAACCTTGAAGCGGGCGGAATGCTCGCCCTCGTCGGCGCGGCGGGAGGTCTCCGGATCGAAGCCGTAGGTCACCAGCAGCGCGTCGATGTAGGAGGCCGCGCCGCGCGCCTGCTCCATGTCCTGGAGGATCGCCTGCTCCACCGGAGCGAGGGTGGCGATGGTCTCCTCCAGGGGCGAACCCACCGGCAGCTCGACCTCGAAGGTGAGCTCCCCCTGGTGGATCTCCGGCAGCAGCTCGGTGCCCAGCTGGGTGAAGCTCTGGACGGTGAGCAGCACCAGGCCGAGGCCGAGGAAGAGCACCAGGCCGGCGTGGCGCAGGCAGGGCTTGAGCACCCGCGGGTAGGCGCGGTTGAGGGCCGAGAGCAGGCGGTCGGTCCAGCGCGCCGGGGCTCCCAGCCAGCGTCCGGCGAATCGCCCGGCGCGTCCGCTGCCGAGGCCGCGGAAGAAGGCGGCGCCGCGGCGCAGCGCGCCGAGGACGATCTTGCCCACCAGCTCCAGGGGCAGCGAGAGCAGCAGTCGCGCCACGAGGTAGGGAGCGATCAGCCAGCGCCAGCGGCCGGCGCCGCGGAAATCACCGCGGAAGTCCCGCAGGCTCTGCCAGCCGCCGGCCGCGGCCGCGGCCTTCGCTGCGGTGGACCCGGCGGAGTCGGTGTCGTCGCCGGAATCGATGGCATTGCCGACATCAGCGGCATCGGAGTTCGCGCCCTCGCCGCCGCGGCGGCTGGCGAGCATGGGGATGAAGAACACCGCCACCGCCAGCGCCGCCAGCAGAGAGATCACCACCGCCAGGCCGAGGTCGCCGAAGGCCTGGCCGGCGACGCCCTCGACGAAGACCATCGGCGCAAACACCGCGATGGAGGTCAGGGTGGAAGCGGTCACCGCTCCCCGCACCTCGTTGGTTCCGCGCACCGCGGCGGTGATCAGATCGTCTCCCTCTTCGCGGCAGCGGAAGATGGATTCCAGCACCACGATGGAGGAGTCCACCAGCATGCCGATGCCCAGGGCGAGGCCGCCGAGGGACATGATGTTGAGGCTCACGCCGGTGAGGTTCAGGGGGGCGAAGGTGACCAGCAGAGAGACCGGAATCGCCACCGCCACGATGGCGGTGGAGCGCACGTTGCGCAGGAAGAGGTAGAGCACCAGCACCGCCAGCAGGCCGCCGAGGACGGCGGTGGAGACCACCTCGTCGATGGAGCTTTGAATGAAGGTGGAGCGGTCCGCCACCAGGGACAGCAGAGCGCCCTCGCTGCGGTAGAGGTCGATGGCCAGCCCCTGGGGCCCCGGATCTTCCTCTTCTTCCTGCGGCGGGCCGAAGTGTGGGCCGCGGCGGGTGCCGTAGGCCTCCGCCGCGGTGGCGGTGCCGCTGGCGATGCGCGCCTCGGCCTCGAGATCCACTTCGCCCACCGCGTCCCGCACCTGCTGAGCGAGGGCCACCATGTTGGCGTCGGCTTCTTTGAGGATGGCGACGCGTACGCTCTCGGCGCCGCCGGAGCGGGTGGTGATGCGTCGCTCCTCGTGGCCGAAGGTCACCTCGCCGAGATCCCGCAGCCGCACATCGCGGCCGCCGCTGCGTTCGATCAGCGTGTCGGCGATCTGGTCTAGATTGGTGAATTCGTTGAGGGTGCGCACCAGATACTCGGTGCGGCCCTCCCGCAGGGTGCCGCCGGCGACGTTGATGTTCTCCGCCGCCAGGCGCTCGATGACCCGCGCCGTGGAGGTGCCGGTGCGGCGCAGGGCGCTCTCGTCCAGGGAGACCTGAATCTGCTCCTCCAGACCGCCCCGCACCTCCACCGCGGCGACTCCCGGCAGGGTCTCCAGCTGGCGCTTGACCTGATATTCCGCCAGCCGCCGCAGGCGCCGCAGGCCCTCTTCGCCGGCGAAGCGTTCGTCGACGCCGGAGACCGAGAGCTCCAGCACCGGATCCAGGGAGGGGTCGTAGCGCAGGATCAGCGGCCGCTCCGCCTCCGGCGGCAGGAACACCAGGTCCAGGCGCTCCAGCACGTCCTGGGTCACCTGGGCCATGTCGGCGTCCCAGGTGAGCTCCAGCACCACGTCGGAGATGCCGGCGCGGGAGACGCTGGAGATGCGCGAGAGCCCGCTGACCACGCCCAGAGCTTCCTCCACCGGGCGGGAGATGTCGTTCTCCACCTCCTCCGGGGCGGCGCCGGCATATTCTGTGCGCACCGTGAGGGTGGGGTAGGAGAGCTCCGGCATCAGAGTCACCGGCAGCTGGGCGTAGGAGAACCAGCCGAAGACGCCGAGGGCGAGGAAGACCACCAGCACCGCCACCGGGCGGCGGGTGGAGAAGGAGCCGACGGGTTGATCTATCGAGTTCGACCCATTCGTCGGGACAGCCGCCGTATCAGCCGCCGTATCAGCTAGATGTGGGGCACGCTGCGCCGAGGCGCCGTCCGGGCGCCGGGAATCGAGGGACTTCGTCATGATGAGGTCTCCGAATCAGCGGGCGGCCGCGGGGGTCTCGGTCGAGGAGGAGCTCTCGCTCCCGCGAGAGAGGACATCGCCGCTCTGCGGGGCCATGGAGCCGCCGTCCACCAGGCGCACCAGGGCGCCGTCCTTGAGGCCCGCCTGGCCGGCGACGACGATGCGGTCTCCGAGGCTGAGGGTAGAGGCGTCGCTGGGTTCGACGAAGGCGTCGTCCTCCATCTGCGGCCGCAGGCGCAGGCGCTCCACCCGCCGGGCGTCGGCGGGAATCTCCACCACCTCGGCGTCGTCCTCGGAGCGAGATCCGGCGATGGTGGCAGCGGGCAGCGGCTCCGGCGTGCCTTCCCGCAGGCGGTAGACGAAGATCTGATCCTGGTCGTAGACCAGCGCCCGCTTCGGCACCAGCAGAGCCTCGTTGCGAACGTCGGTCACCAGCTCCACGTCAACGAAGAGGCCGGGGCGCAGATCCTCCCGCTCGGGGATATCCACGGTGACCTTCACCGTGCCGGTCTGGGGGTCCACCACCGGCGCGATGCGCTCGATGACGCCGCGATGGCGGCGCTCGCCGAGGGCCGGGGCCGAGAGCCTGGCCTCCTGACCGGGGGTGAGCCGGGCCAGCTCCCGCTCCGGCACGAAGACCCGCGCCACCAGGGAGTCGAAGTCGACGATCTCGAAGAGGGGCATGTTGGGGGTCACGAAGTCGCCGAGGTTGACCTGGCGCAGGGTGACGGTGCCGCGAATCGGCGCCCGCACCGTGGCGTAGGAAAGCTCCCGCTTGGCGTCGGCGAGACGCAGCTCCAGCTGCTCGATGTTGTAGGTGGCGGAGTTGAAGTCCTCTTCCGAGAGGAAGCCCTGGGAATGCAGGCGCTTCTGGCGCTCGTATTCCCGCTGGGCCTGGCGCAGCTCGGTCTCCACCTTGGCCAGCGCGGAGCGCTGCTCGTCGTCCTCCAGGCGCAGCAGCACCTGGCCGCGGTTCACCCGCTGGCCTTCTTCCACCAGCAGCTGCTGCACCTTGCGGGAGGCCTCGGCGAGAACCTGCACGCCGCGCTCCGCCTCGAGATTGGTGGAGAAGCGCAGGGTCGCCTCGATGGGGCCCTGCTCCAGGGCGGCGACGGCCACCGGCACCAGGGTCGGTCCCTTGTCCTCGCCGTCGGTCTCCGTGGCCTCCGTGTCAGACATGGAGCAGCCCGTCAGGCCCGCGCTGAGCAGCAGCAGAGCGAGGCCTACCGCGGGGAAAGAGCGGCGGAGCCGAGCGACGGGGGAAGCGAGCTGGGAGAAATCAAAAGGCGACATGGGGTTCTCCACGAAGGCGGTCTGAAAGAAGAGACATGGAAAGAAGAACAGGTTGGAGCGGAGGCCGACGCGGCGTCGAGAGGCAGCGGATCGTTTGTGCTCTCTCCTACGGCGTCTAGAAAGAGTACGTCCAACGGGTGATGAAGATTACGCTCTCAATAAGGATTTAGTTCCGGTGAATGTGTTCTTGGGATCACGGGGACTTCCCTGCGGCCCCCGCAGCTTCCCGGCGGAGGCCTTGAATCCACGGAGATCTGCGGGGTTTAGGGTATATTTCAGCGCTGGATCTACCCCTCCCTCAGACCCTTACCTAGGCCCTTGTCTAGAGGAGTCAATCGCCATGAAACGTCGCCTGATTCAAGGACTCATCGTGCTGGCCGTTCTCGTCGCGGTGGCCTTTCTCGCCTCCTATTTCTGGTTCTGGGGCAGCGGCCTGCCCCAGCGCGGCGGCGAGGCTTCGCTGGCGGGGCTGGACTCGGCGGTCACGGTGCACTTCGACGAGGTCGGCGTACCCACCATCGTAGCGGAGAGCGCGCCGGACGCCCTGGCGGCCCTCGGCTGGCTCCACGCCAACGAGCGCTTCACCCAGCTGGAGCTCACCCGCCGTCGCTGCACTGGCCGACTCACCGAGCTGGTGGGAGAAGCGGCGCTGCCGCTGGATATCGGTGCCCGTCAGCTCTGCCTGCGACAGATCGCCGAGCTGCTGTGGCAGAGCGCCAGCGACGAGAGCCGCGAAGTGCTGGAGGCCTACGCCGACGGGGTCAACGCATGGCTCGAGGAGCGCGGCGGCGACCTGCCGCCGAGCCTGAAGCTGCTGGGGGTGAAGCCGGAGCCCTGGACTCCGGTGGACAGCCTCTGCGTCGGCCCGCTGATGGCGGAAGATCTCTCCTTCTGGCAGGGGCGCCCGGAAGAGCGGCGCTACCTGTGGCTCAAGGCCCTGGGAGCGGAGCGCGGCCTGGAGCTGGTGGATCCCGGTCCGGCGCCCCATCTGCCGCAGGCCATCGCCGAGCTGGCGGCCGGCTCCTCTGTTAGTGATGCGGCGAGCTCTGCCGCAGAAAGTGGGTCCGAGGTGGGCACCGCCGGTGCCGAGGCCGCCGGCAGCGCGCCCCCCGGCTCCAACAACTGGGTCGTCGGCAGCTCCCGCTCCGCCACCGGCGGGCCGCTGGTGGCCAACGACCCTCACCTCGGCATCTCGCTGCCCTCCACCTGGTATCTGGTGGAGATCCGCTCCCCCGACTACACCGTCGCCGGCGCCAGCCTGCCGGGCACCCCGGGGGTGATCATCGGCCGCACCGAATCTCTGGCCTGGGCGGTGACCAACGTCATGCTGGACGACCACGATCTCTTCTTCGAGGATCTCCAGCAGCCGGAGGGAGAGCCCTGGCGGGTGCGGCGCGGGGAGATTTGGGAAGTGGTGGAGGAGCGGGAGGAGGTCTTCCTGCTGAAGGACGGCAGCACCCGCTCGGTGACCCTGCGGCGCACCGACATCGGCCCTCTCTATCAGCCCGTCCCCCGACTCGGCCTGCCGGCCCGCTCCCTCGCCTGGACCGCCTTCACCGGCGGGGACCCCACCCTCGCCATGCTCCAGCTGGCCCGCGCCCAGAGCGTCGACGAGGTGCCAGAGGCGATCTCTCCCTTCCACGTGCCGGCGCAGAATCTCTTCGCCGCCGATCGCGACGGCGGCCTGATCCACGCCATCCTCGGCCGCCTGCCCAACCGACTCCAGGGGGACGGCCGACTGCCGGCCCCCGCCTGGGACGAGAGCTACGGCTGGGACGGCCTGCTGCCGTGGCAGGAAGAGCCCACCATCCGCCAGCCGGCGGTGGACTACCTCGCTTCCGCTAATCAGCGGGTGAACTGGAATCCAGAACTGGTGGCCGAGACGAGCGAAGAGGGAAAGTCAGGTGAAACGGAAGCGTTGCTAGAAGGAGCCTCCGCTCCGATCACAGTCCCTGGAGACTATGTCGTCTCTGGAGACTATGACGCCGACCACCGCTACGATCGCCTGGTGCAGATCCTCGAGGCGCAGTCCACCTGGAGCTTCTCCGATCTCGCCGCCGTGCAGCAGGACATCGTCTCCGTCTATCCGAAGCGGCTGCTAGCTCCTCTGCCGGCCCCGGGAGCGGACGCCCCCGAGGGCGCCCGCCGCGCCTGGGAGGCGCTGAACGCCTGGGACGGCTCCTACACGTTGGAGAGCGCCGCCGCCGCCCTCTTCGCCTTCTTCGAGGAGGAGCTGGAGTCGGGCATCTTCGCCGACGAGGCGGAGGCCGGCGGCTTCGAGCTCAACCCCGGCTACCGCCGCACCGTGCGCCTGGTGGAGGGAGAGATCTCCCCCGAGTGGTGGGACGACGTCTCCACGGCCTCGGTGGAGGGGCCGCAGGAGATCTTCACCGCCGCCCTCGAGCGCGCTTGGCAGCGGGGGGTGGAGATTTGGGGTGAGCCCTCCGGGTCGGATCTCTCCCCCTGGCGCTACGGCGACATCCACGAGCTGATGCTCAGCCACCCCATGGCCTCCGCTCCGGTGGTGGGCTCCTACTTCACCCGCGGTCCCTACCAAGTGGCCGGGTCCGGCACCACCTTGAACGCCTTCGAGGGCTTCTGGGGGGCGGAAGGCTCACCCGAGGAAAACGTGCAGCGGGTCGCCGTTGGCCCCTCCCTGCGCATGGTGAGCGATCTCGGCTCCGCCGACGGCGCCTACTCCATGGGCATTCCCGGCGGTCAGAGCGGCCATCCCTTCGACATCCACTACGACAACCAGATCGAGCTCTTCCTCGCCGGCAAGCTCAACGCCCGCGCCCTCTTCGCCGAGCCGAGCTCCGGCGGCGGAACCCTGGTGCTGCAGCCGGCTGTGCCTTGATGTGCCCTGACGTGCCCTGAATCTCTCGGAATCGTCCTGAATCACCCTAAATCTCTGCCCGCCGCCGTCGCCAGCTGGTGCCGGAACGGGGTCTGAGGGGCTTGATCGCTCCTTGTGGGACCTTGCTCTGTCACGGGTTGGCGCCTTGGCGGCATAGTGAAAGGTAAGGACAAGAACTCCCAGGGCTTCTGCTGAGGCACGCTTTCTCGTAGGCTTCCGCTGGTGCGGGCCTCGGCCGGCGTGTTCCTCGGTACCGTCGCTCGCGAAAAGCAGGCGGCCACGAGCTATCCCTCGCTCTTCGTTGCCTTTCATCCTGGAGCCTTGGCCCCTCGATTCCATTCCGCCCTCCCATCCCAGGACCCTCCTCCTCATCCCTGGGCTTTGCTCTCCTCGCCGCTCGCCCTTGCCGGTGGCCGATCTCATCCAGCCCGCATTCGCCCTGTCGTCTGCAGGCCTTCCGGAGCCTTGCCGAAGATGTCCGACCTCCTCCAATCCGTCAACGACGCCATTCAGTCCACCGCCCCGGCGGTCTTTCGCGCTCTGTCTCCCCTCGGCCAGCGGATGGTGATGCCCGCGGGCATTCCGGTGCAGGCCGGCGAGGCCAAGGGCACCCAATACAACGGCACCATCGGCCTGCTCACCGATGGCCAGAACGGCGCCGTGCCCCTGCCCAGCGTGGCGGCGGCCTTGTCTTCCCTGGGGGAAGACGCTCTCGGGGCGGCGGTGAAGTACTCGCCGGTGGGAGGCTTTCCGGAGCTGCGGGAGCGCTGGCGCGCCCGCCAGCGCCGCAACCAGCCGGAGTACAAGATCTCCAGCCTGCCGGTGGTCACCGCGGGGCTGAGCCACAGCCTGTCGATGATCGCCGATCTCTTCGGCGGCGAAGGGCGATTGGTGGTGGCGCCGGATCCCTATTGGGGCAACTACAACCACGTCTTCGGCACCCGCACCGGCGCCCACCTGGCCTCCGCCCCGGCCTTTGTCGACGGTCGCTTCAACCCCCTCGCCTGGGAGCAGGCCATCGCCTCCGACCCCGGCCTCGGCGCCGACGAGCCGGTGGTGGCCATCGTCAACCTGCCCTCCAACCCCGGCGGCTACAGCCCCACCCGCGCCGAGCGGGACGCGCTGCGGGATTCCCTGGTGCGAGTCGCCGAGAATCGCCCCGTCGTGGTGATCTGCGACGACGCCTACGCCGGCCTGGTCTACGAGCTGGACATCCCCTCCGCCTCGGTCTTCTGGGATCTCGTCGCCCTGCGGGACAACCTCATCCCCATCAAGGTCGACGGGGTGACCAAGGAGCTCTCCTACTTCGGCGGTCGAGTGGGCTTCGTCACCTTCCCCTTCGACCCCGACTCCGAAGTCGCTCGAGGCCTCACCTCCAAGGCCCTGGGTCTGACCCGCTCCACCATCGGTTCCCCGGTGGCCACCAGCCAGGTCGTCACCCTCGCCTGCCTGCGCCGCGGCGACGAAGTTCTGGACGCCGAGACCGAGGCCATTCGCCTGCGTCTCGAGCGTCGCTACCGCACCCTGCGCAATGCCCTGGAGGCGATGGAGACCGACCTTCTTACCCCCCAGCCCTTCAACTCCGGCAGCTTCGCCCTGGTGGAGATCGCCGAAGGCGCCCCCTTCGACGCCGAAACCCTGCGTCGCCACCTCATCGAGCATCACAGCACCGGGCTGATCTCCGTCGGCAGCCGCTTCCTGCGCATCGCCCACTGCTCGGTGCGGCGACTGGATCTCGAAGAGCTGGTCAATCGCCTCGACCGCGGGGCGCAGGAGCTGGCCGCCAAGGCCTAAAGTCGGCAGAGTCGCTCTTGTCGGTTCGCGGTGCACCAAAAGCAGCGCCTCTGGGCGCGCCGCCGTTCGCTCCTCTATTGCAGGGGTCGGATCTCTTGCAGGGGTCGGATCTCTAGTAGGGGGTCCGGCCTCTAGCGAGGGTCGGAGGGGCGTGGACGGAAAACGCGTGCTGATCGATTCGCGCTCCCCTTCGCGGCGGCCGCGAGGTTGCTGGCGACATAGTGCATTGCCGGCGATACCTTGCCGATGACTTTGAAGATCGATCTCCAGTAAGGAGCTTCTCAGACTTCCTCCGGGACGACCGGAAGGCTAGGCTAAAGCCTGCCCGAAGCGCTTCAGTGAATCCCGAATCAAGGGTTCCCGAGTCTGCCCATTCCGGTCGAAGGACTGCCCTTCGTCGAGTCCTTCGTCGAGTCCTTCGTCGAGTCAACAGCAAAGGTGGTCGTGCATATGCGTTTCTGCGTCCGGCTCTTCCTCTCGCTCTCCCTCCTCGCGGTCGGCTGCGGGATGGTGCAGATTTCTGCCGAGGCCAGTGAGCTGCCTTTGGAGCCGCCGCCGGAACGACCCAAGATCGGCCTCGCTCTGGCCGGTGGTGGCGCCAAGGGATGCGCCCATATCGGCGTGATCCAGGCCCTGGAAGAGCTAGGGGTTCCCATCGACTACGTGGCCGGCACGAGCATGGGCGCCGTCGTTGGCGGACTCTACGCCGCCGGCTATTCCGCCGACACCCTCGAGGAGTTGGTGAGCTCCATCGACTGGAGCACGGTGATGCGTGATCGCCCCCAGCGCGTGAATCTGTCGTTTCGGCGCAAGGAAGACAGCCGGCAATATCCCTTCGATCTCGAGCTGGGTTTGAGGGAGGGCCGCCTGCTGTGGCCGCGGGGGCTGAGCAACGGGCAAAATCTCTTTTTGCTGCTCCGCAACTACACGCTGCCGGTGCGGCACGTCGACGACTTCGCCCACCTGCCGATTCCCTTTCGCGCCATTGCTGCGGACGTGCAGACCGGCGAGCGGGTGCCCATTGCAAGCGGCGACTTGGCCTACGCCATTCGCGCCTCGATGGCCATTCCCGGGTACTTCACCCCGGTGGAGCTCGACGGCCGGACGCTGGTAGACGGCGGCGTCGTCGACAACCTTCCGATCGACGAAGTGCGGGCCATGGGGGCCGATATCGTCATCGCCGTCAACCTCGGGGAGACCCTGGTGGAAGGCGAGACGGACACGATGATCGACATCTTGAAGCAGACTCGCGCGATGCTGACTCGGCGCAACGTCGATCCCCAGCTGCAGCGCGCGGACCTGGTGATCAGCCCGGAAGTGTCGGAATTCGGCCTGCTCAACTTCGAGGTAGCCGCCGACATCATTCAGGCCGGGGTCGATGAGGCGAAGACCCACACCGAGGCGTTGCGGGCCCTGGCCTTCGTAGAGCCCTACCGAGATCGAGCCCGGGAGCCGATTCCGACCTCGGTCAAAGCCGACTATCTCGAGATCGGGGGCGATTCTCGGGTGGATCCGCGGACCCTCGACAAGATGATCGACTTCGAGCCGGGAAAGACCATCGACGTAGAGAATCTCACCACCGACATTACGCGCCTCTACGGTCTCGGCGAGTTCGAATCGATCGAATACGACCTAGTTCGGGACGAAGAGGGGAGCGAGGGCCTGCTGCTGACCCTGAACGACAAGAGCTGGGGCCCCGGTTACCTGCGCTTCGGCCTCGATGTTGAGGCCAGTGACGACGATGACTCCCTCGGGCTTCGCCTCAACTACACCCAAACTCGCCTCAACGCCCGAGGGGCCGAATGGCGCAACGATCTGGTGGTGGGAACCGATCTCTTGATCTCCAGCGAGCTCTATCAACCTCTCGACTTTGACGGCAGCTGGTTTGCGGCGTTACGGGGTGAGCTGGCGGACGAGCGAGTCAGCGTCTACGACAACGGCCTGGAGGTCGCCGCCTTCGGACTCGAACGGGGCGAGTTTCATCTCGACCTCGGCTATCAGTTCAGCCGATTCGGAGAGGTTCGAGTCGGGCTCGAAGGCGGCCGCTCGGATGTTTCCCTGGCGCGGGGCGTGCGTCCAGAGGAGATCGACGCGGACTTTCGAGAAGTGAGCTTCGGTGCTGTGGTCGCGGAAGCCACCCTCGACCGGCTGGATACCGCGGTGTTCCCGCTTCGGGGCTCTTTCCTCAAGGTGCGGGTGTTCCGCTCCGAAGAAAATCTCGGCAGCGAAGAGTCGTATATCCGAACGTCCTTCGAGAGCCTCTTCCTTCACACCTTCGGCCGAAACACCCTCCTGCTGGGGATCGACGGCGGCTGGAGCCCCGGTGGGTCTCTGCCCTTCTACGACGAATTTCGAGTCGGCGGCTTCCTGTCTTTTTCCGGTTTTCAGCAAGACGAGCTGACCGGCCAGGACTTCGGCGTCCTGCGGGCCGGATACCTGTATCGACTCTCCGGCGGCGGAACCTTCGCTCGCAGGACCTTCTTGGGCAGCTGGGTCGAGGCCGGAAACGTGTGGGCCGACGGCCAGGATCCGGGCTTTGACGACCTGATCTATTCGATGACGGCAGGGGTTGGAGTCGACACCCTGATCGGCCCGATCTTCTTCGCCTACGGCTGGGCCGATGAAGGCTCCGGCCGCTTCTACCTGGGGATCGGCCGAAACTTCTGATGCGTCCCACAGTGCCTGCTGGGCATCGATGAAGCGGGGCGCGGTATGCAGAGAGACGAGGGCCGCTCCTATGCCCTGTGCGGCGCCTCTTTCAGCCCTTCGCCGCAGTATGGACTCAGCAGGTGGTAGCTCAGAGACAGAAAGGGCCCAGGTCCCCGATGAGATCAAGGGACGCTGGGCCGTCTCGTATTCTGGCTAGGAACTCAGAGAAGCGTTCGCTAGCCGTAGGTTCTAGCTATGGAGCGAGGATCAAGCCTGCTGCTGGGAAGGTTGAATGCCCCGCAGCAGCCCCAGGAAGGCCTCCCGCTGACTGGCGAGAGTCTCGCTGGGGCCGGTGACCTTGAAGAACCAGGGCCCGCCGGGGCCTTCCACCACCGCCCCCAGCAGGCCGTAGCCCGGCTGGTCCTCGGTGGGGCCGACGCCCATGGTGGAGGCCTTCAGGGTGCCGTCGGCCTCGATGAAGTTCACCGTCAGCCCGCCGACGTCGAAGCGCTCTTGCTTCGGCGCCGCGCTGGAGGCCACCTGGCCGGCCCAGCGGTCCAGGTTCGCCTGCACGCCGCCGCCACCGCCGGGGCCGAAGTAGAACACCGTCAGCTGACCGTCGCCGCCGGGCCCGGGTACCCTCGCCTGGGCGTAGCGCATGGACATGGACGGGGCCTGCTCCTGCCAGGCTTCCGGAATCTGGAATTGAATCCCCACGTCCGGCCGCGCCGTCGGCGCCTGGCCCACCTGGCCGCCGCGGGACGAAATCGCCCCCAGCCCGCCGCCGGGGGCGGTTCCGCCGCTGGGAGCTGAATTGGGGGCCGCGCCGTTGGGCGTGCTGCCGTAGCTGCCCGCTGCGCCGTTGGGCGTCGCTCCATTGGGCGCCGTTCCGTTAGCCACCGTCTCGTCTGCCGCTGGGGCCTCGCCGCCGCCGCAGGCCACCAGCCCGGCGCTCAGCAGCAGCACCGCCGCCAGGGTGAGAAGGGGAGAAGCGGCAGTCCGCCGCCAGATCCTCAAAGTCATCGTGCTCATCGTCCAAACCTCCCGCGAAGGGCGCGCGTCTCGCGCCCGGGTCGATCGTCCTTACGTTCTAGTCCGCCGCCAGAGTCTTCGTCCCCCAGCCCGCCACGGACGCCCCCGGATCGTCCCTCGCACCCACTCCACACCGGGGACGCCGAGTATATCGACTACAATGCCCTCGGAAGCGCTCGGGGGCTGGTGCCTCCCGCGGTCTTCAAAACCGTTGTTCCGGGTCGGATGCGGCTCGGAGGGTGGGTTCGATTCCCATGCGCTTCCGCCAATTGAGTTTGTTGGGTGGGGGAGATGGGGGAGCGCTAGTCGGTGGGGGAGGGGAGAGAGGCGAGGATTTGTTCGACTCGGTTGGCTTCTTGCTGTAGGCCGAGTTTGCGGAAGCCTTCGAGGGAGCGTTGGAGGATGGTGCGGCCTTCTTCGAGGTTGCCGCCAGCGCAGAGCATTTGGCCTAAATCTAGACCGACGAACGCGATTCCATCCAGCCTGCCGAGCTGGAGGTTGAGCTGGTAGGACTTTGCGAAGTGGTCGAACGCGGCTTGATGCTCATCTTGGCGTAGCTCGATTCGAGCAATGCTCCACAGCGTATTGGCGATCCCGTCAGGATCGCCCAAGTCCTCGACGATTTGAAGTTTCTCGTTGTGGAGTTGGAGTGCCTGTTCGATGTCTCCTCGTCCAGAGTGGATACGTGCGATGTCTCCCAAGGTGACGGCTCGGGATCTTCGATCGCCCAAGTCGTCGTAGACGTGTAGCTCCTGATTGTGGAGTTGGAGCGCCTTATCGATGTCCCCTCTACCGGCGTGAATACGTGCGATGTCTCCCAAGGTGACGGCTCGGGATCTTCGATCGCCCAACTCCTCGAAGTCTTGAAGTTGCTGTTTGTGGAGTTGGAGCGCCTTGTCGATGTTCCCTCTACCGGCGTGGATTCTGGCGATGTCTCCCAAGGTGACGGCTCGGGATCTTCGATCGCCCAAGTCGTCGTAGACGTGTAGCTCCTGATTGTGGAGTTGGAGTGCCTTGTCGATGTCCCCTCTACCGGCGTGGATTCTGGCGATGTATCCCAAGGTGACGGCTCGTTCTCTTCGATCGCCCAAGTCGTCGAAGTCCTGGATCTGCTGATTGTGGAGTTGGAGCGCCTTATCGATGTCCCCTCTACCGGCGTGAATACGTGCGATGTCTCCCAAGGTGACGGCTTGCCCTTTGACTTCGCCAATTTCCTTGCAGATTTGTAGTTGTTCGTTGTGGAGTTGGAGTGCCTTGTCGATGTCCCCTCGTTCGGCGTGAATTCGGGCGATGTCTCCCAAGGTGACGGCATGCTCGCGGCGATGACCAGAGTAACTGAGCAGATCTCGGGCGCTTCGAAAATCCGTCAGGGCTTCTTCGATCCTTCCATCGTTTCTAAGAAGCCTGGCATAGCTGATCTGAACTCGTGCTCTGTGGAGAAGGTCTACTGGGCTTTCACCTTCGCTTTGGGCGTCGAGTAGGTCTCGGGCTTGGGAAAAGAGCTCCCTGGCGGCTTGGGTATCGCCTACCCTGACGCAGATCTCCGCGAGTCGAACCAGGAACCCTTTGGGAGCAGGTTGGCTGCTGTCTCGTAAGAGGCCGAGGAGTTTTTTGCCGAGGGCTTCTGCCTCGAGGTGGCGCTCTTGGCCTACCAGACCCGACAGTGCGTCGGTGGCGACGTGTGCTGCAACGCCGACGTTCTGGGCCGCGAGTGCGAGGCGAGCGAGCTGAATATCGTGATCGTATTGTTGAGTCTTTCCGGCTTCGTTGCTCCAGGCGGCGTGGAGAGGCTCGACGAGCTGCTTCGCGATAGCTTCTTCGTCCCCCGCCTCGACCGTTCCAGCGTGGGGTCGCGCAAGGGCATTGATCTGGGCGGCGGAGCTATTTCTCCAGGGCACGCTCTCCCAAAGCCCGAGGCCTTGCAGCCGCTGACGGGCTTCGCCCCCTTTGGAGAGGGCGAGCTCTTCTGCGAGGTCATCCAAGAGGTCGACGGGGATGGGCGTTTCGAAGAGGGTGGAGAGACGCAGAAGCTCTTTCTCTTTCTCGTCGAGGACTTTGATCAGCCCTTGAATGGCCAGATTCTTCAGCTGATGAGCGACTTCCGGCGTCATATCCTGAGTACCGGACTCTTTCCCATCGAGATAGCGCTTCATGGCCTGGAAGGTCACCAAGGCGGAATCTCTGGACTCCAGCGCAAGATTCGTCAGCAGGTCCTGGAGCCCTGGATTGCCGCTGCCTAGCTCTGTAATCGAGCGCTCGAGATCGCTGCGGAGGGAGGCGTTGCCGAGGCGAAGTCGCGTGCGCAGCTGACGCCGACGCTCGGCGGAGGACATTTGGGCTAGCTGGATCGACTGAACGAGATCGGCAAGGTCGCGACCGGCGAAAGGTAAAGTGAAAGTGAAGCGAGAGGTGATGAGCACCCGAGAGGCGCTGTCGGAACGCTCGAGGGCCCGCAGTAAGGCGGTGACGGTATCGATATAGATGCTTTGGAGAGGGCGGGGGGCGAGGCAGTCGTCCTGGAGAAGCTGCTCGAAGTCGTCGAGAACGAAGAGCAGAGGTTGGTTCTCATTGGCAGAGGGCAGGAGATCCACCAGCTCATCGACAAAAGCCTCCAGGCTCGGAGCCTGGAAGCGAGCGTCCTCGGCGAGTTTCCTAGCAGCTTTCCTTTTCTCCTTGTCGACGAGCTGATCGGCGATCGCGTTGATCAGCGCCACCGAGTCGAAGGCGCCATAGAAGACCACTGGTCGATAGTGGCCCTGTTGCATGCGCTGCATCACCCGCAGTGCGAGACTAGATTTGCCTAGACGCCCCATGCCGTGGAGCAGCACCCCGATTCGCCCCTCGCGGAAGGCAGCAAGAGTACGCTGCAGCTGCCACCTTCGACCAACGAAGGCCTCGGGGCTCGCGACCTGAGTTTTCCCCAGGCGGGCATCGAGCATGGCTTTCTCAACGGCTTGCCGCTGATCCGGCGCCGGAACGGGAGCCGCATGCTGCACTAGCTGGCCTCCGCCCTGAAGCCCGAGGAAGAGTCGCGCCTGATGCCAATCGCGGGAGGTAACCTGAGGCATCTGCAGCAAGGCTTGCCGGGCCCGCGCCACCGCTTCCTCCACCCGGGCGCCACTAGAGATCTCTCGATAGAGCACGCTGGCGAAGAGGGTAGCCTCGCTGTCTAGCACCTTGGCCCCCCAGCCCAGTACGGCGGGGTAGCCGAGGGGCAGCAGCCCGGCGGCGAGGGAGCCGAGGGCTGAGTCGGCGGCGGCGGTTTCGCAGGCCGAGAGGGTCACCAGCGGCGGCTTGCGCAGACGCAGCGCCTGATCCAGCTCCGCAATGCCAGTGAATTGCTCACCACCAAAGTCGTCCTCTGTCAAAAGAACCGGCGGGTTGCCTTGCCCGTGGCAGGAGAGGTGGACGATTTCGACGCTCTCTGGCTGTCGCGACAGCAGCTTGCCCAGCTGCTTCACATTGCCGCTGTCTTCCACCAGAAGATCCAGCCCCAAATCGCTGGTGGCGTCGAGGATTAGGTTCTCCTCTGCCTCCACGCTGAGCGGCGTAGCGCCCTCCGGCGCCGCCGTCATGAACACCATGCGGGGCCGCGATACCTTCACCTCACCCGGTTCCTCTGGCTGCCCCAGCCGCCGCAGCGGGCAGAGATTCCGGGTCGGAATCTCCGCGAGAAATTGATCCCCCTCCGCCAGCAGCTCCCAGGGTGCGTCCAGCAGCGCCCGCCCCAATGAGTCCGGCTCCGGAGCGGTACGAAACTCCACAAACCAGGGTGGCGTCACCCCGGAGCCCTTCGCCCGATCCAGCCACCGCCCGGCGCCGTTCAGCCAGCTGTAGAGATCCTTCCCCAGCTCCAGCAGCTTCTCTCGCGATGAGAGGCTCTTCACCACCTCCGCATAGCGCACTGCGAAGGCTCGCAAGTCCTCCTGCTCCGTCTCTCCCAAGACTCGCTCGTCCCCCGACGAGCCTTCCAGCCAGCGTAGCCGATCCCCCACCAGCGCGAACGTCGATCGACTCATTCGCCTTCCTTTTCAGCAGAACGAGGCGGCTCAAGAATTTCCGGCGGCGCTGCCTGATCCAGCCGCACGATCCGATTCCCCCGCTCCAGTCGCACCTCCGTCCCCGGAAAACGATACGCAGCCTCCTTCGCCCACTCCCCCAACCGCTCCGCCTTCCGCTTCAGCTCCAGCCGCTCCGCCAGCTCCATCGTCGCCAGCAGCGAAGGCGGAATCGCCAGAATCAGCGTCGTCAGCGCGACGGGATCCACCCCACCGCTGCGGGTGATGTGTTGGGTGCCAGGGACTTTCCCCGCGGGTGATTCCTGCACCCGCCGAGGCCGGTGATCCAGCTGCTCCTCAAACCAAGCCGCCAGCTCCCCAGCGACCGCTTCTGCATCCGGCCCCGAAATAAGAAAACGAGTCTCGTCGGCCATCGATCCTCTCCCTAATGAATGGTGAGGATGATTATTTCAGAAGGTGAAGAGCACTTCAGTCTTTTGAATCAGCCAGTCTGCGGTAGAGATCGGCTCGGCTTTCCAGCAGCTCTTCGATCGATTGATCCAAGTCGTTGTCGTCGATTGTCTTCGCTGTGGGTTGATGCTCAAGGGAGAGGTTAAAGACCCCGGGCCCGCTGGTGATCACGGAAATATCCATTCCGGCCTGTAAGCCCAAAGCGTTGACGACCTCCTTGGGAAGCTCGAGAGCGAGCTTGTCAGAAATTGAGATAATCTTTGCTTTCCAGTGCTTCATAGTTCTGAGGTCAGAAGGTAAGGCGTAAGAGCTTATTGGATCCAGTGATCTTATTTTGAATTCAAATCCTATGGTTCCAAACGTCAGTCTTCATCGACGCGACATTCTTGAGATCGCCCACCGGCATGGCGCTTTAAACGTGAAGGTCATCCATCCACCGGCATTGATTGGCGTTTCCGAGGCCGGAAGCCTGGATCTACTCATCGATTTGGAGCCAGGCCGTTCTCTTCTGGACATCGTGGCCATCAAGCAAGATCTAGAAGACTTACTCGCCTGCAAAGTTACTGTTTCGACCGAAAGATCACTGTCCCCGTACCTGCGGGATGAGGTGATCTCCAATGCGAAAGAGTTCTGAACGCGATGGACTCCGGGCGCAATCGCTTGTGCACTGACCTAGTCAGAAAATCTACCGGCCACTTTCTTCCCCTGACAACCAAGGCTTAACCTTCCCATCCCGATAAACCTTGGCAATCCAGGGCTTCGGGTGCTTCTCTGCAAAGCGGAGCACTCGATGCATTGCCTTGAGAAAGCTCTCGGCGACCCGCTTGTGATCCTTGCCACCCACAAGGACGAAAGCCCCAATCCCCGACTCTAGAAGCGCGAGCTGCTCGAGTCGGTTGTAGCGAATTCGCGCATCGAGGGTGAGGAGCAGCCACTCCTTGCCCGCGATGGCGCGAAGCCAATCTTGGTCTTTGGTTCCCAGCGGGAAGTGGTCGGCGAAGATCTCGACACGAACGCCTGCTTCCCGAAGCCGGCCAGGGAACACCAGCCGCCCCAGGTTCTCGTCGCAGAAGAACGTCGGCTCAGGCGGCGAGGTGGTATCGGATCGCTTCTTCGATTTGCGCCGTTTCAAGGCCGTAGTCTTGGCTTAGGTCGTGGAGGCTCTCTCCCGAGGCGAGTCGCTGGGCGATGGTCTCGGTGTGAATCGAGGTGCCGTCGATGGTGGGGCGCCCGAAGCCTCGTTCTGGATCGAGAACGATGATCCGCGGGGCGTCGTCGCTCTCGTCCTCCCTCGGCGCGTCCTGATGCACAAAGGGAAAGAGTCGCCGCGCGAGCCCCTCGCGATCGTGCTCAATGCGGGAGAGGTGGGCGTTGAGGAGGCTCTTCACCGCCAGCTGCCCTCGCTTGGAGAGATTCACCAGATCACCGAGATGATTCACGAAGAGGTGAACCCCGTCGGTGCGCAGCTCCCTGCTGGTCAGGGGATGCTCAACCTGAAGCTCGTCCTCTAGATACTCGAGGGCCGGGCGAACGTTCTGCATGGAGATCCCGTGCTGCCGCCGAATCGCCTTGAGCACGTGAGCCTCCACCAGGTTGATGAAGGAGAGCTGAGAGGGCGAGTCTTCCGGCAGCTGAATCAGCGGCTCCGAGCGCTGGCGGCCTTCTGCGGTGGCGTAGCTTTGGCCATGGACCCAGGTGCGCAGGGTCGAGGCAGGCAGCCGCAGGTATTGGGCTGCTTCAGTAATGCCGTAGGCGCCGATGGTGCGTGGATCGTTCAGGGTGGTGTCTCCCGGAATTGAGGGTCTTAGAACAGTGTACACAACGAATTAGGCGCAGCGCATTGCAGTCTGGCGCGTTTCGCAGCGCCTTGGCGCGCTCTGCCGATGTGTTGGCGCGGAAGCGTGGATAGATTGAGATCGTCGAGGGAGGCGATGAGCTGAACCCTCGCCCCTGAGTCTCAACCCAGAGGAATCTCAACCTACAGCTTCGGTCTCGCCGAGACGGCGTCCGGGGCCACGCGATCGAGGAGAGCGGAAATGAAAACGGCATTCGTGACGGGCGCGTCTTCGGGCATTGGCAAGGCGACGGCGAAGCAGCTGCTGAAGGACGGCTACGCGGTGTACGTGGCGGCGCGGCGGGTGGAGAAGATGCGGGATCTGGAGGAGCTGGGGGCGACGGCGCTGGCGATGGACATCACGGTGGAGGAGCAGGTGGTGGCGGCGGTGGAGCGGATCCAGCAGGAGCGGGGTGGGGTGGATGTGCTGGTGAACAACGCCGGCTTCGGGATGTACGGCGCGATGGAGGACACCAGCATCGACGACGCTCGCTACCAATTCGAGGTCAACATCTTCGGCCTGGCGCGGCTCACCCAGCTGGTGCTGCCGGCGATGCGGGAGCGCGGCGCGGGCAAGATCGTCAACATCTCCTCCATCGGCGGCAAGATCTACACTCCCCTGGGCTCCTGGTACCACGCCACCAAGCACGCCCTGGAGGGCTGGTCCGACTGCCTGCGGCTGGAGGTCGCGCCCTTCGGCATCGACGTGATCATCATCGAGCCGGGGCTGATCAAGACCGAGTTCGGCGACGTGATGATGGATCCGATGCTGGAGCGCTCCGGCAGCACCGCCTATGGCCCCATCGCCCAGCGGCTGGCGAAGGCGGTGAAGGAATCCTACGAGGGCAATAGCGGCTCGCCGCCGGAGGTGATCTCCCGCTTGATCTCCAAGGCCCTGAAGGTCCGTCGCCCGCGCACCCGCTATGCTGCTGGGCAGCTCGCCAAGCCGCTGCTCTTCATCCGCAAGTGGACGGGGGACCGTACCTTTGACAAAGCCGTGATGAGCCAGGTGAAGTGAGCAGGGCCGATGCAGAATGGACTCCCCTCGCCGCCCCAGAAGGGCCCGTCGAGACAAGTCGGGTGAGATGATGCCTGAGAAGCGAGACCCGCGATGAGATACGCCCCCCTATTCACCGTGCCCCCCGGCTGGCGAGTGCTGCTGAAGGATCTTGGGATCTCGGAGGCCAACGTGCTGCGCCGTGCCGAGCTGCCGGGAGATCTGTTCAGCCGCGACCAGGTCTTGCTCAAGACTCCGGAGTTCTTCCGCCTGTGGAAAGGCATCGAGGAGGAAGCGGCGGATCCGGAGCTGCCGCTGCGCATCGGCGAGTCGATCTCGGTAGAGACCTTCGACGCGCCGATCTTCGCGGCGCTGTGCAGCCCTAACTTCAACGTCGCCGTACAGCGCCTGAGCCAATACAAGCGCCTCATCGGACCGATGGCCCTGGACGTAGAGGTGGGGCCGACAACGACGGCGGTGGAGCTGCGCTGGGTCGGTGAGCTGCAGCTGGAGGAGAGCCTGGAGGCGCCGGAATCCCTGGTGGCGATGGAGCTAGTGTTCTTTGTCGCCCTGCTGCGGCTGGCGACCCGGGAGCTAGTCCACCCGCTGATGGTGGAGTCCCCCTGCGCACTGCAGCCAGCGGAGAGCTACCGAAACTACTTCGGCTGCGAGGTCAGCACCGGCACGAATATCCGGGTGGTGGTCTCGGCGCAGGATGCGGCGCGGCCCTTCCTCACCTCCAACGAGACGATGTGGAATTTCTTCCAGCCGGAGCTGCGGAAACGACTGTCGAAGCTGGAGTCGGGGGCGGAGCTTTCGGAGCGGGTGAGGGGAGCGCTGCTGGAGCTGCTGCCGGCGGGGGATGGCTCGCTGCTGGCGGTGGCGAAGAAGCTGGCGGTGAGCCAGCGCACCCTCCAGCGGCGGCTGAAGTCGGAGGGGCTGACCTTCCGCCAGGTCCTCGACGCCACCCGTCACGAGCTCGCCCGGCACTACCTCTCGAGCTCTCGGCTCACCGGTTCGGAGATCTCCTTCCTGCTCGGCTTCGACGATCCTCATTCCTTCTCCCGGGCCTTTCAAGGGTGGACCGGGCAAACGCCGGAGCAGGTGCGGGGCGAGCTGCAGCCGGTGAATTGAGGCGGGGCTGCTCTCCTACCGACGGATGGAAGTTACGGGTTGAAGAGCTGAACGATGCCGGAGATGTGGTCGCTGCCGTGACCGCGCTCCTTGGCGAGGGCGAAGATCTCGCGGGTCGCGCGGGCGAGAGAGGCGGGGTGGTTGCCGGTGGCGCCGTGCTCTAGGAAATAGCCGAGGTCCTTCTCCACCAGATCGATGGGAAAGAGCGGAGCGAAGCGGCCGGCGCTCATGGCGCCGAGCAGGCCGGCGAGGGCGGGAGCGACGACGGGCAGGCCGGAAAGCAGCTCGACGATGGCTTCGTCCGCCAGCTCGGCTCCTCGTAAGGCGGTGAGAGCCTCCCCCAGGGCCGCCGCCTGGGTGGCGAAGTAGGTGTTGATGGCCAGCTTCGCCACCGCCGCTTGACCGTAGCCTTCGCCGGGAGCGCCGACGGGAAGAATGCGTCCTCCGAGATGCTGGAGGACCGGCTCCGCTGCCCGCTGCACGGCCTCCGGCCCGCTGAGCAGATAAATCAGCTGGCCAGCCTCCGCCTGAGGTCGCGAGCCGAGCACTGGGGCCTCCAGCAGCTGCGCACCCGCTTCCCTCAATGCGTTCGCCAGCTCCTTCGCCCAGGTGGGGGTGACGGTGCTGGACTCGATGGCGATGGCGCCTTCTTCCAATCCGCCGAGGGCGCCGTCCTCCGCCAGCCATACCCGCTGAGCGGCTTCGTCGTCTCGAACCATCGAGATTGCATAGGCCGCTCCCTCTGCCGCCGCCCGCGGTGACTCGGCCCTCTCGGCTCCGGCTTCGACTAGTGGGTTCGCCGCCTTGGGCGTGCGATTCCAGACCCGAAGCGGATAGCCCGCATCCAGCAGGCGCCGGGCCATGCGGCTGCCCATGGCGCCGAGGCCGAGAAAGGCGACGATGGGTAGGGAAGAATTGTGGGCTGTAGCGTTCATGGTGACGTTCTCCGATATGGATGCGGGGAGATCCCCGATGTCGTTCGAAAGACTCTTCAGTGAGGCGCTGGGAATAAGGTGCCAGGGACCTTCCCCGGCCTGCTTCTTGGCGGTGCCAGGGACCTTCCCCGGCCTGCTTCTTGGCGGTGCCAGGGACCTTCCCCGGCCTGCTTCTTGGCGGTGCCAGGGACCTTCCCCGGCCTG
>JBCCXL010000034.1:0-38803 GCA_039191605.1 Acidobacteriota bacterium | reverse complement strand
CAAGAGTTCACATCGACGCGGTGGTTTGGCACCTCGATGTCGGCTCATCACATCCTGGGGCTGAAGCAGGTCCCAAGGGTTCGGCTGTTCGCCGATTAAAGTGGTACGTGAGCTGGGTTTAGAACGTCGTGAGACAGTTCGGTCCCTATCTCATGTGGGCGCAGGATACTTGAGAGGATTCGTCCCTAGTACGAGAGGACCGGGATGAACGAACCTCTGGTGCACCAGTTGTCGCGCCAGCGGCACAGCTGGGTAGCTACGTTCGGAAAGGATAACCGCTGAAAGCATCTAAGCGGGAAGCCCGCCTCAAGATGAGGTATCCCTGAAGACCCCTGATAGACGATCAGGTTGATAGGCAGGAGGTGTAAGCGCTGCGAGGCGTTTAGCTGACCTGTACTAATAGGTCGTTCGGCTTGACTATTAAGTCTTGTCTGCTTTCTAGCCAGCGGATTCTATCGTTGTTGACTCGATTGGGTTGGAGCTCTGAGTGAGCTCTCCAAAGGAATATCGAGACCATTCCGATTTCGATTTTCCGGTGGTTATGGCGAAGAGGAAACACCCGTTCCCATTCCGAACACGGAAGTTAAGCTCTTCAGCGCCGATGGTACTGCGTGGGAGACTGCGTGGGAGAGTAGGACGCCGCCGGGATTAATCTTAAAAACCCCCGTGTAACGCTCAAGCGATTCACGGGGGTTTTGCTTTTGGTGGAATAACAGGCTGAGACCACAGCTTGGGATGACAGCCCGAAACAGCACTGCGGTTCACAGGCATAGAGCTCGCTAGGGCAAGACGCAGCTGATTCCGACTAGGGCAAGCTAAGCGTCATGACGCCTGTTAGCTGCCAGGCCTGTGAAGCTGTGGCCGGCTAGCTATTAAGCCTGTGAAGCCTGTCGGCGCTTGCGCCTTTCTCCATGCCCCCGATCGATACTGACTGCGGGGCTCCTTCGAGAGCCAGAGCGGCTCACCGAGCCGTGGAGCTCGCGCTGCTGATGGTTGATCTGTGCCCGCAGGTCTGTTGCGTTGAGGGTACACATCGAAACCATCTGGCCATCCACCGGCACCTGGAAAACGCAGGCGTCCAGGCGCTCCTGGCCTAAGGGGGTGTCGATCTCCTCGGGACTCATGAATCGATGGATTACAAGCGCCAGGATATTCACCTTGAGCGACGGAAGCCTTCCCCGTAGCGGGGCTGCGAGGGCTTTGAGCAGGTCGAGGAGCCAGCTGCGATAGCCAACCATCCGGTAGAGGGTATAGGGCACACTCTCCGCCAGGAGAGGAAGGTTCCTTACCAGTAGGCTAAGGATCGCTAGGGCTGATTCGCTCCGGCTACTGCCTCGGGTCGTAAAGCCGCTCCAGGCGTTGAGGGCGCGGTTCATGAAGCCTAGGTCCCATGCCTTGCCCTCCCGCACGCCTTCGAAGATGCGGTATCGGTCTCCCAACTTCAGTACCGCCAACGGCGTGATGACGTTGCATTCGGGGTGTCCAAAGTGCAGGGCGTGGCGGTTGAGCTGGGGCTCACCGAGACCCTCCCTCACTATCTCCCAGACCTCGTCCATGGTGAGGGACCCACCCTTCTCGCCGCTTTCGGTTCGGCCGACCGCCGCCGCCGGCTGAAGGCTCACCATACGGAACGCGTCGGAGTTTTCTTTGCACCACGCCAGAGCGTCCCTCACGCCCTCGAGGTTCTTCGGCGTAACCGTGATGGTGTGCGCCGCATGGAGCGTCTTGCCGGTTCTGCGGCGAGCTTGCCGGACCTGCCGGGCCAAGGCTTCCCGCACCGCGTTCATGCCCGCCTCGTCGATGTCTGGCCGCCAGCCGGGCCGGCCCCTTTGGGTCGAATCGATATGCAGGCTGACTTTCTCGAGGCCGTAGCGGGTCATCAACTCTTCGAGGTATTCCGGTTCGTCCAGGAAGCGTTGTCCGTGACTCATCACCATCGGATCGAGGCCGATAGAGCAAGCGTAGGCTACGTAATCGCCGAGGCTCTCCACATCGAGAAGGGTGACCTCTCCGGCGGTGATCTGAGCCTTTCCCTGGGGGCCGAGGAAGGCTCGTAACTCATCGAGCTGACGGTAGACCTCGTGCTTGGGTAAAGGCGGAACGGCGTTTGCGATCTTGGTGAGGTAGCAGCTGGTGCAGGCGAGGTTGCATCGCTCCAGGACGCCGTGGGTGGCGCCGCAGGAATGATGGCCGCGGCCTAAAACCTGCTGGGGCGTTTGGAGATGTTCCGGTAGGTCATCGAGTCGCGCTCGGTTGAGCGCCCGCCGCTCCCTCGAGATGGGATGCTGCAGGGCTTGGACCCACCGCCGAATCTTTCCGAAGCCTCGCTGCGCTTTGGGCTTCGTAGGGCCGTGTTCTACAGAGCGGGCCGGCGCCGAGACGCTCATTGCCGGTTGAGGCCCTTGTCGTACTTAGCCACCTTGATTTCCCAATCCGCTGGAATCTGCTCGTCCTCCGGCAGGTAGCGATTGAGATAACCCTGCAGGCTCGGATTGGAGACCCCCTGACTGTTCTCGTAGTCCAGGAAGTCTCCCCGGAACCAATCGAAGATCTTCGACACCAACACCGTGCGGGCTTCCGGCAGCCGCTCAAAGGATGGCTTCGCGCTAACAAATTCCAGCATCGCGGCCTCGAGCTGTGCGTCGAGGGTTTCGGCAAGAAAGGCCTCCTGGGGTAGTCGAGGGCAGGAGATCGAGGCGCAATTGATCGCCGCGTGAATCCGCGGATCCTGGTACCGGGCCCGGATAATGTCGTCTTCGAGCTTCTTGAGATTGGTGCGCTCTCCGTCCACCGTAATGCTGTGCATCACGAAGAAGCTGAAGCCGGATCCGGTCCAGCCCCACACCGTCTTGACGTCTGGCCCTAGGCCGAGGACACCATCGAAGACCAGGGCGTTGTAGGCGTTCATGTAGAAGGCCAGCTCGTGATCCCGAGAAGGGAAGAGCTTCGGCGTATTCTTCGGGCCCTGAGTGCGAATGCTTTCGAGATAGCGATCGAGGTCGTCACGGTCTGCTGCCAGCCCCGCGTAGTCCACGAAGCCTTTTTCGTCGACGAAGCGATCGAGAACCTGCTGCCATAGCTGGTGGGAGAACACTGGTTCCGAGCTCGACTCGGTGCTGTCTTCGGAGCTTTCCTCGGAGAGAGTGTCGCTCTCGGCGGTAGCGTCAGTCACTGCTGGGGAGTCCTGAGGTTCGAGTGTAGGCCTCGCATCGGTCTCCGCGTGAAGGACGGATGCGCTGAGCAGAAGAGCCCCAAGGCAGAGGATGGGGAGCATGGCGTGGAGCCAGCGGGTCGAAGTTTGCCGAGCCAGGACCGATGCCGGCTGGAAGGCTCTACGGGCGTGATCTGCAGCCATGAGGATCTCCGAAGGTGAGGACGAAGCATCTGGCCTTGGGGGAGAAGGGGCCCGATACCTTGATTCATTGGATGTAGCCCAGACTTTCAAGCTGTTCTTCGAGAGCGCGCTGGGCCTCGGCGTCGGTATCCGGCCCGGCAAGGGGTCGGAAGCCGAAGAAGCGGACCAACAAAGGAGCATCGGGGGAGGGGGTGAGCTGAATCTGGAAGCGCTGATTTCGAACCGTCATTTCGCCAATTTCAACCCGTTGTGCTTGCCGTCGGCCGACCCAGGGGCCGCCATCGAGGGGGACTCCGTCCGGCTGCCCATCCCAACGAGCGCTACCCTGACCCTGCATGGTGGCAGAGACGGCATACACGCCGTCGGGCAGAGGGAGCTCGACTTCAATGGCTTTTGCACCAGCTCGCCCGAAGAGAACTCGCTGGCTGCCGTGCTCTAGCCCGACCCAAGGAGGACCGTCTGCCGAAAGACTGAAGGTACCTCGTTGCAGCTTACGGAACTCACCCCAGTGGTGGATCGATAAGGCGAAGGGGGTGGTGGGTGGGCCTTCTGCTTTGGCGCCGACGAAGCGCGCCCAGGGGCGCTGCATTTCTTCCCGGTAAAGCGCGATGAGCTCATCTCGGCGGGCCGGCTCCGCGCTCCAGAGGTCATTTTCTTCCAGCGGATCCTGGCTCAAATCGTAGAGCTCGCCCTCGACCTCTTCCGGGTGAGGGGCTTCGGAACCGAGCAGCAGTTCCGCGTCGCTTTCAAACAACGCCTTCCAGGAGCCGGAGCGAACGGCGCTTTTCTGCAAGGCCTGCTGCTCCTCTGTCGGCGGATGCGCTCCCCCAAGCAGTAGCGGAAGTAGGTTCTCGCCGTCGCTTCGGGTGCCCGCCGGCAGCTCGAGATCGGCCGCCGCTGCCAGCGTAGGCAGGATGTCCACGGATTCAGAGAAGGCCTGGGTCCGGGCTCCTTGCGGTATTTGATGTCCTGGTCCGTAAAGAATCCAGGGAATTCGCGCGACGGTCTCGTACCAGGGGCCGCCGTGGCCGAATCTCCCCGGCACCTCGACCAGAGATTCGCCGTGATCCGAGGTGATGGCGATCAAGGTCTCTGGGAGCTGATCCCCCAGGTGATCGAGCAATCGACCGATTTGGTCATCGGTGTATCGCAGGCTTCCGTCATAGAGCGCTTCGAGAACCTCGCGGCCCTCACCACTGAGGGGAACGTCGATGTTCGCCGGCCGGCCGCTGGACAAGAGCTCCGGAGGACGCCACCCGTCGGCTACTCGTTCCCGAAGAGAGGGGGAGAGGAATTCGAGGGTCTCCGGGCCGGGGGCATGGGGGAAGTGGGTGTCCATCAGGTGGATGAAGAGAAAGAAGTCTTCTTCCCAATGCTCGTCAATCCAGGCGATGGCTTCATCGATGGCCTGCTCAGCGCGGGGATAGCGCAGCTGAGGGTCGATATCCGGCCTCACGGTGAGATCGTAGAGCTCGTCGTATTCCGCCGCGATGCTGGTGTTGGGCTTGATCCACGCGTGGGCGGAGATCAAGGCGGTGCGATACCCGGCGGAGGAAAACACCGCCGGCAGCGAGACCATGGCTCGATCATTGCCCCGAAAGAGATCCTGGGGGGCCGCGAAGGGAACCCGGTCGCTATTGGGAAAGATCGGGCGAGCAAAGTAGCGAGAGAAGAGCAGGGAGGGTAGAGCTCGACGGGTGTGTGTCGCCTGGGTGTAATGAACTTCGAACACCGCACCATCGCTGGCCAGCTGGTCCATTCGTGGCGTCGTGAGCCGCTCGTACCCGTAGGAAGAAAAGCGGTCGGAACGAGCAGCATCTAGCAGCAGGACGATGACGTGGCGACCTGGTTCCGGGCGCTGGCAGGCGGAGCTCAGGGCGAGGGCGGCGCATAGAACCAGGGCGCCGAGGGCGCTGACAACCAAGCGCTGAAGCCAGACTCGGGGGTGGCCGGTGGGCTGCTGGGTGGATGCAGGAGTCAAGGGCAAGCTGGGGTCTTGGGCTGAATGGCGAGGCATTGGAGTCCGCTGGATGGAGTTTCAGGAGGAAGCCTAGCTCGATTTCCAGGCTTCGAGGGAGGCAGGGGACGCTGGCATGCGGTAAGCTTTCGCCGACTCTAGCACCGCTCGCACCTTCGCTCGTTCCTCAAGTCGCCCTCAGGCTGGGTCCTCGGACATTTCCTGCTCCTCCCTGGAGCGGTGTCCAGCCCAGCGGAGCTCTATGGTGCCTGGTGCTCCAGGGTCCTGCAGACTTCTTCGCCCCCCACTCGCCATCGGTATAGAGGATCTCCATGAAGATCGATCATGTGACCCTTGCGGGCCCTGATTTATCCATGCTCCGGGCCCGCTTTGCGGGAGTTGGGCTGCGCACCGAATACGGCGGCCAGCACGACAACGGAGTGACCCATATGTCGGTCCTCCCCTTCGAGGACGGCTCCTACATCGAGCTGATCTCCACCGTAAAGGCTGCTCAAGGCTCTGGCTCTCCACTCTGGGCGGAGTTTATCGAGAAGGACGGCGGCCCCTGCGCATGGGCGGTCCAGACCACCGAGATGGATTCGATGGTGCAGCGCTTGCGCCGGGCGAAGATCGCGGTCCACGGGCCCGAATTGATGCATCGGCGCACCCCCGAGGGAGAGATCGCCCGCTGGCGAGTCGCATTTCTCGGGGATGGTGGCCCCGGTGCGGTTCTGCCCTTTCTGATCGAAGACCTGACTCCTCGGGAGGTTCGGGTACCGCCGCCGCCGGCGGAGGATCGGCTCGACGAGGAGGGCAAGATTCGCGAGGATCGAGTGCTCGGAGTGGCAGCGGCGGTGCTGGCGGTGGAGGATCTCGAGGAATCGGCAGATCTCTTCCAGCGTGGCTTCGGCATGGCGCCGCCGACGGTGATGGAGGACGATGCCTTCGAGGCCAAAGTCGCGTTATTTCGAGGCACTCCCGTGGTTCTTGCCCAGCCTCTCACCGCGGCCTCGCCCTTACGCCACCGGCTCGATGCCTACGGTCAGAGCCCCGCGTGCTTCCTGCTGCGAACCCCGGACCTGGCGTTGACCCGCAAGCGCCTCGAGGTGAAGAAGACGGCGCCCTGGCTGCGGGGGAGAGTCGCCTGGCTCTCGCCGGACGTATTGGGAGGGCGCTACCTGGGGCTCTTCGGCCGGTCCGGTAATAAGTAGAGAGCGAAGCAGGGCTGGCGCTGCCAGCCGGTCTTAGGTCTACCAGTCCTAAGCCTCCTCGGCGCCTCCCTCGATCTCTTCTGGACGCCTCGCTCACCTTCCTTGGGAGGCTCTCAGCTGACGAGTCTCCGGCTGCGGAAGAGATCCACCGGGTGCTGTGTCGCGTCGTCCAGGGTCCACTGACAGAGGATCTCGCCGATCACCGGCGCGAACTTGAAGCCGTGGCCGGAGAAGCCGGCGCCCAGCAGAACTTCAGCATGTTCTGGGTGCGGCCCGAGGAGAAAGTGGTCGTCCGGAGTGTGGGTGTAGAGGCAAACCTCGGAAGCGACGACCGGGGCCTCCACCAAGGCCGGCAGCCGGCGCCCCATAGCGCGCTGTAGCGCTTGGAGATCGCGCTCGCTCACCTGGCGATCGACCTGATCCCAGGTGGTCTCATCCCGCCCGGAGTGAATGCCCACCTTCGCCGCCGCGGGAGTGTCCGCAGCCAGACCGGGCAGCGTGGGGCGCTGGGCCGGAGTGCCGTAGATGATCTCGGCATCTCGCGGCGCCCAAACCCAAACCGGCAGTCGGTCTGGCTGCCAATGCGCTAGGGCGTCCTGGGAAGACTCTTGGGGATCGAGCCAGGCGACGACCTTGCGGGATACGGTGAGAGCTCTTTGGAGATTGGGTTCCGAGGCCGGCAACAGGGGGCCGACGCCCGCTCCGGCACACAGCACCACCCGCCGGGCTCGGATGCTTTCTTCGGCGGTGTGGAGGGTCACCACTCCGGATTCGATCTCGAGTCTGTGGACCGGCTGCTGGAAGCGCAGCTCGGCGCCTTCCTGCGCCGCCAGCTGGAGCACCGTTTCCACCGCGAGCTCCGGCTTGAGGGCCCCCCCGATGGATTCGAAGAGGGCGATCTCCTCACTTTCAGGAGCGAAGACCGGAAAGCGTCGACGAATCTGTTCGGCGTCCAGAATTTCGTGATCGAGAGCGTGCTCTCGCGCCGCTCGAGAGGAGCCCGCGACCACCTCGCTGTCTTCCGGACCGATCATCAAGGCCCCGGTGCGCCGCAGCAGAGAGCGTCCGCTGGTGGCTTCGAGCTGGGCCCAGAGATCGTAGGCTCGCCTAAGCAGGGGGACGTAGGCGGGATCCTCGAAATAGGCCATGCGGATCACCCGGGACCCTCCGTGGCTGGAGCCGAAGCGGTGCGGCGGGCGGTGGCTGTCCAGGCCGATCACCCGAATCCCGCGCCGCGCCAGGGCATGGGCGGTGGCGCTGCCCATAGCGCCGAGACCGATCACCGCGGCATCCCAGATGAGATGTCGAGAATCGCCGTCTCTGGACGTTTCCGGTGAAGCTACGGACGGCTTACTCAGCAATGGCGAGGTCAAGGGTAGTAGCCGCTGATGGTCTTGGCGCTCAGGTCGTCATTGTCTAATTCCACCTCGATGCTGCGGAACTCGGATCCCGCGGCCTCGTTGCGGCTTTGATAGACCAGCAGGTATTGAGATCTCAGGTCGCTCTGGATCCGGTCGTAGATAGCGCTCAGCTGGTTGACGTCGGAGATGAAGAAGGAACGCCCGCCGGTCTCGTCGGCCAGGGTCTCGAGCTTGTTGCGGGCGTCGAAGTCTCTCAGGCTGAGACCGATGGGGTAAATGGTGACCCCCGCCCGGCGGGCGTATTCGAGGGTTTCGTCGAAGGAGAATCGGCTGCTCTCGTCGCGGCCGTCGGAGAGTAGGAGCAGCGCCCGCTGGCCCTTGATGCCGGTGAAGTAGTAGAGACCGAACATCAGGGAGTCGTAGAGGGCCGTCTCCCCCTCAGGGGCGAGGCCGGCGAGCCCACGGCCGAGCTCGCCGAGGTCGTTGGTGAGCTGGACCTTGAGATTGGGGAGGCTGCTGAAGGTGATCACCGCGGCGCGATCCTTCGGCGAGATGGCCTGGCGGAAGAAGTGCAGGGCGGCATCCCGGCTCTGCCCTAGAGAGTTGCGCATCGACCCCGAGGTATCCAGCATCACGGCCACGTGGATGGGCAAATCCGCCACCGTCTCGAAGCGCGCGAGCTCCTGGCGAACTTCGTCTTCGAAGACCTCGAAGCTCTCCGGGGCGAGGCCCTGGACCGGGCGCCCATCCTGGTCGAGCACCGTGGTGTAGAGCTCCACCATTTGCACGTCGATCTCGTCGAGGTATTCCGGGGAATTGATGAAGACTAGGTCTTCGGTGGAGTTGCCGTCCGGTAGGTAGGCGACGGCGCGCACGTAGAGCAGCTCCGAGCCGGCAGTGCTGTTCTGGGCCGGTAGAGGAATGGGCTGGGAGTAGGGAGGCTGATAGAGGGTCGCGACCGGTTGTTCGTTGAGGTAGAACTCCACCCGCTCGAGGCTGCGGTCCTCGGGAACGGTGACTTCCGCCCGGGCTAGCAGGCTGTTTTCGTAGCTCTGGCCGCGCTTGGGGTCCACCAGCCGAATTTCGAAGCGGTTGGCCCCGGAGTTCACCAGCAGGGTGTCTTCCGCCACCACCTCGCCTTCCTGGTTGCGAGCCTCGACGAAGAGCTCGTGGAGTCGCGGGTAGGGGCCGAGATCGATCTCGACGTTGTAGGGGGGGCGGTTCTTGGTCAGGAGCCGCTTGCCGTCCAGCGAGAAAGTGACCTTGGTGATGTCGGTACCTACCGCCAGCGTGTCGAAGCGAACGAAGCCGGTGAGCAGATCGAGGCGCGGGGAAATGATCTCGATGGAGGTCCCCTGCCCGCGCACTGCGGCGGTCGCTTCGGCAAAGAGCCGGGAGCTCAGCGCATCGACCTCGTCGGGGGCCTCATAGGCGAGCTCCAGGCTCGGCACCTCCAGGGGTACTCGATGGCGGTAGAAGCGACCGGAGTTAAGATCTTCCAGGCGCAGCACCAGGTCGTAGCTGCCGGGGCGCAGGAAGCGCTGGAAAGCCATGGGGATCGGTCCGCCGGTGATCTGGTCTTCGCTGAAGCCAAATTTATAGCGGAAGGCCTCGAAGAGGGTGTCGTCGTTGACCACCTCGCCGGTGAGCTGAAACTCGTAGCTGCGATAACCCGCCAGCTCGCTGATGGTGGCTTCTTCTGGAGCCACGGTGAGCAGCGCCTGGGCGACGGTGCGGCTCTGGTATCGGCCGAGAAATTCGATATCCACCTCGGCTTCGAAGGCCTCGGCGTTCTCCGGAATCTCGGTGGTGAAGGCGCTGAAGGTAGAGAGCCACTCGCCGCTGCGGGGTCTCGGCTTCGCGAGTACAGTGGCCAGGCGACGCAGATACTCCCCCTGGTTGCGTCGGATAGCGCCGGCGATCTGCTGCAGCTGATCGCCGTTGAGGCAGTTCTGGGCAACCCGCAGCTGCTCGTCCCAGCGCGGATTGTTGGGCTGCCAGACTCGCCCGGCACCGGTGCCCCGCTCCATCAAGAAGATCAGCGCGAAGCCAAAGTCCACCGCCGGGCTCTTGGGGTAATACCAAACCTCGGCGGGGATTCGGGTGGTGGTGCACTTGACCTCGAGCTTTCCCTGGGGCTGGCCGTGGACCAAGAGCACGCGCCCGCGGTCGTCCCGCAACGTTCCGTAAAGGCTGCGGGCGAGTTGCAGATGGCGGTCGAAGCGCTCTCGCAGCTCGTTTCTGGCGGTTTGGGGATAGGGATCCCTGGAGCGCCAGAAGGCCTGGATGAAGGCGTCCCGCTGGTAGTCGGTGGAGAGATCCTGGAAGGCCCTCCGTTCCTCCGCGAGGAGCAGGGGCTCGACGGTGGTCAGCCAGGTGGTGAAGCGGTCGGTCACCGGGATCTGAGCCTCGACCTCCGCTGCCGCGTCGGGCAGCTGGGTCTCGTCTGTGGACGCCTCCAGATTGGTTCCACCCTGCTGCCCTTCCGAGTCTCCGGCAGGGTTTGCGGTTTTCACCGCGGTGGCGCTGTTTTCGTCCTGCGCCGTGATGGGGCTCTCTTCCGCCGGGCTGTTCTGGACTGAGCTGTTCTGGACTGAGCTCTTCTGGACTGGGCTTTGGGCAAGGGCGGTGGAGCCCATCGGCCAAGGGGCTAGGGTGGCGGGGGTCAGCAGAGCCGCGAGAGCCCACAGCAGGATCAGTGCGCGGCGAGATGCTCTGCTGCGATTCGTTCCGCCATGGGGGCGGGAGGCGCGGGGAGGGGCCGAGAGGTGGCGGGTAGGGATATTCATAGTGGATACTCGATAAGAAGAGGGCGGAGACGTCCCTGAAGAAGAGTACGCAGAAATTGGGCTGCGGGATCGGCTACCGAGGGTATTCCGCACAACAATCGACGATCTCACGAGATTCCGGACGCCTCCGAGTCTCGATTCTCGTCCTGAATCTCTAGATCTGCGAAGACCGGCAGATGGTCGCTGGCTACCTGAGCGACCCGGTGGCGGCTGCGAAAGACTCGATGAATGGTAATCGGCCCTCGTAGGTAGAGTCGATCCAGCGGGCCCCGGGGCGCAAAGGAGGGGAAGGTACGCATCGCCCGCGGCTGCCCCTCGGGCCCTTTCCGATCCGTCGCACAGCGAAAGCCCAGGCCCGCGACGAAGAAGGACCTCAGCTGACTGCGCCAATCGTTGAAGTCACCGCCCACCATGCACGGGACGGAGGGCTGCAGCTGGGTGATCTCCGGAGACGCCGCCAGCAGTCGAGTCTGGCGCCGTCGCTCCCAGGCGGAGAGGCCGAGATGGAGGTTGAAGACCTCGAAGGATTGCGTCGGTCCGTCGCCCCGCGCCAGCTCTAGAGTGGTGTGCTGGCAGCCTCGCTTGCGAAAGCGACCGATGGTGAGGTCGATGTTGCGCTCGCGGCGAATGGGAAAGCGGCTCAGGGTGGCGTTGCCGTAGCGCCCCTGGCGCAATACGTGGTTATGTCCCACGGCCCAATGGCTGAAGCTCAGGGCGTCCGCCAGCTCCCGGGCCAGATCCAGCCGACGGGAGCGAGGCACGCCGTCGTCCACTTCCTGAAGCAGCGCGATATCCGGGTCGTGGGCGGCCAGGAGGTCGACGATCCGCTGCGGCCGAAAGCGGCGATCGAGGCCGATGGCGCGGTGAATGTTGTAGGTAGCGACGCGCAGCTTCATGGGGAGGTCCAAGGTGGACCCCCAGTCTACTGCGCGTCTTCCCTCTTCGCGTCTCTCTCCGCGCGTCTTCCCTCTTCGCGTCTCTAGCTTCGTGTCTCTTTTTTTGCGTGCTGTCTCTCAGCGCTACGGCTGCTGGACTACAGCCCCTGGATTACAGCCGTCGTATCAGCTCTTGTTGCGCATCCGGTGGCTGGCGTGCTCCAGATGGCGCAGCCGGGAGCGCAGAAAAGAGGCGGTGAGCATGCGGCGACCGAGGGCCATCTGCAGCTCCTGAGCCCAGGCCTCGGCGTCGGGCTCGAGGTGAAAGCGCTGCAGGTCATCCACTACCTGCTCCACCGTGAATACGGCGCTCTCGATATCCCCTCGGTCGAGATGAACGGCGGCGATATCCAGGGCGATCAGGGCGCAGCAATAGTCCAGCCCCATGCGGTCGTAGGTGCTCTTCAAAGCCTCCAGGCCGTCGAGAGCCTCCTGCCAGCGGCCCAGGCCGGCGGCGACCCGAGCGGCGATCCAGCGATAGTTGAGGCGGTGACGCCCGGAGAGATGGGATTCCCAGGGAGAGAGGGCCTGGAGGATGTCGTGGGCCCGCTCCGCATCTCCCAGGGCGCAGCGCATCATGGCGAGATTGAGCTGCACCACGAGTCGTAGATCCGGGTGCGCCGCCAGATCCAGCTCCTCGACAGATTCCAGAATAGCCACCGCTTCCGCTGAGTTTCCGGCGTAGTGTTCTACGCCCGAAAGCTGAAGCCGAATTCTTGCGGCGAGCACCTCTCGATCGAGGGAGTTATAGAGCGCGAGGGCCCGCCTCAGATGAGTGCGGGCGTGGCCGAAGCGGCGCATATCCATGTAGAAGGAGCCCAGGAGGCTGCCGACCTCCGCCAGGGCCAGGGGTGCGTCGACCTCCTGGAGCACCAGGCTGAGCACCGAAGCCCGGGCACCGGCGGCGCGGTAGTCGCTCTGCAGCCGCAGGGCGTTGACTTGGTGGGCGATGGCCAGGGCGTAGAGCTCCGAGCGCTGAGGGTGAAAGATGCCTGCCACCTGCTGGGCGGCGGCGGCGCAGGCGTAGATTCGCTGCGGATCGTCCGGGGTGGCGGCGCGGGCGGATTCCAGCAGCTCGAAGGCGAAGGCGGGGCCTCGCAGCCGGGTGCGGGCGCGATCGATCTTCGCTTCCCAGCGCTCGTAGGGCAGCTCGTCCAGGCTCTTCAGCCAGCGCTGCGCCCGGCGACGCTCCTTCTCCGCCAGCGGCGGGGGGCCGTCCAGCAGCCGGATCAGCTCTTCGGCCCGCTCACTGGTGTCGAGCTGGGGGTGTGCCAGACAGTGGGTGAGGTGCTTCTGGACCTGGGCGAATTTGGCGTATTCCTTGGCGCAGACCGGGCAGATCTGCACCAGATGGGAATAGGTCAGCCAGTGTAAGTCCTTTTTCGAGAGCTCCCCGGACCAGGAAGCGAACAATAGATCGACCGTGATGTGGGCCATGAAGAGCGCGTCCTCCGAGAAAAAGCTGTGCAGGGGAATTCATCGGGGGAGTGCGTCTTTCTAGACAAGCAGTGACATACGAAGGCAAAAAATTGCGCGACGAGGCGTAATTCCCCGCCGCGCTCAAGCCTGCGCTTAGAAAAAAGTCAGCTCAGAGTGCGCCCGTTGGGATCGACGAAGGGCCCCATGTCCTGGGCGTGTCGTCCGTTGGGATCGACGAAGGGTCCCATGTCCTGGGCGTGTCGTCCGTTGGGGTCGACGAAGGGCCCCATGTCCTGGGCGTGTCGCCCGTCGGGATCGACAAAGGGTCCCATGTCTTGGCCGTGTCGCCCGTCGGGATCGACGAAGGGTCCCATGTCTTGATGGAGGGGCATCACGAAGCAAGAAAGTAGGCAGGCCAGGCCGAGGTGGATCAGGGTGCGGTACATAGGTTTCTCCTTGCATGAAGGACCTCCGGCCGAGGCGGAATGCCCCATTCGGGGTCGTTCACCTAGGGTGTGTTGCCTTGATAACCGCCGAGACAACTTATTGACATGAGAGCCTATTTATGTTTTTCGCTGCATTCTTTTTTCGGTTTTAGATATTTCTTGTCCTCTGGCGCTCCCGGAAGGCGTCTTGGGCTCTTCAGCGGCGCTGAAGGCCGCTCAGAAGGGCTTTGGCGGGATATGATGGTGCACCATCTTTCTTGCTGCTCCCTTAGCGCCAACCTTGCCGTGCTCGCCACGATCCACGCTGAAGAGGGCAAGAGCTCGTTTTCGAGGAGATTTGTCCCATGACCCTGAATACCCCAAGCTTTCCCGGCATATTCTCTGCCCGCGCTGCCGCGCTGCGCCTTTCTCGAAAAGGCGCCGGTCAGCCGGGGAGAGCCTCGCGTTCCGCTTTCTCTTTCCCCTTCGCCTTTGCGCTCTTCGGCCTGATAGCCCTTCTCCTGGGGGTGCCGACGGCATCCCAGGCGGCCGAAGCCACGGCGGTAGTCGCTGATGAGGCAGTGTCCGCTGGGGGGGCTCCCGCCGTGGGAGCGCCTGCGGTGGCCATCGATTGGAGCGCCCGGGGCGTTTCTTTCTCCCTGCGCTTTCACCGCGCCCCCCTGGAAGATTGGGGCTGGCGGGTCGATGAGCTGCGCACCACCGCTCCGGCGATGCGCCAGGACCAGGGCTATTGGGGCTTCGCCGCGAGCACCGGCCAGGTGAGCTTCTCGGCGCCTCTCGGCGCTTTCTACAAGCTAGGGGAGGGGGAGCTTCGCTTCGACGGTGGCCTGGTGATCGAGGTTCCGGGGGCGGACGGCTCGCAAGCTGTGGACCTGAGCCTCGCTCCCTTCACCCTGCGGGCCCTCGAGGGAGGCGGAGGGCTCGGCGGCAGCTTCGAGGTGCTCGACGCCGAAGGCCGCTCGGTCTTTACCCTGGAGAACGCCCATATCTACCTCGAGCGGGGTGAGCTGCGATTCGCCCACATGGACTTGGTGATCACCCCGACCCTGGCGGAGCGCCTCGGGAAGGCTCATTGGGCTGGCCTCGCGGTCGCGGAGGTGGACGTGCTGGCGGAGGTCACCACGGTGGGGACTCGGCCCCAGAGCGACGAAGCCGGGGACCAGCTCAGCGGCGCCTGTCAGGCGGATTACTCCCTGCCGGTGGACGTTGAGCTCACCTCCATCGGATCCCTCTCGGTGACCGCCCGGGAGCCGGGGGTTCGTCTGGCGATGGCGCCCTCCGCCTGGCTGGAGAACGTCGGGGCCGGAGCGGTGCGCTGGTTCCGGGCCATCGCGCCGGACGGCAACGTGCCTCCCAGCCTGATCGGCGATCATCCCTTCCTGGTGATGAACTTCTACCGCGCGCCGATAGGAAGACCGATGCGGCAGATCGGCGGCTCCGACGTCAAGCACGCCTTCTACACCATCAATACCGGCTGCCCCTGTGCCGGTGGGCAAATTCTCTACGTCGGCTGTGCGGACGTGTACGGCAGCGGCAATAACACCAATACCCGCTACCTCGCTCCCCGAGAGGAAGTCTCTGCCTTCAGCGGCGATTGGGAGAGTGCCGGTTCTCACTTTGACGGCGATCCGGTGGACGACTTCCGCAACCACGGCGGCAACGAGGTGCACGACGCCTTCGAACACCGTCTGGTGGTGCAGGAATCGGAGCTGGGAGATCCCAATTCTCGCTACTTCGTCGAGGCCTGGTACGTGGTTCGCGGCGACATCAACCTGTGGAACGGCATCGGCTGGCGGGAGGTGAATCCCACCTTTGACGGCAACAGCTGGTCCTTCCCCTATCTCGACGATGCGAAGCAGGAAGGCGCGGCCCTGGACGGCTGGTTGGTGAGCGTCAGCGAGCCCCCGGCGCCGGAACAAGACAACCAGCGCATCGAGACTTCCGACGGGCGCCTTCAGGTGGCGTATCAGGTCGGCGGCGGATTGTTCAACGTCGTCGAATACAACTACTCGCTGATGAATCTCGACTACGACCGTCAGGTTCGCTCCATCACCATGCCCTTCCCCGCTTACGGGACTCTGTACGGTGGTCTGGAGATCTTCGACGGCGATACCGATGCGAGCAATGACTGGGGGGCACAGGTCTCCCATGGTGCGCTGACGATCAGCGCGCCGGTGGACGGATCCGGCAATCCCTTCAACGGGCTAGATTGGGGCCGGCTCTTGGGAGTCCATGTCCGTACGGACGCCGTGCCTCACCTCTCCCGCGTGCTTCTCGAACCGCTGGAGACACCGATTGCCCCGGGAACGAGCAGCGGCATTTTCGTCGACATGGCTGCACCGGCTAGCGACGATCTCTTCGACGACGGCTTTGATGACGGCACCTGGGATCAGTGGTCTTTCGTCGCGGACGATGGCGGCGACCTCGCCGTTACCGCGGCGGCGGCGATGGACGACACCGCCTTCGGTCTCGAAGCGACCGCCGACGACACGGCCTCCCTCTTCGTGCGGGACGATAAGCCGATTGGCGAGTGGCGATATCGGGCGCGCTTCGCCTTCGACCCCAACGACATGCAGATGAATGACGGCCTTCGCCACAAGATCTTCCAGCTGCGCGCCGGGGCAGGGGAGCGGGTGGTGACCTTCGTGCTGCGCCGGGAGGGTGCTGGCTACACGCTGCGAGTGAAGACCCGCACTGATGCCGGAGTCTTCGTGAAGACTCCTTGGCTACCGGTGAAGAATCGGGCGAACTCCATCGAGCTGGATTGGGCTCGCTCCAACGCCGAGGGAGCGGATGATGGCTTCCTCAAGCTGTGGATGGACGGCACCTTGGCTGCCGAGATCGACGGCTTGGACAACGACACCTTCCTGGTGTACTCCTCGCGCCTCGGCCTCGTCGGCGGGGTGGACGACGGCACCACCGGAAGCCACTACTTCGATGGCTTTGTGAGCCGGCGCCTCTTTCCCATCGGGAATGGTGCTGGCCTCTAAGGCTTCATCTCACAAGCTCGCTAACGGTTAGCGATCAGGGCCCCTGGTGAGGAATCACCAGGGGCCCTGATTTTTGGGGTCGTTCTCGTCGAGAAGCCCTCCGCGGAGGACGGGTAGGACAAAGCCCGGAGTCAGAGAGCGCTCGAAGTGAGTCTCTAGGGGTTTTCTGTCGTTGGCTTAGCAAGGGGATTGCGCAGAAGCTTGGTCATCGATATGCTTTTTAAACATCAATCGCTGAACGCTGTGGCTCACCGCTAGTCACCCCTGCTCACGCAAGACCTGGCTCCAGTGGCTCGGAGGCTTCCCGGAGTCCTAGGTCAAGCCGGAATTCACGGCCCAGCCTTCGGCGTATTTGCTTTGCTTCGAACGGTGATTCTCGGCACGGATTCCGTGCCCCATGTATCGAGCTGATTTTGCGAGACGCGTGTCTCGCCTAACGAGCTGATGTCTCGTCGCCGGCCAGATCTCTGGCCTCAAGAGGCTACGCTCATTTCCTGTCATCTTCCCTGTTGGAGGATTTCCATGACTCGATCCCTGTTATTGGGCCCGGCGGTGCTAGGCCTGGCTCTACTGTGTCTGCTGGCGTTAGCTGCTCCTGGCGTCGCTGAAGCTCCGTCCGCCGAGGCGCCGACGGTGAGTGAGGCGGCGGAGACTCCGGTCTCTGCCTATCAGGCCATCGACACCGTTGCGGGCCTGCGTATCTACGTCGACGAGAACGGCGAGATGCGTGAGCCCACGGTGGAGGAGCAGAAGGCGTTCCGCTCCGGTCTCGCCGAGATGATGAAAAATCGTCGCTCCGTCGCCAATCGGGTGCCGACCAAGCGCGCCGACGGCACGATCTCGATGGTTCTCGGCATGGATGGCCTGAACTTCTCGGTCTTGCACTACCACGCCGATGGTGAGCAAAGCCGAGCCTGTGTCGACGCCCATCAGGCGGCCACGATGCCGCTGGAGACTGTGATGATGCCCCGCGGCAACGGCCGGGAGGAGATGTGATCATGAAGCGCATGACCTCTTGGCTGGCCCTTTCCTTCCTGGCGCTGGCTCTGATGCTGCCGGCTGCTCAACCCGCTTCGGCGCTGGACTTCATTCTCAACATCGTGGATCCGCCGGGCGTTGGCTTCAACGACCCGACGCCGGCAGCCCCGGTGGGAGGCAACCCCGGGGTGACCATCGGCGAGCAGCGCCTGATCGCCTTTCAGGTAGCCCTCGATATCTGGGGGGCGACCCTGGATTCTGACGTTGATGTGGTGGTGCAGGCGACCTTCCTACCCCTCGCCTGTTCGCCCACGGCCGCGACCCTCGGCGCCGCCGGCACGATCCAGATCTTCGCGGACTTCCCCGGAGCGGAGGTGCCTGGGCACTGGTACCACAGTTCCTTGGCCAACAAGCTGGCGGGCGTCGACCTCACTCCGGGACCGCCGGATCCGGGTCTCCTGGTGCCTCCCTTCAACGATGACATCGTCGCGTTCTTCAACAGCGACATCGACAACAACCCCAACTGCCTGCCGAATAACTGGTACTACGGTCTGGACGGAAACTCCGGAGACGACTCCGACTTCCTCAGCACCCTGACCCACGAGCTCGGCCACGGCCTCGGTTTCTCGAACTTCATCAGCGAGGACACCGGAGCCGGTCCCTCCGGCCTTCCGGATATCTACACCGTGTTCTCCTTCGACAACACGCTGCAGAAGCATTGGAACGTGATGACCGACGCCGAGCGCGTGTTCTCCGCCACGAACAGCGGCAACCTGGTTTGGGACGGCGCGAGCGTCTTCGCTCAGGCTCCGAACTTCCTCGGCGCGGCTCCCATCCTCGAGGTGGTTTCGCCGGCGTCCATCGCTGGGACCTACGAGGGACAGGATGCCGCGTACGGTGCTCCTCTCACCACCGCCGGCGTCACCGGCACCGTGGTAGTGGTAGACGACGGTGTCGGTACGGGATCTGATGGCTGTGAGCCCATCGCCAACGCTGCCGAGGTGGCGGGCAATATCGCTCTCATCGACCGCGGCAGCTGCGCTTTCACCGTGAAGGTCGCCAACGCCGAAGCGGCCGGTGCCGTCGCCGCGATCGTGGCGAATAACGTGGCCGGCGGTCCGGCGCCGATGGGCGGTTTCGATGCGGCGATCACGATTCCGTCCATCGGAAGCACCCTCGCTGCTGGTGACGCCATCAAGGCCGAGTCGCCGGGAGTGGTAGCCACCCTCGGTCTCGACGAGACGCTGCTGGCCGGTGCCGACGCTGCGGGCAACACGCGTCTCTACGCTCCCGCCGTGGTGGCGCTGGGGTCCTCCATCTCCCATTGGGATACGGTGGCCTCCCCGAACCTGCTGATGGAGCCCTTCCTCACCGAGACCCTGCAGGTCACCGAGACCCTCGACCTCACTCCGTATCAGATGGAGGATATCGGCTGGACCCTCCTGGATAGCGACGCGGACGGCGTGCCGAACATCGAGGATCTCTGCGATCCCTCCAACGCCGATCCGACGGTGGTGATCGGCAGCTGTGATTCCGGTGTGGCCAACGTCCAGGCCGGCGACGGCTGCAACATCACCGACCTGCTGCTGACCTGTCCGGACAAGAACACGGACTTCTTCGGCTATCTGGCTTGCACCTTCGGGCTGACCAAGGATCTCAAGCGCAGTGGGGTCATCAGCGGACAGGACAAGCGGAAGATCCGCTTCTGCATCATCCGCGACATCCTTCATCCCTAAAGCGAAGAGTCTCTGACTCTCAGCGAGAGGCGAGAAGCGGGAAACCGCTTCTCGCTTTTTTGTTGCTTGCAGCGCCCCGAAGCTGCCTTGGGGTCAACCATCTGGCCCCAGCGCGCCTTGGTGCCGTGACTCTGGCGCCACCGAGAGAATCAAGGGGCAGGGCCGGGAGGTTTTCGGACGAAGTTCCCTCCTGCTTTGCGCCCTTTCAGGTCTGACAGCTGGAGCAGTAGAAGGTGCTGCGTTGCCCCTGAACGACGCGGCGGACGGTCCCCGAGCATTGTGAACAGGGCTCTCCCTCTCGGCCATAGACCGCTAGGGAGATCTGGAAGTACCCGGCCTGTCCGTCGGCGTCGGCGAAGTCGTTGAGGGTGGTACCACCTTGCTCTACGGCCTCTGCGAGGGTCTCCCGAACCGCCCCCGCTAGGCGCTCGAAACGAGCTGAGCTGATGCGAGCGACGGATCGCTTCGGGTGGATGCCGGCGCGGTGGAGGGCCTCCGAAGCGTAGATATTGCCCACTCCCACGACGACCTTGGCGTCCATCAGGAAGTTCTTCACCGGCCCGCGGCGGCCTTTTGCTGCGGCGAGGAGGGTCTCTCCGCCGAAGGATCCCCCGAGGGGCTCCGGGCCGAGATGAACGAAGCGCCGGTGGTGGTCGAGCTCGGCCGTCGGCAGGGCAAAGGCTTGTCCGAAGCGTCTCGGATCCTGAAGGCGCAGTCGTCGCCCCGATTCGAGGCGAAATGCCAGGTGCTCGTGGGGCAGGGGCTCTGCCGGGCCGTCGGAGATCGTCACTCGCCCACTCATGCCGAGATGGATCACCAGGGTGGAATCGCCGGAGAGGTGGATCAGCAGATACTTCGATCGTCGACCGAGGGCTTCGACCCTCCGACCTTCCGTGTGATGACGGAGGCTCTCTTCCTCCAGGGGCTCCCGCAGGGCCGGGCTCAGGACCTCGGTTTGCACGATGCGGTCCTTGGGCAGGTAGCGCGCAAGGCTGCGCCGCAGCGTTTCGACTTCCGGTAGCTCAGGCATCGAGGAATCTTAATCCACGGTGAACGATGTTCAGCGGCTTCAATCGCTGGATTTCTCTATTACCGCCTCATTACCTCTCTTCCGCTTGACTTACGCCTCTGTGGGGCGTAAGGTAGGCGTAAGATGAGAGAGCAAGCTTCCAACCCGTCGTCCGCTGAGCATTCCTGGCTCCCTTCCGAGAGCGCCCAAGAGGTCCCATCCCCCTCGCGCCTCGAACAACCCGCCCCGTTCGAAGAATCCGCTCGGTTGGAAAAGTCACGGCAGACAGCTCAGGTCGATTCCCGCAGGCTTTCCAAGAGCCTGCGAGGCGCCGCCGGCGCTTCTCCTCAGGCGACCCTGCCTTTTGCAGAGACCGGAGTCGAACAGCTGAGGGATGAGGACGCGGAAGCCGTTCGCTGTCGCGCCTCGGTTCGGTACCTGGAGTCCTCCCAGCTCTCTGGCGTCTCCGGGAGGTTGGGGGCGGCCCGGCGAGCGGCCTGGTCAGCATTGCTGCGACGGGTCGCTGGCGGGCACCGCGGTCACGGAATCGCTGACGGCGGATTCGGCGCCGCCCGGGGCGGCCAGCTTTTTTCCTCCAGCACCATCGGCTGCCATTGGACCCTAGACACCTATCGTGGAGATGAGTTTGCCCCCGCCTATACCCATGCTCGCTATCGTCAGGGTGGCGCTGTTGGCGGCTGGCGGGAAGCAGCTCGAGGAATTCGGGCTACCGCTGGCAGCTCCTCGGTGGTGTCATCTGCCGGATCTGAACAGAGTCGCTCCTTTGACGAGCGTACCGTCATCGCCCTCGATCAGCTTCCGCAGCGGCTGAGACAGCTGATCAGCCGTCAGGGGCATCGGGCGATGGAGGGAGGGCTGGCTCTCGGTTTCGAGGCGGATCCGTACCAGAGCGCGGAACGGCGCTATGGCGTGACCCGGCAGATCCTGGAAATCCTGGCCGCCCAACAAGAGGGGATGCGCCTGGTCATCAGCACCCGCTCGCCGCTGATCCTCCGGGATCTAGATCTTCTAGTGCGGCTGAATCAGCACTCAGCCCTTGAGGTCAGGATGCTCTTCCCTTGCGCTGGCGACGAGCTGGGTCGCACCCTGGAGCCGACGGCTCCGCTGCCCTCGGCCCGCTGGCGCACCGTCGAGAAGCTCGCGGAGCGAGGGCTCGAGGTCACCGTCTGCCTCACTCCCTTGCTCCCCGCGATCAATGCTGGATCCATCGAGGTGCGAAACTTAGCGCGCCGAGCCAGCGAGGCCGGGGCCTATCGCCTCGATGCCCAGAGCCTGGTGCTGAAGGGTGCGGAGCGTCTCACCTTCTTTCGCTGGATGGGCGAGACCTTCGCCGAGGAGCTGGCCTTGTACCGCGGCCAATACGGCTGGAAGGATCAGCTCAGTCCGCAGCGAAGAAAAGCCCTACAGGCCACCTTCGAGCACCACTGCCACCGCTACGACCTGCGCCTCGCGGGGAGTCGCTGGGTGATTCCGAGCGGCGAAGGTGCTGTGTTCCGCCAGGCGCAGCCTGTCCGTAGGCAGGCCCGGCCGATGGGCAAGAAGGTGGGTAGGCCGGGGAGCAGACAGGTCAAGCGGGATGATCCGATCCAGAATCCGCAGCGGAGGCCTGAGGAGGTCGCGAAGGTGGAGACGGCCGCCTGAGATCGCTGCCGGAGATCGCTGCCCACTAGCGCTGGCCACTAGCGCTGGCCGACGACCGAGCGGGCGCTCAACCCCTCGCGGGTGAGCTCCACCTCCACTTCTTCGATCAGCTCGCCAGGCTCCGCGTAGAAGGTCAGCAGGTACTGGTTGCGTAATTCCTTCTCGATTCGGTTGTAGGCGGAGCCCAGCTGGGTGGGCTCACTGACCGCAAAGACTCGACCGCCGGTGGCTTCGGTCACCTCTTTTAGGTCGCTATTGGCCAGGGTGCGCTGAACCTGCTGTTCTTCTCCGAGGGCCACGATATAGACCGGCACGCCGGCGCGGCGGGCATCCTCGATGGCCCGGCGGGGGCCGAAACGGCTGCGATAGTCGTCACCATCGGTGAGCACCACCAAGGCTCGCCGGGCCCTGGCGTTGGTCTGGAAGTGCAGCAGGGAGAACACGATGGAGTCGTAGAGGGCGGTGAAGCCCTCCGGCCGCAGCTCGTTGAAGGCGGAGAACAGATGGGGTAAATCGCCGGTGGGGGCGCGAGCGAGACGAGGCTGAGAGTCGAAGTCCACCAAGAAGGCCTGATCGTCCTGGCCCACCATCTTGCCCAGAAACTCGCCAGCGGCCTGCTTTGCCTCATTCATCTGGAAGCGCATGCTGCCGGAGGAATCGATCACCACCCCCAATAGGAGCGGTACGTCGGCGGCGGAAGAGAGGCTCTCGATCTCGCGGGCCCTATCGTTGGCACGGAGCCGGAAGTCATCTTTCCGAAGAGTCCCCAGGGGATTGCCCTGCGCATCACTGACCACCGCGAAGACCTCCGCTAGGTCGACATTCACCCGGTCCGAAATCGCGCCTAAGAGCTCAACGGCGTCGATGCTCGAGCCGTCATCCAGCGTCGCTAGGGCTCGTACGTAGGCCGAAGGGGAATCCGGCGGTACCGAGACCGGAGAGCGGAAATCCTCCGTAGTGACGGTTTGCATGCGCTCGTCTCCTACGTAGATCTCAACTCGGGCGAGTCGCCGACCTTCGGGTACGGAGACCTGTCCCACGGCCTCCACTGATCCCGAGCCAGGGTCTCCTTCCAGCCTCAGGCTCAGTCGCAGCGGCCGGTCGCCGGCATCGAGGGAGAGCTGATCGTCGCCAAGCTCTCGGCCTTTGCGATCGTAGGCGAGAACCTGAAGGATCTGGGCCTCCCGAGGCGAGCCGAGATCCAGTCGTGCGGAAAAAGGAGCCCGGGAATCAGTCTCTACCTCTCGCCCATCGAGGCGAAAGACCACTCGGTCTACAGAATCCGAGGCTGCCAGAACATCGAAACGCACCGTGCCCTCCAGCGCCTGCCCCCCGGGGGGGATGATTCTCACCCAACGCTCCTCCAGGTCCTTGTCGCTGTCTGCCGTTGCTGTTGCTCCTGCGCCGGCGGCTGAGCTCCCACCGCCTGGGCTCCCCCACTCGGAGGCCTCGGTGATCACCGCCTCTCTGGCGACCGGCAGCAGCTCACCAGAAAGAGCGATCAAGGCGCCTCCCCAAGGTTGCCCAGCATTCGCTGAAGGTTCTAGTACCAGGACCAGGGAGCGATCATCTGGTTGAAGCGGTAAAGGGGCCAAAACAACCCAAGGCGCTCCCGCGGTGACGGTGCCGGGAAGATCCATAGCGAGGTTGCGGATGGCGCCATCCCAATCCTCGATGGCGACCCCGAGTCGATACCTCAGAAGGCCAGAGGGCGGAGCGGGAACTACGACTTGCAGGATGCAGCCACCGGCTGCCTGCTGCTGAGACGGTTCTTCGAGCACGCAGGCGGCTTCGATTTCGAGCGTTGCCCCTAATTCGTCCGCCCCTTGACCCTGGAGCAGCGAAGCGCCCCGATTCACCAAGTCACCGTAGGCAGCAGGGTTGGTTGGGGCGATGGCGCTGAGGAAGAAGGCGCTGAGGAAGATGATGCTGAGGAAGAAGGCCCTGAGGAAGCACGGGAGCGGCCGCAGGCGGTCTCGCCGGATCGTTCCGAGCTCGGGAGCAGAGACGGCCCGCCTTCCAGAGGAAGACGGGCCGTGGGCGAAGCGGGGGCGGGGCATGTTCATGCCCCAAGGGTAACGAAGCGAGAAGGATCGAGATAGGCGGGATTAGCGCAGGACCTCTACTTCGTCGAAGTAGAGGGCACCGAATCCACGGTTCTTCACGCTCCAAAGACCCATTCTGATCTGTTGAAGACCGCCGACGGCGACCAGCGTGCCGGGGTGACGCTTCCACTCTCCATCGTTGGTCGAGAGCGCGAGCTCGGAATCTTCATATTCAGAGCCGGCTCGGCGCCTCACCGCGATGCTATTGACGCCCGCGTCGAGAGGCTGACAGATCGCCGCGGCCTTACCGCCTCGGATACTGCTCAGAGCGCAAGCTTCGAAGCCGTTGAAGGTAGCGAAGAGGTCAATCCTCAAGCACCATCCAGCGTTGCACTGAACTTCCATGATGGTGAATTGCTGGCCGGAGCTCGGCACGAACATCGATGCGTCGAGGAGGAAGCGAATCTCGAAGCCGTCGGAGTAGAGGTTGCCGAACATGCGCTGCACGGAGGAACCGGTGCTCAGAGAACCATTGGCGCTGACCTCCAGGCCGCGTTGGCCGGCGAGGGCGGAGGTCGTGCTGCGCACAGTCGTCCCCACGGTCTTGGGCCAAACGGTGAAGCCATCATCTTCGAAGCCTTCGGAGAACGCAGGGAGAACCACCGGTCGCGGAACCTCCTTCTCGAAACGGATATCGTCAAGATGTACCGCGGCTTCGAGGTGACCCGGGTTGAGAACTCCGAAGAGCACTCGGTCTACGGTGCGCCTGCCGACGGCGAGGTGAGGAAGGTTGAAGGTCGTACCGTTGGCGCCGGTGACGATCAGCCGCCCGTCCGCCAGGTTGGTGTCGGTCGTCGGCCAATACGTAACCTCGATGCCGTGGCGTGGCTCAATACCGTTCAGCGGCAGGGTGCGGTGGATCTGTCCGAGCTCATCGTAGACGTTGATCTGCGCATCGACGCCTCCGCTGCTCTCGGGGAGGGTCGCGGACCAAATGAGCACCCCGTTGCTATCGCGAGCCTCAGCCACCTTGATGGCCATCAGGTGGAGCGGGTCCCGTGGATCGACGCCAAAGTTAGTGCGGCTACCGCTGGTATCACCGCCTCCGGTACCGCCGAAGCCGATACCGACCGCCATGGTCGCATCACCCTCTACGAGGAGCTCCAGATCGTTCGGATCGGGGAAGCCTTGGTCCCCACCGCCATCGTTGTCGAAACGAATCAGGTCCAGAGGTCCGTAGTATTGGAATGCCGGGTCGATGAGGTTGTCGTTAAAGTCCTCGAGGACCGTGAGGATACCGATTGGACGGCGAAGGACGTGAAGCTGACCGACGATGCCGTTGGCGGTGCGGTACGACACGCTATCGGGATTGCGTACCGTCAGATCATTCGGCGCTCGGTAGACGAGATAACCGTCGAGCTTGGTGACGTCGCCACGCCGGGCCTTGCCGACGCTCGCGATGGAGTCCGTATTGGGCGAAATTTCGAGCAGACGTTGATCGGTGATCCACGCCTCCTGCTGCCCCGGTGCGAGCTGGATGACGGTGGGGCGAACCTCGTTGGTGTTGAAGTTGTTCTCCCTGACTTGTTGCGCTGCTCCGGGTGGAGCGAAGACGACTAACAGCAGGAGCAGGAGAGGCAGGCATCGAAGGGAACAGGGGGGCGAGGGGGACCAGCGACGGTCGCGAGAGAAGCCTGAGGCCATCATGATGAGATTCCTTTCTTGGGTGGACCTAAAAGCAAAGAAAAGGGAGCTAGCGGCTCCGATACGAGCGAGAGCCTGTGGACGAGCTCCTGCTCTACGACGCGAAAGGAGGAATGGAACTCCCTCAACTCTGGACGATTCTTTTCTATCTCTCTATGTGTTCGTAACCCCAAGTCGAATGTTTCCCTCAAGTCGTCGTGATTTCACCCAGGAAATCTCTAGCTTGTAGCTCTGGTCCCCGCTTACTACAGCGCAAAGGCAGAGCAGAAAGTGACACAGTGATAATCTTTAGCGTCACCATGGATTCCACCCGGCGAGATGAGATCACTGAGCTGCTCCTCGATTGGAGCGCGGGCGACGGGGAGGCGCTGGACCGCCTGATGCCCCTGGTTACCGGGGAGCTTCGTCGGCTGGCTTATCGTTTCTTCGAGGCGGAGCGCGAGGGCCACACTCTGCAGCCGACGGCCTTGGTCAACGAGCTCTATCTGCGCTTGGTGGATCGTCGGCGGGTACAGTGGCAGAGCCGGGCTCAATTCTTCGCCTTTGCGGCCCAAACCATGAGGCGGATTCTGGTGGATCACGCTCGCGCTCACAAAGCAGCGAAGCGTGGGGATGGGTTACCGAAGGTTCTGCTGGACGAACGCCTCGGCCTCGGTTTGCCGGCTCAGCAGAGCGTTGACATCATCGCCCTGGACGAGGCCCTCGATCGACTCGCACAGCTGGATACTCGGCAGGCGAAGGTCGTCGAGCTGCGCTTCTTTGCGGGGCTGACCCTGGATGAAACCGCGACCGTGCTCGACGTTGGGGCTGCTACCGTGAGTCGAGACTGGACCACCGCCCGAGCCTGGTTGTTCCGGGAATTGGGCTCTTCCGCCACCGGCGCTTCCAGCCGCTGATCCGCGATGATGACGCCCGAGCGCTGGCAGGAGATCGGGGCTCTCTTCTCCGAGCTCCTCGAGCTCCCCGCCGAGGCGGCGGACGAGCGGCTGGAAGAGGTCGCCAAAGAGGATGCTGAGCTAGCGGCGGAGGTGAGATCGCTGCTCGGCGCTCACCGGGACGCGGGGGAGTTCATCGAAGAGCCCGTGATCCGCCTTGGGGGAAGCTCCCTCGGCGAGGAGCCACCCGGTTCGCCGGACACGCCCACGTTGGTGGAAGGGGGCCTCGACCGGGTCGGGCCCTATCGTCTCCAGGAGGTGATCGGTCGGGGCGGCATGGGCTCGGTCTACGCGGCGGTACGCGCCGACGACGAATTCGAGCAGCGGGTGGCGGTCAAGATCCTGCAGCCTTGGCTCGCCGATCCGGAGCTGGTGCGGCGCTTCCGCGGTGAGCGCCAGATTCTCGCCAACCTCGAGCACCCCTATATCGCTCGTCTCCTAGACGGGGGCACCACTCCCGACGGTCGTCCCTATCTGGTGATGGAATACGTGGACGGTGAGCCCATCACCGACTTCTGCGATCGGCACCGGCTGTCGGTGGACGAGCGGGTGCGTTTGTTGATCAAGGTCTGCCGGGCGGTGCACTTCGCCCACCAGCGCCTAGTGGTGCACCGTGATCTCAAGCCCGGCAACATCTTGGTGACCACCGATGGGGAGCCGAAGCTGCTGGATTTCGGGATCGCCAAGCTGCTCTCGCCGGAGGAGTTCCCGGTGACCCTGGCGGCAACCGGCACCGGGGTCGCGCCGATGACTCCCGAGTGGGCCAGTCCGGAGCAGGTGAGAGGTGAGCGCATCACCACCGCCTCCGACGTCTATGCCCTCGGCCTCCTGGCCTACCGCCTGCTCTGTGGGGTGACCCCCTACCGCCTCTCCGGTGAGCGCTCTCTGCCCCGGTTGATGCGGGCGGTCTGTGAGCAGGAGCCGCTGCGCCCTTCCACCGCCGTTCGTGAAGGGGGCGATGACGCGGAGAAGAATTCGGATCATCTTGCGGAGGTTCGCGATACAGACCCTCTACGCTTGGCTCGCAGCCTCCAAGGCGATCTGGACACCATCGTTCTCCATGCGCTGAACAAAGATCCTCAGCGCCGCTACGGCTCCGTAGAGCAGCTAGCGAGAGACATGGAGCGTCACCTCGACGGCCTGCCGGTCACCGCGCGGCCCGATACTTTGGTGTATCGGGTGGGGAAGTTTGTGCGCCGGCACCGCCTCACCGTCGGCGCCGCGAGCCTCGCTCTCACCCTGCTCTTGGGAACCCTCGCCGTGCTCTTGGTGCAGCGACAGGCCTTGATTCTTCAGACCGAGAGGGCGCAGCAGGTCTCCTCCTTCCTGGAGGAGCTCTTCGAGATTTCCGATCCCAGCCGCTCCCGAGGCGAGCAGGTCACCGCTCGAGAGATTCTCGAGCGCGGTGCAGAGCGCATCGAGTCAGAGTTGGCGACCCAGCCAGGAACCTTGAGTCATCTCGAGACCACCATCGGCAGGGTGTATCAGAGTCTCGGTCTCTACCCAGAATCGAAACCCCATCTCGAGATCGCGCTGAAAATTGCTCGGGAGCGCTTCGGGGATCGCAGTGAGGAAGCCGCCCGAGCGCGCTTTTTCCTCGGTCATGCGGCGATGAACGAAGGGCGCTACACCACGGCGGAGGATCTTTTTCGGCGGGCGGCGGAATCCTATGGTCGAGCGGAATCCACCGAGCAGGCCCAGGCCCTCGCCGGGCGTGCCAAGGCGCTGCGTTCCCTGGGCCGCTTCGATGAAGCGGAGCCGATCTACCGGGAGGCGTTGCGTCGAGCGGAGACTCTCTCGGGACCGCGATCTGAAGAGGTGGCGGATCAAACCGATGAGCTCGCCGGTCTGCTGGTGGAGCAAGGTCGTTACGACGAGGCCGGGGAGGCCTACGATCTGGCGCTGGAGATCTTCCTGGAGCACCACGGAGAGCTTCATCCCAGGGTCTGCGAAGTGCGCCTCAATCGCGCCCGCCTGGGGGTGATCATCGGGGAGCTAGAAACCTCCGTGGCGGAGATTCGGGAGGTCCTTGAGATTCAGCGGCAGCTCTTCGACGAGGGCCACCCGAGCCTCTCGGATACGCTCCACTACCTCGCTTCCGCAGTGCATGATCAGGGCCGTTTTCAGGAAGCGGAGACCCTCTATCGTCAAACTCTGGAGCTGCGCCGAGAAAGCTACGGTCAGCATCATCCGAAGGTTGCTTCGATCCTCAATAACCTAGGCCAGCTGGAGCAGGATCTGCGCCGCCTCGACGAGGCGGAGACCTACCTTCGCGACGCGCTAGAAATTTGGCGATCTCAGCTGGGGCCCAGGCATCCGGAAGTGGCGGTAGGGCTCAACAACCTCGCTACACTGCTGCATCAGAAGGGAGAGCTAGAAGAGGCGGAGCAGCAGCTGGAGGAAGCTCTGGATATCGTCCAGCGAGCCTACGGTGCGCAGCATCGAGAGGTCGCCACGGTGCTGAACAACCTAGGGCGTATCGCCCACCGGCGAGGCCAAACGGAGCGCGCGGCGGGCCTCTACGGTGAGGCGCTGGATATTCTGCGCCTGCGCCTCGGGGAGAGTCATCCGAGGGTGGGTCTGGCATTGCACAACGTTGCCAAGGCCCATCGGGATCTGAAGGATTGGGAAAAGAGCGAGACTCTCTACCTCGAGGCTATCCAGGTGCTGCAGCAATCGGTGGGAGATGAGCACGTTCATACCGCCGTCGCTCGCCACGGCCTCGCCACCATGTTGTTGGAGCTGGAGCGCTACCAGGAGGCCGGTAGCTTCGCTGAGCGCGCCCTCGCCACCTATCGCCAGCAATTGCCGGAGGATCATCCGTGGATCGCTGGATCCCAGCGGATTTTGGCTACCGCGCTGGCGGGAGAATCTGAATCGTCCTCTGAGACGATGAAATAATTGAGCGATTCGCTTAACGACTTGCCTACTATTGTCGTAATAGAAGGGATGTCGGACCAAAAGAAGTGCATATGCTGAGGCCCGCGGGCCGAGCTGCGTAGAGGGCTCCCGCGGGGTGCTCATCAATGGATAGAAAGGAAGACTCGATGACGGACAATATTACCTGGGGCTCGACCTCGTGGGACCAGATGGCGTGGGTGCCCGGTTTCATCTTGTGTGGGCTGGTGGTGGTTCTGATGGGGGCGATCACCGCTCCGGCGGAGGCCAGCGAGCGCCAGCAGCGGGGAAATCTGGTGACGGAGAACATTCCGGAGCTGCCCGAGCAAGAAGTGCGTCGCCTCCAGCGCTATCAGAACGCCCGGGGAGCCGGTCTCCTCGGCTGGCTGCCGGATGGCGGGATCCTGATAGGGACTCGCTTCGGGGAGACTTCCCAGGTCCATCGGGTCGCAAAGCCTGGAGCCGCTCGTCACCAGCTCACTTTCTTTCCGGAGCCGGTGGGCGGAGCCGCGGTGAGCCCCTCGGCCAAGCGGCCGGGCTTCCTGTTCAGCATGGATGACGGCGGATCCGAGTTTTTTCAGCTCTTTTTCTTTGATTTGCAAAGCGGTGAAATCACCCTGATGACCGATGGCAAATCCCTCAACGCCGGCGCCACCTGGGATCGGGAAGGCCAGCGCTTCGTCTATTACTCCACCCGGCGCAATGGGCGAGACTGGGATCTCTATCTCGGCGATCTCTCGAAGCCGGGGGAATCGAAGCTCCTCCTCGAGGTGCAGGGAGCCTACATTCCCGTGGAGTTCTCTCCGGACGGCAGCCAGGTGCTGGCGGCGCAATATCTCTCCGCCGCTGAGCAACGCTTCTACATCATCGATGTGGAGAGCGGTGAGGTCACCAATATCGGCAATCCAGACGATGGCCCCGTCGGATATACCGCCGCGATGTTCTCGCCCGACGGCAAGGGTCTCTACCTTTCCTCGGATCGCGGCACTGAGTTCCGCCAGCTGCGCTACCTCGATCTCGCGACTGGCGAGGAAGAATTGATCTCCGGCCACATCCCGTGGAACATCGAGGGCCTCGACGTCTCGCCGACCGGCCGCTATCTCGCCTTCTCGGTGAATGCCGACGGCCTCTCCCGCCTCTACCTGCGGGATCTCGAATCCGGCTCGGACGTCGCTCTCCCGGATCTGCCGGCCGGTCGTGTCGGCGGAATGCAATTCTCGCCGGACGGTGCCCGTCTCGGCCTGACCCTCAACAGCTACGATAGCCCCGGCGATGTCTACAGCCTGGCGCTGCCTTCTGGGGAGCTGACTCGCTGGACCACCTCCGAGGTGGGAGGCCTGCCTTCGGACATCTTCATCGAGCCGGAGCTGGTGCGCTTCCCCACCTTCGACGAGGTCGACGGTGAGCCGCGGACGGTTCCCGCCTTCTACTATCGACCGCAGGGCGAAGGGCCCTTCCCGGTATTGATCGACATCCATGGAGGCCCCGAAGCGCAGCGGCGTCCGGGCTTCCGATCCAGCCTGCTCTACCTCACCAACGAGCTGAGTGTCGCCCTCATCTCTCCCAACGTCCGCGGCTCCAGCGGCTACGGCAAGACCTATCTCTCCCTCGACAACGGTCGTCTACGGGAAGACTCGGTGAAGGATATCGGGGCTCTGCTGGACTGGATCGCCACTCGCCCGGAGCTCGACGCCGACCGGGTCGCCGTTCAGGGAGGCTCCTACGGCGGCTACATGGTGCTCGCCAGCATGATCCACTTCAGCGATCGCGTGCGGGCGGGCATCGATACCGTGGGCATCAGCAACTTCGTCACCTTCCTGGAGAACACCGAGGATTACCGTCGGGACCTGCGCCGGGTGGAATACGGTGATGAGCGGGATCCCGAGATGCGCGCCTTCCTGGAATCCATCTCTCCGACCAACCACGCGGAGAAGATCAAGGATCCTCTGCTGGTGATCCAGGGCCTCAACGATCCGCGAGTTCCGGTGACGGAGAGCGAGCAGATGGTGGCGAAGATCCGAGAGGGTGGCGGCACCGTGTGGTATCTCCTCGCCAACGACGAGGGCCACGGCTTCCGCAAGAAGTCCAACCGGGATTACGCCCAGGGTGTGATCAGCCTCTTCCTACGCAAGAATTTGTTGGGTGAAGGGGAGGAGAGCGCCGCGGAAGGCGAGGTCGGGGCGCCGGCCGCCGACTAATCAAGCTGGCAGAATGAAAAAGAAACGCCCCGGCCACAGTGAGGCCGGGGCGTTTCTTTTTGGGGTGCTCGGTTTGACTCTGGAGCTCACCAAGAAGCTGGCGAGCTGAGAGTTTGCCTGGCCTCTGCAGGACTGGCGGCGACGACGGTCGGCTGGTGGCGGAGCTACTGTGGGCAGGATGAAGAGCATCGCCTGCAGGGCGAGAAGCAGCGGGATTCGCCCTACTGCTAGTCGCAGAATGCTCGCTCTGGTGTTGATGCTGGCGCGGGAGCGGAGCGGGCCGTTGCCAAGGAGATGCTGCGGGCGAGTCGTGGAAGCTTCTTGCACTCAGTGCGCGATATGCTGACGAAGTACAACGCCATGAGCCGAGATCGATCGCCCACTGACCCCGTGGCTGCCTCCGGCGGAGGCGCCGAGCCCGCACCGAATCCCTTTCGGATTCTGGAATCCCTGCGTTCGGACGAAGAGCCCTGTGTCTACCTTCCCAAGCGAAGCGCGGAGGTGGACTATCAGGTGCTCGAAGGCTGCCCGCCGGAGGCGTATCAAAAGCTTCTGGAGCGCGGCTGGCGGCGCTTTGGTCAGGTCTTCTTTCGGCCTGCCTGCGCTACCTGCCAAGAGTGCGTCGGGCTGCGAATCGACGTCGATCGATTCCAGCCCAGTCGCTCTCAGCGTCGAGCCTGGCGCCGCAATCGGGATGTACGGATCTTTCTCCGTCGCCCTCGCCTCAGCCGGGAGCACCTGGAGCTCTACGAAGCGTTCCACCGCGAGCGCACCGAGCACCGGGGGTGGGAGCCCCAGGAGGCCGATCCCCATACCTACTTCCTCACTTTCGTCCACGGCGCCGAGGCCTTCGGCTACGAGCTGGCCCTAGAGATCGACGGGCGCCTGGTGGCCGTCGCTCTGCTGGACCTTCTCCCGCGGGGCGTTTCGGCGGTCTATTGCTACTACGATCCGCAGCACCGCCACCGCAGTCTGGGGACCTTCGCCGTCCTCGCCGAGATCGAGCTGGCCCGCAGTCGCGGAATCCCTCACGTCTATCTCGGCTTCCGAGTCGAAGGCAACGCCAGCATGATCTACAAGAAGCGCTTCCAGCCTTATCAGCTGCTCAGCGGTCGGCCCCGGCCCAGCGAAGCTGCCCCATGGAGTCCGCCGCTAGCGAAGACCGCAGAAGAGGCCCTCTAGCCGGTCTTGCGCTGCACCCAGCCGGCGAGGGCCGGAGCGGTGCGCTGGAAGAGCGCGAAGAGACCAAGCATGAAGGGCTGAACGACCTCGCCGCGATTGCGCTCCACGGCGCGCACCGTAGCGCGGGCGACTTCCTCTTCGCTGAGGGTGCGCACCAGCCAGCGGGCGAGGAGCGGTAGATCCTTCTTCGGGTCGAGATCCGCCTTCTCCAGGAAGGGCGTCTGCACCGCCCCTGGGCAGATCTTCGTCACCCCGACGCCGCGATCCGCCACCTCCAGCCGCAGCACGTCGAGGTACATATTCGAGGCCGCCTTGGAGGCCGCATAGGCCGCCGCCGTGGTGTGGGGAATGATCCCGGCAGAGGAGGTGACCCCCACCACGTGCCCCGGCGACGAGGCCAGCAGGTGAGGCAGGGCGTGGCGCACCGTGCGGGTCATGCCGACGTAATTGGTCTGGATGGTGATGTCCACCACCTCCGGCCCCTGTTCCTCCACCGCGGCGTACTTGCCCAGGCCAGCGTTCGCCACCAGCAGGTCCAGCCCGCCGAAGGATGCCGCCACCCGCTCCACCAACTCGGCCACTGCTGCTTCGTTGGTCACGTCGCAGGGCAGCGCCAGCCCCTGTCCCCCGGCGGCGTTCACCTCTTCCGCCACCTTCTCTAGGCTCTCCTGAGATCGGGCGGTGAGGGCGACCTTGGCGCCCCGACGGGCGAGCTCCAGGGCGATGGCGCGACCGATGCCGGAGGAAGCGCCGGTGACGAGACAACGGGTGTTCGCGGTGATCTTCATGGGCTGAGCATATCCGAGGCAGCGATCCAGGACCGAGCGTCGGTTGTGCCTCGTGTCGACGGTCCGTGGATCTTGCCGGGATCTCTCTACGCCCGGAATCTACACCTGTGAACGATCAGAGAGTGAGAGAATTGCGGTGAGCCGATGATCCCGCCCAGTCCTCACTCCGAGCCGACTCCCTGGCCCCTCATGTCTCGCTGGCTGCAGGACGCCAGCGAGGCCGGCGTGCGCTATCCCCACGCGGTGACGCTGTCGACGGTCTTCGATGGAGGAGATGAGTCGCCCGGGGGCAAGTTGCGCGGGGTGGACTCGCGGATTGTCTTGATCCACGAGCACGGGCCGGCAGGCCTGCTGTTCAGCACCGATACTCAATCCCCCAAGGCGCTGCAGCTACAGGCTCACCCAGAAGCGGCCTTGGTGTTCTACTGGGGAGAGACGGAGCGTCAGGTGCGGGTGCGGGGTCGGGTAGTGATAGGCAGCAAGGGGGAGTCGGATCGCTGCTTTGCGGAGCGGCCGCGGCAGAGCCGGATCACCGCCTGGGCGAGCCGGCAGGGGGCGGGTCTGGAATCGCGGGAAGAGCTAGAGCGGGCCTGGCAGGCAGCGGCGCAGCGCTTCGAGGGGCTAGAGTCGATCCCGCGGCCGGAGCATTGGCGGGCGCTGCGGCTGGTGCCGCGGGAGATCGAGTTCTGGCAGGCGGCGGCGAAGCGGCTGCACCACCGATGCCTGTATCGACGGCGGGAAGACGGAAGCTGGGATACCGAGCTGCTGTGGCCCTGAGCCTGGGCCCAGGGACGCGCCCTCACAGCACCCAGGCGTAGCCGATCTTCATGAAGAAGGTGCGGTTCACCTGGGTGAGGTCGATGGTGGGCTCGCGGAAGGGAGTTTCGCCCTCGGAAGTCTCGGAGTAGCCGAGGAAGAGCACGGTGCGGGGGTTGAGCTTGTAGGAGAAGAGAAGCTGCTGGAGGAAGCGGCGGCTGTTCTCTTCGACTTCGTCTTCGTAGAGGCTCGGATCGCGATCGATGTCGGAGTATTGGCCGATCCAGCGGATGAAGGTGCGCAGGTTGAGCTGGTAGACGATTCGAGTTTGGGACAGGTTGGCGGTAAACAGCTCCCGCCCGTTGACGGTGAGGCGGCGGAAGTCGTGCTCCAGGAGCATGCGCACTCGTCGCCCGAGGTCGAGGCGAATGGTGGGCTCGATGATCAGCGAGCGGGCGGGGCGCACGTTGGCGAAATCGATGTCGTCGCCGCTGCGGTAGAAGAGGCTGGTGGTGAGCTTGCCGGTGGGCTGAATGGTGAAAAAGACGCTGTGGTACCACTCGTCGTTGAAGGCGGTGCCCTCGAAGCTGCGGTCGCGGGTGCCGAGGCCTAAGTTGACTCGGCTCTGGCGCTTGGCCGAGAGATTGAGGAAGAGCTCCGCTTCCCGCTCCAGCTCGCGGCCGTCGGAATCCTCGGTGATGTCGTAGTCGCCGCCGAAGCGCACGTTCTGCCACCAGCGATCGCCGTCGGCCCACCATTTGCGCTGCGCGCCAACGAGCTGAAAGTCATAGCCCACCCGCGGCACGAAGCCCATGTCGGCGCGGAATTCTGGATCGATCCGCTCGTAGGTGGCGTAGACGTTCCAATCCCGACTGTTGCGGTTCCAGGTCGCCCGCAGGGCGCTACCGTCGAGGGTGTTCGCGGGGACGTCGAGGTCCTCGTCGTCGATCAATTCCTGCGGGTATTCGGTGCGGCTCTGGAGGTATTGAACCCTCAAGATGTCTGAGCTGGTGGGGCGGTAGACGCCGTCGATTCCCGCCACTCGGTTGCTGTAGCCCGTCGCTTCTCGACTGGTGACCAGCAGGCCCAGGGTGGTGTCGTCTCCGAGGTTGAGACGGTAGCGTGCTACCGCCGCGGTGCTGGCCTCTTCGTAGGTAGTGGAGTCGGAGCCTTCAGCCCCCGGCAGGATCAGGTTGGTGATCTCGTCGCGGGCGACGAAGCTTCCGAAGAAGTGATCGCCCTGCTTGCCGATGACCTTCGCTCCCCATTGGGGATTCGCGACGTTGCGGGTGAAGACGCTTTGGATGGGCGTGTTGAAGAAGTCGGCGCCCTCCAGGAAGAAGGGGCGGCGCTCGGGGAAGAAGAGGGTGAACTGCTGGTTGACGTCGAGGCGGGCGACGTCCGCCTCGACCTGGGAGAAGTCCGGGTTGACCGTCGCGCTGAGGGTGAGGTCGGGGTTGATCCCCCAGCGCACGGTGGCCCCGAGCTCGCCGTTTTCGGATCCGTTCTCCAGCGGGCCCAGCAGGTCCTCTCGAGAATCGAGGCGGTCGACGGTGATCGTCGGCACGATCTCGAGGTTCTTGCCGGGGTCGGCGCCGCGAAAGCCGGTGACCTTGTTGAGCTGACAGAGGTGGCAGGTGTTATTGCGGTCCCGGGGCACGCTGGTGAAGCGTCGCCGCACCTCCCGGGAGCGCCAGCGCAGGGTATCCAGGCCCCAGGTCATCTCTCCATCGGTATCGGGAAAGCGAAGGGAAGAAAAGGGAATCGCCATCTCGGTCTCGTAACCGAATTCTGTGAGCCGTCCGGCGGAGCTCCAGATCACGTCCCAGCTCTCGTCCTCACCGCCGCTCACCTCGTCCAGCAGGGCGTCGATCTGCACGCCGAGAGGATTGACGAAGAATTGCAGTCCGCGGCGCTGGTCGTTGAAGGTGTCGAAGATCACGCCGACGAATTCGTCCGAAAAGACGGTGTCGCGGTCCGCCAGGCGGGCCCGAATTCCGCTGGGGTCCGGATCTTCCGCACGAAAGGCGACATAGACGTTCTGGGCGTCAAAGGTCAGCCAGCAGCGGGTCTCGATGTCCGCCGGCGCGTTATCGGCAGGATCCGTCTCCCAGGCGAGGTCGATCTCCAGGGCGTCCTTCCAGGCCAAATCGTCGAGGCGACCGTCGATCTCGATGGGCCCGGTGCTCGGCTGAACCTGGAAATGCTGGCGGGGGAGCTCTCCGCTGGTTGTTGTCTCGCTGGCCTCCTGGGAGGCGTCCGCCGAGGAGGCTTGGCTCTCGGAAGCTGGCTCGTGGAGGGCAGCCATCGCTGCTGGAGCGGAGCCTCCGAAGACCGGACTGCACGCTACGAGCAGTACGAAGGTGGCCAGGCGAACTCTCCTGCTGGCTTCAAGACGGACTCTTCTACCGGCCTCGCTGCTAACCTCCTGATGGTTTTCTCGCTCTCTGCCTTCCAGGATGGGTCGAATCGCTGTCCCCGAGGTTGGAGATTGCCGTATCGGAGAGGAAAGGTGACGGAAAAAGACGTCGAATCGAGGAGGCATGCAGGGCTCCCGGCGGCTCGTGGAGCCGGATGGAGAGGTCAGTGGAGCAGAAGAGTTCGGGGTGTTGGGTGATTCGAGGGAGGCGAAATAGCGCCCTTGCCCGTCGAGTCATCTCTGTGTACGGTCATCGGGCCGTACTTGTTGTGCTGTATCGACGAAGAATGTTTCTTTGGCTCTCTTCGGGCCGCTGGACTTCGGGCCGCTGGATAGGCCTCGGAGAAGCTCTACTGGTCCCCGATTCCCTGGCCTCGCTTTGGACTCTATCCCCCACCTTGCCTTCGGGAACCTTATCGTCATGAAGTTACTGCTATGAATGTGCCGCCATGAACTTAATTCTGCTCGAGAGGGATGACTTCCTTGGGCCGCAGCGTGTCCGCCTCACGGGGCGGCGAGCGCGGCACGTAATCGAGGTCCATCGAGCCAAGGTGGGAGACCGACTGCGGGTTGGCCTGCTGGGAGGAGCGATGGGGGAGGCGGTGGTTGCGGCGGTGGAGCAGGGGACGGCGGAGCCCGCGGCGACGAAGCTAGCGACGGTGGAGCTCGCGGTGGTGGAGCTGGCGGAGGTGACCTTGGGGCAGAAGCCTCCATCCCCTCTGGATCTCGTGCTGGTGCTCGCCCTGCCGCGGCCTAAGGTGTTGCGACGGCTAGTGGCAGCGGTCACATCCTTTGGGCTCAAAGAACTGCATTTGGTGCATTCCGCGCGAGTGGAGAAGAGCTATTGGCAGAGCCCCCGCCTGCGGCCAGAAGAGCTCCAGATGGCGATCCGCCTCGGCCAGGAGCAGGGGCGCGACACGCTGCCGATGGTGATTCACCAACATCGGCGCTTTCGCCTCTTCGCCGAAGATCAGTTGCCGCAGCTTCTGGAGGGGCGAGCGGGATATGTCGCCCACCCCGGAGCGGAAAGGGTATGCCCATCGGGTGTCGGTGGACCTGCTCTGCTAGCGGTGGGCCCGGAGGGAGGCTTCATCGACTTCGAGGTTCAGCTTCTGCAGAGCCTCGGCGTCGCCGCGGTATCGCTGGGCGAGCGGGCGCTGAGCGTGGAGACCGCCGTCTCAGCGCTGTTGGGGCGCCTGATGAGCTGATCCCCGCAGGGGTCGGGACGGCTCGTCAGTGGCGAAGGGTCGCATCATTTAGGGCAAAGAAAACGCCTCTGGCAGAGCCGTCGGGTTTATATATCAGGGCACGGTTTATATGTCAGGGTAAAGAAAGCGCCCTCGCTAGACCTGTCGGTGCTATGTGTCAGTGCAAAGAAGGCACTCTCGTCGAAGTTTTCAGGTTTATATTTCAGGTTTATATTTCAGGCTAAAAACGCGCCCCTGGCATGACTGGGGAGGTTGTATTTCAGGGTAAATGTGTTTATCTGGTCAGGGTTTCCGGGGTTATGTCTCAGGTTAATGGGGATGCCTCTCGCAGGGTTGCCGGGTTATGTGTTAAGGCAATAAAAACGCCTTCATCAGAGCGGTCGGGTTTATATATCAGGGCAAAGAGAAAACGCCCCCGGCAGTGCCGGAGCCATGTATTAGGGCAAAGAGAAAACGCCCTCGGCAGAGCCGGGGCCACATCCATCAGGGCAAAAAGAAACGGCCCTGGCAGAGCCAGGGCCGTTCGAGGCGTGGGGATCAGAGATCCCCGAGACCACCGCGCAGAGCGCGGCGATCAGGGTGAGAGTGCGCGTCAGTTGGACGGGCAGATGGAGATGTCGTCGACACCGGCCTCGATGAGGTCGCCGCCGCCGGAGGCATCCGCCACGCTGACTCGGAACTGCACGTCGGCACCGGCGGAGACCGTGGTGGTCGCCTCGGTCCAGGCAGCGTTCACCTGCACGTCGCCGAAGGAGGCGAGGCTGGTCCAGGAGGTGCCGCCGTTGGTGGAGATTTCGAGGTCGAAGAAGTCGCCCGCGTCAT
>JBCCXL010000033.1:0-42311 GCA_039191605.1 Acidobacteriota bacterium | reverse complement strand
GGTGGCGATATGCCGATCGTCCTTGCCGACGCCGAAGGCGCCGTAGAAGTCCTGGGCCATGGGGCCGACATGCTTCACGTCGGCGCCCTGCTCGATGTAATTCCATCGGGTGATCGGCAGCTCGACGATCTTCGACAGCACAGCGCTGCGATCCACCGCCTCGAAGTTCTCCTTCAGCGCCCGATCGGAGGACTCCGTCACCGACACCACGGTGAGATTGCCGGCGGTATCCAGCTCCAGCTCGTTGTCGCCATCCTCCTGAGAGTCGAAGATCAGATCGCCGGCGCGGAAGGTCTGGCGCCACTCCCAGCCGCCGCTGGTGTTGGCGAATTGAGTCTGGATGTTGCCGGTACCGAGGTTCTCCACCCGCAGACCGCCGAAGTTGGAGTCCTGAGTTGTCACTACGTGGAGGCTGGCGTCTGGACTGGGGGTACCAAAGCCAATGTTGTTGTCGCTATCGATGAGGATCGCGTTGGAGCGCGCGCCGGGACGAATGCGGAAGGGCAGACTGGCGCCGTTGGTGACGTCGCGGATGAAGAAGTTCACCTCGTTGCCGGCCACGTCGAAAGTCTGAGGAGTGAAGCCGGAGCTGCCGCTCTGCTCCAGGCGAAGAGTCGGCGTGTTGCCATCGACCGCGTGCACCTCCGTGACCGGAGAGGAGGTTCCGATCCCCAGCTCACCCTGGGAATCCACCACCAGGGCATTGTTGGGCGCACCGGCGAAGACCCGAAACACAAAGCGATTCGCCGAAGCATCCCAAATTCCCAGGTAGTTGCCCCCACCGTTGGTGGAGTCGTTGGCGACCAGACGCCAATCGTTGGTGGGGAATGAGAAGGTGGAGGATACGTCCTCGAAGTGGAGACGAAGATTGCTCTCTTTCATCCGAATGGTGTCGAGGCTGAAGGTCTCTGGGTTGCTGCAATTGCCGCCGACGCAGAGGCTGTTGCGCACGGTGAGATTTCCGGTGATCAGCTGCTCTTCTGCCAGGAAGCCGACAGAGGGCTCGGCCAGGCCAGCGACATCCCCCGTCGCCAAGACCGACTGCTCCTGCGTCAACTCCGCGAAGACCGGCTCCGCATCCCTTCGGCCGTTCTCGTCGATCTCCGGATCCGCGGCGATGCCCCGAGACAGGAGGATCGAGCCGCTCACCGTCAGCGGCTGAGCCGGCAGAATGCCTTCGTCGATGAGCTGCAGCTCAAACTTCTCGTCTCCCCGAGCTCGCGCCTGGGCCATGGCGTTGCGCACCGAAGCGCTCAGGTCCGGCTCCAGCAGCACCTCCCAGCGCACCGCACCGTCCCGCAGAGGCTCGCCATTCTCGTCCACCAGGGGAATCGCAACGAAGCCGGTGGTCTTGAAGTCCCGCACCACGACGCAGCCGTCGGAGGCCTCGAGGGTTACCTGGAGGCTGTCGTGGGCCACCAGGGGCTCGACCAGCAGTCGATTGCCGTCGACGGTTACGTTGGCCACCTCCGGCTGCGCTTCGGCAGCCGGGGCCAGGGCCAAGGCGGCCATCACGAGACAAAGAACAGAACAGGTCAGAGGAAAGAACCCAAGGCGATGAAACTTCATCGGAAGAACTCCTTTTGAGGCTGGATGAGCCGAAATGGGGCAGGCGCTCGGCGGCGGTAAGTGGCGCTAGAGAAGAATCGAGAGGAAAAGCCCAGAGTGAACCCCAGAGAAAGGCCCAGGAAAGGCCCAGGAAAGGCCCAGGGAAAGCCCTAGGGGCAAGCTCCAGGGAAGGGCTTCGGGGAAGAGACGTTGCCGAGATCTGCGCCGCAAATGCCTTCGATACCGCATGTGCCCACCTTCCCCTATCGGCAGCCGACGCACCATGGAGATTCGGAGCTCATTGCCTCGAGAGGAACCTGTTCCAAAGAACTAGAAGTAGTCCTTCAGCACCCAACAAAAAGACCCCGCCCTCCGCAACGGCGGGGAGCGGGGCATCGAGGGAGTCGCGGTCAGCGATCCCGCCGGAGTATTAATCCTGAATCGATTACTCCTGGATCAGCTGCTCCAGAGCCTCCAGGCGCTGTAGCAGGGCGGCGTTGACGGCTTCTACAGCCGCCACCCGGGCATCTCGAACCTCGAGTTCGTCGTGCAGCGCCTGCACCCCCACCAAAGCCACCGAGGCGGCATCGCGGGTAGCGATGTGCTGGTCATCGGGGCCGACGCCGAAGGCCTGGTGGAAATCCTGAGCCATAGGACCGAGATGCTCCACGTCGGCCCCCAGCTCGATGTAATTCCAGCGGGTGATGGGCAGCTCGACGATCTTCGACAGCACCTCGCTGCGGTCCACCGGCCGGAAGTTCTCCTTCAGCGCCCGATCGGAGGTCTCCACCACGGAAACCACCGTCAGCTGGCCGCCGGTAGTGAGCTCCAGCTCGTTGGCGCCGTCCTCCTGGGAATCGAAGATCAGGTCGCCGGAGCGGAAGGTCTGACGCCACTCCCAATTACCGCTGGTGCTGGCAAATTGAGTCTGAATGTTGCCGGCACCGCTGTTCACTACCCGCAGGCCGCCAAAATTGCCCGCCTCGTCCGCCTGGACATGGAGCCGCGCCGTTGGGCTGGACGTACCGAAACCAATGTCGCTGCCTTCATTGACGAAGATGGCGTTGGCTCCGGCCTCGTTGCGGATGCGAAAGGGAATGGTGCCGCCATTGGTGACGTCTCTGACGATGAAGGCGGACTCATTGCCGGTGATCTCCCAGATTTGGCTCGCAAAGCCCCTCGATCCATCCTGCTCCAGCCGCAGCCCGGGGCTGTCCCCATCGACCACGTGGAGCTCCCTGCTCGGAACCGAAGTGCCGATTCCGATCTCTCCCTGAGAATCCACCACCAGCGCATTACTCCTCGCCCCGGCGTCGAGTCGAAAGACGCTGCGGTTCGCGGTGACGTCCTGAATCAGGAAGTAGCTCGGCCCCTGGATGTTGGAATCGTTGATCTCGATGCGCCAATCGTTCGCGGGGAAAGGGGAGTTGGAGACGTCGTCGAAGTGAATTCGCAGGTTGGCTTCCTTGAGCCGGACGGTATCCAAGCCATAGGACTCCGGATTCACGCAACTGGTTCCGACGCATTGGCTACCTCTTACCACGAGATCGCCGATGATCTCGTCTTCCTCAGCAAGAAAGCCCGTCTGCCGGGACGCCGCAGTCACGGCGCTCACCGCACCGAGGGAACGCGTTTCCTCAGAGCCCGGCCCGACCTCCGCAACCGAGCCCTCGGAGCTGGCTACCGCAGCGCCGCCGCCGCTGAACCTCACGGCGCCGAAAGTGCGAAGCTCGATCCCGGGTAGAACACCCGCCTCGATGAGCTCGTAGCGCTCCAGAGTCTCGCCCCTGGCTCGAGCTTGCTTCAGCATCTCTCCCTCGTCGTCGCTGAGTCGCGGCTCGATCACGACCTCCCAGCTCACCAGCCCATCCGGCAGCGGGCCTCCCGACTCACTTCGCAAGGGAACGAGAACCTCCGGCGCGGCGTCGAAGGATTGTTCGCGCACGCTACCGTCGGCGGCCTGCACGGTCACGGCAATCCTCCGGTGCTCGATTTGAGGTCTCAGGACGAGGACGTCGCCCTGTACTGTCGCCTCGACCGCCGGCTGGGCCTGGGATTCAGCGGGAACACAGAGGGCGAGAAAGAGCAGCAACAGGAGAGGTGAGAGGAAAGAGACTCGTCGGAGCTTGATGGACTGCATGGAAACCTCCAGAGGAGAGCACCCCGATGAGGGGCGATCGTCGATGGGGAGCGGGGAAAGAAGCCTCCATCCTCCAAAGAGCGCCGCCCACCCTCCAGATCGGCAGAGCCCCTCGACTTGGACGACGGAGGGTGCAGCCAGAGCCGAGAGGTCTCAGTGAAACGAGGCCAGGAGCTGGCTCCGTGGACCGAGGGTCTCCGCCGCAGCGGCAAGCCAAGCCTGCCCCAGCCGCTGAGAGCCCACCATGGTTCCTTGGATTCGAATCCTCGAGCCAAGAGCCCTAGAAGGGGATCCATCGATCCCCATCTGCCGAGACCCTCTGCACGAATGAAGAAACCCCCGAGCCTGCCGCAGCTCTATCGAGGGCGGCAGAATCGGGGGCTTGGTCGTCAAACGGTTCAGGGCGGTGAGCCCCAAGTCCGTGACCGCTCCCTCAAGAACTCGAGACGCGGTCTCAGGCTCTCAAATCACTCCTGGATCAGCTGCTCCAGAGCTTCCAGGCGCTGCAGCAGGGCGGCGTTGGCGGCCTCCAGAGCCTCTACCCGGGCATCCCGCTCCCGCAGCTCAGCATCCCGAGCTTCGAGCTCGGCGTGGAGCGCCTGCACACCCACCAGGGCCACCGAGGCGGCGTCGCGGGTGGCGATGTGCTTGTCGTCGGGACCGACGCCGAAGGCACCGTAGAAATCCTGAGCCATCGGGCCGAGGTGCTCGATCTCAGCGCCCTGGCTGATGTAATTCCAGCGGGTGATGGGCAGCTCGACGATCTTCGACAGCACCGCGCTGCGGTCCACCGGACGGAAGTTCTCCTTCGCCGCCCGATCGGAGGTCTCCACCAGAGAGACCACGGTGAGCTCACCGTTGATGTCCAGCTCCAGCTCGTTGTCGCCGTCTTCCTGAGAGTCGAAGATCAGGTCGCCGGAGCGGAAGGTCTGACGCCACTCCCAGCCACCGTTATTGTTGGCGAATTGGGTCTGGATGTTGCCGGTGCCGTTGTTCTCTACCCGCAGACCGCCGAAGTTGGAGCTCTGGTTGGTGACCACGTGCAGGCTGGCATCGGGGCTGGCGGTGCCGAAGCCAATGTTGTCGTCGCTATTGATGTAGACCGCGTTGGAGCTCGCCCCGGGACGGATGCGGAAGGGCAGAGTCGAGCCGTTGGTGGCGTCGCGAATGAAGAAATTCGCCTCGTTGGCGGCCACGTCGAAGGTCTGCGGCGAGAAGCCGGAGCTGCCGTTCTGCTCCAGCCGCAGGGTCGGGGTGTCGCCGTCGACGGCATGAATATCCGTCACCGGAGTCGCGGTTCCGAGACCCAGATCGCCCTGGGAGTCGACGGTCAAAGCGTTGGAGGGCGCGCCGGCGAAGACGCGGAAGACGTTGCGGTTGGCGGTGGCATCCTGGAAGCCGAGGTAGCTGGAGCCACCGTTGGCGCTATCGTTGGCGATAATGCGCCAATCGTTGGTGGGGAAGGACGCGGTGGAGGAGGTGTCCTCGAAGTGAATCCGCAGGTTGTTTTCCTTCACCCGGATGGTGTCGAAGCCGAAGCTCTCGGGATGGGGGCAGTCGGTGCCGACGCAGAGGCTGCTGCGGACGGTGAGGTTGCCGGTGATCAGCTGCTCTTCGGCCAGGAAGCCGGTGGCGGGCTCGGAAAAGAAGCCTTCCGAGACGGCGCCAGCGGCGCGGGTCGCCTCAGCATCGCTCTCGGAAGCGTTGGCGTCCCGGCGGCCGTTCTCGTCAATCTCCGGATCCGCGGCAACGCCCTTGGACATCAGCAGGCCACCGGTCACCGCCAGCGGCTGCGCCGGCAGAATGCCCTCGTCGATGAGCTTGAGGCCGAATTTGTCGTCGCCCTCGAGGCGTGCCCGGTTCATCGCGTCCCGCACCGAACCGTCCAGTTTCGGCTCCAGGGTCACCGACCAGCGCACCGCGCCGTCCCGAAGCGGCTCGCCTTTGTCGTCGACGAGGGGAATGACGGCCTGCCCCGTGGCCTTGAAATCCCGGACGACCACGCAGCCGTCGGAGGCCTCGAGGATCACTTGAAGGCTATCGTGGGCCACCTGGGGCTCGACGACGAAGATATCTCCCTCGACGAAAATGTTGGCGACCTTCGTTTGAGCCTCGGCCGGCGACGGCGCCAGGGTCAAGGTCAGGGCGAAGGTCAGCAGGAGCGCGGTGCAGAGAAACCTTGGTAAAGAGTGCATGATGTTCATATCTCCGGGGTGGTTCATGGGAAGGGACAATCCTTTATAGGATCTCCTATTCCCTACACCCACCACCATGGTTCCTTGGATCTGATTTTCTCCCCTCTCCGGGCCAAAGCCCGCGAGGCGGCACCGACGAAAAAGTGCCGCTAGATAGTGCCTGCTAGACAATGCCTGCTAGACAGTGCCTGCTAGATAGTGCCCGCTAGACGGTACCCGCTAGATAGTGCCCGCTAGACGGTGCCGACAAGACGGGCCGACAAGACGGGCCGACAAGACGGGCCGACAAGACGGGCCGACAAGACGGGCCGACAAGACAGAACCCGCGGACAGTGTCTGAAAGACAAAGCCCGCGGGTTGACGAAACAAGGGCAAGCTGGATCCCGGAGGTCCCGGGAAAGACTCACTCGTCCATCCGGCGCTCCAGGGCCTCGAGGCGTTCCAGCAGGGCCGCGTTGGCCGCCTTCAGGGCCTCGATCTGGTCGTCTCGGTCTCGAAGCTGATCGTGGAGCGCCTGGACCCCCACCAGAGCCACCGAGGCCGCGTCACGGGTCGGGATGTGCTTGTCGTCGGGGCCGACGCCGAAGGCGCCGTAGAAATCCTGGGCCATCGGGCCGAGGTGCTCGATCTCGGCGCCCTGATCGATGTAGTTCCAGCGGGTGATGGGCAGCTCGACGATCTTCGCCAGCACGGCGCTGCGATCCACCGCGCGGAAGTTCTCCTTCATCGCCCGATCGGAGGTCTCCACCAGGGAAACCACCGTGAGCTCACCGTTGATGTCCAGCTCCAGCTCGTTGGCGCCGTCCTCCTGGGAGTCGAAGATCAGGTCGCCGGAGCGGAAGGTCTGACGCCACTCCCAGCCCGAGCCGTTGGTGCTGGCGAATTGGGTCTGGATGTTGCCGCTGCCGCTGTTCTCCACCCGCAGGCCGCCGAAGTTGGAGCTCTGGTTGGTCAGCACGTGGAGGCTGGCGTCGGGGCTGGCGGTGCCGAAGCCGATGTCGTTGTTGGAATCGATGAAGATCGCGCTGGAGCTCGCACCGGCGCGAATGCGCAAGGGCAGAGCCGAGCCGTTGCTGGCATCGCGGATGAAGAAGTTGCTCTCGTTACCGGCTACGTCCCAAGTTTGGGGAGAAAAGCCGCTGGATCCGTTTTGCTCCAGTCGCAGAGTCGGGGTATCGCCGGTGACGGCGTGAATATCCGTCGCCGGAGTCGAGGTGCCGAGACCCAGATCGCCCTGGGAGTCGACGGTCAGGGCGTTGGAGGGAGCTCCAGCGAAGACCCGGAAGACGAAGCGGCCCGCGGAAGCGTCCTCGAAGCCGAGGTAGCTGGCGCCGCCGTTGGCGCTGTCGTTGGCGATGATGCGCCAGTCGTTGGTGGGGAAGGACGCGGCAGAGGAGGTGTCCTCGAAGTTGATGCGCAGATTGTTTTCCTTCACCCGGATGGTGTCGAAGCCGAAGCTCTCGGGGTGAGGGCAGTCGGTGCCGACGCAGAGGCTGCTGCGGACGGTGAGGTTGCCGGTGATCAGCTGCTCTTCGGCGAGGAAGCCGGCGGCGGGCTCGGAAAAGAAGCCTTCCTCGACGGCGCCCGCGGCGCGAGTCGCCTCGGCATCAATCTCCGTGGCGTCCGCGTCTCGGCGGCCGTTCTCGTCGATCTCCGGATCCGCGGCAACGCCCTTGGACATCAGCAGGGAACCCGCCACCGTCAGCGGCTGAGCCGGCAGAATGCCCTCGTCGATGAGCTTGAGGCCGAACTTGTCGTCGCCCTCCAGGCGCGCCCGGCTCATGGCGTCCCGCACCGACTCGTCCAGCTCGGGCTCCAGGGTCACCGACCAGCGCACCGCGCCGTCCCGAAGCGGCTCGCCCTCTTCGTCGACGAGGGGAATGATGGCCTGCCCCGTGGCCTTGAGGTCCCGAACCACCACGCAGCCGTCGGAGGCCTCGAGAATCACTTGAAGGCTATCGTGGGCCACCTGGGGCTCGACGACGAGGACATCTCCCTCGACGAAAATGTTGGCGACCTTCGACTGAGCTTCGGCCGCCGAGAGGCCGAGGGTAAGGGTTAGCAGCAGCGCGATGCAGAGAATCCTGAGCAACGAGTTCATGATGTGTAGATCTCCAGGGTGGTTCATGGAAACTGAAAAGCCTACACAGGATCTCTTATTTCGGGAGCTCTTCGCCATCGATCTTCAGATCTGATTTTTCTCTCCTCACGCCAGTGCCCGCGGGGAACGCGCTCAATGGCAGCGCTGTACCCGCGGGCACTTCCAAAACTGTCGATCCGATCCACCGAGGAGAACCCCGGAGAGGATCACTCGTCCAGGCGCCGCTCCAGGGCCTCGAGGCGCTCGAGGAGAGCCGCGTTCGCCGCCTGAAGCGCTTCGATCTGCTCGCCCCGATTTCGTAGCTCATCGTAGAGCGCCTGCACCCCCACCAGCGCCACCGAAGCGGCATCGCGGCTTGCAATGTGACGCTCGTCGGGACCGACGCCGAAGGCGCCGTAGAAGTCCTGGGCCATGGGGCCGATGTGCTGCACTTCGGGCCCCTTCTCGATGTAATTCCAGCGGGTGATGGGCAGCTCGACGATCTTGGAGAGCACCTCGCCGCGGTCCAGCGACCGGAAATTCTCCTTCATCGCCCGATCGGAGGTCTCGGTGAGGGAATTCACCGTCATATCTCCGGCGGTGGTGAGCAGCAGCTCGTCATCGGCGTCTTCCTGGGAGTCGAGCCGGAAGTCGGCGCCGCGGAAGTTCTGCTTCCAGCCGGAGCCGGTGGCGGGCTGGAAGAAGGTCTGGATGTTGCCGCTGTCGCTGGTGGCTTCGAAGACGATGGTATTTCCAGCAACCACGCTGGTTTCCTCCACCAAAATCTTCGCGGTGCCGTCGTTGCGCTCCACTTCCAGCGCAGCCTGCGGAGCCGCACTCCCCAAGCCGATGCTGCCGTCAGGGGCGATGTACAGAGAGTGAGTCGGAGCCGCGCGCCGGATACGCACCGGTAGCGTGCTGCTGGTCTCGTCCGAGATGACAAAAAGAGATTCATTCGCTTCCACCGACCAGGTTTGAGCACTGAATCCCGAGGAGTTGGTCTGCTCGAGGCGCAGCTCCGGCGTGTTGCTGCTGATCACGTGGATGTCTGCCGCCGGATTCGCCGTACCGAGGCCCAGATCGCCGTTGCCGGCGATTCGGAGCGCATCTGCCGGTGCCCCAGCCTCTAGCAGAACGGGCACCCGCGAGGTGTTCACATCCTCGATGGCGAAGAAATCTGCCCCTCCGCTCAGGAGGTCATTGACCAAGATCCGCCAGTCATTGTCCGGGAAGTTACCGACACTCGTGTCCTCAAAATGCTGGCGCAGGCGATTGCCTTTCAATCGAATGGCATCGTCACCGAAGGCTTCAGGATCGACGCAATCAGCTCCGACGCAAAGATGATCTTTGATCGAGGTGTCGCCCTGGATCAAACCCTCCACCAGCACCCCTTCTTGGACCTTCGCTCCACGATGAACCAGACCGTCCCCCAGGCTCTCGCCCTCTACTCGTTGAGGCAAGGCCCGCCCGGCGGAGATCGAAAAAGCGCCCCGGGAGGTCCAGGGAAGCTGCACCGGCTGATCGAAGGAGGCTTCGGTGCGAGGACCGGCGGGAACTCCCTCGAAGCGCACCTCCCAGACCACCAAGCCGTCCTTCAATGGCTCGCCGGATGCATTCACCAAAGGCACCGCGGCGCCGGTAGCGACCTCGACCCGGGAGCGATGCACCTGGCCGTCCACATCCCTCAACGTCACCACCGCGCCGGCGGCCGCCGGCTCGGCGGCGATGATCAGATGACCGTCCTGCACCGAAACCTGAGGATCGGAACACTCCGCGGAGCTGTCCTGGAGCTCGAGCTCGGAGGTGCTGAGCTCGGAGGTGCTGAGCTCGGAGGTGCTGAGTCCAGAGGCGCTGAGCTGAGGCGCTGGAAAACAGAGCGCGAAGACCAGCGCCAGCGCAGCTACACAGCCAGCTTGGCGGGCAAGATTTCGGCAGGTAGAAGTTCGGCAGGCAGGGGTTCGGCGAGAGTCGAGAACATCCGTCAAAGACCAAGCAAAAAACATGGCGATAGCCTCCTGTTGAAGTTTGATTTCAACCTTCTCGCGACGCCCAGGGGAAAGGCCATGCATCAAAAGAACTGATTCGTAGTCTCGAAAGAGCTACTAAACCCAACCCTGGGATTTGATTCCCAGATCTGGTCCACGGGATTTGGCCCCCGGAGTTAGCTCCAGGATCTAGCCTTCGGATCATGCTCCCGCCAACCCCTGCGGCAGGTTGCAAAAAGGCAGCTCCGAAGCTCAGCTCCAGCAGTGCAAAGAAAAACGACGCCCCATGGCGGGGCGCCGTTCAAGCACGAAACAGAGCTGATCAGAAGTCAGCAGACAACTCAGAGCCCTGGGCTCATTCCGGCAGAGCTCATTCCGCCAGCTTCGCCTCCAGCGCCTCCAGGCGCCGCAGAAGGTCAGCGTTCGCCGCCTCTAGCGCCCGCACCCGCTCTTCCTTCTCCTTCAGCTCGCTTTGCAGCGCCTGCACTCCCACCAGCGCCACGCTGGCGGTGTCCTGGGGGGCGATGTGACGGTCATCCGGGCCGAAGCCAAAGGCCGCGTGGAAGTCCTGGGAGACTGGACCGAGATGACGCACGCCCGCCGCGTCGGCCCTGTACTTCCAGGTGGTGATAGGCAGGGTCTCGATGCCCTTCAAAATCTGGCGGGCGTCCACCGGCAGGAAGTCCTCCTTCATCGACCGGTCGGAGCTGCCGCTCACCGTGCCCGATACGGTGAGGTTGCCTGCCGTATCTAGCACCATCTCGTTGGTGGCGTCTTCCTGGGAGTCCAGTCGGAAGTCGGTGCCGCGGAAGTTCTGCTTCCAGCCGGAGCCGGAAGAGGGGCGGAAGAAGGTCTGGATGTTGCCGGCGCTGCTCGCGGCCTCGAACATCACCGTATTTCCGGCGGTGGTGCTCTGCTCACGGACCAAGATCCGCGCCGTACCGTCGGTGCGCAGAATGTCCAGCGAAGAGAGCGGAGTCAGCATGCCCAAGCCGAAATCGCCGTTGGGGCCCACCACCACCGCCAAGTCGGGAGCTCCCGGGCGCACTCGGAAGGGAATCGTGTCCACATCGACGTCGCGAACGAAGAAGTTCGCCTCGTTGCCGGCGACGTCCCAACCCTGAGCCGCGAATCCTGAGGACGTATCCTGCTGCAGCCGCAACGTGGGGGAATCGCCGGAGAGGACGTGAATATCCTTCGCGGGGGTCGCGGTGCGAATGCCGAGTCGACCCTGGGCCGACACCCGCAGGGAATCCGTCGGCGCCGCCGCCTCGATCTTCAGCGGTACCCGGGAGCCGTCGATATCCTCCAGAGCGAAGTAGTTGGCGCCGCCGGTGGTGGGATCGTTGATCAAGAAGCGCCAGTCGCGGGTGGGGTACGTCGAGGTGCTGGTGTCCCAGAAATGCTGCCGGATTCGGGTGTCTTTGAGACGTAGCACGTCATCGCCGAAGCTCTCGGAAGATACGCAGCCAGTGCCGGCACAGAGGTTTCCGTCCACCACCACGTCCTCGATGTAGAGCCGCACCTTCGTCGGAGCCCCATCGGCAGAAACAGAGGCTGGGTCGGAACCCGATGCGGGCGCTGCCGACTCGCGCATCAGCTCATCCACCAGCCCGCTTCCCTCTTCGGCGACGAGAGGGATCGACTGCCCCGAAAGCATGCTGAAGGCTCCAGAGGCCATCCAGGGCAACGGCAGCACCCGATCGCTGGCGGCGTCCGGCCGCGGCCCTACCGGCGCCGCCCCGAAGCGCACCTGCCAATGCACCAGGCCATCCGGCAGCGCCTCTCCGGCGAGATCCGTCAGCGGAACCTCCGCCCCGTGAGCCACCTCCACGGTGCGCTCCACCACTCGCCCATCCGCGTCCCGCAGCGTCACCAGAGCGCCCACCGCCCCTGGCTCCGCCTGAATCAGCAGATGGCCGGAGGCGATCTCTACCACCGGGTTAGAACAGGTAGCGCTGGAAGCCCAGCCGGCGGCGGGCACCAACAAGAACACACAGAGCAGAGCGATCCCGGCTCGGGCTCCAAGGGCATGGGTCGTCGTCGAGAAGATGAACATCATCGATCTCCTTGTGGAGTGGTGATTTGAATCGATACTCAACAATCAATATCCAAAGGCTATCGCCGAGCCCGCCATTCGCCAATCCACCCAAAGAGCCATGCCTTCCTTGGAGCAGCTGCCAAAAAACAAAAACCGCCGCCGGCTCCGGGCCAGCGGCGGTTCTTGTCTTTCTCTCCGACCCATGCCGCGAAGGCAGCAGGGCGAGCGAGCTATCTAGAGGAAATCATTCCGCCAGCTTCGCCTCCAGCGCCTCCAGACGCTCCAGCAGAGTGGCGTTGGCGGCCTCCAGCGCGTGAATACGCTCGTCTCGCTCTTCCAGCTCGCTCTTCAAAGCCTGCACGCCCACCAGGGCGACGCTGGCGGTGTCCTGCGGTGAAATCGTGACGTCATCCGAACCAAATCCAAAAGCGGCATGGAAATCCTGAGCCATCGGACCGATATGGCGAGCTCCCGTATCGTCTGCCTTCAAAACCCAAGTAGAGATCGGCATGGCTGATATCTCTGACAGTACGGCGCCTGGATCCACGTCAAGAATGTTGGTCTTCAGGTTCCGATCCGAAGTCAACACCATGCCAGCAGCGGAGACCGTAGTTGCGGCGCTCACCGACCCAGAGACCGTCAAGTCACCATCGGTATTGATGGTGAATTCGTTCGCATCAGCATCCTGAAAATCGAAGTCCAGCGAGTTGTTGCGGAAGTTCTGACGCCAGGCAGTACCGCCATTAGGAACATACTCGGTCTGCACATTGCCTCCGTCGTTCTCAACGCGCACGAGCACAGAGTTACCCGCCGAAACGTTCGCTTCCTCAACCAGCAGCTGAGCAGTTCCGTTGGTCGCGCGAACATGGAGAGTCTGAGCAGGGCTGATAGTACCTACACCCACCCGGTTGTTACTCAGGGCCAGGGTACCCTCGCTGTTGCCGGGTAAGATTCGAAAGGCGAGCTGGGAGCCGTTGGTGACGTCGCGAACGAAGAAGCCCGCCTCGTTGCCGGCAACATCCCAAGTCTGAGGAGTGAAGCCGCTGGAGCCGTCCTGCTCCAGACGCAGGGTCGGGGTGTCGCCATTGGCCACGTGAAGCTCCACGATCGGAGTGCTGGTGCCGAGACCAACGCGGCCGCCGTCCTCGACGTAGAGGCTATTCGCGGGAGCACCGCCCTCCACGGTGAAGGGAGCGCGCCCAGTGTCAGCATCAACGATGGAGAAACGATTCTTGCCGCCGTTGGTGGTTTCGTTGGCCTCGAGGCGCCAGTCGGTGGTGGGGAAAGAGGCGGAGTTCGAGGTGTCCTGGAAGTGGATGCGCAGGTTGTTCTCTTTCAGCCGCAGGGTGTCGAAGCCGAAGCTCTCGCCGTTGACGCAGTCGAGGCCCGTGCAGGTGCTGCCCACCACCACGAGATCGTTGTTGATCACCTGGGCGGCCTCGGTGAGCACGCCGGTGCCTTCCTCGGCGAGGAAGCCATCGGCCTGATCGACGCGGCTTCCTTCGGAGGCGACGCTGGATTCGATCAGGGTGCCGTCTACCGGCAGGCCATTGCGAATGGAGAAGGTACCGGCCGCGACGCTACCGGAAGGCAGCTTCCCGGCCTCGCGAAGCTCAATCAGCCGCTCCTGGTCGCCGGAAGCCCGCAGCTCGTCCAGCAGGGCACGCTGGGAGTCGGTGACCACCGGGCGGGTGCGCAGGGTCCAGGAGTAGACGCCGTCGGGCACCACGCCTTCGGCGGTGGAGAGATCGAAGCGGGCAGCCTCGCCGGCGGCGAAGGCGCTCTCGAAGATCCGGCCGCCGGGGCCCGAGACCACCAGCTGACCACCGTCGTGGGCCTGGCTGACGGTCAAAGTCAGAGCGGAGGGAGTGAGGCTCTCGTCGGCAACGTCAGCGGCCATCGCCGGAGCGCCGAGAACCAGCAGCGCAGCGGCCGCCAGCAGGAAGACAAAACCGTGAAGTCGATTCATGGCGAAGTTCCTTCTTCAGGTGGAGGGGGGCTCGTGGAGTCGACCGAGGACGCGACGCCGGCCCAAGCTCCTCAGGGGTGATCAGGAAGTGGACGACTCATAGGGTTAGGGAAGCACGCTGGGAAGAAGTTACGACAACTGGAAGAAAACAGCCAGCTCGCCAACCCCAGCGTCCGAGGCTCCTCACGTCCCTCTCTTCTCCACTGCCGGCTCATCGATCGATGAAAGTCAGTCCCTTAGAAGCGAGCTCCTTGCCGAGCACTACAAAGAAAAAACGCGGCGCCGAAGCGCCGCATTCTCCCGATTGCAGAAGCTTAGCTCAACTCGAGCCAAGCCTCGTTTCGCCTCTGGAGGCTCACTCCGCCAGCTTGGCCTCCAGGGCCTCCAGGCGCTCCAACAGCGTGGCATTGGCGGCCTGCAAGGCATCCACCTCGCTCTGCAGACGCTCGTTTACCGCCTGGACGCCCACCAATGCGATGCTCGCGGTGTCTTGAGGAGCAATATGGCGCTCATCTTTACCAAGCTCGAAGGCGGCGTGAAAGTCCTGCGCCATAGGGCCAATATGACGAACGGTATCGTCGTCCCGCTTGTAGCTCCAGGTGGTCACCGATAGCTCGGCAATCGCCTGCAGTACCTCAGCCCCGTCCACCGACTGGAAGTTCTTCTTCGCATTTCGGTCGGACATCGTGACCATGCCGTTCGCCGTAAGATCGCCCAAGATCTCCAGGTTGCCGGTGGTATCCACGCTCAGCTCGTTCCCAGCGTTCCCCTGGTAGTCCAAATCGAAGCTCGCGTTCTTGAAGTTCTGACGCCACGCGGTGCCGTTGTTAGGCACAAACTCGGTCTGCACGTTGCCGTTGGTGTTCACGACCCGGAAGAGAACCCGGTTACCGACTGTAGTGCTAGCCTCCTCGACAAAGAGCTGAGTCAGGCCATCGGTGCCGCGCACATGAAGCTTCTCAGAAGGATCGGTCGTTCCCACGCCGACCCGGTTATTCCGCAGCGCCAGGGTGCCCTCGTTGACGTTGGTGAAGATACGCAGGGAGAGCTTGGAGCCGTTGGTGGCGTCGCGGATGAAGAAACCCGCCTCGTTACCGGCGACGTCCCAGGTCTGAGGGGTGAAGCCCTGAGAACCATCCTGCTCCAGACGCAAGGTCGGGGTGTTGCCTTCGACTACGTGGAGGTTGACCACCGGGGTGCTGGTGCCGAAGCCAACGCGGCCGCCATCCTCGACGTAGAGGCTATTGGTGGGAGAGGAAGCTTCTACGGTAAAGGGAGTGCGCCCGCCGTCGACATCGACGATGGAGAAGCGGTTCTTGCCGCCGTTGGTGGTGTCGTTGGCCTCCAGTCGCCAGTCGACGGTGGGGAAAGAAGCGGAGTTCGAGGTGTCCTGGAAGTGAATGCGCAGGTTGTTCTCTTTCAGCCGCAGGGTGTCGAAGCCGAAGCTCTCGCCGTTGACGCAGTCGAGGCCAACGCAGGTGCTGCCGATCACTACCAGGTCGGTGTTGAAGACCTGAGCGGCCTCGGTCAGCACACCGATGCCCTCTTCGGCGAGGAAACCGCCATCGTTGAGGTCACCGCGGCTGCTTTCCGAGGCGATGCCGGACTCGGTCAGGGTGCCGTCCACCGGCAGACCGCCGCGGATCGAGAAGGTGCCGGAGGCGACGATGCCGGAGGGCAGCTTGCCGGCCTCACGGAGCTTGATGAGGCGCTCCTGGTCGCCGGAGGCCCGCAGCTCGTCCAGCAGGGCGCGCTGGGAGTCGGTGACCACCGCACGGGTGCGCAGGGTCCAGGAGTAGACGCCGTCGGGCACCACGCCCTCATTGGTGGAGAGATCGAAGCGGGCAGCCTCGCCGGCGGCGAAGGCGCTCTCGAAGACCCGGCCACCGGGGCCGGAGACCACCAGCTGACCCCCGTCGTGGGGCTGGTTGACGGACAGGGTCAGGGCGGAGGGGGTGAGGCTCTCGTCGGCAACGTCAGCGGCCATCGCCGGAGTGCCGATCACCAGCAGCGCAGCGGCCGCCAGCAGGAAGACAAAACCGTGAACTCGATTCATGGTGTAGTTCCTTCTTCAGATGGAGTGGGCCCGTAGGGTCGGTTGCAGACGCGACGCCGGCCCAAGCTCCTCAGGGGTGATCAGGAAGTGGACGACTCATGGGGAATTGAGACTCGCGCACCGTGGAGGTTACCAGGAGTGGGAAAGAAAAGCAGGCTGGAGCGCTACTAGGACAACGAAGACAACGAGGCAAGGAGCAGAGCAACAACCAAAAAAATGACGCGGCGCCGGAGCGCCGCGTCATCATCGAGACTAAGACTCGTAAGGCTGAAGCTGAAACGATGAGGGCCCGCCGGAGCGGGCCCTCGGGGTGGAACCTTACTCGGCGAGCTTGGCTTCGAGGGCCTCGAGGCGCTCGATCAGCTCGGCGTTGAGGGCGCGAAGAGCCTCGACCTCGGCGTCCTTCTCGGTCAGGCGATCGTTGAGGGCCTGCACACCGACCAGGGCGACGCTAGCGGTGTCCTGGGGGTTGATGTGCAGCTCGTCAGCGCCGAGACCGAAGGCAGCGTGGAAGTCCTGAGCCATGGGGCCGATGTGGAGGGCTTCGGTGGCGTCGGCCTTGTAGACCCAGGTGGTCACCGGCATGGCGGCGATCTTGGCGAGGACGTCCTGGCCGTCGACCGCGGAGAAGCCACGCTTGGCGTTGCGATCGGAGGTGCCGGTGAAGGAGAGGGCGGTGGCGTTACCGGAGGTGTCCAGGGAGAAGGCGGTGAAGGAGGAGCCACCGGCGGGGGTGAAGTTGAGGTCCAGGGAGGTGTTGCGGAAGTTCTGGCGCCACACACCGACCGCGCCGTCGGCGGGAGCGAACTCGGTCTGCACGTTGCCGCCGGCGTTCTCGGCGCGAAGCATCACGATGTTGCCGCCAGTGGTGCTCTGCTCTTCGATGAAGATCTTGGTGGTGCCGTCAGCCTTGCGGACGTGGACGGTGTCGGAGGGGTTGTCGAGGCCAACACCCAGGCGGCCGTTGCGGAGCACCGCGTTGTCGTCGCCGGTGCCGGGGAAGATGCGCAGGGGCAGGGCGGAGGAGGAGTTGACGTCGCGGACGAAGAAGTTGGTCTCGTTACCGGCGATGTCCCAGGTGCGGGTGGCGAAGCCGTCAGAGCCGTCCTGCTGGAGGCGGAGGGTGGGGGTGTTGCCGTCGACGGCGGTGACCAGGACGGGCGGGTCGATGGTGCCGATGCCGATGAAGCCGTTGTCGTCCACCACCAGGCGGTTGGCGCCGGCGGCAGCCTTGATGCGGAAGGGCACGTTACCAGCGGTCGCATCCTGGACGGCGAGGTAGTTGTCGCCACCGTTGCTGGTGTCGTTGGCGATGATGCGCCAGTCGTTGTTGGGGAAGCTAGCGGAGGAGGAGGTGTCGTCGAAGTGGATGCGGAGGTTGTTTTCCTTCAGGCGCAGGGTGTCGGAGCCGAAGGACTCGGTGGTGGAGCAGTCGATGCCGATGCAGGTGCTGCCCTGGACGATGAGGTCGGTGGCGAAGACCTGAGCGGCCTCGAAGAGGGTGCCGGTGGCGGGGTCGATGAGCACGCCCTCAGCGGCGAAGTCGCTGCCCTCGATGAGGGTGGAGTCGACGGGCACGCCGTTCTTCAGGGTGAAGACGCCATACTGCACGATGCCGGTGGGGGCGGCACCGGACTCCTGGAGCTGCACCAGGCGGGCGTCGTCACGCACCTCGGCGAGGGCGTCGCGCTGGGCGCTGGACATCACGGGGCTGGTGCGCAGCTCCCAGACGTAGGTGCCGTCGGGCAGGGCGCCCTGCTCGTCGTAGAGGCCGATGACGGCGGAGCCGGAGGTGAACTCGGTGGTCATGTGGCGACCGCCGGGGCCGGCGAGGGTCAGCTGGCCGCCGTCATGGGAGACCATGGGCTGCACGACCAGACGGTCGGCGGAAACGGTGGCCTCGGCCTGGATCTGGGCGAAAGCAGGGGTGGTGAGCAGAACCAGAGCCGCAAAGACGGCGAAGAAACGAACGATAGAACGGGAAGTCATGAGGGACTCTCCTGTGGGATGCCCGGAGATGTGGGCGGTTGAGAAAACGGCCGCGGTGCGCTGGGGGTTCAGGACACTGGGCCTCATGAGGAAGCGAGAGACGGGACCTTGGATGTTCATGGTCATGAGATGAAGATCAGAGGATCGTAGGAGTGGGGGGTTAGGGGTGGGTGTAAGTGGTCTGTAGGAGATGAGATGAGATGGGGTGGTGAGCTCGTTGAAGCCTGGGGATCGTAGGTCAGTGCAGTTCAGTTCAGGGGATCGAAGTTTGGGATTCTTGGACTCTCGTATCGGATTTGATTTTGGGGGTTGTCGGCGAGGGTTTGTGTCTCGGGGTGGTGAGCCTTTCGTCGCCGTCACACACACTCATTGCAGGGTGCGTGCCAGCTTTTTCAAACTCCCCCTTTTTCCGCCCCCATTGCACCCTGAAAGGCACTGATGAACCTCGATCAGAGGACCAAGAGCCATGCGAGCGCATCCAAGAAAAGCAGAACTACCTGAATATCCGGAAGTCCTGCTACTCAAAAGTCGATATTTTTGCACCAAAAAATAGTTATTCCCGCAGAAAACAAGGGAAAAATCGCTTATTGATCCCAGATTATCGCTACACGATCCAGAAAGCGCACCGTAGCCAAAATCAGGGAAAAATCGGCCGATTCCCTGGTGCTCCCACCCCTGAAATCCAAAGAAATTGAGCGGCTCTTGGAGGAATCTCAGAAATCCGCCCCGAGGCTCCCGAACGTAGCCCTAACGAGGCTCTGGAAAGACTCTGTCAGAAGGTGTCAGAAGGGTGCTTGACACCCCACCCCCTGTCGGACACCTGTTAAACACCTAGAACAACTAGGTAAAAAACACCCTCTCCAGAGGACCGAGGGATCTGCTTCGCCTCTTCCCCTCTCTTCAAGTTCCCCTCACCTTCCCGAAGAAACCCCTCGCTACCGACTCTTCCCTCTCAAAAGGCCCACGCAGAGCCCTCCTAGGGCGAAGGTTCTGGGCTCCGCTGCCGTCAACGACTCTTTTATTGCCCTGAGAGAGCCTTTTCGTCAGCCTCCGGAGGGCACCGCAGGCCGCTGCCTACCCCTCGCCCCCCACTCCCCGACCCAAACTCGCCAGTCACGAGCTTCCCAATGAGGCTTCCCAATTCGCCCAGGGGCCAGCAGCTGCCCTCGACTCAGAATCACCCCAAGCCTGCTGAGAAGCTGACCTACCGAAAGGCCCTGCCCAAAACCAAAAGCCCCCCCGGCCGCTGTACCGGCGGGGGGGCTTTTGGGCAACTTCAATAGGGATGTTCTAGAGGCCCCGACTCAGGGTGCCTCCACCGTCGGCGCCCGGCAGGGGGCCCCCGCAGCGTAGCGCTGAAGATCCTCGTTCCAGAGCTGAGCCAGCTCCGTGGCCTCACCGCTCACCGCCGCATCGATGGCCTGCTGCTGCAGGCTCGCCGCCTCGTCGCAGCGCCCCAGCTCAGCGAGGGCCAGGGCGACGGCGGTCACGTGGTCCGCGGTGGGCTCTACCTCGAAGACGTCCTGGGCCAGGGCGAGAGCCCGCTCCCCGTCGCGCAATTGCGCGAAGGGATTGGCCGCCAGCAACCGGGAGAGGGCGATGACGATTCGGCTGCTGGTGCGCGCCTTCGGTTCCGGCATCTCCGCGTAGGTGGACTCCAGATGGTCGAGAGCTTCCCCGATGCGACCGAGGTCGACCAAGAGCCTCGCCTGCTGGAATCGAACCTCCTCCACATCGGGCAGGGTCTCCCGGGCCTTGTTGTACACCCCCAGAGCCTCTTCGCGACGATTGGTGGCTTCCAGGATTCTCGCCAGATAGCCGATGCTCTCGAGATCCCTCGGATCCCCCTCGATCACCGCCCGGAAGGCGGCCTCCGACTGCTCCAGCTGACCGAGGCCCGCCGCTAGCACGCCGACGTTGTAGGCCGCCGCCCGATTCTTGGGATCCAGATCGAGAGCCTGCTGGTAGAGCTCCAGGGCCTCCCCGCTGCGCCCCTGGGCGCCGATAGCCGAAGCCAGGTTGACCAACACGGTCACGCTCTGGGGCGCGGCGTTCAAGGCGCGGCGGAAGGCGGCCTCGGCCTCGACGAAGCGACCGACGTCGTAGGCCCGACGACCCTCCAGAATGTACACCCGCTCCCCCTGGCGCTGCTCTGCGACCTTGTCCATCAGCTCATCCTCGGCCTTCAGGCCCACCTCGCCCCGCTGATCGAGATGCTCCTTCGCCTTGTCGAGGTCGCCGAGGGCGCGATGGGCCAAAGCCAGGGGATAGTGCAGGCGATTGGCTCCGGGCACCCGGCGCAGCACCTGCCTCAAGAGCTGAACCGCCTCTTCCGGGCGGCCTTGATCCAGCGCCAGCTCTCCGAGACGGGCGGTGAGCACCGTCTCCCCGGGGTTGGTCTCCAGCGCTCGTCGCAGAATCACCTCCGCCTCGGCGGAATGCCCCAACTCCCGCAGCACGTCGGCGAAGCCCACAAAGCCGGCCACAAAACCGGGCTCGCGGCTCACCGTCGCGGCGTAGTGATCCGCCGCGGTCTCCAGATCCCCGGCCAGCCGGGTGATCACCGCCAGGTAGTAGAACCAGCGGAAGTCCTCTGGATTCAGCCGGGCCGCATTGCGGTAGCAGACGGCGGCGGGCTCCACCAGCTCATAGGCGTGGTAGATGCGACCGAGGCCGCCATAGGCCTCCGCTAGACCGGCGGCGTTCTCCGGACCGGCGGCGAGGGATTCGTCGAAGAGACGGCGGGCGGTGGTGATCTGGTCCGCTACAGCAGGCTCGAGAGCCGAGAGATCCACCGTCGGCAAACGCTCGAGAGTGAGGGACGGAGCGGGGGCCGCATCAGCGGCCTGGGCAGCAGCGCCTTGAGCGGCCTGAGCGGGGGCAGCCTGAGCGGGGGCAGCCTGAGCGGGGGCAGCCTGAGCCAGGGCCGGAAGCCCTGACGACGCGCTGAGCCCGAGAGCCAAGAAGAGAGCGACGAGACAGCAAGGAAGCGGAAGGCGGCGAACCGCCGAGAGGAAGAAGGTCATTTCGCATCTCCTTCGGCGGCGATCGCTACCCCACCACCGCGCCGAAGCTCGTGATATCGATCGAGGCTCAAGGAGGGGAAGCGCTCCGCCGAACCGTCTGGCCAGGTCACGCGCACCGCAACGCTGCGGTCCGCGGGAGTCGAGGCGAGTCCAAAGAGTACCCGAGGATCGCTGGCGGAAGCATAGCTACCGTCGGTGGCGACCCGGCGCACCTGCCGCGGCCCCTCCGCTCCCTCCACTTCCACCAGGGCGCCGAAGGCATCCCGGAAGCCGCCTCCCTCCACCGACGACTCCACCACTCGGAAGCCGACCCAGCGGGACGAAGCTCCCACCTGGTTGACCAAGAGCCGGGTCGCGGCGCCGCAATCCGCCAGCAGCAGGTCGGCATCACCGTCGTTGTCGAAGTCACCGACCGCCAAACCGCGACCGACCCCCGATCGAGAGAGGTCGGCGCCGGCGCGCTCCGCGGGCACCTCCGCAAAGCGGCCGGAGCCGACGTTATGAAACAGCTGATCCGGCTGCGCCAGGGGCAGACCGGCCCCCGCCGCCGCCTGGGCCTCGTCGGTCTTCACCGCCCCGTTGGCGACCGCCAGATCCAGCAGGCCGTCATTGTCGTAGTCGATCCACGCGGTGCCAAACGCGGTCTTCGCCAAGCTCGGGCCCCCGAGACCGCTCTCCACTGAGACATCGGTGAAGAGACCGCTACCCTCGTTGCGGTAGAGGGTATTGGTCTCCGAGGCGAGATGGGTGAGCAGCAGATCGGGATCGCCGTCGCTGTCCACGTCCCCCACCGCGACGCCCATGCTGGCCTCGGGCTTGCCCTGGCGGGAGAGGGCGACGCCGGAGAGCAGGCCGAGATCCTCAAATTGCCCGTCGCCGCCGTTGATCCACAGGAAGTTCTCCTCGCCATCGTTGGCGACGAAGAGATCGGGGCGGCCGTCGCCATCGAAGTCCGCGCTGCTCACCCCAAGCCCGGAGCCCCGGGCCTTGGACAAGCCCGCCGGCAGGCTCACATTCTCGAAAGTGCCGTCTCCGCGGTTGCGAAAGAGCCGATCGCTCTGAGCCGGGTACGCGGAGGGACCGCAATAATCTCGGCGGGAGCTGGTGCTGAAGCAGCGCACGTCGCTCTCGACGCTGTAGACGCCGTAGTTGACGACGAAGAGATCGAGCCAGCCATCCTGATCGTAGTCGACGAAGGTGGCGATGACGGACCAGCGATCGTCCTGCGCTCCGCTCAGGTCAGCGACCTCCTCGAAGGTGGCATCCCCGCGGTTGCGCAGCAGCGAATTCTTCCCCAGACGGGCGACGTAGAGGTCGAGGTCGCCGTCGTTGTCGTAATCCCCGGTGGCCACACCCATGCCGTAGCCCTCGGAGGAAGTGCCGGAGCCCTTCAGCCCGGCGGCCACCGTCGAATCGACGAAGCGAGGAGAGCCAGCGGCTGGCGACCCCGAATCTGGCGACCCCGAATCTGGCGACTCCGAATCCGAGGATTCTGAAATCAGCTGATTCAGGAAGAGCCGGTCGCCGAGCTCATGACCGGGCGGTGCGGGAGGATTGGCTTCCTCCAGCTGCACCGGGTTCTCGGCGAGATCCTTGCCCAGCAGATGCCCCTGCACCAGGAAAACGTCGAGATCCTGATCGCCATCGAAATCCCCCAAGGCCACTGCGCCGCCCATCATCTCGGGAAAGAAGAGCCGCCCGCTGGAACCGGCGAAGTGGGTGAAGTCTAGCCCCCACGCCTTCGCCTGATCGACGAAGACCGGCCCGTCCGCGGGTGTCACGGCCGCCGCTGACACCTGCGACTCTGTCAGCGGGGTGTCTGACACCCCCTGCTCCTCCATCGCTGGAGCCTGGCTCGCGGCCGCCATCGGGCTGACCCACAGCGCCGTCACCAGCAACACCGTCACCAGCAACAGGAAGGCGAGAGAACCGAGGGCCAGGCTCGGTGCGCCCTGCGATACGCAAGAGCGGAAAGCCGAAGGAGAGAGCTTAAGACTCATGGGAAAACTCCAGGGGAGAACAGCTTGAGCAAGGCGGGGGGTGGGAATGGGCCGCTGAGAAAGGGCCCGGAAGGAAAAGGCGCGAAGCAAGAGCGCAGGATCTCAAGGGGGTGGAGAGGCCAAGACCGCGACGCGCCGCCGATGGGGCCAGAAGAAGCGAAAGAGCCTGTGAAGCGAAAGAGCGAAGGCGGAAAAACCAAAGCGAAAGAGCCAAGACGAAAAAAGAAAAAAGAGAGAGCCCAGCGGTTGGGGCCGGAAAACCCGACTGGACTCTCGACTCCCTTGAACTAAGCAAAGCGTGTGCCTACTTTCGGGAGCCGAGATTCTTCCTCCTCGCCGCGCATCGAATCCGCGGCTTCCGAGGGCAGTGCCTCAGGGGCGTTCGTCCCCTTCTCCACCGCCGGCGCCTCGGCCTTCATCGAGTCCGACGCTAGCTCCGACGAGGAAGCCAAAGCGTGGGCCAGAGCGTCGATCACCGGGCGCGCCTTGATCAACATCTCCTCTAGCTCATCCTGTGGCCTGGAGCGAGCGACGATCGCTCCGCCGGCGCCGATGGAGACCTCGTCGCCAGAGAAGATCGCGGCGCGAATCACGATGGAGAGATCCGCCCCGCCTCTGTTCGCCAGAGGCCTCTGCATCGGCGCCCCTGCACCGGTCCCTCTTAGGCTTTCAAGGCCAGGTCGACCCGCCCCATAGCCGAGCCAGCCCAGGGCTCCCGAGTAGACGCCTCGGGGACTGGCTTCCAGGGTCTCGAGGATCTCCATCGTGCGTCGCTTGGGAGCCCCGGTCATGGATCCCCCGGGGAAGGTCGCCGCCAGCAGATCCTCCACCCCAGCCCGCGGATCGAGCCGAGCGGTGACGGTGCTCACCAGCTGATGCACGGTGGCATAGGTCTCCACCTCCATCAGCCTCGGAACCTCTACGCTGCCGGGCAGAGCCACCCGGCCAAGGTCGTTGCGCAGCAGATCCGCGATCATCAAATTCTCTGCCCGGTCCTTGACGTGGGTGGCCAGATCTTCTCGAGCCTCCGCATCCTCCCGAGGCGTCGCCCCGCGGGCGCGGGTCCCCTTGATGGGCTTCGCGCTCACCTCTCCCTCGGCGTTCAGCCTCAGGAAGCGCTCCGGGGACGAGCTCACCACCGCCGGCCCCCCGGGAACCGCCGAGCGCAGATCCAGCCACGCGGCGTAGGGAGCAGGATTGCGCCGCCGCAGCCATCGATAAACCAAGAAGGGGTTGAGATTCGGGAAACGACCCCGCAGCTGGTTGGTGAGGCACAGCTCGTAGCTCTCTCCGCTACGAATCGCCTCCAGGCTGGCCTCGATATCCCGCAGGTATTGAGCCTGAGATCGCTGCAGCCGCAGCGAGGGGGAGCGGAGATCCGCTGAGTGGGGCGCGACGAGCACCGGCAGCGGCGCCGTGGTGCGCAACGATTCTTCGATCTCGTCCAGCCAGGCCCGAGCCTCGGCTTCCCCGCCCAGGACAGTATCCGGCGACGGGTTCTCCGAGAAGAGCGCGGCGGCCCACAGCCGGCCCTCCCGATGATCAAAGGCGAGAAAGCGGTGGGCGAGAAGAAAGGCGGCGTCCGGCAGCCCGTTGGAGCTGCTACCGGCGGGGGACGCTCCTGCAGCAGCAGAGACTGGGGCGGCGGACCCATCGCCCTTCACCGACTGCGGCGAGAGTCCACCGTCGATCCCTTCCCGCTTCATCTCGTAGCCCAAATACCCCACCAGACCGCCGCGGAAAGTGAAGGGAGGCTCCGTGCTCTCCGCGCTCCTCGGCGCACGGTCTCCTAGCACCTGGCCGAGAACTTCTTCCCAGGCTCCCTCGAGTCGGTGAAGGGAGCCGGCGGTGCGCATCTCCGCGGCTTCCGTCACCCGGTAGGAGAGAGCGCCGGAACCGGCCCCGAGATAGCTCCATACGCCTGCCCCCATCTCTGGTGACGAAGGCTCTGGTGGGTCGGTCTCCGATGAATCCGTCTTGGGTGATTCGGCACCTGGTGAATCCGCCGCCCGGGCGTGGTCGAGCCAAAAGGTCCCAAAGCCCCGGCGGGCGGCATCTCGGGCGACGGCGGCGAAGGCTCGCTCCGGCGTGAGGGAAGCCTGCGGCGAGGCCGGCAACGGACGGAAACAGAGACGTAGCTCCCCGACTTGCCCGACGACGGGCGGCGCGACCTGCTCTGCTGATCTCTCGGCGGCTGATCTCTCGGCGGCTGCCCTGATCACAGCACCTTGGGAGGCTTCCCCATCACGGCTCTGGGACCGCACCGAAGGGCGCTGTTCAGGAGAAAGGCTCAAGGCCCGATGCTCTCGCGCCAGCCGGAGAAAGTTCTCCGCCAGCCCTCGCCCGCCGGTGGATCCCACGGACTCGGGATGAAATTGCACTCCCCACCAAGGCCGTCCGATCCATTCCAGGGCCATCAACACTCCGTCGAGGGAATGAGCGGTGGCCCGCAGCGGCTGCGGCAGAGGCTCGCGCACGGCGAGGGAGTGATAGCGCACCACCTCCAGCGGCCGAGGTAATCCGGCGAACAGACCGGTTGCCTCGTGCTCCACCCTCTCGATCTCCCCATGCACCGGCCGCGGCGCCCTCTCCACCACCCCGCCGGCCGCCAGGGCCATCGCCTGATGCCCGAGGCAGACGCCGAAGACCGGTCGCTCAGCGAGGGCCTCCAGGCCTTCGATGCCCAATCGAAAATCGCTGCGGCGGCTGGGCTGTCCCGGCCCTGGGGAGAGCACCACCGCCTGCGCCGAAGCCAGGTCTCGAGACCGCAGACGGTCGTGGGAAACCACTCTCGGCGTGCGTCCCAGCACCGACTCCAGTAGGTGGGCGAGATTCCAGGTAAAGGAATCGTAGTGATCGATTAACAGCAACTCCATGGACGGCGCTGATCCTATCCCAGGGGCAGGCGCAGGCGCGCCAAGCAGCCTCCTTCGGGTCGATTGGAGAGACTCAGGGTGCCGCCGTGGGCTTCCGCAATCTGTCGACTGAGCACCAAGCCGATGCCGGTTCCGCCGGGCTTGGTGGTGTAGAAGGGAACAAAGAGATTCTCTGTGCTCGCCAACCCCTCCCCCTCGTCTTCAATATCCAGCTCAGCGAAGCCCCCGGCCCGGCGCCAGCGCAGCCTCACCCCTCCACCGGTCTCCAAGGCGGCGTCGGCGGCGTTGGTCAGCAGATTGATCAGCAGCTGATCCAGCTGATCGGCATCCGCCTGCACCAACAGCTCCGGCCCCGCAAACACGGCGATCTCCACCCGAGTCTCCAGCTCCGTAACCCGAGCCACTCGCTCCCGCAGCTCTACCTCCCCCATGGAGGGCTCCGGCAGCCGCGCCAGCCGCGAATAGGCGCCGATAAATCGAGTCAGGGAGAGGGAGCGCTGCTCCACCAGGCTCAGACCTCGATCCAGATCCTGCTCCCAATCCTCCGGCCGAGGATCGCGATGGATCAGCCCCCTCATCGTCGAGCTCAAGGATCGAATCGGCGTCAGGCTATTGTTGAGCTCGTGCCCCAGCACCCGGATCAGGCGCTGCCACGCCTGCCGCTCCTCCTGGCGCAGCGCCCGGGAGAGGTCCGCCATCACCAGCAGCTGATGCCGCCGGCCGCCGAGGCGAAAGGTCCCGCGGCGCAGGCCGAATCGACCCGAGCCACCGGCAAAGGCGTGTTCTACGGTGCGCACCGCCGAGCCCCGCAGCAGATCCTCGAAGCCGAGATCCGCCGCCGGCCGCCCCAGCAGATCCCCGCGGCGAGCCGCCAGCAGCCGCGCGCCGGCTCGATTCACCAGCGCCAGCGCCTCCGCCTCATCGAAGGCGAAGACCGCTACCTCGATCTCCTCCATCACCGTTTCCAGCAGGTTCGCGGCCTCCACCGCCCCGAGCCGGCGATGGTGCAGGTCCTCCGCCAGCGCGTTGATCTCCCGCACCACCTCGCCAAAGGCATCGCCGCCGTCGGCGTGGCCGCGCAGGGAATAGTCTCCAACCCGCAGCGCCTCCAGCAGGTTCGCCAGGGTGCGAAGGGGGCGAGCGAGGCGGCGGCGTAGGACCAGCGCGCAGAACAGAGAAAAGGTCGGCAGCGCCACCGTCAGCAGCAGGCGAAACCACAGGGGAGCCCCCAACCACCATAGGCAGACCACCGCCGTAACCGTCGCCGGCAGTGCCGCCAGCAGCGCCCACAGCGCTAGGCGATCCTCGAGGTCGAGTCGAAAACGACGGCGAGGAAAGAGCCACACGGTGAATCAGGCCTTCGAGGTGAAGAAGGAGACTAGCGACGTCGCTCGGCTCACAGACCGTAGCGCTCCAGCCGTCGATAGAGAGCTCCGCGGGAGAGCCCCAGCTGCTCCGCCGCCGCCTTGACGCTGCCGCCATGACGGCGCATCGCTCGCTCGATGAGCCAGCGCTCCGCCTCCTCCAGGGTCATCGATTCAAAGCCCGGCAGCTCGCCATCACCGCTCTCCTGCAGACCGAGGTCTCGGGCGTGGATCTGCTCCGCGGCGGCCATCAGCACCGCCCGCTCCACCGCGTGATCCAGCTCCCGCACGTTGCCCGGCCAGGCGTGGCGATGGAGCGCCGCCACCGCGTCCTCCCCGAAGCCCACCACCGGCCTGCGGTAGCGCTGCCGATGGCGCTGCAGGAAGAGCTCCGCCAGCAGGCGAATATCCTCATCTCGATCCCGTAGCGGCGGCAGATGGATGATGATGGTGTTGAGGCGGTAGAGCAAATCGCGGCGAAAGCGCCCCTCGTCGACCTCCCGATCCAGATCCGAGTTGGTGGCGGAAATCAGCCGCACATCCACGGTGCGGGTGCGAGAGGAGCCCACTCGCTCCAGCTCCCCGCTCTCCACCACCCGCAGCAGCTTGGCCTGCTGCGCCACCGGCACGTTGGCGATCTCGTCGAGAAAGAGGGTGCCGCCATCCGCCGCCTCGAAGCGCCCGATGCGCTCGCTGCGGGCGTCGGTGAAGGCCCCCTTGACGTGGCCGAAGAGCTCACTCTCGAAGGTGCCTTCTGGCAGCGCCCCGGCATTGACCGCGAGGTAGCTGCCGGATTTGCGGGGGGAGGTCTCGTGCAGATGCCTGGCGATGAGGCTCTTGCCGGTGCCGTTTTCCCCGGTCAGGAGCAGCGGAGCATCGGTGGGACCGCAGCGGCTCATCAGCTCCAGCACCTGGGCCATCGCCGGGCTCTCCGCCACCAGCGCCGGCGGCCCGGAGTCGGTGCCGCTGAGGCGACGGTTCTCCGCCCGCAGACGGCGTTCCCGAAGCAGCGCCCGAGAGAGCTTCGCCTGGGTGCGCAGGATGCTTACCAGGCGGGCGTTATCCCAAGGCTTCTCGACGAAGTCTCGAGCTCCGCGACGCATCGCCTCCACCGCCAGCTCCACCGTTCCCCACGCCGTCATCACCACCACCGCCAGGTGGGGAGCGAGGCTCTGGATCTCCTCCAGCAGCTCCAGCCCTTCGCGACCGGAGGTGGTGTCTCGGGTGTAGTTGAGGTCCATCAACAGGACGTCGAACTCGCGCTCTTCCAGCGCCGCCAGGACCTCCCGAGGGGAGCGCGCAAAGTGAGCGGCGAAGCCCTCGCCCTTGAGCATCAGGCGCAGCGCTTCTCGCACGTCCTCCTGATCGTCGGCGATCAGGACCCGCGACTTCTCCCGCTCAATTGTCGCCGATCCAGCCATCCACCAATTGGACGATGCGGTCGCCATAAGCGGCGTTGGCCTCCGAGTGGGTCACCTGCACGATGGTCGTCCCCTCGTCTCGGTTCAGCTGCTGGAAGAGCTCCATGATCTCCTGCCCCTGGGAGGAGTGCAGATTCCCCGTCGGCTCATCGGCGAGGATCAATTTAGGGCGGGTGATCAACGCTCGGGCGACGCCCACCAGCTGCTGCTGCCCGCCGGAGAGCTGGTTGGGGAAGAGATCCCGCTTGCCGACGATCTGGAAGCGATCCAGGGTGTCGCACACCAGGCTCTCCCGCTCTTTTCGCTTCAACCCCTGGTAGCTCAGGGGGAGATCCAGGTTCTCATAGACCGTGAGGTCATCCAGCAGATGGTAGCTCTGGAAGACGAAGCCGATGGTGCTCTTGTGCAGAGCGTTGCGCTGCTTGCGCTTGAGCTGGTGGACCGGCTGCCCATCGAGCGTGTATTCCCCTTCCCAATCGTTGTCCAGCAGTCCGAGGATATGCAGCAGCGTGGACTTGCCCGCTCCGCTGGGGCCCATGATGGAAACGAACTCGCCCCGCTGGACATCCAGCTCGATTCGCCGCAGCACATAGATCCGCCCCTGGCGATTCTCGTGGTAGCGGTCGAGGTTCTTCAGCTGAATCAATGGGTCCATGATGGTGTCGGGATCTCCGGGAAACTCGATGAATGAGAGGTCGACGACGAATCGGATCGCGCAGACCGAGTCGTGACGAGAAGGCCCTGAAGAAGCACGCCCGGTCAGGTCAAATCAGGGGCTCACCACGACAGCGGCCGGCGCGGAAACGCCGGCCACTGATTCGGGCGAGATCTTTGCTCCCGCTCTAAAGCCCTGAGGGCGAGCCCTAACGCTTCAAGCGTTGCCGGTGGCGATCGCTTCGGCGAGCTCCGCCTCGTCTACCACCTGACCGTCGAAGAGGTTGACGGTGCGGTCGGCGTAGCTGGCGTAGCGCTGATCGTGAGTCACCATGCAAATGGTGGAGCCAGCCTTGTGCAGCTCGGAGAGCAGCTCCATCACCGCTTCACCATTGGTGGAGTCGAGGTTACCGGTGGGCTCATCCGCCAGCAGGATGGCGGGATCACCGACCACCGCGCGGGCTACCGCCACGCGCTGCTGCTGACCGCCGGAGAGCTGGGAGGGATAGTGCTTCATGCGATGCGCCATATCCACCCGCTCCAGGGCTTCCTGGACCCGGCGCTTGCGCTCCCCGGAGGGCATCCCACGATAGGTCAGCGGCAGCTCCACGTTCTCGTACACGGTGAGATCGCCGATGAGGTTGAAGGCCTGGAAGATGAAGCCGATCTCGCGGTTCCGGATGCGCGCGCGATCCGACAGGCTGATGTTGGCGACGCTCTGCTCGTTGAGGATGTAGGTGCCATCGGTGGGCGAATCCAGCAGGCCGAGGATCGACAGCAGCGTCGACTTACCGCAGCCGGAGGGGCCAGAGATGGAGACGTACTCCCCCTTCTGGATCTGCATGTGGATCCCCGACAGAGCGTGGGTCTCCACCTCGTCGGTGAGGAAGACCTTGGTCACGCCTTCCAGATGAATCAGGGCCTGGTTGTCACTCATGATCGTCTCCTTCTGCTTAGAGGTTCTATCCCCGGAGCGTCCCGCCGGGAGGTCGTTAGATCCATGAAACTCTTTGTTGTCGTCAATTCTAAAGCTCGAAGCCGAGTATCGGAGATTTGGTTCACGCCGGTAACTGAGCTCACTCCACTAACGCCCCGTGCCGGTCGAATGTTTCAGCTAGCCATCGCTGGCCCAACACTTCGTCCAGGTCTACGCGAATGGTGTGGATCAGTTCAGCTTGAGGCGGTCCTCATCGTCGTATTGGGAGGTGTCCGAGAGGATCACCCGATCTCCCTCGTCGAGACCTCGCACCACCTCGAAGGTGGTGACCGAGGATCGACCGAGCTCCACCGTCACCCGCTGGGCGATGTTCTCGCTAGTGAGCTTGAACAGACCGATGGTGCTGAAGGCCTGGCCGTAGGCCGGGCGGCTGATGTAGATCACGTCGTCCAGACGCTCGATCTCCACCGTGCCGTCTACCGAAAGCTGGGGCCGGGCGCCCCGGGGCAGCTCACCGAGCAGCTCCACGTCCACCGTCACGGTGCCTTCCTGGGCCGCCGGATCGATGCGCTCCACCTTGCCGTCGATCACCCCGTTGCGGGTGTCGATGCGGGCCACCTGACCGATGGTCAAGTCCTTGGCCTGGGTTTCCGCGATGCGTAGCTCCGCCTTGAGCTCTCCCGGACGGGCAACGCGGGCGAGGTTCGCACCGGGGGTGACCTGCTCACCTTCTTCTACCGGAACCTCCTGCAGAATGCCGTCGATGGCGGAGCGTACCCGCAGCGCCTCCAGCTCCTGCTGGCGCAGCTCGAAGAGGGCCTGGGCCTGTCCCAGGCGGGCCTCCTGCGCGCCGAGCTGAGAGGGCATCGAGTTGCGGGTATTGGACAGGCGCTCCTGCTCAATGCGGAAGCGTTCCCGCAGCTGCTCCGCCAGAATCTGCGAGCGCCGCAGCTCGACGTCAGAAACCAGGCCATCCTGGGAGAGCTCCTGATTGGCCTCCGCCTCCAGCTCCGCGGAGCGCATGTCCGCTTCCACTCCGGCGACCGAGGCCTCCTGGGCCAGCACGTCGCTCTGTAGACGAACCTTCAGCTCCTCGTAATCCGCCTGGGCCGCCCGCAGCGACCACCCGCGTCCTGGGCCGCCCGCTCCACGGCGGGGTTGGTCAACTCCAGGATCAGATCCCCGGAGGTCAGCACCGCGCCGGGCCGGTTGATGATTCGCTCCACTCGACCCTCGGTCAGAGCGCCGATCCAGCGAATCTCTCGGGGTACCAGAGTTCCGGGGCCTCGAACCTCGCGCAGCATCTCACCTCGTTCGACGTCGCCAAACCACAGCGTGGAGCCATCCACCGAACGGGCCGCCGGCTCGAGGCTCGCCACCGCCATCCAGGCGGCGCCGAGGGCGATGGCGCCCAAAATGCCGAAAATGATCTGCCTCTTACGGCGCTTCTCTTTGATGCCCTCGCGGGGGATATCCACCATGGTCTTCGGTCCTTGATCGTTCCAGTCGTGAGCTGTGGGAGTCGGGTGCCGGATCTTCGTGTGGCTTCGTCCTTCGACCCCTTGGCGCTCAACGCGCCGGGGGCGTCCCGATGCCGCTTTCATGGTGCAAGGCTTGTTCCAGGCTCAGCATCAGCCTCACCGGAAGCGCCTAGAGAAGACGGCTCGCAGTACGAAGTCGAGGTCAGCGCTCAACGAACCTAAGCCAGATGACAGGCTCCGGCTCTCTCGCCGAGGACCCTCGGGGCCCCGCAGTCCCTCGATCCGTGTCCAGATCCGAACACGGCAGTTCCGCATTCGGACACCGCACCGTAACCCGCCGGGCGGTAAGTGACTAACCTCGTTCACCTTGCCGCGAAACGAGGGCTCCGTCAAGCTTTCCGGGCCTAGGGAAATCCCCTATTCACCGGGACGGTTCCCGTCCCGGTGCGCCCCCCACTCGATACTCACCCCGACGCCACGCCACCAGAGTTGGAGTCAGGGACGCCACGTCGTTCCAGGTCAGCGGGGCCTTCTTTTTCTCCCACGCCCGCACCATTCGCTTCCACCCGCGGCGTTCGTGAGTCTGGAAGACGAGATCCGCGGCGACCGCCGCCTGAGCCTGGTACCAAAGCCAGGTAGGCATCGCGACGCCGGGCCCATAGGAGTCGAGGGCCAGGCCGTCCCGCCCCGGCCGCGTGGGGGGCTCCAGCCCCGGCACCACCGAGAGCAGCATCGCCGGCTCGATCAACAGCGGGCCCTGACCCGAGCGGCGGGCCGATAGGCAGGCGATGTGGGTCGCTACCTCCGCCAGCCATTGGGCATCCGGGCCGCGAAACATGCCGAGGCTCTCGATATGCAGACGGCAGAGATCCAGGGCCAGGAAGCTATCCGCCAAGACCAGGCTTCCAGCCTCGGATTCCGACCCCCGCGCCAGGAAGTCTTGATTGCTCGGCACGGTGCCCAGCAGGCGACTCCAGAGCTCCACCGTCGCCGGTGAACCCCACGCCGGCACCGCCGCGGCGTTGCCGCTGAGGCGCACCGGGAAGCCGTAGGGCTGACCCGGGTCTCGATTTTCCCAATGCTCCTCGGAGAGCACGTAGACCGTCGCCGTACTATTCACGTCGGCGTAGCGATCGAGGTATTCGTAGAGCTGATCCAGACGAGTATGGAGGCGCGCCGCCCGGTCCAAAGAGCCCGGCGCGTAGCGCACCATCACCCATTCACCGGTGATCGCCGGCAGAAAGCGAGAATCCGAAATCGTCGCCGAGCCGTCGCCCCCCTGGGCCGTCGCCGCCGGTAGCGAAGCGAAGAGAGCAGCCCCGGCGACGATGAAGCCGACGAGGAGCAGCCGGAAGATGGGCAATCGATGCATGGCTAGGCCTCCCATAGTGAATCCCAGTGTACCTTCCCTCACCTTGCCAGGCGAAGACGGCCCCGAGGAAGAGCGCTGGGAAGAATACGGGGCAAACACCCTGGCCTCGAGATCCAAGAGCGTCGAGCTAGCCCCCAGCAGGCCCCCATCGGGCCCCCTTGGAGAGCTCCCCTCGCTACGTTACTCTGCCTTCAACTACCCCGCTGCTGCTCTGCCTTCCTGCTGCTGCCCCGACCTCTACCGATTTTCCGCGAGGTTCTCCAACCATGCGTCGACGCGACATGATCGAGCTGGGAATCCCTTCCGGGGACGTACCGGTGGCCGCCCGCTGCCTGCAGATCGCCGCTCAGCAGGCGGGCCCCAAGGGGCTGAAGAAGAGCGTCGTCCGACGACGCCTGCGGGCGGTCTTAGAAAACCCGGAAGCCTTCGCCACCACCGACGATCCCCTGGCCGACCTGGCCCAGGCGCTGATCGACCGCCGCGATGCGCGGGATCATTTCCAGGAGCGGCCAGAGCCCGCCCCCTACCGCCAATGGGGAGAGGATCTCGACGAGAAGTCGGTGCGCCAGATGGTCAACGCCTGTCGGCTGCCGGTGGCGGTCCAGGGCGCCCTAATGCCCGACGCCCACCTCGGCTACGGCCTGCCCATCGGCGGCATCCTCTCGACCCGCAACGCGGTGATCCCCTACGCCGTTGGGGTGGATATCGCCTGCCGCATGAAGCTCACCGTCCTCGATCTGCCGGTGAGCGCCCTCGGCGGTCAGGTAGATCGCCTCGCCAAGACCCTGGAGCGAGAGACCCGATTCGGCATCGGCGCTCGCTTTCGCCAACCCCACGATCACGAGGTGATGGACGAGGACTGGACCCTCTCCCCCATCACTCGCCGGGTCAAAGACACCGCGTGGGCTCAGCTGGGCAGCTCCGGCTCCGGCAATCACTTCGTGGAATTCGGCGTGCTGACCATCGACGAGCAACAGCGAGCGGCCCGGCGCGCCGAGGAGGGCCGTCTCCAGGCGGCCCCGGAAGCCGGAGCTGCAGAAGCCGCCGCTCCCGCCGGCGGCTCCTCCCGCTTCGGTCTCGAGCCCGGCAGCTACCTCGCCCTCCTCTCCCACAGCGGCAGTCGCGGCGCCGGCGCCAATGTCGCCAAGCACTACAGCCGCCTCGCCATGGATCTGCACCCGGAGCTGCCCAAGGAGCTCAAGCACCTCGCCTGGCTGGACCTCGACAGCGAGGCGGGCCAAGAGTATTGGCGAGCGATGAATCTGATGGGGCGCTACGCCGCCGCCAACCATGCCCTGATCCACCGCTCCATCGCCAAGGCGCTGAAAGTCGACGTGTTGGCGGACGTGGAAAACCACCACAACTTCGCCTGGAAGGAGATCCACGGCGGCGAAGAGGTGATCGTTCACCGCAAGGGCGCTACCCCCGCCGGACGAGGGGTCCTCGGCGTGATCCCCGGCTCCATGGCAACCCCCGCCTTCGTGGTGCAGGGGCGCGGAGAGGCGGAAAGCCTGCGCAGCGCATCCCACGGCGCCGGGCGGCTGATGAGCCGCAAAAAGGCGAAGAATAGCTTCACCTGGTCCGAGACCAAGAAACTCCTCGCCGAGCGTCGGGTGCAGCTGCTCTCCGCCGGCCTCGACGAGGTCCCCATGGCCTACAAAGACATCCACTCGGTGATGGCTGCTCAGCAGGACCTGGTCGACATCGTCGGCCGCTTCGAGCCTCGCCTGGTGAAGATGGCGCCCCCCGGCGAGCGGCCGGAGGATTGAGAGAGGGCCCAGGACCGAGCCATAAGATCTCTTCCCGACCTACAGCCCCCATGATGAAGGCCCTGTACCGATCTTCTTGGCGCTCCCTCTACCAAGAGCGGTAAACTCTTTGACCGAAGATCAACATCGTTGATGAATTCATCGACCCAGAATCCCGCAACGCTCCCCGGAGCGAAGGAAGCATCATGACGATCTCCTCCGATACCCAAGCGACCCCCACGAGCGAAGACTTCATCTATGGCCTAGTGAATGAAATGGAGGAGCTCTTCGCCAAGCTCGGGGAGCTCGAGACCCTGGAATCGGAATCGGAAGGTCAGGTGGAGGTCAACATCCTCCTCAAGCTGGCTATGACCAGCGAATTCGAGGCCAGCGAGCTCGCCGCCGTCTGGATGCCCACCACGCCGGAGGTCGACGCCAAGCGGCTCCTCGCCGAGCAATGCGGTGAGGAGATGAAGCATTACGAGATGATCTCCCACCGTCTCGAGGAGCTCGGGGAAGACATGAGCACCTTCGATCCCGTGGCGCAGGGTTACTCCCCCCTTCACCAATACCTCAAGACGCTGCGCACCACCGTCGAGCGAGTCGCCGCCGGCCCCTTCGCCTGCGAGGCTATCGCCCGCATTCGCAATCTGCAGTTCATCGAGTTCTGCCGCAAGGCCGGCGACTACCGCACCGCGGAGCTCTACGAGACCCTGATCCAGCCGGAGGAGGTCCGCCACCATGTGCGGGGCCGGAATCTGCTGATCAAGTACTGCACCACCCCGGAGCTCCAGGCCAAGGCCGAGAGCGCCGTGCGCAACACCCTGGCGGTGGCCGACGAGCTGCGCACCCTGAAGGAAAAGACCACCGGGCTGGCGGCGATCCCCCTCAGCTGAGGGAGGGTGCTGCGGGGGACGGGGCGTCAGCCCCGCACCAGCTCCAGGGATTTGCCTGCCCAACCGGGGAAGAGACCCCCGGTGGAGGGCAGGTGCAGGTGGGCCTGGGCGACGCCGGCAAAGACCGAGCGGAAGTCCGTGGTGACGGGTAGGTCGCGGCCCTCGTAGAGGTAGCGATCCTCCAGCGCCGGCAAATCGCCGTGCACCTTGCCGCCGTCCACCTGATGGCCGAGCGCGAAGAGGCAGGAGCCGTGACCGTGATCGGTGCCGCCGGAGCCGTTCTGCCGCACGGTGCGGCCGAATTCGGTCATGGTGAGCACCACGACGTCGTCCTGCAGCCCGCCGAGATCCTGCCAGAAGGCGGCGATGGAATTCGCTAGATCGCTGGCGCGACGGGCGAAGGAGCCGTTGATCGTGCCCTGCTGCACGTGGGTATCCCAGCCGCCGGATTCGGCGAAGGCGATCTCCAGGCCCACCCCCGCCTTGATCATGGCGGCGATCTGCATCAGGGAACGGCCCAGAGGGCTGCGGGGATAGCGCACGCCGCTGGCCGGGCGATAGCTCGCCAGGCCGGAGGTAGCGATCTCCCGCACCGCCTCGAAGCTATCTTCCGCGGTAGCCCGCAGCAGGTCCTGAGAGCTTCGATCGTAGAGCGCCTCGAAGCCTTCACCAGCCGCCGTGGCGGTGGTCCCGGATCCCGGCAGTCGCACCTGAAGCTCCCGCAGATCGGTGATCGCCAGCGCCGCTTCCGGCCCGTAGAGGGAGCGCGGCATGGCGCTCGCCAGGGCCACCGAGCGGAAGGGCGTGGCCTCGTGACCCAGCAGCCCGCTGGCGCGGTTGAGCCAGCCGCTGGGGGTGCCCTTGCGCCCCGGCGTGCCGGTCTCCATATAGTCCTGAGCGTCGAAGTGGGAGCGGGTGGGGTCTGGAGAGCCGACGGAATGCACCACCGCCAGCTGACGCTCTCGCCACATCGGCAGCAGAGGCGCGAAGGCAGGGTGGAGGCCGAAGCCCTGGCCGAGGGTCGCGAGGCCATCCCCAGCGCCGAGAAAGAGATTCTGCCGATGCTTGCGCAGCAGGCCGTCGTTCAGCGGCGGCACCGCCATCAGCCCGTCCATGGCGCCGCGCAGAAAGATCGTCACTAGGGTCTTGCGGCGAGTGGCGATGGGCGCCGCCGCGCTGCCCGCCGGCGGCGCCGCCAGGGCCGCCCGGCGCAGGAAGTCAGGGCCGGCTCCGAGGGTGAAGAGGGAGAGGGCGCCGGCTTTCAAAAAAGCTCTGCGATCGATGCTCATGGGTGTTGCCTCCTCGAAGCGGAAGATCGGTTGGACGACGACGGGTGAATCGGGCGGATAGAGCAGACGGATGAATCAGGGAACAGAGCTCAGGGTTTGGGCGCCCCCATCGAAGGCCCGAGGGAGGGCCTTCCTAGGGGATAACCGGTGACTAGCGGCGCTGGAATTCCGGCGAGCCGAGAATCACTCCTACCACCTGTTCGAGAGCGGAGGGGGGAGAGGCCTGGGGGACGCTCCGCTGCCCGCGGCGGGAGCGTAAGGATCCGCCGCGATCGAAGCTCGAGCCGTCAAGACCACCAAAGAGCATTCGATCGATGTCCTCGTCCACCACCGGAGAAGAATCCCCCCCACCCTCGTCGAGGGCCTCCTCCACCGCCGTTCCCAGCTGCGGATCCTTCACCATCGGCTCGAGGCGCTGCACCGCGGCGGCGGTCTCGCGATGGGGCAGCAGCAGATCTAGGTAAGTCGCCAAGGCCGCCTGGGGAGATTCCGGCTCCCGCCCCTGGTTGAGGCGCAGCAGGTCGATCTCCACTCCCGCTACCTCCCCCGCCGCCAGCTCGAGGCCGAAGTTCATCCGCGACAGCAGGGAGCCGCTGTTGACCCAGGTGGCGGCGGTATCCGGATAGCCGGTGGGCGCCTGGTAGGCGTAGAGCGGCTGCCCCATGCGGGAGACCCATTGCAGGGCGGCCTCCGGTCGGTAGAGGTCCGCGTCCAGAGCCCGCAGAGCCGACGTGGTGAGCTCAAAGGGACTCTTGATCTTCTCCCCTCGAGCGGCCCAGAACTGGGGCGAGGCCACCACCGCCCGCAGCACCTCGGCAATGTCGCCGGAGCTGCGAGTCCAGGTCGCCGCCAGCTGCTCCACCAGCTCCTGGGGCGGCTCATCGGCGACGAAGCGCACCGCCAGCTTGTGGGCCAGGTGGCGGGCGGTGGACGGGTGCTCCGCCACCAGGTCCAGCACCTCCAGGCCGTCCTCCATCCCCCGGCCGGCCTTCAGCTTCTGTCCCAGCACCACCTTCTCGGTGGCGTCGTGGGCGTCGGCTCGGAACAGAAAGAGGCCCTCCGAATCGATCACGAAGCCCGCCCGCTGCGCCATCCGCCGCCCGCTGCCCTGCAGACGCTGCTGCATCCTCTCCATGCCCTCTCCCGGGGGGATGATCGACCAGCCGGTGAAGGCCCGGGCGACCGCTTCGACATCCGCCTGGGTGTAGCCGCCGTCCACCCCGAGGGTGTGCAGCTCCAGCAGCTCGCGGGCGTAATTCTCGTTGATTCCCGAAGCCCGCTGGCGCTGAGGACGATTCTGGGCGTTTTGCCCACCGCGGGCGCTGAAGCCACCGCCGCGGGTGTTGAAGTCACCGCCACGGTTGTTGAAGCGACCGCCACGGTTGTTAAAACCACCACCGCGGCGGGCCCGCTGCTGGCGGTCGAAAGTCTTCACCGTATCCGCGGGGGCGACGGAGCGGGCGTTATCGAGATAGAGCAGCATCGCCGGATGCCGCGCCACCGCTTCCAGCATCTCCCGGAAGCTGCCGGTGACGTGAGGGCGCAACGCGTCGCGCTCGTAGGCCAGCACGAAGGGACGCACGTCGTTATCGCTGGTGGAGACGTTGAAGTGATTGAACCAGAAATCCGTGAGCACCTCCCCTAGGGGGTAGGGAGATTCCAGTGCCCGCACCAGCTTGGCCCCCTGCAGCTGCAGCGTCAGCTCGCGCTGCGGGCGATAGCCCTGCTCCTGAGCCCACGCCAGCAGCTCGGCGCGGGAGCCCATCCCCCCACCCCGAGAGCGGCCCGACTCCATGCCCGCTGCCATTGCGTCTTCCATGCCGGCTTCCATTCCTGGAGTCTGGGAACCTGGAGATTGGTTCCCCTGGCGCCGGGCCTGGATCGCCGCGATATCGGCTTCGTCCAGCACTCCCGCCTGCTGGGCCTCCCGCAGCACCATCGCCGGCCTCGGGAAGGTCTCCAGGATCTCCCGGGAGCTCATCTCCCAGGCGTCGAGATCCTGCCGGTAGGGCGCCAGCGCCGGATCCCGCTTCGGTGGCGGCGCCGCGCCCTTCAGCTGCGCCTCGAACCACGCTTCCAGCCCTTGGTCCACCACCGCCTCCACGTCCCCCGGGCGGGGGCCGAAGGCGAAGCGATCCAGCAGGTGGGCCGCGGCCTCCTCGGCGCTCAGACCGGCCTCCTCCCAGGGCATCTGCCAACGCGGAGCCTTCGCCGACCGCTCTTTGGCAGAAGCGGTGGTCAGCTCACCAAAGATGCCGCTGAAGAGGTTGCTGATAGCACCACTGAAGACGAGCAGAGCGATGGCGCAGAGAGCCCCCACCCCCCAGGAGAGGCGCAAGCCACGGCGGCGCAGAGAGCTCGCGCAAGAGCGAGGCTTGGGCGACTTCAGAGGAGGCGTCAGCGGTGATTTCGGCGATGACTTCATGGGCGAATCTCCCTGTGGGTGGGGCTCCGGTGAGGCTCCCTCGTGCAGGCCGGAGGACTCGAAAGCCAAGCCCGGCGAGGAAGCGCAAAGGTGCAACCCCTCAGCCCCGTCTTTCTTGCGCCTCGATTCCCTCGAGCTCGCCGTCCCCTCTATTCTCTCGGCGAGCACTACCTAGCCAGGACCTCCGAAGAGAGGCGCTCGGCAGGATCGACGGGCTTGCGTAAGCCATCCACTCGATCGAAAGAGACTCCCCCTCGCCCGTCTCGCCTCCACCACTCCTACGAGCCTCCAGAGAGCCCCTGCCGCGTTCCCTCAGCATCTCTGCCTCTGCCCCGAATCTCCCACCGCCTCTGCAGCCACCGACCTTTCAAAATCGACCCCACGGAAGCCCCCTTCCCCATGGCAACCCCTGGCTCCCTCAAGCCTCGTTCCCTCAAGAGCTCTCGCCTGCGCTGGCTGATGAACCTCTACGCTCCGCTGCTGGGAGCCGGCATCCGGGTCACCCACATGGACCTCGAGGGCGGTCGGGTGGACGTGCGGCTGAAGCTCAGCTGGTTCAACCGCAACTATGTCGGCACTCATTTCGGCGGCTCCCTCTACGCCATGTGCGACCCCTTCTTCGTGCTGATCCTCGCCCGGCGGCTGGGGAAGGATTACGTCGTGTGGGACAAAGAGGCGGCGATCCGTTTCCGGCGACCGGCGGTGGGGGTAGTGCGAGCCCGCTTCGAGATCGGTTCAGAGCAGGTGGAAGAGATTCGCCGGGAGGCGGACCTCGGGCTGGCCGTCGAGCCCCGATTCGTCGCCGAGGTGCTCGATTCCGAGGATCGAAAGGTGGTGGAGATCGACAAGCTGCTCTACGTGCGCCGCAAGGACATCTCCCGCGAACGGGCGCGCCTCTCCCGCGAGCGGCGACGCCAGCAGGACTCGCCCGAGACCGGCGACGAGTCGGCAAGCTCTGACGGGTCGACCGGTTCCGACGGATCGAAGACCTCTGAGAGGGGGCGGCGATGAGCTTTCGGCTGCGACGCCGAGTGAGGGACGAGACCCGCTGCGGCTGGCTCGCCACCGTGGGGCCAGAGGTTCCCGATCCACCGGCCCCGCCCCTCGAAGGCACGGTGAAGGCCGATTACGTGGTGATCGGCGCGGGCTTCACCGGCCTTGCCGCCGCCGCTCGTCTCGCCGAGCTGCGACCCCAGGATTCGATCCTGCTCCTCGATGCCGTGCCCCTCGGCGCCGGCCCCGCCGGTCGCTCCTCCGGCTTCGTGGTGGATCTCGCCTACTTCATCGCCGAGATGCCCGCCGCCATCGGCGACGCCTTCGTGGACCTCTCGCGCTTCGGCATCGATCAGCTGCGGAGAAGGGTGGAGGAGCATCAGCTGCCCTGCCAATGGGATGAATCCGGCTGGGTGCATGTCGCCGGCACCGACGCCGGAGAGCGGCAGATGAAGCGCCTGGCCAGCTGGCTGGAGGGCCGCGGCGAGCGCTTTCAGGCTCTCGGCAGCGAGGCGATGCGGGAGCTCTGTGGCAGCTCCTACTACCGCGGCGGGCTGCGCCTGCCGGGAAGCGTGCTGGTGCAGCCGGCGGCGCTGGTGCGCTCCCTGGCTTCCGCGCTGCCGAGCAACGTGCGCCTGGCCACCGGAGACGCGGTGCGGGCCATTCATCCCGGCTCTGCGGTGCGTCTAGAGACCTCCCGCGCCTCCATCGAGGCACCGCAGGTGGTGCTAGCGGTCAACTCCCTGCTGCCGAACCTCGGGGTGCTCCGCCAGCGGGTCTTTCCTCTCCACACCTTCGGATCCTTCACCCGTCCCCTCACCGCCGAAGAGGCCGACGCCATCGGCGGCGCCAAAGAATGGGGCCTACTGGCTCAGGATCCCATGGGCTCCAGCGTTCGGCGCACCCGGGAAGACCGGATACTGATTCGCAACCTAGCCCACTTCGACCGCCGCCCCACCGCCCCGCAGCGGATGCAGCGACGAGCGGTGGCCAGTCACCGCCGCGCCCTGATCCGCCGCTTCCCGGAGCTGGCGGAGGTTGCCTTCGAGCACAGCTGGGATGGCCTGCTGGGCATGACCGGCAATCACCGACACTTTTTCGGCGCCATCGACGTAGGCCTATGGGCCACCGGCGGTTATTTCGGAGCGGGTATCGTGATGGGGACCGTCAGCGGACATCTACTGGCGGAGGAGATCGCCGGAAACGGCGCGGAAACCCACCGCCTCTCCCTCTTACGAACCATCATCGGACCGCAGTGGCTACCGCCAACGCCGGTCCTGGATTGGGGGGTCTCCCTGCGGGTCAAACAGCTCACCTGGTCCGTCGACGACCAGGTCTGAGCCAGACCCGCAGGCTCCCCCGAAGACCGTCCCCTGGAGACTGCCATGCACCACCAAATTCGCGGAGAGATCGCCCAGACCGCCCTGCTCACCTTCGACGCCGGGGAGACCGCCTGGGCCAGTAACGGATCCCTGATGTCCTACGCTCCCAATCTCTCCTGGGATCTCAAGGTGCCCGGCGGCCTCGGCGGAGCCTTCCGCCGCAGCCTCTCCGGCGAAGGCGTCTCCCTCACTTACCTCCAGGCCCAGGGGACTGGAGCCTGGGGGCAGCTGGCCGCCAACTCCCCGGGACACATCACTCCCTGGGATCTCGCCGGCGGGGCGGTGATCGCCACCAGCGGCTCCTTCCTCGCCGCCTGGGGACCGCAGATCGACATCAACGTCACCACCGCCAAGCGGGCCGGGGCCCCCGTATTCGGCGGCCCGGGGGACATAGTGCAGAACGTGTCGGGGGGGGGAACGGGGCGGGTGGGGGACCGGGGGGGG
>JBCCXL010000032.1:0-47010 GCA_039191605.1 Acidobacteriota bacterium | reverse complement strand
GATGGCGATGGAGGCGGTGTGGCCAACCGGGGGAATGGTGTCCACGAGGGAGTACCAGTACACCGGGGAGACGGTGGTCATGGAGAGACCGAGCTCAGGCATCTCGACCTGGGCAACCACGGGGGCCACGCAGGAGCCGGGCTCCCACCAGGACTCGAGGGTCTGGTCGGAGTTGCTGGTGTTGTCGGTGGTACCGGAGGTCTCGAGCTCAGCCAGCAGGGCGACCTCGGCGTACTCGGGGATCTCGATCTGGCCAACCTGGCCGGTCACGGGGCTGCTCTCGTCGAGGGAGACGGACACGGGGCCGAAGAGCTTGCTGTTACCGGAGAGCTCCATGGCGATGAACTGGGTGTCCACAACCAGGGTGTTCCAGGTCAGGTCGGTGGCACCCTCGATGGGGCGGGCGTCGAAGTGCTTTACGGCAACCCAGCCGGCCAGCTCGACGGTGTCCTCGCCGATGCCGTCGATGACGTAGGTCTCGGTGATGCGGGCGCGCATCACGTCAACGCTGTCTTCCGGGATCTCGTACTGACGCACGGCCAGGGGGCGCAGGCTCTCGAGGCGATCGGCGTCGATGCCGCTCATCTCGTTGACCAGGGCAGCGATCTGACCCTCGGCCTCCGCCGGATCAGCGGTGGCGACACCGGAGACGAGACCGAAAGTCAGCGCCAGGAAACCGAAGGCGGCGACAACCTTGAGGACGTTGTTGCGGGAAGGAAGCATGATGGGATTCCTCTCTCAATGAGGGTTTGGGGTTCCGGGACACCGCGAGCTAGTGCTTAGCCAGCGGCCCGGGAGGTCCCTCGAACGGCGACCCGGCCAAAGGTTTCCGCTCAAGGGGGTCAACGCTTGTTTGTGCAGATTCCGATGGAGAAGCTGCCCAACTGGAAAATCCGTTCACCAGCTGTTCGCGTCGAGGTCATGCCAAAGAAAAGAACGAGAAGGTAGAGAGTGGAGAGGGAGGGGAAGAAGGGAACTAGGAGAACTCGGGAGCTTGTCGAGAGAGGCCGGACCCCGTCCCCGTCGCTGGCGACGGGATCCGACTTCTGAGTGATCGCGTCGTTCGACTTACTGGGCGTCGGCGAAGCGGTCGATGGCGTTGTCGTCGAGGTAGACCTGGCGCACGACCTCGCGGAAGTGGACCTTGCCACCCTTGAGGGTGCCGACCTCGCGGCCGTTGTCGGACAGGCGCACGGCCTCGATGGCGATGGAGGCGGTGTGACCGACCGGGGGAATGGTGTCCACGAGGGAGTACCAGTACACGGGGGAGGCGGTCTGCATGGAGAGGTCGAGGTTCGGCATCTCGATGTTCACGGAGGCGACGGCCACGCAGGAGCCGGGCTCCCAGATGGAGGTGGTGGTCTCAGCGACGGCACCGTCGGTGGAGGCATCCTTCTCGAGCTCGGCCAGCAGGGCGACCTCGGCGTACTCGGGGATCTCGATCTGACCAACCTGGCCGGTCAGCGGGGTGGTGGTGTCGAGGGACACGGACACGGGGCCGAAGAGATCGGAGGTACCGGAGAGCTCCATGGCGAGGAACTCGGTGTCGACGACCAGGGTGTTCCAGGTCAGCTCGGTGGCACCCTCGATGGGACGGGCGTCGTAGTGCTTCACGGCAATCCAGCCGCTCAGCTCAACGGTGTCCTCACCGATGCCGTCGATGACGTAGGTCTCGGAGATGCGGGCGCGCATCACGTCGACGGAGTCAGCGGGGATCTCGTACTGACGCACGGCCAGGGGGCGCAGGGCGTCGAGGCGATCGGCGTCGATGCCGTTCATCTCGTTGACCAGGCTAGCGACCTTGGCATCGTTGTCAGCGGCCTCAGGGGCGGCGGAGACGTTGAAGACACCCATCAGGGCGACAGCCGCGAGGGCGAGCACCGCGACGCAGGTGAAAATCTTCTTAGACATGGCTTAATCCTCATCAAAAACGAAGGGTAGTTGAGTCGATGATCTAAACGATCACCGTCTTTACGTTACATTGACGCTTAAAAACTGATCCATTCAGAGTCGTGCAGTGGCGCGGTCTCGAAAATGTCGATTCGGTTCTATGCCGTTCGGGGATCGAGTCTCTCGCTCGGGGCTCCCTGGGTTGACATTCGACTTACTCGCGCTGCCCACCTCCTTGTGGTGTCAATCTTTGATGCGCTCAACGTGATGACAAATTACCCGCGGCGCTGGCCTGAGTCCATCGTCGTTCAGGTTCTTTTTTTCATTTTTTTCGCCGATATAGACAAGGCCTGGCCTTGTCCAAGAGCTGTCTACATATCAATTAGAAAAGATCATCGACGCACAGCAAAGTGAGGGCTCAGACATATTTAGATGAGCATTCACTCCCACAACAAGCGTTTTATACCTGTCGAGAGATGTATCGAGATTTTCGCCCCCTCCCCACCCCCGCCTGCTCCTCTACCTGCCCCTACACCTCTTATATAGAGGCCTCCTGGCACCTCCCGGGAGAATCCCCCGAGAGGCTCCCCCAGAGGGGATCGACCGCGCCGGGAGAATCGATCACGAATCCTCCTGGACAGTACTTGTGACCCTACTATTGGAGGTCTACTCTCGTTCCATGGTGATCGAACGCTAAGCGATCGTACTGCTACCGAGGGCCACCGCCCCGGCCATCGCCGCGACGGCGATCACCCTCTGAGGAACTTACGACAGGACGCAGAACCTCTCATCCCCATCGCTCCCGGACCTGGAAGCGTCGCCGTACCCGCCCCGCGGACGTCGAAGCCATCGTTTCCGGGGGCCCCAACCCCGACTATCGATGAGGAGCCGGACTATGGACACCCGAGGACTTCCCGAAGAGATTCGCGATCGACTGGCTATCTTGCTGGACATCGCCCCCGAGGACATCGCCGACGATATTGCCTTCTCTGACCTCGGCGTCGATTCGATGATGCGCCTGGAGCTGGTCGCTCTGGTGGAGCAACGGGTCGGGTTTGAGCTGCCGGAATCGGATCTCGGCGAGCTGCAGACCATCGAAACCGTGGTGCGCTATGTCGACTCTCTCGCAGCTTGATCACCCTAACCTGCCGGTGGTGACCGGCCTTGGAGCCCTGTGCTCCATAGGCCGGAACGTGCCGGCCTTCTGGGAGTCGGTACGCACCGGCCGCAACGGAGCCCGCGAAGTTCGCTCCTTCGACACCTCCCAGCTGCGCAACCAGGTCGGTTGTGAGGTCGCGCAAGAAGATCTAGAAGCGGCCCTCGACGCCCTCGGGCAGCCCCATTGGCGCGGCCTGCCCCGGGCCTCCCGGCTGGCCTGCGTCGCCGGTGCGGAAGCGCTGGCCCACGCCGAGCTCGACGGAGCGGAAATCGACGGTCTCTGCGTCGGTACCACCACCATCGACATGCCGGAGGTGGAAGACCGCCTCAGCGGCTATGCCGACCCGACCAATGCCGAGCCCATCGCCGACGTGGTGGAAGAATCTTTCGCCGGTCGCATCGGCCGTCATCTCGGCATTAACGGCCCCGCTCTCACCGTCGCCACGTCCTGCTCCGCCGGCAACATCGCGATTTGCCGCGCCCTGGACCTGATTCGCACCGGCCGCGCCCATCGCATGTTGGTGGGCGGCTCGGACGCCTTCTCCAAGGTGGCCTTCGTCGGCTTCTCCCGTATGCGGGCGATGGCGCCGGAAATCTGCGCCCCCTTCTCCAACCACCGCCGCGGCATGCTCCTCGGCGAAGGCTCCGCCTTCCTGGTGGTGGAATCTCTGCGCTCCGCGCGCCGTCGCGGCGCCCAGGTGCTCGCCGCCGCCCCGGGCTACGGCCTGTCCTGCGACGCTCACCACATCGCCACCCCCGCTCCCAACGGCCGCGGCGCTGCCGAAGCCATGCGGCGAGCGCTGGCGGATAGCGGCGTCGACGGCAACACCGTGGATTACGTCTGCGCCCACGGCACCGGCACCTTCCACAACGATCTTGCCGAATCCAAGGCGATCACCGATGTCCTCGGCGAGCGGCGCCCCTTCGTCTCTTCCCTCAAAGCCCTCACCGGTCATTGTCTCGGCGCCGCCAGCGCCCTGGAAGCCGTCGCTTCCGTGCTGAGCCTCACCCAGCAGCGCTGGATCCCGGCGTGGAACGTCCAGGAACAGGACGAGCGCTGCACCGTGCGCCTGCCGCTGCCGGATACCGCCGGAGAGATTCCCACCGAGCCCTCCATCCAAACCGTGCTCAGCAATGCGCTGGCCTTCGGAGGAAATAACTCATGTCTGGTACTGAAGCGCTTCGCCTAAATCCCGCCGAAAAGCCCCGGGTCTTCGCCCATGGCTGGCCCGAGCCGGTGGTCATCACCGGCTTCGGTGGCGCCGCCGATGGCCCCCTGGAAGCCTCCGATGAGGCCCTCAAGGCCTTCTCCCAGCAGCAGCTGGACGGCATCAAGATGCCTCCCAACAGCGGCCAGGCCCTCGGTGCCCGAGCCCTGGTGGCGGCCCTGCAGCGCACTCTGGACCATCCCGCCATGGGCGGGCTACCGGCGCCGGAAGAGCGCGCCATGGTGATCGGCACCCGGCTCGCCTCGATCAACGAGACGATCCACTTCATGGAGCAGATCGACACCCATAGCGCCACCCTGGTGAACCCGGCCCTCTTCCCCTTCACGGTGATGAACGCCGCCGCCGGGCTGGCCGCGATCCAGCATCAATGCCGCGGCGCCAACGTGACCTTCAACAACGGCGCGGTCTCCGCCCTGGTGGCCCTCTCCTATGCCGCCGACCTGGTCCTCGCCGGTCAGGCGGAGGTGGTCTTCGCCGGCGGCTTCGAGAGCCTCAGCCCCCGGGCCTGCGCCGCCCTCGGCCGCAATCGACCGGCGGTCACCGTCGCCACCACCTTTGCCGTCACCACGCTGAAGAACGCCGACCGCAGCGGTGCTCTACCCTGCGCTCGCTTCGCCGGCTACTCCTGTGGTGATCTGCCCCAGCTCTCGCTGCAGGACACCCGCACGGCGGTGGTCGAGAGCGCCCAGGAGGCAGCCTCCGCCAAGCATCCGGAAGCCGACCTGGAAGAGACCATCGGCCCCACCCCCACCGCTGCTCGTCACGAGGAGATTCTGGTGGACCTAGTGGAGGCGATCACCGCCTGTGCCGCCGATACCAACACGAATTCCGGCAGCAACACCCTGCGCACGGTGTATTCCGGATCGGAGCGGGTGCCCAGCGGGGCGGCTCTGGTCTTCACCGGCGTCGACGACTCCGTCTGATCTCGTTTTCGCCTCGATCCATCTTTCTCGTCCGGAGCTATTGGCCCCAGGGGCCCCGATATGAGCACCTCTCGCGATCTCGTCTCCATGCTGCCGCATCGGCCACCGATGCTGCTCCTCGACCAGGCGGAGCTGACCCAGGACGGCAGTGAGCTCACCGCCGTGTGGAACGTTCCCAAGGAAGATCCCGTGCTCGACGGGCATTTCCCGGACTTCCCCATCTGGCCCGGGGCCCTGCTGCTGGAATCCATGGCCCAGACCACCGCGGTCTATCTCCTGGGGCAGCTGGACGACCTACAGCCGGACGAGATGCCGGTTCTCGGCTCCGCCGACGTACGCTTCCTCAGCCCGGTGCTTCCGGGGGACACGATCTACTTCACCACCCACCTGGTGCGCCGCCTCGGCCGCCAGGGGCTGTTCTCCGTTCGCGCGGTGAACCAGGACGATCGCCCCGTCGCCCGCGCCAAGGTCACGGCGGGAATCACCTCCCGCAAGACCTTCGACGCTCCGGACTGACCCGTTCAAAGATCGCGCCGGAGGGGCCTCATTCGCCGCAAAATCTGCCACGAAGGGCTCCAAAATCCGCGACCGATTCCGGGGCTGCCCCTCGGCCTCACCTCCGCAGCGGCCCCAAGCCTGAACAAACCCGCTCGACCCTGGAGCTAGCCATGCAAACCGTCCAGTCGTCGCCCATCACCCCTCCTCCACCGCGCTACGCCGGCCGCAATGCCCTGGTGGTCGGCGCCAGCGGCGGCATTGGACGGGCCATCGCCAGCGAGCTGCTGGACGGCGGCGCGGACGTTGCGGTGACCTACCGCTCCCGGCGAGACGGCCTCACGCCCCTCGAGCAGAAGGCTGAAGCCCTGGGCCGCCGCTGCCTGCCCTTCGCCCTGGATCTCACCGACCGGGAGGGCATCAACAGCACCTGCGAGACGATCATCGAGACTCTCGGCGTGCCCCACATCGTGGTCACCAGCGCCGGCGTGCTGCGGGATCGACCGCTGATCAAGATGAGCTTCGAGGACTGGCAGACGGTGCTGGACACCAACCTCACCGGCAATTTCTCCCTGCTGCGGGCCCTCACCCCCGCCATGGTGCGCGCCGGCAAGGGCGGCCGCATCGTCAACATCGCCTCGGTGGCGGGCCTTCACGGTCAGCCGGGACAGGCCAATTACGGCGCCTCGAAGGGCGGCCTGATCACCCTCACTCGGGTGCTGGCCCGGGAGCTCGGCCCTTTCCACATCACCGTCAACGCCATCGCCCCCGGCTATGTGGAGACCGACATGACCCGGCACCTGCCGGACGCGGTGCGCCGGCGCTATCTCCAGCGCATTCCCCTGCGCCGCTTTGCCGAGCCCGAAGACATCGTTTCCACCGCCCGCCTGCTGATGGCCGACGACGGCGCCTACGTCTCCGGCCAGTGCCTGGTGGTGGACGGAGGTCTGACCGCGTGACTGAGGTCTTCACCCGCCCCGCGCCCCCCCACCGCCGGGTGGTGGTCACCGGCGTCGGCCTGCTCACCAGCGCCGGCCTCGGTATCCATCAGGCGTGGGATTCGCTGCGCCAGAGGGCGCCGAAGCCGAGCCCGTGGTCTGCGCCCCCGCCGGCCCAGCACGTCAGCTTCCCCGCCTTCCAGCTGCCGGAATACGATCTCGCCGAGCTCGGCGTGCCCGGCGGCTGCCTGCGCTGGCTGGAGAGCGACGGACTGAGCGGCGCCAAGGATCTCTCCCATCTGCTGGGGGCCACCGCCCTCGCCCTGGGGGATGCGGACCTGCCGGTGGACCTGAGCCAGGCGGACGACCGCGCCGCGGTGATCGTCGCCAATGAGAGCCCCGGCTTCGAGCAGCTCACTCACCACCTATTCCAATTCGTCGGCGATCTCGAGCTGCCGGACACCCCCCAGGAGCTCTTCGACCTGCTGGTGGCAGACTTCTTCCAGCTCAACACCTTCCTGCTGCCCTATTACGTCGCCCGCGCCTTCAAGCTCGAAGGGCTCTCCCTCTTCGTCAACTCCGCCTGCTCCTCCGGCCTCAACGCGGTGGAGATCGCGGCGCAGCAGATCCGAGTCGGCGACAGCAAGATCGCCCTGGCGGCGGGCTCCGACAACCCCCTTTCGCTGGCCAAATTCATGTGGTTCCACGGCCTCGGTCTCTACGCCCTGGACGGCGTGCTGCGGCCCTTCGACCCGGATCAGACGGGCACCGTCTTCGGCGACGGCGGAGCCACCCTGGTGCTCGAGGATTACGAGCACGCCCGCGCCCGCGGCGCCCGGATCTACGCCGAATACCTCGGCAGCGGCTTCGCCCAGGACGGCTGGAAGATCGCCATGCCCAACCCCCTGAAGGGCAAGGCCCGCCAGGCGCTGGACAGCGCCCTGGAATCCTCCCACCTGCGCCCCGCGGAGGTCGACCTGGTGGTTCCCCACGGCGTCGGCGCCCCGGCCTCGGATCAATACGAAGGCATGGTGCTGAACCAGGTCTTCAGCGAGCTCGACGAGCTGCCGCCGGTATCGACCTTCAAGCCCCTGGTGGGCCACAACCTCGGCGGCTCCGCCCTCACCGAGCTGGCGATGCTGATGGCCGCCTTCCACCACCAGACCATCCCCCCCACCCTCGGCCACCGCCGCGCCTTCCCGCGCAACGCCCTGCCGGTGGTCACCGAATGGCGCGAGAGCGACTTCGACGTCGCCGTCAAGCTGACCTGCGCCTTTGCCGGATTCTACGGCGCCAGCGCCTTCCGCCGCGCCGCCTGAGTGCCCATCCCCTCGACCCTCAAGCCTGCTGGAGCCCTACTATGACCCTAGCCGCTTCCCGAGCCCCTCGCGCCGCCCTCGCTCGCGCCGTCGATGCGCTGGTGGATGACGCCTACCTTCAGGCCTCCAGCGCCGCCGTCACCTACGTCGGCACCCACTGCACGGCGATCCTCGAGGCCCTGGAATGGCGTCGATGCGTCGACGCCTACCCCCAAGGTGCCACCGCAGAGCAGCTGGGAGAGGCGCTGGACGTTCCCACGGATCGTCGCCCCGCCCTCGCCTGGATCCTCGCCAAGGCGGCGGCTACCGGGCCCTGGGTGAAGGCCAGCTTCCCGCAGGCCAGCTCGCCCCAAGACAGTGCAGAGGTCCACTACTCCCCGGGCGAAGAGCCCGGCCAGGATCTCACCAACACCGCGCTGTGGAGCATCGGCCGCCACCGCGACGGCGTCGGCTCCACCATTCCGATGATCGAGTACATCGCCGCCCGCTACCCGGCCTTCCTGCGGGGCGAGAAGAGCGGCGCCGCGATCCTCCTCAAGGGTGAAGGCCTGACTCTCTGGGAAGACTACTTCGCCGCCGCCAACCCGCTCTACGAGATCCACAACCAGGCCCTCGCCCTGGGGGTCGACGACATCCTCGAGCGCCTCGGTCGACCGGCCCGCATCCTCGAGCTCGGCGCCGGCACCGGCGGCGGCACCGCGGCGGTCACCGGACGCCTATCCAGCCAGCCCGAGAACGTCGAGGACTACCTGCTCTCGGATATCGCCCCCTCCTTCCTGGTGCGCATTCTCGAGCGCTTAGGCGCCACCGAGCTGCCGCTGCGGCGCAAGCGGGTCGACTTCACCCAGCCGCTGATCCGCCAGGGCATCGAGCCGGCGAGCTTCGACCTGATTCTCGCCGTCAACGCCCTCCACAACACCCCGGATCTGGCCGCCACGGTGCAGTACCTCGCCACCGCCCTTTCCGACGACGGCTGGCTGGTGCTCTCCGAGTCCATCTGCCAGACCGGCGAGCACGTCCACCAGGACTTCATCTTCAACCTGCTGCCGGCGATGCCCCACGGCACCGGCCTGGGAGACGCCGAGGAAGAGATCCTCGGAGCCGACTCCGCCGACGACCAGCAGGATCAAATCGACGCGCCCTCTCGCTTCTTCTCCGCCGCCCAGTGGAGTCGGATCTTCGACGTGCTGCACCTCGACGCCGAGATCTACATCAACCACCAGGGCCCCGAGCTGGCGCTGCTGGCGCTGGCGCGGCTGCGCTGAGGGGTCATGCCCCGCACCGTCAGCTCTACCTTTCCCTCCGCCGCCCCTCGGGGCGCCGGAGGGAATCGTGCTTCTGGAGCGAGCTACAGAACGACGGCCGCCGAAACGCGGGAGCTGCGGCGCCGCCAGCGGGCGGCCTACCACCAGATGCGCCGGGCCTTCGGCCTGGTGCCGGAGCCCCTCTCCCTCTTCGAGCCGGTTCCCTCCCTGCTGCTCACCGGCTGGGCCTGCCTGCGGGAATCGCTGGTCTGCGGCACCGTGCCGCGACGCTACAAAGAGGCTCTGGCGGTCGCCATCTCCCGCGGCGCCGAATGCCCCTATTGCGTCGACGCCCACCGCCTCCTCGCCGCCGCCAGCGGCCTGGGCCACTCTGAGCTCCAGCACCTCGGCTCCGCGGAGCCAGCCCCGGCGGACCATGATCCCCAGCTCGCCGCCTACAACGCCTGGGCTCAGGGCACCTTCCAGCGTCCCCAGGCCCCTCTGGCAGCTCCCTGCAGCGAAGAAGAGCTGCCGGAGCTCATCGGCATCGGCCTCTGCTTTCACTACATCCACCGCCTCGCCACCATTCTGTTGGGAGACTCCCCCCTTCCCGGCAGCGGCATCCCCGGCGTGCGCTCCACCCTGCTGCGGGCCCTCCCCCGCCCCCTAGGCCTCGCCATCCGGCTCCTTCTCGGCCGCCAGCCCCAGGTCGGCGCTAGCCTGCCGCTGATGCCCGCCCCCTGGGCCGAGCTGCCCCTGCGCCCGGAGTTCGATCGCCTGGCCTCTCGCCCCAACATCCAGCGCGCCTTCTCCGCCTTCCGCCACGCCGCCGAGGCGGAGGTCCAGCCCTACCTCCCCGCCGCCCCGCGACGGCTCCTCGAAGCTCACCTCGACGCCTGGGACGGCGCGCCGCTGCCCCTCACCTCCCCCGCCCTCGGCGAGTTGCTGACCGCCACCGACCCGATGCACCACCCCGCCCTGCGACTAGCCTTCCTTACCGCCCGGGCACCCCATCGGGTGACTCCGGAGATGCTGCAGAGCTTCCGGGAGGTTTACTCTGGGAAGGGGCCGACGGTGGCGCTGCTCGCGTGGGCGGCATCGAGGGTGGCGTTTGGGATGATGGGGTGGTGGGGAGCCGAGGGGTCCGCCTCGGGCACCGCGGCCCGGCTAGGCTGAGGTCTCAGGTTCTGGGCTGCTAGGTTCTGGGCTGCTGGGCTCTGAGCTCTCAGGTTCTGAGCTACCGGAACCCGCAGCGCCGGGATCCAAAACGTCCGATGCATCGACAATAGGCTGGCCGGCAGTAGGCAAGCCCGTCGAGGGCTGGCCATCGACGGGCTTGGCACTCCCCTCTTCTGGGGGCAATCCCCCCGCCGGCTCTTCTCCGGTGGGCGCCCTCTCGTCCGCTTCGTCGTCGGCGGGCAGATCCTGCTCAGGGCGATTCGCGCTGAGCAGATCGAGCTTCAGCGAGTCCTCGGGAAATAGATCCGGCAGGCCCTGAATGCCCTGCAGCTGGACCTCACCATCCTGGGAGAGAAACTCACTCTGGTCCGACTGCAGCGGGCGGATCCCCTCGATCAATCGGGCGAGGTCCTCCCGCAGGATTCGGGATTCCACCTCGCCGCCTTCGGCCCAGAGGACGGCGAGGTGCACGCCGGTGGTTCCGCCCGCGGCGGAAATGCTGCCGATCAGCAGCCGGGCGGGGCGGGGCGGCAGGGCAGGGCCGCTCCCAGCGTCGGCGGCCTCCTCAGCGGCCTCCTCAGCGGCCTCCTCAGCGGCTTCTTCAGCGGCTTCTTCAATAAACTCCTCAACGACGCCTCCAACGACGGCGGGATCCGGGCTCGGACCAGCGCCCGAGGGCTCCCCGGCTCTCGTCGGCTGCGCCAGGTCTTCAGGCTCAGCGGGCTGCTCTTCGTCCCCTGAGCCCGGATCGGCTCCGTCCGGTACTTCCTCTTGTACCCCTTCTTCAGCGACGCCCTCCAAGAAGCCCAGCAGCCTGTCCACCGCGGGGGCTACCGGCGGCGGAGAGCTCCAAGAGCCCTCGTACATTCCGAAACGACCCACCAGCGGCTGGCGAAGATCGCTGGCCGCTAAGCGGCCCGCCCAGCGCACCCGAGAGAAGGATCCGCGCCGCGGGGTGAAGCCAAAACCAGTGCCCCGATTTCTCGTGCTCAGCGCTCCCAAGGCCTGCAGCGCCTGGTCCGGAGAGATCTCGAGGCCCTCCAGGGCTCCCTGGGCCAGCCGCTCGACCCAGCGGGCCGCGAGCCCGGGGCTCAGCGGCTGTTCCGCTTCGATTCCTAGGACCGTCGCCCGAAAGCGCGCGACTTCCCCGCTCGGCCGGAGGCCGATGCCGGGCCGGAAGGTTTCGACATAAACCACCACCTGGGGCGCGCCGTCTCGACTCTGGGTGTAAATCAAGGTCATCGGAGCATCGGTGCGGGCGCTCCAAGCCTTGGGGACCGGCGCCTCGAGGCTGGCGCCGATACCGAACCACACGACTTCCCTCTCTTGCTCCACCGTCGGAGCCGAGGCCGTCGATAGACTCTGGGAGAAGAGCGAAGAGCCCTGGGCCTCCGACTCGTCGGCTGTCCCCTCCTCTGCCAGCGGCTGAAGCCCGAAGGCCGGACGGACGGTGAGCTGAGGAAACTCCAGCTGCCTCGGCAGATCCTCTCCGCCGCAGCCGGGCAGCAGAACCAGCCCTAGAAGCAGCCAGATAAGCAGGACAGGAAGCAGACCCGTCCGGGGCATCCGCCGAGGAAAGGCTCGAATTGCGCTCATGATGCTTCTCCTGCCGTCTCGGTGGCCGTCGCCTCGCGTTCAGCGTCGTCGAGATCGATCTCCACCGGGCTCTCGGGCTCCGCTGCCGGGCTCTCAGGCTCCGCTGCCGGGCTCTCAGGCTCTGCTTCCGGGCTCTCGGGTTCCCCTGCCTTGTCGAGCTTCGCTGCTTCGTCGAGCTTCGCTGCCCTACCGAGCTTCGCTTTTTTGGGGGGAGCGGCTTCCTCAGGCTCTTCGACTTCTATGGAGGAGGACTCCGATTCCGATTCCTGCTCTGGCTCAGCCGCCGCTGCCTGGCCTTCGGCGCTCTCTGAGGACTCGTCGGACGAAATCAGCGTTGACGATTCCAGCTTTGACGAGCCCTGGGCCGGCGTCGACGGTTCCTCCGATACGGCCTCCTCTTCTTCCTGCGCCCGGCTGACCCTGCGCAACCAAGCTTGCACCTCCCCGAGGGGGAGGAAGGTCCAATCCTTCGCCACCTCGTCTCGAGGTCCAGCGAAGGGGCGCGGATTCGAAGGGTCGACGGGAACGAAGCAGAGCGGGGGCAGGTGTTCGGCGGTGGCGGCGGGAAGCCGAGCGAGGCTCTCGGCCTTCACCCGCAGCTCGAAGAAGAGAGAGGGTGGAGCACCGAGATTCGCCTCGGTGGACCAGGCGCTTCGCGGATCCTCGCGGCGCGATGGCTGGGAGGCGAAGCGGCTCAGCCCCTGGGACACCTCCATCGCCAGCAGCACTCGCTGGCTGCGGCGGTGGACAAAGACGCCGGAGCTCACCCCATTGCGTTCCAGAAGCGCGGCCAGCAGCAGACAGCGAGTGGCGCCGTTGACCCGATTCTGCAGCAGGGATTGCACCAGCGGCTCGAAGGTGCCCCATTCGTCCCCCCGTAGGCTGGAAACGAAGGACATCAAGAAGTGGAGCCGGCCGAGTCGAGGGGGAACCAGGGGATTCATCGGCGTCAAATCGTGATCGCCATTCAGGCCCTTGCCGGCGCCCTCCCAAAGACGATGGGCCACTCGACCGAGGCGGTAGCCGTCGGTGAGGTAGACCGTCCAGGCGCTCGCGAAGGCAGCCCACTCTGCTGGAGCTTCCCGGTCGGAGGACTGTTCATCGGACGACTCGGCCTCGGAGCCCGCCGACGAGGTGCCCTCAGGACTCTGCCCTGCATCCCCAGGATCCGCCTCCGTGGATGAAGACTCCGACCTCAAGCGCAGCAGCACCAGCAGACGGATCCACCAGCTTGGGCGCTCCGCCGCGGCGACGCCGGAGTCCGCGGCGGTGGTCGGCTCCTCGGTCTCCTCGTCCTTAGCCGGCGGACTCACCTCATGGGTTCCCGCCGGCCACGGCGCGAAGGCGAGATCCCCCTGCTGCTGAGCCTCCGCCCGCAGCAGCTTCAGCTGCTGGGCCACGAGCTTCGAATCGCTGGCGCCAGAGGAACGCAGCAGGGTTTCGCGGTCGAAACCAACCCGAATCTCATAGTTCTCCGCTCGCTGACGCCAGCGCAACAAGGCCCATTTGACGTCCGGCTGGTGCCCCGGCGCGACGGTGAGACAGCGCCCCAGGCTCGGGGGGAAGAATTTGTCCCAGTCGTCGTCCTCGTCGATCTGGGGCTCGCCATCCAGGCCCTGGGCCGCCTCGCTGCCGAGGTGGGCTTCCAGCCATTGACGGGCATTGTGCAGAGCGTCCTTGTTGCTCTCGTTGCGCAGCTGCTGGAATTTCCTGCGATCCCTCGGTCCGGCTTCCTCCTCTGCCGCCTCCCGCAGAATCTCCACCCGATCGCCAAAATGGTCGTAGAGCAACCGCAGTCGCTGCACCGAGGGCAACCCCTCCAAGAGCAGCTGACAGAGGCGCAGCAGCAGCTCCACTCCGTCGCGATAGATGGCCCGGCAGGCTCCATTGCCGCCCCGAGCGGTGTCGAAGAAGACGAAGCCCTCGTCCGCGGTGAGGACTCGGCTCGCGAGATCCTGCTGGCGCCCGAACGCCCCGGAAGAGACCCCTTCATCTACGGTCTCCGATCCCTCACCCTCAGCCTCCAAGCCGCTGTTTTCGGGAGCTTGGTCTGGCTCCGGCTGCAGCAATTCCTGACCCGGCTGCAGCAGTAGAGCGAGACCGAGAGCGCTTCCGCCGCCGCGATAGAGGCAGGGCAGCACGGCCCGCATCGCCGCCGCCAACAGTCGGGCCCCACCCACCGTGAGCTCCCCCTCGTGCTCCAACCGCTCCGGGGCCACGGCATCCGCCATGGGAATGTTGGGGTAGAGCCCCAAGGCCACGGTTTGGAAGGTCCGATTCCAGGGTTGATGGGAGGTCGAAGACATCCCGGGCTCTGCCGTAGGCTCCAGGCTGCGCTGCATCACTCGGCGCCGCAGCGGCGTCAGGCGAAAGGTCGCCACGTGCTCCACCTCCACCGTCGCCGGCCGCAGCTCGACCTCCATCGGCAGCTGACCGGAGAGGATCTCGTGGCGCTCCAGGAAACCACCCCCCGCGGCGATGCGCAGATCCCGCTGGGCCGCAGCGCTGGGGGATTCCCGCACCGAGCCATCGGGAGCGGCCGGCGCGGCGACCTCCTCTTCTCCCTCATCGTGCCAAGACACCATCACCCGGCGTCGCGGAGAGGTGATCTCCAGGCTTTGGATCGGCTCCACCACCACCGCTCCCACCACCCGGTGATCGTGCTCGTTGGCTCGGGTCACCCACTCGGCAACGACGAAGGTGCCACGGGCGTCGCGGAAAATGCTGCCGGGGTAGTAGAGCATCATCGCCGAGATCACCTCGACCTGATCCAGTACCTCCATCCGAGTGCGATCCCGCAGCTCGATGGCCTCCGGCACCGCCAGCTCCACCTGCGCCACCCTCGGCGGCAGCAGGCGGCGGGATTGGGTGGAGTCTTCCCAATCCTGCTCCCCCCGCAGCGCCCGAGCGTGGGCCTGGAGCGAGACCTTGCGCTCGTAGCGGCTCTCCCGCTCGGCGATGTCGGTGATGGCGTCCTGCTGCAGCAGGCCGTCCCGCTGCAGCTGAGTCAGGCGCCCCACCACCGGCTCTCCGAAGGCGGTCACCAATTCGTGAACTTCGATCCAATGCTGCACTAGATCCGCCGCCAGGTGCGGCTCCACCACCTCGCCGGTGGGCGGCCGCAGGATCGGCCGCGGCATCGAGCGCAAAGCGTGGGCTAGGGGCATCGAATCGTCGTCGTAGGAGAAGGCCGACTCCACATCGGGATCGGTGAAGGTCACCAACGCAATGGGGCCCACCGGCGGCTGGCGCTCCGGCTCGCCGCTGAGAAAGCGCCGGCCGGCATAGGGCAGGCGCTCGATCTCCCGATGGAGCTCACTCCAGGTGCCCTCCAGCAGCAGCACCGCGGCATCCTCCGGCCGCTGAACGGCGTGCTGCGGCTCTTCCCGCAGCGGCAGCAGCCGCCGCCCCAAATGCCGGCTGCCGTCGCCGCAATAGCGATACAGCCAGGGCACCGCCGCATCCTCACAGGCCTGTACCAGGTCGAGGAAGGTAATGCTCTCCTGACTCTCGTCGAGAAAGGAGCGCAGCCGAAAGAGCTCTCGCCTCACCACGGCGCCACCGCTAGACGGAGAGTCAGCGCCGCCAGAGGCGGCGCCGACCCCCGCGGCGCCCTCTCTGGAGCCCTCCGAAGAGCTATCCCCGGAGGTACCGTAGGTATGCACCGCCACCTCCACCCCCAGCAGCGTCTCTACCCACTCCTCGGCGCGATGCATGGAATCGGCTCCGAGGGTCAAAAAGCTGACGCCGTAGCGGGGGTCGTTCTCCGGGTGGTGGGAGAGGGCCTGCAGGCGCAGCTGGAGCCGCCGGAAGGCCAGCTTGGCGTGGGCCTCCACCGGACCGAAGAGGGACTCCACATCGTCCAGCACCACCAGGCCGACATTTCCCAAGAAGGGAGCGAAGACGTCCGAGCGTTCCAGCACGTGCACCACCAGATCCCGCAGCGAGCACACCACCACGTCCGGCACGATGCCTCGACCGAGATCGTTCATCAGGTCGTGACCCGGCTGACGTACTCGGATCGTCCACCGCAGGCTCGAGGTGCTGAGCGCATCCTGGAAGGCACCCCGAAAGCGCTCCGCCTCCTCCGGCTTGCGCAGCACCACCAGGGTACAGCGAGTTTGGGTCACCGCCTGATCCACCGCCGCCAGCAACGCCAGGGTGGTCTTACCGCTCCCCTCCGGAGCGAGCACCGCATGGTGTCGGGTGCGGCTCTCGAACTCCTCCTTCGCCGCGTCTCCCGGTGCTTTACCGAAGGAGAGATCCCCGTCGTCATCCCCAAGGGCCAGCCGCTGCCCGGGGACGCTCCCGAGACGGCCCAAAATCTCCGCCTGGAGCCGAGTCGGTGCCCCGAGACCGCCTCCCTGATGCCGGGGCAGCAGCTCGCGAGCTAGGGGGGTCACCGAAGGCGGCCAGGAATGGGCCGTCAGCTGATGGCAATCGGTTGAGTCCTCCCTTGGGCCGACCCTCACCTTGCCCCGCTGGAGCACCTCGCAGACCTCCGCCCAACCCGCCGTAGGGGGAAGCGTCCGCTTCTCCTGCTCTACCTCCTGCGCCGCCGGCAAGACCTCTTCCCCCCGCAGCAGAAAATTCAGCACCAGGCCAAGCCACAGCACCACCGCGAGGGCGAACATCGAGGGATCGAGGCGGTAGGGATCACCGGTGAGGTGAAGCCAGGCCAGCGGCGGCACCGCCGTTGCTGCCGCCACCACCCAGAACATCCAGCGACGATAATTCTCCGCTGGCTCCCATAGGGGTTCGGCGCCCCCCACCTCGGTCCACAGCCGAAGCTGTGGCGGAGCCGAGCCACTGCGGTGTTGCAGCTGATTGCGCAGCAGAAAGTCCTGAAAGCGAAGGCGGGTCCCGAAGCTGATCAACCACCAGAGGGTGACCCACAACAAGAGGCTCAAGATCGCCGAGAGGTAGGGCCGTTCACTGAGCGGCAAGAAGAGCTCCAGTTTCGGCCAGGAACCCAGCAGCAGCACTTCCCAGGAGGAGACCCCATCCACCCCGCTGAGGCGGCCCGCCAGCAGAGGATCCAGCACCCGGGCGAGCACGTAGAGCCCCAGAACCCACATCGAAGCCAGGAGATAGGTCGGCCCGAGGGTGAGGACGAGGCGGGGGCGACCGGCTTTCTCTTCACCTTCCCCGTCGCTGTCGTCCCCATCGCCGGCGCCCACTTTCTCACCCGCGTTCACTCCCGCTTGCGTACCCACTTTGGACGGCTCTCTCCCCGATGCCCCACGACTCGATCCATCACGATCTGATGGCTCAGCGCCAGAGCCCTGCTCTGGGGCCTCCCGGCGTCGACGGGAGCGGGCCTTCGCCCAGCGCCCAAGCCAAAACAGAGCAACGAGGAAAAACAGCGCGCCTCCGAGCATCAGGAATGCGAGAGCCAATACCCAGCTATTGCGCACCAATTGCACGATGGTCGCCACCACCATCGCCGCCAGCAGCCAGAGGGTCGGCGAGTGGAACAGCTCTCGCCAAATTAGCCGCCGCCAGTGGCGCCCGGCGCCAGATTCCGGCTCGTGGGCCCTCCTCAACCAGGCCTGGAGTCGGAAGGCTCCGAAGCACAGCAGCCCCCCATAGGCGAGGGCGAGCCACCCCAGGAGCACCGGGGACGACGAGTAGAGCCACTCCAGGGCCCCCAGCAGCAGGGTCTGAAAGGCCAAGGACAGCAACTCCGGGAGCTGCTTCAGTACATCCACAAGATTGGTGAGGTTCATCTCCCCTCCCCTTCCGTCGCCGGTGGCGGCGCTGCCGCCGCGGCCTCCTGGTCCGCTGAATCGGCCCGCCCCGCACTCTCTTTGCCAGCCTTGAGAACCGCCTGGAAGAGCTCTTCTCCCACCCGCTGATGACCGGTGAGGTGATTGATCGATTCCCGCAGCCGGGGATGCTGGGCCTCGGGGCTCAGGGGGAAGGTGCGATCGTCCGGTAGACGAATGCGATCGTAGAAGGACTCGAAACGCTTCAGGTTGCGCACGCTATGGGGGCGGATCCCCTGCACCAGGGAGAGCATGTAGGCCGCGTTGGGGCGTACCGGCTGCTCTTCCACGTTCAGGGTATGGGTGGTGGCGGCGCGTTCCGGAATGCGCCGCTGTTGGCGGTCCTGGCGCTCCAGCTCCTGGGCTCGGCGGAACTCCCGGGCGAGGGTCGGCTCCACCACCAGGGTGGCGTCCGCCACCAGCTGAATGCCGTCGGGGTCGAGACCCTCGAAGCCGCGGAATTCGGCGCCGAAACCGAGGTTGGGAAAGCAGCGGGAGACAAAGTCGCAGAGCGGCTCGCCCATGTCCCGAGCAAAGTCGTGAAGCTCCGTCACCGGGCTGTGCACCAGGTTGTGGAAGGGCTTGCGGCAGAGCTCCAGCAGCGCCTGGGTTTCGGAGAAAGAGGCGGTGGTGCGCCAGCGATGGAAGTTCTCGAGATCGTCGAAGATCAGCTGGAGCTGCTGCTGCAGATCCTTGTCGTCGCTGAAGTCCCGCTGGTAGTGATGGACGAGGCGATGGGTGGACTGCAGCAGGGAATCCTCCCGCGGGCTCAGCAGGCCGGAGGGATCCTCGTGGCTCTCCCCCTCTTCGAGGCTGATCACCACCCCCAACACCTCCGCCAGGCGCCGCAGCTCGTCCAGCTGAATGAGCAGGCTCCGCAGCAGGCGATCGCCGCTGCGAGCATCCGCCGCGGCCCCCTCGTGGAGATGCTGAGCGAGGGAACGACCGGCGAGAACCCACAGCAGGTCCAGCCGGCTCTCCAGCAGGGAGCGCGCCGACGGTGGCGCCTGGGCGGAAGCGATGATCTCCCGCTCCAGCCGCTGGAGGTAGTCTTCCGCTTCGTCCCTCGAAGACTGCGCGGCGGCGGCGGGGGGCTGCCCAGCGGAGCCAGCAGAGGTAAAGGAGGCAGTGAAATCGCCGATCCCCGCCGCCTCGTCGGAGCTGCGCCGCTCCCGCCGACGACGCAGCCAGCCGCCGACCCCCGGCAGTCCCTCCAGCCAGCTTCCCTTGGGCTTCTCCGCCTCGTCGCCGGTCGCCGATTCAGTGCCCATAAACAGACGCTCCACGCTAGCCTGGAGCTCCTCGATGGCCCGCTTGACCTTGCGCCGCTGGCGCTTGACCCAAACCAAGAAGGCCATTCGGCCGGCACCCCAGATCAACGAGCCGATGGTGAGGAAACCCCAATCCGCCAGCAGCACCTCGACCCACTGGGGGTTGAGATGAAAGCCGGCCCAATACGAGAGCAGCTGACCGGAGATCTCGCCGAGCACTAGGCTGATGCCACCCCACAGCCAGAGGAATCCCCGCTGGGGCTGTAGATCGGGCATCCGCTTGGCGCTGCGCACCACCCGCTCGCGAGCATCGCGCACCGCGTCGAGAGACGGGGTCTGATTCCTCATGCAGGCCTGCACCATCAGACCCCGGCCCTGCTCCCAGCGCCGCAGCTGCTCCTGAGTCTTGAGACGCAGAGCGTTGAGGGCCTCCTGAGCTCCCTCGAGCCCCGCCTGGGTGGAGTACTCCTGCACCAGGTAGTCCCCGTGATTGCGGATTTCTTCCAAGCCTCGAGTGAGGCGCTCGCTGGTGGCCTGGCGCAGGCGATCCACCACGTCGTCCATCACCCCACCGCGCTCCACCACCAGACTGCTCCAGCGGGCCTGAATGCTCGCCGTCAGCGCCTCCTCGAAATCTTCGTCGAAGCGATCCAACACCTCTCGGCGCTGGGTGTCGTCGGTGAGGTGATGGGAGCTGATGTGGCGACCGATGACCTGATTCGCCGCTTCCCTAGCGCGGCCGACGATGGTCGCCTTCGCTCCCTGCACCAGCCGCGGCGGAAGGTCCACCGGAAGATCCAGCTGCGGCAGCTCCTGGAACAACTCAGCGTCGCGGCGCGGCCCTCTCTTGATCAGCTGCAGGCAGTCTCGAGCCAGGCGATTGGCCAAGTACTCGCGGCAGCGCTCCGCAGGAAAGTCGATCTCGTAGCAGGCGAAGGAAGAGAAGAGATCGCTGCCGCCACCGCTGACCGACAGCCGACGCAGCCAATGGGATCGGGAGAGATCGTTGCGCATCTGTAGGGTGAGGAAATCCCGGCTCTGACGCAGGGCGTCCTCGAGGCGCAGCACCGAGTTGTCCGTCACCCGGCTGTTGACGAAGATCTGCGAGATACACCGCCGCGACGCCGGCATGATGGTCTCCGCCCAGCGCCTGACCCCGTGGATGGCGTCGATGATCGCCGCCTCCTCGCGCCAGATGTCGGATTCCGGCTCCCAGGCATCCGAGCCCTCGCCGTCGAAAGGGTCCGCCGGATGGGGGGTCCAAAAGAGGGGCGTAACGCAGAGGCTGCGATCGAAACCGGAGCGATAGGACTCGAAGATCGGCGTGAAGGCCCGCAGCAGGCAGCGATGAATCTCCCTCAGCACCGGCTGGGCGTAGGTTCGGGTGAATACCTCCCCCATGTCTCCCACCACGAAGACCGTCAGCCGCGGCGGCATCCGCCCGGGCTTGTCTCGAGCGCGGCTCAGGTGCTGAAAGCTCAACATCTCCTCCACCTGCTCCCGCAGCCGCTGGCGGAGGGTGCGGAAGCGGCGGGCTTCCTTCTCGAATTCCACTCGTTCGACGGAGATGCCCTCCCGAGAGCGCTGACTCTGCCCCCGCTCCTCGTCCTCCTGCTCGGGTTCAGGGCGATTCACCGGGATATCCACGAAGAGCGGACGGCGACGCTGTTGCCGGCCGCGGGCGCTGCGCAGACCGAGGTCCGCCAGCCGGCGATAGAGCACCGACTCACCATCGACGGGAGCACCTTCTTCCCCCTCCATGATCAAACGCCCGAGCCGGCGGCTGGGCCCCTCCGGAAGACTCGGGTAGGTGGTTCGCGACCCGGCGGCGGCAGAACCGGAATCGGGAGGTCCCGAAGAGGAAAGCGCTGCGGATAGGGAAAGCTCGGAGGCCTCCCGGGGGGCCCTCGCTCCGGCTTCCCGATGAGATCCGGCGATAGAGCTAGATTCGGTATCGAGGCCGGTCGTCCCACCAGCTGGCCGCCGCCCTTCCGAGGCCGCCGCGGAGCGCTTCTTCCCGTTGTTGGGCCCGGTGGCGACGATAGGCCGCACCACCACTTCGCCAAGGATTTCCAGAGACATGCGCAGCGCGGAATCCAGATGATCCCGCTGCCGCACCCGCACCATCACCGGCAGGTCCTCCTCCATCACCCGCTCCCGCTGGAGATCCCCCCACAGCCTCACCAACCCCTTGTAGCTCAAACGCCCCAGGCGCCGTAGCTGCTCCTGCAGTCGTTCCTGCAGCTCTCCCTCACCATTGCCGGCGCCGGCCGACTCCGGCTGATGGTCGAAGAGCCCCAACCGCAGCGGAATGGTGCGCAGATATTGAAAGCGCACGGCATCGCGGCCGGAGCCATCGCTGGCCCAGCCGGTGGATTCCCAATCCCGGCGCAGCAGGTCCGAGGGGCGGACGGGGCAAGAGACATCCCCCGGCCGCGGCAGCGAGACCGCCGGCAGGTTGAGCTGAATCCGCGGGGCTTCGCCCCCGGCATCTCCCGGCCCGGCTCCGAGGGAGCCCATCAGCTCCTCCCAACCCGCGATGGGCGAGCCGGCCCGCTTGGGCTGTAGCTCCTCGACCTTGACGTGATCCTCCGAGAGCCGCAGGGCGTCCGCGTCGAGACTCAACTGAATCCCCCCGCCGTTGGCGATACCCTGCCCTGCCGACTCACCCTGCCCTGCCGACTCACCCAATCCCGCCGCTTCCGGCAAGGTCGCGGCAGCCGACTCCACCCCCGAAGCGGCCCGCTGCTGGAAATAGGTCTCCGCCAGCCAGCCCCAGGGCACCGGATCCCTGCCGTCCAGCAGCGCTCGGCAGCGGGCGATGCAGGCCAGCAGAGTCTCGGGGCTGTGCCCCTGCTTGATCCGGTTGAGCAGCGGCGTCGCGAAGCGATCCAGATCCCGGATCCTGCCGCGTAGATTACGCAGCGCCTCCGCCGAGGTGATGGGATCGGGCCTCAGCTCGACCCAATCGAAGAGTCGACGACGATAGATCAGCGGCTGCTGATCACCCTGAGGACGCCGCGCAGCGGCAGCCGTCCCGGGGGCCGGCGGCGCAGGAGCCGGCGGCGCGGTAGAAGAAGAGTCTTCCGCGGGCTGCTGTCGAGATTCTTCACCCCCAGCGGCGCCCCCAGATGTGCCCCCAGGTGCGTCCTCAGCGCGGGATGCTTTCTGCGACGGTGAAGCTCGTCCCGACGACTCCCGATTCAACGACTCCAAATACTGGAGGGCCCGCCATTCGGCGCTGCCCCGGTCGATTTCCACCACCCCGTAATCCCGCGGCACGGCGACCTCGTAGCCCCGACCCTGATAGCGGATCAGCCCCAGGGATCGCAGAATCACGAAGTCCAGGGCCAGGGAGGGGAGATCCCCCTCCCCGGACCACCAGGCGAGCTCCGCCGACCCCGCCTCGCCCTCCAGGCAGCGCTTCTCCACTTCGCCGTTCTCGGCCCGTACCGAGATCAGCGAAAGGTTGCCGAGAGTGGCGTCGGCGCCGGCATCCCGGAGCCCGGCCCAATCCCGCCCGAGGCGTTCCACCACGGCGAGACCGAAGCGACCGAGACCCAGCACCACCGCCGGAGCTGGATAGGCCTGTGACAAGGTCAGTTCTCCAGCGTGCTGGCGGTGTTCCCGAGGCTAGCGAGCACCGATTCCAGCTTCTCCTGCTCCATCGGCTGGAAGAGATCCTCGAAGGAGCGCTGGATCTGACTCGCACCGCTACCACTCTCCAGCTCCGCCCACTGCTCCACGAAGGTGCGCAGAATCTTCGTGCTGTGGCCGAGGTTGTCGAGAGCGGTGTTGCGAGTTAGGCCATCGACCTGGATATCCACGTCTTCGTTGAGGGTGTGGTACTCGGCACTGGCGTTGCGCAACCCCCCCAGCATGCTCTCCAAAGCCTCCTTGAGTCGGCTGTAAGCATCCCGGAAATCCCCCAACAGCTCTCGCTGCCCGTCCCCCGGCGACGAGCCGTAGCGCTGCCGTAGCTGCTCTTGACTGCGACGCCATTCGAAGGGCAGCTGAGTGATCTTCTCTAGCACCGAGGGGGCAAAACCCTTGCGCACCCCGTCCAGCATGCGCTGCAGCGGGCGGTACTTCACCTGTTCCGCCTCGAGCACCTCCGGCAGCTTCTCGATAGCCTTGGCCAGGGTGCTGCCGAGGGGCGTCTCCAGCTCCTCCAGCTCGAGGGAGTTGGCTACCGAGCCGCCGTCCGGGTGCCGTAGGTAGTAGACCCCCCGCCGGCGCACGATGAAGGTGGACTCCTGCGCTGGCGGCTGGCCCTTCTTGCCGCCGGCAGCGCCGGGGGTAGCGATCCTCAACGGCAGGGTCAGCAGCGTGGCGAAATTGATCACGTGGCTGCGCAGGATGTCCTGGCGGTGCTTTTCCTTCTCGGTATCGGGATCGAGATCCGGCAGCCCATCCTCCCAGTTCTTGTCGATATGTAGCACCTTGGGACGCCGCGCCAAATCCTTGAATCGGTAGTACTCGGTCTGCATCTCCTGCAGCCGCCCGAAAACGTAGAGAGGCACGTTGAGCACCGCGCGATAGAAAATGATTTCCTTCGGGTTCTTCCATCCGGTGGTCACCCAATGGAGGTTGTTGTCGGCCCCCTGAATCGCCTGGGAGATGTTGGTGTTCTCGAAGTTCTCGTCGATGGCGGCGAGGAAGATGTGGTCTGGCCGCACTCCGCCGTGCTGATCCCGGGCCCCCTCGTAGGTGCACAGCAGCGAGGCCTTCTCCTTCACCAGGCGCTGGATCTTGTCGCGCAGGTAATCGCGGTGGACGGGCTTCTCGAAGTCGAGTTTTTCCTCGTCCGGCAGATTGTTGTAGCGCGACAGGATCTCGCGAATCTTCTGCGAAGATTCCTTTTCCTCGAGGGAGCGCAGATCCTCGGCGTGGGAGTGATAGAGCGCCCGATAGACCACCTCCAGCTCTAGCGCTTTGGAGAGTGTGAGGCCCCAGCGACGGTCGCGATCGTTGGCGTGGACATCGCCTCCGACCCGGTGCCGCAGCACCCCCTTGGCGTAATCCTTCAGGCTGTCGAAGAGCATCTCGAGGTCCTGGGACGAACCACCCCGCGAGATGCTGAGGTCCGTCACCGTATCGCTGAGGCGCTGCTGCACCTCCTTGTTGCCGAGCTGGAGCTCGGTGAGCTGGGTGACCCGGTCCTCGTAGTAGAAATCCCACATCCTGCGGCCGGTCTCGATCTGCAGCGCCTCACCGTCTAGAACATAGGCGTTGGCGGAGTCGTCTCCCTTCTCCCGCAGCTGCTCCAGGGCCCGGCTGCGGTCCTGCTCCACGGCATCGAAGCTGGTCTCCAGCTTCTGCTGGAAATGAGCGAAGTCCCGCAGGTTGACCTGCAGCCGGCCGAGATTCTGGTTGAACTCCAGCTGAATTCGGGCCATCGCCTGGTCCAGGGCCTGACTGCGCAGGTCTTCGGTCACCGCCGAAAGTTCCCGATCCTTCACCTTCTCGCTGTCTTTGCGGGTTAGCTCGAAGCCCTCGATGGCCTCCGGGTCGTGGGTGGTCCAGGTCACCTGCTCCAGAATCGAGAGCACCGCGTAGCGCTTCGCCGCCAGGTCCACATCCCCCGCCTCGGAGCGCAGGAAGTCGAGGTCCAGCAGCGAATCGAAGCCGGGGTAGGCCACCGACCCCTCGCTGAAGCCGTCCCTCAGCACCCGTAGACCCCTGCGCCTGGCCTCGTCGACCCAGCCCTGGGCCCGGTTTTTGAGATCCTGCACCCGCGGACTGCCGCCGGTGGGCAGCGGCTCCTGGTTGAGGAAGTCCTCCATTGCGCTGCGCGCCCGACGCAGCAGCCCAGGAGGCTGCCCTGGCCCGCGACCGGAGACCGCCGAGAGCACCACGGCGCCGATGGAGTGGCGCATGCCGTACTTGGAGAGCTCGTCCAGCTCCTCCCGCTGCAGCTCTTCCCGCTGCTCCACGACGCCGCCACGGGTGGGGATCGATCCCAGCGGATGGCCGTGACGGAACATCGGCAGATAGCGCCCCTCCTGCCGGCCGAGCTCGCAGGCCGCCAACAGGCGCACCCGCTTGAGGAAGAGTCGATCCAGCAGCCGCTCCCGAACCCTCGGCTCCTTGCGGTAGAAGTCCTCCAGCGGAATCGGGCGCTCGTCCTCTTCGTCCCCGAGGGTCGCTTCGTTGAAGAGCTGCCGATTCTGGGTCAGGATCGAATATTGGTGACCGCCGGGAATCGAGCGCACGAAGCTCGAGCGCATGATGCTCAGCGCCGCCGCTTCGGCGCAATAATCCACCAGCCCGGCTTCCGGTACCAGCAGCACTGCGGCACCGTAGGAACCGTAGAAGGTGGTGTAGCCGGAAATCCCCTTGCCCTCGAAGTCGTGGGGCACCAGGAATCGCTGGTGCTGGGTGTAGTTGTCGTAGTCCGAGAGCTGGTTCTTGAACAGCGGCGAATAGAACTGCAGGTACAGCCCGTCCGCCGCCGCATCCACCGGCTCGGCAACGTGGAAGCTCTCCGGCTTGTCGATGACGTAGAGGAATTCGAAGGGGCGCCGCCGCACCACCGTCTTGTCCTGGCTCAGGGGGTTGTAGTGGAAGCGGCGACCATCTACCGGATAGAAGCGCGACTCCGGCGCCCCCAGCTTCATCAGGTGCTCGGTCTCCTGGAGCGCCGCGTAGCCGTTGGCGAAGGTGCCGTCACGGTTCACTCCGGTCTTGTCTTCGAACACCGCCGGCAGCACGGCGACGCCGATCACCGTGGGCTTGCCCAGCTCTTCCGCCAGGTCGCGGAGCATGTAGGCGATGGGCAGGTGGCAGCCGGAGCCGGTACCGCCGGCCACCGAGTAGCAGAGGACGATTCGGATTTCCTGACTATCCAGCCGGCGGTAGCCCAGCTCATGACTCTTCAGCGCCTCCAGCAGGCGGCGGAAGCGAGGCACGAAGTCCTTATGCTTCATCTGATAGAAGACGCCGAGCCGGCTCTCGATACGAATCTGGCCGGCGCCGGCGGTGTCTCCAGCCCGGAAGCGGTAGTTCTGGGGAACCCATTGGGTGAAGTACTCATCCGGGTCCAGGAACTTCTTGCCGGAGGCCAGGTCGGCGTAATCCTCTTTCTCGAAATCGCTGATCAGCAGCGTCTCGTCGGCGATCTCCCGATAACTCTCGAGGTCGTTGATGTTGGTGTCCACCAGAGCGAACTTGACCAACTTCTCGTATTGGTCCTTGTAGTCCGGTCGCCGCCGCAGGTGCTCGGCGATGCGCCGCACCATGCGGCAACCGCAGCCCCCGAGGCCGACGAAGAGAGTCGGCGAGATGACGCTCGGCTTAGTCAACAGGTCGTCGACGATCTGATTCTGATTACTCACGGTGCATCCTCCGCCGGGCGGTAGCGCCGCCCGGTCTCAAGCTGGTTCTTCAGCGGTTCGGCAAGGTCGTTCAATACCTGGGACTTCAACTGGGGAGTAAAAATTGGGGCTTCAGAGCGCCGGCGCCTGCAAGCTCTGGCCTTCGGTGCCGCACGATCAGCCGCGTAATCAGCCGCACGGGCTTCTGGATTCAAAGGGATTACCTGGTTCATGGCTTCACGCTCCCAGGCGCCAGCCGGCGGGACCGCCGTCGCCGCCGAGATCCCGCAGATCCTTCGGCTGCACCAGGTTCTTGCGGTTCAGCCGGGTGACCTTCGCCGGGACTTCTCCCGGGGTCATGACGTATTCCTGCCCCTCCACCACCAGCCGGGAGAAGTGCCCGCGGGCGTCCGGCACGCCGAGAAAAGCGATGGTGCCGGCGGCGCTGGCGAAGAGCCGGCCGCGGTAGGAATCGGGGCGGAGGTAGAGCTCCATCTGGAAAGCCCGCTCAGAGATCAATTGCAGGCTCGAGGACTCCACGTCCCGCTTCGCCGCCAGAGTGAGCTCGAGGGTCTCCTCATAGCTCCCACCGAACCAGCCGATGCGGAAGGGGTTCGCCCGAATCCAGGCGAGGGCGCGATCCCGAAAGCGCAAGTTGCGCCGCACCCAGGCCTCGACTTCTTCCTGAGAGCGGTGGTTGACGCTGGTTCCGCCGTAGGAGCTCCACACCAGCGGCTTGAGCTGGGTGGCCAAACGGCGACGATCGAGCCAGGAGCTATGGCTCCACATGCGGTAGATGTAGAAACAGAGCAGGGCCAGAAGGAGCGCCAAGAGGGCGAAGAGAATCCGCCGCCCCCAGCAGGACCAGAAAGAGCCACCGCTAACTTCCAGGGTCACGGGAATGAGCAGGGGATCCCTCAGCCCAGCCGGATCGGCAACGGCAACCTGGGTGCGATAGCTGCCGCCACCGCAGCAATGGTCTGCCCGCGCGAAGAGGCGCAGGGGCTGGGCGTTGCCGTTGACGTCCTGCGCCACGACCTGCTGTTGGCGCACGCTGGCGCCGTCACGACGCAGCAGCTGGTCGCCCCGCGCGAAGCCTAGGGTCAGATGACCGGCGTCCGCCGGCCACGCGGCGGAGTCCTGCGGCGCCTGCACTTCCACCAGATAGCTCACCTCTCCCTCGGCGTTGCCCCCCAGCTCGAGCTCGAAAACCTCGCTCTGCCCTGCCTTCAAATGCAGCACCGGCCCCGAAGCCTGCCCGGGGTCGTAATCCAGCTTGAGTCGCGCGGTGACGGTCACCCCCGGATAGGTCTCCCCTCCCCCCTCCGCCAGCACCACCGGATCGAAGTACAGGGGGGTGTCGATGGTGCGCTGAAAGGCTTTCGGGCCGCAGAAGGTATCCAGCCTGGCCTCCACCACCACCTGCTGCCCCACCGCAACGTCGACCCCTTCGTTCTCGTCTCCCTGGAGCCGAAACTCCAGGCAATCCCCCAGCTGACTCTCCTCCGGCAGCACCAGCCGCAGCCGGGATTCCGGGAAGACGCCGTCCAGCTCCACCGCATGGTGCTGGGTTTGACCGGGAAGCAGGCTGCCGAAATCCAGCACCGCCGGAGAGACCTCCATCTCCAGCGACGCGATCTCCAGACCCCGAGTCACTCCCGTAAAGGTGACTTCCTGCTCCGTGTCGGCACGCAGGGTGATCTGCGGCTGAAGGGAATAACCTCCGGACTCCAAACGGCTGCGCTGCACGAAGTAGCGCGCCTCTCCACCGGCGGCGGGGTTACCGGCGAGTTCCTTCCACTCCTGCTTTCCCTCCTCTTTGAAGAGTAGGTGAGCCTCCAGATCGGAGCCGGAAACGTCTGCGCTGACGATCTGCCCCTTCTCGTCCACCAGCCTTACTTCGACACACACCGGTCGCCCCCGATCCACCCGATATCTCACCGGTCGGCGCTCCCCATCGCATTCCCCCTCGAAGACCTGAACGGAAGCCGCCAGCAGATACTCCGGCAGCGCCACCACCTTCCACTGCCCACCGGCGTTGAGCACGTCGACATAGACCGGATCCCCGTTGGGCCGGTAGTCGAAGGCGATATAGCGAAAGACCTCTCCGCCGGGAAATTGGTGACTGCCGGCTCTAGCTTCCTTGAAGCCCTCCATCGGACGCCGGTAGCGGTCCCTCACCTCGATGTCCAGAGGTTCCCCCTCCCCCCGAGCCACCGCCAGCAGCCGAACCCGGCGGGCCCCCTGATGCCCCGGAAGATCGTTGTCCTGCGGAGTCAGCAGCGCCGATTCATAGCCTTGGGAGGCAGACATGGCTTCGGCGAAACCTCTCAGCACACCGGTGGGATCCCGGGTGCCCACCTCGATGCTTTGGCCTCCCGTCCTCTCCGCCAGCTGAGCGAGGGCGGAGGTGAACTCCATCCCCTGGAAGCGTAGGAAATAAAAGCGGAAGAGCCCCGCGTCGTGGGAGCGCAATCCGCTCAGGAAGCCCGTCACACTGGGCACCTCGTCGGTGTCGGGAGTACAGGCCCCATCGGTGAGGAAGAAGACCACCTGCGCCACGTCGCTGCGATAGGCGACGTTGAGCATGTCCTTGACCGCCGCGAGGGCCGTACGACAGCGGGTATAGCCGGCACCGTACCCCGCCAGCTGATCTCCGAGATCGAGACTCTCCTGCAGCCGAAGACGCTGATCTCCCACCGGCGCCACCGGCAGGGGAGCCTCATCCTGGGCTGGCCCGTCGAGACGCACCACCGTCGCCTCGTCCCGCTCGTCCAGCATGTCCAGAATTGACCGTGCGGCGAAGACCGAGAGTCGCTCCGGGTCGGTCTCCCGCATGCTCTTCGAATCATCGATCACGAAGACGAATTGCACCGCGCGATGAGAGCCCGAGGCCAGCGGCTGAGCCTCGAGCCCAGAAGCGCCGGCCCAGGTCCATAAGGCGAAGGTAGCGAGGCTGCAAAGCACGACTTGCATCAGCATGCGGCGATGGACGCAGCCCCAGCCCACCAACTCCTCGGCGAGTCGCTGGTTTGACATTTGATTCACTCCCAATCCATATCGATGTCGTTCTCACGCCACCGCTCATAGAAGTGAAATATATTTCTCAGCCGGTCGTGAGAATCGACGGCCTCTCGAAGACAACGTTGAATAAAATCGGAGCCGTTCTCTTGGGAATAGAGAGCGACAAGAATCACCTTGCGCTGGGTGCGGGTCTCAAAAGTATTTCCGCTACATTGCTCCGACATCGGCCGCGCCCAGCCGAGGCTGGCCAGGCGCACCCGCTGCTCTCCCCCGGCCGCGATTCTGCCAATTTGATTCCGTAACCAAACCGCTCGCCGCCGCGCGAGACCCTCTTGATCCTCGGCACCGGTCTCACAGGAGGCGGTACCGAAGACAATGATCAGATTCGCCTCAGTCAATTGTTCTTTATAGGAAGCCGCGCTTTTCAACTCATCAAAAAATGGAACGTCCACGCCTTCCAAACGCACCCTTGTCGCACTACCCACTGCCCAATGGTAGCTATCAGAAAAAACCACAACATTCGCTTTCGCGGCCCTGACTAGATTGCCATTTCTACCCTGGCTTGCCCTTTGGCATTCGAGTCCAGCGTAAATCTTGCTGCCACCCCTGATCTCTACGGTCTCTCGCTCAACCTCGGGCGCACTGAGCTCTTCACTCACCTGATCTGAAATTGCGGCAGGGGCCGTAGTACTGAGGTCTTCTGCGGTAACCCCGGTGGTACCCGCTGTCGGAATCAATTTGATCAACGTGGCACCCGACGCCAAACTGATCAGAAAGGGGAGGAGCAGATGGACCGCGACGATGCTCGCGTAGTTATAAGTAGGCTTCGTCACGACGACCTCGCCGAGCGCAGCCCGCCGGCCCGGGGCTCGATTCGCCAGCCGAAGAAGTCGTCCCCGTAGAAGCTGTCTTCGGGGCTTCGGCAAATCTCGAAGCTGCGATTCGTCAATCGCTGTAGCGTTCCGGGGCGAGGTAAAGATCCCTTGAGCACCGTCCACCCCATGAAGGAATTTGCATTCCGCGCCACCCAGAAGAGCTCGGAGCCGTCTCCCTCCGAAGCCATCACGAAGAGCGCCTCATCTCCCTTCAAACTCTCCGCGGCGTCGCCGTCCCCGGCCAGCGCCCGATGCACTCGGGCATCGTCCACCAGATAGACGGAAACCCCACCCCGGATCGGCAGCGAGACCCGCAGCACATCGCTGTAGGGCTCTCCGAAGAGGCATCGGAAGGGCTGCTGCATAAAGAGCTTGCAGCGCGCCTTGAAGCGCGCTCCGCGATGCAGCGCCTTGCGCACCGCGTCTTCGAGATCCCCACTGACCCCGTGTTTCCCCCGCTGGGAGCGATACCCCAACCCGCTGCGGCGCAGCGGCGTGAACTTTGCCGTGACCCCGGCCACCTGCAGCAGGTTCTTGCGGGTGAGCTGAAGGCTCGCCTCCCAAACGACAAAGGTGGAGACGAAGGAAACCAAGAAGATCCACCAGGGAATCGACGTCGGCGTCGACAGGGTGACGGGCTTCAGCCGGATCGGCACCTGCACCTCCCGCAGCTGCCCGGCGCTCTGGGCGCTCCCTCCCGGGGCTTCGACCGCCTCGCCGGTGCTAAGCACCAAGAGGCCGAGGAGGGGCTCCTTCAGCGGCTGTTGAGAGCGCACCCTCGCCTCGACGCTGTAATAACCCTCCGATGGCTCGAGCAGCAGCGGCTCGGTAGAGGAGCGATCCCCCGGAGACGAGACGACCCACGCCTCGGGCCTGGCGGCCGGCAGCCGCGACTCGTCGTGCCATTTCCAACCCGCGTAGACCGGCCCACGAATGCCCTGGCTGGGCCATTTCAGCTCGAAGGAGCTCTCGCGGCCGGCGGCAACATTCACCGTCGGGGCGTTCATCGGCTGAAGCTCCTCCACCGGATCGGTCGTCGCCAAAGATGCGCTAGGGAGCCCCACAAGCATGCAGACGAGAGCAGCCCAGAGAAAAGTTCCCCGGCATCGCAAAATCGCCTTCTGCCAGCACCCACGGGACGAGATTCCCAGGCTCGGGCGGCGATGAATGCAGGCCTCGAAGACCGGGCATCGAAAGGACGGGCATCGAGGAGATGGAGTGAGGTTCTTCATAGAGAGTCGTAGAGAGAGCCCGGGCCCTCCGCTCGCTCTCGGGAGCGGCTTCCGGCACGGCAGACGGTTCAGCGAGCTTCGATAAAGCTTGAGGAAACAAAGAGGCGCTTCATACATAGAACGCGAAGATGCTTCACCCTGTGGGCCAGGGAATCGCCCTCTCGCAGAAAACTTGGCCCTGCGGAACGCCCTGAGGCGAATCTCGCGCGCCCCATGCTGCGAAAGGCCGGTCTTCGGGAGCTTCGACCAGGCATCTGCAGCCCACGGCTGCCCATAAGAGATGCAGCTCAGAGACCTGCAGCGGACGAGATGAAGAGGCATACCCAGCCCCTAGACCCGAGATTGCTGCGGTTGTGAAGGCCTCATCCGCCTCGAATCTCCTCCTTCCCCGCCCCTGGACCTGCCGCAGCAGATCGCAGCGATCTTCAGCCCGGAGACCCCTCAGAACTTGACGAGGGAGCGCTGCTCGCTCCTCCGCCCAATTGGAGGCCATTCCCGCGAAGACCTCTCTCGGAACTCGAAGATGAGCCGGTAACCGCTCCAGCCGCCACCGACTCGCGGGGGCCGAGACAAATCCCCCTTCTTCTAGCTATGCGAAAAATCCCCCACTCCGGAGACCATCCGAGGTGGGGGATTTTGATTCCGGCCGGGGCCGGCGAGATGGGGGCTCCAGCTCTACCGAATCAACCCCTCCGGCACGCCGTTGGGATAGACCTCCCGAATCGCATCCTGAATTCTCCCGATGCGGTTGTCGGGGTTGGGGTGGGTGCTGAAGAATTCCGGCGGCCCGCCGCTGGGGCGGGATTCGGCGAGGATTTCCATCACCCGAATCAGCGAGCGGGGGTCGTAGCCCGCCTGGGCGAGGAAGCGGACGCCGAGCTCATCGCTTTGAAGCTCGTCGCCGCGGCCGTGTTTCATGTTCACCATCTGGCTGATGGCCGCGGCGACGGTGGCCGCCCGGGCGTCGCCGGAGGCTACCGCGACGGCGCCGGTGAGGCCGTTGGTGAGCTTGCTCTGGGCCATGCGCTGGGCGGAGTGACGGCCCACCACGTGGCCCACCTCATGGCCCAAAACCCCCGCCAGCTGCCCCTCGGTCTCCAAGCGCTGGAAGAGAGCCGCGGTGATGAAGATCTGGCCGCCGGGCAGGGCGAAGGCGTTGACCATCTGCTCGTCGGCGAGGAGATGGAACTCGAATTGCCATTGGGTCTCGCCGGCATCGCTGCGGCCGACGATGCGCTGGCCGACGTTGTCTACCAGCTGCTGGGCGTTGCGGTCGGGGTGCAGGCCGCCGTGCTGACGGGCCATCTCCGGCGCCGCCTGCAGGCCGAGGGCGATCTCCTGGCGCGGGGTCATGGCGATGTATTGGGTCTCGCCGGTAACCGGGTTGTATTCCTTCGAGGCGCAATAGGACACGATGGAGAAGCTGGCGATGATCAGGCCGACGACAAGGCGGCCGCAGCCGCCGCGCCGGCCACCGCTGCGCGGCCCGTAGGACACCGGACGGCGGCCGCCACCGCGGGACCCGAAGGATCTGCGACGATTCATCCTGCACCTCCTTCAGCGTCGACCTGTTCAAAGGCCTCGACCTCCAGCAGCTCGTAGATTCCCCCCGCCACCGCCCCGTAGGCGATGTGGGTGAGGAGCATCGGCACGCTGCGGTGGGCGAAGAACCAGGGGAAGGCGAGGGTGGCGGTGTAGAAGACGATGCCGTAGAGGCCCGCCCCCGCCAGAGCGCCGCCGACGATGCCGGTGATCAGCCCGCCGCGGTGGAGCACGTAGGCGATGGCCAGGGCGAAGAGGAAGCAGGCCACGAAGTGCAGCGTCCACCCCACCAGGGTAGCGGTGAGATCGAAGGTGGCCGGCGGCGCCAGGATGTCTTCTCCCAGCACCGGCGAGGACATCAGCCGGGTGATCACCCAGGCGTTGCCGCCCACCTGGGCGGGGACCCAGGCGAGGGCGAGAATCAAAAAGACCAGACCGGAGCCGATGCCGGCCCAAACGGCGGCGCTCCAATCCACCACCGGGCGCAACGCGAGAGCGCCGCTGGCGGCGGATACGGCAGAGGGGGACGAGTGAGCGGCCAAGGGAGGTCCTCCACGTCGAGTTCTCAGGGGAAGGCGGTTCTGGAGCAATAGCTGTAGCGATAGAAAAGGAACTCCCAGGATACCAGCCTCTCCCCTTCCCTGGACCCCGCGGCCCCGGCAGAGTTCACTCTGCCCCCCCCCACACACCCTCTCACTGACTCATTTCGAGCCCCCCAGACACGACCAGCTCCCTAGACACGCCTAGTTCCAGACACGCCTAGTTCCAGACACGCCTAGTTCCAGACACGCCTAGTTCCAGACACGGTAGCGCCCCCGTCGCCTCCCTGAGGAGCGGGAGACGGCGGGGGCGCAGACCAACCGACGAGGAAGACGGAGAAGGAGGATGCCCCGAGGGGCCCTAGATCACTCCTCCCCGCCGGCGTCAGCGAGCAATTCGCCGACATCCTCTTCGTTCTCGGTTTTCGCCTGCACCGGCGGCCTGGGGGCGTCCGGATCGATGATGTCCGGCACCGTATCCTTGTCCCGGTCCACCAGCGCCTCGAGGTACTCGCCGTAAGATTCACCGACGTTCTGCAGGGCGTAGGAGAAATAGCGATCTCCGTCTGGACTCTCGGTCCAGCCCTCATAAATCGGAGTCTTGCGGAGCATGAACTCGGGACGGAAGATCTCGGGCCCGACGTCGTGACCGTTGATCTTGTGGGCCGTGGTGATGCGGCCATCCCCGTTCATGTCCGTCGGCAGGCTCTCCGGCTGATAGAGCACCAGGGAGCGCAGGAAGGCGAGCAGGGCGTCGCGATCCTCCTGGGAGGCGTTCTTGTAGGCCGTGGAGCTCTCGATGGCGTCGCCCTCGTGGCGGCGAATCACGTGATCGAGAGTGGGGCTACGGCCGTCATGACCGTAGGGAGGCGTGGAGCCCACTCCCCATAGCGGGGAAGTGCGGAACATCGCCGCCTCGAGGCGAATGTGCTCGCCGCTGACGTGATATTCCCGCCAGCGGGGGCCGAGGTTGTGGTGACGCAGATCGGTGAAGATGTCCTTGACCACGAAGCCGTCCCGCTTCGGCAGATTCAGGGTTTGACCGTTGGGTCCCGGGGTCGGCACCGTGAGGTCGTGGAGAGTTCCCTGCATCTGGTTCGCGACGTAGTTGTACTCCGTCTCGAGGTCGAAGAATCGGCGGTCCCCGGGCAGGTTCTTCTCCGGATCCGCCGGCAGGATCTCCCAATCCTGGACGTGACAGCTGGTGCAGCCGAATTCCGTCATCAGCTCCCGACCCTTGAGGGTCTGTGCGGTTTGCGGTCCGAGGGCCGGAGCCGGATGGTTGATCATGAACCAGTCCAGCAGGTCCAGCTCACCCTCGCTGATGGTGGGGCGCTTGGAGAGATCCTTCTCGGCGTAGGGATCGCCGGTGAGGAGCACCTCCGAGAGGAAGGCGCCGGTGTTGGAGAAGCGGCCCCAATCGTTGGTCAGGAAGCCGCCGGTCATGCCCAAGGGCTGCACCTCGGAGCTATCCACCTCCGGCAGGATGCCCATGATGGTCACAAACACGCCGGTGGAGAACATGCGTACCGAAGGGAATTGATGGTCTCCGGCGCTGGAGGCGAACACGCCGAGGGCGATGTCATAGCCCACGGTCTCCTCGTCCCGCATGCTGGCGGGGCGACCGCGGCTGTTGAACAGCCGAGCCTTGCCATCCTCGCCGACGGCGCGGAACATGATCACCGGGTTGAGATCCGGGCGACCGTCACCGTTGTCGTCGTGCAGGGATCCGAAATCCAGCACGTGGCCGGCGGAAGACTCGATGTAGGCCCGCTTGCCGAGACTCTCCTCCGGCACGTCGATGTAGCCATTGCCGTTGAGGTCGTATTTGTTGATCAGCTGAGCCCGTAGCTGAATCGCCAGGGTCTCCAGCAGGCCGGCGCCGAAGAAGTGCACCGCGTTGCGCCCTACCCGCACCGAAATGCCCACGTTGCCGCCGGCTCCGACGCTGGGGAAGGGGGTGTTGTGGCACACGCCGCAGGAGGTCGCCGCGGCGGCCTCTGGACGGTTCGGCAGGTGGGTGAAGACACCGTCTTCGGTGCCCCACTCGCGGAAGTAGTAGGAACGGCCGCGCTGGTAGGCCAGCCACGGATCCCACTGCTGAAGATGCATCGAGGTGCCCGGCACCGAGGCATCGGTGGAGTGAATCACCCGCACCCGCTTCTCGCGGATGGAGAGACCGGTAGGATCCTCTGGACGCACGGAAAATTGCGCCGCGGCTTCACCGGCGGTGACAAAGAGGAGCACGGCGGCGAGCAGGCCGCGCCCCCAGCGATTCAGATCAGCGCGTGAGAGCGTCATGGTCGCCTCCCTCCTTCTCTTCGGGGATCACTCCCGGGATCTCCGGCAGCGGGTCCAGCTTGTCGGGGAAACCATCGCCGTCTCCGTCCACGCGCCAGGGAAGATCCAGGCCGTAGAGGGCGTCGATGTTGGTAAACAATCCGATGGGCACCCTGCGGCCGTTAGGGCGCACGATCCAGCGGTATTCGTTGTATTCCGGCGGTGTGTTGAACAGGAAGCGGGCGTCGAAACGCTCGTAGCCGTAGTTCTGCTCTCCGATGACGTAGTTCTCGGCGATCTGGCCGTCGCCGTTGATGTCCGCCGGGATCTCGTCGGAGGAGTAGAGCACCAGAGTACGCAGGAAGGCGTGGAGCTGCTCCCGCCGCTGGGGCGAGAGTCGGGCATAGGCGTCCCGAGAATCGGTGGCGGCACCGCCGTGGGCGATGATCACGTCATAGAAGGACAGGTAATTGCCCGAGTGACCGAAGGGAGAGCTGGTGGCCAATCCCCACAGCGGCGCGGTGCGGTGTTCCTTCTGCAAAGTGCCGTCGAAGCGACGCTCGTAGAAGTTGGGTCCGAGATCGTGGTGGCGGAAGTCGGTGTAGATCCCCTCCACCACAAACGCGTCGCCCTTGGGCTGCTTCTCGCCGGAGGGCAGGGTCTCGTACAGCAGCTGCACCTCGCCCTGGATCTCGTAGATTCCTTCCTCGGTCTTCTTCGCCGTCGGCTGGAAGTGGAAATGGCGGCGATCGCCGTCGAATCCAAGCTCCTCGTTACGCGCCTCGATCTTCCAATCCGCCACGTGGCAGGAAGTACAGCCCACCTCATCGAGAATCTTGCGTCCGAGCTCCGAAGTATCCGTAGGCTGCACCGCCGGAATCGGGGTATGGAGCAGGAAGAACTCCACCGCATCGATGTCTCCCTCGGTGAGCTCGGCAAAGATGCCGTCCCCGTCGGGATCGTCCATCGACAACCCCGTGGTCGCCAGCTTCACTCCGCGATCGGTGGATCCGCCGAAGGCAAATTGCTGTGCACCGTTGAGCGAAACACTGGCGAGACCGCCGTGCTCGTCTACCGCCTTGCCAATGCCCTGCAGCGTGGGATCGTGGGCCTGCATTCCCATGTGGAAGTCCGAAGCCACGGCATAGAACTCTCGCAGGGTGGTGCCCTCACCACCCTGGGAGGTGCTCTGGCCGTCGATCATGCGCCGCCCGCGGCCCCAGCCGAAGGGCTGCACCGAGAAGCCGAAGGCCGCCACCCGCTCGTCGCGGAAGCCGTGAGCGTCTCTGAGCACCTGCCCTTCGCCGTCCACGAACCAAAGGCGGAAGACGGTGTTGAGCTGAGGCACGCCGTCGGCGCCGGGCTGTAGGTTGCCGAAATCGATGGGCTCCGCGCCGGGCACCGGACTCAGGCGCACCGGCGCCGATTCCTTCACCTCGGCGCGCTCGATGAGCCCGTTGCCGTTGAGGTCATATTGGTTGAGCACCTTAATCCTCATGTCCTGGGAGATCATCTCCACCAGGCCGGCGCCATAGAAATGGGTGCTGTTGCGGCCAAAGCCACCGGTGGAGGCGATGGTCGGCCCGGCACCGGCTTCCCGGTAGACGCTGGAGTGGCACATGCCGCAGCTCGCCGAATGATCCCGAGCGAAACGGGTGTTCGAGGGCACGCCGTGAACGGTGGTGTGCCCAGCGGCGCCGACGTAGAGCGGCACGTCCATGGTGGCCGGGCGGCTCAACACGCCATGTTCCAGCTCGAATTGCCGATTCAGCAGCTGCCGGCCGGCCTGGTAGAAGAGGAAGGGATCGGTAGCTCGAAGGTGCCCCGAAGTGCCCTCCAGACTGACGTCCGTGGAGTGGATCAGCCGCACCCGGGAATGGGGAATGTTGAAGCTGAAGGGATCCTTCGGATTCTCGATGATCTGGGCCTGGGCGACGGGAGCCGTGCTCGCCAGCAGGCAGAGCAGACCGAAGCCGGCGGCGATGCCGGTGGGGAGCCCGAACACCGGCCGGCGACTCTGCCGGCCAGCGCGGGCTCCGGCCGCACGGCGGCGGCCGAGGGTCAGGCTTGTCATGGCGCGTACTCCTCCAAGAAGGAAGGTGTCTCCCCTTCCCGCAGCTGCCGAGCCAGCTCCGTCAGGGAGTTCGGGGTGAAGAGCTCAGTATCGAAGGGATCGAGACGGAAATAGGCGGCGTCCAGGGTCAGCACGCTCTGGCGGCGGCGATCCACTGACATCACCATCTCCGAAGGAGTCCAGACGCCGTCCACCTGGCGCCAGCCGTCGATGCGCAGCTCCTTGGAGGGCAGACGGGTGGGGCCGGAGAAGAAGTCCGCACCCACCAGCAGCATCGGGTCTTGGCCGATGTAGTAGCGCACCCGATCCCAGTTGGTGCTCAGCCGGGCTTCCTCGGTGGCGGGCTTGACGTCCACCACCCAAACCTTCTGGCCCTCGAGGTGGCTGGAGCCCATCAGGTCCAGGCTGCGGCCCTTGGTGGGGATCTGCCACAGCAGGTCGCTGTAGCCGAAGTCGGAGCCCAGCAGCCCCTCGTCGAAGTGGCCCGGGCGCACCTCCAGGGTGCGGGGGCCGGCGGTGGCCAGCTGCAGGAAAATCTCGATGCCGCCGGTGTATTGCTCACCTTCCGCCAGCAGGTAGCAGGTGCCCAGCAGGCCGTGGGGCTGCTCCAGCAGCACCAGGGAGCGAACCCGGTCGTCATCCGCCTGCCAGCCGTGAATGGTGCGGAATTGGCGGGTGACGACGCCGTCGTTGCGCAGCTCCAGATGAATGCGCCGCAGGCCGCTACCGCCGAGGTCGCGGTCGTTGTAGGCGAAGAGCACGTCCTCCGGTGCCGGCAGCGCGCCGCGGATGCCGGAGGTCTTGGTCAGGCTCGGCCGAGACGAGTTCGCCTCCGCTTCTGCCAGCGCCGAATCGACGGAGGGCAGCAGCGCAAAGAGGGCGGCGCAGGCGAAGGCCAGGGCGACCAGGATCGGCCGCACGGCGCCGACGCGGGGCGTCCTCCCGGAGGCTGAGATGAGCGACGAGGAGCTCGGGGACGGGTAGGTCATCAGGTCTTCTCCCGCAACAGGGTCAAGCTCGGCACCAGCACCAGGGTGAGGACCGCGCAAAGAGCCATGGACGAAGCCACCAGGATGCCGAGCTGCCGATTCGGCAGCACCTGCGAGAAGGCGAGCACCCAGAACCCCGCGGCGATAGCCACGGCGCTGGTGAGAATCGCCGGCCCGGTGGACGCCAGGGCTTTCGCCATGGCCTCCGCCCGCGCCACTCCGGCGGTGATCAGCTCCCGGTGATGGGCGACGAGGTGGATGGAATAGTCGACGCCAATGCCCAGGGCGATGGCGGCGAACATGGAATTGGCGGTCCCCAGCGGTGCGCTGGTGGCGGCGATGCCGCCGAGCACCAAGAGCACCCCGGCGAGCACCGGAGAGACGGCGAGGCCAGCGGTGAGCAGGGAACCGAAAAGCAGAGCCAGCAGCAGCACGTCGAAGACCACGGCGACGCCGATGGAGCGCAGCTGCCCCTCCACCAGGAGCCGAATGGTGGTGTGCCCCACCCAGCCGTCGCCGAAGGGCACGATCACCTCGCCGTGCTGGTCGGCGACGAAGCGGCCGGAGCTCTCGCCGGCGAGGCGGGCGGTGTCCAGCACGCCCGCCACCCGGGCGTAATCGGCGGAGCGCACGAAGACCGTCATCCGGGTGCGCTGGGCGGTGGCGTCCAGCCGGGAAGCCACCGGCGAATGGCGCAGGGTGTCCAGCAGCATCATGCATTGCTCGACATCGGCAGAGGTCATCTCCTCTGCACCGCTGGCGAGGGCGGCGCGGTATTCCGCCACCTCCCGCTCCACCAGCGCCGCCTTCACCCGCACCAGCTGGGTGTAGAGACCCTCCACCGCTCCCACCGACGAATCTTCCAGCAGCGCTTCCTCCACCCGCCCGAGGGCGGCGAAGGTCTCGGCGTCGAAGAGCCCCTGGGGAGCGCCGGTATCCAGCAGCAGGTCGAGGGTATTGGTCCCCGCCAGCAGCTCGTTGATCGCCGTATCTCCCTGCACCAGCTCGCTTTCCGGCGGCAGGTTGCGCACCCAGTTGTCGCCGATCTCGACCTTCAGGGCGAGCAGCGCCGCGGCGATCACCAGCAGCACCGCCACCGCGGTGGTGCCCGCCGGTCGCAGCCGGTGACATACCGCCGTCAGCGCGTTGGTGAGCTGGCGACCCCAGCGGGCGCCGCGCTCCTCGACTTGCGGGCGAGGCGGGTCGAGCACCACCAGCAGCGCCGGCACCAGGGTGAAGGTGAAGAGAGTCGAGAAGGCCACCGCCAGGGCGCCGTAGGTGCCGAAGATTCGCTGCGGCTCCAGGGGCGTCAAGATCAGGCAGAGCAAACCGGCGGTGGTGGTCATGCCGGTGAGCAGGATCGGCCGTCGCACCGAAGAGAAAGCCTCCACCACCACGTCCCCCACCGGGTCATCGCCGCGGCGGCGGGCGACTTCGAAGAAGCGATTCAGGGCGTAGACGTCGTCGGAGACGCCGATCACCACCAGCACCACCGGCAGCGCCAGGGTGGTGACGAAGACCGACTCCCCTAAGAAACCCATCAGGCCGATGGTCCACACCAGGCTGGTGCCGACCTCGGCGAGGGTCACCACCGCCGGAGCCGGCTGGCGATAGAAGAAGATCAGCAGCAGGGCGACCACCAGCAGCACCAGAGGCACCAGGCGGGCGAGGTCCAGCCCCGCCGCTTCGCCCAAGACCGCCTGGGCGAGGGCGGTGCCGCTGTAGCGCACGTCGAGGCCGTCCATGGCGGCGGCGCCGGCCAGGGCCTCGATGTCCTGGCGCAGGCGGTAGCGATCCGCTTCCGCCTCGACCTCGGCGTACACCGCGGCGGCGCGGCCGTCGGCGGAGACCAGGATGCCGTCGTCCTGCCCCAGGGCCACCGCCTCGCTGCGCAGCGCCTCCACCGTCTCTTCGGTGATCGGCAGCGCCTCGCCGGTGCGGCGATCCACCGCCTGCAGCAGCGGGGTGAGATCCAGGATGCCGTCGGAGATGGTGAGGCGCGGAACGGTGGCGAGGCTCACCACTGACTCGGCGTCGATGCCTCCTACCGCACCCAGGTCCGAGCTCAGCTTCCGCAGCGCTTCCAGCGCCTGCGGATGGTAAATGCCTCGCTGGCGATCCTCCACCGCCAGCACCACCACGTCCCGCGCCTCGAAGAGCTTCGTCGCCGCATCGCTGGATGCCATCGCCTCGTGGGCTTCAGGGATCAGCGAGCGGCCGTCCAGCCGCAGCTGGATCGACGGGATAAACACCATCGCGGCGACGGTGATCACCGCGCAGAGCGCCAGCACCAATCGGCTGTGCGCTACGGAGGTGCGCAGCAGCCAATCCAGCGGGCGGTCGATCCATTGCAGCCAAGAAGTCATAAGGGCCAGGGGTTCATCACGACCGAAAGGTCATGCAAGTCATGGAGGTCATTCCTGTCCAGACGCTGTCCGGTTCGGGAACGGCGACACCCAATAGATCGAGGTCGTCCTCGGCGGGTGTCTTGGGCTGCCTATGACGCTCTCACGGCTCCTGTGCCCCCCCAAACTTTGCACAGGTCGTCGCAATAGCTGTGCAGAAGGCTCCGAGCGAGCCCTCCTAACCTCAAAATGGAAGGTTGGTAGACGACCCCAAATCGTCGTCGACGAAACCCGCGGGATGCCCTTGGCCAACCACCCGGTCGCCGCTCCTAAAGGCAGAAAAAACCTGGACAAAAAGCGGTGGCAGGCTCGTCGCAGCGTCCCGCGATGGATTCCTGGACAGAGCGTGGGGCCTCTCCCTCGGCGTCTTACGATCACAGCGTATCGACCGCCTCCGCCCACTCCGGCAGCCCACCCCATGAGCACCGGATCCGGGCCTGCGAGGCAGAGCCTCGATCCCCGCCCCCCGGCCCCGGATCGAGCTCCTTCAGGCTTCGGCCGTCGCTACCTTCTGCTGTCGGACCTCTGTTGTCGTCCCTGTGATTTGCTTTCCAAGCCCGTTCGAGAAAGGACCTTCGCCATGGCCGCCATCCTGCTCCCGACGCTCAACGAGGAAGGCTCCATCCGCACCGTCCTGGAAGGCATCCCCGGTGCCTATCGCGACGGCGTGCTGGTGATCGACGGTGGCTCCACGGACAACACCGTGGCCATCGTCGAAGAGATGGGCTTTCCGGTGATCCCCCAACAGGGCAAGGGTCTCGGCTGCGCCATCGTCACCGGCATCGAGGCCACCAGCGACGAGATGATCGTCGCCATCGACACCGACGGATCCCACGAGCCGAGACAGATTCCCGAATTCATCGCCAAGCTCGAAGAGGGCTATGACCTGGTGGTGGCCTCCCGCTACTCCGACGGCCCCCCAGACGCCCACATGTTCAGCCCCAAGCGGCGCTCCACCTCGGATGACGACACCGCCCTGCGGGCCTTTGGCAACCGCTCCTTCACCTACCTCTGCCAGCTGCTCTTCGGCCTGCCGGTGCACGACGTGCTCAACGGCTACAAGGCCTGGCGGCGCTCGATCCACGAGCGGGTGGTGATCCGCGGTCAGCAGCAGGATTACGACATCGACCTGCTGCTCCAGACCCACCTCGAAGGCTATCGGGTGACCGATCTCGGCTCCGTCGAGTACCCCCGCATCGCCGGCGTCTCGAAGCTCAGCGTGCCAAAGCACGGCACCATGATCCTGGCCAACATCCTGAAGCATTACGGCCGCCGTCTGGCCGGCCGTACCCGCCGATTTCCAGGCCTCTTGAGGACTGGCTCCACGCCCGCCCGTAAGTCTCCGAGACGCTCCCCGAGGCGCACTCCCATGGGCGCCACTCCCGGCCAGCGCCGGTCCAGGATCTCCGAGGCCTGAGGACATCACCGTGATCTCCTCCCCTTCACCGACCGGCGGCCGATCATGAACGATCTCCGCGGCGAATCCCCTCCCCTAGCGCCGGCCCGAGCTGCCGAAGCGCGCCCGTCTCTGGACTGGCGCCAGGCTCAGCTCGCCCCGGGGGAACCGATTCGCAACGCCATTCCGGTGATCGACTCGGAACATCAGGTAGCCCTGGTGGTGGATTCCGACGCCCGGCTGCTGGGTAAGGTCACCGACAGCGACCTGCGGCGGGCGATGCTCGAGGGAGTCTCCCAGGAGGCTCCGGTGTCCAGCATCATGCGCTCCCACGGCGACGCCCCCTGGGTGCGGCGCCTGGGCCAGAGTCGCCCCCAGAACGCCACCTACGACGCCGAAGGCCGCCGCGCCGCCGAGCGCCAAGATTCGGATCCGGATTCCAAGCCAAACGCGGAGCGCTACCCGCTGCGCCGCCACCCCATCGTCGATGCCGAGGGCCGGGTGGTGGGCATGGCCAACGCCGATGCCCCCAACCCCCTCGAAGATCGCTGGATGGTGATCATGGCCGGCGGCCTCGGCCGGCGACTGCGCCCCCTCACCGAAGAGATCCCCAAGCCCATGCTCCCCCTCGGCGGACGGCCGATGCTGGAGCGCCTGGTGCTCACCCTCAAGGAACAGGGCTTCCGCCGCTTCTACCTCTCGGTGCACTACCTGGCGGAGGTGATCGAAGACCACTTCGGCGACGGTTCCCGCTTCGGGGTGCAGGTGGAATACGTCCGCGAGCCGGAGCCCAGAGGCACCGCCGGTGCCCTCGCCCTGCTGCCCCAGCGCCCGCAAGAGAGCTTCTTCGTGATGAACGCCGACGTGCTCACCCAGGTGAGCTTCCGGCACCTCTTCGAGCTCCACGAGGAGCACAGCGCCGAGGCCACCCTCTGCGTGCTGGAGCACGGCATCCCGGTGCCCTTCGGCGTCGTCGACCTCGAGGGCCACGGCATCACCGCCATTCGCGAAAAGCCCACCGCCCGCTTCTTCGTCAGCGGCGGCATCTACCTGCTGGAGCCCTCCGCCCTGGACCTCATCCCCCAGGACCAGCCCTTCGACATGCCCTCCCTGCTGGACGACCTGATCCAGAAAGAGCGCACCACCGCCGCCTTCCCGGTGCGGGAATATTGGCTCGACGTCGGTCGCCCCTCCGACTTCCACCGCGCCCAGGGCGACTGGCGCCGCATCTTCGCCAAGAAGGGCAAGACGGCAGCCGACGAAGGCGCGAGCTTCAGCAGCGAGCAGCTTGTCTCCTCCCTGGAGACCAACACGCCAGAGACCGCCCGGTCGGAACATTCCAGCCCTCCCCAAGGCGCCGTCTCCCCTCGCCCCTCCATCAAGCCCGCCAGCGACGATCTCCCCGCCAGCGAGCGGGAAGCCAGCTAAGCAGCTGGTTAGCTAGAACCAGTCAGCTAAGCAGCTGGCCAGCTAACTCAGCCAGCTAGGCGCCTCTCAGGCTCCCCGTCTGCAGGCTTGCCTGCTTCAGATCGGGTGCAGCAGCCTCACCAGCCCCAAGAAGGCCGGGAAGAAGAAGAATTCCAGCAGTCGCCAGGCGATCAAAATGCCCAGCAGCGAGATCATCGGCTGCCACAGGAACTCCTGATACCGACGGGCCAAGTCGTCCGGCATCGCCAGCTGCACCACCGCCGAGCCGTCCAGCGGCGGCACCGGAATCAGGTTGAAGATAAAGAGCAGCAGGTTGAGGCTAGCGGCCACCGAAAGAAAGGTCCCGAAGGCCTCCGTCGTCGGATCCGCCTCCGCCGGCATCACCAGTCGGTCAAAGCCCAGCTCGTCCGGGAACACGAAGCTCCCGCTCGCCAGCCCCACCTTCAGCCCGATGAGCGCCAGCACCAGCAAGATCAGGTTGCTCACCGGCCCCGCCAGGGCCATCAGCGCCGCCCGCTTCGGATAGCGCAGCGACCACCGCGGGTCATAAGGCGCCGACGCCCAGCCAATCATCCACCCCATCAGGGCGAAAGAGAGAATCGGCATCAGGATCATGCCGAAGGGCGAGCGCTTGATGTGCGGCAGCGGATCCAGCGTCACCTGGCCACCGTGGTAGGCCGTGGGATCCCCCAGGCGCAGCGCCGCCCAGGCGTGGGCGGCCTCGTGGCAGGTGGTGGAGAAAAGGAAGACCACCATCCAGGTGAGGCCTAGGGTGACGAGGGAAGGGTCTAGGTTCATGGGGCTAGGTTATCGGGAGGCTCTCCTAGGCGGAAGGTCCTCGTCTTGACGCCTCCCAGGAAGCTTCTCGTCCCCCAGATTCCCCCTCGGGCCCCGACGATGACTTCAGGATTCTGAAAACGCCGACCGCGCCGCCGCGGGCATCCCGAAGCCGGGCCCTCGCTCTCGGCTCCTCGACAATTCATCGCCTCGCCCACCGCGCGGGTCCGGCTCTATAGTCGGTCCCTCGAAGCTCTGCTCCGACAGAATCCGCTCCGCCGCGAGGCGCCCACCGAGGGCCGTCGCAAGGGTGCTCTGGCCAGGGAAAACCGTATCTCCAACGAGATAGAGAGGGCGGCCAGCAATCACCAGCGGCTGAGGGCCCAGCTCCCGGGGATCGTAATGCTGCAGCCCCACCCGACGAGGAATGCCGCCGACGAAGCCCTCGGGGCGTCCAGTGAAGCGGCGGAAGGTGCGGGGACTGCCGGGCATACTGTCCTCGATGCCCGCCGCCAGCTCCGGAGCGAGGGCCCGAAGCCCCTGATCCATGCGCTCCTGCACTGAGCCGATGTAGCTCGCCTGCTCTTCCTGGGACATCGCCGCGATGCGGGCGGCATCGACATGGGTCGAGACGGTAACGGTGCGGCGCCCGCCGGGAGCCCGCTCCGTCTCGGCAGCGTCGGAGATGGAGCAGAAAAGGTGGTTGCCCTCAGTAAAGGGCTTCGAGGGATCCTGCACCAGCTCCAGATGGTGAGCCTCGGTGCGCTCCAGGGCGTTCGGCGCCAGGGTGAGATAGAGCATCGCCGCCCCCCAGCCCCCCTCCACCTGGCGCGCCAGACGGTTGAGGCGCTCAGGCCGAGGTAGCTCGCCCTCCAGCAGGCCGTCGATAGCCTGAGGCAGCAGATTCGCCACCAGCGCCGGAGCCTCCAGCGCCCCGCGGCGAGTCTCCACCCGCCAGCGGGAACCGTGAGCCGCGGAAATCCCCGTCGCCCGGCGGAAGTAATGCACCTCTCCCCCGAGATTCTCGATGGCTCCCACCATCCCCTGCGCCAATGCGCCGATGCCGCCATGAACGTGGCCGGTGCCGCGGAAGTAATAGTCCATCGCCCCCAGGGCGAAAGGCGCCTCCGCCTCACTGGCGCTCGCCTGCACCGTGATCTGCGAAACGGCGTCGAGATAGATCCGCAGCGGCTCGAAATCCCACACCCCGAAGCGCCGCGCCACCGTCGCCGCCGACCGCCCGATGAGTCGCACCAGCGGCAGATAAGACGGCAGCCGGCGAGCGTGAAGCATCAGCTCATCCAGCCCCAGAGGAGGCAGCAACCGCGGATCGTCGAAGAGATCCCACAGCGCATCCGCCACCCGCCGCTGGAAATCGAAAAAAGCCTTCAGCTCCTTCCGCGGCGCACCCGGCAAGCTGCAGAAGGTCTCCACCATCTCCCCCCGCCTCGGCGCCAGCGGCAGCTCCAGCCCCGGCGCCCGCAGCTCCACCACCGGATCCGGCGTGCTCACCTCCACCGCCATCCCGTGGCGGCGAATCCAGCGCTCGAAGAGCTGCCCCTCCGCAAAGCCCGAAAACAGCGTCGCCCCGGATTCATAGCGCTTCCCGCCACGCTCATAAGTGCTCGCGCAGCCACCCGGGTAGCCCACCGTCTCCAGCACCGCCACCTTCGCACCGCCCTCCGCCAGAGTCAGCGCGGCGCCGAGACCGCCAAAGCCGGAACCGATGACGATGACGTCGACGTGCTCGACGGGGATCTGCTTTTTCTTCGAGGTTGCCATGACGAAGACTTCGTCGGGCGGGGGGTGGGGAGATGAGATGGACTGGCAGTGGGCTTCGGATCAGGAAGGGCGACGGCCCCCCAGCCCTCCAAGAAAATCCCCCCTCGGCCCCCCCACTTCTAACAAGCGCAGTCAAAGTGGGGACGCTGGTGGCAGGGTTTGAATCCAGGCATCGAAGAAATCCCCCCTCGAATCCCCCCTTTTTCAAAGTGGGGACGCCACCGCCCGGCACTCTCTCCCGCGACAGTTCGAAGGGCTAGGGAAGGTCCCTGGCACCGGGGGAAGGTCCCTGGCACCGGGGGAAGGTCCCTGGCACCGGGGGAAGGTCCCTGGCACCGGGG
>JBCCXL010000031.1:0-50814 GCA_039191605.1 Acidobacteriota bacterium | reverse complement strand
CGGGGCTGATGGAGGGTCCGATGATGGATCCGTCGGGGCTGATGGAGGGTCCGATGATGGATCCGTCGGGGCTGATGGAGGGTCCGATGATGGATCCGTCGGGGCTGATGGAGGGTCCGATGATGCGGGCGGCGCGCTGCGCCTGGTGGGCTAGAGAATGAGCGACAGCTTCGAAGGGATTGCTTACCTGAGCGGCAGGAATCAGCTGGAGAAGGAGGACGAGGGCGGCTTTGGCAGAAAGGACGGTCATGGCGAAAATCTCCTTGCGCACGACGTAGACACAGGCCCCCATGACCTGTTCCCGCCGTCTGATTACTACGCAAGGTTCGCATGAAGAATGTCCTTATGCGCCTATTGCAGATAGATGAAGAGTGTGGGCGAGACCCGAATGAATCATGGAAGCAATTGAAAAAAAGTGATTTGGAGCGGCGCCCCTGGAGCCCTGGATTCAGCGCCTGCAACTCTCCCGGCGCTGTCCCTAGGTGGACAGCTTCGCCGTCCTCAGCGCGGGGCAGAGTGCTACTCCCTCTGAAGGTCGAGGAATACAATCTCGAGTTCATCGCGGCATTTTAGCAATAAAAGGTGCTTTGCCGCGATTCTGTTCTCCAGGGAGCAGTGAGCCCCCGTGGATTCATCTCGGTTTCCGCCGCCGGCCCTCGATCCCGGCGGAGTTGTGCTCGTCGCAGTGACCCTTGGGGCAGCGACCCTCGGTGCAGCGACCCTCGGTGCAGCGATCCTCGGCCTAGTTACCCTCGACGGAGGGCGACCAAGAGGCCGACGCCGAAGAGGCTAGCCCAGGCTGGCCAGGGAGCGCCGGTGGCGGCGAGGATGGCGCCGGAAACGATGGAGGCGGCACCGAGAAGGGTGCCCCGAAGACCCGCCAGGGGGTTCTCCCGCGGCTGCCGGGTGTAGCTTTCGACGACCTTCAGCGTCTCGGTGATCAGCAGCGGGGCTTTGACCACGGCGTCGAAGAGGTCTGGCGCCGCGGCGAGGCCCTCGCGGCCGAGGCGAAGAGGGGAGAGCTGCTGAAGCAGAATCCAGCGCAGCGGGCCTCGACTCACCTGGGCGACATCCAGGCCCGGAACCAGGCTGCTGCCGACGGCTTCGAAGGTGACCAGGGCTCGAACCATGAGCACCAGCTCGACCGGAAACACCACTCGATACTTCCCCGCTAGCCCCACCGAGCGCAGCATCAGCTGGGCCAGGGAGAAGCCGGAGAGCTCCGGCTGTCGTCGCCAGCGCAGGCCGAGCTCGGCGAGGGCGCGTCGGAAGCCCTTGAGGTCCGATCGCGGGCCGACCTCCGCTACCGAAGCGAGGTAGCGGGCTGCGTTGTCTACATCCCCTCGCACCAAGCAGTAGAAGTAGTAGAGCATCACCCGGCGCAGATCGTCGTCGAAGCGACCGACCATGCCGAGATCGAGGAACGCGGCCTTGGGGCCGGGAAGGATCAGCAGGTTGGCGGGGTGGAGATCGGCGTGGAAGAACCCGTCGCGATAGAGCATCGTAAGCATCGCCCGCGCGCCGATGGAGACGATGCGATCCTTCTCTTCTTCCGGCAGGGAGCTCGCCGTAGGAGAGTCGGGACGAAAGCCATCGAGGTATTCGAGGCACAGCAGATCCCGGGTCGAGAACTGCCTCAAGACCTTGGGAAAGACCACCTCCTCGTCGTCCGAGAAGTTGGCGCTGAAGATCTCCGCGTGGTCCGCCTCGAGTCGTAGATCGACTTCCCGGGCGGTGCACTGGATGAACTCATCGATCACCCGCCGGGGGCGATAGCGACCGAGGAACAGGCCGGCGAAGGAGCCCGTCATTTGCAGGATGCGGGCATCTCGCCTCAGGGTTTCGCGAATCCCCGGCTTGACCATCTTGAGCACCACCTGGCGGTGATCCAGCGTGGTGGCGCGATGAATTTGAGCGATGGATGCCGAGGCCAGGGGCTGAGGGTCGATGTAGACGAAGGCGCTCTCCACCGGTACCGGAAGCATCTCTTCCACCAGCTCCAGAAAGCGTTCGCCGGGCAGGGCCGGGAGTCGGTCCAGCAGCTTGCCGAGCTCGGTGGTGACGTCCGCCGGCAGAAGATCCTGACGCAGGGAGAGAACCTGCCCCAGCTTGATGTAGGTGGGCCCCAGCAGCTCGAGGCGACTGCGCAGCTGTACCGGCCACGGTGCATTCCGCAGGGAGCGGCGCACTAGTCGACGGGCGATGGCGGCGCCCGCCCGTCGCGGGAGAAAGAGCAACCGACGGCGACGCCAGCTGGGGGCCGCCTCGGTGGACGCCACCAGGGCTCCCAGGGCTAGGCCCAGAACGTGGCGCAGAATGCTCAGCAGGCGGCGCAGCAGCCCTGGCGGTCGTCCTTCCCGAAGCTCCGGCAGTGGGGGGGCGGAGCCGGGGGATGCCCGCAGCCCCGAACCTACCGGCGCCGCCGCGGGGCCTAGGGCCTCACGGCGAAGCGCTCCGATGGCAGGCTCGGGGGCAGGCATAGTGCTCCGATCAGCGGTTGCGGCCGTATTGCTCGTGGCTGGATACCCAGTCCAGCGCCGAGATCGCCGAGGCTAGCGAGATTTCGCCGGCGAGGACGACGCCGGCCACGATCTCGGCGAATTTATTCACCCGGTCGCGGCCGTAGCAGTCGAGAATCTCGAGGCATTCCCGCTGCGTCGGCAGCGACGTGCCGCCGCCGTAGGTGGCGACGATCAGGGAGGGGATGGTGATCGAGACGTAGAAGTCGCCGTCCTTGGTGAGCTCGGAGTAGAGCAGGCCGGCGGAGGACTCGGAGACGTTGGCGACGTCCTGGCCGGTAGCGATGAACATCGCGGTGATGCCGTTGGGGGAGTGGAGGCCGTTGTTGTTGGCTCCGGACATGAAGGAGCCCATGTTGGCCACCCCGGCGTGGTACTGCAGGGTCTCCGGCTCGACGCGCATGTTCTGCACCAGCACATCCTTGGGGATCGTGCACTCCGCCGTCACCCGCTTGCCGCGGGTGCGCATGATGTTGACCTGGGAAGCCTTCTTGTCGGTGGCGAAGTTAGATTCGAGGTAGAAGCGGCGAAGCTTGGAGGAGACCTCCGGCTGCTCCAGAATCCAGCTGCAGGCGGCGAAGGTCGCGCGGCCCACCATGTTCTGCCCGGCGGCATCGCCGGTGGAGTAGTTGAAGCGCAGGAAGGTGAATTTATTGCTCAGGTAGGTGTCGATGTAGAGCAGCTTGGCCACCGAGGAGGTCGCCTCGCCGGCCTCGCGGATGGGCTCGATGTTCTCGTCTACCCAATGGGCAAAATCCCGCGCCTCCCGGGCGCTGTCGAAGACGAAGACGGGGGCGCGCTGCATGCAGTCGGCAACCACCGTGCACTTGACGCCGCCGGAGAGATTGAGCACCTTCATTCCGCGGTTGTAGGAGGCCACCAGGGTGCCCTCGGCGGTGGCTAGAGGAATCACGAACTCGCCCTGGGCGTGCTCGCCGTTGATGTTCAGGGGGCCGGCAAAGCCCAGGGGCACCTGGGCGACGCCGCTGAAGTTCTCGATATTGCCCTGGGTCACTCGGGCGTCGAAGGAGTAGTGGGGAGTGTGCTCGAGCTTGGTCCCGCTGAATTCTTCGACGAAGCGCTGGCGCTTGGCGATGACCTCCTCGCTGTAGTTGTCGTCCTTGTCCAGGGGCACCGTGGTGCGCTTGACCTGCTCCTCGAGGCCGTCCTCGACCTCGAATTCGATCTTGCCGAAGGGGTCCGACTGCACGGAGATGAAGACCGCGTGCTTGCCGTTGGGGAGCTCAAGATTGGCACAGTGAATCTCCACCACCTGGCGCAGGGGGAAGTCCACCGGACTCTGCTCGGTCACCGCCGCGGCAGCCAGCTGCTGATCGCCGATCTGGAGGCTCACGCGATCTAGCGGAATGCTCTCTCCGGCAAGTCGAATCTCATGAATCCCCGTCACCTTGGCGTCATTCAGCCGATTTTTGATGCTGAACTTGACGCCGCCGGAAGTGTTCTCCAGGCTGCTGTAGGTGTAGAGCTGCTTGAGCAGCATCGAGGGGACTTTGAGAAAGCTGGGAAGCTTCATGGTGAGGGCTCTCCGTAAGATGAATGATGGTCGGGGAGATCGCTGGCCGGAATGCCGAGGATCCGTCCTCGATACAGCGGTCGCCGTGGGCGACTCGAAACGAGGGCGGATGGAGACCGGAAGCTGTGTTCAGGCGTTACGTAAGTCGCTGTGTAGCTTATCCCTTCCGGCCGCCCCTTGCCCAGCGCGAAGAATCCACCGCTGGCGCATCCAATTCATCCACTGAAGGAGACGACATATCAATGCCGTGCTGCGGCATTATACACGGAATGTGCCGCGCTGCGGCATGTTGCCGCAATTCGAATAAAAGGTGACTTTCAGGCAGGTGGATCAGGCTGTGACCGCCACGGGTTGGACATCCCTCGAAGGATCTCCCGGTGTGCCCCGGGAGGCTTCAACCTCTAAAGGGAGCTCTCCCGGGATCAATGCAGAGACGTATCCAACAGGGCCAGCTCGGTAGGTGCCAGCTCAGTAGGTGCCAGGGACCTGCCGCAAAACCTGCGATTTCGAGTCAGCTTAGAAGGTGCAGCTTAGAAGGTGCCAGGGACCTGACCCAGCAGGTGCCAGGGACTTGACCAGGGAGCTGCGAAGGAGGCGGTGGTTTTGCCTAGAATGGCCGCTTTCCAAGGTGGGAAAAGGCTTTCGAAGCCAGGCAAGGTCTTCTACCTTGGGCATATTGCTGCCAGCGCTCGCTCGAGGCGGGGGCTAGAGAGGGGCGGTTGAAAGGTGCTCGTGAAAGGTAGCTGAGAAGGGTGCCAGGGACTCTCCCCGTCGCTTCTCGACAGGGTGCCAGGGAGACTTTCCCCTGCGATTGCGATAGGGCGCCTGACGGGGTGCCAGGGACTTTCCCGGGGAGGCTTTGGCAGGCTTTCGGAGGTGTGTTCGGTGCGGGCCTTCAGCGCGCCGCCGGCAGCAGCGGGCGGATCAGCTCGCGGTCGCTGGGCTGTGCGGCCTCGAAGATCTTGTCGACGCCGAGCTGCCGCAATGCGGCAGAGGTGGTGGGGCCAATAGAGAGGGCTCGCAGGCCGCCCCGGCGTCGGGCCCAGTCGTCGCCGAAGAGCTCAGCGAGATGTTGGGCGATACGCGGACTGGTGACGGTGACCCAGCCTAGAGGGCCCTGGCCGAAGATCTCGTGGCCCCTGTGGCGGGCCTCGGCGGGTAAGCTGGTGATGTAGGCGACGACCTCCACTACCTCGGCGCCGCCGGCGCGAAGCGCCTCCGGAAGCTCGTGGCGAGCTTCTTCGGCACGGGGGAAAAGAACCCGGCCTCCGCGCTGAAGGTGGGGCAGCAGAGTCTCGGCGAGGGCGGCGCCGCTAGCGGTGGAGTCTCCCGGAGGTAGAATAGGGGTTGTCCACCGGCGACGGTGAAGGGCGTCGGCGGTGGCGGGGCCGACGGCGCCGATCACCAGCCCCGGCGATGGCGGGGCGGCGCCCCACAGCTCGAAGAAGGCCTCGACGGCGGCGGGGGAGGTGAAGGCGAGAGCAGAAAAGTGGCCGGGGGTGCGGAGGGTCTCTACGGCTGCCCGCAGCAGTTCAGGATCCGGCGGTGGCCGATAGGCGAGTAGAGGGAGGTGGGGCGCTTCAGCGCCGAGGTCTCGCAGGGTTTCGGCAAGGGCCTGTCCCCGGTTCCCGGGGCGGGTGACTACTACCCGGGTTCCCTCCAGCGTCCGGTGACCCCAGTGCTGAAGGTCTTCTTGCTGGGGGTCCCTTTGCTGCGGACCCCCTCCCTGAGGATCCGGACCGCGACCGGGGCGGCTCAAGGGCTCCGCCGCAGCTGCTCGAGGAGCTCTTGGACTCCCGCCTCCTCCAGGGCCGTCAGGCAGATCTCGGCGGCCTGTTGGGCGCTCTCTCCTCGGCCGTGGCCGGCGGCGGTACGGGGCTCTCCTCGGCTCTCTCCGGGATCGGCGAGAAGCGCGTCGAGATGCCAGCGTTCTTCCTCACGACGGGCCCAGGCGGCCAGCGGGAGGGTGCAATCCCCTCCGAGGGCGGCGACGATGCGGCGCTCGGCGTCGGCGGCGGCGCGGGTATCGGGGTGGTCGAGGGCGGCGCAGGCTTCGAAGGCGGGGCCGCTGGCGCGGGTTTGCAGCGCCAGAGTGCCCTGACCGGGGGCCGGCAGCATTTCTTCCAGCGGGCTGAGGGCATGGAAGGGCAGGGAGTCCAGGCCCGCCCCTGCGGCCCGTTCCTGGTCTTCCCGCAGGCGGCGAATTCCGGCGGCGGCGAGCACCACCGCGTCGCCGTCGCCGCGCCTCCACTTCTGGAGCCGAGTATCGATATTGCCGCGCACTGCGATCACCTCGAGGTCCGGGCGATGGCCCAGGATCTGGGCCCGGCGGCGCAGGGAGCCGGTGAGAACGCTCGATCCGGACGGTAGCTGCCGCAGGTTCGGCGCACCGTCGCTGATCAGCAGATCGCGGGGATCGGCTCGCCGTGGGTAGGCGGCGATGGCGAGCTCCTGGGGAAGGTGCACCGGCAGATCCTTGAGACTGTGCACCGCGAGGTCCAGGGTGCCGTCGGCGATGCCGGCCTCCAATTCCTCGGTAAAGAGACCCTTGCCCCCGACTTCAGCGAGATCGCCAAGGTGGCGGTCGCCGCGGGTGACGATGGGCACCAGCTCCACCCGCAGGCCGCGGTGGACCTGCTCTAAGGCGCGGGCAACTTGAGAGCTCTGGGCCAGGGCGAGGCGAGAGGAGCGGGTGCCGAGGCGAAGGACCGAAGGAGTGGGGCTCACGAATCTCCCTCGCCGCCGGGATTCTCTACCGGTTCTTCCATTGGAGAATAGCCGTCGTTGAGCTGGAAGAGCTCACGGACGAGCTCCAGCTGACTGGGGGTGGTCTGATCGCGGCGCAGGCCAGCGCTGGGGTGATGGAGCAACTTGCGCACCAGGGCGCGGGTCAGCCGGTCCAGATCTTCGTGGGTGCTCTCGGGGAAGCGCCCGCGGGCTCGCTCCACCACTTCGCGGCGCAGCCCCTCGGCCTGCTGCTGCAGCCGAGCGATGACCGGTTCCGCCTCGAGGCCCTGCAGCCAGGAGAAGAATTGGTCCGTCTCGCGGTGAATGATCTCCTCTACCTGAGGGACCTCCTCGCGGCGGCGGCGCAGGTTGCGCTGGATCAGCGTGTCCAGGGAGTCGAGATCGTAGAGGAAGACGTTGTCGACCTTCGCCGCTGCCGGATCGATATTGCGCGGCAGGCTGAGGTCCACCAGCAGCAGCGGATCGGCGCGGCGACGGGCGGCGGCCTCGACGTCCGCTTGGGACAGCACCGGGCGGTCCGCGGCGGTGGATACTACCGTCAAGTCGGCCTCCTCGAGGGCCTCCTGGCATTCCGAGAAGGGCCTTCGCTGGGCCTGGGGGAAGGCCTCCTGGAAGCGATCCGCCCGCTCCTGACCACGGTTGGTAAAGACGAAGTCCGTCACCCCCTGATCGCGGAGATTGCGCGCCACCTGATGGGCCATCTCGCCGGCGCCCACCAGCAGCACCCGCCGAGTTTCGAGGCTGGAGTAGATGGAGCGGGCGAGGTCCAGGGCGGCGTAGCCGAAGGACACGGCCCCCACCGAGATAGAAGTCTGGGACCGCGCCCGGCGGCCGGAGGAGGTGGCGCCTCGAAGCAGTCGCTGGAGCACCTCGCCGGCGGCTCCGGTGGCGGCGGCGAGCTGCCCGGCCTGCTTGACCTGACCGAGGATCTCGGGCTCCCCCAACACCATGGACTCAAGGCCGCAGGCGACCCCCAGAAGATGCTCGACGGCTTCCCGATGGCGCTTGATATAAAGGCGTCCCTCGTTCACCAGGGCTGGCTCCCGGGGCTGGAAGATGAGATCCCGGGCGCAGGCGTAGGCGTCGTGTCCTTCCCGCGGCACCAGGTACACCTCGGTGCGATTGCAGGTGGACAGCAGATAGGCTTCCGAGACCTCCGGCCGCGCCAAGAGGTTGATCAGCACCTCTTCGCCCTCCTCCGCATCGAAGCTCACCCGTTCCCGCTGCTGCACGTCGGCCCGCCGGTAATCGGTGCCTACCAGCACCAGCTGTGGAACCTGCCCGTCCGGGATGTGGAGGGAATCGGTGATGAGCGTCTCTTCGGGCATCGCAGAGATTTGGGGAGGCCTAACCATGGAAGGTGGGGAAGAGGAAATTGTAGGCCATGAGGGAGAGGACGATGGTGCCCAGCCCCACCAGGCAGGCGACGGCGGTGTGGCGGCCCTGCCACTTCCCCAGCCGCCGCAGGATCAGAGTGGTGGCGTAGAGAACCCAGGTTCCCAGGGTGACCCACACGCTGGTATCCGAAAGCCAGCGGGTGGTGTCCAGCTCCAGCCCCCAGGCGAGGCCCGCGGCGATGGCGCTGCTGAGGGCGACGAAGCCCACCAGCAGAGCGCCGCTCATCAGTCGGTCGAGCACCTCCAAGGAGGGGAGGCGGCCGAAGAAGAGGCGGAAACGACCTCTCTTGAGCTCGCGATAGAGCTCGAGGAAGAGGAAGCCGTAGCCGCCGGCGACCACGAAGGCGGCGTAGCCCAGCAGGGCCATGAAGATGTGGAGGGCGAAGAGGGGGTGCTGGAAGACTTCCACCGGCCGCGGTTGGGGGCCGGTCGCCAGGGAAGAGGAAAGCTGGAAGAGAAAAGCCAGCAGCATCAGCCAGGCGCCGGTGCGGCGCTCCCCGCTGATCGCTTCCACCAGGGCATAGACGATACTCACCGCCAGGGCGACGACGGAGAGGGCCTGGGGCACGTTGGCGCCGGGGAATTGCTCCCACCGCACGGTGATCGCCGCGAGGTAGGCGAGGTGCAGCAGGATGGTGCCCCACAGCAGCGGCCGGGCGATGCGGGATGCACCGCCCTCGCCACGAAAGAAGAGAAGCCCGTAGGTGAGGACGAGCAGCAGATAGGCGAGGGGGAGGAGCACCGGTGCGGCGCTCGTGAGGCTATTCACGGCTAGAATAGTAGCATTGGCTCGCGCCATTGCCGTCAAGCTTGTCTCAGGATCTAGGCTTGCAGACGGGCGCGAACCGACCTTGTTCGGGGGGCGGGGGTCTGGTACGGTCTCACGCTGGTTTTGCTGGTCCTATCGGCCTCCCGATGGCCGCCATTTCGCCCTTCCGCGGAGACCTGCTCCGCGCTCACCAGGGGAGAGTCTCGAGCATCATGGCTAACGTCGTCATCATCGGCATGCAGTGGGGAGACGAGGGGAAGGGGAAGGTGGTGGATCTGGTCGGCCCGGCCTTCGACGTCGTCGCCCGGTACCAGGGGGGCCACAACGCTGGCCATACGGTGCGTTTTGGGGATGAGCACTTCTCCCTCCACCTGATCCCTTCGGGCATCCTGCGGCCGGGGGTGCAATGCGTGCTCGGCAACGGCATGGTGATCGACCCCGACGCCTTCTTCCGCGAGCTGCGGCAGCTGGAGTCTTCCGGCGTCTCCGCCGAGGGCCGCCTGTTGATTTCCAATCGCGCCCATGTCGTGCTGCCGTCGGCGGTAGCCCTGGACCAGGCGCGGGAGAGCGCCCGCGGCGACGCCAAGATCGGCACCACCAGCCGCGGCATCGGCCCGACCTACGAGGCCAAGGTCTCGCGGGTGGGGCTGCGGATTTACGATCTCGGTGCGCCCCATCTGGAGGAGCGGCTGCGCTTCCTGCTGGGACGGGCGGACGCGGAGCTGCGCAGCCTCGGCCATGAGGGGCCGGAAGGCCCGAATCGGGTCGCCGACCTGTGTCGCTCCTGGTGGCAGGAGCTGCGGCCCTACGTTCAGGATACGGAGCTGCGGCTCAACCAATGGCTGGATGAGGGCAAGAGCGTGCTCTTCGAAGGCGCCCAGGGCACCCTGCTGGACGTCGACCACGGCACCTACCCCTATGTCACTAGCTCGAATTCCACCGCCGGCGGAGCGGCCATCGGTAGCGGCGTGCCGCCGACGGCCCTGGACGGCGCTATGGGAGTGTTGAAGGCTTACACCACGCGGGTGGGTAGCGGCCCCTTCGCCACCGAGATCTCCGGCGAGACGGAGGCTTTCCTGCGGGAGCGGGGCAACGAATTCGGCACCACCACCGGTCGACCCCGGCGCTGTGGCTGGCTCGATTTGGTGGCCTGCCGCTACGCCCGTCGGGTCAACGGCATCGACGCCATCGCCCTGACCAAGCTGGACGTGCTGGATCAGCTGCCGGAGATTCCGGTGTGCGTTGGCTATCGGCTGCGGGGAACGCTGTATCGGGAGTACGGAACCGTCTTCGAAGCCGGAGAGGGCTTCCAGCCGGAGTACCGCATCTTCAAGGGCTGGCAGCAGGACACCAGCGGCATCCTCACCTACGAGGATCTGCCGGCGCCGGCGCGGGACTACATCGACTTCCTGGAGCAGGAGCTGTCGACACCCATCGCTATGGTGTCCACCGGGCCGCGCCGGGAAGAGACCATCGTCCGGGATCTGCCGATCCTCCGCGAGCTGATGGGCGGCCAGCTGCCGACGGTGCCTGCGGCTTAATTTCCGGCTTACTTTGCTGGCGGCAGCCTGGTTCCTTGCCGGCCTAAGGGCCAGCCTCAGTTGAGGGGGGCTCGCCGCCCGACGGCTTCCCGTTTCTGCTTTTCCGCCGCCGGCCCTTGCCGATGGTGAGCTCCAGCAGGATGAGCAGCGCGACGAAGAGGAGGAGGATGCTGTTGCCGTAGCTCCAGCATCCCGCTCCTTGGCGCTGGGAGCCGGTGCTTCGACCTGCCTCACCGGGTGTGCCCCTCTCTAGCTCTTCGCTCTCTACCCCTCCTCTGTCTAGCCCGTCACTTCTTAGCCTGTCACGGTCCAGCCTCTTGTCAGCGGGGGGAGCGTTTCGCTGCGATGACGCGGCGCCGCCGAGGGCGCCGAAGTTCTCGACCCTGGGGCGGTCGGTGGAGGACGAGGGAGTCTCGCCCGCCGATGGCCTCGAGTCGTCGACGCTCAGCGGGGGAAGCTGGGCGCGGGCGAGGCGGTAGCGTCCGTTTTCGGGGTCGAAGTACGGGATGCTGAGCTCCGGGAGGGTGAGTTTCCCGGGGCGCTCGGGAATCAGGGTCCACCGCCAGCTCCGCTCGCTGCGGGCCGCTTCGTCAGCGCGCTTCGCCACCGCCGCCGGAGCCCGTCGCTCGACGAGGTGGAGAGCACCCTGGGAGGGCGCGGCGAATTGGGGGTCCACCACGGTCTCGAGATAGCCGCGTCCCCGGAGGGTCGCCACCACCTCGTCGGCGCTGCCGAGGCTGAGCTGCGAGGGCTGCACCTCGAGATCGAGGCGCAGCTGTCCGACGGCACCGGTAAAGCCTTCGGGAGTCGGTTCCGGCAGGGGGCGTACCTCGACGGTGAGGGGGAGGCTGCGGCGGTTCACCGGCTGGCCTCCGTCCGGCAGGATCACCACCATGCTGGCGTCGGCGGCATCGATGTTCAGGATGCCGGCTTCGAGGGGGAAGAGCACCCGCTCGAGGAGAGCCCGCCGTAGGTAGCTGCGGCCGCTGCCCCTCAGCGCTCGCGGTGAACGCTGAGCGACGGAGACGTCTCGCACCCAGAAGCCGCTGAAGGCCGGCAGAGCGGTGGGCCGGATCGAGCGCACGTCGGTGAGGTAGTCGAGGTAGAGGGTGTAGGTCACCGGTTCGCCGACCCAGGCCTGCTGGGGCTGGACCTCCGCCACCAGGCGGACGGCGTCTCGGGGGGGGGGAGGGTCACTGCCGGGGCGATCGGTCGGGGCCTTCGCAGATCCCTCTACCCCGTTTCCGCGCTGCGGGGGCGCAGGCCCGGGGACCGCGGTGAGGGGGGGCGGGGGCTGTACCGGCGGTGGGAGAGCGCCGGGAAGGGTCGGGGCCTTAGCGAGGATCCGGGCGCTGGTGGGGGGAGCGAGATCGGGGGCGACGATATGGGCCCGGCGAGGGGGGGATTCCAGCCGTCGTCGCCCGAAGAGAGCCGTGGCGGTGGCGCTGCCGTAGCCGATATCGCCGGCGTTGAGGCGCCAGATGAGGAGGAAAGAGCGCACCGAGACGCCCGCCTCGAAGCGGGTGCGACGAGAGACCGAAGGGCCCGCCACGGCCTCTAGATTGTCGAGCTCAAGGCGGGTCTCCGGTGCCGAGAAGCCGAGATCTTCCCCCCAGATCTCGACGCTGAGAACCATCGGGTCGCCGGTGCGCACGGTGGCCGGTTCAAGGGTGACCTCGAGCCGTGCGGCGCTGCCGAGACGAGGGAGCAGGAGCAGAGCGAGGACGCAGAGAGCGATCCCCAGCAGTCGAGTGTCGGAGCGCCTCGAGGCTGCGCCGACTACCATGACTTGCCTTCCTGAGGCGCTTCGCTCTGGCGCCGCTGAGCCTCCTCCTGGCGTTCCCGCAACTCCAGGGTGCGAACCGCCCGCAGCAGGCTTTCGCTCTGCTGGGGAGGCATCGTGCGGGACTCTCCAAAGGCTTGATCCAGAGTGCGGCCGCCTCCTCCGCCGGAGCCGGAGGAGGGAGAGGGGGGCGGTGGTGGCGGGGGAGAGGGGGAGGGCGGCGGTGGGGGAGGCGGGCTCAGCTGTCGCAGGGCCCACTCCAGATTGTGCTTGGCCTGTTGGTGAGCCGGCCGGCGCCGCAGGGCTTCGCGATAGGCCTCGGCGGCGGCGGCGGTATCCCCTTCCCGCAGCATGGCGTTGCCGAGGTTGTAGAGGGCGTCCGGAAGCAGCTGCCGCAGGGCCATGGAGGAGCCTTCCTGGGCGTCCGCTAGGGCCACCGCGAGGCGAAGATCTTGCAGCGCCTGGGGGTCGTCGGCGGCGAGGCGCAGAGTGCCGAGGTTGTAGAGCAGCTCGGGATTCTCAGGATCCAGCATCCAGGCTCGCTGGGCTGCCTCCGCGGCCTCCACGTACTCCCCGCGGTCGTAGCGCTCCAGGGCTTGCTGGGTGCGTTGCCTTGGGTTGGCGATGAGCCGTCTGAAGAGCGAGCGGGACGGCAGCGCGGCGGGGTCCGGGGGGAGCGCGCCGAAGAGTCGGGTGGCGTCGTCCCGGGTTGCCGGAGGAGATGGGGGCGCAGTCTGCGGCGAAATATCTGTCGCTGTTCCCGTCGCAGCTGCCGACGGTGGAGCATCCGGTGCTGCCGTGGCGGTGGCGTCGGTGGCCGGTGCAGCGAGGGTGAGGAGGCAGAGTAGGGCGAGGGCTGCCGGAACCCCCCGGGGGCGCTGTTCCCGGTGCGGCTGGTCAATTTGCCCTTCGCTTTGCCCTCCGTTTCGCCCTTCGCTTTGCCCTTCGCTTTGTCCTTCGCTTTGCTGCTTTCGGTGCCTGGAGCTTCCCTGGTCGGCGAGCTCCGGGGTCTGGCCGGCGGGTCGCCGCGACCGGGTGCTGAGGCCCGCCTCCGCTGCCAGTCGCCAGAGCAGGAGCCCGAAGGCGAAGGCCAGTGGCCACTGGAAGGCCTCCGCGGAGCCCGCCGAAGGGGAGCCCCAGCTGGCGTCGGCAGAATCGCCGAGGGCGGACGCCGAGGCGTCTCGGGAAGAGGAGCGCTGGGAGAGGGAGCGCAGAGCTGCGAGGACGGGCTCACCCTCGATGCGGGCACCGCCGCTCTCTAGGTAGAGCCCGCCGCTGGCCGCCGCGACGGAGCGCAGGGAGTCGCGACCGAGGCGGCTGATCACCACCTGTCCGCGGGCATCCCGCTGCCATTCGCCTTGTCCGGCTCTCCCCGCCGGGCTTTCTCCAGCAAAGGCTCGGCGCAGCGGTACGGGGGCTCCAGCTTCCGTGCCGATGCCCACCGCCAGTACCGCGATGCCGGCGTCGCCGAGGGCCGCGGCGGCGCCTTGGAGGCCGGTACCGTGATCTTCGCCGTCGGAGAGCAGCACCACCGCGCCGCGGCGGCTCTCCCCTTCCGTCAGCAGCCGGCGGGCAGCGGTGAGGGCGAGGCCCAGATCGGTGCCGCTGCGGGGCAGGGTTCCTGGGGCCACCCCTTCCAGCATCAGCCGTACCGCCTGCTGATCTCGGGTCAGTGGAGTGAGCACCACTGAATCGGCCTCGACCTGGATCAGGGCGGAGCGCCCCGCCGGCCGTTCCCGCAGCAGTAGATCGATCCAGCTGCGGGAGACGTCGAGGCGGCTAGGGCTGACATCGCGGGCGGCCATGGAGCGGGAAGAGTCGAGCAGGAAGACCACGTCGACGGAGGGTAGGTCTCCCTCGCCACCGCCGAGCCCTCCTGGATCCGCGACGCTGCTGCTTGTTCTAGGGCCAGCCAGGGCGAGCACCAGAGCGGCGATCGTCACTCCGCTGAGCACCGCCACCGCCCATCGCGCCCCGAGAGGGGGCGGGGAGTCGCCGACGGCCAGGGCGTCGGCCAGCGGCTGCTGCGCCCAGGCGGCCCTGGCCCTGGCCCTGCGGTGCAGCACCAGCGCTGTCGCCAGCGTCGCCGCCGGTGCCAGCGGCAGCCAGAGCAGCAGTAGCGGCTGGGCGAAGGATAGGACGAGGAGCATCCACAGGGAGCTCAAGGATCAGCCCCCCAGCCGAGAACGGCGGTCAGGGGAGCCAGCAGCAGGCAGACGATGGCGGCGGCGGCGGGCCAGCGGTAGAGCTCCCGCCGCCGCAGGCGGCGCTCGCTGAGGATCACCTGGGTTTCTAGATCGTCGATCTCGTCGAAGACTCGCTCTAGGGCTGCGGCGTCGGTGGCGCGGAAGAAGCGGCCGCCGGTTTGGCGGGCGATGGCGGAGAGCAGATCCTCGTCCACCTCCACCCGCTGGTAGCGGCGCTCGGTGCGCTCGCGGCCGGTGGCGGGATCTTTGAAGGTGCGGGTGATAGGCACCCGCTCGTCGGTGCCGACGCCGACGGTATAGACGCGGATCTCCAGGCTCTCGGCGAGGGCAGCGGCGGTGGAGGGGGCAATCTCTCCGCGATTGTTGGCGCCGTCGGTGACCAGCACGACCACTCGAGTGGGAGGCTCTCCGGCGTCGCCCTCGAGGTCGCTTCTTGGGTCTCCTTCAGAAGCAGCCGGAATCGAGGTGTCCTCGAGGCGCGCGACGGCGGTGGCGAGGGCGACGCCGAGGGCGGTGCCGTCCGGCAGCTCGCCGATCTCCAGGCGGTCGACGATGCGCTCCAGGGCGCGGTGGTCGGTGGTCAAGGGGGAGCGGGTGAGGGCCGCGCCGGCGAAGATCACCAGGCCGATGCGGTCGCCACCGCGCCTCGCGATGAAGTCTTTGACCACCCGCTGGGCGACGTGGAGTCGGTTGCGGGGCTGGAAGTCCTCCGCCGCCATAGAGCCGGAAACGTCCAGCACTAGCTGCAGGTCGATGCCCTCCTGCCGCTGCTGCTCCCAGCCTTCTCCCAGCTGGGGTCGGGCGAGGGCGAGGAGGATCAGGGCGAGGGCGCAGAGCCGCAGGGCGAAGGCGAGGTGCAGCGGCCAGCCGCCGCGGGCCCCTGTCGGCAGGCGACTGTAGGTGAGGGCCGGCAGGGCCCGCCGCCGCCGCGCCCAGATCAGCAGGGGGAGCAGGACCAGCAGCAGCAGCCAGGCGGGAGCGGCGAGGAAGAAGCCGGTGGCGGCGCCCTCGCTCATCGCTGTTCTCCGGCTTCGCCGCTGCCCTGGGAGCTAGCTGAGGAGCCTGCTGGAGCGCTTGCTTCGGCGCTTCTAGTGCCGGCGGTAGTGTCCGTTTGCGTACCAGCGTCGAGCGGTGGCGGCGCGAAGGGCCCGGGCAGGGGGAGCGCCGCGACGTCTTCCTCGCGGCTGCGCAGCAGGTGACGGTCTTCTACCGAGAGATCCTCGGGGTTTGCTTCCCACGGCCGGCGATCTTCCGGGCGTCGCTGCAGTAGCCGCTCCTGGCGCCGCTGGTGCACCTCGAGGCGGGCCTGGCGCCGCAGCTCGAGGGTGCGCGCCAGCCAGGCGACGTATTCTTCTTCGCCGCGGCGAAGCAGGCGGCGGGCGGATTGCAGTCGCGCTCGCCACGGCGCTTCTTCGCAGGGATCCCCCGCGAAGCGCACTCCGTCGCTGTCCTGGAGCACCGTGCCCACCTGCTCCCGAAAACCCGAGGCGAGGGCGAGCTCCCCCAGCTGGTGGAGGGTCTCCGAGGTGGTGGCGCTGCCGCCATCGAAGCCGAATCGATGTCCCAGGTAGTGGCGCAACCCCACCGCCAGCCGGCCGTGGAGCAGGGTCGCCCGGCCGCCCGGATTTCGCTCCTGATCCAGCGCATCCAGCAGGCGGCGAAAAGCGGTTTGGGGATCGATGCCGGCGACCGCGGCGTCGGCGTGGGGACGGCGGGCGAGGAGAAGCCCGAGGGCGAGAACCAGTGCGCAGACGAGGGCGAGGACGGTGAGGCCGAAGGCCGTACCTAAAGGAAGGGTTCGCGGCGGGCGGTGGGCGAGGGGCTCTACCGTCTCGCCGGCCTCCGGCGGCGGCAGCACCGAGCGCACCGTCAAGACGAGACCGTCCGAGGTGGTGAGAAGCCGGTCCCCGGCGATCAGGGGCACTCGTACCTGGCGCTGTGGCAGCCCGTGGCGCCCGGTCTCGAAGACGGTAAGGGTGAGGATTTGGCGCACCCTTCGGGGCCGGATGCCGCGGCCGCCGGGGGGCAGCGGAAGCTCTACTGGAGGCCCGACGGAGAGGACCTCGGCGGCCCCCCAGGTGGAGCCCCATTGGGGGAAGATTGGCAGGGTGCGGGACCCCGGCGGCAAGACCACGGTGACGAAGGCCTGGACCCGGTCGCCGACGGTGATGGCGGTGGCCGGCTCGAAGCTGATCTCCAGCTTCGGCAGCTCCGGGGTCGGCACCATGCTTTGGGCGGCATCGAGGGCCGTCGCCGAAGCCAGCGAGAGCACAGCTCCGAGAACGAGCGCCGAAAGCCACCTCGCGGCCCGGGGGAAGTTCATGAGGCCCGCCGCTGGCGGCGGCGCTGGAGCAGGGCCATGAGCTCCGGAATCCAGGGGGCGTCGGTGCGCAGGGAGAGGAGATCCAGTCGCAGCTCGGTGGCCAACGCGCGCAGGCGGCGGCGCTCTTCGGCGACCCGCCGGGCGTGCGCCGCCTGAATCTTTCGGCCGGACACCAGTGCGCGTTGCCCGGTCTCCGCATCCATCAGCACCGTAGGCCCGGCCGCCGGCAGCTGAAGGTCATGGGGGTCCACCAGCTCTACCAGCACCACATCGTGGCGTAGCGACAGCATTTTGAGGGCCCGAGCCGGCGGCGGGGCGAGGAAATCCGAGAGCACGAAGAGCACACCGCGGTGGCGCAGTCGAGGCATTAGCGCCTGCAGGCCGCCCTCGAGATCGGTGCCGCCGCGGGCGGGGCGGGCGAGGATCTCTAGCACGGTACGCAGCACCGCGTGGCGATGGCGCCGCGGAGGCAGGAAGAGGTCGACCCCGGTGGAGAGCAGGGCGGCGCCCACTCGATCCTGGTGGCGCAGGGCGGCGAGGGCCAAGAGGGCGGCGCATTCCGCCGCCAGCTCCCGCTTGGCGACGGCGCCGGAGCCGTAGGCGAGGCTGCCGGAGAGGTCCACCGCCAGAAAGATGGTGAGGTCGCGCTCCTCGACATATTGTTTGATGTAGGCCTGTCCCATGCGGGCGCTGACGTTCCAGTCCAGGCTGCGGACGTCGTCCCCCGGCTGATAGGGCCGCACCTCGGCGAACTCCACGCCGCGGCCGCGGAAGGCGGAATGCCAGTCTCCCGCCATTCCCTGCTGCACCCGCCGCCGGGAGGCGATCTCGATACGGCGCACCTGGCTCAACAGCTGGGGCGAGAGCCGGGGCCTCTCGGCGGAAGGGGGATCGGGAGTCATCGCCGCCGAGGGCCTGCGGCCACGTAGACGATCGAGCAGGGGGCGCCACAAGGCTTCGAGTCTCCTCAGGGAACGTCCACTCGATCGAGGATCCTGTTCACCAGGTAATCACCGTCGATGCCCTCCGCTTCGGCTTCGAAGCTGGGCATCAGGCGGTGGCGCAAGACTTCCGGTGCGATGGCTTTGACGTCCTCCGGCAGCGCGTGGTTGCGCCCCGCCAGCAGCGCGTGGGCCTTAGCGGATCGGGCGAGGTAGAGGGTGGCGCGAGGAGAGGCGCCGACGGCGATCCAACGGCGCAGAGATTCGTCCTCCGACTCCCGGCTCTCGCCCACCAGGTCGAGGATATAGCCCCGCAGAGCGGGGGCGAGGTAGATGCTGTCCGCCGCTTGCCGCAGCTTCAGCAGAGCCTCCACATCCAGCACCGCCTCGACTTCCGCCGGTTGCTCTACCAGCATGCGGTCGAGGATCTGCGACTCTTCCTCGCGGCTGGGGTAGTCGAGCACCAACTTCATCAGGAAACGGTCCACCTGGGCCTCCGCTAGGGGGTAGGTGCCTTCCTGTTCCAGCGGATTCTGGGTCGCCAGCACCATGAAGGGCTCGGCCAGGGAATGAGTGGCGTCGCCGAGGGTGACCTGCCGTTCCTCCATGCACTCCAGCAGCGCCGACTGCACCTTGGCGGGAGCTCGGTTGATCTCATCGGCGAGGAGGATGTGGGTGAACACCGGCCCCCGGCGGGGGGTGAAGGCGCCGCTGCGCTGATCGTAGATCAGGGTACCGACGAGGTCTGCCGGCAGCAGGTCCGGCGTGAACTGCACCCGACGGAAGTCGAGGTGAAGGGCGCGGGCGAGGGTCTTGACGGTGAGGGTCTTGGCCAGACCCGGTACCCCCTCGATGAGGACATGGCCGCGGGCCAGCAGGGCGACCAGCAGCCGGTCCATCAGCACCTGTTGGCCGACCAAGACTTTGCGGACTTCGTCCTCGACTCGGCGGAGCTTGGCGGCGGGCGAATGGGGGGCGAGGGTGGTGCTCATGAAAATCCCGGGGAAGTGGATGGAGGGATGCTCCGATGATACCCCTCCGCCGGGCGGGGGCGGTATCATCCCGCGGCAATGGCACGTCATCCCTCCACTGGCCGTCGAGCCGGATCGTCCCGCCCCTCGCGCCCACGCTACGACAAGCGCCTGGGGCAGCACCATTTGGTGGACGGCAAGCTGTGCCGTCCCCTAGTGGATTATCTCGCCCTTCTAGCCAACGCGGCGCTGGCGGCGAGGGCGGACGTGCTGCCGCCGCCGCGCCGGCTGGAGGGGCGGGGAGTCTTGGAGATCGGTCCCGGCGGAGGCGTGCTGACCCGCGAGCTGCTGGCGGCGGGAGCCCGGGTCGACGCCTGGGAGCTGGATCCCGCCTGGGCTCTCGGGCCCTGTCGTCAGCTGCGAAATCAATGGCCGCAGCAGCTGAGACTCACGGTGGCGGACGCTCTGAATATTCCGTGGGCTCACTTGCCGCCGGGAACCCTGGTGGCCGGGAACCTGCCCTACAACGTGGCGACCCCTCTGCTGCGCCACCTGCTGCGCTGCTGGGAGCAGGTGCCCGCCGGAGCCTTCTTGGTGCAGTGGGAGGTCGGGGAGCGCCTGGTGGCGGCGCCGGGTACCTCCGCCTACGGCGCCCTCTCGGTGCTGGTGGCGGCGCGAGCCCGCGCCCGGCTCCTGGGTAGGGTGAAGGCCGGCAGCTTCCGCCCGCCGCCGAAGGTCGACGGGGCCCTGGTGGGGCTAGAGCTGATGGAGCCACCGCGGCCAGAAGAAGAGATGCCCGCCTTCGAGAAGACGGTCTTCTTGGCCTTCGGGCAGCGGCGAAAAACGGTGCGCAATGCGCTGGCCGCGGGCTGGGGGAAGGAAGGGGCTAGGGAGGCTCTAGAAGAAGCGTCTATCGACCCCGGTCAGCGGGCGGAACGCCTGGCGCTAGCGGACTTTTTGCGCCTCCACGATGCCCGCCGGCGATTGTCCCCGGTGGCTTCAAAGGAAGAAAAATGATAGTATTCGCCTATATTTAGGGACAAATGTCTCACAGACTTCTTGAAGATTCGGGCTTCTCGAGGTCTCCCCAGCTCCCCGAAGCGCCCGCTGCAGGAAGCCTCCCCCACGTGCTGCTCGACGCCTCTCTCCAGCTGTTTTCCCGCCGTCTCCTCAGTCGCCTCTGCTCGCTTCGATGCGGGGTGTGCCGTTGAGCCCGCCGGGAGCTGATGCTCCGACGCCTTCCGTCGAGAGCCTGCCACCGTCTGCCCTCGACAAGCTGGCGGCCGCGTCCGGCACCGGAACGCCAGGGAAGGGCACGCCAGGAAGGGGTAAGGCAGTCAAGGATTCAGCGGCGAAGGGAGCCAGCCCTCGAGGGGCTGTAGCTCAAGGGAGCGGGGAGGGGCCTAGTGGTCCAGGGCCCAGCCCCGGAGGAAGCGGCAGGAAGAGGCCCGCGGTGCGCAAACCCGGGGTTCGCAAAGCCAAAGGGAAGAAGGCCGCGACCGCCAAGCCGGCATCTAGCACCGGCGGCATACCCGCCCTGCCGCGGGCGCTGAGGCTGCCTCGGCGCAAGGGCAGCGATCTTGCGGGTCTCGCTCTGGTGACCCTGTCCGTGCTTCTCGTGCTGAGCCTGGCGAGCCACGATCCCAACGATCCCAGCCTGTTGCTGCACAGCAATCACCCCGAGTCCGGCGTCAGCAACTGGATCGGCCCGGTGGGGGCCGACCTCTCCGCGCTGCTCTTCGCCTTCGTCGGTTTTGCCGCTCTACTGCTGCCGGTCTTTCTCCTGGTGGCCGGCTGGCAGCGTTTCCGGGCGGCGCGGGAACAGGACGAAATTACCGGGCGCGGCGTCGGCACCCTGGTGCTGTTGATGGCGCTGCCGGCGCTGCTGCAGCAGCTGGCGGGGGAAGTGAGCCTGAGGGGGGGAGAACTGGCCGCCGGAGGCGCCTGGGGAACCATCGCTTTCGAAGTTCTGGAGTCGCAGATCTCGCCCATCGGATCCCTGCTGGTGCTCCTGGCGCTGGTCGCTGCGGGAGCTATCCTGCTGGTGCAGACCAGCCTGGAGGACGGCTTTGAGACGGTGACCGCCGGGCTGAGGGAGCGGGTGGATGAGGCCAGCCGCAGTCGCGAGCTGCGCCGAGAGCAGCAGCACAAGAAAGATCGCCAGCGTCGGCGGGAAGAAGGTCTGCGGCGCATCGCCGAGCGCGAGGCGCAGGCGGCGGAGAAGGCGAAGGAAGAAGCCCGGCAGCGGGTCGCTGCCGCCTTCGCTCCGCGCTCCCGGCGGGGAGGCGAGGGGGCTGCGTCGTCCGAGATGCCTTCAGAGGGGCAGCCAGAGATGCAGCCGGAAATGTCGACCCGCCGGCCCCCGGTGGCGGATTTCCGAGTGCGCCGGGTGCAGCCTGGCGCTGGTGCTGGATCGACTGCCCCTGGCCCGGCCGGTCGGATGCCGGCCGCACCTGGGGCAAGCGCCGCTGGATCGCGAGTGCCTCCGTCGCCGGATCTCGGCGCTGGTCGAGGCCCTGCCGCCGCGGATCCCACTACGCATTCCGCCGCGAATGCCACCGCGCCCTCGGGACGCCGGGCAGGCCTGCCGCAACGCCCGGCTAGCGCCGCTGCCGCAGGAGCTGCTCCTGCAGGAGTTGGCCCAGCGGCTCAAAGTTCTTCGCCTCGTGCCGTCGCTGGTGGCCCGGCGGGCGGGCCGCAGAGCGCCGCCCCAGGGCCAGCGGCGAGAGCGCCTCGACAGGCTCGCGGGCCAGCGCCGGAGGCGGAGGCGGATCCCAGACCGCTGCCGGCAGCGACGGTGCCGGCCCTCGACCAGGGGAACCTGGAGCTAGGCGCCCGAGTGGGAGTCCATGAGCCCCTACCTCCCCTCAACCTGCTGCGATTCACCAGTGAGGGGCTGGACTACGACGAAGATCACCTGGTGCAGCAGGGGGAGCTGCTGCGTTCCCGCTGCGCCGAATTCGGGGTCGAGGGGGAAGTGGTGAGCATCCACCCCGGCCCGGTGATCACCGTCTTCGAATTCCAGCCGGCCCCCGGAGTGAAGGTCTCCCAGGTGATCAACCTGCAGGACGACCTCGCCCTAGCGCTGAAGGCTGAATCGGTGCGCATCGACCGCATCGCCGGACGCTCCACTCTGGGGGTGGAGGTGCCCAATGCGAAGCGCTCGGTGATCCGGCTCGGCTCGCTGCTGGAGACAGAAGACTTCGTCGAGGCCAAGTCTCCTCTCACCCTGGCGCTGGGCACCACCATCGGCGGTGATCCCTATTTCGCCGATCTCGCGGCGATGCCCCACCTGCTGGTGGCCGGCGCCACCGGCGCGGGCAAGAGCGTCGGCCTGCAGTCGATGATCACCTCGATCCTCTACAAGGCTCGCCGGGAGGACGTGCAGTTCATCTTCATCGACCCGAAGCGGGTGGAGCTGGGGGTCTACAAGGACATCCCTCACCTCAAGGCAGAGGTGGTGGTGGATCCCAAGAAGGCGGCCAACGCGCTGCAGTGGGCGGTGGTGGAGATGGAGCGCCGCTACAAGCTGCTGGCGGAGATCCACGTGCGCTCCATCGGCTTCTACAACCAGGCGATCCGCGATCCAGAGGTGCAGCGGCGTCTTTCTCTCTCGGATGACGAAGAGACCTGCATTGAAGCCGACGACCTGAAGCCCCTGCCCTATTACGTCATCGTGATCGACGAGCTGGCGGATCTGATGATGGTGGCCTCCTCCGAGGTGGAGACGGCCATCGCCCGCCTGGCGCAGATGGCTCGAGCGGTGGGTATTCACCTGATCATCGCCACCCAGCGGCCCTCGGTGGACGTGCTCACCGGAACCATCAAGGCCAACTTCCCCTGCCGCCTGGCCTTCGCTACTACCTCGCGCCACGACTCCCGCACCATCCTCGATCAAGTCGGGGCGGAGCAGCTGTTGGGCAAGGGAGACATGCTCTTCAATCCGCCGGGAACCTCGCGGCCGGTGCGCCTCCACGGGGCTTATATCAGCGAGCAGGAAACCGCTGGGCTGGTGCGCTGGCTGAAGAAGAAGGTCGGCAAGCCGAATCTCGATCCGGCGGTGCTCAAGGGCAGCGAGAAGGGCTCTGGCCCCGGCGGCATCGATGACGAAGGGGACGAGCTCTACGACGAGGCGGTGCGGGTGGTGGTCGCGGAAGGGGGAGCTTCCGCCAGCTTCCTGCAGCGGCGCATGCGGGTCGGCTTCTCCCGCGCGGCGCGGCTCATCGACATGATGGAGCAGGACGGCATTCTCGGTCCACCCCAGGGCTCCAAGCCCCGGGAAGTGCTGGTGTCGGCGGACTTCTTCCAAGAGATCGACTCCCAGCGTATGGAGTGAGCCCCGTCGGGGTTGTGCGCAGGCGCCGCCTCGGCCAGGTGGCGGGGCCCCCCGTGCTACGATCACCGATCGCCGCGAAGCCCCGCGGTGAAGAATGGATCCGTGATGAACGAGCTCTCCCAATCATCGAACGATGGCCAGTCATCGAACGGCGGCCAGCCATCGAGTGACGGTCACCGGCCGTCGGTGGATGCCCTGAGCACCCTGGTGTTCTTCGGCACCCCGACCTTCGCCGTGCCCTGTCTGGACGCCCTGGTGGCGGCGGGGCGGGCGCCGGCTTTGGTGGTCAGCCAACCGTCGCGACCGGTGGGGCGAGGGCGCTCGGTGCAGCCTCCTCCAGTGGCGCAGCGGGCGGCGGAGCTCGGCCTGCCGGTGGTGCAGCCAGCATCGGTGAAGGATAAGGATTTCCTTGCCTCGCTGGAGGCGTTGGCCCCCGACCTCGCCGTGGTGGTGGCCTTTGGGCAGATCTTTCGGCGCCGCCTGCTGGGGCTGCCGCGGCGCGGCTGCGTCAATGTTCACGCCTCGCTGCTGCCGCGCTGGCGAGGGGCGGCGCCGATTCAGGCGGCCATCGCCGCCGGCGACGAAGTCACCGGGGTGTGCACCATGGTGATGGAGGCGGGCATGGACACGGGGCCGGAGCTGCTGCGGCGCACCACCCCCATCGGTCCTCGGGAGACTCATCCCGAGCTCGCCCAGCGGCTTTCCGTCCTCGGTGGCGAGGTGCTGGTGGAAACCCTCGAAGCTCTCGAGCGGGGGGAGGTCGAGCCTAAGGCCCAAGACGATGCCGCCGCGACCTATGCGCCGCGGATCGAGAAGAGCGACGGCGTGATGGATTGGCGGCTGGGAGCCCGGCAGCTGGACTCTCTACTGCGGGCCTACACCCCCTGGCCCGGGCTGACGGCGACGCTGCGGGATCGGCCGCTGAAGGTGCTCCAGGCGCAGCCGGTGGAGTGGGGCGGCGGGCGCGCCGACGCCGGCACCGTGCTCGGGGTGGTCAAGCACGAGGGCGTGGGGCGACTGGCGGTGGCCGCTGGCGAGGGCCCCGCTCTCGGTCTAGAGCGGGTGCAGCGGCCGGGGAAGAAGGCCGTTTCCGCGGTGGATTGGGTCAACGGTGAGCGAGTCGAGGCGGGGGAGCGTTTCGCGCTGCTGCCCCCGGCGACCGCCGCCGATTGAGGATGGGACGAGCTGCGATGGCGAAGCGAAAGACTTCCGGCGCCGGTCGACGGCGGGCAGGGAATCGCCGCAGCGGCGGTCACCAGCGTCGGGCCACGGTGCGGCGCTCTCCCCAGGACAACGTGCGGGTGTCGGCCGCCTGGGTGGTGGAGCGGACCCTCGATTCACGGGCCCCGGTGGAGACCTTCCTGGCGCCTGTGATGGTGCGCTTCGACGAGCGGGATCTGGCGCTGCTTCAGGAGCTGGTCTACGGCACTCTGCGCTGGCTGCGGCGCCTGGACGACGTGATCACCCGCGCCGCCTCCCGAGGGCTCGACGCCATCGAAAAGCCGCTGTGGGCACCGCTGCGCATCGCCGCCTATCAGCTGCTCTTCCTCGATCGAGTACCGGCCCACGCCGCCGTCCACGAGGCGGTGGAGCAGGCTCATCAGCTCACCCATCGAGGAGCGGCGAGCTTCGTCAACGCCGTCCTGCGGCGCATCGCCCGCGCTTCTCGCCTGGAAGACTGGCCGGTGGAGATCAAGGATCCGGCCCGGCGCCTGGCGGTGGAGTGGAGTCATCCAGACCTGCTGGCCCAGCGCTGGCTGCAGCGCTTCGGCGAGAGCGGGGCGCGGGACTTGATGCGCAACAACAACCGCCATCGTCCGCTACAGCTGCTGGCGTTTCGCCACCGCGGAGGGCGGGAAGTGGTGGCGGAAGAGCTGATCGAGGCGGGGCTGGACGTAGAGCCCTCGCAGTGGGCCCCGCTGGGATTGACGGTGAGGCGCGGCAATCCCCTCACCACCGAGTGCTTTCGGCACGGCCGGATCTACATTCAGGACGAGATCTCCCAGCTCTCCGCGCTGCTGCCGCCGCCGCGGGCCGGGGAGCGGGTGCTGGACGCCGCGGCGGCTCCCGGCGGCAAGAGCCTGGCCCTCTACGCCTGGGAGCCGGAGGTTCAGCTCACCTTAGCGGACCTCTCCGCCTCGCGCCTCGGCCGCCTGCGGGAGAACCTCCAGCGACTCGACCTCGATCTTCCGTTGACGGTGGCGGACGCTGGCGCTCCCCCTTGGGCTGCCCCCTTCGATCGAGTGATCCTCGATCTACCCTGCAGCGGAACCGGAACGCTGCGCAAGAACCCGGAGCTCAAGTGGCGGCTCAGCGGCTCGGAAATCGGGCGCATGAGCTCGACCTCGCGCCGGCTGCTGAAGGGCAGCGCCCCGCTGGTGGCCCCCGGCGGTCTACTGGTGGCGATCACCTGCTCGGTGGAGGTGGAGGAGAACGAGGAGGTGGTGAACGCCTTCCTCGCCGACCTCGGTAAGGACTTCCGACCGGCCCCCCTGGCCGACTGGCTGGCGCCACCGGCGGCCCGAGGCGTGGTCGCCCCGGGCCTATGGAGAGTGCTGCCGGAAGACGATCATGACGGCTTTACGGTCCATGTGATGGAGCGTTTCCGCTAGAGGTAGTGAGGCATGCCGGACGGCTCTCTAGACAGGCCCCTGAAGGGGGCTGAGGAGGGGCGCTCTCCAGAGGCTTTTGGAGGTCTGAAAAACGCCGCAAAGGCGCGGATTTGTTGACATCAGACAGTGGCTGCCATATCTTTACCGACCTGTGCCGTTCGGTACTGGCTCAAATTGAACAAGGAGAACATCAATGGCTGGTAAAGCAGATATTGTGGATGCGGTTGTCGACTCCGTCGAGGGGATTACCAAGAAGCAGGCGGGCGAGGCGTTCGACGCTGTCTTCGACGTGATCACCGACGTTCTGGCGGATGGCGAGCGCGTCAGCGTGCCGGGCTTTGGCACCTTCAGCGTCTCCCACCGTGAGGAGCGCAAGGGCCGCAACCCCCGCACCGGCGAGTCCATCACCATCGCCGCGAGCAACAGCGCCCGCTTCAAGGCCGGTAAGGACCTCAAGGAAGCTCTCAACGAGTAATTCCGGCAGCGGCACTCGCGGTGCCGCGCCATGCCGCGACCCCCAGGGTTTGCGCGGCGACTCTCTTTTCCTTCGCTTTCCTTCCCTTTGTCTCTAGCTCCCTGATCCCGCCGAGCTGCTCTCCTTCCCCTCGAGAATCTTTCTCCCACCGCCCTGATTGGCGTCGCGGAGAAGACGCCTTCAGCACGGGGTCGGAAGATGTAGGCGATTCGGCACTCAGCTCGGCCTAGACCAGACTCCTCATTCATCCGCCCGTAGGGATTGAGGCGATCGAGACCGAGTCAGCAATCCGATCTGGCGCGAGGATACTTCCGGCAGCCACCTCCCGGAGTTTCCTTCGCTTCTGAATCGAAAAGTCCCCGAAGATCCTGAGGATCCCGGGGACTTTTTCTTTGGGGCTCCCCTGTCGTTGAGCCTAGGCCGCGGGAACTCTATGCGGGGATTAGAGGCCCCGGTGGGGGCGCTGGGGAGACCCTTGTCATCACCGAGATCCGATGGGGATTTCGTGCTGGACGGGGCGGTGGCTGCCCCTGAAAATAGGGCGGCGACTGGCGAGTCGGCGGTGAAAGCTTAGCGGAATGTTCTCGGGCTAGGGAGTTATGAGCTCTAGGGATCTCTGAGTGCTGTCACGGTTTTGTCACTGCTGAAGACTTGACGAATCATTCATTCTTCTGAAAATTTTTAATCGCGGAAAATAATTTATAAAGAATCTACTCTGATCACAGGGTTGGAGGCATGATGTCGCGTGTCGCTTGTTTGGAGCTTGAGTCGGGAGAACTTATTCCCTTTGTTGGGGGAAACCTTGAAAAGCTTCAGGAGCTCGAGTCTTGTGTTTTATTTGTAGGTATCTATTGGGATTTAGGTTCCGAGAGTTTTGAGAAGCTTAGGCCGGCTCTGCGAATTCCTGTCATGCCCGGCAGTGTTAAGCATAACGATTGGAGTAAGAATAAGCGTGATCGTGGTCGTATGTTTTTGGATGCTGAAATTGCTTGTTATTTTTGGGGGGGAATTGGGCGGTTTGGGCTTAAGGTAGTGTTCTCGGAAGGTGGAGGGCTTATTGCTTTTTATGCTAATGACAGGCTGCGTAAGAGGAATGATCTGCAGCTTGGTAAGGGGGATATTTTTGCGATTAATCTTTTGGAAGAAATACCGGAGGGCATTCCTAAGCGGAGGGAATATCTCGGCATGCGGGCGAAGGTACCAGCTGATGGTATGCGAGAGTCTTGCCTTTTTCGTTCATTAATTAGTTCTGTTGAGTGGGAGTCATTGGATGAAGAGAATGAAGTTAGACTGGAGATGCATTGGATCACTTCTAGCAGTATTCGAATATCCAATGAAGACGAAGTCAGGGGCGCAACTGCAATATTTAGTGTAGTTGCTCGGCCGACTTATGGTGGTTGGGAAAAGTCTGATAGAGAGTGTGGAGATGAAGAACTCTGGGCTTCGGACCCTCTGCCGAATAAACAATGGTCTGCATGGAAGGCGTTCGGGGAAACTATTTATTTGCCCAAGGACGAAGCCTCGAAGACAACGCCAATTCGGCTGATTCAGCTTTCGACGAAGCACGTGCCGGATTTGGAGGAACGACCTCGGCATCGCTCTTGGCTGGTTGGTTTTTTCGGACTCAGCCATGTGTGGGGTGGCGAGATTTGGTCTAGCGCGGCTTCTCGGCTGCTGGATTCATCGCTATTGGTGCGACCCGGTTCACCCCATACGCAGGTCCCTAAATTCCCTAGCGAAGCAAGCTCTAGCGGCACAGAGAAGGTTTGCTGGGATCTTGTCTACCGAGTTGATGAGCCAATTTCCGCCGTGACACCGCTCTCCGCCGTTGATCAATGCACAGCTCCGACGAATGGCGCAGCGAGGCCCAAACTCATCTTGCCGGGGCATCCGCCAGTCTTGAATTCTTCACCTTTCCAAGGCAGTAGCCCAAGAATCGAAGTTCAAAGCCACTCTCTATCGCTTCGCTTCACGGATGCCGAGAATCTAAAGCTCGAGTTCCCACAGCTACGGCTCCATGACGGCAGTCTTCTCAAAGGAATGCTGCAGGGTTCCCCCGGCGCAGCAGTAGCGGCAAACCCTCTTTCGGCGACATCGGCCTTCGAGTTCAAGCAGCTAGAACACATCCGCGATGTGGCTTCCCGAGCGGGCGCGCTGAGCATCTATGCCGAGAAGGCCCTACTGCAGGCAGACTATAAGGAGAGCGATTCGCCGGTTCTGCGATTCGGCGCGTTGGACATCGAGCTAGCGAAAGCTTCAGCTGCTTCTGCCTCTGACAATGAAGCTTTCAGGGCGGACATACTTTTCCGTTTGGTCCTGAAGCCGCGGCCCCTAGGGCAGGCTGGCTATCGCCTCGAGGATGTCGACATTCAATCCACTTGGTCCGTCGCCCGGGTGCGGCCCGGCGGGCAGGATGATGCACCGAACGAGGCGGTGTGTTTTGACGAATCGTCGACCACCAGCGGTAGGTGGATCGCAGACCTCGGCGTAGAGGCGAGGGGGCGAGAGAGCGCCATCCGATGTGCTTCCAGCCGGTCGGCGCCCCTGGTGATCGCAGATCCCTTCGGCGGGCGGTCCAGGACCGACACCGGATTGCTGCTGGAAGCGAGGGAGGTTCGGAGCCAGAACCAGGGTCTGGAACTTCATCTTCGGCTCTTCCGTCCCGACCTCAGCGGTAATTCAAGTCGCGAAGGCTCGAATCAACAGACGAATGCAGCGGCTCGCCTCGCCGGGAACGGCGATTCGACTTCGCAAACTGGAGATGGCGTCACGACACGAGGTGGGGACGGTGCGGCGGCTCAGCCGATAGTCGAGGCCGCGGCACAGCCGGTAGACGATTCAGTAGCCTCGCCGGCAGAGGATTCGGCGACTCCATTCGAGGATGCCGCTGCGGCCAGCGCCGTGGTGGCCGGGGCCGCACCAGCCTCGCCGCGGAACACCGACCCCTGTGAGCTGCAGCCGGTTCAGCGGGTACTGGTGCTGGATTCGGATCCCTTCCTTGCGGCCGTCGTGGCCTTCGATCCCATCGGCTCCTTGCTTTCCGCTCCTCTGGGGACGGAGGTGGCCAACTGGAGCACCGGGGGCATCGATCCTGGGGTGTGGCACATCAACCAGCCGTCCCTCGCCGGTTTCTGCCTCACCCTGCCGCCCCAGGCGGTGGGGGAGACGATGCTGCGCTACCGCAACCTAGAAGAAGGAGAAGTGGCGGATTTCCGACTCGGGCCGCCGGCGAGTCTATCGCTGCGAACGAAGTACTTTCAGCAGGCCTTTCCGGAAGTGCCGTGGAACTTCCGGCGGCTGCTCTCGGCGCCGGGGCGAGAGCTGCCGGGGGTCGAGCTGGAGGCCTTGCACCTGGAGATTCTCTACGGCCTCTCCTGCACCGCCGACCTTTCCTCCGACCTGATCCGACTGGCGGAAGTGACGGCGCTGGTGGGCGATCTTCCTGGGGCGATGGACCGGCGGCGGCGATGGTCTGTGAATAGGGATTGGTTCGAGGAGGTAGAGAGGAAGGCGAAGCGGGAGACCGGATCCGATGCGGGGGTCGACCTCAGCTGGGATCGGGCGCGCTATCGCTGGAACCGCTACCATCGCCAGCTGCTGGCTCGGCTGGCGGTGCTGGAGGCGTGGGACGCCGGCAGGGTGCAGGCGCTACAGCGCCGGGAGGGCGTGAGCTGCTGGATCCGGCTGCCGGATCGCCGCGCCGCGGGAGTCCCCTCCCTGGTAGCGGCCGCGGGAGGGGCTGATCTACAGCCCCCGTTGGAGGTGCCGCCGCCGTCCGAGGCCGATCCCACGGGGGCAGCGGCCCAAGAGCTTTGCGGCCCCGACTCCGACAAGCTGTGTGGTGGAGTCTCCTGGGGTTTTGAGAGCGCCAATATCTACGAGGCGGTGATGGGAGGGCAGAACGATCCCTGGCCGGCCTCGGTGGAGGCGGAGCTGGCGGATCTGCGTCTCTCGGCCCTCGGCGCTTGGGGGCATCAGATGAGCTCCTTCGACCAGGGCAAGACGGCTCTCTACGCCGACGTCTCCATGGGGCGCACCTTTGCCTACCGAGTGGAGCGTATCGGCCGCATCGGCGTTTTCTGGCACCGCGCCAAGCACATCATCGTCTACGAGCGCTCGGTGGTGCCGTCCCGCCAATTCGTGAACGATCAGAATCCCCTCGGCGGGCGGCCGGTGCTGCGCAAGGTGCGGGAGTACGTGGAGCTGCTGGAGAACACCCGCTCCTACCCGGACAAGCTCGGCGGCGCTCCGGAATGGGCGGGCTTCGTGACTCGCTGCACCTTCGCCGAAGATCCCAACCAGGTGGTGCGCTTCGCCGTCAAGAGCGCCTGGGGCTCCGACGTGGAGGAGGGGCGCCCCGAGGGAATGCGGGAGCAGGGCTGGAAGGTGCCGCTGTGGGTGGTCGATGCCCAGCCCTCGGACGTCTTTCCCAAGCCTCGGGTGCGGCTCACGGTGCTCTCGGTGGTGGACGGCAAGACGGTGCCGGTGGAGCGCTTGATCGAAAACCCGCAAAACCTCGCCTTCTTTACTCGCACTACGAAGACTCAAGACCCTACGGTCGATGCGACGGATACTGATTTATGGCCGCCGATGATCGACATCGACTATGGCTCCGGGGCTCGGCCCACGCCGGTTGGTGGGTTTTCCGGCGGCCGCCTGAGGCAGACTACCAGGGGTGACGATGCTGTGCCCGAAGGCCATAGCCCCACCACCTTCCGCCTCGACCCATCCCCTCATGGCGCGGACCTCGGGGTGCACCGCAAGAATCAGCCGATGGCCGGGCGGCTGTCGACCGTCACGATGTCTCGGGCCCCGCTGGGTTCCGGTCTTAGCGCCCCGGCGCCGGATCCTTTGGGCGACCTGCGGCGTGCGATCGACGAGCGCTTCGCGGAGGCACTGGCGTCGCTGCCGGCCAGCGGCACCATTTCCAGTGGACATAAAGCCCTGGAGCAGGTAAGGGAAGCGCTAGAGGCAGTAGGTGGTGAGGTCAATGCCGTCAAGGCGACTCTCGACAACGTTGGTGCCGAGGCTAGAGCCGCCATCGATACCTGGAATGATTCGGAAAAGGTTTTTGAAGCCTTTGAGGAGCAGAGCCAAAAAGCCCTGAAGCGTGAGCTGCAGCGCCTGATTTACAGCGGGAGCGGCGACTCGGCGCTAGAGAAGGCGCTGCTGGAAATCCTGCGGACAGCTCATCGCGAGCGCTCCAGCGGCAGCGAGGCGGTACGCAAGGTTCTTCGGCGGCACCTGCAGGCCACAGTGCAGGATCTTGGCCGGCAGGCGGTCCTGCTCACCCCATCCCCCTCGGTGCTGGGCGATGCTCTATTGCCTCCATTACGCCAAGCTATCGCCGACGTGCGGCAGATTCGGGCTGAAGCCGCGGCGTTGTTGACGGAGCTGGGCCGGGATGTCGAAAAAGCCACCGACAAGGCCTTCGTCGCGCCGGAACGCTTCGAGCGGCGGGCGTCGGCGCTACTTTTCCAGGTCGAGGGGGCTTTGGCCAAGATTCGTGCCTTTGTGGAGAACGCGCCGAAGATCAACGTTGATGGCTCGCAGCTACCGATCGGTGGGCTGATCAAGCGCCTGGAGTCTGAGCTTCGTACGCAGACCGACGCCGCGCTCAAGTTCTTGCAGCCTCAAGTTCTGCGGCTGCGGGAGGTGGTGGGTGAGCTACGCCGGGGCTTGAAGGTCACTAGAGAGATCCAAGGAACCGTGGTGGGGGGCATTCTCGATGGTGCAAAGGAGCTAGAAGTCCTGGGGGAAGACCAGCTGAATGCCTGGTCTAAGGATGTCGCCGAGCTCGAGAAGAAGATTGAGGCTCTGGAGAAGTGGAAGCACGACGCCATCGCTAATTTGGAGCAAGAGCTACTGACCGTTGGCAACGAGATCATCGAAGAGATCGTCAACACCGTTGGCCAGGTAGAAGATCAGCTGGCGCAGTGGACTCAGCCGGTAAAGGAATGGGCAGAGGGTTTCGCTGAAGGTCTCAAGACCGAATTCAAGAACGCGGAGAAGCAGCTCTATGACGAATGGGCTCCCGAAGCCAATGCGCTTTCCGGTTGGGCTTCCGGGATCGAGACTCGGGCCAACAAGCTAAAGGACGATGTGACATCGAAGTTAGAGGAGGCGCAGCAGGAGGTCGATGCTCTGAGGCGGGGTCTCGAGGCTGAGCGTGACTCCATATTGGAAGATCTCGAGGCTGAGTATCGCCAGGAGTTTGCCACCCTGCGCCGTATTCAGCGCCAGGGCCAGGCCGTAGAACAGGCCGGCCTGCGCCTGGTGCGGGCCTTCGGCGAGCCGCCGGAGGTCGGGGGTCTGGCCTTCGATCGGCCGGAGGTGGCCTTCTTCTACAACGAGCTGGATCAGCGAATTGGGGTCACCCCGGTGATCGCGCGGGCCGCCCAGGTGGCGGACGCCGTCGAGGCTCTCAAGCCTCTGGGGGTGGACCTACCGGTCAAGGAGCTGGGGGAGAAGCTGATCCCCGAGGATCTGCGGAACTTCGATCTCTCGGACATCCTGCCGGATTTCGGCGGGCTGTCCCTTGGCAATCTGTTCTCCGGCGTCAAGATGCCCACCGCCGCCGATGGCGTGGACGTGCGCCACGGCCTCGATCCCGCGACTCGCCGCGCCTGGTTCGAGGCCAAGGTCGATATCGAGCTGGCGAAGCGAGCGACGGTATTCAGCACTGGCCCCCTGACCCTAGAGGTGGAGGAGGCTCAGTTCGAGGCTCTGGCGAAGGCGAGCGTCAGCGCCGCCGATGGCTCTGTGCGCCGAGAGGTGGAGGGGCGCATCTTCGCCAGCTGGCTGCTGAAGATCGGCGGCTCCACCATCGTTTCGCTCCACGGCACCACCCTGCACTTCGATCGCGACGGCAAGCTGCGCTTCCAGATCGACGCCAAGAAGATCGAGCTGGCCAAGGTGCTGGAGTTCATCAACCAGCTGCTGGCGGAGCTGGTGTCCGGAATCGACGGCCTGACCCTGCGAGTCGAGCCCACCGGAGTAGTTTCGATCCTGTCGCTGCCGATTCCGGATACGGAGGTCGGAACCTTCGGCATCTCGGGCCTTTCTGTGGGCACTCGCTTCGCCGTGCGCTGGGCGGCGGAATCGCCGCAGGCCGGCGACGGTGAGGACGGCTTTCATATCGCCCTGGCCTTCCTGCTGGCGAGGCCGGACATCCCCTTCAACCTCTCGGTCTTCATTCTCGGCGGCGGCGGTTACCTGGTGGCCGACAGCCGCTATTTCCCGGCGACCGGCAAGGTGCAGAGCGCCGTCGACATGGCGATCACCGCCTCCGCCAGCCTGGCGATCGCCCTCGGCCCCATCAAGGGCGGGGTCTACGTCTATTTCGGTATCACCGCCCGCTACCGCAGTGGCCAGGGAGGGCTCACCCTGGGGATCGTGTTCATGATCTCCGGCCGGGTCAACGTGCTGGGCATCGTCAGCGCCAGCGTCACCCTGCGTCTCGAGGTGGTGTACGGCAACGGGAGTCTCGTCGGCCACGGCCACGTCAGCCTGCGCATCAAGATTTGCTGGTGCTTCACCCTCAAGGTGAGCAAAAGCGTGAGCTACACCCTCGCCGGCAGTGGTGGTGGTAGGTCCGGCTCCCTCGGCGGGCCGCGGACCCTCGGCCAGCTGGCGGCGGGAGGGCCCGGCGGCATGGCCGCCGGTGCCGCGGCGTCGATGCTCGCCCAGAGCGATTCACGGAATGAGCTATCAGGTTTGTCGGGCCTGCCCTACGAGGAGATCTTCGATCGGGTCGAGATCTATCTGGAGATGCTCGCGTGATGGCCTTCCTCGATATTTGCGATCAGGAGAATATGCTGTGTCTGATCTGACGATCCTGCCCGCCATCGACCGTCTCTACCCTTACGACCAACAGGGCGAGGACGGGAATCCGAAGCAGCTGGCCTATGGCCTAACTTTCCAGCTGGCCTACGGCGTTGGTAGCTTTCGCCCCGGAGAGCTGAATGGGCAGGAAGGACTGCTGCGGCCGTGGACCTGGGATCCGGTGTGGAGCCAGGTGCGAATCTTTTTGTTCTCAGAGGGTGGCGATCTGATCAGCCTGGATAACAGTCTCGACATCCCTTTGAGCGGCCCGCAAGACGCTCGAGCAGAGATCGAAGAAAGCGACTGGAGGGTGTGGAAGAGTGACCTCGAATCGCGCTACGAGGAGGCGAAGAGGCGATCTACCACCACGATTTGGGGACGGGGCGTCCCTTCCGGCCAGGAGGAGGTGGAGGTGGTCGAGGAGCGCTTTCACTGGCCGGCCTTCCTCGGGGAGCTCTCTCGGCAGCCTTGGCCCCTGGCGCAGCGCCTGGGGCTGTCGGGCTTTATCCGACTCGATACTTCCGGTGTGCCTGAAGAGGCTATTCAAGAGGCTACTCGGCTGGCGGTCGCTCCGATCCTGCCGGCGGGGCTCGGTGGTCTGAAGCAGCGCCTCGTACCGAGTGCCTGTTCCCTCAGCCAAGATCAGGAGTTCGCCTGGATCGAATATCAGGACGATTCTGGAGCTCACGGCCCGATAGCGGTCAGTGCCGAAGCGTTGACGGCCCCCATCGATACCTTGAACGATGCCGATTCCGGGACCTATTTCCAGCTTGGCAGCCTGTGGGTAGAGCCCAAAGGCGAGGAAGGGCAGCGAATCGATGACGAGGATTGGCTCGCGCTGATGGAGGAGCGTTTAGCGGAGCTGCTGGATCTCGGTCCGTGGCTGGTGCGCCAGGCGCCCGAAGATTTGGGGACCGACATCGTGACCTTCGCCCATAAGGTCCTGGAGCGGCTACGGGCGGTGAGTGGCCCCGGTATTCGCCCTGGAGCGCCCGGCGGTATGTTCCTGGCACGGGCGTCGGATTGGTGGCCCGATCTAGTGAGTCGAGAGCAGCTGAAGCCCTTGGTGGATCTCATCGAGCCTCAGTCGGCGTCGCTGTTGAAGAAGCTGGAACCGACCTGGGATGACGTGGTGAAGGCTGCGGTGATGGGCCGTCAGTCGAGGGAGATAGAAGCCGACGGGGCCGAGCCCCGAGATCAGCTTCGCGTGCTGTCGGCGCCGGAGAGCATGGACCCCCTGGAGCTGCTGGCTCAGCTGCGCTCGGTAGCCGCGGCGGTGGCGCGGCCTGGGCTGCTGAAGCAGCTGCTGGCGGCGCAGTGGCGGCGGATCGCTGATGAGCTCGCCAAGAAGCAGGGTAGGAGGGACCAGGCAAAGGCCTTAGGCAAATTAGCGGATCGACTGTTGGGCGAAGAGGTTGGGGGTAGCGACGGTGTGGATGGAGTCGGCGGGCTGCCGGAGGGGCTCGATCTGCGCCGCAGCCTGTTGCGAGACGCCCTCGGCGCCGAGGTCGACGGGCGCAGCTTCTGGACGGGTTGGCTGAGGGCCTTGAACGCTCGGGCGATCCCAGGCTGGAGTGAGGATCCGGCCCAGAGGACGCTCGAGATCGCGCTGAAGGACTGGATAGGAGAGTCTCTCTATGGGGCCTTAGAACCCGCTGCCAAGGCTCTGATAGAGGCTGCTGTCGCTACCCTTGGCCCTGCCGGCAAGACGGTGCCGGGGCGGCGAAAGGCCACTCGGGGTCTCACCTTCCAGGTGGATTCCATCACGGCGGACCCGGCCGAAACGCAGGACTCTTCGGGGGCTCTTAAGCCTGGCGTAGATTTTCTGGAGAGGATTCAGGGAGTCGGGCTGCTGCTGAGGCGCGAGGCGCCTGACGAAACCGACTGGCGGGGGCTGTGCTGGGCGCAGGCGGAGGTGCCGCCTAGAGTTCCATCGCCCGGCCTTGCGGAGCGCCAGCGCGGCACGCCGCTGGCTGGACCGGTGCTGCTGCCGGCCCGCCTCGTCTATCGCGATGGCCTGCGGGACTCGACGCTGACCTACGACAACCAGCCGCTCACCGCCGAAAGTCCCCTGGCGACGGTTTCCACTACTCGCTTGGGGGTGAAAGGCGGTGAGCCGGGGATCTTGGATCGTCCGCCCCTGCGCTTCGTTGCGGCCCCCGGCGCTCAAATGCCGGGTTTGGCCTATGGCGCGGACTATCGAGCGGCAGCCTTCTTGGTGAGCAATTGCGGTGCCCTACCGCCGGCCCTGGCGGAAGGCGGCGCGGCGACAGACTTACCTTTCAAGCCTCGACCGCCGGCCGCTGCCGTAGGGAAGGTGCCGGAAGCGGCATACCTTCCGGCCAAGGGCGCTCAGTACAAGCACCTCAGAACTCTGAAAGTCGGCGCTTTGAGGATCCTGCCGGATTCGCGGGTCGCCGCTGTAGCGTCGATAGCCCCGGTCTCGCCGGCCAATGCACCTCTGGAGCTGCCGCCGGTCCCCGAGGGGGTCGACCTCAGGATCCGGGAGCTGACCTTGGAAGAGATCGTGCCGCCGGAGGATCCCGTGTTGGAGGGGGTTCGCAGGGTGGGCAACGAAGAATTGGGTGCCGCCGGGGAAGCTGGGCTCCCTTGCCTGCTGCTAGCGCCCCAGAGCATGGAGGCCGCCGGCCCTCTGGGCGTTCCCTCGAGCTTCATCTTTGGCGTCAGACCGCCAGCGGTGGATATACACACCTGGGATCGCTGGCAAGCCTTCGAGGCGATTGCTGCAGCAAGAGGTTCGCAGCAGCGCGAAGAGATCAAAACCACTCGCCAACGGGTGTGGGCCAGCTTAAATTTCCTGAGCTCCAAGAACAATGAAAAACGGATTGAGACCGTAGCCGAGGCGCGGATCCGAGGGGTTGAGGACGTCACCCTCGACGATCCCGCGGTGGTGAGACTGGATTACCAGCTCGTCGAGCTGCTGCCCTCGTCAGGTACCACGGTGGATGATGCGTGGAAGCCCTTACCTTGGGAGAAAGGATCGAAACCAGAAGAGGGCCAGCCAGGGCTCGGACCGGAGCAGGCTGTTGCCCAAACGATAAGAGTGCAGGTGGAGGACGGCAGCAGGGCGCAGGTTCAGCCATCGAGCGGTGGGTCAGCAGTTCCGGTGACGGTGGAGCCCGGCAAGGTGTATCGACTCTCCCTGCGGGCGGTCTTGCAGGACGAGGCTCCTGGGGAGCGTTTCGATCAGGGCGTCGAAGATCGCCGGTACACGTCCCCCTGGCATCTGCTGATCGAAGTAGCGGAGCCCCTTTTCGCTGGCCCGGAGGCGGAGCGAGCGGCGCTGAGGGCCTCGATGGGGGCTTCGCTGTGGAGGGGATTGAATCTGCACCGGGAGCATCCCCAAGCCCGCGGGGAGCTGCAGGTCACCCTCGAGCCGCAGGCGCTGGCAGGGCCGGCGGCCAGCGGTGTCCTCGACCGCCTGCGGCGCCAGTTCAGTCGAGCGGAGCTGCTGCATCAGGCCTGGGGCTGGCGGGGTCGGCCCCCCTTGGCTCACCCGGATCTCGGAGGCTCCAAGAAGGCCGCGGCGAATGGCGCCGGTGCAGGGCAGACGGCGGAGGAGGAATTGAGCCACTATGCGCGCTGGGAGCTGACGGAGCTGGGGGATCGGGCGAATCACGAGCACCGCATGGTGCCGATGAGGCGGCGATTGCGCCGGCAGGGGCAGGGTATAGCGGATAACAGCCCACAGGAGCTGCCGGAGGACTTCATCTTCAGAGAGCCGCTGGAGGGCTCCGGCGCCTTCGACGTGGTCGCCAGCCATCATCGCTTCGCCATTCGGGCGATCAGCCGCTACGCCCCCCTGCTGCCGCCGGGAGAAGGCTCTGTGCTGAGCCGTGATGTCTCGGAGAGCGATCGCTCCGGCCAGCGCAAGGCATCCCAAACCCTGTGGCGTCGCCTCTTTGTCCCCTGCCGGTATCCCGATCATCGCCCGGTGCCGGTACCCAAAGTGCGGCTGGTGCTGCCCCTCACCGCGCACCACGCCCTCGACGCCGAGGACCAGCTGACCGCCAGCGGCGTTGCCGGCCTGCTGGTGGTAGTGGATGGCGGCTGGTTCGACGTCGGAGGCCTGGGAGAGGAGCTGGATGTCGAGGTGGTGCGGGTGGTGAATCCGCATCGCGCAATCCCTCAGGAGGAGCTGCAGGCCTTCCTCGAAGGCAAGGGAAATGACGGCGCCTACTGCGCCGGCGAGCCCGGCTGCCGCTACCTGGAGATGGGGCCCGATCCCATTCTCACCGGCACCAGCGGGGGAGCCCAGCTAGGGGCTGGCTCGGTCCCCGCTGCTCCTGACGGATCGGCGGGAGTGCGGGGAGCTCTGGACGAAACCAGCGTCTCGGCCACCTTCGGCTCGATCTTCGGTCCTGCCGGTCACCACCGCGATCACACTACGACCACTCCCCTGATCCTGGCGTCCTCCTTCGTCCTGAGGCCGCCGACGATTGAGGTCAAGGGCAGGGAGGTGGAGTCTGATCTCGCCTGGTGGATGCTGCAATTGCGTTTCCGCCGCCGCCTGCGGCGCCAGAGCGGGGAGGATCTCTACAGCGAATGGAGCGAGCCTTGGTGGACTCAGCTGATCCCGCCGCTGCAGCGCATGGAGGAAGACTGGCTCGGCGGCGAGGTGGAGGCCCAGATTGACGATGAGCGAGTGGTGGTAGAAGTCCAGCCGACGGCAGATGTCTCCGACGCCTATCAGGAACCGAATTGGGTGAAGGACTCGGGGACCTTCCGCCTCTTTGGCGTGATGACCCACTTCGTGACGGATGCCGCCGGGCGACCGGGGCAAGAGGCCTACATGGGGGTGGTTCACTTCGAGCTGGAGGAGCAGGAGGGGAACCCGAAGAATGGCGGCAATCAGGTCGTGGCGAGGAAGGCTCGCGGCGATCTGCCGCAGGACGTGGCGGGAGGTGCTCCGGGGCAGCGGCTGAGATTGCGGCTGCTGGAGGTCCAGGCGCATCCCGACGCGACACTCGAGAGCGACACGCTGTGGGAGTCGATCTTCGCGCCGGCGGCGGGGCGAGAATCTTCCTCGAATGGACCCTTCGCGGTCGATTGTCATCGCGCCCGCATCACCCGGATCTCCGCGCCGCTGGATTTGACCTGAGGTTGGTTATGAGTCATCAACGCCCGAAGCCCGATGTCGAGCCCGCGGAATCCGGCGCGCTGCGCATGACCCGGCGGCGCTTTCTGCAGTGGACCGCGGTGGCGGGGGCTGCTTCCGCCTGGGGCTGGCCCGCGGTGGCGGATTCCCGCCGCGGGATCGCCATCGTGGGTTTGGGGGAGCGGGGGCGGGCCACCTTGACGAGCTGGAATTTCTCTTCGAAGGCCGCTGGAGCGAGCGTCGACGGACCTCCGCTGGTGGCTCTGTGCGATCGCCGCGGCGCGCCGCTGGCGGCGGCGAAGGTACCGCCGACGGTCTCCCTGTGTCGGTCGCTGGAGGAGACCCTGGAGCTAGCGACGGTGGCGGGGGTGGTGCTGGCGGCGCCGACAAAGCAGCAGCGGGAGCTCGCGCAGCGGGCGCTGGCGGCAGGGCGGGACGTGCTGCTGGTGCGGCCTGCACCGCCGGCTTCGGTGCTCGAGGAGCTAGAGAGCACGGCGCGCTCCGCGGGCCGCCGGCTGGAGCTGACCTCGGGACTCAGGCTTTCCGCTTCGGGAATGCCTTCCGAGACCGTCGCCGCCCGCCTCGAGGTGCCCTCCGATGCTTCCGGGGACGAGGTCTTAGCGGAGGGGCTGGAGATCTTGCTCAGCTGGATCGGTGCCGAACCCGGAGAATCGCCGGCTCGGCTGATGGCCGCCGGGCGTCGCGGTGGTGCAGCTCCCGACGGCGCCGGGGATCTGGAGCTGCGGGCCCATCTGCTCTTCGCGCCGCTGGGTGCCACCGCGACGGCGCCCCGGCGCCTGGATCTGAAGGTACGCCGTCGCCCTGGGCACATCCTGGGGCGATTGTCGACGGCGAGCTCCGGAACTCTGGGCCTGGTGCCGCGAGCCGCAGGCAGCGGTGCTCGAGGAGCGATGGGAGCATCGCCGCGCGAAGCGACCGCGCTCTTGACGGGCTCTGGAGGGCTGAGCGCTAGCCGGCTGCTGGCGGCGCGGCGGCTATGGAGTGAGGTGCTGGTAGCGGCAGGGCTGTGAAACTCGTTGGGTCGCCACGAGGCCCGCTAGAATGTTGCCGGTTCCGAAAACAGCTTCGGGCACGCCGAGAGGCGTGCCCGAGAGTCGCTGCGACGGAAGAGAGGCGACTAGCTCACGGGGGATCGAGCTCAAATTGTTCGTAGTTGAGGGCAATCCAGCCTTGCCACTTATCCGGGACCTCTTCCTCCGGGAAGATCGCCTCCACCGGACAGGCGTCGACGCAAAGACCGCAATCGATGCATTCTTCCGGCTGAATGAACAGGGCCTGCCAGTCTTCGTCAGCGCCATAGATGCAGTCGACGGGACAGACATCGACGCAGGCGGTGTCTTTTACGCCCACGCAGGGTTCGGCAATGATGTGGGGCATGGTCTGTAGCCTCCGTGAGTAAGGACGTGGGCCTGAAGAGCGGTTCCCGTCAGGGATTGCTCAAGATTCGGCCTAGCGCATCAGAGTATAGCTGAATCGAAGGACCGCTCACCGCGAGGCTGGAGCGCCGAGCCAGGCGGGGTTGGCAGCGGACTAGGAGAGATTAGCCGTGGAAGCGAGAGGGCGTAAAGGCGGCGAGCTCCGCCGCGCCGGGACGCCCCTGGAGCAGAGTGGTGATCTGCTCCGCCGTCCACGGCGCCAGCAGAATGCCGTTGCGGTAGTGACCGGTAGCGGCAAATAAGCATTCGCCGTGATCGACCGGCCCGATGAGGGGGCGGCCGTCGGGGCTGGAGGGCCGCAGGCCCGCCCAGGTTCGCTCCACTTCCGCGTTGGCGAGCCCCGGGAAGAGCTCTATCAGCCCTTCCAGCAGCCGTCCCAGGCCTCCGGCGGTCACTCGGCTATCGAATTCTGCCTGCGGCTCGACGGTCGCTCCCACCAGCAGGCCATGGGGCCCTCGACGCACCGCGTAAAGCCCACCGCCTTGGCGACCTGGGATCTGTGGAAGGTGACGGCTGACGATGCCGTCCCAGGGCCAGCGGACTCCGTCCAGGCGAACCATCTGACCCTTGACCGGGCGGACCGGCAATGCTGGGAGGCCGCGTACGGTCCCGCTCCAGGCCCCCGCGGTGACCACCATCCGAGGCGCCGCCCGCCGGCCCTTGGATCCCTCCACCACGACGCCGTCGCGGTGGACCCGGACCCGCTCCACCTCGAAGTCCGAAACCATGCTGACGCCCCGCCAGGCGCAGGCCTGGGCGAGAGCGCGGCAGACGGCGCGGTTTTCTACCCGGTGTTCGCCGGGGAGCAGAAGGGCTCCACGGGCGGAGGGGGAGAGATCGGGCACGGCGCGGGCCAGGCGTCCGGCGCTCACCGGCTCCCACGCTTCCCCGAGATCTTCGGCCGCGCTCCGGAGCACCTCGAGGGCAGCTTCGTCGGACTCCGTGAGGGCGATCATCAGGGCGCCGGAGGTGTCGTATTCGATGGGAACGCCGGACTCTTCCTCCAGCGCCCGGACCCAGCGAGCCCAGAGATCCCGGGAGGCTCGGCAGGCGTTGAAGAAGGGGCCGGTCTCGGGGACTTCGCCGAGGGGGGCCAGCATGCCGGCGGCGGCGGCGGAAGCGGCGGCTCCCGGCTGCCCTTTCTCCAGCAGCTCGACGGTGGCGCCAGCGACGGCCAGACGCCACGCGCAGGCGAGGCCGACGATACCGCCGCCGAGAATCAGCACGTCCGGCTGCTGGGAGCCGCGCCCCTGGCTCGGGCGGGATGCGCCGGCGCTAGGCAGGGATTGAGGAGGGGGCGGGCGGTGGGAGGACATGGTGGCAGGGGACTGACGGAGGCGCTAGAGAGAGTCAGGGGGTGGTCGACGGCGATTCGGGATCGTCTTCGGCAGCGGCACGGAAGGCGGCACCGAAGGCCTCCACGGTGCGATCGATGATCTCCTCCTCGTGGGCGATGGAGAAGAAGAAGGCCTCGTAGGGGGAGGGCGGCAGATGGACGCCGGAGCGGAGTAGGTGATGGAAGAGTCGGTTGAATAGATCGCGGTCGGAGGCGTCCACGTCCTCTAGTCGAAGAATCGGGTCCGAGCTGAGAACGAAGCCCAGCATGCCTCCGCGACGCTGAATCTGGCAGGACACCTGGCGCTGCTGGACCACCTGCCGGAGGCCGTTCTCGAGCCGCTGACCGAGCTCCTCGAGGCGCTGGAAGGCCGCACCGCCGTCCCGGATGAGCTCCCGGAGAGCGGCGAGGCCGGCGGCGACGGCGATGGGGTTCCCGGAGAGGGTGCCCGCTTGGTAGACCGGGCCGGAGGGGGCGATCTGCGCCATCAGGTGAGCCTTACCGCCGTAGGCGGCGATGGGCAGGCCGCCGCCGATCACCTTGCCGAGGGCGGTGAGGTCCGGCACCACTCCGAAGAGGCTCTGGGCGCCGCCGCGGGCGACGCGAAAGCCGGTCATCACCTCATCGAAGAGGAGCAGCGCCCCGTGGTCGTCGCAGAGCTGCCGCAGACCTGCCAAGAAGCCCGGCTGAGGCAGCACCATGCCCATATTGCCGGCGATGGGCTCGACGGCGATACAGGCGATCTCGCCGCCGTGGTCGGCGAAGAGCTGGGCGACGGCTTCGAGGTCGTTGAAGGGGGCCACCAGGGTGTGGCTGGCAAGATCCGCGGGAACTCCCGGCGAGGTGGGGACGCCGAGGGTCTGGGCGCCGGAGCCGGCGGCCACCAGAAAGCTGTCGGCGTGGCCGTGGTAGTGGCCGGCGAACTTGATGAACTTATCTCGGCCGGTGGCGGCGCGGGCGAGGCGCAGGGCGCTCATGGCGGCCTCGGTGCCGGAGTTCACCAGGCGCACCATCTCGAGGTGAGGCATCTCCGATCGGATCAGCTCTGCCAGCTCGATCTCCTCCCGAGTGGGGGTGCCGAAGGTGGTGCCCCGCTGCGCTGCGTCGACCACCGCCTGCACTACCGCCGGGTGACGGTGGCCGAGGATGTGGGGCCCGTAGCCGCAGATATAGTCGATATAGCGGCGGCCGTCCTGGGCGATGAGCCAGGGGCCTTCGGCGCTGGCGACGAAGACCGGCGTGCCGCCGACGGTGCGAAAGGCGCGGACCGGTGAGGAGACGCCGCCGGGCATCACCTTGCTAGCGCGCTCCAGCAGGGCGGCATCGTCGGTGGGCCAGGCCTCGTTCTGGGAGGCAGGGACCGAGGATTCGTCGTTCGGCTTGCCGTTCCGCTTCGATTTGGTGGTCAAGGTTCCCATCCTCGCTGCAGCAGGCGCACCGCATCTCTGGCGCCGTAGGTGATGATCCAATCTGCTCCTGCTCGGCGAATGCTGAGCAGTGATTCCATCAGGGTTCGATCGTAGTCCAGCCAGCCCTTCTGCGCCGCGGCGTGGAGCATCGAGTACTCGCCGCTGACGTGATAGGCCGCCAGCGGGAGATCGAAGCGCCGCCGCAGGTCGGCGACGATGTCGAGATAGGGCAGAGCCGGCTTGACCATCAGCGCATCGGCTCCCTCCTCCACATCGAGCGCGGCTTCCCGTATCGCCTCTCGGCGGTTTGAGGGGTCCATCTGGTAGCTGCGGCGGTCGCCGAAGGAGGGAGTGGATTCCGCGGCGTCGCGGAAGGGGCCGTAGAAGGCGCTGGCGTACTTCACCGCGTAGGAGAGGATAGCGACCTCTCCGTGGTCGGCGGCGTCCAGAGCCCGGCGCAGGGCGCCGACCCGGCCGTCCATCATGTCCGAGGGGGCGATGACCTGGGCCCCGGCGTCCACCAGGGAGAGGGCCTGACGCTGCAGGTTCTCGAGGGTCGGGTCGTTGTCGACGGTGATGCTCTCCGGGGTCCCGGTGGTGAGCACGCCGCAGTGGCCGTGGTCGGTGTACTCGCAGAAGCAGAGATCGACGATACGGACCATCTGGGGCACGGCCTCGGCGAGGGCCTCGAGGGCTCGCTGCACAACACCATCGGATTGCCAGGAGGAAGAGCCCTCGCTGTCCTTGTGCGCAGGAATGCCGAAGAGCAGAACGCCCGAGATCCCTTCGTCAAAGGCTTCTCGAGCGCGCTCCGCGAGGCGGTCCGGCGATTGTTGAAAGACCCCGGGCATCGAAGAAACCTCTCGTTCGACGCCCTGTCCGGGGACCGCGAAGAGAGGCAGGATCAGCTGGGATGGCTGGAGATGAGTCTCCCGGGCGAGGCGGCGAAACACGGTGCTTCGGCGCAGGCGGCGCAGGCGGGTCACGGGAAAGGTCATGGTTGCCACTTCTACCACAACTCACCCCGCAGCGGGGGGGGAGCGAGGTCGCGGCAGAGGTGCTTGACGCTGAACTCCGGATCTGGCAAATTCTTCCTGCCGCAGCGCGGCATAGAAATTTGCCAGGACCGGTCTTCGCGGCGAGCCGCTGCTCCAGCAGGAGCTCTCCTCGAGGGGAGATCACAACTTCGGAGAACGCAACTTCGGAGAATGTTCTCTCGAAGACTACTTCCTGGAATATCGTTTCCTAGAATCCTGCAGCGGGGCTTCCGGTTCTCTCGAGGTCTCCAAGAGATGTTTAAGGCGGCCGTCTCGTCTCGACGGAGGTCGCCGGGCGTCACGGCAGGCGAAAGGCTGGTATGTCGACCACTTCGTCCCCCTCCGTGCAACAACCTTCGGGCTCTGGAGAGAGCCTTCTCCAGAGCCTTTCTCGACGCCGCTTCCTGGTGGTGACGGGCAAAGGCGGCGTCGGAAAGAGCGCGGTGGCGGCGTCTTTGGCCACGCTCTTTGCTCGCGGCGGAGCAGACTCTCTGCGAGGGCGCCGGCGCAAGGTATTGATCGTCGAGATCGACCCTCGGGAGAACGTCCATCAGCTGCTGGCGGCACCGCCATCGGGCGGGGATGTGGTGCGCATCGATGATCGGCTCTTCGTGCAGAACCTCAAGCCGCGGGCAGCCCTGGATCAACTGGTGCGCCGCCATCTGGCGATGGGGTTGCTGCAGCGCCGGGTGCTGAGCTCCGAGACCTATCAGCAGCTTTCGGAGGGAGCTCCGGGGCTCAAGGAGGTCGCGGTGCTGGATTACGCGGAGCACCGCACCCGAGAGCGGGGGGAAGATGGTCTTGGCCCCTTCGACCTGGTGATCCTGGACGCGCCCGCCACGGGGCACGGAGTGAGCCTGTTGGCCGCACCGCTGCTGCTGTCGGAGGTGATCCAGGACGGGCCGGTTGGACGCCGGGCCCGGGAGCTGGCGAGCTTCATCTCGCGCCCCGAAGCGCTGGGAATCGTCGCCGTGACCCTGGCGGAGGAGTTGCCCGCTCAAGAGGTGCTGGAGCTCTTCGAGACCATCCGCCAGCGCCTAGGGCGGCGGGCCGACGCCCTGGTGATCAACGGGCTCTATCCGCGGCTGCCGGAGGCCTGGGAAGAGGATCCCGAGGCGCAGGTCGCCGCCGGCGATGCAGCGGCTCTCGCCTGGATCCGCCGTCGCCGCATCAACCAGCGGGAGGTGGCTCGCCTGGAAGCCTCCTGGAACGGCCCTCAGGCCCTGCTGCCGCTGCTGCCGCTGGCGCGGGGGCCGGAGTTGATCAAAGAGCTGCAGCAAGGCCTCGCTGAGGCCTTCGGGGAGTGCTGTGAAGCCACGGCTGCAGAAGCTATGGATTCAGAAGCGACGGAAGTGGGGGAGGAGCGATGAGCGAAACATTGAATCGAGGCGTTGGGTCGAAAGCGGGAACGAGTCGGGGGCTGCGAGATCCCCTGACCGTGGTGGTGGGATCCGGCGGCGTTGGAAAGACGACGCTGGCCGCCAGCCTCGGGGTGGTGGCGGCCCTCGAAGGAGAGCGGGTGCTAGTGATGACCTTCGATCCCTCCCTGCGGCTCAAAGATGCCCTCGGCGTCGGGGAAGAAGCGCGAGAATCCGAGGTGGCGGTGGCGCTTCCGGAATCCGCTCCGGGCGAGCTGGACGTCAGCCTGCTGGACGCGCGACGAACCTTCGATCGCCTGGTGGAGCGCTACGCGCCGGATGCTGAGTCGAGACGGCGCATCCTCGAGAATCGCTTCTATCAGCACCTCTCGGGCTCCCTCTCCGGCATTCTGGAGTACATGGCTGTCGAACGCCTGTTCGAGGTGGCGGCGCAGGAACGCTACGATCGGGTGATCCTCGATACCCCGCCCACCACCCAGGCCCTCGATTTTCTCGAGGCCCCGCAGCGCATCACTGAGTTTCTGGATAGCCGAGCGCTGAAGATCGCGGTGCGGGAATGGTTCGATTCCCGCGGCCAGCTTCGGGCCGCACGGCGCCTCGGACGGCTCGGGCGACGGATGGAGCGCTTTCTGGACGAGCTCATCGGCCTCGATTTTCTGCGAGACGTCTCCGAGTTCTTCCGCGCCTTCGGTCCGCTCTACGACGGCTTCCACTCTCGGGCCGCGGAGGTTCAGAAGCTGCTACGCAGCCCTCGCACGTCTTTTCTCTTGGTGGCTGGACCGGGGGAGGAGCGGGTGCCGGATGCTCTCTTCTTTGCCCGCAAGCTCGAAGAGTCGGGGCACCGCCTCGCCTCGGTGGTGGTCAACCGAGTGCACCCCAGACTCGACTCATCAGGGGGGAAAGGCGAGCTGCCGTGGGGGCCGGGGAGCGGCGAAGGGCATGAGCTGATGCGGTGGCTCGGGCAGCGGGATCATCAGGGGGTCGAGAGCCTGAGAGCCTTACTCTCCCAGCATCCCCTGGTGGCGCTACCGATGATGGCGGACGAGCCGACTCACCTTGGGGCGCTGGAGGTACTTGGCCGAGACCTGATTTCGGAGCTGACTCAGGAGTGATTTTAGGGTGGGGGGCTGCTGGTCCAGAGATTGAGGAGGCGCGGTCAGCTCGGGCTTGATGGCGCTGTAGAAGACTCTGGGGCGATGCGTGATGAAGGTGCAGAAGGTTGCCCGCTTCCTATGCCGCGTCGCGTCAATTCGGGGGGCTTTAGCGGCGCTTTCGTTCGGTTTTCGGTGCAATCTGAGGAAGAAATTTTCGTCTTACTGCGGCATTAGAATTCGGTTTTTCATGCTTTGAATGGATTTAAATCATTTATTTCCTTTAGCTTAAGTGCTCTTCTAGGACTTCCGAGGAAGTTATGCCGCACTGCGGAATAATCCTTGACAGCTATGCCGCGCTGCGGTAAATTCATCCTGTCAGCGAGGACTTCCGGTCCTCAGGCCTCGATTCAGAACGCGTTCCTCGTCGAACTTTGGAAGATATGGAGATCCTGCCGATGATTCGGGTCATCAAGCGCTACGAGAGCCGCAAGCTCTACGACACCGAGGAGAGCCGCTACGTCTCTCTCGAAGACATCTCAACGTGGGTGCGCGAGGGACAGGAAGTCAAGGTGGTCGACAACTCTACCCATGCCGACGTCACGGCACAGACCCTGACCCAGATCATTCTGGAAGAGGGGCGGAAGGGGACCGCGTTCCTGCCCAGTGAATTACTCCACGATCTCGTTCGACTCGGTGAGAAGGCCTTCTCCAACGGAGTCGAACAGGTGCAGTCGCGAGTGGACCGCATCGTTCGCGCTGGGGTCGATCGTCTCGGGCCGGTACGCCGAGTGCGGGAGGAGATGGATCATCTCCGCCTGCGTCTGGAGAGCCTGGAGACGACCCTCGGAGATTTAGAAGAGCAGCGAGTCGAAGAGCCGTCGCCGTCGGCTAGCAAGAAGACTTCCAGCTCCAGCCGTAAGCCGGCCACTCGCCGCAAGGCGACGGCGAAGAGCGACGAATTCGGCACGGCGGAAGGCGCCGATTCTGGAGCGAAGAAGAAGGCGCCGGCTCGGCGCACGACTCGCGGCTCCAGGACTAAGGTTGCGTCCGAGGGTGCCGCGTCCGAGAGTGCTGCATCGAAAGTGAATTAAGGAGTGGGACAGGAGTCCGCAAGGGTAGAAAAGCGAGAAAGCCCGGCGGCCTGAGAAGGCCCCTCGCGACTCGCTGAGCTTGTCTCCCGAGACTCTAACCCACTGGGCGACCGCCTCTTTGGTAAGCGCCCCTCACGTTACTCAATAGGAACGCTCCCGTCCGGGAGAATCGTTCTCAGCGACCTCGAGATCGCGCCAGGTCCCCAAGGGCCAGGCTCCTGAAGCCACCCCCATAGACCCGTTCTAAGGGGGAGTATGCCGAAGGTCTATCTTCGAGCGCCAATAGGAGGAATCGATCATGACGACGACCAACGAAACCCCCGAAGCCATCACGCAGAAGGCCGCCGAAACCGTGAGCTCCCGACTTGCCGAGCTGCGGCAGTCGATTCCCACCGAGCGCCTGGAGCGCCTGGGAGGAGATCTCTCCTCCCTCGGTCGTAAGGTTTGGCTCGCCGGCCTCGGCGCCGTCGCCGAGGCGGAAGAACAGGGTCGTGGCGCCTTCGAGCGCTTGGTGGATCGCGGCGAGACCTTTCGGGCCGAGCGCAAGCAGTCCCTGCAAGAGACCCTGAGCTCGACCCGAGAGAACTCGCGCAAGGTTCGGGAATGGGCTACCGGCACCGTCGAGCAGGGCGTGAAGTCCGCCACCCAGGCGACCAACGAGACCCTGCAGCGCTTCGGCGTGCCGACCTACGACGATATCCAGACCCTCAACGAGAGGATCGAGCAGCTCAACCGGAAGGTCGATGCTCTCGGTTCGAGCTCCGCGTCCTGAGCTGAAAGCACGCGAAGAAAAGCTTTCCCTGGTTCATCTGATCAAGCTAAGAAAGGTGTGAACACCATGTCCGATACCAAGACTCAAGAAGAACGTTCCGGCCTGCGCGAAGAAGTGGCCGCTTCTGCTAACAAGATCTGGCTCGCCGGTCTCGGTGCCCTGGCCACCGTGGAAGAGGAGGGCGGCAAGCTCTTCAAGTCCCTGGTAGAGAAGGGGGAGACCTTTGAGAGCCGGGGCCGCAACGCGGTGAGTCAGGGAGCGGAGGAGCTCCGCGACCAGGTTGACGAGACCGTCGGTAAGGCCAAGGGCTCCGCTCGAGACCTCTTCGGCGACCTCTCCAAGACGGTAGATGATCGGGTGGCTAGCGCCCTGCACCGCCTGGGCGTTCCGACCCGGGACGAGATCCAGACCCTGACCTCCCGGGTGGAGGAGTTGACGTCCAAGATCGACGGATTGGCTTCCGCGCCGGCGAAGGCCGCGAAGAAGCCCGCGGCGAGAAAGACCGCGTCGCGGGCCACGAAGAAGGCTACGGAAAAGGCCTGAGCGCCACCGTGGCTGGGATGAACGGACGCTCCATCGGCCTGGCGCTAGCGGGCGGGGGCCCTGGGGGCGCGATCTACGAGATCGGCGCCCTGAGGGCCCTCGACGAAGCGCTGGTGGGGGCTGACCTCAACGACGCGGTGGTGTACGTTGGAGTCAGCGCTGGTGCCTTTGTCGGCGCCAACTTGGCAAATGGATTGACCACGGCACAGATGTGTCGTGCCATCGTTAAGAACGAGCCTGGTGAGCATCCGTTCATCCCGGAAACCTTTCTTACGCCGGCGTTGGGGGAGATCCTGCGGCGCTCGTTGACGGTCCCGAAGCTCGCCGCGGAGGCGGCTATGGACTATTTGCGGCGGCCGGGAGATCACTCCGTCCAGGAGTCGTTGACCCGACTGTCGCGAGCTCTGCCGGTGGGGCTCTTCGACAATCGGCCGATCCGTGAGTATCTGGAGAAGATCTACTCCATCAAGGGACGCACGGACGACTTTCGCCAGCTGGATCGCCAGCTGATCGTGGTGGCGGCGGACCTGGATAGCGGTGAGGCGGTGCGCTTCGGATCCGAGGGTTTCGATCACGTGCCGATCTCGCGAGCGGTGCAGGCCAGCAGCGCGCTGCCGGGGCTTTATCCGCCGGTAGAGATCGATGGCAGGTTCTATGTCGATGGAGTGCTGCTGAAGACGCTCCACGCGTCGGTAGCCCTGGAGTCTGGCGCCGATCTGCTGTTGTGCATCAACCCGATTGTGCCGGTGGATACGGTGTCGGCGGTGGAGCGGGGGATCATGAAGCGAGGGCGATTGATCGACCGGGGGCTGCCGACGGTGCTGTCTCAGACCTTCAGGACGTTGATTCATTCGCGGCTGGAAGTGGGGATGGCGCGCTATGACTCGACCTTCAGCGGCAAGGACATCGTGTTGCTGGAGCCGCGTCGGGACGATTACCGAATGTTCTTCCGCAATATCTTCAGTTTCCGCGGGCGGCGGGAGCTGTGTGATCACGCCTATCGGGCTACTCGGAGAGAGCTGCGGGAGCGCTTTGATGAGCTGATGGGTGTACTCGCGAGGCATGGTCTGGCGCTGGACCGGGAGCTGCTGGAGGACGAAGAGCGGAGTCTGTGGGATCACGTGGGGCTGGATCGACCAGCAGCTTCGGATGGGGTGGCGGTCGTGGGGGAGCTGGGGGGGCTATTGGATCGCCTGGAGGGTGTGTTGGCTCGGCAGTCGAACTCGGACGCCTAATCTCTATTTGAGGGGCTTTGGTCACTTCCCTGGCACCCGGGCGACTTGTCGCTCCGATCGTTGGAACATGCCTTGATTCGGCATGGTTCTTCTCGCCCGTCTCGGCTTCTTCTGCCGGTCAATAGATCTTCTGCTGCTCTTATGCTTGTTGGAACAAGTGGTGAGAGCTTGAGGGCATTAGAGGCGATCGAGCAGGAACGCTGGGTTGGCGCCTTTCTAGGCCTCGGCAGGCACCCAGGGTCCCGGCGGCCGCAGCGCTCCCGGCGGGAAGGGGGCGTCGAGATCTCCCTGGCACCACAGGCGGGACGCTTCTCGATACGCGAGGGTGAAGAGCCTCCGGGCCTCCACCAGGGCGTCCCGGG
>JBCCXL010000030.1:0-51091 GCA_039191605.1 Acidobacteriota bacterium | reverse complement strand
TGCCGCGGAGGTCGAAGGGGAGCTCGCGGCGCAGCAGGACGCCCCCCCTCAGCTCAACGAGGCGCGGGAAGCCTTAACTCATCTCGACGCCCGGGAGCTGGCGGCTCGGCTCGAGGACGCCGAAGTGGAATTCGGCGCCCAGAAGCTGCTGGAGCGAGTGATCGAACCCCTCGTCCGCTGGCTTCAGGACGATCGCGCCCCGCTGCGTCCGATGCATCGCCGCCTCGGTGAATCGGTGCTGCGCTCCTACCTCGATTACCACGTGCAGGTGTACCAGGCAGTCCAGGGACCCACCGCCCTGGTGGCGGGCACCCGAGGAGGAGGCTCGGAGCTAGAGCTGCTGGTCCTCGCCGCCGCCGCCGCTCAGGGCGGCTGGCAGGTGGTACGCCTCGGCCCCGGCCTCTCCTCGAATGAAATCTGCGCCGCCACTCGCGAGATTCAGCCGGGAGTCGTGGTGCTCGCCGCCGGCGACAACGAAACCCGCAGCCATCGCCGGGAGCTGCGCCGCCTAGAGCGGCAAACCCCCGAATCGGTGCAGACCATCACCCTCTCTGGCGAATCCAGCCCGGAGCTGGTGAGCGCTCTCGCCGCCGCCCGGCTGCGCGCTACCCGCAGTTTCCGCAGCGCCCTCCAGACTCTGCGGGAAAGTCGCCAGCATCTGCAGCAAGGGGATCACCAGCCGCTGCCGCCGCCCCTCTCCCCCTCCTGGAGCCCTACCGGCAACGGCTTTGACTCCAGCTCCCCGCTGCGCGGCGGCTTCGAGGCGAGCCCCCCGCGGGATCCCATCGCGCGGGAGATCCCTCTCTCGGCGCGGGCCCGCGCGGACTTCGCCCTCAGCGAGGAAGCCGCGGACCCAGGAAATAGCTCAGAGGAAGCAGCTCCAAAGGCCGGCTCCCGAGGGCAGACGACGGATCGAGACGAGAGCGCCACCACTGCCTCCAAGAGCGGCAGAGCCTCTCAGGGAACCAACGCCTCCCAGCAGTCCGCCGCGGCCTCCACTGAGCCTGAAGCCAACTCCGCAACCGCAGGCGAAAGCGATACCGCAGGCGAAGGCGGGAGCAGCAGCCGAAGCGGAAGCGCTCCGGCCCCACCAGCCTGGATCCATAGCGGCGACGCTCTGAGCCCCAGCGGCGGCCTTCCGGCCTCCTCCCTTGCTCAGCTGCGACAGCTGGCGGAACACCTCACCCAAGTGCGACGACAGCGAGGCGACCAGAAGCCCTGGGTGCGCGCCGGACACCTCAACGCCCTCGGCCTCGCCCACGAGGCGAGGCAACGCCTGATCCGCACCTACCTCGACGAGCGCAACCCGCGCGCCCTCGAGCGGGCCCTCCACTGGCTCCAGGAGAGCTTCGGCCGCGGCGCCGTGGATCGCATGCTGCGCCAGCACCACCTGCTCTTCCCGCGCACCGATGGCGAACCGGAATCGGCCCAGCAAAGCCTCGAGCGCATCCTCCTGCTGTGGCTGCTGAACCGCAATCCCGCCGCCCGCCCGCTGCAGCAGCTCTTCGACGACCGCGAGCTGGACGAAGAGACCGAATATCGGCGCATGATGCACGCCCTGAGCCTCTTCTTCGCCTCCGAGCCCCCGGCCCTGGCCGAAGCAGCGACGAGAGAGGCTGAGCAAAGAGAGGGGCAACGTAGCCTCGGCCCCCAGGACCTCTTCCGACTCCTCGAGGCCCCCCAGCGCAGGTCGCCGGATGATCTCGCCGGGCAGCTGGAGATCCTGCTGGAGATTCATCGCCGCCTCACCGAAGCTCGGGATCGCTCGGTAATGATGGGCCTCGACGTGCTGCGGGAAGAGGACCGCCCCCCCTTCGGCGGCCCCGGCGGCCCTCCTCCCCCCGGCCCTCCCCTGGTCTACGACGCCGAAGCCGCCACCCGCGCCCGCTTTGCCGGCGAGCGGCCGTGGATGCGCGAGGTGGTGCTGGTGGCGAAGAACGTATTGGTGTGGTTTCACCAGCTTTCGCAGCGCCACGGCATCACTGTGGAGCGCCTCGACCAGATCCCCGATGCCGAGCTGGCGGCCCTCAGCGACCGAGGATTCAACTGCCTGTGGCTGGTGGGCCTGTGGCGCCGCAGCCGCGCCTCCGCCCTGATCCAGCGGGCCGGCGGCCAGCCCCACGCGGCCGGTTCCGCCTACGCCCTGGACGACTACGCCGTGGACGAAGCCCTCGGCGGAGAGGCCGCCCTAGAGAGCCTGCGGCAACAGGCCTCGGCCCACGGCCTGCGCCTCGCCGCCGACATGGTGCCCAACCACATGGCCATCGACAGCCGCTGGCTGCTGGAGCAACCGGAGTGGTTCCTGTCGCTGGGAAAAGCCCCCTTCCCCGGCTATTCCTACACCGGCGAGGACCTCTCCCCGGATCCCGCCACCGGCCTCTACCTAGAAGACGGCTACCGCGACCGCTCCGACGCCGCGGTGGTATTTCGTCATGTAGACCGCCGCGAAGATCACCGTAAAGATCGCCCTGAAGGCGACGGCGCAGACGCAAACCCAGAGACAAGAGCCGCCGAGAGCTTCGTCTACCACGGCAACGACGGCACCGGCCTACCGTGGAACGACACCGCCCAGCTGGACCACGCCAACCCCGAAGTCCAGCAGCTTCTCCTCGACACGCTGGTGCGCCTCGCCCAGCAATTCTCGGTGCTGCGCCTGGATGCCGCTATGGTCCTCGCCCGTCAGCACGTGCAGCGCTTGTGGCACCCCCGCCCCGGCGAGGGCGGCGCCATCCCCTCCCGCTCCGAGCACGCCCTGAGCCCCGAGGTCTTCGACGAGCGCATGCCGGAGGAGTTCTGGAGTCAAGCGGTGGAGCGTCTCGCCGAAGAGGCTCCGGAATGCCTGCTGGTGGCCGAGGGCTTCTGGATGATGGAGGGCTACTTCACCCGCGAGCTGGGGATGCACCGCTCCTACCACAGCGCCTTCATGCACCTGCTGCGGGACGGCGACAATCAGCGCTTCCGCGAGCTGCTGCGAGAGAAGCTGGCCTTCGACCCGGCCCTGCTCTCCAAGGACGTCCATTACCTCACCACCCCCGACGAGGACACCGCCGCCGAGCAATTCGGCAAGGGCCAGCGCTACTTCGCCCTCACCACCCTGCTGGCCACCATGCCCGGCCTCCCCCTCTTCGGCCACGGCCAGGCGGAAGGGCTCATCGAGCGCTACGGCATGGAATACGCCCGCCCCCTCTACAGCGAAGGCCCCGACGCCGCCTTCTGCGAGCGCCATCTACGGCAGATCGCTCCCCTGCTCCAGCGCCGCGCCCTCTTCGCCCAGGCCGAGGCCTTCCGCCTTCTCGACGCCCAAGGAAAGCGAGGGCTCAATCCCGACGTCATCGCCTTCGCAGTGCGCCGAGACGACCAGGCCGCGCTGGTGGTGGTCCACAACCACCAAAGCTCCACCACCGCGCGCCTGCGCCGCTGCGTCCCCACCCGCGACACCGAAACCGGCGCCCTCTTCGAAGACGACCTGCTTACCGCCCTCGGCCTCTCCCCCAGCTCCGGCGTCGCCCCCAACACCCTCTTCCTCCACCTGCGCGACGCCCTCGCCCAGCCCGGCGCCCCCCGCGACTACCTCCTCCCCCTCCCCCAAGTCGCCACCACCGGCCTTGCCCTCACCCTGCCTCCCCACGGCGCCCACGTCTTCCTCGACCCCGAGGTTCTGTCCTCCGAAGGCGACCCCCGCCTCCCGGCCCTCGCCGAAGAGCTCGCCGGCCAGCCGACGATCGATTTGGAGCAGGCCCTCGAGCGGATCTCGAGCTGACGCGCCTCAAGAAAAAGCACCGGGGGGAAAGTCCCTGGCACCCTTCCTCAGGCCAGTGAAACCAGCGGCCTAATCGGCAACTGGGGAAGGTCCCTGGCACCAGTTCTCAGCCCGCGAGTGCACTGGGGAAGGTCCCTGGCACCATCAAGAAGGCAGTCAGGGAAGGTCCCTGGCACCCTTCACGAAGGCCTTGGGGAAGGTCCCTGGCACCTCTCACTAAATCTCGGGAAAAGTCCCTGGCACCTTTCTAGAGGCTCACCTCGATCGCCTCCCGCCCCCCCAGCCCCCCGCCCTCGAGCTCCCAGGGGGGGTCGACGAGGTCTCGCTCCCAGTACTGGGCGCTGGGGCCGAGATCGCTGGGGACGGTGAAGCCAGGGAGGGTGGCGAGGGCGACGCCGTAGTGGCGGCCGAGGCCGGATTCGAGCATGCCGCCGACTCGCAGGGGGATGCCGGCGGAGTGGCAGAGGTGGTGGATGTGGAGGGAGGGGGTGAGGCCACCGACCCGGCTGGGCTTGAGGTTGACGAGGCGGCAGGCGCCGAGGGCGAGGGCACTCTGGACGTGGGCGGGATCGAGAAGGGATTCGTCGAGGCAGAGGGGGGTGCGAACGGCGGCCTGGAGGCGGGCGTGGTCGGCGAGATCCTGCCAGCCGAAGGGCTGTTCGAGGAAGGCGAGGCCGAGCTGATCCAGCGCGGCGAGGGCGCGGCGGTGCTCGGGGTCGGCGAGGCGGTAGGAGCAGTTGGCGTCGGCGGCGAGAAAGACGTGGTCGGGAAGGATCTCGCGAACGGCGCGGAGGGGCTCGAGGTCGCGGCCCGGGGCAATCTTGAGCTTGACCAGATGAAAGCCGGCGTCGACGGCGGCCTGGACCTGGGCGAGGAGCTTTTCGGGGGAGGCGAAGCCCAGGGCGCGGCCCGACGGGGCGATGGGGCGCACGCCGCCGAGCAGGCGCCAGAGGGGCTCGCCGGCGGCCTCGGCGGCGAGGGACCAGGCAGCGCAGTCGAGGGCGGCTTTAGAAAAGCGGTGGCCGCGGACGGTGGATTCGAGGTGGGCGTGGAGCTCCGCCGGGCCGGTGAAGGACCGATGCACCACGGCAGGGATGAGATAGCGCTCCAGGGCGAGGCGGGAGGTCTCTAGGGTCTCCGGCAGGTAGTTGGGCTCCGGCAGCGCCGAGACTTCCCCCCAGGCGCGGCGGCCGTCATCGGTCACCAACTCCACCAGCAGCAGCGGCCGCTCGTCGACCCGGCCGTGGGCGGTGACCCAGGGCTGCTTCAGCCTCAGGGCAACGGGGTGGAGCCGTACTTCAGCCACGGTGAAGGCGTCGCTGGCCCTCTGGGGGATCTCGAAGGTTGAAAGGTCGGATTCTTGAAGGCCGGGCCCGAGAAGCTCCGCACCCGGTAACTCCACAGCAGGAAACTCTGGGTCGCTTTGATCGTCCATACATCTATCCTATCGGCCCTCGTCGTAGCCTACAGAGTCCACTCTCCTACGGGCTTAGGCGCAGCGGCGTATAATGAATCGTCCTGGCTCTGCTTCGGGCCTCGCCTCCCTTCTTCCCCTTCGATCCAATCACCGCCTCTTCGACAACACCGGACCTTCGACGATGCTGGTCCTTCGGCAGCATCGCCCCTTCGGCAGGTTCGTCCTCTCGGCAAATTCGCCCCTTCGACCGGGCCGTCCCCTACGAGATGGCCACCTCGAAGCCCTCGGTTCCGGTGATCGTCTCCCTCCGCGTGAAAGGCTTCTCGATGCGCAACCTGCTCCGATTGCTGCTCCTCGCTCTGGTTCTCCTGCTCCCCGTCGATGGCGACGCTCTCCCTCCCACTGCAATGGCCCCTGGCCCCCAGCAGGACGGAGACAAAGACGGGGGCGTCGGCTCGCCGGACTCCAACGAGAAGGAGGAAAAGAGTCTTCCGGCAGACGGCGCCGAAGAGGAGGACGAGGAGTGGTCGGTGGAGAATCCGCCGCTGCCCACCTACAGCGAGAGCTTCGAGATCAGCGAGGGCACCTGGATGTCGCTGGACGTCTCTCCCGACGGCCAGGAAATCGTCTTCGACCTGCTGGGGGACATCTACCTGCTGCCCATCGAGGGCGGCGAGGCCAAGGTGCTGAGTAGCGGCCTCGCCTGGGATATGCAGCCCACCTTCTCCCCCGACGGCAGCCGCATCGCCTTCACCTCCGATCGCGCCGGCGGCGACAACCTCTGGGTCATGGAGCGAGACGGCTCCAACCCGCAGGCGATCAGCGACGAGAGCTTCCGCCTGCTCAACAGCCCGGCCTGGGATCCGTCCGGCAGCTATTTGGTGGGACGCAAGCACTACACCGCCCGGCGCTCCCTAGGGGCCGGTGAGATCTGGCTCTACCACGTCGGCGCCGGCGGCGACGGTCTGCGACTGACGGACAAGCCCAACGACCAGAAGGACGTCGGCGAGCCGGCGGTGTCGCCGGACGGCCGCTACGTCTACTACAGCCGCGATGCCACCGCCGGCGGGACCTTCCAATACAACAAGGATCCCAACGGGCAGATCTACGTCATCTTCCGCTTCGACCGCGAGACCGGCGAGACCATTCCCTTCGTCGGCGGTGCCGGCGGCGCCGCCCGCCCCACCCCCTCCCCGGACGGCGAGAAGCTCGCCTTCGTGCGACGGGTGCGCTACAAGAGCGTGCTCTTCGTCAAAGATCTGAAGAGCGGCGAAGAGCGTCCCCTCTTCGACGGCCTCGACCGCGACATGCAGGAGACCTGGGCGATCCACGGCGTCTATCCCCGCTTCGCCTGGACCCCCGATTCCCAGGACCTCGTGTTCTGGGCCGACGGCGGCCTCCATCGCCTCAGCACCGCCAGCGGCGAGGTGAAGGAGATCCCCTTTCAGCTCACCGCGGAGCACACCTACATCGAGCCGCTGCGCTTCGCCAACGACCCGAAACCCGACGACGACCGCACGCGCATGCTGCGCTGGACCCAGGTCTCTCCCCAGGGGGATCGGGTGGTCTACCAGTCCCTCGGACACCTCTACGTCAAGGAGCTGCCGGACGGCACCCCCCGGCGCCTCACGCAGCAGAACGATCACTTCGAGTTCTACCCCCGCTTCTCGCCGGACGGTCGCTTCGTGGTCTACACCACCTGGAACGACCAGGAATTCGGCAGCGTGCGCGTCGTTGCCGCCGCCGGCGGTAGCTCCCGAGCCATCACTTCCGAGCCCGGCCACTACATCGAGCCGGTGATCTCCCCCAGCGGCGAGACGGTGGTCTACCGCAAGGTCGAGGGCGGCTACCTGCGCTCGCCCCTGTGGTCCCTCGACCCAGGGATCTACCGCACTCCGATCACCGGTGGCGAGGCGGTGAAGATCACCGACAGCGGCTTCGCCCCTCATTTCGGCGTCGATGACGAACGGCTCTTCATCAACCGAGGGGGGGACGAGAGCGGCACTCGCCTGGTCTCCGTCACCCTCGACGGCCACGATGAGCGGGAGCACCTGAGCGGCAAGTGGACCTCCCGCTACCGGGTGGCCCCCAACGGCCGCTGGGTGGCCTTCGTCGACCGCTTCCAGGCCTACGTCGCGCCCTTCGTCGCCACCGGACGCTCGGTGAGCACCGACTCCGGCAGCGGCGGCCTGCCGGTGGCCCAGGTCTCGCGGGACGAGGGGGACACGGTGCACTTCTCCAAGGACTCCTCCCGGGTCCACTGGAGCCAGGGCTCGATTCTCCACGGCCGAGACCTCTCGGAGCTCTACGCCTTCCTCGACGACTCCCCCGAGGAGCTGCCAGAGCCGCCAACCCCGGAGCAGGGCATCGACCTCTCCTTCCCGATCCCCGATGCCTCCGCTACCGGCGTTGTCGCCCTGGTCGGCGGCCGCGCCATCACCATGCTCGAGGAGGAGGTGCTGGAAGACTCCACCATCGTCGTCGAGGACGGCGTGATCGTCGCCGTCGGGCCGCGAGAGTCCATCGAAGTACCGGCCGGAGCCAAGGTCGTGGACGTCTCCGGCAAAACCCTGCTGCCGGGCTTCATCGACGCCCACTGGCACGGCGCCTTCGGCACCAACGAGATCATCCCCCAGAGCAGCTGGAACAACTACGCCACTCTAGCCTTCGGGGTGACCACCCTCCACGATCCCTCCAACGACACCTCCACCACCTTCGCCGCCGCCGAGATGGCCCGCGCCGGCCTCATCGTCGCGCCGCGGATCTTCTCCACCGGCACCATCCTCTACGGCGCCGAGACGGAGTTCACCGCCAAGGTAGAGAGCTTCGACGACGCCCTCTCCCACGTGCGCCGCATGCAGGACGCCGGCGCCATCAGCATCAAGAGCTACAACCAGCCGCGGCGCGATCAGCGCCAGCAATTCGTCAAGGCCGGCCACGAGCTCAAGATGCTGGTGATGCCCGAGGGCGGCTCGCTGCTGCAGCACAACCTCACCATGGTGGCGGACGGCCACACCGGCGTGGAGCACTCCGTGCCGGCAGCTAAGGTCTACGACGACATCCTGCAGTTCTGGGGCGCCAGCCGCACCGCCTACACCCCCACCCTGGGCATCGCCTACGGCGGCCTGTGGGGCGAGAACTATTGGTATGCCGAGAGCGACGTCTGGGCCCACGAGCGACTGCTTCGCTTCGTGCCCCGTCGCCTGGTGGACCCCGTCGCCCGCCGGCCGGTGCATGCCCCCCACGAGGAATACAACCACTTCAACAGCGCCGCTATCGCCGCCGGCCTGGCGGAGGTCGGGGTGGGAGTGCAGATCGGCGCCCACGGCCAGCGGGAAGGTCTCGCCGCCCATTGGGAGATCTGGATGATGGTGCAGGGGGGCATGACGCCCCATCGGGCGCTGCGCACCGCTACCCTGGACGGGGCGGAATACCTCGGCTTCGAGAATCACCTCGGCAGCCTGCAGCAGGGCAAGCTGGGGGACATCATCGTCCTCGACGAGAACCCCCTGGAGGACATCCAGAACACCGATAGCGTCGCCTACGTACTGCTGGACGGACGCCTCTACGACGCGCGATCGATGGATCGCCTGTGGCCCGACCCGCAGCCGCGGCCGGAGCTCTACTTCGAAGGCGCTGACGATCTCGGCGCTTCCTGCAGCACCGGGGCCTGCGACGCTCCCAGTTACGCCGTCTGCAATCACTGAGGACCCCCAACTCTGGGGCTCTGGGGCTCTGGGGCTCTGGGGCTCTGGGGCTCGCTGCAGCGGAACTCTAGCCTCGCTTCGGCGAGGCTTTATTTTTTGCCCTAACTGACGAAGGCCCCATGAGGAACGCCCCTCCGTGCCTCTCCCCCGAAGGGAGCTGCAGGAGGGGCGGGACGCAAAGCCACAGTAGGTCCGCTAGAGGGCGCAGGGGCTAGAGGATCAGGCGCCCTCGTAGGCCTGCTGGAGCCAGGCGGTGACCTCGTCATCCACGTCACCGATATCGGTGATGCGCACTCGATGGCTGACCATGGAGTTAAAGCTCCCGGAAGCCTCCAGGCGTCCCTCCGGCTCCACGCCCTTCAGATTCAGGCCGATGTCGACCCGAGTCTTGGTGGAGGGCTGGATCAGGCCGAACTGCTTCTTGCGGCGCAGGCTGACGTAAGACTTCTTGGGCGAGATCTCGACGTCGCCGCCGAAGCCCTGCACCGCCTCTACCAGCTTGTCGTAGATCGGGCGCAGGCCTTCCTTGCCCTTGGTGTACTGGTTGGCCACCAGATCGACCTCGGTCGGCTCGCTGCCGCCGCTGAGGGTCTCCCGGGCGACCAGGTTGGCGAAGCCGTGGCCGATGCCGTGATCCGCCTTCAGCCGCTTGACGATGGCGCCGTGCTTGTCCTCGGTGTAGTCCTTGGTGATCGCCAGCCACTCCGGCAGCGTCTTACCGGTCTTCTCCTTGAGGTTGGCGATCATCTTGGCTTTCATTTCTTCCGGTGACTGAGCCATTCTTTCCTCCGCAAAAAGCTGGTTTAGCGCGTCCCGCTATGGCCTCGGGATCCTCGTCGTTCGAATGCCTGGGCGCGAGAGCCTCGGTCGGAGACTTCCCGTGAAGTCCCGTTCCTGAAGCTCCGGCACGAAAGCTTCAGGACCAAAGGATATGAATTCGAGGCTCGGGCTGCCAACTCTTGTCCGGGGGATGTCCAGATTCTAGAGCTTCGGCTCCGCCCAGCCCACACCAACGAGGCTAAGCGCCTAGACCCTCTCAGCCAATCTCCCTTCAGCCGGGCTCCTCTTCAGCCGCGCCTTTTCAGCCAGGGATCTCGAGGCGATGCACCGTGCCGTTACCGCCGCCGGGCTCCGGCTGGGAATAGAAATACAGCCGCTGACCGTCTTCAGACCAGGTCATCTTGCCGTAGACGTTGATCTCGAAGGATCGAACCTCCGCCGAGCGATCCCCCAGCGGGATCAGCACGCCGTGGGAACGGGCATCGTCGAGATACATCACCGCCGCAGCGTAGCGGCCGTTCGGAGAGGGAGCGAAGTGGCGTAACTGCACCTTCTGCCAGCGCATTCTCCTCTCCAGACGCTGCCGGGTCTGGGGCGTTAGCCGACCTTCCACCTGCAGGCGATCCATGATCTCCATCCAATACTCGCGCTCCGCCCGAAGCAGCGGTCCGAGCCGCAGGTAGGGCCCCTCGAGGCGAGAGGATCGCAGCGCCTGGGAGGCCGCCCCCGGGGCTCCGGCGATGGTTCCCGCCGGCAGGAAATCGTAGGGACGCTCGTTGCCTACCGGCACGAAATCGACGGGCCCCGCCGCCGAGGGTCCTCCCTCCCCCAGCAGCATCTGCCATCCACCGGCGGCGGAAGAGGCGAGAAGCGAAGTCGCGCTCTTGCGCCCCAAATGAGTCGTCGCCAGCTCTCCAATGCGCTCTTGCTCAAGCAGTCCGTCTCCGAGGGGCGGGCCTTGATTGCCGGCGATTTGGTCGCCAACTCCCTGGCCCTCCTCAGGCTCTTCGAAACGCAGCGCCTCCATCTCCGCTTCCAGCGGAGCGATCTGCCGCCCGAGGCGAAGGCGGGTACCGTCTACGCTGAAGCAATCCGGCTCCCAGCCCTGGGGAGAGCCGAGATCTAGAGGCGTGCTCCAGCTGCGTCCAGAAGGTAGATGCAGAAGCCGGGCCTGGGCCTCGGCCGGCACCGCGAGCACGGTGCGAAAGATCCAGCTCTCGTCGGGGGAGACGCTGAAATGATACCCCTCAGCGGTGAAGGAATCCCCCCGCAGGGCCTCGAAGGTCTGCAGGCGGGCCTCCGGCGCGGAGCGAAGACCGAAAAAACCCGAAGGCAAAAAGCCCCCTTCCGGCGCGCAGGCACTGACCGCGAGGGTCAGTCCCAGCAGCCCGATCATCGGGGCACACAGTCTGCGAACTCCCCTCGCTAGAGCCGCGAGTGAGCTACCAGAAGTCGAGCTCTCCGCGCGGCGGAAGCGTTTTGTCATTGGGGCCAGGGGGAACATCAGGTGGCTTTCATCACTCCGGAGCGCTATCCCCGGGGCCCATGAAGTATATCCAAAGCTGACTTCACTCCGGCACGGCTTCAGCGTCCGGCGGCCACTCCGGCCTCCACCCGCCGCCGCCAGCTGCTCCCTCTTCTCTCAATTCCCCGGGCAACGACCCGAAAGCTCTCGAGCAGCAGGCCTCGAAACTTCAGTCCGAAGCTCAGCTCAGGGATCAAAAGAGCGTCAGGCTCAGGGCGATGAGGGCGATGGCCGCCAACAACACCGCCAACACCCTTCGCCGCCGCCGCTGCCGAGCGAAGGAGGCCTCCCGGCGCTCGTTCAGCCAACAGGCCCCCCCTTCCTCCACCACCACGCCTCGCGCGATCAGCCGCTCCACCATGGAGGTGCGGCCCAGCCCCAGCTCGTGCAGGGGCCGGGCCACCTCCGCCGTTACCGCTCCGAAAGCTCGGAAAGAACGGAGGACCTCATCCCGCTCACGGCGGCGGAACGGGGCTGAGGCTCCCGAGCTCATTCTGCTCCGCTACCCTCCGCCGCCGCTACCGTCGGCAGTGCCGAGGGGTCGGCGAGCAGCAGGCTGGGATCCACGCGGGCTCCCCGCCAGCGGATCCCCAGGTGGAGATGGGGGCCGGTGGAGCGCCCGGTGGAGCCCACCTTAGCGATGGTGTCGCCGCGCTTCACCTCGGCTCCTTCCTCCACCTCGATGGAGTTGAGATGAAAGTACATACTCACCAGGCCGTCGCCGTGGTGTAGGTAGACGGAGGTACCGGCGAAGAAGTGCTCCCCGGTGAGCACCACCGTGCCGTCGGCCACCGCCAGCACCGGATTGTCCACGCCGATGGCGTAGTCGATGCCGGTATGGGGATTCTTGGGCTCACCGTTGAATTCCCGGCGCACGCCAAAGTAGCGCGCCTCCGGCGGCGACTCGAGGGGCTGTCCGAGGGGCAGGGTGAAGCGAGCCGGGCCGCCGCGACGGCGGAAGATCGGCTTGATCAGGGCCTGCTCCTCGTAGAGCCGGGCGAGATTCTCGGGGGAGAGGTGAACGAAGTCGTCATCCGGAAACTCGATGCTCTGCAGCTCGAATTCCTTCTCGTTGACCACCAGCCAGCCGAGGTCGATGGGGCTCGAGTCGAGCCAGCGGGCGATCTCGAGAACGTCCGGAGACTGCTGGACATCCACCGGGTAATAGCAAACCCCCTCCAGCGCCGCCCAGCTGCGGCCGTTCATCGCGCAGCTCACGGAATCGCCGGCGGCCCAGCGGGCGATGCCGCCGGGGTCGACGTTCACCGTCGGGCGATCCTGGGCCTGACTCTGGACCTGCAGCGGAGCCGGAGCCGCAAGCCCCGCGAACAGCAGAACGCAGACGGCGAGAGCTCGCTGGATCACCAGCACCGAGCGGCGGCACGATCGCCCGGAACGGGGATCGGCGGAAGATTGCGAGAGTTCAAGGATAGGCATCGAGAGTACTCCTCAAGAGCCTCGGCGATGGACCGAAGGATCGCCGAGGCCGAATCGTCGGGGGAGATTGAATGTGCCGGAATCCATGATGCGAGAAGAATGAGGCTCGGAGAGTAGGTAGAGAAGAGCAGAAGGAAAGAGACCGTAACGAGTCAAAGGGAATCGAGAGATCAGGGCTCTTCGTTAGCTAGTTAGCCCTTCACCAGGAAGAAGCGCAACCGCCACCGGTCGCCCGCGACGGGGGCTGCATCGGAAGACTACATCCGGAGACTACGTAGGACCCGCAGCGATCCGCTCGAGCAGCGATGACTGTCCCTCATCCTTCGCCGGAGCCCTTCTGGTAGAGGGCGAGATAAGCGCCAGCAGGATCCTGGATCACCGCATAGCGATCCGCTCCCATTTCCAGAGGTCCGCGCACCAGCTTGCCTCCCCTCGCCTCACAGGCCGCAAGGCTCTCGCCGAGATTGGCGATGTAGATATAGGCCAGCCAGGCCGGGGGCAAGCCTTCGTTGCCGCCGCGCGAATGGCAGACGCCGGCCCGAGGGGTGTCGTCCGTAGGGCCGGTCATGTTGAAGTCGTCGTACTCCCCCATCGGCACGGGGGAAGGCTTCCAGCCGACAACCTCGGCGTAGAAATCACGAATCGCCGGGGCGTCTTCCACGGTGAGATCAAACCAGCCGATGGTCCCGAGGACCGGGGCATCTTGCATAGGGGGGCTCCAATCAGAGGGGAGGGTCAGAAGGAGAGATGCCGATGCTGCCGATGCCACTTGCCGCAAGCCTGAGGGCGCCCGGAAATCAGCGAAGGGTGGGCGGAGGAAAAAAGCCTCGATCACCCAGGCAATGCAACAATGTAGTGTCTGCTGAAGCTGAATTATACCACCGAGCCTAGCTCCAAGCTGAGACGAAAAGAACGGGCACGGGAAAACTAGGCTGTCGGAAGAGAGTTCCCCCGCAGCCTTCAGCACCTACCAGAACTTATCGAAGCGACTTCAGTGCCGACGACGCAAGAAGGCGACGGCCCCGAGGGCGAGCAGCAGCGCGAGAGCCACCGCCCCCGCCTCTCCCAGGGTGGGAATCGCCACCACCGGCTCGATCAGGCTGAGCTCGAAGTCATAGACGTCGTCGGCGATCACCACGTTATCGATGGCGCCATCGAAGCCGATATAGCTCGATGCCGTATCTCCCATGTTGAGGATAATTGCCGGGAAGTCGGTGACGTTGAAGGGCGCCGGCGCCAGCCGAGCGTCGGGGAAAGAAGTCAGCTGATCGTCGAGGCTTTGGGCCGGCCCCATGCCGTCCGCCAGCCAAAAGGGAGCGGTGCGGGCATCGAAGCTCTGCCACCCCACCACCGAGGTCGGCGGCGCGAAGTCCAGGCGCAGATCGTGGCTGTTGCCGGCTCCGGTGGTGTCGATGTAAAGGTTGACGTAGAAGGGGTTGGCGTTGGTCGCCGTCGGGCTCAGGTAGACGTCGTAGGACAGAGCCGTCAGTAGATCGATGTCGTCACCGTTGCGATCATTGCGGCCCAATCCCAGCTTCGAGTTGGCCTCGTCGATGCGCACCGCCAGGCTGCCGGAACCCAGGGGAGGAGTCTCCGGCCCCTGCACGAACTCGGAGAGGGGAATCGGGCCGGCGGTCGCCGGGCCGATCAGCCAGCCGGCGGAATCCTCGGGGGTCACCGGAATCTGTGCCGCCGCCGGCAGGGCCCCGGCGAGATTCAGGGCGAGACCGAAAACCAGAAGCAAGGCTCCAGCGCTACTCCTAAGGCTTCCCCACCCTCCCGATCGCTGTTCCCGCAAGCCCGAGGCGCGGGTCTTAGCGATAGACGACTTGGCAGAAGAAGGAGTGCAGGCAGAGGTCGAGGGATCGGCGACGTGGCGCATCGTGGGCTCCGGAGCAAGGAGAGAGCGGTGGAAAGGACTAGAAAGGCGGGAAGGGCGAGTCGCAAGCCGAGCGGCCCGCCCTTCCGGAGGTTCGGAAATCCGAAGGTTTAGAGAATCAGGGCGCCGTCCAGCGGTTCAGCCACTCCTTCACCGTGTCGTGCCACAGGATCGAGTTGGCCGGAGTCAGCACCCAGTGGTTCTCGTCCGGGAAGTAGAGGAATTGGCTGGGAATTCCCTGGCGCTGCAGCGCGGTGAAGGCGCCGAGCCCCTGGGTGACCGGCACCCGGTAATCCAGCTCGCCGTGGATCACCAGCATCGGCGTCTTCCAGCGATCGACGAAGAGAGCCGGGTTGTGCTTCTCGAAATTCTCGGAGGCGCGGAAGTAGGGGCCGCCCTGCTCCCATTCCGGGAACCACAATTCCTCGGTCTCGTAGTACATCGAGCGCTGGTCGAAGACCCCGTCGTGATTCACCAGCGCGCGGAAGCGATCCGGCCATTGGCCAGCGATCCAGTTGATCATGTAGCCGCCGTAGGAGGCGCCCAGGGCCGCGACCCGATCGCCGTCGAGGAAATCGTAGTTCTCTACCGCCCAGGCCAAACCCTTCTGCAGATCCACCAGCGGCTTGCCGCCCCAATCCTTGCCGATGGAGTCGGTGAAGGCCTGGCCATAGCCGGTGGAGCCGTGGAAGTCGATCATCACCGCGGCATAGCCGGCGCCGGCGTAGGTCTGAGGATTCCAGCGGTAGTGGAAGTTGTTGGAGAAGGAGCCCTGGGGACCACCGTGAATCAGGAAGGCCACCGGGTATTTTTTGCCGGCCTCGAAATTCGCCGGCTTCACCACCCAGCCGTACACCGTCTCCCCGGCCCAGCCGGGGAAGGAGAATTGCTCCGACTCACCAAAGGCGACCCCTTCGAGACGGGAAGCGTTGAAGTCCGTCAGGCGATCCAGCGCCGCGACGTCCCGGGCCTCGCCCTGGGGATCCGCCGGAATGGAGTAGAGATCCACCGGAGAGCTCAGGTGATCGAGGCCGAAGACCAGGCGATCCCCCGCCAGCTTCGGCGAGCGCACGGTGCCCTCGGAGACCAGCGGACGCACCTCGGCGGAGTCGACGTCCACCGAGAAGAGGCGCACGTGGCCGGTGTCTTGGGCGTTCACGAAGAGGCTCTTACCGTCCGGAGTGAAGAAGAAATCCCGCACCGAGCGATCCCAATCCTGAGTCAGCGCCCGCTCCGCACCGGCGGCGGGGTTCTCGGCGTTCCAATCCTTGAGCACGATGCGCAGTCGGTCGGCCTCGTAGCCGGGGCGCTCCATGGCGGCGAAGGCCAGGGTCTTGCCGTCCGGCGAAAACACCGGGTGGGTGCGCCAGGCGCGATTCTCGGGGGTGAAGTTCACCGGCGGGGAGGAACCGTCCGTCGGCGACGCCCAGAGGTCGAAATCCGTCGACCAGGCCTCTCCCCCGCCGTCCTCCTCGGTCACCGTGCGGGCGGAGAACACCACCGTCTCGCCGTCGGGGCTGAAGGCCAGCTCCGCGGTGCCGCCGAAGGGCTTGGAGGGAATGTCGCCATCGAGACCGCGGGAGAGATCCACCCCGGTGGTCGCCGGCTTGCCGTCGTCGGAAAGCTTCACCGAGAAGATGTGGTTGCGGCGACCGTCCTTCCAGTGGTCCCAGTGGCGCACGAAGAGTCGATCGTAGAGCACGCCGCTGGTCTTGGCGGATTCCGTTTCCGCCAGCCGCTTCACGGTGCAGTCCAGATCCTCGCAGTCGATGAAGACCTCCTGCACCACCACCAGCCGATCCCCGCTGGGGGAAACCTCGAAGCCGCCGACACTCAGCGGCAGATCGGTCACCTGCTGAGCCTCGCCGGGAGTCGCCACCGGAATCCGCCACACCTGGGAGGAGCCGGAGCGGGAGGAGAGGAAGTAGAGGGAGCTGCCGTCCGGCGACCACCGCGGGGTGGAGTCGCTGGCGTCGTGGGTGGTGAGGCGCTGGGGCTCACCCCCGGCGGTGGGCACCCACCACAGATCTCGCTTGGCCCCATTGGCCTCCAGATCCGTGCTGCGCACCACGAAGGCCACCTTCGTCCCGTCCGGCGAGGGCTGAGGATCGCCGAGGCGATCCAGGCTCACCAGGTCGTGAACGGAAAAGCCCGTCGGGCCTTCCGCCGACGCGGTGACGGCGAAGGCCGGAAAGAGGAGCAACAGAGCGAAGAGAAAGGTGGCGAAAGTCATAGGGGTGATCGTCGGCGAAGTTGAATGGGAAGGATGCATGATTGGAGAGAGCCTCCCGGAGAGTGGTTCGAACATGAGGGATCAACAGATGGTGAATTGTCGTTTTTGGCATTGAGGCCTCAGATGCGGTGAAAGCGCATCCGATTCGTCCTCGATTTTGTAGACGTCGGAGTCTCTCTGCGATGCGCTCAAAGCGGAGCGTCGAGCCCCCGACAAGCCGCCTTCAAGACGTCAACCTCAAGGCATCGATCTCAAGACGTCGACCTCAAAGCATTGCGAATTCCTCGAGATACCGTGGCGAGAAATCATCTCGCCACGGGACGAGGCAAAGGTCTAGGCAAAGCCTTGCAAGTCGGACGCTCAAGTTTAGCACCGCTACCGCCGCACGGTGTTGGGCGCCACCGGCCAGCGGCCCCCTTCGGAACCCGAGTCCTCGGAGTCGCCCCATCCCGCTGAAACGAAAGCCTCAATCCGTCGTTTATGATGGTAGAGGCTCATTTTTGACGAGTAGTCCCGGCAAGCCCCCAATCCGAGATCCCAGTCCGAGCCCCAAGTCCGAGATCCAGGGTCTCGAACTCCCCTCAACCCCTTGCCCACCCAGCAAGCTTCCTCCACGGCCCCCCCTCCTGCTCCTGTCTGCGCCTTCTCACTGCACCCTGCTCCCTGTGTCTTCCCTCTGCGTCCTTTCCCTGCGCCTTCTCGCTGCGTCTTCTGGCTGGGGGCCCCTGTCCTCCCGCGCCCCTAAAGATCCCTGAGGCCCGATCATGCTTTGTGCATCCCATCTCCTTCTGAGCGCCCTCCGCTTTGACCTCCGGTCTTCCCGCTGGAGCCTCGCCCTCGTCGCTCTCCTTGGAATCGGCCTCGCCAGCGGCTGTGCCAGCGCTCCGCCCCAGGACCCGATCCCGGCTCACCGCGCCTTTTCCCTGGAGTCTCAGATCCTGGAAGAGACTCGCAGAATCGCCGTCTATGCCCCGCCGGGCTATGAAGAAGGCAGCGAGAGCTATCCGGTGCTCTACATGCCCGACGGCGGCGTGGCGGAGGATTTCCCCCACATCGCCAACACCATCGACTCGCTGATTCGCGACGGCGAGATCGCCCCGACCCTGGTGGTAGGCATCGAGAACACCGTCCGCGGCCGCGACCTCACCCCCGACTCCTCCACCGACGAGGACGGCCAATACGCCCCCCTGAGCGACGGCGCCGCCGCCTTCCGCGCCTTCATTGCCGACGAGCTGATCCCTCACATTGAATCCACCTACCGCACCAACGGCGAACGAGCCATCGTCGGCGAATCTCTCGCCGGGCTCTTCGTCGTCGACACCTTCTTTCGCCAGCCCCAGCTCTTCCAGCGCCACGTCGCCGTGGACCCTTCCCTGTGGTGGGACGACCACGCTCTGGTGCGCCGCGCCCCGGAAGACCTCCCCAGCCTTGCCGGCCTCCAGCGCACCCTGTGGTTTGCCGGCTCCGACGCCGAGGACATCCACCGCCACACCGAGGCCCTGGTGGAGATCCTCGAAGAGCACGCCCCGGAAGACCTCACCTGGACCTATGACTCCCGCCCTGACGAGCAGCATTGGACCATCTTCCGCGCGACGAAAGAGGACGCCTTCCGCTGGGCGCTGTGGAAGCCCCAGCGATAAAAGGCCCGGCCATGAAAGCCCCAGGGGCCGGCGCGCTGAAATTTCTTGTCCAAGACATCATGGTCTCGGAACACTTCATCTACTAACGGATCCACTGGCGGACCCACCGGTCAGCCAGCAGGCCGGGCGATACTAGTGTCGAGCCTCCGCGGAACCTGAGGTAGCAAACCCACCGCAAATCGCTGTCTCCCAGCGCTCCCCTCCCCGCACTCCTTAGATCCTTGGCCCCGAGACCACCGGGCGCCGAGTCCTCATTCTCCCGCGCGAAGCACCACTGGACTCTTCGCGCGAGACACCGAACCTACCTTCTCAGCTGTCTCTCTCAACGCGCTACCTCTCCGAACGCACTGCGCTTCCCTAATAGAGGGGCTTCCCTCACCCGCAGGCCCTGAGACAGCCCTCACTAAATCTCCCCTGAGATATACCGTCCCAAGACATTCCCTCTAAGACATATCGAGGTTCCCTTGACTGATACCCATAACGAAATCGAAGAGTTCCTGAACCAATCCATCGGCTTCGCCGAGCAGATGCTGCGCAAGTTCGGGGACTTCTATCCCTACGCTGTCGCCAAGCGGCTAGACGGCGAATTCACCATGATGTCCGCCCAGGGCGACGACGAGAACCCCGACCCCGCCGAGCTCGTCGCCGCCTTCGAGCAAGAGCTTCGCGAAGGCGCCCAGAAGGGCGAATTCGTCGCCACCGCCATCGTTTACGACGTCACCATCCCCCTGCCACCGGACGACGTCGAATCCCGCGCCATCGGCATCTCCCTGGATCACAAGGAGAGCGAATCCCTGGTGATCTACATGCCCTACGAGCTCGACGGCGAACAGATCAGCGTCGGCGAGACCTTCGTCCAGGAAGGTGAAGACAAGATCTTCGCCTGATGGCGGGTCAAGCTTTCGAGACTCCGAGGGGGGTCGGAAGAGCCGAAGAGCTCTAAAGCCCCCTCTCCATGAGCAGCCAAGACAAGCTCACATTCCGAGAGCCCTACATCGAAATCGAGCCCTTGCGGAAGTCCGTCTTCCCCAGCCAGGCGTTGACCAGCACCGGGTGGCCTGCGGCGTTGAGTCGCTTGGCTTCGGCGAAGGTAGCTTCGAGCTGATCCGGCTGGTTGACCATCAGGCCCTTGGCGCCGAAGCCTTCGACGACTCGGTGGTAGTCGCTGCGGGCGAGGCCGCAGCCGACGTCGTCTTCCAGGATCTCGACCTGCTCGCGGGCGATCTGCATCCAGCAGGCGTCGTTGCCGACGACGGAGATCACCGGCAGGTTGTGGCGCACGAAGGTGTCGTACTCGGCGATGGAGTAGCCGCAGGAGCCGTCGCCGTAGAGGATCCAGACTTCGGCCTCCGGGCGCACCAGCTTGGCGCCGAGGGCGAAGCCGGCGCCGACGCCGAGGGTGCCGAAGGCGCCGGGGTCGAGCCAGCGCAGGGGGCCGCGGGGGCGGGTGATGTAGGAGGCGGTGCCGACGAAGTCGCCGCCGTCGGCCACCAGCACGGAGTCGTCCGCCAGGGCCTGGTCGATGTGATGGCAGACGTCCAGCGGGTTGAGGTGCTCGGTCTCCACCGTGCGCTGCTCGGCGATTTGGTCGTCCCGCTCCTGATCCCGCGCCCGCAGCTGCTCCACCCAGCCGGTCCACTCGTCACCGTCGCGCTCGATTTGGGAGGCCAGCGTCTCGAGAAAAAGACCGGGATCCGCCTGCACCGCCAGGGTGGGGCGGCGATTCTTGTAGAGATCCTTGCGACAGCGATTGATGGAGATGACCTTGGTGCGGGAGGGGATGGAGCGACCGTAATCCAGCCGAAAATCCATCGGGAAGCCGGCGAGGATCACCAGGTCCGAATCCTTCAGCGCCTTGCGCCGCTTGTGGCGCATGTGCAGCGGGTGGCCGGCCCCCAGCAGGCCGCGGGACATGCCGCCGAGGTAGACCGGCACGCCGAGGCGCTCCACCGCCTCCGCTAGGGCCTCCGACTCCGGGGCCCGCAGGGTCGCCTGGCTGCCGAGGATCAGCAGCGGCCGCTCGGCGGCGGCGAGGTCGTTGAAGGCCGCCTCGAGATCCGCCTCCCGGGGCTGGGGAGCGGCGATCACCTGGCGGTTGGCGGGCACCTCGTCGAAGGCCCCCTTGAAGAGCTTGTTCAGGTGGCGGTTGACGTAGAGGGCCGCCATCTTCTGGCCGAAGCCGCGGGGTTTCTCGTCCCCCTGGAAGGGATAGAGGGAGCGCACCGTGGGCTCGTCGTAGAGCAGATCCACCGGGCATTCCAGGAATACCGGCCCCGGCACCCCCGCCTGGGCGACCCGGAAGGCGCGCTCCAGCATCGGCACCAGATCCCGCACCCGCCGCGCCGAGGCGGCCCACTTGACGTGGGGCTTGAACAGGGCCATCTGATCGATGTCCTGCAGCGAGCCCCGGCCTTCGAGGAAGGTCGCCGTGGCGCCGCCGAGGAGCACCAGCGGCGACTGCGCCATCTGGGCGTTCTTGATCGCCGTGATGGTGTTGGTGGCGCCGGGGCCGGCGGTCACCGCCGCCACTCCCGGCACGCCGGTGAGCCGGGCGACGGCGTCGGCGGCAAAGACGGCGTTGACCTCGTGGCGCACGTCGATCACCCGCACGCCGAGCCGCTTGGCTCCCACCAGAATCGGCGAGATATGCCCGCCGCAGAGGGTGAAGAGGAAGCGGACCCCCTGATTCTTCAGCACCTGGCCCACCAGATCCCCGCCGTGGCGGGCACCGGAAGTGGCAGGTGAGATCTGGGGTGAGTCGGCGTTGGACGGAGTCGAGGCGGGAGACGAGGCCATCGGCGGATTCCTCCCTCGACGGCCTCGAAAATCCGGCAGCTAGAGAACCGGGGATCAGCCGTCGAGCACGTGAGCGTCGAGTACGAAACAGGTGAGCTGGGCGGAGAGTACCACCTCCTCCTCCCCCTCTCGCCGCACGTTCACCGCCACCCGAAAGCGGCGGCCGTCAATCTCCTCCACCTCGGCCTTGGCCTCGAGCATCTGGCCGACGGACACCGGGCGCCGGAAGCGGCTCTCGCTGCCCCCCAGCACCACGTTGGGGTGGTTCACCGCCGCCATCGCCGCGAGGTCCGCCAGCCCGAAGACGAAGCCGCCGTGGACCAGACCGCGATCGTCGGCGGCCATCTCCGGCAGGGTCTCCAGCAGCGCCCGGGCGCTGCCGTCGGCGAGCTCCACCACCCGCCCCACCCACCGCGGATCGATGCCGAGGTGGGTGTTGAGGCTGGAGTGGTGAGAACCCGTCGCCTCAGTCATCGGAGGGACCCTGATGGGGGTAGCGGTAATCCGTCGGCGGCACGAAGGTCTCCTTCACCGAGCGCTGGCTCATCCAGCGCAGCAGGTTCAGCGCCGAGCCGGCCTTGTCATTGGTGCCGGAGGCCCGGGAACCGCCGAAGGGCTGCTGCCCCACCACCGCGCCGGTGGGCTTGTCGTTGACGTAGAAGTTGCCGGCGGCGTTCTCCAGGGCCGAAGCCATGTGGGTCAGGGCGCGGCGATCGCGGCCGAAGATCGCGCCGGTGAGGGCGTAGGGGCTGGTGGTGTCGCAGATCTCCAGGGTCTCGTCGAGGCGATCGTCGTCGTAGACGAAGAGGGTCAGCAGAGGGCCGAAGAGCTCCTCCTCCATCAGCTGGAATCGGGGATCGGAGGCCACCACCACCGTCGGCTCCACGAAGTAGCCCACCGAGTCGTCGCAGCCGCCGCCGAAGCGCACCTCAGCGTCGGGGCTCTGGCGCGCCAGGTCGATGGCCCCGGAGAGCTTGTTGAAAGAGGAGCGATCGATCACCGCCGCGAGGAAGTTCGAGAAGTCCACCGGGGAACCCTGGGCGACGGTGGCCAGGGTGTCGCCGAGGCGCTGCTCCAGCTCGCCCCACAGGGAGCGGGGAATGTAGGCGCGGGACGCGGCGGAGCACTTCTGCCCCTGGTACTCGAAGGCGCCGCGGATCAGCGCCGTCGACAGCGCCGCCGGATCCGCCGAGGGGTGGGCGAAGACGAAGTCCTTGCCGCCGGTCTCGCCGACGATGCGGGGGTAGGAGCGGTAGCTGGCGATGTTCTCGCCGATGGAGCGCCACATGCCCTGGAAGACCCCGGTGGAGCCGGTGAAGTGGATCCCCGCCAGCTCCGGACGAGCGACTACCGGGTTACCTACCTTGGCCCCGGAGCCCGGCAGGAAGTTGATCACCCCCGGCGGCAGCCCCGCTTCCTCCAGCAGGCGAACGATGTAGTAGCCGGAGAGCACCGCCGTAGAGGCCGGCTTCCACAGCACGGTGTTGCCCACCAGCGCCGGGGCGGTGGGCAGGTTGCCGGCGATGGAGGTGAAGTTGAAGGGGGTGACGGCGAAGATGAAGCCCTCGAGGGCGCGGTATTGGGCCAGATTCCACATCCCCGGCGCCGACTGCGGCTGCTGCGCCAGGATCTCCCGCAGGTAGTGCGGGTTGAAGCGCCAGAAGTCCACCATCTCGCAGGCGGAATCGATCTCCGCCTGGAATACCGTCTTGCTCTGCCCCAGCATGGTGGAGGCGTTGAGGGTGTCCCGCCAGGGTCCGGCGAGCAGCTCCGCCGCCTTCAGAAAGACCGCGGAGCGCGCCTCCCAGGGCATCCGGGACCACTCGTGCCAGGCCTCTTCGGCGGCCACCACCGCGCGCTCGACCTCCGCCTCTCCGCAGCGGTGGTAGGTCGCCAGCACGTGACCGTGGTCATGGGGGCAGACCACCTTCGCCGTATCCCCGGTCCGCACCTCCTGACCTCCGATGATCGCCGGAATATCCGGCTGCTCCCCGAGCATCGCCTGGAGACAAGACTGCAGCGAGAGAGTCTCCGGGGCACCGGGACGGTACTCGCGCACCGGCTCGTTGATCGGCGGCGGCACCGAGAGCACACCGTTGGACGAAGCGGAGGAATATCGGCTCATAGGGAGGAATCTCCAGGTCGAAGGGGAGGCGCGGGGCGCAGGCCGCCGGCTCCAGATTGTGGGCACGTCGCTTCACCACGGTGAGTCGCCGTGGTGGCGAAATCGATGAATCACAGAAGCGCGAGGATCGGCAGTGGAGGCGAGGCAGGACGGCAGAGGATCACCGGCACTGTTAGAGGCGCTGTAAGAGGCCCTGTAAGAGGCCCTGCAAGAGCTGGAGGCAGCGACCGAAATGCGGCAATCCCACAGGAGATGGTAACGACCTCCCGAGCCCCGCACAACCCGGATTCCGCTGCCGATTTTCTCCGCCGGCGAGAGTGAAGGCTCGGGCAGCCTCCCGGAGCCTCCACTACCCAGCGGCTCCGGGGCTCGGCGGCCCAGAGAGCCAGCGGATCAGAGAGCCAGCGGATCAGAGAGCCTGCGGGTCAGGGGTCCAACAGCTCAGGAATTCAGCGACTCGCCCGCCAGCCTCCGACGGCGAGAAAGACAAAGCCCGCCAGCAGCGCGCTACCGCCGAGAGGAGTCACCGCTCCCAGCCAGGAGGGAGCTCCCAGCGCCAGGGCGAAGACCGTCCCGGCGAAGATCAATCCGCCCCACAGCAGCAGGTGACCGGCGAGCCGGAAGCTACCGACGGCGGAGCCATCGGAGACCGCCGGGGCGAGTCCCGCGGCGAGCTGGCCGAAGCCGGCGAAGGCGAGGTAGAGAGCCGCGGTTCGCCACAGCTCCAGGGAGCGGGCGCTCACCTGCCCCTCTAGAGCGTGGGCTCCAAAGGCCCCAGCGGCGATCGCCAAGGCACAGCTTAGGGCACCACCAATAAAAGCCTGGCGATTCAGAGAGGCCGACATCGCCGTTACCCCTCGATCTCGCCGAGGCGACGCAGAGAGGCAACCTCCCGGCGCGGAATCACCAGGCGGTCGATGCTCGGGAAGATCCCCACCATGGCCGCCCGCTGCAGCCACTCCTCGCGGCCCAGCACGGTGCCCTTATCGCTGTAGCGATCGAGCTTCAGCATCACCACCGCATCGTCGGTGACGGTGTCGCAGCGACCCACCAGCAGCTCCCCACCGCGAGTCTCCACCACGACCGTGATGCCGTGGTACTCCCCCTTGTGATCATGAAAGGTTCCCATGACGGAACGACCCCCTCGTCCAAAGAATCAGCGCGGTGAATGATCGGCGAAAACTTCGATTCGCCAGCTCGAGCACAAAGGCCCTCGATCGCGAGCCCAGGGGTGGGGCAAGGCCAAAAGGCAGAGGCAGAGGCAGAGGCAGAGGCTCCTGTGAGCAACCCCGCCGCCGACGGCGGCGGGATTGAGATAGAGCTTTCACAGCACAGAGCCAACACAAAGACGGGGCGCAACGAAGCGTTGTAGAACAAAGCCCCGGGCTAGGGCCTAGGCGCCGTGCTTCTGAGCAACGACGCTGCTTAGGCGCAGTGCTCCTGGAAGGCCGAAGCTAGGTCATTGGCCACCTGCTCGGCAGTGCGCCCCTCGATGCGGTGACGCGGCACGAAGAACACCAGCTCTCCGTCCTTGAACAGGGCGAGGGAAGGGCTCGAGGGCGGAATATCGGCGATGTAGGAACGGGCCCGCTGGGCGGCTTCCACGTCCTGGCCGGCAAAGACGGTGAACTGGCGATCCGGGGTCACCGCCCCTTCCAGCGCCAGGCGCACGCCGGGGCGCGCCATGCCGGCGGCACAGCCGCAGACGGAATTGAAAACCAGGAGGGCGGTGCCTTCCTTGTTCTCCATGAAACGATCCACGTCTTCTGCCGAGCGCAGCTCTTCGAAGCCGATGGAGGTGAGCTCCTGGCGCATCGGCTGAACCAACATAGGGCTATAGGGCATAGGGAAACTCCTGATCAGGGTTTTAAGAGCGGCGGCCTCAGGAGAGAGCCCCGGAAAGCCGGGATCGGGCCAGCCGCTGGAGAGGTCGTCGTCATCGTCTACCCTCCTTCGCTTCCGCCTCGGCCGGCATCGCGACCAACCTTTGCTCTTCTCGGGGAACAGCGAGTCGGGGGAGTAACGAGTGAAGGAATAGCGAATGGAGGGACAGCGAGGAGAGTTCTCGACGCGGAAGGAACGGGCCCCCAATTGCGGGAATTGGGAAATCCCCAGACGCCCTTCGCGGGAATCTCTTCGCTACTTCATTGTACGACAAGCATCGAACGGTGGATCCGCTTCGGCCTCTTCGATAGGCTGCGAGGGAGCGCCCCGAGGTCCCGCTCCTCCTGCACAACTCACAGAGCTTGGGGCTCCATAGGTACCGGAAGAAAACTACTGGCATCTCACCGCCGAATGCTTCACCCACTGCGCTTCGAAGCTTCCCTCGCTGCACCTGCCTTTCGACCGATCTCCCGATCCGACTCCTGATCTAACTCCCGATCACCCTTTCTGGCCGGAAGTGACCATGAGCTTCTCCACCCGACTCGCCCAACGCATCGCTCCTCAGGCTCCCTCCCCGCGCTTCACCGCCTTCGCGTGGTTCGTCGTCGCGGTCATTTTGGTGGTCATCGTCTGGGGCGCCCTGGTGCGGGCCACCGGCTCCGGCGCCGGCTGCGGCAGCCATTGGCCGCTGTGCAACGGTGAGATCGTGCCTCCGGCCCCCGCCCTGGCGACCTTCATCGAATTTACCCACCGCCTCACCAGCGGGATTTCGCTGCTGCTGGTGGTGGCCCTCTACTGGATGGCCCGGCAGCGCTTCGCCGCTGCCAGCCCGGTACGACGGGCGGCCCTCGCCTCGCTGGTGCTGATCATCGTCGAGGCGCTCATCGGCGCCGGCCTGGTGATCTTCGGTCTGGTGGAGGACAACGCCTCGGCAGCGCGGGCGGTCTACCTCGCGCTGCATCTGGTCAACACTCTGCTGCTGCTGGCGGCGGTGACCCTCACCGCGGATCTCTCCTCTCGCCGCGACGCCCAATTCCCCCTATCGGCGGCCTCCACCGGGCTGTGGGTGGTGATTCTGCTGGTCATCGCCAGCGGCGCCAGCGGCGCCGTCGCCGCCCTGGGAGACACCCTCTACCCGGCGGAGAGCCTGCGGGAAGGTATCGCCGACGAGCTCTCCGCCACCGCCCCAACCCTGCTGCGGCTGCGGGTGATCCATCCCCTGATCGCCGTCGCCGCCTCCCTCGCCATGCTCTCCTTTGTTCGCTCCTACCTCGAGCGCGCCCGACCGCGGCAGCTGCGCCGCGGAGCCGTCGCCCCCAGCGCCGAGGGCTCCCGCCGCGCCCGCTGGCTGATGGTCCTGGTCTTCGCCCAGCTCATCGGCGGCGTGGTCAACGTCGTGCTCCTGGCCCCGACCTGGATGCAGCTGGTGCACCTGCTGATGGCGGACCTGGTGTGGATCGCCCTGATGCTCTTCACCGCCACCTGGCTGGTGGAATCCCGGCAGCCGCTCCAGCCCGCCCGTCCGTCGGCGAGGGATCGCCGCCCCGCCCCCACCCGCGCCACCTGACGCTTCTCCCCAACTTCTCTGCTCTCCCTAGCTTCTCCACAATCCCTGGAGCGCCGCCATGATCTTCCCCTCTCGAGTCTCTTCCCTCGCCCTCGCCACCTGCTGCTTCATCGCGCTGCTCTTCGTAGCCCCGGTCCAAGCCGCCGCGACCGACTCTGCGCCTCAGGCCCCTTCCCAACAGCAACAGAAGCATCACGGGGACGAGCACGACGGAGAAAAGCATCACGCCCACGGGCGCTCCGGGGGCGGGGGCCACGCCCTGATCCACGACTTCTCCGACGCCGAGCGCTGGAGCAAGATCTTCGACGCCGAGGAGCGGGACGCCTGGCAGCTGCCGGAGCACGTGGTGCAGGACGTGATGGCGGTGCGCCCCGGAATGACCGTCGCCGACATCGGCGCCGGCACCGGCTACTTCCTGCCCGCCCTCTCCGCCGCCGTCGGTGAAGCGGGCCGGGTTCTCGGCCTCGATCCCGAGACCACCCTGGTGAGCTTCATGCAGCAGCGCATTGCCGAAGAGAAGCTCGGCAACGCCGAGGCCGCGGTGATTCCCTACGATGATCCCGGCCTCGAGCCGGGATCGGTGGACCGCATTCTCATCGTCAATACCTGGCACCACATCGAGGGCCGGGAAGACTACTCGCGGCAACTGCTGAAGGCTCTAGCCCCCGACGGCGCGGTGTACATCGTGGACTTCACCCTCGATAGCCCCAAGGGGCCGTCGGCCTCCCACCGAATCGTGCCGGAGGTGGTGCAGCGAGAGCTCGCCGCCGGAGGCCTGGTGCCGGATACGGTAGACGAGGACCTGCCCTACCAATACATCGTGGTGGGGCACCGGCCCATCGGCTTAGCCCATTGAGGCCTCATCGGTAGCGGATTCCGGCTCTCTCGCGAGAATCCAAATCAGGCGAGATCGTCCTTCGCCTCGATGAGAAAGTGATGGCTTACGGAGCCGGCGGTGCGGGCCTCCAGATGAGGTCGGTAGGCCGGATCGTTCATGAAGGCCAGGGCGGCATCCTTCGACGGCCACTGGATCAAGATGCGCAGGGCGGCATCCTCGCCCTCTCCCTCTAGACGTTGGTGATTCGCGGTGCGAGCGAGGTACTTTCCACCGTGCTCGGCTACCAGAGTGTTGGCCGGACCGATGTAATCCGGAATCCAGTCTTCGGTGGTCGGGGTCACGGCGAGTACGGAGTAGTAGGACATAGCTTTGGTCTCCTGAGGATGGTTGGTTGGTTGGAGAGTTGGAACTCAATCAGTCGTGCTCCCTGGAGCTCCAGGGGAAATGAGCACGATGACTCGATGGGCCCAGCACCGCGCGGGGAAACTCAGCACCGCGCGGGAAAACTCAGCGCTGCGCGGGAAAACTCAGCGCTGCGCGGGGAGCTCACCGAGGTCGAGTCGGAGAATATGAAAGGGCTTCGTTGTCTCATCGACCCCCTCGTTGAGGGCAGGATGGGCGAAGAGCTGATTCTGAGTTACGTAGAGGCTGCCGTCCGCCGCCAGGGCGAATCCGTCAGGCCAGGCCAGGCGACGGTCGTCCTGCACCAGAACTTCGTAACCCTGGGGCGTCGTCACCCCGATGGCGGAGGCCTCGATATCGCTGATGAAGACCCGCCCCTCGCCGTCCACGGCAATCCCGTCGGAGGGACGCTTCTCACCGTAGACCTCGATTTGAGCGCTCAGCTCCTGCTCGTCGAGAGCGGCGTTCGCCAGACCTTCGGCGGGGATTCGAAACACCTCATCTCCGTTCACGGTGCCGAAATACACCCACTCGAAGTCGGGGTCGATGGCGATGGGGTTCAAGGCCAGATGCCACGCCGCGGACTCGCCGCTCTCCAGCCGAGTGCCCATCAGCCCAGTGCTCGCTAGCGGATTGCGGATCACCACGTCGTGGGGCACCGGCATCAGCGGCTCAGTCCCTTCCAGCACCCGCCGGCTTTCCCCGCTCTCGAGATCCACCACGATGAAGGCCGGCCGCGGCGTTTCGCCGGGAGGCGGAAAGGTCATGTCCGCGATATAAATCTGCTGACGCTTCTCGTCGAGGGCGAAGTCCTGCAGGAAAGAGACCGCAGTCACCGCCGCTGGGGCGATCTCGATCTCCCGGAGCAGAGAGTCGTCATCAGCGGAATCCCAGGCCAGCAGGCGAGGCGAGACCCCTTCGCCTCCCATGTCCAAGATCCACACCACGCCTTTGGTGGAGGAAGCGATGCCGATGGTCGCCGCGATCCCCACCTCTCCGCTCTCCGGGCCGTCGGCCCAATCCAGGTTGGGGAAAGGCTCGGTGGAGCCATCCGCCATCACTTCGACAACCCTCAGCCGAGGCGAGTCGAGGGGCTGGTTGGTTATGATCACCCGGCCCTGAGGGGTCACCGCGATATTGCCGGGCCGCGTCTCCTGGATCTCGGCGAGAGCTTCCAGCCGCGGCTCGGAGCTCGGGGTAACCGACTCAGACTGCGAGACCTCGGGCTCTCCACAGGCGGCGAGAACCAATACCAGGCAGGCCCACAGGGCAAGGGGCGAGAAGGTGAGTTTCTGAGAGGTATTGGGACGGAGGGCTGGAATCCAATATCGGGACATGGGAGATCTCCTCGCGGTCATGCTCGAGGCAGAGAGCTCGCTGCTCCCCGCTGTGACCCTCAGAATGGATCTCAAACTTGATATTGACAAGTACCCACATTTTTGTAAGTTACAACCACGAATGATCCCAATGGAGGCGACCCATGGCTCGAAAATATTGTTGGAAGACCGGCTGTGATGTCGAAGCGACGCTGAGCGTCATCGGCGGCCGCTGGAAGCCGGTGCTGGTCTGTCATCTGCTGGCGGGCCGCAAGCGCTTCGGTGAGCTGCGACGGCTCACCCCCAACGCTACGGAGCGCATGATCACCCTCCAGCTCCGGGAGCTGGAGGCGGACGGCGTGATCTCCCGGCACGTCTACGCCGAGGTGCCGCCTCGGGTGGAATACGAGCTCACCGAGCTGGGCCGATCCCTAGAGGGCATCCTGGAGCCGATGCAGTCCTGGGGCAAGGCCTTCAAAGTCCGGCAGCTAGCGCAAGAAGAGGCCACCGGGGAAGAAGAAGAGCTGGAGGCGATTACCTCGCGGGCGAGCTGAAGAGCCCGCTCACCGCTCCCCACAGCCCCTCAATTCCTCGAGATCCCTCTCGAGTCCTTCAGAGCAGGCTGCGCCATCGACGGGCCAGGCCTAGCTAGGTTCACCAGCTAGGCCTGCTAGCTCATGAGGCTTCGCTGTCGACACGCCGGCGATCGATGCTTCTACGCGCCGAATGACGGCACCGGGCGCTGTTCGCCGACCTCAGCGCTTGCGGCGTACCCGGAAGGACCAGCGGAAGACGAAGCGGGCGACCTCTTCCCCCTGGGGGTTGCGGCCGATGCTGACCACGTCCGCGGAGGCCCCTTCGCCGGTAGCGAGGGTCTCTTCCACCGCCGCCGCCAGCTGATCTCCCGAGTCGCAGGTGAAGACGATCAGGCTATCCGCCTTCTTCGAGAAGCTAGCGTCGAGACCGGTGATGAGCATCGCCACGGACTCCGGCGCGGAGCGGGCGGCCACCAGGGCCGGAGCGCCGGTGGAGAGCTCCGCCGCCATGCTCTGGGCGGCGAAGTACATCGAGCGAAAGGGGTTGGTGTTGCGCCAGCCGTAGCGGATCGCCACTTCGCAGCGCTCGGCGTCGAGATGACGAATGCGCATGCCGGAGAAGAGCCCCAGGGGTAGCTTGACGGCCATCCACAGGCGCGAGAGCAGCGGGTGGGTGATCTTGCGCCGAATCGAGTCGGCCTCGGGGCCCTGGAGACGCTCCCGAATACTGACGGCAGAAACGCCAGCAGAGCCCTCAGCGGGGCTACCCGCAGCCAGCTCAGCAGCGATGGGATCGGAGGAAGACGTGGTGGCGGTACTCATGGAAGATCCTCCTGAAATGAGGGCTGAAGGAAAGGCTTTCAGTCGGTTTGCTGCCCGATGAACTCTTCGAAGCGGTCCTGGCCATCGCCTTCGAAATCGAGGAAGCGCACGCCGATGCCCCGCACCCGTTCCCGGCCGACGGTGGTGTGACGCACCACCTGCGCCTCGCCGCGCACCGAGCGCTCGTCGCTGGGCAAGACGAATTCGAAGCGGAAGCGGGTACCCTTCGGGTAGTCCTCATCGGTGCGCAGCAGCATCCCGCTCACCGAGATGTTCTCGGTCTGGCACATCGCTAGCGAAGGCCCCTCTTCGAGCTGAATCTGTAGGTTGGCCATCACCCGCAGGTCGGTGCGAGGAGCGACGGTGAGCAGCTCGGAGACTTCCGACTGCAGCCGCGCCGCGGAGCGGGAGATGCTCACCACCCGGTTGGCGCCGCGCCCCATCAGAGCGCTGGCGGCCTCTTCGTCCTCGTCGCGGCAGACCAGCAGCAGCGGTGAGCGCTGATTCTCCGACTCCCGGCTGCGGACCTCATAGAGGAAGTCCACCGTATCCATATCCGCTAGGGGGTAGCGCACGATCAAGGCGTCGAAAGTGATCACCGACACCAGATCGAGGGAAGCCCGTCCACGGGGGAAGCGATCCACCTCGAAGATGGAGCGCTCCAGCATCGGGCTCAACTTGCCGAAGGTGTCGGCGTCGACGCCGATGATCAAGACCTTCTTCTTAGACATTGGGATCGTCTTCTCGGGAGCGGTTGGAGCCAGGGACCGGAGGCTCGCAGGAAGCGGAATGCTGCGGGATGAGAGATTGGCCTCGAGACGCCGAGACCAGCAGCCCACCGACCTCTAGACGCAGCGAAGGCGAACCTTAACACAATCGTTCGAGGCCTTCCCCGCACGACGGTTGTTCCCCCTATCAGCCCCATGCTATGTTCGCGCCCCGCGGCGAGCAGCGCCCTTGGGCCGGTTTCCTTAAGACTGGTGCCCAACAGATTCCCTCCCCTCCCTTCCTGCAGACGCGCTGCAGCGACCCCGAGCCGCTCGCTCCCATTCCCCACCATTCCTGTTGTCTGGAGCTCGCCCCATGGCCACGTCATCCTCCGTGCGCTCGGATGTGCGCAATCTCGCGATCATCGCCCACGTCGATCACGGCAAGACCACCCTGGTAGACGCCATGCTGTGGCAGAGCGGAATCTTCCGCCAGAACCAAGAGGTCGCCGAGCGGGTGATGGACTCCATCGATCTCGAGCGGGAGCGGGGCATCACCATCATGGCGAAGAACACCGCCATCCGCTACGGGGACGTGCACATCAATATCGTCGACACCCCCGGTCACGCCGATTTCGGCGGTGAGGTGGAGCGCATCCTGAAGATGGTGGACGGCGTGCTGCTGCTGGTGGACGCCGCCGAGGGCCCGCTGCCCCAGACCCGCTTCGTGCTGCGCAAGGCGCTGGAGGCGGGCCTGCCGCCGATTCTGGTGGTCAACAAGATCGACCGCTCCGACGCCCGCCCCCAGGAGGTGCTGGACGAGGTCTACGACCTCTTCATCGACCTCGATGCCGGCGACGACATCCTCGACTTCCCGGTGCTCTACACCAACGCCAAGGACGGCCTGTGCCGCACCGAGGCCGATGGCGAGGAGCAGAATCTAGGCCCCCTCTTCGACACCATTCTGAAGGTCGTCCCGCCGCCCCAGGATCCGCCGGACGCGGTGCTGCAGCTGCAGATCAACGCCCTCGACTACGACGATTTCATCGGCCGCCTGGCCATCGGCCGCATCACTGCCGGCGCCGTCGAGCGTGGACAGGACGTCGCTCTATGCGGCGCCGACGGCGAGCCGCGGCCGGCGAAGATTCGCGGTCTCTACGGCTACGAAGGGCTGCAGCGGGTGGAGGTCGAGGGCGCCCGCGCCGGCGATATCGTCGCCTTCAGCGGCATCGACGAGATCTCTATCGGCGACACCATCACCGACGCGGAGAACCCCGCCCCGCTGCCGCCGATTCGAATCGAGGAGCCGACCCTGGCGATGAGCCTCTCGGTCAACGACTCCCCCCGGTCCGGCCTCGACGGCAAGCACGTCACCTCCCGCAAGCTGCGCGATCGGCTGGCGAAGGAAACCCTCACCAACGTCTCCATTCGGGTGGAGGATACCGATTCCCCGGATACCTTCAAGGTCTCTGGCCGCGGTGAGCTGCAGCTGGCGATCCTGCTGGAGATGATGCGCCGCGAGGGCTTCGAGATGGGCGTCGGCAAGCCGGAGATCCTCACCCGCCAAATCGACGGCGAGCTCCACGAGCCGATGGAGATGGTGACCGTGGACTGCCCCGAGGACTTCATCGGCATCGTCACCCAAACCCTCGGCGAGCGCCGCGGGCGGATGGTGAAGATGTCCAACCACGGTTCCGGTCGGGTGCGCATCGAATACCGCGTCCCCTCCCGAGGGCTGATCGGCTTCCGCACCGAATTCCTCACCAACACCAAGGGCACCGGCCTGCTCCACCATCTCTTCGACGGCTGGGAGCCGTGGCACGGGGACATCGCTCACCGCCCCTCCGGATCGCTGATCGCCGATCGCCCCGGCAAGGCTACCGCCTACGCGGTGGAGAACCTCCAGCCCCGCGGCATCCTCTTCATCGCCCCGGGCCAGGAGGTCTACGAGGGGATGATCGTCGGCGAGCACAACCGCCCCAACGACCTCGACGTCAACATCGTGCGGGAGAAGAAGCTCACCAACATGCGCGCCGCCTCCGCCGATGAGCTGGTGCGCCTCGCCCCGCCGCGGCGCCTCTCCCTCGAGCAGGCGCTGGAGTACATCAAGGAAGACGAGCTGGTGGAGGTCACCCCGAAAAGCTTCCGCCTGCGCAAGCGGGTGCTGCCGGCGGTCAAGCGCAAGAGCCAGGCGAAGGCGGCGAAGAAGGCCTGAGCCTGAGCTTTGAGGGCCGGGCCCCAGCCGAAGAGCTCAGGGCCGGGCCCGTCGACTCTCTACCGCTAGCTCCACTGTCTTTCCGTCTCACCACTTCACCGTCTCACCGTCTCGGCAATGAGCTGGGATGAGATGAGATGCGCCCGGGTCTCCGCCTTCGCCGCCTGCTGCACTCGTTCCAGCCTGGCGCGGCGGGCGGAGCGTTGGGTGAGGCTTCTAGACCTCCCGGCGGGCCCGCTCCCGCCGGGAAGAAGCGCGCTGCTCTCTTGATTGCTCTTCACGCTTTCTCGCCCTTTTTTGCTCTTCAATCTTTCTCGCTCTTCGAGCACGCCGCAGCCGAAGAACGCCGCCTGCTGCACAACGCCTGCTGCACGCTCCCAGCCAGGCGCTTCGCCGCAGCGTCGCGCCCTCCGGCACCAGCCCGTGGCGCGGGAGTCGGATGAATCCGTGAGAAGAGATGAATCCAGCTAGGGGTAGTAGGCGAAACTTAGGTACGGATCACGACGGGCCCGTCGTTGCATGCACGTCCACTGTTCTCTCTCATCAGGATCGACTGAAAAACAACGACTCGACCAGGAAGTCGGCAGCAACGCCCAAACTCTCCTGCGCTCGTCAGATATCAGGAATCAAAAACCATGAAGAAGCTCACCGTTCTCGTTCTCGCCCTGGCTCTCACCTTCCTCGCCGTCCCGGCCCAGGCCCATCCGGACCATGCCTCCAAGGACATCGTTGACGTCGCCGTCGGCGCTGGCTCCTTCAACACCCTGGCCGCCGCGCTACAGGCCGCCGATCTCGTCGGCGCCCTCAAGGGGGAAGGCCCCTTCACCGTCTTCGCCCCCACTGACGAGGCTTTCGCCGCCCTCGGCGAGGACACCATCCAGACCCTGCTCAAGCCCGAGAACAAAGAGAAGCTGGCCGCCATCCTCAAGTACCACGTCGTCTCCGGCAACGTGAAGGCCGCCGACGTGGTCAAGCTCGACACCGCCGCTACCCTCAACGGCGCCTCTGTCGACATCGAGGTCAAGGATGGCAAGGTCTTTGTCGACGGTGCCCAGGTGGTGACCCCGGATGTGGGCGCCAGCAACGGCACCATCCACGTGATCAACAAGGTGATCCTTCCCGAATAAGACGCCTTGAAGCGGGCCTAGGGCCCGCCGGAGCGCAAGGGGGAATGCATTCTCCGCCCTTCGCTCCAACCGCCTCGCTTTGCAGCGCTTCGTTTGGGCTTGCTCCTGCCAATCCTCCCAAGCCCTTCGAGCGCTGCATTTTTTGTTCTGCAAACCACTTCAGGGCCCCGGTCTCCGGGGCCCTGAAGTGGTTCTGGGGACCAAATTGCACGCCAATCGCCATCACCCTGAGGAGCCATTCCGCGGTGATGGTAAGAGAGACGGTAAGAGGGATGGCACGGATGATGACACGAGCGATTCCACCGCAAGAACACTCCAAGGCAATTACCGACCGCTGCGGCGCGCTTCACCTCAACTCTCAGCACGGGAATCCGTAACGATAGAATTGGAGGATGTCCGTGCGCCCGGCCTCATCAATTCATTCCCTGCTCGCCTTCGGCTTCGCGGCTTTCCTGCTCGCCAGCCTCTCGGTGGCGGATATGGTCTCGCCCCAGGCCTTCGATGGCGTGGTGCTGGATCCGGATGCCCCTGCCAGCCTGCTGGTCGCCGACATCGTGCCGGGATCGGGGGCCCAGCGCGCGGGGATTCGCCCAGGGGACCTGATCCGAGGCATCGACCGCATCCTGATCAACACCCGGGACGAAGCCGCCCGCATCCTGAGAGATCACGGCGGCGGCGACCGCGTGCTGTACCTGGTGGAGCGCAGCAGCGGCAGCCAAGACCAGGTCGAGGTGCGCCTGGGGCAGCGCCGCACCGCGGGCTTCGCCTATTTGTGGGCCTGCCTCCTCGGCCTCTCCTTCTTCTTCGTCGGCCTCTTCGTGCTGCTGCGCCAGCCGCGCCTGCGGGCCGCCCGGGTGTTCTTCGTTCTCTGCTGCCTCTTCCTGCTGGTGCTGGTCTGTCGTCTGCGCCCGGCCTCGTATTCGCAGATGGACCTGATCATCCTCGGCACCGGGACCTTCGCCTTCCTGCTGCTGCCGGCGAGCTTCCTGCACTTCTTCCTCATCTTCCCCAAGCCCACTCCCCTGGCCCGACGCTGGCTCGGTGACCAGGCGCAGCGGGTGCCCTGGACCCTGGCTCTGGTGTACCTCACCCCGGCGGTGGTGATGGGCGCCAGCTTCGTCAACGCCGCGCTGGAGAATCGCTCCCCGCGTCTGATCAGCGGCGCGCCGGTGCCCTCCTGGTGGTTGTTGGTGCTCTACATGCTGCTGGGCCTCGGCGCCCTCGCCTTCGGCGCCCGCCATCTCGACGACCTAAGGGAGCGCCGCGGGGCCCTGCTGGTGCTGGTGGGGTCGATCTTCGGCCTGCTGCCCTTCCTGATCCTGGTGGTCACCCAGCCCAGCGCTCTCCTCAGCGAGCGGCGGCTGCTTTGGGGTCTGCTACCCCTCGCCCTAGTGCCGCTGACCTTCGCCTACGCCATCGCCCGTTTCCAGCTGCTGGATGTCCGAATCATCCTGCGCAAGAGCCTGCTCTACACCGCCCTCACCGCTCTGGTGACCCTGCTCTACGCCCTCAGCATCGCCTTCTTCAACAGCTGGGCCAGCGGCACCAACCTCGCCGGCAACCGCTTCTTCCCGCTGCTGCTGGCGCTGGTCATCGCGCTGCTCTTCGAGCCGCTGCGGCGCTGGCTCCAGGGTCCGGTGGACCGCTTCTTCTTCTCCGAACGTACCGGCCTCCAGCAGGCGATGGTGCGCCTCGGCGAAGAGCTCAGCGGACAAACCGACCCGGAGGACGTGGTGCGGGACCTGGTACGGGAGCTACCGGAGATCCTCGGCCTGCGCTTCGCGGCGCTCTACCTACTGCCAACCGAGGGCGAAAGCGCCAATACCCTGGTGCGCCGCGCTGGACCCGAAGAGCTGCCGCCGCGGTTGCCGGATTGTGAGGTGCTGCTGCAGCGGCTGAAGAAGCGCCGCCCCTGGGTGCTGGATACCCCGAGAGGCCTGCGCGGCCTCGACCTGCTCTCCCTGCCCTGTGCCGAGGAGATCCGCGAGCTACAGGAGGCCGGCGTATCGCTGCTCTCGGACCTCTCGACCCGACGGCGCAACTTAGGCCTGATCGTTCTTTCCGAGAAACGAGGGCAGCTGGCCTTCGAGAACGCCGAGCTGGAGCTGCTGGTGGGGCTGCTGAATCAGGCTTCCATCGCCCTCGAGAACAGCTCGTTGGTGAAGGAACGCACGCTGCAGGCGGAGCTCGACCGCGAGCTCGCCATCGCCTCCTCGATTCAAAGCTCCCTGCTCCCCGCCCGGGTCAGCTTTGGAAAAGATTGGCGGGTGGCAGCAGCCTGTCGCCCAGCGCGGGACGTCGGCGGCGACTTCTTCGCCCAGCTGCCGGGGCCGGAGGCCGGGGGCAGCGCCGTGGTCTACGCCGACGTCTCCGGCAAATCGGTGCCAGGAGCGCTGATGATGATGGCCGCCCACGAGGTGCTCCATTCCCTGGCCCTCACTCACCCGGCTCCAGAGCAACTGCTCAATCTCGCCAACCGCCGACTCTACCGACTGAGGCAGCGCTCCTTCGTCGCCCTCGGTTACCTCGCCGGCTCCCCTGAGGGCGGCCGGCTGCGCTACACCCTGGCGGGCCAACCTCCCCTGCTACGCCGGCGCCAGGACGGCGAGGTGGAAGAGCTTCAAGTCCCCAGCCATCGCCTGCCCCTGGGCGCGATGGAGGGCGGCGGCTATCAGCTGCTGGAAACCCCGATAGAACCCGGCGAGCTGATCCTCGCCTACTCCGATGGAGTCGTCGATACCCGCTCACCGCAGGGTGAGTTCTTCGGCGAAACGCGGCTGCGGGCCCTGCTCGCCACCGCCCCTAACGATCCCAATCAAGTCGTCGAGACGATCCTCGAAGCCCTGGAGGCCTTCTCCCAGGGCAGCAGCCCCTACGACGACCTCACCCTGGTGGCCCTGAGCCGCCGACAGGAGGTGGGCCCATGCGCACCTTGTTGATCATCGCCTGCGTTCTCTTGCTCGTGCTCTTCGGCTCGACCCTCTTCATCTGCCGCGCCCCTGAGGTGAGCTGGACTACCACCTCAGAGCCGGCCCGGGATGCCTTCCAGCGGGGCCTCCAGGAAGAGATGAAGCTCTACTTGATGGAAGCCCAGCGCCACTATCGAGAAGCTTTGCAGGCGGATCCGGACTTCATCGCCGCGCGCACCCGGCTGCTGGACATCAGCACTCGCCTCGGCGGCGTCAGCGAGGAGGAGATCCTGCTGCTGCGCGGCGCCGATCTCGACACGCTGGAGCCCCGGGAGCAATTCCTCACCCGCCACTTCCTCTACCGCATCGATCGCAACGGGAAGCGCAGCGATCAGCTCACCGAAGAGTTCCTCGCCGCTCACCCGGACGATCCCTTCGCTCTCTCCTACGCCGCCGAGGCCGCGGTGATGACGGGGGACGACGACCGCGCCGAGGTGCTCTTCCAGCACCTGCTGGAAATCGAGCCGAATTGGGTCAGGGCGCAGAACTGGCTCGGCTACATCGCGATGACCCGAGGGGAGTTCGAAGAGGCGGAACGACGCTTCCGCACCTATCAATACATCGCTCCGGATCAGGCCAACCCCCACGATTCCATGGGCGAGCTATTCTTGCTCCTGGGCCGCTACGAAGACGCCGAGGCAGAGCTGGAAGCGGCCCTCAGCCTCAACCCCAGCTTTGGCGCCTCCTGGGGCAACCTGATCTCCAGCGCCCTGCTCCAACAGGATATGCCCCGGGCCGAGCTGCTGCTGGCGCGGGCCACCGGAACCCGGGACATGCTGCAGGGACACCTCGAGGAGATGCGCTGCGACATCACCTATGGCCGCGGCGCCCTGGACGATGTCTGGAGTGAGGTTGTCGACGATCTCGCCCGCTGCAACGAGGATCACTCCAACGCATTCCGCATGCTGATGCAACATAGAGGACTGCTCCAAGCGGGCTACAGCGAACGAGCCCTTCAGATGGAGCAGGAGCTTGCCGAGTTCTTGGAAAAACGAAGCAACGGAGTGCCCCGAAAGCGCCCCTCTCTTGCCGAGTGCAGCCTGCTGCATATGCGCGGTTCGCGAGAAGCCGTCTTGGGAGAGCTCGAACAGGCCCAGCGGACCCTCGCGCTAGCAGACGAATGCCTCACCTATCGCAGTTTTCGGGAAGGTCTTCTGAAGCTCAATAACCGGATGGCCCGAGTGCTCGCCCTGGAAGAGCTAAACCAGGCAGAAGAAGCCCGTCATTTAGAAGACGCCGTGCGCCAGGTCAACCCGAGCTATGCCGACCTCTGCCGGCTGCTGGCGGAGCAACCCCAGCCTCTCGACCCCGCCGCGGACCTGCTGACCCTCGAGAGCTGAAGAGCCCCGGCAGCTGAGCCAGCCGGCAGCTGAGCAGAGACACCCGGCGCAGTGATATTCTCCTCATCGCCTACCTGAACCGGGCAGCACTGCCCGCTTCTTCAGCATTTTCTCCCCCCCACTCTCCTCCTACTCTGCAGCAGCTTCCTATCTGCCCTGCAGCAGCTTCCTATCTGCCCTGCAGCAGCAGGACAGCGCTGGCCACGCCAAGTCCACCGTGTTTCCGGGGGCTAACCAAGAAGACACCCCCGCGATCCAGGGGCTCAGCCAACGCGGAGCCCCCACAAGATCCTCAACGACGCGGCGGCTCGGGCAATCCAACTCTAGGTCAGCACGCGGAGAGTGATGTAGTCACCCTGAACGATCACTCCATCGATACGACAGGAGATCCCCATATGTCTGGACACAACCCTAGCCTAGACAAGATCCACGAGCTGACCACCGAGGAGCAGCTCGATAGCATTTTCGGCAACTCAACGCAGCGTCCGCAGCTGCTCTTCAAGCACAGCCTGACCTGCCCCATCAGCTCCCGCGCCCACCGCGAATACCTGGCCTATCTCGGCAACGAGCCCAACGCAGAGACCGAGTACCACCTAGTGGCGGTGCAGACGGCCCGTCCGGTGTCGAACCGCATTGCGGAACGCACCGAGGTGCGCCACGAATCCCCTCAGGCCCTGCTGGTGGTCAACGGGGAAGTCACCTGGCACGCCTCCCACGGCGGCATTACCGAGGCCTCGCTGCGCGACGCCATCGCCTCGACTCAGTCCTGAGGCCCAGCCCTGAAACAGCAGCGGCTCCCGGAGCCCACAAAAAAGCCCGCGGCCTTGCCGCGGGCTTTTTCTTTTGTCATGACCACAGCTGCTCTCGAAGCAGCGGCCCCAGCTCTCGAAGGATCTCCCCAGGGGAATGCAGCTCGGGGCCACCTCCTTAGGGGCTACCGGTCTAGGGGCACTCCGCTAAGGGCACTCCGCTAAGGACACTGCGCTCTAAGGACACTGCGCTAAGGGCACTGCGCTAAGGACACTGCGTAAAGGCCCGGGTATCTTGAATCGGGGCGAAAGGCTCCCCGATGGGGTTCTCGTATTGCCGCCGCACGCCGGTCACCGTGTCCTCCACCTCCAACATCACTCCAACGTTGGTGAGACCGGCGGCGAAGACCCAATAGTGGCCGAAAGTCGAGCAGGCGTCGAGCACCTTCACCAAGACCTCGATGTTGTCGGCATCGAAGAACCAAAAGGTGGCGGAATCATTGGTCAGCGCAGTGCCTTGGCCAACACCTCGGTCCCCTTCGGGGGTTTCCCAGGTCATCCGCAGCAGAAAGCGATCGTTCCTCAGCGGCAGCGCGGGAGCCGGCGGCAGGTCGGTGCGGGTGAAGGTGAAGGTTCCCAGGGGCACTCCGTTGGCCAGCGGGCCACTGTTGATGCGCTCCACCGGCACCGGCGGCTCGGTGCCCAGATCGGGAGAGGTAAAGGTCGTTCCGCTATCCGTGCCGGCGTCGTAGGCAAAGAGGGAAACCACCTTCTCCTGGACCCAGTCGCCCCCCTCCATCAGCGGTAGGGCAGAGACACCTAAGAACCAGTCGGGGCTCGGCGCCACCATCGTCACCAGGGTCACCGCCGGGAAGTCCGCGCTGATCTCGAAGCTCAGCTCAATGGTATCGGGGGAAGGAAAAATCCCCTCCCCCAGCAGCACCTGCTCCGCGGTGCCGGCTCCTATAGCGCTCTGAATCTCTGCCGACAAAGGCCGGGTGCGGCCCTCCTCGGCCATCCGGCTGATGCCGTGGGTAGCCCGAGTGCCGACTTCCCAGAAGCGAATACCTTCCTGGTGAGTCGCACCCACCAGCGGCGAAAAATGAGGTCCGGGGGGAAAGTCCGCGGGATGGGTGGAGCGCGACCACAGAGCGTCGAAGCGCACGGTGTATTGCGCCGACGAGGTCGCTCCCTGGGCCTCGAGAAAGGCCGGCGCGGAGCACAGGATCAACAGCCCCAACGCCGTCACCGGCCGAGCTCCGTGCTGAATCGCGAGAACGCTCCGAACTTTCTTCACTAAGAGCCGCCCCATCAAGAATCGTAATCGACCACGCATCCCTCATGCCTCCGTCATCCCGACATCGCTTCGTTTCCGAGGACGCCCTCGGAGCCAAGACCACAGGAGCTTCGGTAGTCCGCGAGATCTCCTCGCTGCTCCTACCGCGGAATTTCGATCCACCTATAGGGGCTCGAGTCTCCGCTCCTTTGCCCCTTCCATACGCCCCCCGCCCTTCGCCCGGTTCACTCCCCAAGGCAATCTCGATAGGGCTCTACCTGAGGGACCCCCTGAACGGCCGACCTAAATCACCTCGCCGCGCCGAAGCGCTGCCGAGCAGTCGGGAGATGCTGTCGTCCTTCGGCAATCTAGCAATCATCGACGAGCGGTTGCCGGTCGCCCTTTTCTATGCTAAAAAAGCATAAATTACTTTCATCCCATCTCGCGGCCCCGAATCGCAGGAGATTCGGCAGCCGCCACCTCAAGAAGGATATGTCATGCACTGTAGATTCTCGTCGATGACGAAGGCTCGTATCGAGACCTTCGAAGGCCGCCGACTCGCTCCTACGCAAGCTCCTCGGGAAGGCCATTCCGCGATCCCAGCGACGCGACTCGGAATCCAGCGAGTGGTCCTAGGCTTCATCCTTGGCCTCCTCGGACTGCTGCCGGCTGCCGCTCCTCTTCTCGCCCAGGACGGCCCCATCGGCCGCGACGGCGTGGAGCTCGTCCGCGACCTCAATACGGGAATCGCCGCGGTGGGTGCCCTCTCCGCCTTCGCTCCTCAATTTTCCGGCGCCGAGGTCGACGGCATCTTCTACTACAGCGCGCGCCTGGCGGAGCAGGGCAAGGAGCTGTGGCGCACCGACGGCACGGACGCCGGCACCCGAATGGTCGCCGATCTATGCCTCGGCCCCTGCAGCGGTGAACCGGGAGAGATCACCGCCTTTGGAGACGTTCTAGTCTTTAGTCTCCTCGACGCCAACTTTCAGCGCCACGCCTGGATTCTCGACGAGCAGGGGCCCCGCCCCCTACCCGGCGCTCAGCTCACCGACCGCTTCGGTATCACCGCTCCTCCCCCTTTCTCGTTCACCGTATGGCAGGACACCCTCTACTTCTTGGACAATGAGAACGGCCAGGATGTGCTGATGGCATGGGACGGAGGAGACACCCTCGCCCGCGAGGTCCTCGAGCTCCCTCTGGGGACCAGGACCCCCATCTTCGCGGCGGAAAATCAGATCTTCTTCTATGCCGGGGCTCCGCCCGGCGACGGTCGAGTCTGGCTGTGGCGCAGCGACGGTACCTCCGCCGGCACCTTCCCCATCTTCGACACCTGCGACGGCATCTCCTGCATCGTCACCCCTGACTCCGCGGTGCTGGGCAACAACATCTTCTTCGTCACTTCCCGCCCGGGCCAAGGCTTTGAAATGTGGCGCAGCGACGGCACCACCGCGGGCACCGGCGTGGTGGCAGATCGCTGCCCCGGCAACTGCTCTGGATTCGACTTCAACTTCTTTTACGGGGTCTTCGACGAGGAGCTCTACTTCGTCGGGCGACCGGACTCGGTGACCCACCAGCTCTTCGCCATCGGCGCCACCGGCTCGGCCCGGCAGATCACCGGAGAAGCCCAGCCCTTCCCCAACCTAGCGCGCAACTTCGCGGTGCACGAGGGCCGACTCTACTTCGCTGGCTATACCCCCGACGATGCAGCCGCCCTGTGGTCTACCGACGGCAACACCATGCGCCAAGAAGTGGATCCCTTCGGCGGCCTGGACATCAGCCAATTCCCGTCCACCGTCGGCTGGGTGCCTCAATACTTGGCGTCCACCCCCAGCGGCCTCTTCTTTCATGTCGCCGTATCGAACGAATTGTGGCGATTCAATAACGGCATCGGCGTGCTGATGGATGCCCCGGAGCTGAGGGCGCGCCTCGCCCCCGCGGGAGACGGCGTCTATTTCCCGGCGGACGACGGCATTACCGGCGCTGAGCTGTGGCAGGCGACCGGGCCGAGCGCACGGCTGGTAGCCGATGCGGTCAAGGACCCGGCCTCCAGTAACCCACAGGATTTCGTTGCCTGGGACGAAGGCGCGGTTTTCAAGGCACTCAACACCAGTGGCCAAAACGAGCTCTGGTACTCCGACGGTACGCCTGGAGGCACTCAGCGCTTCGCTTCGCAGGCCCCCTCCGGCGGCGTTGAGATCTTCCGTCATCCAAGAATCCTCGGCTCCCCCGCCCTGCTGTGGGCAGACGGCTCCGACGGCCGAGACAACGGCGGCCTGTGGGTCGCCGACGGCGACGGTGATTCCGGTGGAAGCGCTCAGCGAATTCGTGACGACCTCTACTACGCCGCGGGCTTCGTCGACCTCAACGACGGAAGAGCTCTGTTCAACGGGGCGAGCGCCACCCCCGGCGATATCGGCCCAGGCTTTGAGCCCTGGATCACCGACGGCACCCCCAGCGGTACGTTCATGATCGCGAACCTCGCAGACGACGAGATTCCCACGCCGCTAGATCCCACCCCCCCGATCTCCTCCTTCCCCCGAGACTTCACCGCCTTCGCTGGAGGCTACGCCTTCGTTGCCGAAACCGCCCGCGCCATCCCCACGGACTTTGGCTTCGACGGCGAGTTCTTCGGTCGCGAGCTCCACTTCACCGACCTCACCACCGCCGGTACCGAGATGGTGGCGGATCTCTGCCCTGGCTCCTGCTCCTCGGCTCCCCAAGAGCTCACCGTTGTCGACAACCAGCTCTTCTTCACCCTTCAGCCGGAAGGGAATACAAGTCCTCGTACCCGTGAGCTATGGGTCCTCGAAGACGCCACCGCGGCTGAGCCGCGCAGGGTCTTTGCCCTCGACCAGCTGATCGACGGCATCTTCTTCAGCGAGCCTCAGGGTCTCTTCCCCCGCGGCGACAAGCTGATCTTCATCGCCCGAGTTCAAAATCGAAGCCAACACTACGTGATCTCTACCGACGGCACCCAGGAAGGAACCCGAGTCATCGACCGCATCAGCCCCAACGGAGATGCCTGGTTCCCGCGGGGAGGTCAAGTGGTCCCCGTCGGAGAACGCCTCTTCTTCGTCGCCGGACGCTTCGTGGACTTCGACGTCAACGACGGCGATACCGACGACGAGCTTTGGGTGACCGACGGAACGCCGGAAGGAACCCGAGTCGTGCGCAGCATCGGTCAAGGGCCCATCAGCGCCCGCATCACCGGCCTCACCGCCCTGGATGATCGCCGGGTCGCCTTCCAGGCCGAGAGGTTGGGCAGCGGCTTCGAACCCTGGATCAGCGACGGCACCGCCGCCGGTACCCGCCCTCTCGGCGACCTGGTGGACGGGGAAGGCAGCTCCTTGCCCTCCGGCTTTGCCCTGAATGAAGACGAGGGGAAGCTCTTCTTCTCAGCCACTGCGCCAGACACCGGCCGTGAGCCCTGGGTTGCGAACCTCAACCGTGAGCCGCGACCCTGTGACTCCGCCGCCGGCCTCTGTCTGCTGGACAACCGAATGGAAGTCCGAGTGCGCTGGCACGACTTCCGCAGCGGCCGCACCGGTCAGGGCACCCCGATCCCCATCTCCGGCTCCGATCGCAGCGGCTTCTTCTCCTTCTTCCGTCCCGGAAACCTGGAGCTAGCGGTCAAGGCCCTCGACGCCACCACCGTCAACGGCAACGCCTGGGTCTTCTCCTCCTCCCTCACCGATCTCGAGTATTGGGTGGAGGTCGAAGATCTCGAGACCCGCACTATCCGCCACTACTACAACTCCCCGCGGGATACCTGCGGCATCGCCGACGACCAAAGCCTGCCCTGGATCCTCGAGGACCCGGCGCGACTGCCGGCGCGGCAGGAGGGCTCCGAGCTTCAAGAGCTGACCAACTCCCCTTGGGTTTCCGACGCTCTTGCTCATGCGGGGCTGTCGGAGCGCTCCAATTCCCTGGCGGCACCAACCTTGGTAGAGGCCAATACGAGCCCCTGCGTCGACTCCGACACCACCCTCTGCCTCGCCGGCGGGCGCTACGAGCTCTCGCTGCTGTGGAACAACGGCAACGAGGGGGGAACTGCCCGAGTGGTCCGGGAAGGAGACAGCGCCTGGTTCTGGTTCTTCCAGCCCAACAACCTCGAAGCGGTAGTGAAGCTATTGGACGCCCGGGACGTCAACGGACGCTTCTGGTTCTTCGTCTCCCCCCTCACCACCCTAGAGGTGATCATCGACCTGCGGAATACCGCCACCGGCGAACTCGCGGCCTATCGCTTCGAGAATCGCGGGAACTCGAGTCCCTGCGCCATCATCGACACGAGCTCCCCCTTCTTCGCCGCGCCCTGAGCTCAGGACCAGCCCCCCCAGGGTCCATCTGGACCTCCTCGAGCCCCCGTCGCTAGGTGCGGCGGGGGCTTTTTCCGATGCCCACCTCAATATCTCGCCACTGCCCCTGCTGGAATCGAGCCACCGACAGAGTGCAGCGGATCAGGTGGCCCAACAGAATGGCGACCCAGATGTCCACCGGCTGCAAGTCTCGAATTTGGCCCAGCACAAAGCACCAGCCCACCGGCACGAGAAGCTGGGAGAAGAGGGTGATCCACATCGGACTGCGGGTATCGCCGGTTCCCTGGAGCGCTCCGGTGAAGCAGAGGGCGGTGGGCAGCAGAGCGGCGGAGATCACCAGGTAGCGCAGCAGCTGGGAGCCGAGGGTCAGGACTTCCGGGTCGTCGAGACCGAAGAGTCCCAGCACCAGTCGGGGACAGAAGGCAAAGAAGAGCGCCAGCGGCAGCGTTGCGGTCACCGCCATCGCCGAAGAGATCCGCGGCACCTGCGCCGCCCGCTCCGGCAATTCCGCCCCGAGGCTCTGACCGGCGACCGTCGCCGTTGCCGTCATCAGGGCGATCCCGGTCCAGGTGATCAACGAGAAAATCTGACCGTAGCCCACGGCGTAGGCCGCCTGAGCCTCCGCGCTCAGGGTGAGAGAGCCGATGAAGTGCAGCAGCAGCACTCCCCCCAGATTCATCGCCACCGCCTGGAAGCCGGTAGGTAGCCCGAAGCGGAAGAGCGAGGCGATGATCGCCCAATCCGGCTTCAGCCCAACGGCCCGAGTCAGATGCACCACCAGCTTCCCGCGAGTCAGCAGGTAGAGGCCCCAAAGGGATACGACCCCCGTAGCGATGACGGTACCCATCGCCGCTCCGGTGGTGCCGAAGCTCGGAATCGGCCCGAGGCCGCGGATCAGAATCACGTTGAGGACCAGATTGAGGATCGTCAACACCAGACCGAGGCGCAGCGGAGTCCGAGCATCTCCGGCGGAGCGCAATGCTCCGCCGAGCATGAAGAAGGTGAGCAGGCCAAAGGAGTAGAGGAAGAGCACCCGTAGGTAAGGAGCCGCCTCCTGCTGCACCTCCGGGGCCGCGTTCACCAAGTTGAGTAAATAGGGCGTCAGAAAGTAGCCCAGCGGAGCGAGGATGCCAACGCCAAGAATCAGCGACACCAGAAAGGCCTGGTAAACGGTGCGATTGACCTTCTCCTCATCCCCCGCCCCGGCGAACCGCGCGACCAAGACCCCCATCCCGGAATACAGCGAGCTGATGAACACCACAACAACGAGGAAAATCTGCCAGCTCACGCCGATGGCCGCATTCCCGGTGTAGTCGACGTAGCGCCCCACCATCGCGTGGTCCACCAAACCCTGGATTCCGCCGACGACGTTCTGCACCAGGGTAGGCCACGCCAAGGTCCAGAGGGCAGACGGGATCGAGCCTTCGACAATCCTGCGGTCGAAGCGAGAGGTCTTAGGCGCCGAGGAGGGCGCGACTTCCGAGGAGCCGGTGCCCGTCGTTGGGCTGGATGACGAAGGGTCCATAATGCTGATCGGGATTAATCTCGCTGAGAGGGCCGAGTCTACCCCTTAGACGAGACTGGAAGCGAGTCGGAAAATAAGACGTTGATACTCTTCACCAATAAATCACATATTGCGCAATAACCGAAACATCTACTAGAGAAAGTGTGCGGAACTAGGTGACCCCCATGCCCCGGGGGTAAGGTTCAACCAACCCGTGATGAGGCATCGACGCGAGCCCTCGATTTCGCAAGCGAAGAATTGAACCCGCGCGACTCGTTGAATCTCTCCTCACGACTCCTGCTGCGTCTCGAGGGGCGCTGGTGCAGCGATCCGGCACCCCTTCCTATTCATCTCTTCGCTAGAAGAGAGCTCCCGGAGGACTATCCCATGTCGCGACTCGCCCTACTGACCTTCCTCGCCCTCGCTCTCCTCGCCAGCGGCAGCCTTGCCGCTTCGGCTGAAGCCCCGGCCGCAAACTCGCAGGTCGAAGCTCCTCAGGGCCCCGTTTCGGAATCGCCCACGGAAGCTCCCGTCCTCGAGACCACCGCGTCCTCCTGCTCCCAGGCTGGCGCCGAGAGTGCCGACCTCGAGGTCCTGCGAGCAGAGATCTTCGCCGCGGGCCTATGGCCTCCCTTCGGCGGCGGCGACTGCAACCAGACCACCTGCAGCGCGGGCCAGTTCTGCTGCAATTACAGCTGCAGCGTTTGCGCCCCCTTCGGCAGCGCCTGCACCGACGTCTACTGCCCTCCGGCTTTCTAAAGCCCCCGGCGGCATTCACCGCCCCAGCGCGGCCCTCGCCACGCCCAACAACCCCCGCCCGCGGCGGGGGTTTCTTTATGAAGAGCCCCTCCAGGGTCACGTCCCTGGCACCCCCTTCAGGGTCATGTCCCTGGCACCCCCTCAACGCCTCATCTCGCCAACACCCTAGGGTCACGTCCCTGGCACCTTGCCTCGCCAGACCATTAGACTGTCAGTGCTCTCGATTCATCTAACGACATTCGGAGGCCGATTGCCTTCATGCCCGATCAAGCGATTGTCTTTTCCGTGCTCTTCGCGACGCTGGTCCTGCTGATCCTCGACCGCTGGCGCTATGACGTCGTCGCGCTCCTCGCGCTCCTCACCCTTGCCTTCCTCGGCATCGTTCCCGCCTCCCAAGCCTTCAGCGGCTTCGGTCATCCCGCCGTGGTCACCGTCGCCGCGGTCCTGGTGGTGAGTCAAGGCCTCGCCCAATCCGGGCTAGTGGATTCCATGTCTAGGCTCTTGAGCCGCGTAGGATCCCACCCCATCGTCCTGATCGGAGCACTCACAACGATGGTGGCCTTCTTCTCCGCATTCATGAACAACGTTGGAGCTCTCGCCCTGCTGATGCCCGTGGCGCTGAAGCTTGCGGCGGACCGCGGTCTATCTCCGTCCCTATTGCTCATGCCGCTATCCTTCGGCTCTCTCCTCGGCGGCATGACGACCCTCATCGGCACTCCCCCGAACATCATCGTCGCAAGCTTCCGTACCGAGTTCGCGGACACTCCCTACGGACTCTTTGACTACTCTCCCGTAGGCCTGGTCGCGGCGGTCTCGGGCATTGCCTTCATCTCGCTGGTGGGCTGGCGCCTGATTCCCCTTCGCGCTGCGGAGTCCGGCACGCTGGACGTCTTCGAAATCCCGCGGTACACCACGGAGCTTCGGGTTCCCGAGGATTCTTCCTGGGTTGGTTCCACGGTCCAGGATTTAGCTTCCAGCCTCAAAGATGTGGAGTTCGTCATCGTGACGGTGCTGCGCAATGATCAGCATTTGGGGGCCGTCCGGGGCGACACGATCCTGGAGGCCAGCGACAGTCTGGTGACCGAGATCGACCCCAGAAATCTGCAGCAGATGGTCGACGCTACTGGTTTTCAGCTCGAGGGGCATCGGACCTTCGAGGATGGGGACCTCCGCCCTTCGGAGCACAACCTCACCGAGGCTGTAGTCCGCCCTCGCAGTCGCCTCGTGGGGCGCACGGCGGCGCAGGTCGACCTGCGGGCCCGGCACGGACTGAATCTTCTAGCGGTGGCCCGCCAGGGCTCGCGAATTCGCCGCCCGCTCAAGGAGATCCGCTTCCAGCCCGGTGATGTCCTCTTGGTTCAGAGCCTCGGTACGAGCTCGAGAAGCGCCCTGGGGCATCTCGGTTGCCTACCCCTCGCCCAGCGTCGCTTAGAAGTTGGCCGCAAGCGACGCATCGCCCTCGCGGTCCTGCTCTTTGGTGCTGCCGTCCTGGCCCTGCTGCTGCGCATCGCTCCGGCTCATGTCGCTTTCACCGCGTCAGCGGTCGCCATGGTGCTGGCTGGTCTAGTCGATTTGCGCCGCGCTTACGAGGCCATCGACTGGCCGGTCATCGTGCTGCTGGGAGCGATGATCCCGGTCGGCACGGCTCTGGAAGATACCGGCGGCGCCGCCCTCATCGCCTCACAGATCGAAGGGCTCGGGCAACAGCTCCCCCTCTCGGTGACCCTCATTTTGGTTCTGGTGCTCGCCATGGTGCTCTCGGACGTGATGAACAACGCGGCGACAGCGGTGATCATGGCACCCATCGCGATTCAGACCGCCATCAGTCTCGACGCCAACCCCGACTCCTTCCTGATGGCCGTCGCCATCGGAGCATCCTGTGCCTTCCTCACTCCCATCGGTCATCAGAGCAATACCCTGGTCTTGGGTCCAGGCGGCTATCGCTTCGGTGATTATTGGCGCCTGGGACTTCCGCTACAGATCGTCCTCCTGTTCTTCGCAATCCCGGTCCTGCTGTGGGTTTGGGGCTAGCGCCGGCCCTGCCGCCATGGAGGAATTGGATACCCGCGGCGCAAGGCGCCTAGCCATCGCAAGAGCCGGATTGTTCTCCCGACGCTGGAGTGAGCTGCCCCGGCGCGCTGCCGGTTCCGGTCAGCGGGCTCAGCAGCGTTGCCTGGAGGTCATCCGGCGCTTCGGATACCTACAGCTAGATTCCGTGAGCGTCTGCGGTCTCCGCAGCCACGCGTTGGTTCTCTTATCGCGCCTCCAAGGGCTCGATCCAGGGCTTCCGGAATCCCTGCTCTATCCGGGCTCTCAGCTCTTTGAATATTGGGGCCACGAGGCGAGCTGGCTGCCGATGGAGAGTTACCCGGTCTTCGCCTTTCGTCGCCGAGAGTTTCGGGTTCACCCCTGGTGGGGCGACCTCCTAGGAGAGCACGCCGACCTGGCAGACGGGATCCTTCAGCGACTCCAATCAGAGGGCCCGCTGACCTCCGCCGAGCTCGGCCGTCGCCGCAGCTCTGGCTGGTGGAATCTTGGACTCACTAAGAAGGTAGTGATCGCCCTATGGTCTGCCGGCGACGTCGGGATCCGCGAGCGCAAGGGCTTTCATCGCACCTTCGACTTGACCGAGAACCTGATCCCGGAGGTCTATCGAGCTTCCGATTGGTCTACGGATCGCTCCCTGCGCTACCTCTTGCTCAAAGCTCTCGACGGGCACGGCTGGGCATCGACCGCCACCCTGATCGCAACCTGGAGAATCCAAAGACAGCGAAAGCAGGTGCTAGAGAGCCTAGCGGCGCTGGAGGATGAGGGAAAAATCGTTCGCTGCCGGCTACGCTGTGCCGGCCGACCATCCGGCATCGACGGCTGGATTCAGCCCCAACATTTAGAGCTAGTCGATCCTCTCCGGCGCATCCGCCCGGCAAAGGACCGAGGCACCCTTCTCTCTCCCTTCGACCCTGTGCTTTGGGACCGGCAGCGGGTCCAGCTATTGTTTGGCTTTGAACAAATCCTCGAGATTTACAAGCCCGCCGATCAACGACGATGGGGCTATTACTGCCTACCGGTTCTCGCTGGCGACTCCTTGATTGGCCGAGTCGATCTCAAAGCAGATAAGCGGCAAGGCGCACTCCGCGTTCTGGCTACACACTTCGAAAGCGACTCGACTACCGCGGAACAAAAGACGGCTATGGCCTCGGCCTTACGGAACTACGCCGATGCACTGGCCTTAGACCTAAGCCCCACTTCGTCGGGTCTCCGCTTGGCCTCCCCCAATTCACCAGTGCCAGGGACCTGACCCGCAGCAGCGAGCCACTCCCCTACCGGTGCCAGGGACCTTCCCCGCAGGGCGTCAAAGCTAACTTTCTTCCGCAGACTGAAAGATCGCACTGCCCCAAGCCCCCTCTTCAGGGCATGAGACATCTGCGCTTTATCCCCCAACAAGGAGCCCTCGTCGAGATCTCC
>JBCCXL010000029.1:0-51275 GCA_039191605.1 Acidobacteriota bacterium | reverse complement strand
GGCGCTCACCGTCACAGTCGCCGGATCCGAGACGATGTCCCCGTCGACGAGATTCGAGAGCTGCACCGAAGGACCGAAGGTATCCCCCGCGCAGGGATCCACCCCCACCGTGAACTCCTGTTCGTAGTAGGTCGGAATCGGCTCCCCGCGCCCGTTCACCGCCGCGATCACCAGCCGGTGCGGCCCAGCCGCCAGGCCGCTGACGTCCAGAGTCCCGGAGAAGCCGCTGAAGGCATCGCAGCCGGCTCCCGGCGTCCCATTGGGGGTCTCAGTGCAGGTCCAGGCGTCGTAGAGCCCTGTCTGCAAACCAGAGAGTGCCACCGGCTCCTCGTCCAGCCAGAAGTAGAGCTGCGTCACGCCCCAGTCGTCATCCCGAGCTACCCCCATCACCGGCACCTGTCCCGAAGCCCCGTCGGGATAAGTCGTTCGGGTGAAGAGGATCGGACCGGCTCCGCCGTAGAACGAGGCATCTTCCCCGGCTCCGCTAGTGGCTCCCTCCTCCAGGGGCTCACCCAGGAAGTCGTAGCAGGTGGTATCCCCGCGAGTCACATCGCTGAAGCCATAAGTCTCATTCAGCGTGCCGTCGGCGAAGGACTCCAGCTGAGTGCCCCAGGTGATGGTGCGGGTCCATTCGTAAGCGCAGATCCCGTTGGGAGGCCGAATCGCTCCGCAGAGCTCCGGCGCGTAGGTGCATTTGCGATTCAGCTTGGACGGCCCACAGAAGAAACAGCAGCGCGGGAAGGGAAGGTTGGATTCGCCTCCGGTGACCGGTTGGGGTGTAGAGGGGATCGAGGTGGACTGGCCATCTTCGGGGTTGCAGGCGGGTTCTGCCAGCCCCTTGATTACTGAGCAATTCTCCGCAGAGATCAGATTAGGCTTCTCTGACGAAGGATGGATTCTCATTACCCCTGGAGTAGTAATCGAACTTCCGCAGTAGTCGTGGCATAGCCCTAAAGCATGCCCGATCTCATGTGCTGCCAATGCCACAAAGTAGTCATCGATCAGGCGGTCGCCGTCAGGCGTAACTTCATTACAAACCCACCCCAGCTGCCCAGTAATATCTGGACCATCCGAAGAAAAGGTAATCTCATTTCTTTCGGGAAACCATTCGGCAACGTCTAGTGTTCCCCCATCAACAGAGACCGCAACGTCCTTCAAATCCCCAGCCGGGCGCTCACCCCGAACGACCTCTAGTCGATCAGCCTCAAGGCTACAAGCCATCTTCCATTCTTCGGCCGCTAATCGCAATAAGCAGGCAAGGGAATCAAGTATTTCACCGGAAGAGCCTGAGCCTTCAGGAATGAAGAACTTTGTGATCTTTTGCCCCGCGGAGGCCGCCTCTAGGTGACCAATACCGCAGTTATCCGGAGGCACAGGCGGGCGACAGTCAAGAGCGGAATTCGATGACTCACCTGACTTATAAGAGCAATGAGTTGCACTACCGTCGGCAAACAAGACGCCAGCGATCAAAAGAGACGCCAAGAACAAAGCAACTCCTCTACGGTCCACCCAATGAGGTGACACTAATTCGCTTCCTTCAACGACTCCAAGCTGACGGGTAGCCCTTGGCTCATCAACAAATAGGGCTGAGGAAGAATAATTCCCTGATCTACGGGAAAAACATTTCCAGTCCAAAAGAGAGACCGGACTTTCTCAAAGCGGAAACCAAACAAAACCATCTGATCGCCAGGCGCCGGCCTGGATACGTTCTCCCTACGCTGGCAATAAAGTTCCCCGTCAACCTCCAGCCAAGTATCTGAAGCTAGGAAATAGGAAGGATTACCAAGTTCGTCGAACTCTGGATCTCTCTTAAGCCACTCAAGAACTCGAAACTTCACAACAGTTCCTAATTCACCGGACAACACACCGGCCTCAGTCCCTTCGACTTCGACCAGCAGAATCTCCGGCGCCTTCTCCACTAAATCTAGCGGGGTCTGATGATAACCCCGCAGAGGGTACTCGAAGGTATCGGGCGGCTTCTGATATACCCCTTCTCGGTGACGGTCGCTGAAAGGCCTTACACACCCGTCCTCATCCAAAGATTTGGCCTCTTTGACTCTTCGGATCAGATCTGTCACCCGCCGATGGGCCATCTGATCACTAGTAATAAACCCTGGCTGATCGCCCAACGCTTCGTACTCCTGAGTCAAAAGCGCATCGAGCCGCTGCTCATCATAGAACTCGAGCTCCCCTTCGGGGTCTGTCAGATCGCCGGGCCTAACCAGGGAGGGCCTCACACTCTCTCCACCGAGCGCCGGAAGCGCGCAGAGTAGAGGCAATAGAAGCGACCCTAAACAAAACCACCGGCGCCAGGCGAATCCCATAAAAGACTTATCCATCACCAGTTCCTTCCTCTGCCTTCGCGAAAATCCCGCAAGGCTCATTCGAAAGAAGCCTGACAGCAAATTACAGAACTGACAAGATCTTCAAAAGAGGCAATCAGCTCCCACGACAAAGACTGTCCCAATTCAGTACATATTTCTCAGGGAACCCGACAGGACAGCTCCAAATAGGGCGCCGGCTCCCCTACCGCCAGCGACTCCCGACTCAGCAGATCCTGCTGGCCGGCGTTGGACGAGGTCGCCAAACCCAGCGACCACACGCCGTTGCCGGTCACCAAGGACGTGACGTCCACCCCTTGCCAGCTCTCCGCCTCGAAGGGGCCCGGGATGATCGTCACAGCATCGTAGGACAGCGGAGCGTTCAGCCAGGTCAGCGTCCCCTCGGTCCAGCTCGTGTCCAGCAGACGGTAGACCCCCAGATCCCCCAGCAGCTCGCGATCCTGGGTGCGAAACCATAGCCGCGCCGTCGAGGCTCCGCCAGGGCAGTCGTCCACGTGGAATTTCAGATACGTGTGACGACCGTGGCCTCCCGCCGAGGTGCGCATGCGCAAGATCGAGCGATCACCGAAGGCCGTCGCTGGATGATCCTGATTCGACCAGGTATCCGCCAGCGCCGGATGACGGCGAGTCACCGCCCCGCCAGAAGCGACCGCCACCAGCACCTCCGGAGAGAAGCGGTGGTTGCCGCAGGCATCGTAGGCCTTGGCCCGCAGACGATGCTGCCCCGCCCCCAGCAGGGCGTTGAAGGACCATGGCGCTGCCGTATCGACCTGGCGATAGGCCCCATCGACGTAGAGATCCACCGCCGAGACTCCCGCCGGATCATTGGCGCTCACCGTCACAGTCGCCGGATCCGAGACGATGTCCCCGTCGACGAGATTCGAGAGCTGCACCGAAGGACCGAAGGTATCCCCCGCGCAGGGATCCACCCCCACCGTGAACTCCTGCTCGTAGTAGGTCGGAATCGGCTCCCCGCGCCCGTTCACCGCCGCGATCACCAGCCGGTGCGGCCCAGCCGCCAGGCCGCTGACGTCCAGGGTCCCGGAGAAGCCGCTGAAGGCATCGCAGCCGGCTCCCGGCGTCCCATTGGGGGTCTCAGTACAGGTCCAGGCGTCGTAGAGCCCCGTCTGCAGCCCCAACAGCGCCACCGGCTCCTCGTCCAGCCAGAAGTAGAGCTGCGCCACGCCCCAGTCGTCATCCCGCGCCACCCCCACCACCGGCACCTGTCCCAAGGCTCCGTCGGGGTAAGTCGTTCGGGTGAAGAGGATCGGACCGGCTCCGCCGTAGAACGAGGCGTCCTCACCGGCTCCACCCACTGCCCCTTCGTCCAGGGGCTCGCCAAGGAAGTCGTAGCAGGTGGTGTTACCACGAGTCACGTCGCTGAAGCCGTAAGTCTCATTCAGCGTGCCGTCGGCAAAGGACTCCAGCTGCGTGCCCCAGGTGATGGTGCGGGTCCACTCGTAGACGCAGATCCCGTTGGGAGGCCGAATCGCTCCGCAGAGCTCCGGGGCGTAGGTGCATTTGCGATTCAGCTTCGACGGCCCACAGAAGAAGCAGCAGCGAGGGAAGGGGAGGCTGGATTCACCGCTGGTGACCGGTGGGGGCGTCGAGGGGATCGAGGTGGACTGGCCGTCTTCGGGGTCGCAGGGATCTGGACATCCGTCCCGCACGATCTCGCAGTGGCCGTCAGCGATCACTGCCGACTGATCCAGGGGAATCTGTATACGCATAACCCCTGGAACTGCGTTAACTGAACAAAAGTCGTGACACAAGCCCAGAGCATGCCCTAACTCATGGGTAGCAAGATCCGTCTGGTATCGAAGGGCTGCTGGATCTGGCACTCCTCCGGAACCCGGGACGGAGTCACATTGCCAAAGATTCGAATCAGGTGCATCTGGGCGGTACCTTGCGAAGGAAATCGTATTCGATTCTGGAATCCAGCGAGCGTATCCTTGAACGTCCCTCTCATTGTCTAACGTGACCCTGATGTCATCCAAGTTGTTTTCTGGCCTCTCGCTCCGAACAATCTCAAACCGCTTTGGAAACCCCGGAGCAGAAAGTTCGCAAGTCTGGTCCCACCGCTCTGCTGCCGCTCTAAGTAGACAGGCGAGCTGATCGTAGTACGGTCCGAATTCACCACCATACTCACCAACATAAATTCTCGTCGTCTCTTGCAAGCGTGATCTGCTCTCAGCATGACCCTTACCGCAAACTGTGTCGAACTTGAGTCGACAAACAGAATCCACTCCCCCTCCCTCTACTGCACAGTTCTCAGCCTGTACCGACAGCGGAATGAGAAGGATGATACCAGCAGCAAAAAAGATGATCTTCGAGACCGAAATCAATTTATTCCGCATGACGCCGCACATCCTCAAGCGGCGTAGGCAACATACTGCCCATCAGAGGATATGAATTGGGCATCACCAGCCCACCGTCCAAGGGGAATATATTCCCCGTCCAAAAGAACTTCTCGATCAAGTTATAACGGTATCCAATCAGTAAGTAGCGACTGCCTGGAATCGGCCTCTGTACGTTCTCACGTTTTTGACAATATGTTGTCGACCCAATAGTAATCCATACATTTGAATCAAAATAGTACTTTGGTTGCCCGAAACCTGCCCTCACCGCATCTTCTTTAATCCACTCTTCCACCTCAAAGCGAACAAGAGTGCCTAACTCCGCTCCAAAGTAACCAGACTCAGCCTCTTCAACCCGAACAATAAGTACCTCCGGAGCTTGCGACGCGAGGTCACTAGGTGTTTGCTCACCTGCCCGCCGTGGAATCTCGAAAGCTTCAGGAGGCTGAAAATATGCAAGTTCCCGGTGCAATTCCATAGTCCTTCGAAGACATCCATCAGCGTCGAGATCTGACTTATCTTGACTTCTTTCAATTAAAGCCTTGGCCAAGTCGAAAGCGGCCTTTTCTGGATTCAACCTTCCTGGAAAGGACGAAATATTCTCACGATCTTGCGCCAGGAGCTCGACGAGAGCATCAGCGCCAAGAAAATCCGGAGTACCATCCTCCCGAATCAATTCGGAGGCAAAGGAATCTTGGGCGGAGAGAGGAATCTGCATCACGCAGCTTAGCGCGAGCAAAAAGGTTAGGACAAGCCTTCTTAATGAAACCATCCAGGACTCCTATAAAGCACAGATCTTACGAACTGAGGCCTTCTCGCCTCTCCAACTTAAGAAGCAATCGCCTGCAAATACTATCTCATAAAACCCGGGTCAAGGCCTTTGGCGCATTGAGTAGTTAAAGTCCTACTCGAGCATCATCAACAACGACGACAAGGCGCCGGAGAAGCTCCAAGATCTAGGAGGCAAGTAGTTCTTTAGCGAACTGGTCCTGAAAGTCAGGTTACCGCCTACCAGCCCGATACAGGGCACTTAACCACCAGGTACTCACTGAGAGAGTACCCTCAAACATTAAACAAGAAGTGCACCAACTCGCCATCCTTCACCACGTACTCCTTGCCCTCGACTCTTCGCTTACCGGCCTCTTTCGCGCCCTGTTCGCCGTTGTATTGGACGAAATCCTCTAGATCGATGACCTCGGCGCGGATGAAGCCTTTTTGGAAGTCGGTGTGAATCACTCCGGCGGCCTGGGGAGCGGTGGCGCCGATGGGAATGGCCCAGGCGCGGACTTCTTTGGGACCGGCGGTGAAGTAGGTGTGGAGGCCGAGAAGCTCATAGCCGGCGCGAATCACGCGGTGCAGGCCAGGCTCTTCGAAGCCAAGATCGGCCAGGAATTCGGCCTTTTCTTCGGCCTCGAGCTCGGCGATCTCCGCCTCTAGCTTGTTGCAGATGGGTACTACCAAGGCGCCCTCGGTCTTGGCGTGCTGATGGATCACTTCGAGGTACGGGTTGTTCTCGAAGCCGTCCTCCTGCACGTTGGCGATGTACATCGTGCGCTTGGCGGTGAGCAGGTGCAGCGACTTGAGAAGCTTCTTTTCGTTCTCATCCAGCTCCAGGGAACGCACCGGCTGGTTCTCGTCGAGAGCGGGGCGCACCTTATTTTCCAGCAGAGCGAGCATCGCTTTCGCTTCCTTATCGCCTCCCTTGGCGTTGCGCTGCTGCTTCTGGATCGACTTCTCCACCGTCTCAAGATCCGCCAGGGCCAGCTCGGTGTGGATCACCTCGATATCCCGCAGGGGATCGACGGACCCGTGGACGTGCACCACCTGATCGTCCTCGAAACAGCGCACCACGTGAGCGATGGCGTCCACCTGGCGAATGTTGGCGAGGAATTGGTTGCCCAACCCCTCCCCCTTCGAGGCGCCTTCTACCAAACCCGCGATGTCGACGAACTCCATCGTGGTGGGAATCACCTTCTGGGGCTTCGCGATGGTCGCCACCTGATCGAGGCGTGGATCCGGCACCGGCACGATACCGGTATTGGGCTCGATGGTGCAGAAGGGAAAGTTCTCCGCCGCGATACCGGACTCGGTAAGGGCGTTGAACAGAGTGGATTTACCAACGTTGGGCAGGCCAACGATGCCGCAGCTGATTCCCATGGATGAACCTCAGGGCAAGAAAAACGATCCCGCCGAAGGTCATCGAGGGCGGCACCGTAGAGTCTGTAGACGGAGAGGCGCTCTCGCTGAAGGGGCCATGCCGTGAGCTCCTTGTTCAGAAGCTGGGGCTCCACCTCCGCGAGGCGCAGAAGGACCGAGATCCTACCAAAGTCGAGGAGCGCGACCGAACCCGCGCTAGGACTTCAGGGGTCGGAGATTTATCGCCCTCGATAGACCTGGTAGGGGTTGATCGCTCGCCCCCGCACCCAGGGTCGCTGCGGATCGTCGATGCGATGAATCGCCAGATGGAGGTGAGGGGCGCTATCTGGAGCATTGCCGGTGGATCCCACGTAGCCCAACACTCGGCCCTGGCGAATTTCCATCCCCTCCTCGAGGGTTGGCGCAAAGCCATCCAGATGAGCGTAATAGTAGAGAAAGCGGCTCTCTGCATCCCGCTGATCGATGGACAAGCCGCCGAGGGTGTTCTCGAAGAGGCGGGTGATCACGCCGTCATCCACCGCGAGCACCGGAGTGCCCCGGGGAGCGCTGATGTCCATAGCTCGGTGAACGCGAATCCCTCGGGGGTCGTCGAAGGAATCCTCGAGCTCCGACGCTGAGACTCCGCGCACCGGAACGATTAACTCCCTGCGGCGCAGCTCGACCAAATCGGTCGCTCCATCCTGCGATGCCGCGGACTCTGAGGCCGAAGCGCCTCCGGGCTCGCGGGCTGACTCACCAGCCTCTCGAAGCGCGCCGTCCTGACTCTGGCCTTCCGCTGAGGCTTCGCTTTCCCCGTCCGCTGAGTCCTCTTCCTCCCCCGATCTACCTTCTCCTGGCTGCTCGTCTGACCGCCCTCCTACAGCCCTACCACTCCCACCGGCCTCCACCCGAACCGAGCCATTCGCTAGGGGAGTGATCGTGACGCTGCCGGGCCAGCTCTCCTCCACCAACAAGAGCCCTCCGTACCCCACGCTATGGCGATGCTTGAGCAGCACCGAGCCATCGTCCAGCACCTCGACGACGATGGGAATCTCGTCCACCGGCGGCTCGTAGAAGAAGGTGAGATAGAGCTCCCGAGCCCCCCAGAATGCCAGGGTGAGGACCACCACCGCGGAGGCGATTCCCAGTCCTCTGAGAATTCGCTGAAATCGACTCCGGCCATTCGGCGCCGCCGGATCCGTGGGCTTTGGATCGGAGATCGCCGACTCTTTCACCGCCGGAGGCGAAGCGGCCGGCTGCTCTATCGGGTCTTCGGGGGCAGGCGTCGGGGGTGAAGGTGCCATCCAATACTCCTAGGGGTCAGACTAGGTTCAAATTTGGGGCCAGACTGAGGGGCCAGACTGAAGGGGGTCAGATCCATCCAGGATCGTCTTCTCGACTCGTAAGGGAATTGATTCAGTATAGCGACCAATCAGCCACGGAGTGTGGACCCGAACAGCGCGAAATCGGTCTATGAGCACCGCAAACCCTAGAAAGACAGGACATTCCGGCGAAGCGAGAGCCGCTTGCCCAAGGACCTGCCACCCCCTAGGCTTGTCTCTAAGTAAATGAGAACCCAATACCGACCGTGACACTCCCCCACCCCACTACACCACCGCCCGAGTCCCGCTCTCCCTCTCCTCGACCAAAGGACCGGCGCCGAAGCCAGCAGAGAAGCCAGCGCAAAAGCTACCTGGCCCCATGGCTACAGGCTAGCCTCGCCCGCTGTGCCGGACGTATCGGCATCGGCTCCCTGCTTCTCTTGCTTTTGGCCGCAGCACTCTTCGTCATCGCCGATCACAGCCCCGGCGACGCCGCAATGATCCTGCAGATGGACCCGGCTCAATCCCCAGCGGCCATCGAGGCTCAAGCTCGACGACTGGGCCTCGAGGATGGCCCCATGACCCGCTACCGCGACTGGTTGTTCTCCGTCGCCAAGGGAGACGGTGGATGGTCGGCCCTCTACGGACGCCCGGCAGGGCCCCTGATCTGGCACCGCGCCGAAAATACGCTGGTGCTCGCCGGCCTCTCCCTCTTCGGCGCGTGGTGTTTGGCCTTCCTCAGCGCCTCGGCGGCTCCCCTCGCAAGACGACGCCCGGAGTTCCGCATCCTCGACCGCCTGCTGACTTTGGCCAGCGCCCTCTTGCTTTCCACCCCGAGCCTCATCTTGGGCATGGTGCTCGCCGCCTGGGCGCTGCAGGGGGGCAGCTGGCCGGTGGGCGGCAGCGGAGACCCTGAGCTGTCCTGGGCGGCGCGCTGGCCGCATCTCTTCCTCCCCTCCCTGACACTGGTCGCCGCCACCTGGCCCTGGCTTCACGAACATCTTCGCAACGCCCTGATCCAGGCCCAGGGCTCTCTCCAGCTCCTAGCGGCCCGAGGGCGCGGCCTCAGCGGCCTGCGGCTCTTCGCTCGCCACCTCCTGCCCGCTACCGCAGCCACCGTCTTCCCTCTGCTGGGGTGGTCCGCCGGCGGTCTCTTATCCGGCACCGTCGTGGTCGAGACCCTGTTCAGCTGGCCTGGCCTCGGAACCCTCCTGGTGGACGCCACCCTAGGCCGCGATCTCCACGTCATCGCGAGCCTCACGCTGCTCTCCGGCGGCCTGGTGGTGGTCGCCAATGCGGTCGCGAACCTGGCTCACGAAATTCTCGATCCCCGGCTTCGCCCGGTCCCGACCCGGGAACCAGTCCCGGCCCAAGAGCAGAGCCGCCACATCCCAGCGCGGGAGATTGCGGGATGAACCCTGCCTCAGCTAGGTCGCCCCAAAAGGCCAGCTCGGGCAGGTCGCGGAGACCCACCCGGTTCTCGCCTTTAGGCCGCTGGCGCAGACTATGGGCCCGAGGCGGCCTGATCGGCGCCGTGACCCTGCTGATCAGCGCCCATGCCGGCGCCCTCGCCGCCGGCTTTCTCGCCCCGAACTCACCCCAGCAGCAGTTCCGCGACTATCCCTTGGCGTCCCCCACCCCCTGGTACCTCGAGTTCTCCGACAGCGGCTGGGGCATCCAGATCGTCTCCCCCTTAGCGGAGGATCTGGCGGATTCCAGCCTGCGCTCCCCGGGTTCTGAATCGATGCTCCCTGAGGCAACTCCTCTGCTCTGGCTAGAGCCAGCGCCACCTGCGGGATTCCTTCCCGGCGGTACCTTCTTTCTCCACCCGGGAACCCCGATTCGCCTGCTCAGCGCTCCCCCCGGAAGCGGCCCCCTCTTCTGGCTCGGATCCGATGCCCTCGGCCGGGATCTCTTCTCCCGACTCCTCTTCGGAGCCCGGATCTCCCTCTTCTCCGGCCTGCTCGCCGCCTCCCTGGCCGTCTCCATCGGCTGCCTCCTGGGGCTCATCGCGGGACTCGGCTCCCCTACCCCCTACGGTTCTCGGAAGGCGCAATGGCTCGATCGCTGCGTCCAGGCGACCATCGACCTCACCCTCACCGTGCCTTGGCTCTTTCTTCTCCTCGCCCTCCGCGCGACGCTCCCCCTCGACCTTCCTGCGGAGCACGCGTTCTTCTACCTCGTCTTGGTGCTCGGCCTTGCCAGCTGGGCCCCGATGGCGCTGATCGCTCGCGCCCAAGGCCGAGAGCTGCGAGCGAGCCTGCATTTTGAGGCCGCCCGGGGTCTCGGCGTATCCCCCTTCCGCCGGCTCGCCTTCCACGCCCTTCCAGCCCTCCTGCCAGCAGCCCTCACTCAGCTGACGGTGCTGATCCCACGCTGCATTCTGGCCGAGGTCGTGCTCTCCTTCCTCGGCCTAGGAATGCCGGAGGTCGTACCCAGCTGGGGCCACCTGCTGGCCGAGATCCATGGTGCTAGCGATCCGCTGAGCCACCCCTGGCTGCTGGCGCCCTGCTTCGCGCTGTGTTTGCTCATCCTGAGCTATCATCGGTTAGCTGATTCCATTCGCAGCGGCGCTCCGGCGGGAAACCCACTGCCCTGATCTGATCTGCGTTGGCTCCGACTGCTCGGGGGCGCCCCCTGACGGCCCCAGCGTTGGCGACTATGTTCCTCTACTCATGAAGCCTTGTCCTCTCCTCTCGCGTCGTGATCTAGCCCTTCGACATTCGATGGTCCTTGGGCTCAGACCGCTTGCTCTCACGCTGGCTCTCGGGCTCCTTGGCGTGCTGCTGTCCCCTATTCCTGGGAAGGCCTTAGCTGGCAAGGCCCTAGCTGGGGAGGTCCTTGCTGAGAAGGCACCCCCCAGGCAGGAAGCCGAGCGAACGGCACCGGCCACCAAGAGCTCAAACCTCGAAGCGAGAGCCAACAAGGCCGATCCGGCAGATCCAGAGGTAGATGCGAGCGCAGACAGCGCTGCAACAACCGTGAGGCCACGCCTCGAATGGGACATCAGCGAGGGCGCCAGCGGGCGCCACGGCGGGGAGCTGGTGGTCGGCCTACGAGCAGAACCGAGGACCTTCAATCCAGTGCTGGCGGCGGATCAGGCTTCCCGCACGGTGCTGTGGCGCACGATGGCGGATCTCATTCGGATCCATCCCCTGCGGCAAGAGCCGGTGGCCGCCGTTGCCTCTCGCTGGGAGGAGCTGCCAGATCGCCGCGGCCTGCGGCTTCACCTACGCCGCGGCTTACGCTTCTCCGACGGTCACCCCCTGAACGCCGACGATGTGCTCTTCTCCCTCCAGGTATATCTGGACGAGAGCGTCGGTTCGCCGCAGCGCGCGCTGCTGGTCGTCGAAGGCAAGCCGGTCCTGCGCCTCCAGAAGGTCGATCAACATACGTTGGACGCACTGTGGACCATGCCTTACGCGGTGGGGGTCAAGCTCTTCGATTCCCTCGCCGTGCTTCCAGAGCATCGCCTCGGCGAGGCCTATCGCCAGGGGCGCTTCTTGGAGAGCTGGGGAACGGCCACCCCGGTGGAGGAATTGGTAGGCCTCGGCCCCTTCCGAATTTCCCGCTACCTCCCTGGCGAGCGCCTGGAGCTGGAACCCAATCCCCACTATTGGAAGCTCGATCGCCGCGACCAGCGGCTGCCCTATCTGCGCCGCCTCACCTTCCTGTTCACCGGCAGCGAGGAGGCCGGCCGACTGCGCTTCGCTGCTGGCGAGCTGCACCTGCTGGATCGCATCAGCGCCGACAGCTTCACCTCTCTAGAGAACCGGCAGCAGAGCGCTGGCCAGAGCCCCAGGCCCTACCGCCTCCAGGATCTTGGACCGGGCCTCGCCTACAGCTTCCTGCTGCTCAATCAGAACGCCCCCTCACCGCAGCTGAGCCCGGCTCGTCGCCAGGAGCTGGAACGCTCCCGCCGCTGGTTCCAGCAGGCGAAATTTCGCCGCGCCCTTTCGTTGACCGTCGATCGCGAAGCCATCGTGCGACTCGCCTACGACCGCCGCGCTACGCCCATCCTCGGGCCCGTCAGCCCAGGGAATCAGCATTGGTTCGCCGACGACCTTCCCGCTCCCCAGCGCGATGTCGACACGGCCCGAAAGCTGCTCCAGGAGTCCAGATTCCAGTGGCGGGATGACGGGCAGCTGATCGATCCCCAAGGGCACGAAGTACGCTTCACCGTGGTGACCAACTCTGGCAACGCGGTGCGCGCGCGCATCGCGAGTCTGCTGCAGCAGGATCTCCTCGAGCTCGGCATCGACCTGCGCACCGCCATCATCGATTTTGCGGCTCTCGGCCAGCGGCTTTTTGACAGCTTCGACTACCAGGCTACGATACTTGCCCTCACCGACGGTCTCGATCCCAATCCGGGCCTCAACGTTTGGCTCTCCGACGGCAGCCACCATTTGTGGCGTCTCCATCAAGAATCCCCGGCCACCCCCTGGGAAGCGCAGCTCGATTCCCTGCTCCGTCAACAGATGACGGAGGTGAGACCCGAGGCGCGGCGAGAGCAATATCGCAAAGCACAGCACATCATCGCCGAGCAGCAGCCCTTCATCTTCCTCGTCAGCCCCAACGTCCTCGGTGGATCCCACCGGGACCTTGGAAATGTGCGGCCTTCGATCATCGATCAAGGCACGCTATGGAATGCCGAGGAGCTCTACTGGATTCGTGAGCAGGATTCTCCCTCGACACCAGGGGTGCTCAGCGATTCCCGCTGAGCGCCCCAGCGGGATGGCCAAGATTGGCGAGCAAATAGTGGTAAGCGAAGCTTGGTAAGACTCCCCCCGACCCCCTTCCAGAACTGGGATGATCGCCAGCTGGTCAGTGCCTGCCTCGACGGGGAGGAGGGTGCTTGGCGGGCTTTGGTGGATAAGTATCAGCGCCTGGTGTACCGGGTCGTGACCCGCGGCGGGATCTTCGATGACGAAGCGGCGGACCTATTCCAGACCATCTGGTTGGAAGCCTATAGCGACCTATCGAAGCTGCAGAAGAGGGAGTCTTTCAAAGCCTGGCTGGTCTCCGTAGCCCACAATAAGGTCTACCATTTCAAGCGCAAGCGTCGGCAGCGAGCGCTGCGGGAAGGGGTGGAGCTAGACGACTCCGGCATCCATCTCGACCCCGCTCTGCCCGCCGACTTCGTCGAGGAGCTGATGCTGGAACAGCTGGTGCGGGAGGCGGTAGGGCGCCAAAGCGAGCGCTGCCAGGAATTGATCCTCCAGCTCTTCTTCGCGCCCTCTCCCCTCTCCTATAAGGCACTGGCGGAGCATCTCGGCCTCGCGGTGGGATCCATCGGCTTTATCCGCGGCCGCTGTCTCGAGAAGCTACGCGACACTCTGGACGAGATGGGTGTAGAGCCCGAGGACGTGCTGCCGTGAGCCCTCCGACCCACAGCGACTCCCCCGAAGCCCTCTCCCCGGGCTCGCGGGAGGATTTGCTGCAGCAGGCCGGCGCAACGCGCAATGAGGAAGACCGCCGGAGCCTGTTCGCAAACTCCCCCCACTGGATCCACGACGGCGCCCTCAAGGCTCTTTGTGACGAAGCATCCCGCCTGCTCTGGGTCGATGTCGAACGGGCCACGGCCCTCGCCGACGCCGCTCGCTTCGCCGCCACCTTACCCCCGGAAGCCAGCGCCACCTCCCAGCCTCCGAGCCCCCATTGGTACCCCAGGGCCACTCGCGTCGCCGCCAACACCCGCCATTGCGCGGGAGAGACAGAGGCCGCCCAAACCCTCTACCACCACGCGCTGCGGCGCTTCGAGCGCCAGGGCGAAGAGCTCGAGGCAGCGATCACCCGCTCCTCGGGGCTGCTGAACCTCGCCTACCTCGGGGAATACGACGCCGTGGAGCGCTGGGAGCGAGCCGCCCGGGAGACCTTCGAACGCCTTGGGGACCGGCTGCGCCTCGCCATTCTGGAACACAACTTCGCCAACATTCTCTACCGCCGAGATCACTGGAGCGATGCGCTAGAAACCTACCAGCGAGCGTATCGAGAATTTCTCGCCCTCGACCGCGCTCAGGACGTGGCGGTATGCCTACGCAATATGGCGGTCTGCCACATCAGCCTCCACAACTTCGAGAAAGCCCTCGAGATCTACGGCGAAGCCCGAGCCTACTGCCTGGAGCACGACCTGCCCCGACTGGTGCTCTTGGTGGACTACAACATCGCCTATCTCTACTACCTGCGAGGCGAATACACCCGCGCGATCCAGCTCTACCGCTCCGCCCGGCGCCAATGCGAGAAGGAGGGCGACGAATACCACCAGGCCCTCTGCGACCTGGATTCCGCAGAGATCTACCTCGAGCTCAACATGCCTGGAGAGGCGATGCTGCTGGCGCGCCGGGCCTTCGATAGCTTCGATGCCCAGAAGATGCCCTATGAATCCGCCAAGGCGCTCACCAACCTGGCCATCGCCGAGAGCCGCCAGGGTCGGGGCGAGACAGCCCTGACCCGCCTGGCCCAGGCGCGAGATCTCTTCCAGCAGGAACAGAACCAGCTGTGGTGCGCCCTCATCGACTTCTACCGGGCGGTGGTCCTCTACCGCCAGCAGCGGCCAGGGGAGGCGATGACCCTCGCCGAAGAAGCTAGGCAAGCCTTCACCGAGTCCGCCCTCGCCCCCAAGGCGGCGATGTGCGACCTCTTGCTCTCCGAGCTGCTCCTCGCCACCGGCCAAACGGATCGCGCCCGTTCGACCTCCAGCGCCACTCTCGACCGCCTGCAGGATCTCGATCTACCGGCCCTGGAGCATCAGGCCTACCTGGTGCTGGGCCAGGTCGCCGAAGCGGTAGGCGATCAGGGAGCAGCCCTCGACGCCTATGGCCAAGCCCGCCAGAGGGCGGAAGGCCTACGCAGCCAGATCCAGAGCGACGATCTCAAGATCGCCTTCCTGGAAGACAAACAGGTGGTCTACGAAAGCCTGTTCTGGCTCACCATGGAGCTGCGCGGCGAAGATCCGGGGAGAGAGCGCTGCCATCAGGCCTTCCGCCACGTGGAGCGGGCAAAATCCCGCGGGCTGATGGACTTCATGGCCCTAAGGGCCCATGAGCTACCCACCCACCGCAACGAAAATTTGGAGCTCGCCCAGCGGGTCAAAGCATTGCGCCAGGAGCTCAACTGGCTCTACCGGCAGCTGGACGAGGCGCAGATGCGGGGCGATGAGGGCTCCCGCGATGAGGCGCAGCGGCTGCACCGAGGAGCCCGCTCGAAAGAAGACGACCTGCTGCGAGCGCTGCGAGAGCTCCAGGCCACCGATCGAGAGCTGCGGGCGCTGCAGAGCGGCAACGAAGTGGAGATCAGTAGCGTCCGCGCCACCCTGCCGCAGAACGCCGCCCTGGTGGACTACTTCATCGCCCGCGGCGAGATCTTTGCCGTCGTCCTCGACGAGCAGCACCTGCGCATCCGGCACCTCACCTCCGCTACTTCCGCCCGTCGCCACCATCGCCTTCTGCAGCTACAGCTGTCCAAGGCCTGCGACGGCCCGCAGACCGCTGCCCCGGAAGGGGAAGCCTCTCGTCCCAGCATCAGCCCGTGGGTAGCGGCCGCCACCTACGCTCACCTCAGAGAGCTCTACGATGAGCTCTTCGCTCCCTTAGAGCCCTGGCTCACCGAGGCCCGGCATCTCGTCTTTGCCCCCCACGGCTTCCTTCATTACCTTCCCTTCCACGCTCTCTGCCCGCCTCCTCCCTCGGGGCAAAAGCCCTGTCCCGAAGCCCTGTGGAAACCGGGCAGCGCGCTGGCGGATCGCTACTCCATCTCCTACGCCCCGAGCGCCAGCGTTTTTCATCTCTGCGCCACGAAGAAGCCTCGATGGCAGCAGCGCTCCCTGATCCTGGGTGTGACCGATCAGCGCGCCCCACATATCGACGCCGAAGCGAGGGCGGTGGCCCAGGCTCTGCCCGAATCAACCCTGCGCCTCGGCGAAGAAGCCACAGAGGAAGCCCTGCGCAGCCTCGGCGCCTCGTGCCGTTATCTACACCTCGCCACCCACGGCCTGTTTCGCCGCGACAGCCCGGTGTTCTCCGCCATCCAGCTGGGAGACAGCCGGCTCTCCCTTTTCGACCTCTACACGCTGGAGCTCTCCGCGGAGCTGGTGGTGCTGTCGGGATGCGGAACCGGCCTCAATGCGGTTTTAGGAGCGGACGAGCTCGTGGGACTCACCCGGGGCTTGCTCTACGCCGGGGCCCACGCCGTTTTGGTGACCCTCTGGGACGTCAACGACCGCTCGACGGCCAGCCTGATGAAGCGCTTCTATCATCACCTCTCAGGCCCCATCGGCCCCGCCGAAGCCCTGCGCCGAGCGATGCTCGAAGCACGGTCCCAGCTCGGTTCTCCCTACCATTGGGCTCCCTTTCTCTTGGTCGGTGCTCCCGGGGCGCTGCCGTAACCCGGCTGCTGCATCGAGGCGTGGAGGCTCACCAGCCTCGCTCTTTGATGGCCGGACGTCGACAACACCAAGGCGACGGAGGAATTCCTGACGGGGCTCTGCAAAGTCGGCGGAGCGGGAGAGCTGGGAGCAGCTCACCAGGGAAAAGATCAAAAAAAATGCCCCTCCCTCTATTTTTTCGTCCCCCTACGTACCCTATTAATCCAAGAACGGTCGCCCTAAAGGACCGACGCCCCCCGCGTCGAGGTATCCCAGATGTCTGATTCCGACATGAAATATCCCCGTGTGCCCGGAGCCGATGGTGGCTTCGACCTCACGCATTGGAGCGATTTCGTTCGCGGCGCCCTCGATACGGAAACCCAAAAGATCATGGAGCGGGCGCTCCTCGGCGCCGATGAAGCCACCCGGCGCAGCGTCGGCCTGCTGAAACGGGTCGCCTCCGTAGGGCACATCGACTCGCAGCACCAGGCGCCTCCTTGGGCCCTGCGCTGCGCCTACGCCATCGGCAGCCTGAGGCGAGAGCCGGAGCCGCAAGGGCGCTCGTGGCTGCGTCGGCTCTCCCACCGCATCACCTTCGACAGCCTCTTGGCCTCGCCGGCCTTCGGCACTCGGGAGATCGCCTCTCCCCATCGTCGGCTGGTGATCGAGGCGGCCCCTTACGCCCTCGACCTGCGGCTCGAGCGGGAAGGCCACGCCGCCGATTGGGCGCAGAGCACCACCGTGGTTGTCGGCCAGCTGCTGGAGTACCCGGAATCCTCGAACCTGAAATCCCAGGACCCGGAATCTCTGGGTTCCGGGATCTCCCCAGCCCACCCCCAACCCGTCGTCGATGTACCCGTCCTGGTGCTCGACGGAGGACGGGTCGTAGAGAGGGATCGCACTACTGAATTTGGAGAGTTTCAGGCCGAAGGGCTGCAGGGCGAATCCCTCGAGCTCTGTCTTCTGATCAGCGATGACGCTTGCCTTCATTTCCCCCTGAGCTCCGATGACTATCACGACCCGCTGGGTCGATCCTCAGGAAAGGAAGCCCCATGAAGTTCTCGCCTCGCCGCTTCGTGGCCTGTATCGCCACCGCCGGAGCGCTCTGTGCCCTGTCGAGCCCCGCAGCTCTGGGCGAGGACCTCGTATCGCCCACCCTCCACTCCGGCGAAACCTCTCATCAAGTAGTCGCCCGCATCCTCGATGGCCATGGCGCGGATATCGCCCAGCGCTATGGCTTGACTCTGGTGGACTCCTTCGCTGCCGAGGTCGGAGAGGAGATCGCGGTTCTCAGCGACGACTCCCTCGATGCCGAACAGATTCTTTATCTGCTCGAAGGCGATGGAGACGTGCTCGACAGCGAGGCGGCTTCTCACGTCGCGCTCTTGGGTGACGGCAGCGCCGTAGACGACGGCACCGCCCTCGACCTCCTGCGCCAGGGCACGGTGACCTCCGAGTGCTATGACGGCTCGTTCCGCCAGGAGGTCTGGAGCGGCTTCGGAGATCAGCAGGCGACCGCCATCATCGAGTCCCGCACGGCGCAGGAGATCTCTAACGGCTGCGGCAACGCCGTCGTCGCGCTGCTGGATACCGGCGTCGACCCGCGACACCCGATGCTCCGAGAGGCTCTGGTAGACGGCTACGACTTCATCAATCGCCGAGCCGGGGTTCCCTCGGAGTGGGCCAACCTCAATCAGAGCGTCAGCGCCATTCTCGAGCAGAGCGTCAGCGCCATTCTCGAGCAGAGCGTCAGCGCCATTCTCGAGGGTGAGGGAGATCTCCTGGTTCTCGACGCCTCCCTCGCGCCGATCACCGGACCGGATCCCAGCATCAACCTGGATGGCATTGACGTACCGCCCTACTTCGGCCACGGCACCATGGCCGCGGGCCTGATCCGGGTCACCGCCCCGGGCGCCCGAATCATGCCCATCAGGGTCTTCGACGGTAGCGGTCAGGCCCACCTCTACAACATCATCCGCGGCATTTACTGGGCTACCGATCAAGGCGCCGACATCATCAGCATGAGCTTCTCGACGGATAAGAGCTCCCGTGAGCTGCGTCGAGCGATCCGCTACGCCCATAACCGCGGCGTTCTCCTGGTTGCCGCCGCCGGGAACCGCGGGCAGCGGGAACGCGCCTTCCCGGCTTCCTACTGGGAAGTCACCGGCGTGGCCAGCACCGACTTCAACGATCAGCTCAGCGAGTTCTCCAACTACGGTCAGGCCGTCGCCTCCATCGCGGCGCCAGGATCCGCGGTGATCTCCACCTACCCCGGCGGCCTCTTCGCCGCCGGCTGGGGCACCTCCTTCTCGGCCCCCCTGGTCTCCGGAACCTTCGCGCTGATGCTCGACAACCAAAAGCCCCGCACCTTGTGGGAGCGATATGAGCTCCTCTTCCAGATCCGATACGGGGCAGACAACATCGATGACCTTCGTGGTTACGTCATTAGAGGCCGCCGACTCAACGTGCGAGGAGCGATCGAGCTTCAATAGAGCGCAATCCCATTCAGTCCCCGCCAGTTCGTTGCGGACTTCTGCGGCCTGACTTCTGCGGCCTGACTGTTGCGGCCTCGAGCCATCGCGAACCTCAACCATCGTTTAAGGACCTAACCAACCTAAGGATCCACCAACCCAAACTCTCGGGGCTATGAGCCCAGCCCCACCGACTGTCGGCGCGCCGCTCCCGCGGACTTCAAGAGCCGCTCCTACCCAGGATGCCAGGCCCACGCCACATAGAACCTCGTTGAGGAGGGCTTCGATCTGCCGCGGTTGCAACTGCTTCCGCGGCGCTTTTTTTTGCCCTGAACCCCATCCCTCGACAAGGTTGCAGAGTCGCAGAAATTTTTTTCAACTTTTTTGCTCTTCTCTCCATTTTTCCCCCCGCCTACTTACCCTGTTAGACCGAACTTAGAGACGAAGACTGTCCCCGCCCGGCCTCCGCATTGTTGGATGACATCGTTGGACGACGCAGGCGACTTCACTTCACTGCAGGGTTTGCAGCTTCGGACAGCTCCTGCAGCTAAGTTCCCCCGCTCGGGTACAGCTGAGCGGCCCTCCGGCCCGAGAACCCCACTCCCGGGCCTGGTGCGACGAGAGAGCATCCCACAGGTCCTTCCCAGGACCGCGCTCCGACTCCGCGCCAAGCTGCCAAAGCGAGCCTCTCCGGCTCTCCATGGCCAGCCCCTGAGGCGAGTGATCTCTCGCCATCCCCTTCGCTCAAATCGGTGATGGGCCCCCCTGCGGGGCCCTTTTCCTTTTTGTGCCGCCCTCCTGTGCTCCCGCGCTCCTTTGCCCTAACTCTTATAGAGCGAGCCCTCGACTTGTGCTCCTCGACTGGGGGCCTCGACTGGGGGCACCATGACGGGAATCAGAAGATGCGCCAAAGGATTCATTCTCGATTCATTTTCGCGGCGCAGCGCAAAATCCCCTATTAGCGCCTGCTAGCGTCTCGCCCTCATCGATTAGCGGCGAGTCTCTAAGCCACCGGCAAGCCCGTTGAGTGGCTACTCCCCCTGGCCGGCAGCCAGCACCTCGGGCAGCCAGCACCTCGGGCAGCCAGCACTGTTCGCTCTTTGCTCTCTAGAGACGCCGCGGTTTGTTTCCCGAAAATCTCGATTCAAGACTTCATAGCTCTAGGAGAACCGCCGATGTCCTTCTCTCCCAAAGTCTCACTGCTGGCTTTGCCAACCCTTCTATTCACCTATCTCGCTCTCACCCTCTCGGCAAGCGCTGTGGAGGCTCAGGTCGTCGTCTTCGATCACAACGACGTCCTCGCCGGCGGAATCACGCCTGGGGATGCCCCCGGGTACCCAGCCCTGCTCAAGGATCCGGGCTCTTACCGATTAGACGGCAACCTCTTCGCGCCCAATGGAGTTTCCGCAGTGGAGATCGATAGCCCGGAGGTGACCCTCGATCTCGACGGCTTCACCCTCTTCGCCGTCGCCGGAAACCCTCAGGCCCCCTACGGCATCAACGGCGGCAACCACTTCGGAACTACCGTCAAGAAGGGCACCATCGAGGGCTTCGGCTATGCCGGCATCCGCGTTGGCGGAGACGCCAAGATCCTCGAGATGCGGGTCATTGGCAGCAACGGTATCGGCATCGATGCCGGCGCCCTGAGCCAGATCCACGATGTACAGGTGCGCTACAGCGACAGCATCGGCGTTCGCTGTGCTCAAGGCTGCCAGCTCTCCCAGGCCATCGTTTCCTCCAGCGGCACCACCGGTATCTCCTGCGGCGATGACTGCCAGGTCGAGCGCTCCATCTCCCGATTCAACGGCTATGTCGGGATCTGGGTCGGCAAACGCAGCAACGTCCATCACTGCACCAGCGCTCGCAACAAGATTGGCCTGGTCACTAACGGCCAGAGTCTGGTGACCCACAACGTGGTGGTGGACAACAACGGCGAGGAGATCATCGTCGGGGACGACAGCGGTACGGCGACCAACGTCGTCGACGATGTCGAAATTCTCAACGATCACGAGCTCGACCCCAGCGCCTGCATTGGCGGTCTCTGCCTCTAAAGCTCCTACCTCTTAGCCTTCGCCACCTCTCAGCCTTCGCCACCTCTCAGCCTTCGCCAACTCTCAGCCTTCGCCAACTCTCAGCCTTCGCCCTGAAACCCTAGCTCCCCCACCTTCCCTTCGCGACACTCTGAACCCGTAACCTTCTATTGGAGTTTTCCAAGATGTCTCGCATCCTCACTTCCGCCTCCGTTCTCGCTCTCCTCGTTCTCCTGCTCTCCACACCCACCGCGGCATCGGCCCAAGTCATCGAATTCGGCCATCTCGACGCCCTCGCCGGGGGGATCACCGCAGGGGACGCTCCGGGCTACCCCGTCACCCTTTCCGCCGCGACCTCTTACCGCCTTACCAGCTCCCTCTACGTCTCGGCGGGGGTCGACGGCATCCAGCCCACCCAAGATCACATCACCCTGGATCTCAACGGCTTCACGATCTTCGGCAGCAGCCCCTTATCGCCCAGCCAGTATGGCGTGTACGGACCCAACCGAAATTATGTGACGGTGAAGAACGGCAACATCCGTGCCTTCGCCAAGGTCGGAATCTACCTCCAGGACTTCTCACAGCTCCAGGACCTGCGACTGATCAGCAACTCCAGCCAGGGAGCCTACTTACGGAACGGTGCGCTGATCGAGAATGTTCAGGCGATCACCAACAAGGCCAACGGAATCCTCTGTAGGGATGCCTGCGTCTTCAATGACGTGGTCGCCTTCGAGAACAGCATTACCGGCATCTTATGTGCCGACCTATGCAACATCCGCAACAGCGTAACCAAGAACAACGGCAGCGCTGGAATCATCACCGGGGACAGCAGCGTGGTGCGCGACAATGTTAGCTCCTTCAACAAGGTCGGAATCTTCGTCTCCCCCAAGAGCCTCGCCAAGGGCAACGTGGTGACCGACAACACGAATAGCCAGCTCGTCGTCGGCCAGGATTCCGGCACCTCCACCAACGTCGTCGACGACATGCAAATCGTCGGCGATCATGAACTCGACCCCAGCGCCTGCATTGGGGGGCTTTGCCTCTAACGTTCTTGGGAAGATCAGGCTCCACCTGACGCCTCCGCTCCCGATTGAAGGGTCTAAACAAGCCCAAAAGAGAAAGCGCCGGTGGAAGCTTCGGCTCCCACCGGCGCGAGTCTTTTCAGCATTCTGCTGAGCTAGCGGCTACGAGAGTCGCCGCCGCAGCAGCAACAGCGCCGACGCGGCCAAGAGCAGACCCAGCACCCCGAGAGCGGTACCCGAGGCGGTGGGTACTTCCACCACGTCCGGGCCGCGACACTCGCGGAGTGGGATGTTATTGGCGAGAATCACCGGGTCCCCGGCCTCGAGGTCGAAGAAGAGGTAGTAGGGATTGTCGCTACAGGCAGGAGAGCTGAGGAAACCGGTATCCAGCACTTCCTCGGTTCCCAGCAGCAGGGGATCCGGCTGCCCGGTGGGATCGAGGATCCCGGAGTCGCTGCACTCGGTGCTGAGCGGGAAGTCCGCCGGTGGCGTCACCAGCAGCTCATAGACGCCCGGAGTTCCGTCGGTGAAGAAGGTATAGCGACCGGAGCTACCGTCCTCGACGATGTCGACGGAGCCAGGACCGCTCACGGCGATGGAGCCGCCAGGCAGGATCTGGCCGGTGTCCTCACAGTAGAAATAACCCTGAGGATCGAAGTCGCTGCAATCCGGCTCGCCGTCGCCATCGCGATCGCCGACGCAGGATTCGTTGCAGACCCCGTCGCCGTCGTCGTCGTTGCAGGGTTCTTCGAAGCCGAAGTCGTTGTCCAGATCGTCCGGGTTGTCGTTGTCCAGATCCGGTGACGTCTCCACCGGGGTGATGGGAATGGTGCAGGTACCGAGATCCGGATCCGCGGCGTCCACCTGGACGACGTAGCAGACCGGAATGCCCGGCGGGCCGATGGGCAGGCCGGTGAAGAGGTATTGACCATCCCCCGCCGTCGACATCGTCCCAATCGCGCCGCCGTCGGCGACGTCGTCGCAGTCGGGATCGTCGAAGAGGGTCACCGTCACGTCCGGCAAGCCCTCCCCGGCGTCGAAGGTCCCGTTACCGGTCCCCTCGAGACCATCGCACCACACCGTGTCACCGATGGAGCCGGTCCCCAGGGGCTCTTCGAAGCCGAAGTCGTTGTCCAGATCATCCGGATTGTCGGAGTCTAGATCCGGCGACGTCTCCACCGGGGTGATGGGGACGTTGCAGGTCCCCAGATCCAGGTCCGCGGTATCGACCTGCACGACGTAGCAAACGGGATTGCCCGGCGGACCGATGGGTAGGCCGGTAAAGAGATATTGACCGTCCCCGGCGGTCGCCATCGCGCCGATAGCGCCGCCATCGGCGACATCGTCGCAATCAGGATCGTCGAAGAGGGAAATCGTCACGTTCGGTAAGCCCTCCCCGGCGTCGAAGGTGCCGTTGCCGGTGCCCTCGAAGCCGTCGCACCACACCGTGTCACCGATGGAGCCGGTGCCCAGGGGTTCTTCGAAGCCGAAGTCGTTGTCCAGATCGTCCGGATTGTCGGAATCCAGGTCCGGCGACGTCTCCACCGGAGTGATGGGAGAGTTGCAGGTTCCCAGATCCACGTCCGCGGTATCGACCTGTACGACATAGCAAACGGGGTTGCCCGGCGGACCGATGGGGAGGCCGGTGAAGAGGTATTGCCCGTCCCCCGCCGTCGCCATGGCGCCGATAGCGCCGCCATCGGCGACGTTGTCGCAGTCGGTGTCGTCGAAGAGCGAGACCGTAATGTTGGTCAAGCCTTCGCCGGCGTCGAAGGTCCCGTTGCCGGTCCCCTCGAGACCGTCGCACCACACCGTGTCGCCGATGGAGCCGGTACCCAGGGGTTCTTCGAAGCCGAAGTTGTTGTCCAGGTCGTCCGGGTTGTCGGTATCGAGATCCGGCGACGTCTCCACTGGCGTGATGGGAGAGTTGCAGGTCCCCAGATCGGCGTCCGCGGTATCGACCTGAACGACGTAACACACCGGATCTCCAGGAGTTCCGATGGGCAGGTTCTGGAAGAGGTATTGACCATCCCCTGCCGTCGACATGGCGCCGATAGCGCCGCCGTCGGCGACGTTGTCGCAATTGGTGTCGTCGAAAAGCGAGACCGTAATGTTGGTCAAGCCTTCGCCGGCGTCGAAGGTGCCATTGCCGGTGCCCTCCAGACCATCACACCACACCGTATCGCCGATCGTTCCGAGGGGCGGGGGGGTGATGCTGAAGCCGAAATCGTAGCTGTGGTTGTTGTCTCCGTCGGAGCCGGTAGAGACGGCGGTCTGGACGATACTGCCTCCGCCATCGACGCCATCGGAGTCGTTGAGATCCGGCACAGCGCCAGAGCCACTGTTTGCCACGGTCGGGAACACCGGAGCGCCGCAGGCGGAAGCCAGAGCGGCAGCGTTGGCCGCCGTATCGATGGAGATCGTGCAGCTCGCTCCCCGGGGGATCCGCGTGCCGTTGACGCCTTGATAGGCAGCATCGGTGAAGAGGTAGAGGCCCTGGGCATCGGTGGTTGCCGTCACCGCGGTATCTCCACCACAGGTCAGCACCACGTTCACGCCCGGGATCGACGTCTCGCCGCCCTCCTGGACCCCGTCTCCGTCGTCACACCACACCCGGTTGCCCAGCTCCAGCGGAGCCGGCGTGCACAGCACCTCCATATCGCCGATACCCGCCGCCTTACCGAAGGTGGCCGGCTGGCCACCGGCATCCTGGCCGAAGACCTCCAGACTGTGGGTGCGGGAGCCATCGGCATTGCTCATCCAGATCACGCCACCGGCACGGAAGTTGTCGTAGGGATCGAAGGCGCTGGCGCCAACCTCACCGGATCCAAAGCGATGGGAAAGACCACCGAGGGTGATCTCCTGATGGGTGCCGGCATCCGGCGCGTTGGTGTTGTTGTCCCAGCGGTAATAGTCGGTCCAGTAGAACTCGCGGTTGCCGGGGCCCTGGCCAGGGCTCTGATCCGATCCGAGGGTCGGACCGAGGGGGCCAGGGCAGTCGGAGCCCAGCTCCAGCACGTAGGGGTTGCTGTCACCGTTGGTGTCGTCGGGATCGAAGCACACCCGCAGCACGTCGCCCGCGGCAACCCCTTCGAAGGTCGCAGTGTCCACACCGTTGGTCTGGTAGTTCTCGTTACCCATCTGCTGACCGGCACGGTCCATGAAGCCCAGCAGAATGGCGCCGTCGATGTCGAACTCCATATCCGCCAGCACAGGCTGCGGGTACATCGTCTGCCCGAAGGGACCGGAGCCCGGGGCGGGGCTGTTGATATCGCTCCACTCGTCGATCCACGGGCGCCACTCGGCAGCGGGCTCGTTGGAGCCCTGATCGCTGACCTTGCCCCGGGGATAGTCGAGATCCATCTGGAAGACCTCGGTGAAGTTGCCGGTAGCCCCCGCGGGATCGTGGGCCAGAACGTGGGCGGTGAGGTCCGAGGCGGTGCCCCCGGCCTCCCCGGTGCACACGCCACCGACATAAACCAGCCCCTCGTGGGCCTTCACCGCCCAGGGGCGGAAGACGCCAGCGGTGCAGGAAGGCTCTGCGGCGCCGAAGGGATGAGCGGTGACCTGAGCATCGCCGGGCACCTGCGGCGGGTCGCCGATGGCCAGCTCGTAGAGGGTGCGATCGAAAAGATTCACTACCCAGAGAGCCAGGCCGTCTTCCGAGATGTCTAGATCGCCGAGGCCGAGCTTGCCGATGGCGTCGAAGGCGTTGGGATCGTAGCTAGGCTCGGTAGTGCAGGGGTCCAGGCCACGGGCCGCGGGCTCCGCACCGGTATCCACCCCGGTGATGTCGTCGAGGTTGAACCAGGGCAGCACGGCGGCCGCGTCGTCGGTCCCGAGATCGCCGGTGAGGCGGTAGATCACGCCGGTGCGCGAGCCGGCGGAGCCCACCGGTAGCGGACCGAGTCCGACGTGGCGCTTCACCGTAGCGGCGGCGAAAAGAGTCTGGCTGGTGCGCTGCCAGGCGACACCCCAGACGCTGCCCAGCTGATCCGCATCGGCGACGTGGGTCACCCCGGTGCCGTTGTTGCTGTCGACGGTGTCGAGGAAGGTCACGAAGGCATCGAAGTCCGCCGCTGCGGATCCACCGCCAGCACAGGCGCCACCGGGGGTCGTCAGAGGATCTCCGTTGACGTAGCAGGGGGTCGCAACCCGAGTGCCCGGCAGGCAGTGCTGGGCGGGATTGGCGACGGCGAAGTCGACGTTCGCGGTGGTGCCGCCGGAAGGATCAGCGACGAAACGCACGGTGGTCGACGAGTTCGACCCCACGGCCCCAGGACGCAGCGTCACCGGAAGGCCGGTGAGCTCCAGGCGGTACGGGCCCGCCCCCGCGACCGACAGCTCATAGAAGCCGAGGTTCGACAGATTACAGCCCGCGCTGGGCACGCCGGTCGCAGAGCAGGTGGCGATGGAACCGGCGACCGCTCCAGCAGCGTCGTAAGCGGTGACCGTGAGTCCCCCGACTCCCGGTTCGAAAGCCCCGTCGTCCGCACCGTCCGCGTCGTAATCGCGGAATACGGTACCGGTCACGGTACCGGCGGCAAAGGCCGGAAGCGCTGAGGCGGCGAGTAGCGCAGCCAGGATCAGCCCGCACGAGACGAGAAGGCCACATCGGGCGAGGCCCCGATGAAGCGAAGGGATGCACATGGCAGAAATTACTCCTGGAATCCCGAGGATTCCGGTCGTTTCAGAGGAGAGCAGGCCACCCAACAGCGGCCGAGGCATGGGCAACGAATCACACCAGATCAAATGGGGGATCCAAGATGCGAGCACCACTTTCCACAGCTCGGCAACACTGATTCCACGGGGGGGAACACGCTGGAACGCAGCTGGAAATCGCCGGGCCGGAGGCGGTAGGTTCGGAGACTGAAGCGATATGAGAATCGAAAAAGGGGGGGATAAGACTTAAGAAGGATATCAAAGAAAGAGACCAAAACCCTTCATCGACTAACCAAATCACACATTGAGCATTTTGCTGAGACACCCGTATCTCATAAGCCGCTACTGGCCCTCAGAGCCCGTTGGCGGGAACTCCACAATTCTTCTGCGATCAAGCGGCGAGAACCTGCCCAGACGTTCCGCTACCTACTCAATTCGCTCGCTGCTGTCGACCGTCCGGGCCACAAAAAACAAAGGACCCGCCGGTTTCCCAGCGGGTCGTTTCTGATCGCGAGACCAGAGCCCCAGGCGAGGCGGCGCCGAGGCACCGGCCCTCGCCTGAGCCGACTCAGTTCATCCGCAGTCGGCGGATGCCGAAGACGGTGAGCAGCAGGCCGAGCAGGATCAAGCCCCACTGGCTGGCGGTGGGAATCTCCACCGGGCTGCCGGAGAGGGTGAACTCAGCCACCGCTACCGTCGCGGGACCGAAGTCCACGGCGTTGCCGTCCACCAGAGCGGTCACCGTGCTGGTGAAGTTGGTGAAGATGCCGAAGTCCGTCACCCGCTCGGGAATCTGCACGTCCACGTCGAAGGTGCAGGTCCCGCCGGCGGGAATGATCCCGTCAGCAAACGTGATCACCGCAGTGCCGGTCACCGACGAACCGACCCCGCAGACGTCCGCCAGCGGCAGGTTGATGGCCTCGAGACCCGGCAGCACCGCATCCAGGTCATCGATGAAGCTCACCCCGGTGGCGTCGTTGAAGGGATCCGGGTTGGTGAAGGTGAAGGTCAGGGTGAGGATGTCGCCGAGGTTGGCGTCCTCCGGAGTGAAGGTCTTGGTGAAGGTGATGATCTCCACCGTCAGATCCGCGCTCGCCGGAGCGCCGGACAGCGCCACTCCGTTCCCCAACGCGCTCGGCGCACCGGTGGGACCAGGGTAGGTGCCCACCGCGGCGTCCACCGGCACGTTCAGCGTGGCGCTGAAGGTACAGGAGGCGCCCGGGCCCAGAGTGCCGGCCGCGAGGGTCAGCACGGTGGTTCCGTTGAGGCTCGAGCCCGCGCCGCAGACATCGCTCGCCGGCAGACCGCTGGCCGCCAGCCCGGTCAGGGCAGCGCCGAGATCATCGGTGAAGGTGATGTCGGTGAGGGTAGCGAAGGTCGAGGGGTTGGTGACCGTGTATTCCACGTCCACCGCGCCGCCCGGCAGTACCGGGTTGTTGGAGAAGGACTTGGTGAGGGTCAGCGTACCGAGAACCCCGAGGTCCGCCGTCGCCGTGCCGCTATCGCCGAAGTCCGTGGTCAGCGAGCCGGTGAGATTGGTGTAGAGCCCCGGATTCGCCGCGGTGACGTCCACCGTCACGGTGCAGGTCGCGCTCGCGGCCACGGTGCCGCCGGTGTAGGTGATGGTGCCAGCCCCGGCACCGGCCGTCAGCGTACCGCCGGTGCAGGAGGTGCTGGCGTTGGGCGTCCCCGCCACCACGACTCCGGCGGGCAGGTTATCGGTGAAGTCCACGCTTCCCGCCGCGAAGGGGGTCGCGCTGTTGTCGATGGTCAGGGTCAGCGTGGAAACGCCGCCGGCCAGGATATCCGTCGGGGCGAAGGCCTTGCTGAACAGGGGCAGCGCCACGACCTCCAGGTCGTCCGTCGCCGCCGCCGCCAGCTGCAGCGCTCCGCTGGTCACCGTGCTGGTGACGTTGGTCCCGGTGCCCGGAGTTGCCCCCGCCGGCACCGCCACGGTGATGTTGAAGGTGCAGGTGCCGCCCGCCGGCACCACCGCGTCGGTCACCGTCACCAAGGAGGTACCGGCGGCCGAGGAGCCGACGCCGCAGAAGTCCGTCAGCGGCAGACCCACCGCCGCGAGGCCGGTGAATACCGCGTCGAGATCATCGGTGAAGGTCACCGTGGCGTCGTTCACCGGATCCGGGTTGGTGAGGGTGAAGGTCAGAGTGACGTTATCCCCCTGCACCGCACGATCCGGAGAGAAGGCCTTGGCGGAGGTCAGCAGGGCGACGGTGAGATCCGCCGAGGCGGCGGCTCCCGTGACCGAGATCGCCGCTCCGGTGGCGGTCACCGTGCTGGTGGCGCTGGGGTAGACCCCGGCGGCCGCCCCCGGCACCGTCAGCGTCGCGCTGAAGGTACAGGAGCCTCCAGGGCCGAGGGTTCCGGCGCTCAGGGTCAGCAGACCCGTGCCGGACAGGCTCGAGCCCACGCCGCAGACGTCCGTCGTCGGCAGCCCGCTGGCCGCCAGGCCGGTGAGGGCCGCGTCTAGATCGTCGGTGAAGCTGATGTCCGTCAGGGTGGCGAAGCTCGAAGGGTTGGTGACGGTGTATTCCACGTCCACCATGCCTCCGGGGATCACCGGACTGCTAGAGAAGGTCTTGGTGAGGGTCGGCGAGTCCACCGCGGAGAGATCCGCCGTCGCCGTGCCGCTATTGCCGGAGCTCGAAGTGAGGTCACCGCTGGTGTTGGTGTAGGTGCCGCCAACGGCCGTCACGTCCACCTGGACGTTGCAGTCGTTGTTCGCCGCCACCGAGCCTCCGGTGTAAGAGACCGAACCGGCTCCCGCCACCGCGGTGATCGTGCCGCCGACACAGGTCGTGCTGGCGTTGGGGGTTGCCGCCACCGTCACTCCGATCGGCAGATTGTCGGTGAAGTCGAGGTTCGTCGCCGCCAACCCGTTGGCGGAGTTGCCGATGAAGAAGGTCAGGGTGGAGACCCCGCCGGCGGGGATCACCGTCGGCGCGAAGGCCTTGGTGAAGGTAGGCGGTCCCGCCACCTCCAGATCCGCCGCCGCCGAGAGGGCAGCGAGCAGGCCGGAGCTGCTGACGTCGCTGGTGACGTTGGTGTAGACCCCTTCCGTCGCCAGCGCGGGGATCTGCACCGTCACCGTGAACATGCAGGTCTCGGAAGGATCGAGGCTGCCGCCGGTGAAGGAGATGATGCTCGTCCCGTCCACCACCGACCCGACGCCGCAGACATCCATCATCGGCAGGCCCGTAGCCGCCAGGCCGGGGATCACCGCGTCGAGGTCGTCAGAGAAGGAGAGGTTGGCGATGGACGCCGTGCTGCTGAGGTTCGTCAGCGTGAAGGTCAGGTCCACCGTACCGCCGATCAGCCCGATGGAATCGAAGACCTTGGACAGCTGAGTGAAGATGATCTCCAGATCCGCAGTGGCCGGGGGAGCCGACTGACTCTCGCCCGCCGCGGTGCCGGTGATGTCCGAAGTGACGTTGGTGATCGGCGCGCCCAGCGACACTCCAAGAGGTACCTGCACCGTCACGCTGAAGGTGCAGCTGGCCCCCGCCGCCAAAGAACCGTCGGCGAAGGTGAGCAGGCCGGTGCCGCTGATCGAAGAGCCGGCACCGCAAATGTTGTTGAGGGGCAGCCCCACCGCCACCAGACCGGTGGCCGCGGCATCCAGATCATCGGTGAAGGCGAGATCGGTCAACGCCTCCGTCGCCGAGGTATTGGTGATGGTGAACTCCAGGGTCGCCGTGCTTCCCGGGGTCACCGGATCGTCGGTGAACTCCTTGGTGAACTCGATGGGCGAAACCACCTGGATCACCGCCGCCGCCGGATCGGCGGCGGCTCCCCCACCACCAATGCTGTAGGTGAGGTTGGAGGTCGTATTGGGATAGTCGTTGGGAGCGGTCCCCCCAGGAATCTCCATCGGCACCGAGAAGGTACAGGAGGAGGCTGGATCCACCTGGCCATTGATCAGAATCAGGAAGCTGGTCCCGGTGATCGAGGACCCGACACCACAAGGCTCCGTCGGCAGAGGCGTCGTCGCAGCGAAGCCGGGGAATTGAGCATCCACGTCGTCGGTAAAGATGATGGAGGTGATGCTGTCCGTCGGGCTGAGGTTCTCGATGGTGAACTCGAGATTCACCGTCTCCCCCGGAATGCCGCTGCCGGGCACGAATTGCTTGGAGAACACCACGTTGTTGATCGCCAGATCGGCGGAGGCCGCCAGGCCGGTCAGCGAGGAGGCCCCCACCGTCGCGTCGAGGGTGGAGGTGGTGTTGGTGTAAGTACCGAGCGCCGCCGCCGCGGGCACCTGCACCTGCACGGTGAAGTCGCAGGTGTCGCCGGGGTTCAGCGAACCGCCGGTGAAGCTCAGGGAGCTGGTGCCGGAGATCTGGGAGCCTAGACCGCAAATGTCGTTCAGCGGCAGTCCCACCGCCACCGCCCCGGTGAGGAAAGCGTCGAGGTCGTCGGTGAAGCTCAGCGCCGTCGCCGGCTCGGTGTTGTTGAGGCTGTGGGTCAGGCTGAAGTCCAGATCCACCAGAGCCCCCGGCAGCGCGGTGGAAGGATCGAAGGCCTTGGTCAACTGCGGCGGCGCGATCACCGTCAGGGTGTCCGAGGCTGGATTGCCGCTCACCAACTCAAAGGCCACGGTGGCCGTCGGCGCATCCGTCTCGTTGAGGTAGGAGCCCGCCGGCGTTCCCGGCGGAATCTGCAGCTGCGCGGTGAAGGTGCAGGACGTCTCTGGGCCCAGTTCACCGCCGGTGAGCTGAATCCCTACTTCACTTTGAGGCAGGCCAATCTGGGAGAAGGAAGATCCGGCACTGCAGGGATCCACGAGGGGCGCCACCAGAGTCGTCCCCGGCAGGAAAAGGCTCATGTTGTCGATGAAACCGATGCTCGTCATGATCTCCTTGCGGCTGGGGTTCGTGACGGTGAACTCCACGTCGACGATCGCTCCGGCCTCGACGACGGTGTCGAGGAAGGTCTTGGTGAGCACCGGCTCGTACTCCACGATCAGAATGTCGCTCGCCGCGCGGCCGACTTCAGAGGAAGCGCCAACGGTGGCGGTGATGGTGCTGGTGGTGTTGGTGTAGGTGCCTGGAAGCGCGGAGTTCGGCAGGCGCACCGGAACGGTAAACACGCAGGAGCCCGCCGGTGGCAGGTTGCCGCCGGAGAGGGTGATCAAGCCGGTGCCGCTGATCGTCGAGCCGAGGCCGCAAACGTCGTTGAGGGGCAAGCCCTCGGCCACCATTCCCGGAATCACCGCGTTGAGGTCATCGGTAAAGGTGATTCCCGTAGCGCTATCCGTTCGATTCTGGTTGAGGATGGTGAATTCGAGATCCACCAGGGCGCTGGGCGGAACCTTGGTCTCGGCGAAATTCTTGATCAGGCTCAGGGGATCGAGCCCCTCCACCGTCAGGGTCGCCGCCGCGAAGCCGAAGTTACCGGTCGTAGAGGTTCCCAGGTCAGAGACGTTCTCGTAGATTCCCGGAGGCCCCACCACCTGAACGTCAACGGTAGCGGTACAGGTCTCCGCCGCATTCAAGATTCCGCTGAAGAAGCTGAAATTGTCGCTACCTTCGGTGGGGGTAAAGCTCGCAACGCAGGTTGTCGAAGCGACCGCCGGCGTCGCAACGATCAATCCCAGCGGCAGGAAATCGTTGAAGGAAACGTTGAAGGCATTGCCGCCAGCGTTGTTCGTGAGAGTGAAGGTCAGCGTGCTGCGGCCGCCAAAAGGAACCGTCGAGGGGGTGAAGACCTTCTCGATGGACATGCGGGTGCCATTCACCGTCAGGTCCGCCATGGCGGGGCCGCTATTGCCTAGGGTCGAGGTGAGATCGCTGGTGACGTTGGAATAGACCCCGTCAGCCGTCGCGGTCACCAGCAGCCGGATCTCACAGTCCTCGCCGATGCCGAGGCGTCCGTCGGTGAAGGTAATGGTGCCTCCACCGGCAGGAGCCAGCACCATGCCCGCGCAGGTGTTCTGGATCGCCGGGGTCGTCGAGATCGTCACCCCCGCCGGCAAAATATCCGTGAAGGCGAGATCCTCCGCCGGAGTTCCAGTGCCGTTGTTGATCTCGAAGACCAGGAAGGTCTCGTTGTTCGGCCCGATCGTCGAAGGATCGAATCTCTTGTCGAACTCCGGCTGGGCAGCGACGGGAGCTGCCGCGGCGAGGGTCAGAGCGAAGCAGACGATCAACGTCCACAAGCTGCGACGGATCCAACTCAGTTCCTGCATGGGAATCCCATCCTTCGAGAGCTAGGCCGCAATGGCGGCACGGGGTGGTAAGGGGTAGCGCTAGGCCGTAGAAGGTTACCAGGTTCCGCAGGCAGGGAACAGCGCTGCCGCTGCGGGATTTGTAGTTCCCGTGGGGATCCTTAGAAGAATCAACTCTCGTCTACCGAATGACGACACTGAGCCCCAGGCAACCACCGCAGCGGCGCCGGCTCAGGTCAGACCAATTCAAGAGCCGATGGGAGAATCAGCTCAGATCCCGATAGAACTGCAGACCGTTGCCGTCCGGATCCCGCAGATGGAATTCCCGGGTCCCCCAGGGGGTATCGCTCACCGCGGTGCGATCCTCCAGCCCCGCCGACTCCACCTCCCGGAAGAAGGCATCGACATCCTCCACCACGAAGCGATAGGTCGGGCGATCGACGGAGTGCTCCCACTCCGAAGCGTCATGCCATTGCAGGTGCAGCTCGATCCCGTCCCGCCGCACACCGGCATAGCGGGGATCGCCCTCGTCGTCGACAAAAGCACGGGCAAAGCCGAGGCTTTCGAAGAAGCGCAGCGAAGCCTTCACGTCCCGCACCATCAGCACGGGGTGAACGGCGATCAGACGTGTAGCCATGTTCTAAGACCCTCTCGTTTCACTACCCATCGCTGGGCATGCCCCGAGATGCTCTCACCCCGCCGATGGATCGATGGAGCTGAGATAGAGCTGAGATAGAGCTGAAGAGCGCTGCCGAGGAACGATGGAGGGGGGAGCAAGAGAGAGTCCCGCGAGAGGAGCGAACATCGCCGCCGCCCTCTTCACGATCCCCGGCAGCCTGGAGCAATCCCTAGATCACCTCGCAGGAAAGGAAGCACACGAAGTAATTCTGCTCTGGGTAGACCCGCTCTTCGAGCACTCGATAGGGCTTGTGCCCCGATTTATTCTTGGCCCGGGTGTGGGCGTTGTGCACCGCTCGGGCTCGATTGTAGCCCTTCATTCGAACGGTGAATTTGTAGCCTGGATACCCCTCGGGGCCCGCGACCGATTCCACTTCGCCCTCATCGTCCAGGGACTCTTCAGCTGCAACCTCCGAGCCGTCACCGGTATGCACACCGATCTCGATACTGGACTCCGTAGTCAAGCTGATGGAACCGCTGATGCTCAGAGTCCAGGCGCCGGGACCCAGTTCATCGCTCCCCCCTTCCTGTGGGATCGGGGGGCGGGTCTCGCCAGTGGTCCGGCTATAAAAGTAGAGAGTCGCGTCCACAGAGCCCTGGGTCGAGGTCTCTACTTGCACCGTCTCCGTTGAGCCCAAGAAGAACTCCGGCTCCAGCTGCTCGGTGCTTCCCTGTCCGTCGCTCCTCCAATACCCCGGCACCACGCCTCGGGAGCCGGGCTCCTCGGCATGATTCTTCGTAACTTCTAGAAGTTCCGCGTCGACGATCCGAGTGACTCGATGAGTCATGGAGAGTTTCTCCTCTGATGGTTTAGGTGAACTGGCAGGTGAGGATGCAGATCCAGTAGTTCTTCTCCGCGTAGACCCGCTCGTCGAGCACAACGAAAGGCTTCCCCCCCGCAGTCTGCTCGGCATGTTGGTAGGCGACGCGAATCGCCTGGGGCCGGCTGTTGCCTTTGGCCCGAGCAGTAAAGGTCGATTCCGACGATCTCTCCACCTCTGCCGTCGCTTCGATCTCGCCACCGGCGGCGAGGGCGCCGTCCCCGGTCTGCACCGCAATCTCGATACGGGAAGGCTGGATCAGGCTGATAGAGCCCGAGATGCTGAGGGTCCAGGCTCCCGGCCCCAGATCGTCACTCCCCCCCTCCTGGGGAATCGGCGGGCGGGTTTCGCCGGTGGACCGGCTATAGAAGTAGAGAGTCGCGTTGACGGTACCCACCGTCGAGGTCTCTACACCCACCGTCCGGGCCGAGCTCAAGAAGAACTCCGGCTCCAGCTCCTCGGTCTGTCCATTTCCGTCGCTCCTCCAATAGCCCGGGACCACGCCCCTCGTGCTCGGTGCTTCCTCGTGCTTCTGGGCGATCTCAAGGCGTTGGGCATCGACAACTCGAGTGACTCGCTGGCTCATGGAAAGACTCCTTAAGGAATTAGAGATTGACCGACAGAGAAGACCCTTGGATCGGTGGCTTCGCCGAAGCTCTCCCTCCCAAATCAAAGCGGGAGCTCACTCCGGAGAATGCGAACTCAAAGTAGCGCAGTGAACCGTAAAAAATACCATGAAATGCGGCAGCCCGAGAGCCCCGCGGACGCAGAATCCGGTGACAAAAACTTCCACCGCCGCCCTCAGTGGCTCCTTCTCAAAAGAGCAGAAGAGGCCCAGAGGACGACGGCAACGCTGCCTGCTATGGCGGCACGAATGGCTGCGACGACTAGCTTACAGAGCCGCTGACCAGGGCGCTGCTAACCACGGGAGGGGCACGGCAACCAATCCCCTAACTCCCGCGCTCTGCCCCTACATCTCATCGCAGGGTCTCGCCTCAGCAGTCGCCCGACAGGCCCATCGCCGAGGCGATCTGCTGCCAGTCGAAGGCGGTAACGCCCCGATCGTCGTGAACGGTGAAGAAGGCGCCCTGGGGGAACTCTCCAAAGGCTTCCGAAGTGTGGATCACCCCGTCGGTGTTGGCGGTGAGCTCCCCTTGGAAGGTGCCGAGGTATTCGTAGCTCGCGCGGTCGAAAACCCGGAACAGGGAACGATCCCTGGCCTGATCGGTAGCGATCCAATAGCCCTCGGTCTCGCCGCAGGAGCGCAGAGCCACTCCTTCTGCCTCGTGGAAGAAATGCCCCTCCCCCACCTGCTCGCCGGTGAACTCCCCCTCGAGGGTGTACACCTTGAGGGTCATACCGCTCTCGTGCTCGTCGGCGATCAGCAACCGCTGCGCCGCGGGGTCCGCCAGCAGGCTCTCGACCTGGGCGAGCATGCCGATACCGGAAGTCGCGCCGAAGGCGCGCTGCGCCATGACCTCGGGAGCTCCATCCGCCGCCAGGGAGACGGTGAAATGCTTCACCCGCTCATCGAGCTGTTCCGGCGACGGGACTTCCTTGTCCTGCGTCATATAGCTATCGGTGACGTAGAGCTCCACCGTGCCCGGCGCCCTCTCGAAGAGAGTCAGGCCATAGGGCTGGCGCAATGAGTCAGCTCCCAGAAAGGTCACGTTGTCGAAGCCCGGCAGGCTCAGCACCTGCACTCGATGGTTGTCTCGCTCTACCACCCACGCCCGATCCCCGAGCACCATCACGCCGTTGGGGCGCTGAAACTCCCCGGCTCCCTCGCCCTCGCCCCCGACCCGTCGCACCAGCTCCCCGCTAGTAGCGTCGTAAACCAGCAGGTCGTGGCTGTCCTTACCGGTGGCGAGGATCCACGCGACCTCCTGCCCCTCACTCTCCCCCTGCCAAAAGGCGACAGAATCGACGTTGTCTTCTCGCTGGAAGGGAGACTGCCAGCTCTCGGCAACGACCACGGCCCCCTCTCGGTCGTCGACGCCAGAAGCGGCCTCATCCGTCGGGGCTGGCTCCACGGTGTTTGCTTCTGCCGTAGTCGCTTCGTCAGGTTCTCCCTGCGGGCTCAGAGAACAGGCCCCGGAAACAAGAAGCAGACCAGCCAGGCTCAAGCTCGTCAGAACAGCGTGCATGCATTTCATATCGAATTTCCTCATACCGGAGCCAGCGGGCTCAAAGGTCGTCATCTATTCATCCCTTGTCTTTAGGATTTGCCGCCTTAGAAGTCGTCTGCCAGGCCCATGATGGCCTGTCAGGAATAGTACAACTCCTGGAGCGGGTGATCCGGCGAGCCCTCAGCGGTGCGAAGGGCTCAGCGATCCAGGCCCCTTCTGCCGCCACCTAGGCCTTGGTTCTGTCGCTTCAGCGCTACCCAGTCTTCTCAAGCATCACCTCTCGCAATGGCTCATCGAGGGCCGGAGAAAACAACAGCGCGAGCGCCAGAGCCACAGCTCCAGCGCTCGCGCCGTCAAGACTTGATTAGGCTTGTTCCCTGCACTATTCCCAACGACACCAGTTGCTGTAGCGGTTACAGCTTTCCTGATTGAGGAAGTCCTTGCACTCCAGGGACCCTGCGATCCCATCTTTTCGGCAGCCCACATCGACACGACACTCCCCCTGCTGCTGGCAATCGCTGAGATTCAGGTCGTTGCATTCGAACGGAGCGAGAACGAAAGGCTTCTTGCGGCAGCCCTTTCTCTTCTTCCATTTGCACCACCGGCTATAGCGATTGCAGGTCGAAGAGTCTTTAAGATCTTTGCAGGTCAGAGAGCCCGACCGGTGGCGGCAAACCGTTTCCTTACACTCGCTCTGTAGCAGGCAGTCTGCTGGCTGCAGGTCCCGACACTGGAAGGGAACGAAGATCTTGTCGGGTCGCTTCGCACATTGTCCGGATTGAGGACAGGCCGGCCCTTGCTCAAATCGCTGCAGGCTTTCCTTGAGGTGCTCCACCGCGGGAGTCACCGAGGAGAGCCCCGCAAAGAGGTAGTGCTGTTGATCGAGCCACCGCTGCTTCAACCAGCAGAGATCGAGCAATTCTTCTTCAGCGTGCTCCTGACTGAAGGGGCGTACCAGCAGATCACCGGGCAGGAAGGAGTGGCCGCCAACGTGGAGCAACACTGCCAGGGAGTCCTCGGGCTCCTGGAATTGCTGCCGCAGATTGATGGGCCAGGCGTAAACCGAATTGCTGGAGGCCAGAGGATTCTTGGCCTTTGCCTTGAGGATATCGAGACCGAGCTCCCCCTGATTGCGGTTGCACACCCCGTCGAAGGACTGCACCACCACATCGACCTGCGGCAGCTCTGCCCGGAAACGCTTCGCCAGGCGCATCGCGAGACAGCCCCCGCGGTCGTAGCCGGCGAGATAGATCAGCTCTACCTGGTTTGGATCGAAGTGCGATCGAAGCCATTGGTAATACGCAGCCTCGATCTTGTCTTTGTCCGCCGCACTGAACTCGTGATTGAAGCGGGCATCGAACGCCACCGCTAAGAACGAATTCTCGGGAGCGAAGAGCCCCTCCTGCTGCAATCGAACAGGAAGGCTCTTCGAGTGAAGCACGAAGTCCTGAGAGGCCTGCTCGTGCCCCCAACCCTTCAGCCATTTGTCTGGCTGGCCGGTGAGCGCCGTCTTCGATCCATTGTCGAGCTCGAATTGTTGTCCAGGAAGAATCAGGCCGACCCGCGTCACTTCAGCCTTGGGCGCGGAGAAAAGAGTCCCAAGCACGGTGCGGCGCTGCGTGAGCTCGGGCACCTGATTCGATTGCCACGGGCTGAAGCCTGACTTCGTCAGCTGATGATCGCAGCTTCCACCGGAGCAATGGGCCACCCGCTCTAGGCGAGCGGTGAGCTGACCACTCCCCGTGCACGTCGAAGACAGATAGAAAGAGTTCTCGTGGACGAAGGGCTTCGAATTCGGCGGGTTGTTGCCGACGATGCAGTGACTACCGTCCCAGCTGCCCAGAGGGCAGTCACCCGCCGTCGCCGGCTGGTAGGAATGCTGCCCATCCGCCGACTGTAGCGCCTGCTCTCCCTTCGGGGGCTTGGCGATAAAGCAATTCGCGTTGTCGAATTGTCCTCGGTAGGGGCAGGGACAGCACTGCCCCGAGCCGCAGCCCTCTGCTCGGTCGTAGTAGAAATCCGACCAAGAGGTGCCGATGCGCCAGGTCTCCCACGCTCCGATCGACGATCGATTGGCGTTCGCTTCATCATTGCCCTCGGCGACCAAATACCTCTCGTGCAATGAGCGCATCGCCACCAGATGCCGAGCCAGTACCGGCCCACCGGTAGATCCTGGCTGACGAGGGTCGACGACAGTCCATATCTCCCAATTCCCTAGCTGATCGCGGTCCGCGTGAGCGTCACCGTCCGGCTCTCCCACCACCCACCGACTGTGGTGAGAGAAGAGCGCCAGTTGATCACCAAAGCGGATCGGTTCCCCGCTCGCCGGATTTGCCGGGTCGACCAGCCGAAATTGCTCCCACTCCCGCGCCTGCCGCCGGTTCGCGTTGAGGCGACCGTCCTGCTCCGCCACCAGGAATCGACCGTGGTGCGACTGCAGCGAGATCAAATCACCATAGCGAATCTCCTTCTCATCGCTATGGGCCGCGAGCAGCCCTATGCCCAGAACAATGTCCTCTCGAACTGTCCAAACATTGCTTGACTGCGGGACATCGCTCAACGGGATATCTAGAGGCTGAGCCGTCACTGCAGATGCCAGCGCTAGGGATGCCAGCGCGAAGGATGCCAGCGCTAGGGATGCCAGCGCTAGGGATGCCAGCGCGAAGGATGCCAGTCCCCCCAACAACCACACGACCGCACAACGAATACATTTCATGATTCTGCTCCTACCAGCGATTGCAATGGATTGATCCTCGCCACAGGGGCCTTCATGCCCCTCCGGCTCGCAGATCTCTAGAGAGCAGACTTCATGCCGCGTCACCAAACGCGTCGTTGGCGGCCTGAATTCACGGAATTTCTGGCGGATCTCTTAGCGCAGCCCCCGGCGCAACACCTAGTGAGCACATTCCGCCAATCGCCCTGAAACTCTCCCTCTAGGGCGCCCGCACCCTAGTGATTTCGCCATAGCGCCCTTGCTTCCCTCACCTCCGCGCAGCACCCTCAATCCTCTACATCTCCCGGCAGGGCACCTCAAAATCCACGTGGTAGTGCTCATCGTGGCGCACCCAGGATCGGCGGGTGGAGAACTGGAGCCGTCGCTGCAGCTCGGAGCCGTGCTCGGTGGCGAAGAGTAAGGGTTGCAGCTGCGGGTCGAAGATCACTCGCCACAGCCCTATCCCGCGGGCGCGGGCCGCCTCGTCCAGAGCGAGGAGGTGAGCCCCCATCGCCTCGTAGTCGATCCCCTGGTCGCCCCAGCGCCCCTGGGAGTCGAATTCGATGTCGTAGCCGTAGCGGTTGAAGGGGTGAGTCGGTAGATGCACCGAGCGCCCCTGGGCATCCAGCATCGGCACCATGAAATCGACCGACAAACCGTTGCGGTGGGTCTTGTGGGGGCGGAAACGTCCGCCGGAAGCGAAGCCCGTCTCGGCATATTTGAAGACGGTCTCGGGATGGCTCTCCGCAAGATTCCGGTAAGCATCCACCGTCGCCTGGGCCGCGGCGTCATGGAGGTAGGTACGTCCAAGGAGAATTGGAGCTAGGCCGTAGGAGACGAAGTTCGGCCCCCGAGGCGGCAGTCGCACGCCCCCTTCGAGGCGGCCGTTGGCGGTGGTGCCAAAGCAGGTGCTCTCCGACTCCCCGTTGTCAGACTCTTGAAAACCCCGCGGCCAATACCAATAGAGAGCGAGGACCAGAGCAATCGACAAGATGGAGAACAGGATTACGCGAGGCAGAGAAGCGAATGGGGAGGGCATGACCTTAAGCTGAAGCAAGGAACCACTCTCGTCAAGCCAGGGAGACCGATTTACGACCAGAGGTAGGTAGATCGTCCTAGCCTGAAAAGCGCCTTAGCTATATAGTGATTCCGTTATCCAAGGGGCAGATGAAATCTACGATGTTGCAAACGTTTAGCGAAGAAGAGCTATCGATCCTGGTCGTCGATGACGACGACATGGACCGCCTGGCAGTGACCCGAGCTCTCGAGATTTGTGAGCTCTCGGTCCAGGTACAAAAAGCCTCGAGCATCGGCGGCGCCAGAGAAGCCCTCGAGACGGGTGAATTCGACTGCCTGATTCTCGACTATCACCTCCAGGACGGCCACGCGGGGCACCTGCTGGGAGCCTCTGGAGAAGCCCGGGAAGAGCTCCCGCCGGTGATCATCCTCACCGGCTCCGGCAATGAGCGAATCGCCGTCGAGCTGATGAAGGCCGGCGCCCTGGACTACATCCCGAAGGACGAGCTGACTCCCAGCCGCATCGCCCAAAGCGTCCGGCACGTGCGACAGATTCGTCTCGGGGAAGAATCCCTGAACCGCGCCTACGAAGAGCTCGAAGCGCGGGTGGTCGCTCGCACCGCGGAGCTCGCCCAAGCCAACCAAGAGCTCGAGCAGGAGATGAGCAACCGCGAGCAGGCGGAAGAGCGCTCCCGCCAACATCTGGAGCAGCTCGCTCACGTCGCCCGGCTCAGCACCCTAGGCGAGATGGCGGCGGGCCTCGGCCACGAGCTCAACCAGCCCCTGGGAGCCATCGCCAACTACGCCAGCGGCTGCATCAAGCGAATCGAAGCCGGCAACCCGGACATGCTGACGCTGGCCAAGAGCTTCACCTTGATCGCTCAGCAGGCGGAGCGAGCGGGGAAGATCATTCACCGGCTGCGCACCTTCGTCAGCAGTCACGAGCCGGAGACCCGCTGGGAGTCGGTGAACGAGATGCTCGAGGAAGTCGTCGCCCTGGAGCGCGCCGAATCCCGCTACCGGATCATCGACCTGGTGCTCGATTTCGAGCATGACCTCCCCGCGGTCCTCGCCGACTCCATCCAGATTCAGCAGGTGGTGCTCAACCTGATGCGCAACGCCGGCGAAGCGATGAGCGCCGTTCCGGAAGAAGATCGGCGACTGACAATCCGTACACGCCGTCACAACGAAGATTTCGTTCGGGTGACCGTCGAGGACCGAGGTTCCGGCTGTTCTCCCGAAGTCCTGGTCAAGCTCTTCGAGCCCTTCTTCAGCACCAAAAAGCGAGGAATGGGCATGGGATTGACCATTTGCCGCTCGATTCTCGAAGCCCATCGTGGCGAGCTCTGGGCTGAGCCCAATGAGGACCGAGGGCTATCCTTTCATTTCACATTGATTGCAGCAGGAGAGTCCGGTGTCGACCAGACCCAACACGGCGCCCCACCCCCCTCAGGAGATCATCTACGTCGTTGATGACGACGAGGCGATGCGCGATTCCCTCGAATTTCTCCTCGAGTCCGTTCAGCTTCCTTCCCGCTCCTTCCCTTCCGCCCAGGCCTTCCTCGATGAAGTTCAGGCGGATTGGCATGGATGCCTTTTGCTCGACGTGCGAATGCCCGGCATGAGCGGCCTGGATCTCCAGGCTGAGCTCAACGCTCGCGAGATCCCCCTTCCGGTGGTCATCATGACCGCCTATGCCGATGTCCCGATGGCGATCCGCGCAATGCACCAGGGAGCGGTGGACTTCATCGAGAAGCCTTTCAACGAGCAGACCCTCCTGGATCGAATCCATCAGGCCCTAGAACAGCATCGGGCCCTGCAGGAACGGCGGGTGCAGCGGGACCGGGCCGTCAATCTGGTCGAGCGCCTGACGCCACGGGAGCGAGAGGTCATGGCCTTGGTGGTGAAAGGGCGGCTCAACAAACAGATCGCCGGCGACCTGAACCTCAGTCAAAAGACCGTGGAACAACACCGGGCCCGAGTCATGGAGAAGATGGAGGCCGAGAGCCTGGCGGGCTTGGTGCGTCTCTCCATCGCCGCCGGCGAAAACTGATCCGGCGTCGCAGGCTCCAGCAAATGACCGCCAGGGCTCTGACGCCCTGGGCTGAAGGAGCCTACAAAGGCCCAAAGAAAAGAGGCCGGAGCCTACGGCCCCGGCCTCTCTTGCTTTGTTGCGGTGAAGGGTTGCGGCGAAGCGCAGCAGCCTTTAATCGGCCCGCAGGGCCATCGCCGCCTCCACCCGCAGAGCCCGTCGCGCCGGCAAGTAGCTCGCCGCCAGAGCAGCGGCCACCATCAGAGTGACGACCACCAGCAGAGTCAGAGGATCTGCCGGCTCCACTCCAAAGAGCAGGCTGCGCATCAGCTGGGATAGCGCCAGAGCCACCGGCAGTCCGACCACCAGACCAATGACCGCCAGGATGAGTCCCTGACGGGCCACTAGGCGCAGCACCCGAGCGGGAAGAGCGCCGAGAGCCATGCGCAGAGCGATCTCCTTGCGGCGCTGGAGCACCATGGTGGCGGTGACCCCATAGATACCGACCGAAGCCAGCAGCAGGGCCAGAGCGGCGAAGCCACCGAGCAGCAACATGGTGAGACGGGGCTGGCTGAGGGAGGCGGAGATGCGCGCCCCCATCGTAGCGAGATCGCTGACCGGAGTATCGCTATCCACCGCCTGGATGCGCTGTCTCAGAGCCGAGAGGGCCGCTTCCGGCTCTGCTGCGGTCTTCACCACCACGGTCATCGGCCCGACGGCCTGCTGGGCCATGGGAAGGTAGAGAGCCGACTTCGGCGCCTCCACCAGGGAATTCTCTCGAATATCCCCGACCACGCCGACGATGGTCAACCAGGCTTCCTGGCTAGGAAGGCGGATCCGCTTGCCGACGGCCTCCTCGCTGGGCCAGTAGCGCTGGGCCAGGCTCTCGCTGACCACCGCCACTCCAGGAGCATCGGCTCGATCCGAGCCCTGGAAGGTACGCCCGGCCTTCAGGGGAATGCCCAAAGCCTGCAGGTAACCCTCGTCGATGACCGAGGAAGCATCCGCCAGCGGCCAATCATTCCCGGTGGGCTGAGGCCGCCCCTCGATGAGGAATACGGAGCTGTAGCTGACATCGGTGAAGGGCAGACGATCGGTCCAGCCGACGCTCTCCACTCCCGGCAGGGAGCGCAACTCGTCGGTGAACTGCCCATAGACCGAGCGGCGCTGATCGTCGCTGGTATAGCGGAACTCCGGGGGCGCCACCGCGGCGGTCACCCGCTGCTCACTGTCGAAGCCCGGATCGACCTGAGTCTGCATCCAGAAACTGCGCACCAGCGAGCCCGCAGCGACCGCCAACACCACCGTGAGGGCGATCTCCGAGACCACAAGAGAAGCGACCAATCGCTTCTGCTTGCGCCCCGGTCCCGCGGATCCGCCTCCCTCTTTGAGCACGCTCTGGAGGTTGACTCGAGATGCCCGCAGCGCCGGCAGCAGTCCGAAGAGCAGACTGGTGACCAGCGCCAGCAGCAGCGCGACGGCCAGCACTCGACCGTCGAGAGTGACCTCGTTGGCCCGCGCCAGGCCACCGGGCAGCTGCATCGCTTGCAGAGCCGCCCACGCGAGGACCAGGCCACCGAGGCCACCGAGCAGACCCAACAACACGCTCTCGGTCATCAGCTGACGCATTAGACGACTACGGGGAGCTCCCGTCGCCGCCCGCACCGCGAGCTCTCGCTGGCGACCCTGGGCGCGCACCAGCAGCAGGTTCGCGATGTTGACGCAGGCGATGAGCAGCACCAGGCCGACGGCTCCCCACAGCAGCAGCAAGTAGGACTTCGAGTCTCCTACCAGGCTGTCTCGCAGGGGCACCACCGTCGCGTTGGCGCCGTAATCGTCGGACATCGGCCAGGGGAAACCGTCCCGCACCGCCGGCATCAAGCGCCGGAGGTCCTGCTGAGCTCGATTCGCGGTGACGCCGTCCTTCAGCTGACCGACGGCGTTCAACGATCCAGCCCCCCCCCAATGGAGCTGGAAATTGCTGGAGTCCATGATCGCGGGACGCCAGAGATCGATCTTCGACGAGGGGAAAGCGAAGCCCTGAGGCATTACGCCGACGACCTCATGATCGACCCCATCGAGCTTGATGCTGCGGCCTACGGTCCCGGCATTGCCGGCGAAGAGGCGCTGGTGAGCGTCGTGACTTAGCACCACCACTCGGCCGCGTCCCGGCTGTTCCTCCTCCGCGCTGAAGGTGCGTCCCGCCGCGGCGGGAACGCCGAGCATCGAGAACAGGTTGGGGGTCACCGTGCTGACCTGCAGCCGCGCGGGTCCCCGCTCGCCGGTCAGGCTGACTCGCTGGTTGGAGCTGTAGCCGGCGATTTGGTGGAAGCTCTGATTCTGTTCTCGAACCAGGTCGAAGCCGGCACGCTGGAACATCGCGCCGTCCCACACCGTCACCAGCTGCTCCGGCTGAGCGTAGGGCAGAGGCTGGAGCAACACCGAGTTCACCAGGGTGAAGATCGCCGTGTTGGCGCCGATTCCCAAGGCCAGGATGATGATCGCGGTGACCGCAAAGCCCGGCTGCCGGCGCAGGCTGCGCCAGGCGAAGCGCAGGTCCCGCAGCCATTCGGAGCCCCAGGTCCATCCGGAGCTCTCCACCCCTGCGGCGGAGCGCGCCTCGTCACGGCCGTTCAGCAAGAGAGCCGCTGAATCAGGTTTTCTTTCGATGGTGGTAGTAGCCATGACGATCTCCTCAACCTCTCGCTTCTTCCCAGCGATCAGCGTGACGGGACTCCATCCAGCGCATGTTTTCCTTCAGCACTTCCTGGAGATCACAGTCGTAATAATCCTCTACCGCCCGATGGGAATGGTGGCAGAGGGCCATCTTCTCGATCGGCTTGATCTCGATCATCGAGAGCAAGCTATACAGCAGGTTGGTGAGAATTCGCGGTACCTGCATGCGGGGCTCGTGCTGGATCGCGGTGAGGAACTTCTCGCTGGACCAGAAGGTGCGAACGAATTCGCTCTGGCGCCGCAGTAGATCCTGGGTCTGCTGACGCATCTCTTTCGCCTGCTCCGCATCCTTGGGCTGCACGGTGAACTGCACCCCCTCCTTCAGATCGTGGCGTGCTCGCTTTCCGTAATCCTGCACCAGCTGCCACCAGGGCCCGAGGAAGGGGTCTTCGTCCAGCCGTCCCTCGGCGTGCAGGGTCTCCACCTCCTCGAGATGGCGAATGATCTCGTCCCGCTGCGCGACAAAGCTTTCGCGCACCCGGTCGATTACCGCGGTGCTCGAGAAGCTGGCCGAAAAGCCCTCCCAATGGGAGCGCCAGGACACGCTGCCGTTTTTCAGCGTTCCGCCTACCGCCAGGGCCTGGAGGAAGAAGAAGCGTAGAGCGATCTCCCAGCGAGGGCCGGGATCCCGCAGGATCGCCGTCGCCAGAGGCAGCACGTCGTGGCGGAAGTCGTCCATGATCTGCGCTGCACCGTCAGAGTGGAACACGCCCTGGTGAGCCGGATAGGGGTGCTCCTCAACCACGTTGTTGCGATACGAAAGGTCGAGTCCCTCGATGGAAACCTTCTCCTGCGCCAGCAGATTGGCGACTCGCCGCGGCGAGTAATCTTCCGCATCGGGACTGGGGTTCGCCTCGAGATAGGCCTCGACCTCGGCCACCAGCTCGTCACCGACGGAGCTCAATGCCTCTTCGCTGCCCTTGAGCCGCAGACGAAGGTGGGAACCCCCAACGTAGTGGCGCTCCCAAGAGCGGTTCTCCAGCTCCGCACCGCGCTTCTCGAGGAAGGGCGTTACGCAATCGAGAATCAAGGGGGTCACGCGGGAAGTGTAGATGTGGAAGGCTCTCCAAGATTGCATGATCAGGTCCTCGCTGTGTCGAGGTGTAAGAGAGCGACCATGGCCGCGTGCTCTTCACCGAGGTGAAATCCAAATTTGTTGCAGAAGAGATGAAGGGCGTGCACCGCGATCTGGGAGCCCTTCGGAACGTTGTGTCGAAGTCGTCGGAGCAGCGCGGCGATCCGCAGCGCCTCTTGATCCTCGGCTAGCGCGGCGGCGACTCGAGGCCGAGATTTCTCGACGCTGGCTGCAGCCTCGATGCCGAAGCCGCCGTCTTCTTTGACGTTGTCCAGCGTGTGCCCCCAATCCACCGCCGCCCGGCAGGAGAAGTCATAGCCCTCCTGCAGGGCCCGCCGCCGCTCGGCATCATTGTGAGTGGATCGCCGCAGGAAGAAATCCAGGGCCGAGGTGAGGGTCAGCCAGCGATGCATGCGCTGCTGCGGAGCGGTCCCGATGGAGCGCAGGAGCCGCAGGGTGAGCCAGGAGGTCGATTCGTTGAGCAATTCGGAGTACACCGAAGCCGGGGTCTCTCCGAAGTAGTGCTCGGTACGGTCGTAGTAACTCTTCACCAGCTCTGAAGAGGTCCAGACGGCGGCGCATTGCTCAAGCCCGGCAATCAGGGCCTCTTCAGCCCCGGGCGTCGGCTGGAGGCGGAGCCGCAGATGCATCCCGCCTTCCTGGTGACGCAGGAAGAAGAAGCGGCGCAGGCGCCCTGCCTCCCGCTCGCTGCTGATGAAGGGAAAGAACTGATCCGCCAGGAAGGGATCGATCGCCCCGCCGGGATAGAGGTAGAAGCCCTGCCAGCGGGAACCCGCGGCCTGGGCGACGGCGCCATTGGAGCTGATGCCGTTGGAGCTGGTGCCGTTGGAGCTCAGGAACGCGGAGTTCATGACCCCACCTCGATCATCCACTCCGCGGTATGGCCGCGACCGTCGATGGGAAGCAGGCCCGAGGGAGTCGGTGCCATGGGGCTGCAGTGCAGCGCCTGCCCGTTGCCGAGCCGGTCCAGGGTGTGGCGCAGCGCATAGGCACTCAGAGGATTGCCGAGGTCCAAGAAGCGTGGCTTGTGGCTACGCCGACCGCCGGCCGCCGGCGCCCGGTAATACCAGCGCTGCTCCTCCGACCCAGTCCATTGACGGAAGCAGCGACGCACCGCCGCGGCGTAGCGCAAGGGGCCAGCCTCCCGAGGCAGCTCCGCCAACGCCTCACCGCCGAAAGACCAGGTAGGTCGGCGCAGGCACAGAGTCTCGAGGCGTAGCTCCGGCCGGTGCTCGATCCCGCCGTCCGTCGGCGTCCGGTCGACTCCCGCGAAGGGATTGGTGAAGAAGTCCCCATGCCCCGCCAGCAGCAGCTGGAGCTGCGGAGGGAGGTACGGAGCCAGCAGAAATCCGCTGTAGTGGAAGCGAATCTGCGGCCCGTCGGCCCCCAGGCGGTACAGCACCTGAGAGCGTTCCTCATCGAGGGAGAGGTGGACCTGCTCCGCTGGGATCCAGCGTTCGTAGCTCATCCCGTAGCGCGGCTCGAAACCACAGCCAATGTCGAAGCGGCGGACGTGAAGATTGAGATTCGGACGCGGCGCCACCACTAACTCCACATCCAGCACCGCATCGCCACCCTCGGAGCTCTCTCTGGAGGAGCTCACCAACGAGGACTCGCGGTGCAGGAGGTAACGCGAGGCAAAGCGCCCCTCTCCAGCGAAGCAAGCCCCTGGATAGAAGACACCGGAGGCCAGATCGTAGGGCCCGGTGAAGCAAAGGCTGCGATCCTCGGAATCCGGCAGCTGCTGCCTTAGGTCTTCGAGCCCCTTCGAGTCGAGATGACCGCTCAGCTCACCACAGGCCTGTTGCCAGCGAGCGATCCGCTCTCTCTCTTCTTGGGCCCGGTGAACGTCGGGGCGATAGTGCTGGATGATCTCGCGGCTATGGCGCAGGTAATGGGGCAAGAGCTCAAAAAGCGCGACGCTCTCACGACCGCGATGGTCTAGTAGATCCGCCAGATAAGCCTGCAGACCGTAGGTGGTGCCACCACCGCTGGACATCGGCAAGAAGAAGGGTTTCACCGCAGCGAGGTCCGCTGCCACCCGCTGCGCCGCCGTCATCGACGCCGTCCAGGCGTCGAGGTTCGATGAGCGATAGCGATTGACAAAGCACCGTCCATCGAGCTCGGTGATCTCAGTCTCCAGCTGTGCTAGCTCAGATTCCGAGCAGCGGGCGAGATGCAGACGCCGCCATTGCTCGGCTTCTTGCCTGAGTCCCTTGGCTTCCGGCGGCAACTGCTCGAGAGCGCCATCCAGCTGGCGGAAATCGTCGAGCCAGAAGATCTCGAGCCATCCTGCCGCCAGGCCGTCCCGCACCACTTGCCGCGCAGCCTCCTGGGCTTTCTCGGAGTCCTGGACATCCGCTGCCGCCGAGGCGGAAGCTTCCCGATCGACCCACTCTCGCTGCCGCAGCACCGGCGGTGCGCCGTCCTTCAGGCGATCTTCCATCAGTCCCAAAAGGCGAATCGACACCTCGTCCTGCGGAGCCGGTGCCCATCGAAAACCGTTCTCCGTCGGCACCCAGAAACGGCGCTCTCCGGATTGATCAGAGGACGGGCGCAGGGCGAGCCAAAGATCGTCCGACCCGGCGAGCTCCTCGAGCACGCGCTCCTCTAGACGGTAGAGGGCGGAGGTATCGACAACCACTTCGCATTCACCGGCTTCGGCTTTGTCGAGATGCGGCGGCAGCGTGAGGTCCGCAAACAGGTGGAAGGGGTTGGCCTTGGTCCGAAAGCGCTCCACAAAGGTGTAGAGGCCGCGATCCAGCGAGTGAAACTGCTCCTCTTCCGGCAGCCCGTTGGCCTCTAGATCCGCTGCCAAGGCGGAGCTCGAATAGGTGCTGGCGGCGCGAAAGCGAGGCTGCTGCCAAAGGCTCAGAAGGTTCGTCCGCAGTGCGGCAAGAATCTCTTGGCGAGAGGCATCAAAGTGCTCCGCCTCCCGCTGCTGCAGTGCCGCATACGCTTCGGCAGGGGCCCGTAGGTGCTCCGGCAGATCGGCCGGCAGCCCCTGGACTCGGCGTCCATTGAAGATATCCCTCTTCAGCTTGAGAATGCGGCGGCGCTGCCCCTTGCTCTCTGCCCCAGGCACCGCCTGAAAGAGAGCCTCCACCAGCTCATCACGACGCCGGGGCAGCTCGTCCTGCAGCTCGTCCCAGCGCCGCGCCAGATCCAGGAACTCATCCGATTGGAGGTCCCAAGATCCGCCAAAAGGCGCGCCCGCGCTGCGCAGCGCCAGCAGCCTAGCTGTTGGGAGCTCGGGGGCCATCTCAGGAGCGGGAATCCCTGCTCGAGGCGATTCGATGCTGTTTTCTACGATCATATTTCCTCCGAGCAAAAGGCTACGATCTCCAAAGGGTAGAGACCATCCGGAAAAACCCTCGAATCACGCCCTTGGTCTAAGTGTTCAACCCAGGTTCTCAGTGGCCAAACCAGAGTGGACATGGAAGGCTCGTTTCTCAATTCTTCCCTGAACGGCGAAGCCCCCTCGGGATAAGAGGGGGCTCATGGGCCAAAGGCATCAGGGATCTCCAGGAATCATTCGATTCGATAATCAGCTGCTTATTGCGTGAAAACGCCTTCATCGACGGTGCAGGAGCACTGACCGCTGCAGGTCTTGCTGGTGGATGCTGCAAACTCAGCAATACCGCGGCTACCTTCTTGGCTCAGGACCTTAATGTCCTCGACCTGGATGTCGAGGAAGTCGATGAACAACTCGTCACTCTGCTCGATCATGGCGTTTTCTCCAACTTTCATTTCGGCTTCTGTACCGTCTTGATTCACGTTCGATGGTGGCCGACAGATTCCTGGAAGGTTCCGATGATTGATCCGCCGGGGGGCTCACCGCTTTCGTTGTATCCAATCTATGACTGCTACCGATCCTCGTCTATCCGAACAAACCCCGTGTTGGATCCGTAGCCATCAGGGCGAAGAGCCGGAGAGACCCTGGGGACAGAACGCCGCAAGCCCCCTTCGGTGGGGAAGGGGGCCTGGACGACGAAGCCAGGCTGCGGAGCCATGGCTGTAAGCTCCATCAGTTGTCGATCGAGTCCTGATTCACGGTGCAGGAGCACTGGCCGGAGCAGGTCTTGCTGGTGGAAGCGGCGAACTCGGCGATGCCGCGGCTACCTTCCTGATCGAGGACCTTGATGTCGTCCACGGAAACGTCGTCGAGGTTGATCAGCAGGGTGTTGGTCTTGTCAGCCATGATTCATTCTCCATTTTGGCATTTGCCAGATTATTCTTCGGAGAGCCGTCGTCATCTTTCTTTCGATAGGTCGGCTCCAGCCGTTCGATGAAGAGAATCTATAAATATTTAGAACTGCGATCTATCCGTAGAAACCCGCGAACTGATCCGTACTCAATACCGTCAATGCGGTGACCAATAGGAGCATCAAAAAAAGAACAAGCTCCCTGATGGATAAGGGAGCTTGTACATCGGCACGAGACCCCGAGGGGTCGCGGCGAAACGAGATCAGCCGTCGGCGTCGAGCTTGTTGACGACACAGGAGCACTGGCCGGAGCAGGTGTCGCTGGTGGAAGCAGCGAACTCAGGAATCCCGCGGCTACCTTCCTGGTCCAGAACCTGGATGTCGTCCACGGAAACGTCGTTGAGGTCGATGAAAAGGGCGTCAGTCTTCTGGCTCATGATGATTTCTCCTCTTTGCGGCCAACGGCCGCGCTTGGGTTTTGGGCGAGTCCCCTAGTGGGTTGAGAAGTAGGTTGAGAAGCAATTCGAAAAGCACTCTCGGCGCCCCTCAGCTCACTCCTCAGCTCTCTCGGTGACTCATGTCTTTCGTTAAAGGGAATCTATTTCTCCAAGCGGCCAGTAGCTATCAGGAAAAGCCCTAAAACCACTCCACAAACACCCTGATCATCCTCGATGCTGAACCGCTCGGCAGTTAGGTACCGAGCGTCCTTTCCCCAAAAAAGAACAAGCTCCCTGATAGATAAGGGAGCTTGTACATCGGCACGAGACCCCGAGGGGTCGCGGCGAAACGAAATCAGCCGTCAGCGTCGAGCTTGTTGACGACACAGGAGCACTGGCCGGAGCAGGTGTCGCTGGTGGAAGCAGCGAACTCAGGAATCCCGCGGCTACCTTCCTGGTCCAGAACCTGGATGTCGTCCACGGAAACGTCGTTGAGGTCGATGTAAAGGGCGTCGGTCTTCTG
>JBCCXL010000028.1:0-51488 GCA_039191605.1 Acidobacteriota bacterium | reverse complement strand
TCATCGCAGGAAATACAACGAGTATCGACCGCACAGGTCGCTAGGCGGGATCCCCCCGACGGAATTCAGAATGGCTGAGCAAACCAGCCATGGACCACCAAAACTCTCATAGAAAGTGGACCGAATGTCGGGGGAAGGTCAGGTGCTGCTGGTGGTGCATTCCGGAATTCTTCTCCCTAGGCTGCTTGCTAAGAGCCAATCTCTCTCCCTGATGATTCGGAAGATGGCGGAGCTGGAGTCGCTATGATCGGAAGGCATGATGTAAAGGGGGTTGACTTCAGCTGGGCTGGACATCAAGAAGCGCTGTGGTGGCTGGGAGCTTTCTATCGGAAGCCGAAGAGGTTTCGAAAAGAGCTAGGAGGGCTGTCGAAGGGGCATCAGATTCTGGTTATCGGGCAGCTCTATGCTCACGCCTTCCCCTATGTCTTAGCTCTTACGGTCTTGGGCCGATACTTAGGGATTGGCGCCTTGGGAGCTCCACTCGAAGATCCTCAGATTGATCCCCTCAGCCTAATTCAACACTTCGAAGAGGCCGCGCTCGGGCTGGCCGGAGGGCTCACCTACGGGCTCGGTATTGGGGTGATCTTTGGGCTCGTCGTCGGTCTCGCTTTTGGCCTCTCCTTGGGCCTCGCTGTCGCTCTCGCCTTTGGGCTCGTCATCGGCCTCGCCGGAGAGCTTACCTTCGGGATTGTCTTTGGGCTCGTTTTCGGACTTGCCATCGGGCTTTCCATCGGCCTCGCCGGAAACGCTGCCTTGGGCCTCGCCGGAGGAATCGCCTACGGATTCGCCTTCGGCCTTGTCGGGGGGCTACCTCTGGGGCTCGCCTTTGCCGTGAGCTTACCCAGGGCTTACTATCTGCCGCTTCACTGGCTATTTCTCTATCCCCGGCCCAAGGCTCAGGCTTATCGTTGGCACCCTGTCGCATGGGACGACCAATGTGGAGTTCGTTTTGGGGGACTTCATCGACTCCTGGTGGGTTTTTCGGAGCAAGACCCGGAGAAGGGAGTGCAGGAAATCGATCGCTTGATCGATGAGTACCCTTCTCAACAATTGGAAGCCCTGCGAGCCAAAGCGACCTTGATGATTCGAGAAGCCGGGCAAGGGGGGGACCTCGCAAGAAATCTGGCGACTCTGCAGTCCCTCCCTGAAGGGAAGAAGGGCTTCTTGGCTCAGACCCCCCAGGTGAAGGAGTGGCTGGCCGAGGTGGGCTCGATAGTGAACGAGGCCGAGGTGGGCAGTCGCCCCTTCCCTCACGAAGCGGAGCAGGGCCCTCACGGAGCGGTGCAGGCAGCCCTCATGGAGCGCCTCGAGAGGCTTCGAGATGAGGTTTCAGGGCTACGGGAGCCCCTCGCTTCTGAGTTGCACCGAGTAGCAGAGCATTGGATTGCTCTAGTCAGCGACGAGAAGACTTAAGCGCAGCGAGATCGATCTCGTGAGTCGATCCCGCAAGTCTTCCGTGCTGGGAAGCCGTGGACATCAAGCGGGAAGCTCTGCTGTCTCGGCAGGTCTCGGGGCCATGAACCAAGAAAGCCCGCCAGGGGCGGGCTTTCTTGGTTGGGGGACCGGGCCTAAGCCAGTCCCGTCGAAGACAGCGGTCTCAGAAGAAGTAGATCACGCATTGGCAATTGATGTTGCCGTCGCTGCACAGCAGGGGGCCGACGTTGTAGTCGCAGGTTCCGAGCCTGCCGAAGGAGAAGCAGGTTTGGCCGGTGGGGCTGCCGGCACATCCGCCGCTGCTGCAGGAGCCGCAGGTGTTGCCGGCGAGAGCCCGGCGATCGTTGTTCTCGCTATAGGGAAGCACGGCGGCTTCGGAGTTCTCACAGTCTGACTCCGGCTGGAAGAGGTTCGCTCGCAGCTCGTTTAGCTCAGCGTCGGAGGGGGCCGCCGTGGAATGGGTGGCGGCTTCGACGGAGGGAACATTGGATTCTGCCGCGGGAAGGGCGGAGCTGGCGAGCAGAGTCATCGGGGCGAGGAGCATCACAGCAAAGAGACAGACGAGAGAACGTTTCATAGTTTCTCCAAGGTAGAGGGAGCACTCCTCAACGAGGGTGTCTTTGCCCTTGAGGTCTTGGAGGAGCTCCAGTTTGCAGAGTGATTACTAATTACTGTACACGAAAATTTGCTTTATAAAAAGAATTTGAGAATGGAAGACAGTTACTCCAGGGAGCGGTTGTTTGGCTCTCCCGTCCGGTCAGCCTCCGCTACAATCAGCGCTCCTCAGCTAAGGAGCTCCCCCAGTGCCAGAAGCCTCCCCGCCGTCCCGTGGCCCGTCGAAATTCCTTCTCGCCATCCTGACCCTCGGCTCCCTCGCCGTGGTGGTGGCCTGTCTCTGGGATCACCCTCTAGGGCGATGGCTCTTTGCCGCCGCGGCGGTGACGATGCCGGTGGCGTGGATGGCGCTAGGGGCGGGGAGCGGGGGCCGAGGTATCAGCAAGAGGGTAGCTTGGAGCTTGGGGATGGTGCTGGGGCTCTACGCGGCAACCTTCGCCGGCCTGCTGTGGCTTGCTGGGGTAGAGGGCGGCGGACCGAGGGTTGGCGGGCTGCCCGTCGCGACGGTGTGGATGCTGTTGGGGCTGTGGATCGTGCCCCTGGCGATTTCCACTTGGGCCTTTGTCACCACCTTTGATCGCCACGGGCTGAGTCCGGAGGAGCTGGCGGCGCTTCGCTCCTCAGCGGCAGAGGATGAGAAGGTGAGCTCGCAGGAGGCAGCGCGATGAATGCCCTCGCGTCGCCAACGGTAGCGGCCCTCGCCCTGGCCTATCTTGTGCTAACCCTGGCCATCGGCACCTGGGCGGCGAAGCGGACTCGCAACGCGAAGGACTTCTTCATCGCCGGCCAGGGCATCGGGGTGGTGGTGATGGGCGTAGCGACGATGAGCGCGTCCTTTTCGGGATTCATCTTCCTCGGTGGCCCGGGGTTGATGTACCGCATGGGCATCGCCTCGCTCTTTATCAGCATGTCCCTCTCGTTCACCGCGGCCCTGCTGTGCTGGGCGGTGGGGCGTCGGCTGCGACTGCTGGCGGAGGTGAGGGAGATCTACACGGTGCCGGACGCGGTGTATCACCGCTATCGCAGTCGCCGAGTGCAGGGCCTGGCGGCGGTGGCGGTGGTGGTGGGAACGGTGGGTTACCTGGGAGCGCAGCTGCTGGCCTTGGGGCGACTGGTGGAGGCGGTGTTCGGTACTCGGGAGATGTTGGGGGAGTGGAGCTTGCCCATCGCGATGGCTGTGGGCAGTGTAGTGCTGCTGGCCTACGCGGTGGCTGGAGGGATGGTGGCGGGGGTCTACACGGATTTCGTGCAGGGAGTGCTGATGCTGGGTGCCGCGGTGGCGGTTTTCGGCTATGCCCTGCGTTCCGGCGGTGGCTTCAGCGCGATGACGGAGTCTATTACCGGCAGCGATCTCTTCGGGCCGGACTTTCTGAATCCCCTGGCCTCGGCACCGGTGCTTACCGCCCTGGGCTTCTTCTTCGTCTTCGGTATCGGCACACTCGGCCAGCCGCACATGCTGCACAAGTTCTACATGCTCAAAGATCCTCGCCAGCTGCGCTGGCTGCCCTTGATTCTCGGCGGGTCCCAAAGCGTCTGCGTCCTGCTGTGGCTCGGCGTCGGCCTGGCGGTTCCAGCTCTGGTGGCGAGAGGAGAGCTGGCGCCGCTGGCGACTCCCGATGATGCGGCTCCCCTCTTCCTTCTGGACTACACGCCGGAGATTCTCGCCGGGGTGGTGGTGGCCGGCATCTTGGCCGCCGTGATGTCCACGGCCGACTCCTTCGTCAACATCGCCTCCGCGGCTCTAGTGCGCGACCTTCCCCGAGCCTTCGGCCGTCCCCTGAAGCGAGAGCTTTTCTGGGGACGCTGGGCGACGGGCATCGTTGCGCTGGCGGCTGGCGTCCTGGCCTATGCCTACGACGACCTCATCGCCCTCCTGGGAACCTTCGCCTTCGGCACTTTCGCGGCGGCCCTCGCCCCAGCCCTCGGCCTAGGGCTCCTTTGGCGACGGGTCACCGCGAGAGCCGCGGGAGTCTCCATTGCCGTCGGCACGATCCTCAATCTCACCCTCGAGCTGCTCGCTCGGCAGAGTTTCTTCCCCAGCTGGCCCAAGCTGCCCTTAGCGGCGGGAGTTCCGCCGACGGCGGTTTCCTTGGCAGCCTCCCTGGCGATCCTGTGCCTGATGACCTGGTGGGGTAGAGATGGGGCAGAAGAAGAGCTAGATCCTGCCGTGGAGAGGGTTCTGGAGAGCTGAGTGCGCGGATCGGGGCCAAGGCAAGGACCGGCTACGGCAAGAGCGACTCGAGTAGAACGAAAACAGCCCGCCAATTCTGGCGGGCCGCTTTTCTCGACGATAGCTCGGTGCTGGTGACTCCTAGAGCTTGGTTGTGAGCTCTTGGTGCTGTCGGCAGAATCGGAAGCTCTGGACGCAGCTTTCATGAGCTGAGCTTTGGATAACTCTCAAACAGTGAGGTTCGAGGTTAGAGGAGAAGAGTTAGAGACCAGAGTCACAATAGCAGCGGTTTACAGTCGAAGGTGGGCTGCAGATAGGGCTGTGGTAATACGAAGTGCAGAGACCGAATCTCGGCTTCTGGTTCGAGTTGAGGTCGCACAAATCTCCGACGTTGAGGCCCCGGCAATTGTCATCGGAGCACCATCCGCAGTGAGTACCAGTGGCCTCGAATTTTCCATTGTCAGAGTTAGGCAGGGCTTCTCGTGCGGCGGCATCGCAATCAGCTGAAGGGGTGAAGAGGGCCGTCCTCAGTTCTACAAGATCTGCATCACCAGCAGGGGACGCAGGAGACATATTGGCGTCGACTGCGGGGACTGGGGTAGCGGAGCTTGCTGTTGCTGCGGCGAGTCCGACGGGCGCAAGAAGTAGCAGAGAGAGCAGACAGGTGGCATAGAGTTTCATTCAGAAGCTCCTCCTGGGTAATGGGCGAACTCTCTTGGCAGTCAAAATCTTCAGCTCCCGAGAGTTCTTAATACTGTGTGTTCAAATATTTTAACATAAATAATTATTGGTGAAATTTCTTCACTACAGCTGATAAGGCAACCATTGAGCCACCGAAAGCGAAGCGAGCTCCGGAGGTCCGAAGCGCAGGAGCATCTGGAGCCGCAGGCGACCATGCGACCAGCGCAGGGCCCCGGGGGAGCATAGCGCTGCTCCAATCCTGCGCCCCAGCCTAGAAGACTCCTCCCCAGGGAAAGTCCCTGGCACCTTCTTAGAGGAGCTGGGGAAGTTGGCTGGCACCTGTTGGGGAAGTTGGCTGGGGAAGTTGGCTGGCACCTGTTGGGGAAGTTGGCTGGCACCTGTTGGGGAAGTTGGCTGGCACCTGTTGGGTAGACCCGCTCAGCCACCGAAAGCGAAGCGAGCCCCGGAGGTCCGAAGCGCAGGAGCATCTGGAGCCGCAGGCGACCATGCGACCAGCGCAGGGCCCCGGGGGAGCGCAGCGCTGCCCCAACCCCGCGCCCCAGCCTAGAAGACTCCTCCCCAGGGAAAGTCCCTGGCACCTTCTTAGGCGCTGCCCCAACCCCGCGCCCTCAGCCCAGCGGAACCTCGTTCCAGTGGAAAGTCCCTGGCACCCTTCTAGAAGGGCTGGGGGCCGGCAAAGAAAAAGCCGGCCCTCGTGAGTGCGAGAGCCGGCTTGAAGTCGTGCCGAGGGGCACGATGGGGGCGACGGGATCAGACGTCGAACTTCACACCCTGGGCGAGGGGAAGGTCGTCGCCCCAGTTGATGGTGTTGGTCTGGCGACGCATGTAGGTCTTCCAGGAGTCGGAGCCGGCCTCGCGGCCGCCGCCGGTGTCCTTCTCGCCGCCGAAAGCGCCGCCGATCTCGGCGCCGGAGGTGCCGATGTTGACGTTGGCGATGCCGCAGTCGCTGCCGGTGTGGGCGAGGAAGCGCTCGGCGGAGCGCACGGAGCTGGTAAAGATGGCGGAGGACAGGCCCTGGCGCACGCTGTTGTGGATCTCGATGGCCTCGTCCAGGTCATCGAATTCCAGCACGTAGAGGATCGGGGCGAAGGTCTCCTCGCAGACGATGTCCAGCTGCTCCGGCACTTCGACGATGGTGGGTTGGACGTAGAAGCCCGGGCGGTCCAGGACCTCGCCGCCGGTGAGAATCTTGCCGCCGGCGGCCTGCACGGTTTCCAGGGCGGCGCGGTAGCCGTCCACCGCCCGCTGGTCGATGAGGGGGCCGACGAGAGTGCCGTCTTCGGAAGGGTCGCCGATGGAGAAGGAAGCGTAGGCCTTCACCAGGCGCTCCTTCATCTCTGCGGCGATGGAGCTGTGGAGGAAGAGGCGGCGGGTGGAGGTGCAGCGCTGGCCGGCGGTGCCGGCGGCGCCGAAGGCGATGCCCCGCAGGGCGAGGTCGAGGTCGGCGTCGTCCATCACCACCAGGCCGTTGTTGCCGCCGAGCTCCAGCAGGCTGCGGCCCATGCGGCCGGCGACGTTGGCGCCGACGATCTTGCCCATGCGCACCGAGCCGGTAGCCGAGATCAGCGGGAAGCGCTCGTCCGCCACCAGGGCCTCACCGACGCCCTGGCCGCCACCGATCACCAGGTTGAAGATCGGCGGAGCGCCGGCCTCCTCCAGCACCTGCTGAGCCAAGCGGGTGACCGCCAGGGAAGTGAGGGGAGCGATCTCGGAGGGCTTCCAGATCATCGAGTTGCCGCAAACGGCGGCGACGGTGGCGTTCCACGCCCACACCGCGACGGGGAAGTTGAAGGCGGTGATGATGCCCACCGGGCCCAGGGGATGCCACTGCTCGTACATGCGGTGGCTCGGGCGCTCCGAATGCATGGTCTTGCCGTAGAGCTGGCGGGACATGCCGACGGCGAGGTCGGCCATGTCGATCATCTCCTGCACCTCGCCGAGGCCCTCGGAGCGGATCTTGCCGACCTCGAGGGTCACCAGCTGACCGAGCTCTTCCTTGCGCTCCCGCAGCACCTCGCCGAGGCGGCGAACCACTTCACCGCGGCGCGGTGCCGGCCAGGTACGCCACTGGCGGAAGGCGTCGACGGTGGTGGCAGCGACCCGCTCGTACTCCTCGACGGTGGCGAAGCGCACCGAGGCGATGGTCTCACCGGTGGCGGGGTTGACGGAGGCGACGGTCTCGCCAGTGGTCTCGATCCACTGGCCGTCAAAAGCGCCGGGGTTGACCTCCTGAAGGTCGAAGGCGGCGAGCAGATCGGCGACAGAATGTTGGGTGGCCATGGATAAGGGCCCTCCTAGGTTCGAAGAGACGCTCGGTCTCGGGTTGGACGATGAGAGGAAAGTCGATGGAGCTTTGGGAGGATAAGAGGGCGCAGGGCAGCTCTGGCGGAGCCCGCTTCGCGCCGTCGATTTCTTCTTCAGCTTGTCGGGTAGGGCTGAAGAAGCAGAGCGGGCGGCAGATCGAGAATCGTCAATAGAGACGATTTTTCGGGTGGTAGGCGCCTACCTAAGTGACTCTGGCTGGCGGTGAAGAAAGCCCGTCCTCCCGGGGGGCTCTAAAGGGGGCTAGAGGCGAAAAACCTAGTGCCGAAGGGCGTTTAGGGCGCTGTTCACTGTGGAAAACTCTGTGGGAAAGGCCTAGGCTCGCGTTTTAGTTTCCAGAGAACAGAATCGGGTGACAACTTCCTGAAATTCGCTAGAGGCTTCGCGGAAACCCTAGAGAGTAAAAGGGTTATGCAAATGCAGAAGACTGCTGTGGAGGATTGAAAGAGCCGTAGCGTCGCGAGATGCCGAGGAGTTTTCCACAGAAAAAGGAGCGTCCCACAGCGAGACTTGAGCCGGTCTTGAATCTGGGCGACAAGCTGCTTGTGCGGATGCTCAGTCAGTGAGCAGGTATGTGAATGCCTGCCGCAGAGCTTACGGCCTCAGCTCTCCACCCAATAGTTCGGAGCCTCCTTGGTGATGGTGACGTCATGGGCGTGACTCTCTCTAAGGCCGGCGCCGGAGATGCGCACAAAGCGTGACTTGGTGCGCAGCTCTTCGATCGTGCCGCAGCCGGAGAGGCCCATGCCGGAACGCAGGCCGCCGGTGAGCTGAGCGACCATCTTGTGGGCGCTGCCCTTGTAGGGGACCATGCCCTCGATGCCCTCCGGCACCAGCTTGCCGAGATCCTCCTGGAAGTAGCGATCTGCGCTGCCCTCGGCCATCGCGGCGAGGGATCCCATGCCGCGGTAGGCCTTGTAGGTGCGGCTCTTGTAGAGGATGGTCTCGCCGGGGCTCTCCTCGGTGCCCGCCAGCAGAGAGCCGATCATCACCGACGAGCCGCCGGCAGCGATGGCCTTGGTGACGTCGCCGGACATCTTGATGCCGCCGTCCGCCACCACCGGCACGCCGGCCTCCTGAGCCACCCGGTTGGCTTCGAGGATCGCCGTGACCTGGGGTACGCCGGCGCCGGTGACCACCCGGGTGGTGCAGATGCTGCCGGGACCGATGCCCACCTTGATGGCGTCGGCGCCGCGCTCCACCAGCGCCTGGGCGCCCTCGGCGGTGGCGACGTTACCGGCCATGATGGAGACATCCGGGAAGGCGTTGCGCAGAGTCTCGAGGGTGTCCAGCACGCCGCGGCTGTGGGCATGGGAGGAGTCCAGCACCAGCACGTCGACCTTCGCCTCCACCAGGGCCTTGGCGCGATCCATGGTGTCTGAACCAACGCCGACCCCGGCGCCGACCCGCAGACGCCCGAGATCGTCCTTGCAGGCGCTGGGGAAGTCCATCTGCTTTTGGATGTCCTTGACGGTGATCAAACCCTTCAGGGCGCCGCAGTCATCCACCACCAGCAGCTTCTCGATGCGGTGCTGGTGGAGCTTGGCCTTGGCCTGCTCGAGGGTGGTTCCCGGGGGAACGGTGACCAGATTTTCCTTGGTCATCAGCTCGGAGATGGTCTTGTGGGTATCTTCCTCGAAGCGCAGGTCGCGGTTGGTGAGGATACCGACCAGATGCCCGTCTTCGTCGGTCACCGGTACGCCGGAGATCTTGTAGCGGGCCATCACCTCCAGCGCCTCACTGATGCGCTGGGCGGGTCGCATGGTCACCGGATCGACGATCATGCCGGCTTCCGAGCGCTTGACCTTATCGACCTCTTCCGCCTGGCGATCGATGGCGAGGTTCTTGTGGATCACCCCGATGCCGCCCTCCTGAGCCATGGCGATGGCCAGGCGAGATTCCGTCACCGTATCCATGGCGGCGGAGATCAGCGGAATATTCATCCGAATGGAGCGGGTCAGCTGAGTCTCCAGCACCACTTGGCTGGGGTGCACTTCAGACATCCCCGGGAGGATCAGGACGTCGTCGAAGGTGAGGGCGAGGGGCGGGGTCCGATGGCTCTCTTCGGTCGTCAAGGGGGTTCAGCTCCAGGCTACAGGTGCAACGGAGGCCGCCGAGGGCTACTCGGCGGCCTGAGGCGGGCGGCGATGGGGGCGGAGTGGGCGGAAAGCCCGGGGTTTGTGTCGAGGCGTCGCAGTGAGGCGTCGCAGTGAGGCGTCGCAGTTGAGGCGTTGCCGTCGAGGTGTCGCAGTGAGGCGTCGAAGGCGAGAGGCGTAAGGCTGATATCCGAAGGCTGGGATCAGAAGAGCGAAGCCGGAAGGTCGGGATCAGCGGTCGAGGGGCGTCGCAGCAGCGACGAGAGGCGGCCAGGGGCACCGCCATGGGCATCCTCAGGCCGCTCCCACCGGCGCGCTGGCGCCGTGACATTTCTTGTACTTCTTGCCGGATCCGCACGGGCAAGGATCGTTGCGCCCGACCTTCGCACCTTCCCGCCGCACCGTCTGGGGGCGCTGCGGCGGGCCACCGGCGCCCGGAACTCCGGGGCGGCCGGTACTGAGGGCGCGGCGAATCTGCTCGCGGCGGCGGCGCTCCCGCTCTTCCATCTCTTCCCGGCTCACCGGCTCCACTCGGAAGAGATTCTTGATCATGGTGTCTTCGATGCGCTGGCGCATCTCGTCGAAGACCTCGAAGCTCTCCCGCTTGTACTCGTTCAGCGGATCCCGCTGACCGTAGCCGCGCAGGCCGATGCCCTCCTTGAGGTGATCGAGGGCCAGAAGGTGGTCCTTCCAGCTCTGATCGACGATGGAGAGCATGATCTGCCGCTCCACCACCCGCATCACCTCGCCGGTGTGGCGCTCCTCCTTGGCGGCGTACTTGCCGTGCACCAGATTCCCCAGCTCATCCCGCATTTGCTCCGAGGTGGTGGCCCGCAGCTCCAGATCTTCCTTGTAGATGTCGATGTCGAAGAGGGAGAGGGTTTCGGTGGCGAGCTCGGTGAGGGCCCAGTCTTGAGGATCGCGATTGGTGGGGCAGTGGGTCTCCACCTGGTAGTCGAGGACCTCGTCGGAGACCCGCAGCAGGTAGTCGCGACCCTCCTTGCCTTCGAGGATGTCGCGGCGCAGGCGGTAGATTTCCTCGCGCTGACGATTCATCACGTCGTCGTATTCCAGCAGCCGCTTGCGGATCTCGAAGTTGCGAGTCTCCACCTGGGTCTGGGCGCGCTCGATGGCCTTAGAGACCATGTTGGATTCGATCGGTTCGCCTTCTTCCAGCCCCAACTTGCCGATCAGGTTGCGGGCGGTGTCGTTGGCGAAGATGCGCATCAGATCGTCTTCCAGGGAGAGGAAGAAGCGGGAAGAGCCCGGGTCTCCCTGGCGTCCGGCGCGGCCTCTCAGCTGGTTGTCGATGCGGCGAGACTCGTGGCGCTCGGTGCCGAGAATGTGTAGACCACCGGCCTCCAATACCTCGTTCTTGGCTACCGCGCACTCTTCCGAGTAAACCTCCAGAGCCTTGGCGTAGGCGTCTGGCTCCTTCTCCGGGTCCGCCTCCGCCCGGGCCAGGCTCTCGGGATTACCGCCGAGGACGATGTCGGTACCGCGGCCTGCCATGTTGGTGGCGATGGTTACCGCCCCCTTGCGCCCCGCCTGGGCGACGATGCCGGCTTCCCGATCGTGGAATTTGGCGTTGAGCACGACGTGGGGGATGCGCTCTTTCTTCAGCCGCTTGGAGAGAGTCTCGCTGGATTCGATGGACACCGTGCCCACCAGCACCGGCTGGCCGTGCTCGTGGGCCTCACGGATCTCTTCCACCACCGCGTTCCACTTCTCCCGCACGGTGCGGTACACCAGGTCCGGTCGGTCGTCGCGGACCATCGGGCGATTGGTGGGGATCACGGTGACTTCCAGCTTGTAGATCTCGCCGAATTCCTGAGCTTCGGTCTCCGCCGTACCGGTCATGCCGGCCAGCTTGTCGTACATCCGGAAGTAATTCTGGAAGGTGATGGTGGCGAAGGTCTGACTCTCGGTCTTGACCTTGACGCCCTCCTTGGCCTCCACCGCCTGGTGCAGGCCGTCGGACCAGCGGCGGCCCTCCATCATGCGCCCGGTGAACTCGTCGACGATCACCACCTCGCCATTGTTGATCAGGTAGTCCTTATCCCGCTGGAAGAGGTGGTGAGCCCGCAGCCCCTGATTGACGCCGTGGAGGGTCTCCATGTGGGTGGGGTCGTAGAGGTTCTCGATGCCGATGAGCTTCTCGACGTGGGCGACGCCCTCGTCGGTCAAGGCGACGGTCTGGGCCTTCTCGTCCACCAGGAAGTCACCGGTGGTGTACTTGTCGCCGTTCTCCTCCTCGATTTCCTCGCCCCGCTGGAGCTTGGGGATGATCTTGTCGACCTTGTAATAGCGATCGACGCTCTGATCCGAGGGGCCGGAGATGATCAGCGGGGTGCGCGCCTCGTCGACGAGGATGGAGTCCACCTCGTCGATGATGGCGTAGGCGTGGCCGCGCTGCACCATGGCTTCGAGCTGGAACTTCATGTTGTCCCGCAGGTAGTCGAAGCCGAATTCGTTGTTGGTGCCGTAGGTGATATCCGCGGCGTAGGCCTCGCGGCGCAGCTCGTTATCCGCCCGCCCGCTTTCGATCACGCCCACCGTCAGGCCGAGGAATTGGAAGATCTCGCCCATCCAGGCGGCATCGCGGCTGGCCAGGTAATCGTTGACCGTCACCACGTGGACGCCCTTACCGGTGAGGGCGTTGAGGTACACCGGCAGGGTAGACATCAACGTCTTGCCCTCACCGGTCTTCATCTCCGCGATGTGCCCCTCGTGAAGGATGATGCCGCCGAAGAGCTGCACGTCGTAATGGCGCATGCCCAGGGTGCGGACCGAGGTCTCGCGCACCGTCGCGAAGGCTTCCTCCAGGAAGTCTTCGAGACTCTCGCCGTCCGCCAGCCGCTGGCGGAACTCGTCTGTCTTGGCTCGCAGCTGCTCGCCCGAGAGGGCCTGGAATTGAGGCTCTAGGGCATTGATGGCATCGACCTTGGGCTGAATTCGCTTGAGCTCACGGTCGTGTTGGCTGCCGAAGATCGCGGTGAGGATCTTGTTGATCATGGAGTGGTGGGTCGCCGGGTGGGGGTAGGGGAGGAGAGGGATTCTCGCGGAATCTGAGAATACGAGAAGGCTGGGATGAGGAGGGATCAGCCCACAGAAGCTCTGCCCGCTCCGGCTGGGTGAGGTGGGGAGGGGCAGGATGCCGAGTTGGATGGGCTTGGAGGCTGGGGAAAGTCGTGGAGCTGAGGAGTGTGGCTCTCCGCGGAGCCTGGCTTGAAGTCTCCGGGCCGTCGGGGAGCCGAGAGCCCGCCTCCGGTGCTCCTTCCGCCAGCGTTCAAGAAGTCTAACAGATGGTCCGGCTGGATGATTCCTCGTCGAGGCCGATGAGCTTTCCCAGCCCTCCGAGGAGCCAATAGCAAAAGGCCGCGATCCGGGGGATCACGGCCTCGGGGGACGTAGAATCTGGGGTTAGGTTCTCAGGAACCGGGGGCTTGGGCTGTTTGTCAGTTTGGTGCGTCCCGAAGGGTGCGCCCGCTCAGCGCCAGTAGCCACTATCTAGAATATAACCCATGGGGTTGACCGCTCGCCCTTCTTGTCGCACCTCGTAGTGGAGATGGTAGCCGGTGGAGCGGCCGGTGTTGCCGACGTAGCCGATCACATCACCTCGCTGGACCGTGTCTCCGGCCTCTACGGCGAGCTTCGAGAGATGGCCGTAGCGGGTCGAGAGACCATAGCCGTGGGACAGGAATATGGCGCGGCCGAGGCCACCGTTCCAGCCGGAGCGGGTGACCACTCCGTCAGCGGAGGCGAGGACCGGAGCGCCGGGGGGGGCGGAGATGTCGATCCCCTGGTGAAAGGCCGGACCGCCGGTGATGGGATCCTTGCGGTTCCCGAAGGCGCTCGTGTAAATGCCTCGGACCGGAAGGATGGAGGGCATCGAGGAGATCCAGCGATCCCTCTCGAGTAGCTTCTCGGTGACCTCGTTGAGAGTGCCATCGAGGTGTTCGACCCGCTGATGGAGCCAATCGAGGGCTTCGTCGGGGGTTTCCTGCGCCGGCGCGAGGCCGCCGATGCCGCCCTCGCCCGCGTCGCTCAAGCCTTCGATTCCGGCTAAGATAGCGAGCTTACGGGTTCGGTCTTCGTACTCTCCGAGGGCCTGTTCCAGGCCTTCGATGCTCTCCTTGAAGGAGGCGTTCACGCGCTCGAGGCTGCGGTTCTCATGGCGCAGGCTTTCGAGGCGGTCGCGATCGAAGGCGGTGGTGAAGTAGGACCAGGTGACGAAGAGGCTAAACACGGTGACGGCGAGGGTCATCGCCGCTACCACGCTGAGTTGTCTGCTGCTGATACGGAATTTCCGCAGCTTGGCCCGCGCGTGGGGCACGAAGATGATGGTGTGGTGATTCGTCGCCATCTCTCGTTCGGAGTACTTATGTGTTGGGGATAACGGACTTAACGCCCAGAGAGGAATGCGCTGGATTCTAGCGATGGCCGGAGGATTGTCAAGGCATTTTCGACTCATTTAGTGGTGAACGATTCAAAATGTGCAGATGGAGGAGCGAAATATGCTGAATACCCATGAATACCCTTTGAAATCAGGGGTTTATCGTCGTTTTAGTATGTTTTTTGGTGGTTTGTTGGGCCGGGCCCTCATCGCTCTCTTGGTGAGTCTCCCGGGGCTTGCCGCAGTGGGTTGCGGAGGGGGCGATGAGGGGACTCAGGAGCTTCCGGCGCAGAGCTCATCAGCGGCAGACTCAGGCTCTCCGAGCAGCGCCGAACCGGAGGTGATTCCGGGAGCCCGGCGGCCGGCGAACGTCGTCTCGGGGCCGAGCCTACAGCGGGCTTTGGAGAGCTTGGGGGGACGAGGGGTGGAGACGAGCTGTGGCCCCTACGCCGTATTGACGGATCTCGAAGACGACTCTCCTTTCTTGCGTGCCTGCTCGCGGATCGCGAAGACGCTGGACTCGGTCTATGAAGAGCGCCTTGGTCTGCCTCTCTTGGGAGAGCCTCGAGAGACTCTCTTTCTCTTCTCTCAGCGCCGGGACTTTCAGAGCTTTGCCCGCGCCGATGGCCGCTCGGTGTCGGGCTATTCGGGATACGCCAGCGCTCCCCGGGGCTTTGTGGTGATGATCGTCGATGAACGCCGCCAGGCGGAGGGATTGCGGACCCTCGCTCATGAGATGACCCATCTGGCCCATCGCCGGGGCCTGGCCTCGGCCTTGGCGCCCTGGCTCTCGGAAGGCTTGGCGGATGCGGTGGGGGATACGGCTACCGCCGACGGGTTGATGCCGTTGAAGGGGCTCGATGGGGTCGAGCCCCAGGCGGCGCGCCTGCTGGCCCATCTACGCAGTGGCGGCATCCTCGACTTAGAGCGCCTGGTGAGCGCCTCCCGCGCTGGGTTCGATGCCTCGGTGCGCTCGGTGGATTATGAGGCGAGCGCGCTGCTGGTGCGTTACCTGCTGCTGGAGGAGTCCCTGAACCCTCGTTTCCGCGCCTATCTACAAGACGTGGCGGCGGCGAAGGAGCCACCCGCTCCGGCAACCGGTGATGCCCTGATCCGAGCGCTGGAATTGCCCTCTTGGAGGGAATTGGAGCGCCGGTTCGAGGGCTGGCTAGAGTCTTCCGTGAGGTGAGTCTCAGCTCCCGGGGGTGGACGAAGCTTGCTTCCCCCGGTCGCTGTGTGTTTTGTTCCCGCTCCTCGTGTCTCGCTCTGCTCCCCTCGACACACCTACTTCTTTAACGACCGGGATCTGAAGACAGATCGAGGTCGGGACCATAGGTCTCGCGAGGGGGTATGGGCTATCGAGCCTTCCCGGACGGGATCCTTCGGGGGCTGGATTCTTCGGGGGCTGGATTCTTCGGGGGCTGGATTCTTCGGGGGACTTGGCCTGCAGGCCGCGGTCGAGGCCTTCGGTCCTCCACTGGTCGTCATTTCCAACGCCCCCTTTGAACTGCCGCTCTGATCTGCTGCTTTTGGCCCGCTGGCTACCGCCTGCTGCGCTCCTAGCGGCAAGTGGAGGGGCGCGATGATTCGGCGACGCCGTCGTCTGAACTTCTCCAGGAAGGCCCTCTACTCGGGCTACTGCCGGAATTTTGTAGCCCGCTCTCATCCCCTGATCTCAATATTCAGGACCTTCTTTCACTTTGTCGCTGCAGCCCGCTTCTCGCTGAGATCGCCGATTCCTACGGGATCGTCACCGTGAGGCGGAGGTGCCCCCAGGATCTTTCCTTTCCCTTCGAGCTCCACGACTTGCCTGGGCCCAGCCCAGGGAATCCGGGTGGAGCGTCTCTTCGTCTAAAGAGGTTGCGTCATGATTACTACGGTCGAAGAAAAAGCCCAGGAACCCCAGGCGTTTTGTGCCATCGACACCACTAGCGCGCGCTTTCAGCTCACGCCGGAAGAAGCCGTTCAATGCTCCACTCTGCTTGCGGAACTCGCTGAGACTTACGGTTCTTCTGAGCATTCGGATTTCCACCGCTCGGCGGAGATCATCGCCCACGAGCTGCCCCGCCGCCTGCGCCAGGCGCTGACGGACTTCAAGGCTCTGGAGCCTTCCCGGGCGGTGATCATCGTCTCCGGGCTCGACATTACCGACGAGAAGATCGGCCGTACTCCTCCCCACTGGAAAGGCTCGGAGGTCGAGTCCAGGGCGGTGGAGGAGGAGATGTTCCTCGTTCTGCTCGGCTCGTTGTTGGGGAAGTGCATCGGCTGGGCGACGCAGCAGGATGGCCGCATCGTCCACGACATCCTCCCCATCGAGGCCCACAAGGGCGAGCAGCTGGGTTCGGGCTCGGAGCAGGTGCTGTGGTGGCATACGGAGGACGCCTTCCACCCCTATCGCGGTGACTACCTGGGCATGGCCTGCCTGCGGAACCCGGACGGCGTCTCCACCACCTTCGCCACCCTCGAGGGCATCGACATGCCCAAGGAGCAGTGGAAGTTGCTCTTCGAAGAGCACTTCACCATTCGCCCCGATGAGTCTCACCTGGTGAAGAACAAGGGCGCGGATCGAGTGGTGGATGGGGAGCTAGCGGACGCGTACGACGAGATCAATCGCATGAATAGCGCCCCGGAAAAGATCGCCGTGCTCTTCGGCGATCCGAACCGCCCGTACATGCGCCTGGATCCCTACTTCATGGACATCGCCTCGATCGATAGTCCCGAGGCCCGAGCCGCCTTGGAGGTGTTCATCGAAGCCGTCGGGGAGAAGCTGGGAGATCTGGTGCTGGAGCAAGGCGACTTCTGCTTCATCGACAACTTCCAGGCGGTACACGGTCGCCGCCCCTTCAGCGCTCGCTTCGACGGCACGGATCGCTGGATGAAGCGAGTCAACATCACCCGCGATCTGCGGAAGTCTCGGTCCCAGCGGGAGAGCGCAGACTCTCCGATCATTCTCTGAATCTCGTCCCCATACCCACCGGCTCGGCCCCCTTCGGCGGTTCTATCCGCCCACGGGGGCTTCGCCTTTTTGGCCGCAGGAGGTCCTCTATGCCGCCGCGTTCCCCTCTCGTGCCGTCGCTGATTTCCGCTCACCGCGATCTTTCGCCGCGAGGCAGAGCCGGGCGGTGGATTTCCTTGCGAGGACTTCCCTCCCTATCCGTGATCTGCCTCGGGCTGCTGGCGAGCCTGGTGGCCTGCGGTGGCTCCGGAGATGGCTCGGCGCCGGATGCCGCCAGCGCTCCGGAGGTGGCGGTGGAGACCTCCGATCTCAGCCTGGAGGAGATTCTGCAAAGTCACCGAGAGGCCCTCGGTGGTGACGCCCTGGACGCCGTGGAGACGGTGCGCAAGGTTGGAGTGATGGATTCCTCGGCCTTTTCTGGGGCTCCGGCGGAGACCCAGATTCGCGATGGCAAAGGGTATCGCCGGGACGTGGAATCGCCCCGGGGCAAGATTCTCTCCGGCTACGACGGTTCCGGCGCCTGGTCCAAGGGGGCGACTCCGGATCAGGTAGAGCCGGTGTGGCTCGAGGAGCGAGACCAAATCCTCTACGCCTCCCAGTCGGATGTGGACGGACCGCTGGTCAACCCCGAGGCTTCCGGCCATGAGGTGGAGCTGGTGGGCAAGGTCGGCGACGCCTACCGACTCCGGGTGCGCCTCGGCGGGCAGGTGGAGAGGGTGGTGGATCTCGACGCTTCGACCTTCTTGATCCGCGCCCATACGGAAACCCGCACCTTCCCCCAGGGCACCCTCGACCTCCAGGTGAAGTATTCGGAGTACCGGGAGGTCAACGGGGTGCAATTCGCCGGCCGGGTGGCGACCTCGATGCCGGAGATTCGCTTCGATCAGGCCTTGATCTGGTCTGAGATCGAGACCGGCGTTGAGCTGGACGACAGCGTCTTCGCCTTCCCTGGCGAGGCAGCACCCTGATGGTCGTTCGCCCGTCCGTCGCCGAGGAGATCGCGCCCCGCACCGCGATGCCGCTGGAGACCGCTCTGCTGGAGCACTGGATGCGCCTCTATTACTTCGAGGTGGATTACGACATCGGCTCGAGCGGGGTGCAGGATTACTCTTTGCGGGAGATCCGCGAGATGTTGGGGATCTCCTGGGAGGAGCTGGACGATCTGGTCTTCCACGACAGCCAGACCCTCGGCGGAGAAGACGCCCGCCAGGCGCTGGCGGATCGTTTCCTCGACGGCGACGCTTCCCGGGCGATGATCACCCACGGATCGACGGAGGCGAACTTTCTGATCATGACCGGCCTGCTGCGGGCCGGCGACGACGTGGTGGTGCTGGATCCCTTCTATCAGCAGCTCTACGCCGTCGCCGAGGCGGTGGGCTGCCGGCTGCACCGCTGGCCTCTGCGGCCGGAGCGCAGCTTCCGGCCGGACTTCAATGAGCTGCGGGAGCTGGTGACGACGAGCACCAAGATGATCGTCGTCAACTTTCCCCACAACCCCACCGGAGCCACCCTCACGGCGGCTGAGCAGCAGGAGCTGCTGGACGTCGCCGAGAGCGTCGGTGCCTATTTGGTGTGGGACGGCGCCTTCACCACCCTGACCTACGACAGCGATCCGCTGCCGGAGCCGGTGCTGCGCTACGAGCGGGCGATTTCCATGGGTACCTTCTCCAAGGCCTATGGCCTGCCGGGCCTGCGAGTCGGCTGGTGCCTGGCCTCCCAGGAGGTTCTCGCCACCTTCGCTCACCTGCGGGACTACACCCTGCTGCACCTCTCGCCGCTGGTGGAGAAGCTCGCCGCCCACGTGCTGCGTCACGCCGAGCGGCTCACCGAGCCGAGGCGGGTGCAGGCCCAGGTCCACCGCCAGCTGCTGGATGACTGGATCCGCCAGCGCAGTCACCAGGTCCGCTGGGTGCTGCCCCAGGGCGGCGTCTGCGGCTTCCCGGAGCTGCTGGTAGGGGAGAACGTAGAGACCCTCTGCCATCGCCTCGCCCAAGAGCACCGAGTGCTGCTGGTACCGGGCATCTGCTTCGGCATGGAACGCCACGTGCGCCTCGGCTTCGGCGGCTCTCAGGAGAATCTCGAGGGCGGATTGGAGCGTCTGGGGAGGTTGCTGGACAGCGTGGGCTAAAGCAGCGGGTTTCACCGCAACGAGCCCTCGTTGGGTGAGCGGCGTCCCTATTCAGGGAATCTACTGCAGGGATAGGCCGTCCTTAGCTTCGAGAAGAGCTTGAGCTGCGTTTTGGGAGAGACGTTCTTTCTTCGCTAGGGAGCACTGCCCTACCCGCGAGGGACGGGTGGTGTTGTCGCCCTTTAATGTGGCCCTCCTTTGGGAATGGGAGGCTCGGGGGGATCGGAGTGAGGGTCTTGAACCAAGACGCTTGACCGAAGTCAGAACGACCCACTCTGTTTTCCGTAGATTCCAGCAGCGTTGCCGTAGCGGTGACCATGGTCGGTGAATCAGCTGGATTGGGAGTTCCTATGCGCGAGATGGCGAAGGCGAATCGCAGGTTTCAGTGGCAGGTGTTGTGGGCGTGGGGGCTCGCGATAGCGCTGGTGCTTTCCGGGAGCACAGCTCTAGCGGAGGACAACGGAGCGGGCGCGCCGCTGGAGGTCACCTTCCTGGCCAACGAGGGCGTGCTGCTGAGCAGCGGCAAGGGGAAGGTGATCCTGGACGGGCTGGTGACCGAGCCTTACACCATCTACGGCGCGGTGCCGGAGTCGGTCTTCGAGTCGATGGTGGCGGGGAAGGAACCCTTCGCCGGCGTCGACCTAGTGCTGGCGAGTCACGTGCACCGAGATCATTTCCAGGGGGAGCCGACCCTCACCTACCTGCGGGCCCAGAGGCAGGCCCGGCTGATCAGCTCGCTTCAGGTGGTGGAGGCGCTACGACAGGCAGAAGGGGAGGCGGCGGGGGAGGACGAGCTGCCGCAGGCCCGAGTGGAAGTGATGGACGGCGGCGAGGCGGGGCGTCAGGAGGTGGTGGCCGCCGAGGGCGCGGTGCGGGTGGTGCTGATGGAGCTCGCCCACGGCGGGGCGCGTCACCGCACGATCCAGAATTTGGGCCATCTGGTCACCCTAGGAGATTGGACCGTGCTCCACGTCGGCGATGCGGATCTCGATCCCGAGGTGTTTCGCCGTCAGGGGATTCATCGCGCCGGGGTGGACGTGGCGGTGCTGCCCTTCTGGTATCTGCTCCAGCCGGAGGCGGTAAAGGCCCTGGAGGAGCTGCTGGGGGAGGTGGTCTTGGTCGTCACCCACGTGCCGCCGAAGGACGTGGAGGCCGTCGCCGAGAAGCTCGCCGAGACGCTGCCGGAGGCTTGGGTGCCGAGACGAGCGCTGGAGAGCCGTCGCTTCGACTAGGTGTTTTCCGCAGGAGCCTCGATGGGCGCCTCGATGGGCGCCTCGACTGGGTTGCTCGATGAACGCCTCGATTCGAAGGCTCGAAGAGCGGATCTCTTCCCTTCGTACCGTCTCGCGCGGCCTGATTTTGTCGAAATGCGGTGTTGCCCGAGGCGGCGGGAGGGTTGGGGATTGCGGCCCAAGCTGAGAGCCCGAGTCGAGAGCCCGAAATAAGAGTGCCGAAAGGCATCGATGATGAGCTCCTGCCGCCTGGCGTCAGGAAGAGATGTGCTTTTGGCTTGACAAATTTTTTGAGTACTCTAAAATCATTCTTGAGGATTGCGAAATATCCTCCCTCTTCCCTTTCTTCGCCGTCTTAGGAGTCTCGTCATGCGCCCGCTATTCTCCCCATCACCCTTCTTCGTTCTCGCCCTGGCTCTGACTCTGCTCAGCCTCACCGCCTGCTCTCCGCCGGGGCCTTCCGAGGGGAGCATCGCTCCCGGGGAGCTGAAGGTGGTGGCCACCACCGGGATGATCGGTGATCTCGCCGCTCAGCTGGTGGGAGATCTGGGCACGGTGACGACCCTGATGGGGCCGGGGGTGGATCCTCACCTCTACAAGGCGTTGGAGAGTGACGTGCGCACTCTGTCGGAGGCGGATCTGATCCTCTACAACGGCCTCTACCTGGAAGGAAAGATGGGAGACGTGCTGGTGAAGCTGGCGCGCACCCGGCCGGTGGTGGCGGTGAGCGAGAGGGTGGGGGAGGATCGCCTGCGGGAGCCGCCGGAGCTCGAGGGGGCCTACGATCCCCACATTTGGTTCGACGTCTCCCTGTGGCTAGAGGCGGTGGCGCCGGTGGAGGCGGCGCTGGTAGAGCTGCTGCCGGGGGAGTCACAGCTCATCGGCCAGCGGGCCGACGAGCTGCGGGAGCGCCTGCGGGCGATGGATCAGTGGGTGGAAGGGCAGATCGCCACGATCCCCGAGGAGCATCGGGTGATGATCACCGCCCACGACGCCTTCGGCTACTTCGGGGATCGATACAACATCGAGGTGGTGGGCATTCAGGGCATCAGCACCGCCAGCGAGGCGGGGCTGGCGGACGTCGAGCGAGTGGTGGACCTCATCGTCGAGCGCCGCGTTCCGGCGGTGTTCATCGAGTCCAGCGTGCCCCGCCGGGCCATCGAGGCAGTGCAGGCGGCGGCGCGGGCCCGCGGCCACGAGGTGCGCATCGGCGGCGAGCTGTTCAGCGACGCCATGGGCGCCGTCGGAACCCCCCAGGGCACCTACAACGGCATGGTGCGTCACAACGTCGAAACGGTGGTGAAGGCCTTGGTAGGGGACCTCGATGAAGCTGCTGCGGACAGCGTGGTGACCGCTGAGGAGGGCACCCCGTGAGCGGCGGACCGGCGGTAGAGGTCCACGACCTCACCGTGGCCTACCACACCGAGCCGGTGCTCTGGGACGTCGACCTGGAGATCCCGGAAGGCCGCCTGGTGGCCATCGTGGGCCCCAACGGTGCCGGCAAGAGCACTCTGCTCAAGGCGATTCTGGACATCGTGAGCCCGGTCACCGGCTGGGTGAAGATCTTCGGCGAGGCCTATGCCCAGCGCCGCTCCTGGGTCGGCTACGTCCCCCAGCGGGAGAGCGTGGACTGGGATTTCCCCACCAGCGCCCTGGATGTGGTGACCATGGGCCTCTACGGTCGCCTCGGCTGGCTGCGCCGCCCCGGGCGCCGGGAGAAGGAGCTGGCTCTAGAGAGCCTGGAGAAGGTCGGGATGGAGGCCTTCGCGAATCGCCAGATCAGCGAGCTCTCCGGCGGACAGCAGCAGCGGGTCTTCCTCGCCCGGGCGCTGGCCCAGGACGCTCGCATCTACTTGATGGATGAGCCCTTCGCCGGCGTTGACGCGGCGACGGAGGCGGCGATCCTCACCCTGCTGCAGGAACTGCGGGCCACCGGCCGCACGGTGGTGGCGGTTCATCACGATTTGCAAACGGTGGCGGAATACTTCGACCACGTGGTGTTGCTCAACCTGCGGCTGGTGGCCGCCGGCTCGGTGGAGAGCACCTTCACCACCGAGAACCTCCAGCGCACCTACGGCGGTCGTCTCACCGTCCTCACCCAGGCGGCGGAGGCCCTGCTGGGAGCCCAGGCGGAGCGCCCGGACCTCCAGGGCTCGGGGCAGGGATAGGCGCCTCGCTATGGACCTCTCCTTCTTCGCGTCTCTTCTTGATGGCTCCCTCTTCGGCAGCTTCCTCGGCGCCAGCTCCTTCGGCGGGATCGAGTGGAGCTTCACCCTGCGCAACGTGCTCCTGGGCACCACCCTTCTCGGGGTGGTGGGGGGCGTGCTGGGCTGCTTCACCCTGCTGCGGCGAGAGAGCCTGCTGGGGGACGCCCTGGCCCACGCCGCGCTGCCGGGGGTCTGCATCGCCTATTTGATCACCGGCGCCAAGTCTTCCGGGCCCCTCTTCCTCGGCGCGCTGGTGGCCGGGGTGGTGGGGGCGCTGACCATCCTGGTGGTGGTGCGCTGGAGCAAGCTGGTGACCGATGCCGCTATCGGCATCGTGCTCTCGGTGTTCTTCGGGCTCGGCATCATGCTGTTGACCTACATCCAGAAGCTGCCGCTGGGGAACCAGAGCGGGCTGGATAAATATCTCTTCGGTCAGGCGGCGACGCTGATGCCCCAGGACGTGCAGCTGATGGCGCTGCTGGGGGCGGCGGTGCTGGTGCTGCTGGCGCTTTTCTTCAAGGAACTGAAGCTGCTGACCTTCGATCGCGAGTATGCCGCCAGTCTCGGCATGCCGGTGCTGCGGCTGGAGGTTTTGATGACCCTGCTGCTGGTGGCGGTGGTGGTGGTGGGGCTGTCCACCGTCGGCGCGGTGCTGATGGTGGCGACCCTGGTGACCCCGGCGGCGGCGGCCCGCCAATGGACCGATCGCCTGGGCTGGATGCTGGTGCTGGCGGCGCTCATCGGCGGCGGCTCAGGAATGGTGGGGGCTCTGGCCTCGGCTTCGGTGGATCGCCTGCCTACCGGCCCGGTGGTGGTGCTGGTGGCCAGCGCTCTGCTGACTCTCTCCATCACCCTCGCTCCGCGCCGCGGGCTGCTGTGGTCGCGGCTGCGCTACCTGCGGATGGTGCGCCGCATTCGCCGCGAGAACCTGCTCAAGGATCTGTGGAATTTCGGTGAGCGCCGCGGCGACGAGCCCGGCCAGCGAGTGCCCTGGACCTACGTCATGGGCCTCCGGGGCCTTACCGGTGGCAGGGTGGAGGCGACCGCCCGCGCCCTGGAGCAGGAAGGGTTGGTGCGCCGCGGCGAGAGGGATCTGAGGCTGACCACCAGCGGCATCGCCGCGGCCCAGGCGATGGTGCGCAAGCACCGGCTGTGGGAGGTTTACCTCACCCGCAAGCTGGAGCTGGCGGAGGATCACGTCCATCGCGACGCCGACGTCATGGAGCACGCCCTGACGCCGGCGGCGGTGGCGCAGCTGGAAGAGGTGCTGGGCTACCCGACGTTGGATCCCCACGGCCGGCCGATTCCGCCGGCCCGAGGGGAGCTGGTTTCGACCGCCCCGATCTCCGGGGGTGCGGCATGAGCGCCTCGGCTCTGGTGATCGTCGCCGTCGGTTCCCTGGTGGCCGCCTCCTGTGCGCTGGTGGGCTCCTTCCTGGTGCTGCGCAAGATGGCCCTGCTGGGGGACGCCATCAGCCACGCCGTGCTGCCGGGAATCGTCATCGCGTTCCTGATCTCCGGCGGTCGCAGCACCGTTTCGATGATGATCGGAGCCACCGCCCTGGGAGTGCTGACGGTCTTTCTGGTGGAGCTTTCCTACCGCACCCGCCGGCTCAAGGAGGACGCCTCTATCGGGGTGGTATTCCCGGCCCTCTTCGCCCTCGGAGTGCTGCTGATCAGCCGCTACGCCTCGGCGGTGGACCTCGACCTCGACTGCGTGCTCTACGGCGAGATCGCCTATGCCCCGCTGGACGTGCTCACCTGGGGAGACCTCTCTCTCGGGCCTCGAGCTCTGTGGCTCACCGGCTTCGTCTTCCTGCTCAACCTCAGCCTGGTGACCCTGTTCTATAAAGAGCTCAAGATCACCACCTTCGACACCCAGCTCGCCGCCACTCTGGGCTTCGCGCCGACGTTGGTGCACTACCTGCTGATGTCCCTGGTTTCGGTGACGGTGGTGGGCTCCTTCGAATCCGTCGGCGCGATCCTGGTGGTGGCGATGCTGGTGGTGCCGCCTTCGGCGGCCTATTTGCTCACCCAGCGGTTGTCGACGCTGCTCTTCCTCGCGGTGGGCCTGGGGGTGGCTTCGGCCCTGTTTGGATACCTGCTAGCGCGGACGCTCGACGCCTCCATCGCCGGCGGTATGGCGGTGATGTCCGGGCTGATCTTCCTGGCGTGCTTCTGCTTCGCTCCCCGTCACGGGCTGCTCGCCCGCTGGCTGCGTCACCGTCGTCTCGGTCGCCGGCTGGCGGAGCAGCTGCTGATGCTGCATCTGCCGAAAGCGGGAGAGCTCGGCTGGGAGCTGCTGGACCAGCGCTTCCGCTGGGCGCCGGGTCGGCTGCGGGCCATCGCCCGCCGGCTTCAGGAGCGGGGCTGGGTCGAGCCCGGGGAGGCCGGGTTGCGTCTGACGGCGGAGGGGGTAAGAAGGCTGGAGGCGGCGGGGCAGCAGCCGCTGCGCCACCCGCTGGGAGAGGCCCCACTGGGAGACTCCACAGCTGGCGCCGGCCCTGCGCCGGCCTCCCCCTGATGACCTCTACGGTCCGCTGATCTTCAAAGGAAAAGACGGCCTCCGCGAGTGCGGAGGCCGTCGGTGGTGATGAATGGATCTCAGCTCGACGTATCGAGCCCGGATTCCTGAGTAGGGAGCCCGGGGCCCGGGGCGTCAGGGCACCCCGGAGGAGGGATCCGTATCCCTCAGGTTTTGGAGGTTGAGGCTCAGCTGAGCGTTGTCGTCCTGGGTCCACTCACAATTGGTTGCGGACATCGAGGTGGTGATGCTGTCCTCCACCACCATCACCCGATGGAAGGCATCGGTGCCGTCAGCGGAGCTGTCGTCGTAGCCGCAGCGGCCGTCCTCGTAGAGCTCGAGGCTGACGTGGGCTTCGATGACGCCGCTGGCGGGGTCGGTGAGCTGGGCGTTGACCGAGAGCTCCGCTCGCACATCGTCGTGGCAGAAGCGTCGGAAATAGGAGTTGGTGAGCAGGGTGGAGGGGTTGAGCTCGATTTCCTCCTCGAAGCTCCAGGAGACGTGGTCGTTGCCGTTGGGCCAGGTGTCGTCCACCATCATCTGCAGATTGCCCGAAAGGCGCAGGCTGCGGAAGGCGCTGGGGGGCAGCTGCGGCGTGGTGGCGAGGTCGAGAACCAAATCGGTGACCTGACCGGCGATCACCGTCACCGTCTGCTCGGCGGTGCCCTCGCGAATCTGCCCCTCGGCGTCGACGTTCGCCCAGGCGTCCACCTGGTGCTGCCCGGCGGGCACCGAGAGGAAGGTCACCCACTGGCCGGCGCTCTCCAGCAGCTGCAGCTCCTGATCGTCCAGCACCACGCTGGCGTCGCCCACCGAGTTGCCGTTCCAGCGCACTGTCACCCGCAGGTCCCCGGTGCCCTGGGAGCGAGCCCAGCGGTAGGTCGGTCGGTAGCCGCCGGGGCGGTAGGCGATGGTTTCCGTCAGTCCGTAGAGGCCGCCCTGGGTAGGCAGGTCCCAATGGCTGATGTCGTCCGGCGAGACGGCGATACCGACTCCGGGATCCTGCCGCCAGCGGTCGGAGTCCTTAGCGTTTTCCTCGCCGTCCCAGGAGATGCCGTCGTCGTCGCCGCACCAATCGAAGGCGAAGCAGTTGACCACCTGATTGGCGCCGTCGTCGGGAGCGTCGGTGAGCAGGCGGCCGAACCAGCCGGCCTGGTCGTAGAATTGATTGTAGATCTCGTCGTAGAGCCAGGTGCCGGCGGCGAGGCGCTCGTCGGCGGAGTAGAGATAGAGACCGTTGCGGTTGGTGGTGGTGGCGTGGGGCCGATCGCCGGGCTCCACGGTGGGGTCCTCCAGGGTGAAGCCGCGGGCGCTGGCGGCGCTCCACACCAGCTGGGAGCAGACGGTGCCCTCGAGGCGGCCCTCCACATCCCACCAGCTGCCGTCCGCCGGAGCCTGGCCGCCGGGGCCGTTCAGGCGCCCCACCAGGTCCGCCTCGCTGTAGGCGAAGAAGCGGTAGTGGCCCTGGATCTGCTCTGCCTCGTCGGCGACCTGGTGCAGGGCGTCCCGCACCTCCACGGCGCGGCCCGGCACGGTCATCGCCTCGGTGTCGAAGGGGGGCTTGACGATGGAGGGATTGGTGGGCGTCTCGTCGCCGTCGCAGTGCACCTGATTGGCGTTGAAGGAGCTCACCCACCACTGCTGGTTGAAGTCCGGGTCCATCATGTAGGAGCCCTCATAGGCCTGATAGATGGGCTCGGTGATGATGCCCGGCCAGCCGTATTGCAGCAGGTTCTGGTCGATGCCGTCACCGCCGGAGCCCTCCGGGTAGCGGGCCTCTACCGCGGTGGAGTGACGCACCCGGGTGCGGTCCACCACCATGATGCCGGAGTGGCTGAAGCGCTGGGGCGGCTGCACCCGCCGCAGCAGGTTGCCGATCATGCCGCAGCCGGCGGAGAGCAGCACGTCGCCGCGCTTGGCGTTGAAGATCTGAGGCTCGTGGTAGACGGTTTCCTCCATCATCGGCTGGCAGTCGAAGCCCGCCCGCGGCGGCGCCTCGCCGGGATCGCAGAGCTCTCCCAGCTGGGCGTTGGCGGCCTGGGGTAGAGCCCCGAGCCAGAGGGTGGAAAGCAGAGCGACGAGGGGGAGCAGGGGAACGATGCGGCGCCCCCTCGGGGCGAGATGATCTGTGACTGAGGACGCGGTGTACAAGCGGAACATTAGAGAACCTCCCAGCCGGCGGGGGTGCGCCGGACTTTGCCTTCCTGCTGGAGGCGGTCGATGTCTTCGTCAGTGATGTGGTGGGGATCCGGCACCAGTCCTCGGCTCAAGAGCTCTTCGAGGAAGATCAGCGTGGTTTTGTCTTTCACCAGGTTTTCCAGCGCGGGGTTGGGGCGCGCCTCGAAGTACAGGCTGGTGTAGACCTGACCGCCGCTGGGGGTCTCTCCCCGCAGGTGGTAGGCGACCACGCAATCGGTGGGGTCGAGGTCCGCCAGGGGCACGTTCAGCAGGCCGGCGTGGACGTGGTTTGCCGGCAGCACCAGTACGCCGGAGGTCGGGCCGGAAGGCGGTGGAGGGATAGGAGGCAGGGGGGCGACGACGGTTTTGCTGCCCTTCTTGGCGGCGCCCATCGTGGAGTTGGCCGGTGCCGAGCCCGCTGGAGAGTTAGCCGCTCGGGTACCCGTCCCGCGGGAACCCGATTCTCGTAAGCCCAACTGGGAGAGGCTCTTTCCTGAAGCGCCCTGCTGATCCGGGTCGTAGGTCGAGGCGTGCGGTGGCACCACCAGGGCGTCTTCCGGCACGGAGGGAAGGGATTTTCGCAGCGCCATGGCGGCGATGAAGCGAGGGTCGGTCTGCAGCTCCGGGTCGTCGAGGTCGCGACCGTAGCCGCCCTGGAAGAGGATCTCCGTCGGCAGCACCTGATCTCGGCGGCTGCCGGCGGCGAGGTCGCAGGACATCAGCTCGCGGATCGCGTGGCGGTAGACGATGGGCTCCGCCTCGACGTTGCGGATGCGGTAGGAGCCGGTGAGCTGGGAGCCGCGGTTTTCCATCACCCCGCTGGTGGTGGCGGGAGGCTGGAGAATGCCCTTCTGCTTGGAGAAGTAGTAGTCGTCCATCAGGGTCACCGTATGCCGCCGATAGAGAGCTCCGGAGGCCGGCTGACCGTTGACGAAGGGCAGGTTGGAGAGGGTGACGACGAAGCTCTGGTAGGGCGTCGTGCCGGGCATCGAGTCACCGTAGAAATGTGACACCGCAGCCTCGGTGGTCACCGCCTCTTCGCCGTCGCCGAAGTTCCAGAAGTAGTGGTTGAAGTCCCCGGCATAGGTGCCGAAGACGGTGGTGCGCAGATCGACGGTGTCGCGGTGATAGGGGTTGATTCGATCGTCGATGGTGGGCAGGGCATCGGTGGAGCAGGAGTCCACCTCCACCACCTCGGTTCGGGTCTCCTGGGGTCCGCCGGGAACGCCGGCGAGAATGGTGATGCGTCGCGGCCCGGGATCCCCGGCGAGCTCGACGTAGCGCACGCTGCCGAGATAGCCGTCGATGCTCACGCCAACGAAGGCGCCGGGCTGGGTGGGGTGCTGGGTATTCACCGTTACCTCCACCACCTCGCCGGCGCAGAGGGGTTGTTGGACCACCCGCGGGCCGAGCTGACCGTAGGGTTGGGCCACCAGCTGAACGCTCTGGATCAGGGCGGGGGCGGCGTGAGCCGGCGCCGAGATGAGAGCGAGAGCCAGGGCGCTCGAGGCGATGGCCGCCGCGCCCGCTGCGCGCAGCGCGGCGCAGAGCCAGCGTTGCCGGGAACGGTAGCCAGGGCGTGGTGGGGCTGAGGCTGTAGGGGAAGGGAGATAGCGTCGAGACATGATGTCCTCCTTGGGAGATGGAGGAGCCGCGATCTAGGCTCGAGGTTCTCGTCGGGTCTTGAGCGGCGGCTCCCGGTTCACCCCAGGAGGCGACGCAGGGTGGGGGACGACAACAAAGAAATTTGGATTTTTCTGTGGGATAGATCCTGACTTCCCGCTTCGACGCCTCTGTATGGCCCCGATATAGCCCCTCGAGAGGGGCCGTGAGGTGGTGCCTCGAGATCGCCATCTTTGGGCCTTCTTTCTTCCTTCCGCTGATGATGCGATGCTGAGAGCCGATAGAACGAGACAAGACCGAAAGGGGAGGCTGGAGCGATGGCCTGGACGAGACGGCGGATGGTGGGCTGGACGACGGGACTGCTGGCGGCGGCGGCGCTGCTGCTGCTCTATTGGTGCTTCGTCTTCCTGCTGGTGGAGGTCTTCGGCCTCAAGGTCTTCGCCGAGAACCTGAGCCAGCTCTTCGGCTTCAGTATCCTGGGCATTCTGGCGACGATGGTGGGAGCGCTGATCGTCAACGTCGCGCTCAACTTCTCCCGGGTCGCCGACGCCCTGGAGAATCTCCCCGCCGGAGCCCTCGCGGCGAGCGTCGTGGATTCCCCCGACGGCGTCGAAGATGCTCCCCAGAGCAGGCCAGAACCCAGCTCCCGCCTCGCCAAGGGCCTGGTGTGGGCAACCCTGATCCTCTTCCCCCTCACCGCCGTGCTGCTCTTCGTCGGCGATCAGCTCACGGTGCAGCAGAAGAAGCGCAACCTCCAGGCAGACATCGACTACGGCGTCGAGATCTACCGCGACGACCTCTCCGCCCTCGCCCGATTCGAGCTCTCCCGCGGCTACATCGAGGAGGTCCGCCGCACCCTGCAGCGCCTCGACGCCCTGGACCGCGACTTCCCCCAGCCCCAGATCATCCAGCGCACCGAGCTCGACGGCCGCCCCGTCTATCTCGCCCTCACCACCTACGCCTACCTGCCGGAATCGAGAACCGAGGCGCTGGTGATCGAAGACTATCTGCGCTCCTTCTCCGCACCGGAGCGGCGCTACCTCGACAAGGTCTTCTCCGCCGGCGATGAAGGCCACCGATTCTCCGCCCACGACGGCAGCTACGAGGTCTTCGTTCCGGTCCACGACCAGGGGGAGACTCTGGTGCTCTACTTCAGCGATTACCAGAGCTACGGCAAGGTGGGGAGCTGAAGAGCTGAAGAGCTGAAGAGACACTCCGCCTGCGTGGTAGCTTGTCTCCATTGTGAATCCACGATTGGTCGCCATCGGTGGGCCTCTGGAGGGCCAGAGCTTCGCCCTGCACTACGGGCCCTTTCGAGTGGGGCGCGGGCAGGGCAATGATCTATCCGTGCCGAGCGCGGAGGTTTCCCGGCATCATTGCGAGATTCAGCATTCTTCTGAGGAAGGCTTCGTGGTGGAGGACTTGGGCAGTCGCCATGGAGTCTTCGTCAACGCTCGGCCGGTGAGCCGGCAGGCGCTCCATCACAGCGATCTGCTCACCGTCGGCACTTCGATCTTTCTCTTTCTGCTGGACGAGAGCGGCAGCCATGAGGTCGAGGGGAAGGCGGGGAGCTCTCGTCGGCCGCTTCGAAGCACGGTGACTCGATGGGCGGCGGAGGGTACTGTCTTCGCCGGCCCGGGTCTGGATGGCTCGAGTCTTGCCGGCTCGGGCTCTTTCGACGCGGGCTCCGGTGAATTGGGGCTCCGGAACCGGAACTCTGAAGAAGGGGTAATCGACCGAGTGCTGCCGGAGCCGGCTCGCATCGCCCGGGGGCTGCAAGCGCTGCTGGAGCTTTCCGGAGCGTTGCAGGCGGTCTCCGAGCTGAGGGCGGTGGGAGCCTGCGTGGTGGCGGCTCTTCGGAGATGGCATCCTGGCGTCAGCTGGTCTCTGTGGGTGGAGCCGGAGGGAGTCGTTGGCCTGGAGTCGGGGGAATTCCTGGAGCTCATCGCCCCGCGGGACGACTCGATGGGGCCGGACCTGGTGAAGGAATCGATTGCGCCTCCCGAGGACGTTGCGCCCCCCGAGGATGCGGTGCTGGCATTGTTGCAGCGACGACCGGGAGCGGCGGTGGAGCTGCTCCTAGAGGGGGACGGTGCCGCGTCGACCGCTGCAGCCACCGCGTGGGCGGCGCCGCTGGGCGACCCAGAGGGGGCTCCGGTGGGGTTGGTCTATGGTCTGGGGCCAGGGCTGGCGAAGGCTAGGCAAGAGGATCTGGAGCTGCTGGCCACCCTCGCCGCTTTGACCTCTGGAGCATTGCAGCGGGCCCGGCGCTTCGAGCGGGTCGAAGGGGAGGCTCGGCGCCTGCGACGATGCCAGCTGCGCCACGATCTAGTGGGCGAGAGTCCGGCGATGGAGAAGGTGCTCTCCCTCGTCTCCCGAGTGGCGAGGGTGGAATCGACGGTGCTGGTGGTGGGAGAGAGCGGCGTCGGCAAAGAGCTCGTCGCCCAGGCGATTCATCGCTCCAGCGAGCGACGGAGCAGGCCCTTCGTGGCGATCAACTGCGCCACGCTGTCGGAGACTCTGTTTGAGAGTGAGCTCTTCGGCCACGAACGGGGAGCCTTCACCGGGGCCGTCGCTCGGGCGGAGGGCAAGATCGAGGCGGCGCGGGGGGGGACCCTCTTCCTTGACGAAGTCGGGGAGATTCCCCTCGCCCTGCAGGCGAAGCTGCTGCGGGTCTTGCAGGAGAAGTCCTATACTCCGGTGGGCAGCACCCGGCCGCGGAGCGCCGACGTACGGCTGATCGCTGCCACCAATCGAGATCTCGCCGCCGCCAAGGAGGAAGGGAGCTTCCGGGAGGATCTCTTCTACCGACTCCAGGTGATTCAGATCGAGGTGCCTCCCCTGCGTCAGCGGCGGGGGGATATCCCGCTGCTGGCCCGGCACTTCCTGCAGCGCCACGGCACGGCGATGGGAAAGGCCGGGGGAGCCTTCTCGTCGTCGGCCCTCAAGGCGCTGACGGCCTACTCGTGGCCGGGGAACGTTCGAGAGCTGGGGAACGTCGTCGAGCGGGCCCTGGTGTTGGGGGAAGGGGCGGTGATCGAGCCGGAAGACCTGCCGGAGGACTTAATGGCGGGTGAGGGCGGGGCTTCGGGCTCGTATCAAGAGGCTCTGGAAGAGACGAAGCGCCGCTTGATCACCATCGCTATGGCGGAGAGCGGGGGGGATTATGGCGAGGCGGCGGAGCGTTTGGGAGTCCACGTCAATTCACTGCACCGCCTGATACGCCGTCTGGAAATCCGACAACGCTTCACTCGCTGAGCAAAAACCCGCTGAGCCAGCAACCTGTCGCTGCAGGTTGTCGGCTTTGCCCGAAATTCCCGGTGAAGTTCCGAGATCCATGAAGTGGGAGACCTCCGGCTCTGGGGCGCCGGTACTCGGGGCTCGCTGATCCACTTTGAGCGTCCCTGACGCGTCATCTCCCTAGCCCTCCTGCTCTATCCAGTAGGAGGCATCCAAGGGTTCCTGCCGGGCGGATGCCTCGAGCCGCGGCGCGACGCTGCGGGTGGAGGGCCCGGTCCCGAACGTCTGCTGTGATATTTTTCTTCAAACCATGACAGTTCCTACCCCGTCTCGCGATCTCATCGCTGGGACGGAGCCCGCTAGCGATCGGCGTCTCGGCGCTTATCGTTTGGAGTCCCTGCTCGGCCGAGGAGGCATGGGAGAGGTGTGGTCGGCTTGGGATGAACGTCTACAGCGCCGCGTCGCCATCAAGCGAATCCATCCGGATCTGCGTTTCGATGACGAGCGACGGCGGCGCTTCCGGCGAGAGGCTCGGGCCCTTGCGCAGCTCTCCCATCCCGGTGTGGTGCAGATTTACGAGTTGCTCACCTTGCGGGGTGAGCAGGTAGTGCAGTGGGAAGACGGCACCGAGGATGCTCTGGTGATGGAGCTGGTGGACGGAGCCAGTCTCGATCAGCTGATGATCCCGCAGGATCACGGGTTGGAGCCGGGACGGGCTCTTCAACTGGGGATAGACATCGCCGAAGCCCTCTCGGCGGCCCACCGGGTCGGCGTGGTTCACCGCGACCTCAAGGCGGAAAACGTGCTCGTCACCCGCGATGGGCGCGCCAAAGTGGTGGATTTCGGCCTGGCTCGACGGCTCTGGACGCAGGGTGAGGAGGCGGAAGGACGGGCGGCACCCACGGCACCGGGCACCTTGGTGGGGACCGTCCACGCGATGTCTCCGGAGCAGGCCAGCGGTCGCGAGATCGATCATCGGTCGGATCTCTTTGCTCTCGGTAGCCTGCTCTATGAGCTGCTCGCCGGTCGCCCGCCATTTCGCGGGGAACATTGGCTCGACACCCTGAGACGAGTGACCAGCGAAGAGCCGCCTTCGCTAGGAGATCTGCACCCTGGTCTTCCGGAGGAGCTGCTGACTCTCCTGGGGCAGCTCCTGGCGAAGGAGCCGGAGGATCGTCCAGCCAACGCGCAGATCGTAGCGGCTCAGCTGCGCTCCCTCAGAGCGCGTCCTGAATTGAGCGGAGGGAGAGCGCCGGAGCTTGCCTTCACCCCCGGGAAGGCGCCCCGGCGTGAGGAGGTCACGGGGGAGTGGCCGGTGCCCAACCAGGGGGCCGAAAGCGGCGGTCGCGAAGGGTTTAGGGCGGCGGTGCGGGCCCTGTTGCGGGTGGAGATTCATGGGGCCGATGGAGTCGAGCTGCCTCGGGAGCTTTCGCCGCGGGTCGAGAGAGAGCGTCGACGGCTGGTCGAACACTTCGAGGGGAAGAGCTGGCAGGGGGCCGCCGCCACCGTGGCCGTCTTCCCTCGCTCGGCTCAGGCGGTGGCCTGCGCCCATGCCCTACAGCAGACGCTGAAGTCGTCGGAGGTGGCCGAGGAAGAGGGCCCAAGCCTGGGGATGGCAATTCACCTGGGGGAGGTTTGGATCCGCCGAGGCACGAGTGGAGGGAGCACGAAGGCGATGCCCCAGCAGATCGATGAAGCCGCCCTCGAGCTTCTGCAGCAGCTCAGCGGGCTGGCTCGAGAGGGGCGGATTCTGCTCACCCGAGGGGCCTTTGATCTCGCCCGCAGGAGCGTTTCGGAGCTGGTGGAGAGCCTCGGTAGCGAAGCTCCTGCCGGTGCTGAGGGGGTCTCCGACCCTGGGGCAGAGGAGCGTGCTGCCTTCCACTGGCTCGCCCACGGCTCCTATCGAGTCGAAGGGGGCGAAGAGCTGCTGGCGGTCTTTGAGGTGGTGCCCCCCGGCGCCGTGGCCCGGGAGGCGCCAGACAACGTGCCCGGAGCTCGCCGACTGCTCTCGGCGCAGGACGAGAGGATGCTCGGCTGGCGGCCAGCCCAGGGGCAGAGAGTTCCCCAGCGGGAGCATTGGACTCTGGTGGAGCGCCTGGGTGGCGGCGGTTTCGGCGAGGTGTGGCTGGCGCGCCATCGCGGCGGTGATCTGCGGGTTTTCAAGTTCTGCCACGAAGCCGACCGCCTCCACGCGCTGAAGCGGGAGGTCACTCTCTTCCAGCTGCTGCGGGATGCTCTCGGTCATCGCGAGGACATCGCGCGGATCCTCGACTGGCAATTCGATAGCGCTCCCTACTTTGTGGAATCCGAGTACACCGCCGGCGGCAGCCTGGTGCATTGGGCCGAGGAGCAGGGAGGGCTTTCTTCAATTCCCCTGGAGCGGCGGCTCGCCCTGGTCGCAGACGTGGCGACCGCCCTCGCCGCGGCCCATTCGGTTGGGATCCTGCACAAGGACATCAAGCCCGATAACGTTCTGGTCACCCTGGATCGAGAGGGTAGGGCTCGAAGTCGACTGACGGATTTTGGGATCGGCCTGCTCACGGAACGGCGTCGGCTGCAGGCGACGGTGATCGGGAATCTGGGCTTTACGGCCACCGCTTCCCCCAACTCCGAAGAGCGGGCCGGCACCGCTGGCTATATGGCTCCGGAGCTGCTGCGGGGGGAGACGGACAGCGTTCAGGCGGACATCTACTCTTTGGGTGTTTTGCTCTATCAAATGGTGGCGGGGGACTTCTCGAAATCCCTGGCGCCGGGCTGGGAGAGAGACGTTCAGGACTCCTTGCTGGCTGAAGACATCGCCGTCTACGTCGATGGCGATCCCCGTCGCCGGCCGGACAGCGCCCGGGAGGTGGCTCATCGTCTGCTCCATCTCGAGGCACGCCGCCAGCGGCGGCGGGAAGAGACGGAGCGCCGGGAAGCCCTGCAGCGAGCGCAGCGACGAAAGCGCCTCGCGTCGACCGTCGCCGTGGTGGCGGTGGTCATGGCCGCCGTCGTGAGCTGGATGGCGTGGCGGGAGAATCAAGCCCGCCGGGTGGCTGAAGAGGCCCAGGCGCGGGCCAGTCTGCGCCAGGAGCAGGCAGAGAACCTGATCGACTTCATGATCCATGACCTCCAGGACAAGCTCAACGAGCTAGGACGCTTGGAGCTTTTGAGGGATGCCACCGACGAAGCGATGGAGTACTTCGCGGCGGTGCCGGAGGGTGAGCTGTCCAGTCTGGAAATCTCCCGTCGCTCGATGGCATTGATTCAAATCGGTGAGCTTCGTCTAGCGGAGGGGCTGATCGATGAGGCGATCGATGCCTTCAGGGAATCACGCGCATTGATGGAGAGGCTCGTCAATCGCGAGCCGAACACCGTGGAATGGCTTTCCAAGCTTGGCGTCAGTCACTTTTGGGTCGGGGCGGCGCATTGGAGATTAGGAGCCACCGAGAACGCGCGGCAGAGCTTTGAAGCGCAGGAAGAAATGCAGCGTCGAGCTCTCGAGATCGATCCGGAGAACCTCGAGCTCAAGAAGCAATATGCATATTCCATTAGCAATCTTGGCCACGTTCGGCGGGGGGAGGGAGATTTAGAAGGGGCTCTAAGAGCCTTCCGTTCGGGCCTGGATCTGAAGCGTGAGCTGACTCCGTCGCCGCCGGAACAGCAGGATCTACAGCTGGACCTCTTCCAGCAATTGTCGGTAGTTGGGGTGACGCAAATGGAGAGCGGCCTCCTGACGACAGCGGAAGAGAGCTTTCGGGAAGCCTTAGCCTTAGCCGACCTCATGCAGGCATCAAATCCCGAGAACGTTCAATGGCAGAAGCATCGCGCGACGCTCCATACCCATTTTGGGCGCCTTCTCGATGCCACTCGGCAGGAAGATCAGCTAGCTCGGGATCACTTCGACTCCAGCCTGCGGATCTGGCGGAAGTTGACCGCCCTAGAGCCCGGGAACCTCGAATGGCGTGCGCAGCTATCGGCTATAGAGAATCGACGCGGAGTCCACGCCATGCGGCGCGGCCGGCTCGACGAGGCTCGCGGCTATCTGCTGAGATCAAGACAGCTCAGCCGTGAGCTAGTCGAGGTCCAAAGTCGGGATGCAGCCTGGCGCGCTCAGCTAGCGTCCTCTTCGGTCTATCTTGCTCGATTGGAGGTGCTTGCGGGCCGTCTGGCCGCTGCCGAGAAGTCCCTTCGAGAGGCACAAAGTCTGTTGGAGGGACTTCTGACGGAGGTCCCTGATAACAGAACCTATCGGTTTTTGTCTGCGCTGGGCTCGGAGAACGAGGCTCTGCTTGCGCAGGCCCGGGGCGATGAGAATGCGGCGGCTGATGCCTGGCGTAGCGCCTTGGACACTCTCAGGCCAGTGGCTGAGGGCTCCAATGACTTCGAGCTGCTGGTCCCCTGGATGCGAATCCTCCATGAGTTGGGTCATGAAGAGGACCTACGGAGTGCAAGACGAAGACTGCGGCAGGCAGGGTATCGAAGTGACGGGTTATTAATCTAAGAAACCATTTGGAGGCTTGTTTATGATGACTTCTCGAGAACTCCCTAAGGTCGCGCGTCGAATTTCTATAGTGTTCTTTACGGCTGCTCTGAGCTTGATTTCATTTGGAGACTTTTCTTATGCATCGTCAACATCTGCTGCTTTGCCCACAGAGTGCAAGGATCTGTTGATGGATGAGTGCTCAGGAGGGCTGCAGGCATCTTCGTCTTCGTTCTCGATTTGTCAATCGGAGAAGCCTTCCCCGACTAGATCTGTTCCGCATTGCTGGCCCGGGGTTGAGGGGTGTACGGCGGCGCCATATGTTGATCTCTTGAAGGTTGGTTCTCTCTGTTGGAAGTCAGTAGTTGGGGGGAACCTTTCTGTACATTCTTTTCGTTGTGGACCGGCGGAGAGAGATTCTCTTTCTGTGTCAGGTTCAGGGAATTGTAGTGTTGTCTGTGAGCAGAATGTTTGTGGCTGTGATTTGACCGGTTTTGATACCCAGACTCATGTTATTTATTTTTGTGAGTACTCCATCGGTGACCCTACGAGTGCTCAGATCCAGATAGGTTCAGGGCCTCGTCTAAGCGAGCAAGAGGTTGCCGCTGTTACTTCGGATGATGAGGTTCCGTAGCGGGGAGAGCTAGTGCCCCATAGGAGCCTGAGAAGGTTTGAAACCGTTGTAGGAGTCAAGCGCTGTTGGAGAAGTACCCTTTGCTAACTTGCCTATTCTGCGGGCCCAGAGTCTTGAGGTGTAGACGCCTGGAGCCGTTCAATCTAAGGGGCTGCAAGGGGTAGATCTTGGCAGTCTGTCGATCAATGCAAGAAGGGAACGTAAGGATGAGAGTTTGGCTAGGAATCGTAATCGCCTTTGTCGTGGGCCTCAGTGCAGTCGGCCCAGCGGACGCCCAAAGCCCGTGCACTGGATTGTTGTGGGAAGAGCTCTGCCAAGGGTCGATATCGGGGGCAGACTCGTGCCCCGATGAACCCGAAAGGTTCTGCATCTGTGAGACTGCGGCGGGCTGCTGGCCAGGACAAGGCAACACACCCCTCTGCCCCAATGCTTCAGACTTCATCCCCCGGGTGAATCCCGAGAGGAAGCAGTCCATCTGCTGGCTCGCCAATAGTGGCGTTTCGCTCAACGTCATGGAATTCGTGCCACCGGATCTAGCGGAAGCGGAGTGTCAGATGAATAGCGGCGGTAGGTCGTGCTGCTTTAGCCGGATTGAATCGCCAGGCTCGGCGAGGGTGAATTACAAGATCGAGCAAGCGACCTCGGTAACGAGCGCTCAGCTTCAGCTGGGCTCAGGGCCTCAGACAGAGTCAGGGGGGCGTTAGTCCGTCCTGCAACATGCCCCAGAAAGTAGCGACCGCTGCCAGCTCTACAGAGCCGGCAGCGGTCGCTGTTTGTATCAAGGGAGGATCAGCCCCTCCCCCCCCTCGTAGATGCCTCCGGATGCCTACGGATGCCTAAGTCGGGTCGCTATCCGAGCCGATCAGTGCCCCTTGGCGACCCAGGACAGGGAGTGGACATCGCGACGGCTGCCGTGGAGTCGCAGGAAGTACTCTCCCGGCACCAGGCTCTTTCCCAGCTGAGCTCCATGGTTTTGCTCCTCGACCGCCTTGGCGAGGCGCTGCCCGTGTCGGTCGAAGAGCTCGACGGCGAGAGGCGCGCCGATGGCTGGTGAGCTAGAGCCGGCCTCACGGTGGATCTCGAGCTGTAGGTGACGGAAGTCACGAATCTGGAAGCGATAGGTCGAAGCCCCCGTGATGGCCAGCGTGTTGATTTGACTCGTCTGGTTCCCGAAGAGGGAGAGGGGCTGAGCACAGGCGAAGCGTTTCGAGCCAGTCGCTTCTTCGGCCACAGAGCCCACGGCTTGCGACGGTGCACAGAGCTGCGCCATGGCGCCGGAGAGGCTGGAAGCCAACGTCGTCAGATCGGACGGAGCGGAGAGGGGGCCGGCGTGAAGGGGATCGGGCTCGATCTCCAGCTCCGAATCGTTCTCGTCTTTGGTCGGAATCCAGCGCTCCAGCACCGCGCCCGGAAGGCCTCCAGTGGGAGCACCGACGAGAGGATCGGGCTCGATCTCCAGCTCCGAGTCGTTCTCGTCTTTGGTCGGAACCCTGCCCTCGCGAGCGGCGCTGGGGACGCTTCCGGTGGGAGCACCGACGAGGGGATCGGGCTCGATCTCCAGCTCCGAGTCGTTCTCGTCTTTGGTGGGAATGAAGCCTTCCTGCTCACCGCCCCAGAGGGCCCCGACGGGAGGGCAAACCAGCGGGTCGGGCTCGATCTCGAGCTCGGAATCGCATTCGTCTTTGGTTTTCGGGGGGGCTCCACCGACCTGAACCTGGAATGGGGCGAGAACCTTACGGGGGTCGTCGCTGGAGATCCAGATTCGATACTCCCCGCTGGGAGCTCGCCATAGCTGAGTGCTGACGGAACGGTGAAGGAGTCGAGGAGAGCGCTCGCCGACCATCGCTTCAGCATCGCTGGGCTGAAGCATGCCGAGATGGGCGCGAGCAGCCGTTGCCGGCTGAATCAGATCGACCATCAGCAGGCTCTCGTTCGGGATATAGAGCCGCAGGCAGCTCTTGCCTCGGTCGTTGCCGAGGTCGTGCCAGGAGTCTCCGGGCATCAACAATGGGGCTGATGCGCAGGTGTCGAGAGCGGTGGGCGTTAGCGCGATGGCAGCGCCTCGAGAGGGAAGGGCGAGAGAGATGGCACTCGCCAGAAGCAAGGCCAGGAGCGGCGCAGCAAGAGCCTTGCGGCGAAAGGAAATCAGCACAGGGAAGCGTTGTTTTGCGGACATGGTCAACTCCAAGGGATGGGTACGGACGAGCCGTACCCGATCAGGGGGTAAGGGGACCAGACCGCCGGCGGATGGTCTTGGTGAAACACTGACCATGACCTAAAGCAGGAGCTGTGCCAGGAAGTAGGAACGTCTTCGATTTGTCTCCGGGGAAATCTCTAAGGTACTGATTATGAGAGATTTAGGGTGCTATCAGTGGCCTTGGAAGCTCTTTCGAGGCGGGCCCCTCGGAGTCCCGAGAGGCGAGATCCCTAACCCAACGGTTAGTCCCTAACCCTTCGGCGAGGGTGCTGCGGCGTGGCGTGAATAGGGGAAAATAAGAGTGATAACTTCAGCAAATATGCAGCTCGATAAGGAGGTCACTCGCTGGTTGGAGGCCTGGAGCGCCGGAGAGGTAGGGGCGTTGGACCGCCTCTTGCCTTTGGTTTGGGACGATCTGCGGGGAATGGCCCGGCGCTACCTGCTGCACGAGCGGGAGAACCACACGCTGCAGCCCACGGCTCTGGTTCACGAGGTCTACCTGCGCCTCGCGGATCGGCGCAGGCTGCAGTGGGCCAACCGCGCTCAGTTCTTTGCCAGCATGGCGGAGATCATGCGTTTCGTGCTGGTGGATCACGCTCGGCGCAAGCGAGCTCTGCGCCATGGGGCCGGACAGACTCCAGCCCCCTTTGACGAGAGCTTCGATACCAGCACGCTGTGGTCTCCCACCATTCGACCTCCGAGCGTCGATCTCATCGCTCTAGATACCGCCCTGAATCGGCTCGCGGAGCTCGACGAACGCCAGGCCCGCATTGTCGAGCTGCGCTACTTTTGTGGCCTGACCATCGCGGAGACCGCCCGCGCTCTCGAGATCTCAACGATGACGGTCAAGCGAGACTGGCATTCCGCCCGACTGTTCTTATTGCGAGAGATGGGGGATAGTTGATCCACTTCCCGGCGAGTTTTCGCGTCACTTCACGGGCTCAAACAAGCGTGATGCTGGGAATCTGGGCTAGGAGCTCCATGAATCACTTTCTTATCCTGGGTGTTTGATGTGGAGCAGTGGCAGACCATCAAAGAGATCCTGGCGGATCTTCGGGAGGATCCCTCGCTACGAGACAGTGGCGGGCTAGAGGAGCGCTGCGGCGGCGACCCAGAGCTCCTTCGGGAGGTGTATTCTCTACTCGAATACGAGGATCGACTCGAGGGCTTCATCGACGAGCCGCTGCTGACTCTCCAGGAACCCTGCGGCGGTGACGTGGTGGAGATCGAGGAGCAGGAGCGGCAGAGGCTAGGGGAGCGCATCGGGCCCTATCGAATCCTCGCGGTGCTTGGCATCGGCGGGATGGGAACGGTCTACCGAGCGCAGCGGGAGGAGGACTTCGAGCAGCAGGTGGCGCTGAAGGTAGTGCGCCGGGGCTGGGGAGGGGAGGAGATGGTGCGTCACTTCGAAAGCGAGCGGCAGATTCTGGCCCGCCTAGAGCATCCTCATATTGCCCGACTGCTGGATGGGGGGACAACCGCCACGGGGGCTCCGTACTTCGCGATGGAGTTGGTGGAGGGTGAGCCCATCGACGAGTACTGCGATTCCCGAGACCTTTCCATCGTCGAGAGAGTGAAGCTCTTCTTACCGGTGTGCTCGGCCCTCGCCACAGCGCACCGGAATCTGGTGATTCATCGCGATCTCAAGCCGGCGAATATTCTGGTGGATCACGAGGGGCGGCCCAAGCTCCTGGACTTTGGGATCGCTCAGCTACTTGGGACCCGGCGAGAAGAAAGCGCGGCAGACTTTCCTCTGGCGATGACCCGGGGATACGCCAGCCCAGAGCAGATCCAGGGGCAGGGGCTGAGCACCGCCAGCGATCTTTACTCCCTCGGAGTCTCGCTCCATCGAGTGTTGACGGGATTGATGCCTCAGCGGCGCAAGAGCGAGGACCCTGAGGATGCCGTGCCCTACTTCGATGAGAACTGGGAGCTGGTGTTCAAGTTTCCGCCCATGGAGCCGGCCAGCACCTGGCTTCCGGAGCTGCGGGGAGATCTAGACTCGATCGTCGCCAAAGCGCTGGAGGACGACCCGGTGCTGCGCTATGGCAGCGCAGATCAGCTGGCGGAGGACCTGCGCTGCTATCTCGAGGATCGTCCGGTGCAGGCTCACCCTCAAACCGTGCTCTACCGCGCGCGGAAATACGTTCGGCGACACCGCTGGGGAGTCGCCAACGCCACCTTCATCGTTCTCCTAGCCCTCACCTTTACCTTCATGCTGGCCCACCAGCTGCGGGAGACCGAGCGCTCCAGAGATCGCGCTGAGCAGATTTCAGGCTTCGTCATCGATCTCTTCCAGAGCGCCTCGCCGGAGCGGGTCGGAGGGCGGGAGCCGACGGTGAGAGACCTGCTGGATCGCGGCAGTCGCCAGCTGGATAGCGCCTTCCAAGATGAGCCGGAAGTGCGAGCGGAGCTGCTCTTGAAGGTGGGCGAGGTATACGCCCGGCTCGGCGATTACGATCAGGCAGAGCGGCTGTTGGAAGAGTCTCTCCAGCTGCAGCGGGAGCTCGGGGGAGAGCCTGACCGGCGGCTGGCGACGGTGCTCTCGGATCTTGGGATGGTGCATTATCAAACCGGAGATCTCGAGTCCGCGGAGCGGCGCCTGGCGGAGAGCATCGCTCTGCGTCGCCAGCTGGGAGAGGAAGAGAACCTCATCAAGCCGCTGAATAACCTTGCCGGGATCTTGATGGCCCAGGATCGCTACGCCGAGGCGGAAGTGATCTACCGGGAGGGGCTCGAACAGCGTCGGGCCAGAGCCCAGGCTCATCCAGAGGATGTCGTCGCCCAGCGAAACCTCGCCACCAGCTTGCGAAGCCTGGCGACGGCCCTCATGGCCCTGGAGGATCTGGAGAGCGCCGAGCCCCTGCTGGCGGAGAGCCTCGCCCTGCGTCAGCAAATCTACGGGGAGCGCAGCTCGCGGGCGGCGACGGTGGTGATGAGCCTCGGTCGTCTGGAGCACCGGCGCGGAAGGCTGGAGGCGGCGGAGGAGAGGATGGTGGAAGGTCTCGCCATTCGCCGGGAGGAGCTAGGAGAGGACCATCTCCACACCGCCTTGGCCCGCCGGAATCTAGCCCGAGTCTTGATGGACCAGGGACGTGATCTAGAGGCCCAGGGCCTACTGCAGCAGGCCCTGGGCGTTCTGGAGACGGTACGACCGGCGGACGACGAGGATCGTCTGGAGGTCGAAGCCTGGATCGCAGAGTTAGCGACGGTGGCTCCCTAGGCTGTGCAAGGCCCCGAGGGTCATTGCACCGTGATGGAGGGCCCAAGCTCTACCTCGGCTCCCTGGCTGATGGCGGTGGCGGTGTCTTGGTCGAGGCCCGCGCCAGCGGCGGGCAGGGGATAGGGGGAGGCCAGCACCAAGGCCTGGTAGCGACCGGGGAGCAGGAGCTCGACGGTGCCCCGCAGCCGCCCCTCTTCGAGGCGGCATTGCGGCGGCCCGCCGCAGGCGAGCACTAGCTCTCGCTCGTTGCGGTAGACCCTCAGCTCGAGGCGAGGAGCGGCCCCGCTGGTATCAGGAACACCAGTCTCGGTGGTTCCAGCCCCGGGGGTCGCTTCGAGGTGGAGTCGGTCCCCCGACTGAGCCCACCGCAGCTCCTCCTGGGGGCCGCCGCGATGAACGGCCGGGCCCTCTTCGAGGCGGAGCTGGAGGGTCAGGGCGGCGGGGGAGGGATTCGGCGGTGCGACGGGGGCCGGGGATCTCAGCAGCATCAGCCCCAGAACACAGCCGACGAGGGTTGCGGCGAGGAGGGGGAGGGTGGCGCGCCAGGGGAGTCGGCGAGGGAGGGGCCGCGGCGGCAGCGCGGTGGCAGGCTTGGGGAGAGGCTGAATTTGCTCCCGAACCTGCTGCTGCCAATGCTTCGGGGGCCGATGCTCGCTGCCGAGGTGCTTCAGATCGGAGACCAGGCGACGGTACTGGCTGCGGCGCGGAGAGCAGCGGGGGCAAGATGTAGCGTGCTGCTCGAGGCGTGCTTGCTCGAGGTGGGCCTGATCTGGGATCGCAGGAGGATCCGAATCAGCCGCTAGCTGCTGGATTGCGAAGGACTCCCAGCGCTGGCAGAGATCCGAGGGGGGAACGTCGTCGGGGCGCCGGGAGGAGGGAACGCTCATTCTTCGACCCCCCGGTCCTCGAGGCAGCGGCGCAGGATCGGCAGCGCCCGGGCGACTCGCGCCTGGAGGGTGGCGGCGCGCTCCTTCACCACCTGGGCCATGGTCACGTAGCTCATCTCCTGCTGAAAGCGCAGCAGCAGGGCGTCTCGCACCCGCGGGGCGAGGTGCTGCACACAGTCTTCCAGCGCCTGCTTGCGGCTCTCGGCGAGGAGTCGGTCCTCGGCATCGCGGGCCGTGTCTTCGACCTCCGCGGTGCTCTCGTCCGCCGCGACGAAGCGAAGGTCCCGGCGGCGCCGAACTTTGATCGCGTCGAGGGCGCGGTGGCGGGCGATGCCGAAGAGCCAGGTTTTGAAGGTGGAGCCGCCGCGGAAAGTGCCGAAGGCCTGATAGGCCTGCACGAAGGCGGTCTGGTGCACGTCCGAGGCGAGATCCGGGTCCCGCACCAGGTGGCGACAGTAGCGATAGAGATCGTCGCCGTAGGCCTCCATGAGAATCTCCAGCGCCCGCTCCGGAGAGCCTCGGCGTAAGGCGTTTCGGCAGCGATTTTCCGGGCCGAGGCCGGAGGCCTCGAGCTGACGCGCGATACGGGAACGGCGCATGGGATATGGGGTCGGCGGGGCCAGCGTGGTCACGATCGTCATCCTCCTGACCATGGGGCGACAGGAGGATGACGATCACAACGAGATCGGCGAAAAATCTTTAGCCCGCCGGTTTGCCAGTTTGTCAGTTCATGCTTTTGCTGTAGGCCTCTTCGGAGCTGGCGTCTCGCAGCTTACGTATCCTCTCAGGGAGAGCCGGAGGATCCTTCGATCAGACGGCCAAAGCCCCAGGGCGGCGGCGGTGGACGGGGAATCGGGCAGTCGATGAGGGGATTGTCGCCACAGGGACGAAAGACTCCCTCTTTGACCTGCACCTTGGGGATGAGCTGATAGACCAGGAGCTCAGAAACCTCAGATGCGGCGATTTCTAGACGATCGTCGGAGTGAGCCAGGGCGCGCCCGCCGAGCTCCTCCCAGGCCTCTTCCGAGGCCAGGGTGCCGACCACGAAGTAGGCGGTGTTGGGCTGGGTCGCCTGGAGGACTAGGGTCTCTCCGTTGCTCTTCCAGGTGAGCGCTTCTCCGTCATCTCGCGCCGTGGTCTCGTCGGCGACGACCTGGGTGAGGGGAGCGGTGATCACGGTGGCGGCGCAGCCCACCAGCAGGCCGAGGGCAAAGGCGGCACCCAGCAGCCAGGGAATGACTCGTCGGGATCCCATAGTGAAGTCCTCCAAAGTTTGACGGGGGTAGCGTCATTGTACGCAAGGCGACGGGGATCCGGTGGACCGGAGTCGCGCTGGAGCCGCGATGGTGTCTTAGGGCTAGCTCTCGCCGGGCCAGCCGAAGAGGGCGAAGGGGCCCCAGACCTGAGGTGGCTCACCGGCCCCTGCGGCCCGGCGCTGGGCTTCGGCGAGAGCTGCGGCCGGTCGCTGGACACCGCCGAGGGAGTAGAAGTCCTGCACCAGGCGACGGGTGGGCTCATCTTCCACCGAGGCGAGGGCGGCGAGGACGCTCGGGGTGCGGGCGGCGAGGAAGGCTGCCCCCAGAGAGCCTTCGAGGCCGCGGCCGCGGCCGCCGAAATCTTCTCCCGCCGCGGCGCCGCAGGTCGCCAGGACGGCGAGCCGCGGTGGGGACTCCATGTCGAGGAGTCGATGGGCCGGGAGAGGACCATCGGCGAGGGCGATCCACGGACCGCCGGCGCCGAGACCGGTATGGGCGGCGAGATGGAGGACGCTGCCCTGGGGCAGGTCGAGGAGGGCCCCGGCGGTGGCCCGCTGCTGGAGGAAGGGGGAGACGCCGAGATGCTCGGCCACGGCCTGGGCTTCGCGGGCCGCGGCGGGAAGGTCGGAACGAGGATCGCCGAGAACGCGGGCGGGGATCGCCCGCTGCGGCTGCCTTCGACCCTCGGCGGCGGAGCGCTGCGCCAGGGCGGCGGCGGCGCTCAGGCTGGGCACGAAGGCCAGGGCGTTGCGCTCTACGAGATAGCGGCCGTCTTCCAGCATCAGGGCGGAAAAGGGCAGGCGGCCGAGGGGCCCGTCGGGCACGATCAACAGGGTAGAGCCCGGCGCCGGCAGCAGATCCGCCGGCAGCAGGGCGGGGCCCAGCTGGCGAGCGACAGCTCCTCGAGGATCGGTGGTCAGGGCGTCGACGGCCTGGGCTAGGGGTACGGGAAGGCGTAGCTGCCGCAGGGTCGGAGGGCGGTGCCCCTGGACCAGGACCCACAGCTGGTCCGCGGCAGTGAAGTACGAGAGCAGCGGCTGAGGGCCGAGGGCTCGGCGCAGCTCCTCGGCGGGGCGCGGAGCGCTCACCGGAGAAGACGCCAGCCCTTGAGCGAGGGATTCCAGCCCTTCCAGCCGGCTGCCGGCCCAGCCGAGGCGTACCGGGGAGAGCTCCCGGCCGGAGCCGCGGTCGTCGCCGGCGGCACTCTCGGCGCGGGTCTCTGCGGTGGGTCCCGCCGGGGAGCCCGCCGCGATGAAGGCGTCGAGAAAGGAGCGTGCGCGGGCCCCTTCCGCCGCGTCGAGGGCCGGGGCCCAGCGCCCGCGACGGGCCTCGAGGAGGAAGAGGCTTTCGTAGGGCTCTCGGCGCCGCGCCAGCAGGCTCGGACGGAAGCTGTCGAAGCCCAGGCTGCGGCGCAGCTCTTCCACTTCGGCAATCGCCCGTCGATAGGCTTCGCCGGCCTCCTTCAGGTGGCCCTGTGCCTCCAGGGCTCGGCCCAGCTGATGCTCCAGATCCCATCGCCAATCCGCCGGTGGGGCGTGCTCCAAGGCCTGCCTCAGCCGCCGCGCCGCGGCCCGCGGCTCGCCTTCCGCCAGCTCCAGCCGGGCGCCGTAATAGGCCACCGCAACGCCGCGAGATTGCTCTTCGGGGGCGTAGCGCAGGGCGGCGAGCCAGCGCTCCCGGGCGAGACCGGCGTCTCCGGCATCGAGGGCCAGTCGAGTGAGGTTGAGCCACGCGGAGCGGTAGAAGCGAGCTTCCAGCTGGCCGCCGGGGTCGTTGGTGGAGGCCTGGTCTAGGGCCCGCTGGAGGGTGACCTCCGCCAGCGCGGGACGGTCGCCGTCGAGGTAGAGATTGGCGCGGTGGTAGAGCAGGCGCGATTCTTCTGCCAGGTTCTCTGCCCCGGCTTGGCGCTCACGGCGGATTACTGACTCGAGATCGCTGAGGGCTCCTTCGGCGGCCTCAAAGTCCCCGACGGCGTACAGCACGCTGTGGAGCAACTCGTTGGACAGCCGCTCGAGGTCGAGGGCGCCGGCCTCCTGGGCGGCTACTCGGGCCCGCGTCGCTAGCAGCAGGGCGCGGCGATAGTCGGAAGACTCCCAGGCGAGATAGGCGAGGCCGTGGAGACTCCAGGCCTGGAGCCGGGGCCGCTGGGCGAGGCGAGCGCCTTGCAATGCTCGCCGATAGGCCTCTGCCGCCGCGGTGCTCTCTCCTCGCGCCAGCTCAGCACTGGCCTCTAGGGCCGCACCGTCGAGCTCGAGGGGCGTGCTCCGCAAGCGCTGCGCCCAGCCGATGGCGGCGTCGAGCTCGCCTAGACCGTAGGCCGCCCGGGCCGCACCGAGGGCCGTCGCCGGAGCGCCGGTGGTGGAGTATGCAGCTTCACAGGCTGAGAGAGCCTGGGGCAGCTCTGAAACTTCGAGGTGGTGCTGGCAGAGCTCCGCCGGGTTCCCGGTTCTAGATGGATCAGCCCTGGAACTCTCGATCCTGGAGTCCTCGGCCTTTGGGGTGGAAGGAGGAGAGCATCCCCAACTCCAAGAGCCGGTGAGCAGCACCAGCCAGAGAGCGCAGATTAGAATCCCGCTGCTCCTGTGCCCTCGGTGAGGGGGGATCGGCGCGACGGCGGCAGGAGAGGCGAGGGCAGGAAGGGATGAGAGAGACATCGGAAGAGATCTAAGGTCAGGGCGTCCTAGGGTGAGGGCATCGGAAGCTGAGCGCTGCGATGAATTGTAAGGCAGGGGCGAGGGCCGCCATTGGCCGAAGACAGCCCGTTGGGGCCAGCAATTCCGGCCTACTCCGGCTCCAGAGAGGGATTCCACGAGGCGCAGCGCTGGCCTTTCGAAGCGGGCCGTGAGATAAGTCGCGATGATGAGTGAGCATTTAATCGTCACCCGCTTCGCGGTTCCCCACGAGGATCCGGACAAGGCGGAGATTCACTGCAGCCCGCAGTGGCTGGAGGAGCGGCTGGCTCTCTTTCGCCGCTACTACGTCCCCAGCGTTTCCCGGCTAGGGGTGCGCGCCGTGCTGCTCTGCGGCTCTCGGGCCCAGGAGCAGGTGCGGGACGCGGTGGCGGACCTTCCCTGGGTGCGGGTGGTGGAGCAGGAGGATTGGAGCGGCGGTTTGCCGCAGGAGACGGACAAGATTCTCACCCGGATGGACTCCGATGACGCCCTGCGGGCAGGTTGGTTCGAAAGGGTGAGCGCCGCCCCTTCGAGGGCGTCGGTGATCATCACCCGCCAATTTTTGCGCTACGACGCGCAGCACCATCGCCTGCATCATTACCGCCGCCGCGAGCCTTCCCCCCTCGCCGCCTTTCGCCCCGGCCACAACCCTTACGCTTCGATGCACAAGCGGCTGGACCAGCGATCCGATGTTCACGAGATCGAAGACGCTTTCCTGCTGCAGGTAGCCCACGGCGGCAACCTGAAGAATCACCGGCCGAGGTGGTGGCGCATCGATCGGGCGGTGCGGGGCCGGTCGCGGGTGCTGGCGGAGTTCGGCCTAACGGAATCCCGGGAGGGCATCGCTCCACTATCTTCCTAGACGGTGGCTTCCTGAGGGCTGATATTCCTGAGGGCCGGTTTCTTGCAAAGGATCGATGTCTTCCTGAGCATCAGCGCAGCTCGACGGTGAGCTCCTGCCCGGAGGTCACGGTGATGGGGCGAGCGAAGCGCCCGCGGGCGGTCCAAAGCTCCAGCTCGTAGCTGCCGGGAGCGACCCTGCCGAGGGTGAGACGCCCGTGGTCGTCGAGGGCGAGGGCGCAGGAGGTGCCGGAGAGGTAGGGGGCGAGGTCCAATCCCTCTTCGTTGATCAAGCTGAGCCAATGAACCGCGCCGCCACCGCATCGGGTCGGGTCGCAGCGCAGCGCCAGCGTGCCCCCGGCGGGGGCTTGAAGAGATATCTCCTCTCCCGGCGTCTCGAGGAGCGGCGAGAGCAGTAGCGGGCCCCGGGAGCCGACTCCCGCCCAAGGGTCATCCCACAGCACGAAGACTTCCTGCGCTGCTCGCGGGCTGAAGCGGCGCCGGCCCTCCCCGTCCGCCGGCAAGGCGGCGATGGGCAGGCCGTAGCCGTCGAGCAGGGTGACCAGGGTATGGGCCATGGGGCTACCGTCGTCTCGGAGCAGCCGTAGATCGAGGTAGTCCGGGGCTCCGCTGGCGGACTCCAGCACCAGCTCCAGCCAGGGGGCTGAACCCTCGAGATTGGGGCCCTCGAGATTGGGCCCTCCGGGTCCCGGCTGGGGGAGGTCGAGGTCGCGGACGATTTCCCGGTAGCCGTCGGCCCGCACGCTCAGACGGCCGCGTCCCGTCGGTAGATCCTCGATAAGAAAGCCACCCTCGGTGGTGGTGAGCTGGCGAGCGGCGAGGCGCCCGTCCTCGGTGAGCACTCGAAGCTCCGCCGCCAGGGGAGCTCCGCCAGGATCCGTCACTCGTCCGGAGAGGGCGGATCCTGAGAGATCGACGATCAGCTGAGGGGCGAGGGCTCCTTCGCTCATCGCTGCATCGGCCCCTGCTCCGCCGAGGCCGCCGTCGACGGCCTCCGGCAGCACCAGACGACGGGCTCCGCGCTCGTCCTCGCCCTGCCATTCTAGCCATAGGGCGCCGGGGGGCACGTCGTCGATGGCGAAGGTGCCGGGCTCGCCAACCTCCACGGTGCGCTGACTCTCGGGGGTGCCCCACGACGCCTGGAATCCCGGGAGCCCTTGGTGCACGGTAATGCGTTTCCCTCTTCTGCGGCTGGGGTCGATGGCCGACGTCAGGGTGAGAGTTCCGGGTCCGACGGATTGGCCGTGGCGCAGCAGGCGGCCCTGCAGCGGGCCGCCGGAGGCCACCAGATGGAGCTCCACCGGGCGGTCTGCGTCGACGGCGAGATCCTGAGCTAGCAGTAGGCGCTGGCTGGAGGCTTCCAGGCGATAGCGCCCCGGGGAGAGGTAGAGGGGGCCGAAGCGGCCGGCGGGATCCGTGCCTCCTTCCAGCAGAGGGATGAGGGTTTCGTGGCCAGGGTCATAGATCGCGATGCTCGCGCCACCCCGCGGCTGCCCGAAATCGTCCACCAGGCGGCCTTCGACGGCAACTCCAGGCCCGGGGATGATCCAGTCGAGGAGCAGCTGCTGCCCTGGTGACAGCATCACCGTGCGCACTTCTGGGGCATGGCCGTCGAGCCAAATCCTCAACTCGTAGCGCCCCCCGGTGAGGCCGGAGAGCTGGAAATCCCCTCGGGAATCGCTAACTCCGCGGGGAAGCTCCCCGGAAGGAAGATGATCGAAGAGGGCCGTACCCCGGGGGAGCAGCTCCACCAAAGCTCCGCTGACGGGCTCGAGAGTGACGGCGTCGGCAACCCGGCCGCTCACCGAGGCGCCGCGGTCGAGCACCACGGCTCCGAGGTCGACTCGGTCTCCGGAGGCTAACGTCGACGCCCCAAGCCGCTGAGCAAGGTAGCCGGAGCAACGCAGCTCGAATCGATATTGCCCTGGCTGGGGGAGCTCGACCTCGAAAGTGCCGTCGGTGTCCGGCTCTACTTCGTGAAAAGTGGTGACCCGGGTACTGCCCTGGCGTTGGCGGGCCACCAGGGTGCCCTGGGTCAGGGGGCTACCGTCGGAGCTCAGCAGGGTTCCGCGCACTCGTTGCCCTGGTCGCAGCACGAAGGAGCCGAGCTGAAGCGGGGCAGAGGAAGAGGATAGGGGAAGGGAGATCTGCACTCGCCGCTCGCTCCACCCCGGCGCTTGAAGAGTGAGGGCCGTAGGCAGCGATTGGAGGGCGATGCGGAAACTGCCGTCGGAGTCGCTACGGGCGATGGCGCCGTCGTCGCTTTCGAGCTGGACTCCCGCCACGCCGTGGCCAGCGACATCGATGACTCGGCCGAGGGCGAGGCGCCCCGGTTCGAGGATGATGTGTAGCTCGTTTTGCTGTTTCGCGGTGAGGCTGCCGCTCAAGAGAGTGCGGCGCCAGGGGAGCCAGCCAGAAGCCTGCACTTCGACCTTCAGCTCGATGCCAGGTTCGTAAGGTAGGCCCGGCAGTCGATATCGCCCACCGTCGCCGACGGGAGCGCAGCGCTCCACCCGCCAGGCGGGTCCCCAGCCCGGGATCTGATGTTGCCATCGCGCGCAGATCTCCGCTTCCTGCTCGACCGGTACCGGTTCGAGGCGGCCGCTGATCTGAGTCCCTGGAGCGAGACGGAGAATGCCCTGCTCCGCGATGCCGTCTCCAGCGTCTGTGATGTCGGTGCCGTACGGGAGCCTCAGTGCATAGGGGGCATGCTCGGGAGCATCGACCCAAAGCAGGGCGTCCGGCGTGCGGGGAAGGGGAAAGGGAATCTGCCCTTCAGAGTCTGTCTTACCCGAGGTGAGGGCGGGCATCAGCTGGCCTAGGCCCGCTGGTCCAGAGGCCGGCAGCCGAAGCTCGACGCTGGCTCCCGAGAGCGGAGAGCCGTCGGTGGAGAGGAGCCTCAGCTCGGTCGGAAAAGCAGGAGGGGGCCGGTCCTCGGCGCTCGCGGCTGAGTTGCCGAGGAGCGGCCACATCATGGCTAGAAGAAAAGAAGAGAGAAGAAACCGACTTGCCCGATGGCGAAGGGCAAGGAGGAAGGCGAAGGAAGGGTCGAGCCGCGACCACGATAAACAAGGGATAGTCGCCATCTAGCTTTGCCTCGGGACGGTCCGAAGAGTTGTCTTAGCGATGTCGCGAGGCGAGGTACGGCTCTCAATCGCGGGCACACTTGACGTCAGGCTTGGTCGCATAGATCGTCGCTGGGGCCCGTTCCAGCTAGGCCGACTGGGACTCAGGAGGCCCCGTCGGGGCTGATGGAGGGCCCGATGATGGATCCGTCGGGGCTGATGGAGGGCCCGATGACGGATCCGTCGGGGCTGATGGAGGGTCCGATGACGGATCCGTCGGGGCTGATGGAGGGTCCGATGATGGATCCGTCGGGGCTGATGGAGGGTCCGATGATGGATCCGTCGGGGCTGATGGAGGGTCCGATGATGGATCCGTCGGGGCTGATGGAGGGTCCGATGATGGATCCGT
>JBCCXL010000027.1:0-52663 GCA_039191605.1 Acidobacteriota bacterium | reverse complement strand
GGAGATCTCGACGAGGGCTCCTTGTTGGGGGATAAAGCGCAGATGTCTCATGCCCTGAAGAGGGGGCTTGGGGCAGTGCGATCTTTCAGTCTGCGGAAGAAAGTTAGCTTTGACGCCCTGCGGGGAAGGTCCCTGGCACCGAAACGGAGGGCTTTGGGGAAGGTCCCTGGCACCGCGTGGGGGGCGGGGATGGCTGGGTGGTGCCGAAGCGGGTAGGCACAGGATCTTGTGTAGGACGTTGACACCTATCACTACATCTAGTAGGTTGTTCGACACTGCGCTATAAGCGCTGAAAGTTGAAAAGGGCCTGCTCGAAGCGGCGATTGCCTTCTCGATCATGGCTCCTTCACCGTCTCTTGTGAGATGGGGCCCTCAATGCACCGCTTGCCGGTGTCGGTGCTCCGTTCCTTGCCTTTGAGGTGGTGGCGGGAGCAACCGAGTGGTCGATGGTATGCCTCCTCTTCGATGCAGAGACGCGACGACTTCGCCGTGGTGTGGCGGTGTTTGCGTGTCAGCGATCCGACTCCGCTTATGGAAGATTTCGAATCGAATAACCCCCCGCGAACTTCTTTGCGCCCGGTTCGAGATCTCCGAATCATCAATTCGAGACAGTCTTAAGGAGCGAGAGGTCCCCCCATGCGAACTCTGAAAGTCGTCAAGAGAAACGGCGATGTCGTCGATTTCGACGCGGACCGCATTCGCAATGCAATGGCGAAGGCGGTCAATGCGGTCGGAGCGCCTTCTCTCAACGGCGACCTAGACCATTTAGTCACGGATATCCAAGAGGAGATCGGCGTTCGCTTCGTCGAGTTCTTCCCCAACGTCGAGAATGTTCAAGACATTGTTGAAAAGCACCTGGTTCGGGCCGGGAACTACGAGATCGCAAAGGCCTACATCCTGTACCGCGCAGATCGGCAGAAGGTGCGCGATGAGGCCCGCCAGAGAGCCATAGAGAGCGCTCGTCTAGGCAAGTTGACGGTGATGAAGAGCGATGGACGAAAAGTGCTCTTCAACGCCAAGAACATCATTGAGGCGGTGGATCGGGCCAGCGAGGGTATCGAAGACAGCATCTCCGCCGACACCGTAGCTCGGGAGGTGATCAATAACGTCTATGACGAGATCCCTTCAGAGCGCATCGCCCAGGCCCTGGTCATGGCTGCCGCGACCTTCATCGAGCGGGATCCCGCCTACTCTTCTCTCGCCGCTCGGTTGCTGCTCGAGAAGGTCTATAAGGAGGTTCTCGGTCGCTCGCTCCAGGACGGAGAGCTCGAGGGTGCCTACCGACAGTCTTTCCAGGATCACATTCGGCGCGGCGTTGAGCTGGACCTCTACGATGAAGAGCTGCAGCGCTTCGATCTAGATCAGCTAGCGGCGGCTCTGGTGCCAGAGCGTGATCGACTCTTCCAATACTTGGGAATTCAAACCCTCTACGAGCGCTATCTGGTGCGGTATCAGGAGCGTTGCCTCGAGCTGCCTCAGCATTTCTGGATGCGTGTAGCGATGGGCTTGGCGATCGAGGAGCAGGACCGAGAGGCGAGGGCTATCGAGTTCTACCAGCTCTTCTCCTCGCTGCGTTATGTCGCCTCGACGCCCACCCTCTTCCACTCCGGCACGCCGCGCCCGCAGCTCTCGTCCTGCTATCTCACGACGGTGGAGGACGATCTCCAGCACATCTTCAAATGCCTCGGCGATAACTCTCAGCTCTCGAAGTGGTCTGGGGGAATCGGCAACGATTGGACGAATGTCCGCGCTACGGGCTCGCCGATTCGTTCGACCAAGGTCGAGAGTCAGGGCGTGATCCCGTTCCTCAAGATCGCCAACGACGTCACCATGGCGATCAACCGCAGCGGCAAGCGGCGAGGTGCCACTTGCGCCTACCTCGAGACTTGGCATCTGGACATCGAGGACTTCCTCGATCTGCGCAAGAACACCGGAGACGAGCGGCGCCGCACCCACGACATGAACACTTCGAACTGGATTCCAGATTTGTTCATGAAGCGGATCCAGCAGGACGCAGACTGGACCCTCTTCTCGCCAGACGAGGTGCCGGATCTTCATCACCTCTACGGTCGTGCCTTTGAGCAGGCCTATACGGCCTATGAAGAGAAGGCCCGCAATGGGCAGATGCAGCTGTTCAAGACCATGCCGGCGAAGGTGTTGTGGCGCAAGATGCTCACCATGCTCTTTGAAACCGGCCATCCTTGGGTGACCTTCAAGGACGCCTGCAACGTGCGTTCTCCGCAGGATCATGTCGGCGTGATTCACAGCTCCAATCTGTGCACCGAGATCACCCTGAACACCTCGGCAGACGAGACCGCCGTCTGCAATCTGGGCTCCATTAACCTCTCGAGGCACGTGGACGTCAGCGGACAGCTCGACGAGGCCCTTCTTGCCGATACCGTCGAGACGGCGATCCGCATGCTGGACAACGTCATCGACATCAACTTCTATCCGACGGACGAAGCGCGCAACTCGAATCTGCGGCATCGGCCCATTGGGCTGGGCCTGATGGGCTTCCAGGACGCGCTGTTCAAGATGGATCTGCCCTTCACTTCCCAAGGGGCCCTGGACGTTGCGGATGAGGTGATGGAGAGAATCTCATTCCACGCCATCTACGCTTCTTCCAAGCTGGCGAAAGAGCGGGGCGCCTATGGCAGCTTCCCTGGATCCAAGTGGGACCGCGGAATCTTCCCTCTCGATACCCTCGATTTGCTGGAGCAGGAGCGCGGAGTCCCGATCGAGGTCTCCAGAGCGCAGAAGATGGATTGGAGCGTCGTACGCCAGCACGTCCAAGAGCACGGCATGCGGAACTCGAACACCATGGCCATCGCTCCCACCGCAACCATCTCGAATATTTCCGGCTGCTTCCCCTGCATCGAGCCGATCTACAAGAACATCTACGTCAAGTCCAACATCAGTGGCGAGTTCACCATCGTCAACGCCTACCTCGTCGAGGACTTGAAGAAGCTCGGCTTGTGGGATGAGGAGATGCTCGAGCGGCTGAAGTACTTCGACGGCAACATCTCCAGTATCGACGAGATCCCCGATGCGATGAAAGAGAAGTATCGCGAGGCCTTCGAGATTGATCCCGTGTGGGCGCTGAAGCTCACCGCGGCCCGTGGCAAATGGATCGACCAGAGCCAGTCTCACAACGTATTTCTCGCTGGGGTCTCGGGCAAGAAGCTCTCGGATACCTACCTAGCCGCCTGGCGCTTCGGCCTCAAGACGACCTACTACCTGAGGACTCTCGGAGCCACCCAGATCGAGAAGGCGACCCTCGACGCCAATAAATATGGCTTTACCCAAAAGCGTGAGTACCAGCAGCCAAAGGCTGCGGCGCCAGCGGCGGCACCACCTACCGCGAGCCCTGTGGCAGAAGAGTCGGTGCCTCCGGTCAACGGGCGTCAGCCAGCGCTCATGATGCCCAAGGCGGATCCCAAGCTTTGCCGTATCGAGGATCCGGACTGTGAGGCCTGTCAATGACGGGAGGCTTGCCAATGACGGAAGCCCGCCAATAACAAAAGCCTGCTCAGGACAGCGGCTGGCTAACGGCCGAGATTTCCCAAACGCCCGCCTCGACGGCGAGCTTCTCTACCGAGTTGGGGTGTTTGGGAGCAGGCTGCCCTTGCAGCTCTCTAGGCTGCAGCCACAGGAATTTTCATCTTCAGACAAGCTTCGAGGCCTTCTTCATCGGTTGTTACTCCAACGATTCCAAGGCCCTGGCGAAGCGAAACGCTACAAAGGCACGATATGACCATCATCAATAGCTCGAAGACCGATCCCAACAAGATTCTGCCGATGAAATACCTTTGGGCTCGTCAGCATTACAAGGATGCTCTGGCGAATAACTGGACGCCTGAAGAGATCTCGATGCAGAAGGACGTGGAGCAGTGGAAGAACCCGCGGGTCCTCAACGAGGACGAGCGTCGGATGATTCTATGGAATCTTGGTTTCTTCTCTACGGCGGAGTCTCTGACCGCAAATAATCTCGTTCTGGCGGTCTATAACCACGTCACTAACCCAGAGGCTCGGCAATATCTTCTGCGGCAGGCCTTCGAAGAGGCGGTGCACACCGATACCTTCATCTACTGCTGCGACACTCTGGGCCTCGATCCGGATGACATTTACAACATGTACCTCGAAATTCCGTCCATCCGGGAGAAGGACGAATTCGTGGTAGATCTGACCCGGTCGGTCTTCGATTCCAGCTTCACCACTGAGGGGACGGCGAACATCCAGCAATTTGTTCGCGACCTGGTGGGCTTCTACGTCATCATGGAAGGCATCTTCTTTTACGCTGGCTTTGCGATGATGCTGGCGATGAAGCGTCAGAACAAGATGGTGGGGATCGGCGAGCAATTCGAGTACATCATGCGGGACGAGAGTCTGCACCTAGCCTTTGGCTGCGACCTCATCAACACCATCAAGACCGAGAATCCCGAGATCTGGACGGCCGAGTTCAAGAGCGAAATCGTGGATTTGGTGACTCAAAGCGTCACGCTGGAGCAGCGCTACGCCCACGATGCCTGCCCGAATGGACTCCTCGGCATCAACGCGGATCAATTCGGCCAGTATGTCGAGTACATCGCGGATCGTCGACTGGAGCGAATCGGACTTCCGCGGGTCTACAACCGATCCAATCCGCTACCGTGGATGTCGCAATCGACAGATCTCGCCAAGGAGAAGAACTTCTTCGAGACCCGAGTGACGGAATACCGCACCGGAGCCTCCCTGCAGTGGGATTGAGCCTCGAGATGCCCTAAAAGCGACTCCCGGGAAATGCTCGGGAGCAAGAGCCGCTACCTAGCCCCGTTTGCCTACCGGTAAACGGGGCTTTGGCGTTGGGTTGCGAGTTTTATAGCCCCTTACTCCATGGTTCAGCGTTGCCTACGTGACGGGGTGCCAGGGAAGTGACCCTTAGGAGTGGTGCAGTCTCTTGGGGTTAGGGCGGCGTGCTACCATTTCAGTATTCCAGACACAGTCTTCAGTCATCTAAAACCTGCTGGGAAGGTGCGCTGTGGTAGATGCTCACTGCATCGATACCGCGCCGCTCCGTGGCCGGAAAGGAATCATGGCGACACCTAAGAATGTCAAGGTGGAGTTCAATCCACAGCGGAAGAGCTTCTACTACAGTGGTGACATCGATTCGCGAGAGGTGATCCTAGTGCGGGGAAAGGGGCGAATCCCCATCAACTTCCATCTTCGCGGAGCAGATTGGGCTGATGATCCCATCTGTTGGGTAGATGAGGGTAAGCGCCCTCACAACTGCCCGAGCTGCATGCGCGTGAGTCGCCGCAATGACCGATTGGTGCAGATCGATGACGACTGTACGACCGAAAGCGCCGGCACGTACCGCTTCGTTCTGCGGGTGGTGGTGGACGGCGAGGTGATCGAATCGGATCCTTCGATCGCCAACGAGCCGATCAGCGGCTACTGAGGCCCGCCGGCGGAGTCGAGGATCGCCTGGAACGAGGGGTCTTCTCGGAGATCGTCGAACCAGGGCAGCTCGAACCAGCGGGCTTCGGTGCCGAGCTTCAGGGCGCGCTCGGTCTGCACCGCGGCGGAGGCGCGCTCCCCCGTGAGGGCGAAAACCAGCGCCGCCTCATAGGCGACGGACGGGTTGTCCGGCGCGCGCTGGAGGGCGATCTGAATATTCGCTACGGCATCTCGGGATCGGCCGAGGTGGGCATGGGCCTGGGCCGCGAGGGTGAGGTTTTGGGCAGAGGGTCTCGCTCGGTCTTGGGAGAGCAGGGCCAAGACTTCTTCGTACAGCTCCGCCGCCTCCCTCTCTTGCCCCAGCAGGGTCATGGTGTCCGCTAGGTTGAGGGAGTAGATCGCGTTGGAGGGGTTGGTGGCCCGCGCTGAGCGAAAGGCTTCGGCAGCGAGTTGGTAGCGCCCGAGGAGTAGGTAGGACAAGCCGAGGTTGGAGCGGCGATTGGTATCCAGAGGGAAGAGCTCCACCAAACGCTCGTAAAGCTCTGCGGAGCGCGCCGGATCTCCGCTGAGCAACTCGGTGCGGGCCAAAACGGCGAGCACCTGATAGTTGCTGGGCTGTTGGGAAAGGAGGGCTTCCAGGCCCTCACGGCAGGGAGCGACCTGGCCCATGCGGCACTCCATGCGCGCGAGGTCGAAGCCTACCGTCCAGATGGCTCGGCGCTGGGCCGCCCGGCGCATCGTGGTGAGGGCCTGGTCGGTCAAGCCCTGCTGCTCGAGCAGCAGGGCGCGATTCGCCAGGGTCCGCGGCTTGCCCGGGTCTAGGGCCTCGACCGCTGCGAGAGCGCTCTCGGCGAGCTCGCTTTGACCGGCTTCGTAGGCGAGCATGAAGAGGCCCAGGAGCGGGCCGGGATCGTTAGGGGCCTTGGTGCGGGCGCTTTCCAACCGGGCTTGGGCCTGCTGAAAGTCCGATTCATCGCGGCTGTGGGTATAGCGCCGGCGATAGATCTCGGCTTCTAAGAGGTCCGCTTCGACGAAGGCTGGGGAGCTCTGGCGTACCGCCTGAAGACTGGTCAGAGCCTGCTCGTCGTCCCCCGGGTCGATGCCTCTACGGACGGCGGTGCGCAATCGCAGGAAGCGCTCGTAGTCCTCCGGAGCGACCTCCAGGCCCTCTCCCTCCGTGGAGCTTACGTCTCGAAAGCCTCTCCGAAGCTGGGCTTCAGTGGCTCTTGCGAGCCCGTAGAGGTCGTCGCGAAAGGTCTCGAAGCTCTGGGTCCAGAGAACTCCTCCATCGCTGCCTCGGTGACGGGTGAGGTCGATTCGGCAGCCTTGAGGGTCGCAGCTCAGGGTCGTGAGGACGACCTCGTCTGCCGCCGCGGCCTGGGAGATTTGCTGAGGGGTACCGGAGATGGGCCCCAGCTGTGCAGGGGATAAGGGGATCACGCCATCCATCGCGGCGAGGGTGCGGATCACCGTGCTCTCCAGGGCGGAGAGCTCGAGGGCCAGATCTTCCGGCTTGGCCAGATCTTCCGGTAGGCCTAGAGCGCGCGGCTCGACCTGAGGTGGCGGAACGGCGACGTGGCGCGTGGGGGAGGGGCGAAGGAGGGAAGGAATTAGCACCAGCACGACGATGAGAGTGAGGGCTACGGCCGCGGCGATGCCGAGCATCAATCGCCGCCGCTGCTGCTTCCAGGATTCCACCGCGGTGACCGGGACGCTCCCTTCTACCAGGGTGGGCATCAGGTCCGAGGGGCCTGCGATGCCCGACGGCGAGATTTCCCTGGACAGCTCTGAGGCGGTGAGCTGTGCTCTCATCATCTCGAGCTCCGCTTCCACGGCGGCGGCCGTTGCCGGTCGGTGCTCTGGCTTCTTTGACAGCAGGCGCTCGATGAGGGTGACGAGGGGGGACGGCAGATCGGGGTGCTCCACCCGCAAGTCCGGCGTCGGCTCGGCGCAAACCTTGGTCAAGGTCTCCATCGGACTCGAACCCTGAAAGGGAGCGGTGCCGGTGAGGCATTCGTAGAGCAGCACGCCAAGAGAGAAGAGATCCGAGCGCTCGTCCACGGGCTTCCCCAGGGCCTGTTCGGGGGACATGGCGCGGACCGTCCCAATGATTTTGCCCTCGACCGAGAGGGTCTGCTCGTCGGGTAGCCGGATGAGGGTCTTGGCGAGGCCGAAGTCGAGAATCTTGGCGTGGCCGGAGGGGGTGACGATGATGTTTTCGGTCTTGAGGTCGCGGTGAATGATCCCCTGCTCATGGGCGGCGGAGAGTCCGCCACAGATCTCAACCGCGAGGGAGAGCACGTTCTTCAGCGGGAGCGGGCGGTGGATCAGCCGCTCGCTGAGCGTTTCGCCACGAGCGTATTCGAGGACGATCCAATCGCCATCCTCTTCCTCGATGAGGTCGTAGAGCTGGACCACCGCCGGGTGGGATAGGGCCGCCACGGCTCGGGCTTCTCGGCGCAGGCGCTCCCGGGCGCGGGCATCGGCGGCTTCTTCCGCCTCGGGGCGGATCTGCTTGAGAGCTACCTGGCGGTGGAGCCGTTCGTCGTGGGCGAGGTACACCTCTCCCATTCCGCCTTGTCCTAGGCGGCGCTGGATTCGATAGGGGCCGACGCGATCGGGGAGCAAGGGAGGATCGAAGAAAATTGGGGGGTAGAGGATGTTCGGCCGCTAGGCCATGGGCTGGGAGTCGAGAGCTGGGAGTCGAGAGCTGAGAGTCTAGAACTGGGGGTCGAGGGCTGGGGGTCTAGAACTGGGGGTCGAGGGCTGGGATTAGCGGGAGCGGGGAGGCGGTCGACGGGGCGAGATCGGGCCCTCGGGCGGCTTTGAGAAGCCAGAGTGTTGAGTCCGAACGATGAGTCTAGCCAAGGCCATGAAGAGCGGCAAGCGGCTCGTTCTCAATAAGCTAGGAAGATTTCTTGCGTCGAGAACTAAGGAATCACTTGATGGTCGCATGAATGTCCTGTAATCTGCGCAGCGGGGTGGGACTTTGGAGATCGTAGGTCATGCTCGAACCCGAAGTCCTAGGAGCTGCGTTACGCCTGTTGCGGACGCAGCGAAAGATGCAGCAGAAGGAAGTGGCCCGGCGAGCCGGGATCACCAGCTCGATGCTGTCCGGTTATGAACAGGGGCGTCGAGCCCCGACGCTGGCCTCGGTAGAGAAGATACTCCAGGCTCTCGGCTGTGGATTGGGGGAGCTCGTGGCGGCCATCGAGCTCTTGCGGCAGGCTGCTAGTCCCTCCCTTCCTCGCTGGGGAAGCCTGGGCGCCGTGGGTGGGGAGAGGCCCACCAAAGAGGGCCCCGGGGACGGGAGCCTGGATCTCGACTCCTTCTTGGGGGAGTCGGCGAAAGAGCTGCCCGACGAGGCGAGAAAGGCCTTCGCCGAGATGCTCAACGGGTACCGCCGCTGGTTACGCTTCCTCTGCGAAACCACGGTAGCTCAGGTGGGAGGCGATGGGCGAAGGGAGACTCCTTCATGAGGTATCGATCCGGGACGCTGTACCCGAGCGTTATATACTCCCGCCTCGTCAGGGCTCGTAGAGCTTCGCTCCGGGCGCCCGCCCCGAGAGGGCTTAGCCCTCCTCCTCGCGGTCACCTCTCCTTCGATTCTGGCAGAGCTGATCCCCTTTTTTCCTTTACCATTCATCGCCGCTGATGAGACGAGGTTCGACGTGACATCGCAACGCCCCAAATCCCCGTGGCTCGCTTATCACAAGCCCCAGCCGGCTGCCCGCCTGAGACTATTTTGCCTGCACTATGCTGGTGGAGCGGCGAGCGTTTATCGCGGATGGCAGGCGCTGGTTCCTCCTGAGGTGGAGATCTGCCCGGTTCAGCTGCCGGGGCGCGAAAGCCGCCTGAGGGATGAGCCCATCACCCGCGTTCCGGCCCTCGTCGAGGCGTTGGAGACGCATCTGACGCCCTGGCTGGATCGCCCCTTCGCCTTCTTCGGCCACAGCATGGGAGCTATCTTGTCCTATGAGCTGGTGTTGCGCATGGCCTCGAAAGGTGGACCGACGCCCCGAGCTCTCTTGGTCTCGGGACGCCGAGCACCGCACCGCCTCGATGATGAAGAGGTGATCTACGATCTGCCGGACGATGAGTTCAAGCAGGAGCTGCGGGAGCTCAACGGAACGCCTGAGGCGGTGTTGGAGCACCCCGAGCTGATGGAGCTGCTGCTGCCGGTGCTGCGAGCGGATTTCGCGGTCTGCGACACCTACGAGCCGAGTCTGAACGCGCAGGTTCCTTGCCCGATCTTCGCCTATTGCGGTCTGGGAGATGAAAAGGTTTCCTCCGAAGACATGCGAGCCTGGGATCGATACACCGCCAGCGGCTTCAAGATTCGGCTCTTCGACGGCGATCACTTCTTCTTACAGGGGGCTGCTTTCCAGGATCTGGTAGCGGCGGTTTCGAGAGATCTCGCCGTCTACCTCGAGCCGGCTTCTTGATGGCGGCTCGATAGGGGCCGAAACTTCACTCCGATGGAATCGCAATGAGTCAAGAATCAACGCACGGTGAGCCCATCGACGCCTCGTCGAGCTTCGAGGTGTTGGCCTCCCCTCGACCAGAGAACTTGGTGCTGGATTCCGGGGAAATTCATATCTGGTCGACGGAACTGGAGCCTGGAGACCGAACGGTTGCCGAATTGGAGCGCCTGCTGACCCCCGACGAGGTGAAGCGGGCGTATCGATTTCGCTTCGAGCATCACCAGCGGCGTTTCATCGTCGGCCGCGGCGTGCTGCGACGCCTGCTGGCTGGTTATTTGAATCAGGATCCTCGAGACCTGCGCTTTCTTTATGGTGAGAAGGGCAAGCCCTCGCTGCCAGAGAGCCTAGGGCTGCGCTTCAACCTCTCCCATTCGGAGACGCTGGCCCTCTACGCTCTGAGCTGCGATACGGAGCTCGGTGTCGATGTCGAGCAGCTGCGGCCGATGCCGGATGCGGAGCAGATCGCTGAGCGCTTCTTCTCCGTTTCCGAACGGGATACCCTGCGAAGTATTCCTTCAGAGCGCAAGTCCGAAGCCTTCTTCAATTGCTGGACTCGGAAAGAGGCCTACATCAAGGCGACGGGGGACGGTCTTTCGATGCCTCTGGATCGCTTCGACGTGACGCTGGCACCGGAGGACGAGCCCCGGATGCTCAGCGCGGAGGGCTCGACGGAGAAGGCCGCCCATTGGTCGATGCGCCACCTGAATCCGAAGCCGGGTTATGTCGGCGCTCTGGCGGTGCCTCTTCGCAGTTATCGGCTGCGGTGTTGGGAGTGGCGGGAAGGCTGATAGCTCTGGGCTGGCTGCTTCTAGGCTGGCACCTTCCGGAGCTGGCACCTTCCGGAGCTGTCACTTCCCGGCGGCCGGCTTCCGAGCTGGTGTGTTCGTCGGATAGATAGATCCCGTCGGGCTACTAATCCAGCCGGAGAGATCAATCCAGCTGGGCTATAGATCCAGGCAGTGAGCCAGCAGGCGGTGGAAGTGGTGCACTCCTTGCTCGCGCTGAGGGGAGAAGCGCCCGCGCTGGTAGAGGCGGGAGGTGACGCCCCGCTGCACCGCCTCCACCACGGCTTCGTCTTCCCGCTCGACTCGGTCGAGATCGGCGCTGGCGCCGCGATCGAGGCGCTGAGGATCGGCGACGTAGGTGAGAAAGCGCACCCGAGTACGATCGATCGCCAGGGGTTCGACGACGTTCACCGAGATACCCCAGGGATAGACGTTGAGCATGGTGTTGGGAAAGAGGAAGTAATAGTACGCGGCGAGGCGCCGCTGGGCGTCGGGGTGATCGGCGGGTAGCTCGAAGGTCTCTTCGGCGCCGGCGGCGATGCCCAGCTGCAGGCTGCCCCAGGGGAAGAGCTCGGTTTCGTATTCGTCGTAGTCGAGGGCCTGGGCCAGGGCGCCGTGAACGAAGGGGATATGGAAGCCTTCGAGGTAGTTGTCGCAGTAGAGGGCCCAATGAGCGCGCACCAAATAGTTGCGGCTGCGGCCCGGATCATGGGTCAGCTGGTGGTGGGGAAAGCTGCCGAGGCGCCGTTCCAGGTCTTCGATGAGCAGGTCGAAGGGAAAGTCCGGGTCGAGGGAAGTGAAGAGCATTTTGCCCCACTGCTTCAGAGGAAGCTGGGGCAGGTGGTCGGCCTCGGAGGGGAAGCCTCGGGTCGCCTCGAACTCCGGCATGTGGCGAAAGCGGCCGGCGAGATCGAAGCGGCGGCCGTGGTAGCGGCAGCGCAGCTGGCGCAAGACTCCGGGGCTCTCGCAGACCAACATGCCGCGGTGGGTGCAGACGTTGGAAAGGCAGTGCAGGTGGTCCTGCCCGTCTCGGGTGAGCAGCAGGGGCTCGTTCAATGAGCCGGGCAAGAGCGTGACGGGATGGACCTGACCGGGCACTCGCACCTGGTTTGCGTCGCCAATCCACTGCCAAGTACGGGCGAAGATGCGGTCGAGACTACGGCGCCACAGACTCTCGTCGCCGTAAAAGGCACCCGGCAGGGTGGCGGCATCGTGAATGTCTTCGGCGATCAGGCCCTCTTCGCTCTCGTGGGGTGACTGCAAACTCATGATCGGCTCACGATACGCTGGCGGATCGTAGGGGATTCGCTTCCACGGGCGGTAGGGGGATCCCCCAGAGGCCGTCTTCGTCGAGATCCGTAAGGCGGGTGCGGGTGAGCTGGTTGGTTCGGGGGGCTCTGTAGGACCGCTGCCCATCGCCGCGTTCTGCCGAAGTAAGGACCCGGAGGTAGTTGTCTGTCATGCCCTGCCAGCGTCCGCCGCGTCGTCTTTCCCACAGCACGTCCACGGTAGTACCGAGATGGCGCTGTAAGAAGGCCTGCTCGCTGGCTTCGGCGGCCGTGAGCATGCGCTCCATGCGCTGGCGCAGTAAGTTGTGGGGTACGCCGTCGGGCATCTCGGCGGCAGCGGTGCCGGGTCTCCGGGAGTAGGGGAAGGCGTGGATCTTGGCGAATTCCATGCTCTCCACGAAGGCCAGGCTGGCGTCGAATTCTTCGTCGGTCTCCCCGGGGAAGCCGACGATGACGTCGGTGGTCAGGGCGACGCCAGGGATCTCTCGGCGGATCCGCTGGGCCAGCTGGCCGTAGGCGGCGGCGGTATAAGGTCGGCGCATGCGGCGTAGGGTTTCGGTGCAGCCGCTCTGCAGAGACATGTGAATGTGGCGACAGAGGCGCGGATGTTGCCACAGCTCGAAGAGCTCTTCGTCGAAGCGCCATGGCGCGATGGAGGTGAGCCGGAGGCGGGTCCTTTCGGTGGCCTCGAGAAGGGAGCGGGTGAGGTCGACCAAGGTGGCCCCCTGAGATCGGTAATGGGAGATTTGGACTCCCGTGATGACGACCTCTCGGTGCCCCGTGGCTTCCAGAGATCGCACCTCTTCGACGATCTCATCTACCGGCCGGCTAGTTTGCCGGCCGCGAGTGAAGGGGATGATGCAGAAGGAGCAGCCCACGTTGCAGCCGTCCTCTACCTTGACCAGGGCCCTCGTATTGCCGAAAGCGAGGGGGACGTAGGGAACCGGAATCTCCCCAGGGCCTTGGAAGGGTTCTTCTGCGGCGGGAGCTATCTTGGGTACGGCTCCCGGGATGTGCTCGTGGACCTTCTCCAGAAGCAGGTCCTTCTGGTTGTTGAGCACTACGAGGTCGACTCCCGCCAGCGCGGCGGCCTCCTCCGGCTGCTCCGTGGCGTAGCAGCCGGTGAGGACGGTGCGAAGCTCCGCCTGACGCCGCTGGCCTCGCCGCGCAAGCTTGCGGGAGCTGCGGGCAGCATGGTGAGTGACGGTGCAGGTGTTGATGACGTGGAGCTCCGCCTCCTCCACCGTCGCGACCACCCGGTGGCCGGCAGCGTGGAAGCGCCGCGCCATTTTCTCTAGCTCCGCCTGGTTGAGCTTGCAGCCGAGATTGGTAAAGCAGACACGCATCGTGGCGAGATGGTACCCGATCTTGGCGCCGGAGCTCATCTCCGGCTCTTTTCAGGAGCTCAGAGGAGCAGGGTTCCGTGAGGTGCCAGGGACTTTCCCCAAGGGTTTCATGAGGTACCGGACAGAGGGGTGCCAGGGACTTTCCCCAGGTGAGGTGCCAAGGACTTTCCTCAGGGCGATGGGTAAGGTGCCAGGGACTTTCCCAAGCATACCGGCGAGGGGTGCCAGGGACCTTCCCCGGGGGCTTTCACTGAAGGTTGGTGTGACGTCCCTCGGGCTTTGCTAGCACTGAAAACAAGAAGTCCCTGACACTCTTGGGAGGGGTGCCAGGGACTTTCCCTAGGGCACATACCCTAGGTGATTTGCTGGGGAGGTGAGGTCACGCTCCCCGCGCTACAGCGGGCTTAGGGAGCGCCGATGAAGTTGTGCCGGGTGGTGACGAAGTCGTCGAGATAGACGCTTCCGCTAGTCCCCAGGTCGGTCCCGCCGACGGTACCGAAGCGTACGAAGTCGATGGAGCCGTCGTCGAAGTCGAGGCCGGTGAGGGTGTCCTGCAGCACGTCATCGACCCAGACCCGGAGACGACCATCGGGGGTCGCAAAGTCCGTGGCCTTGAGCCACTCTGCCTCGAGCACCCTGGGCTCATCCCCGAGGTTGATCCAGGCCGCCTGGGCCCAGCTACCGTCGTCCAGGTGCCCCTTGACCCGGAGGAAGAAATTCCCCGACTGGTAGCGAATGACGAAGGTCAGCAGGCGCCGCGAGGGAGTTTCAGAGAAGGCGGTGAGGATCTTGTGCCGCTTGTTCTCATCCATGGTCAGCGAATTGGGGTCGAAGAGGAAGCGCACTCGGTAGTGGTTCTCTCCGTCGGGGGTCTCGTCGACGATGTAGTGCCGCTCGAGATCATCGAAGGTGACTTCCAGCCCCATGCCGCCGCCAATACCGGCGGTGCCGGTGACGGCGAGATCCTCGGTGCCGACGCCAGGTCCGCCCCACTGCCCGAGGTCACCGCCGTCGAAGGTGTCGGCAAAGACGTCGTTGGGGGTGTTGGTGGAGACGATGCGGGAGACCGCGCCGCCGATCTCGACCACGTAGATCTCGCCATCCTCGTCTTCGCCGAAGCTGGAGACGTTGCCGAAGGCGCCGAGCATCACCCGGGTGAGCCAGGTGCCGTCGTCGTTCTGGACGCCGCCCCAGATGGTTCCCTGACAGTAGTCGGCGTAAAGATAGGTGCCCACCAGGGCGGGGATGGCGGTGCCGCGATAGCGGTATCCGCCGGTGATGGAGCAGCCGAAGGTGTGGGTGTATTCAAGGATGGGGAGGGTCAGGCCAGTGGTATCACAGCCGGAGGAGGGGGAGAAGCAGAGGGTGCCCTCCATAGTGTTCCAGCCGTAGTTTTCGCCTCCGGTGCTCGCCGCCGGCTGAAAGTTGACTTCCTCCAGTCGAGTCTGGCCGACGTCGCCGATGAAGAGGTCTCCGGTCTCGCGATCGAAGCTGATGCGCCAGGGGTTGCGCAGGCCGTAGGCCCAGATTTCTTCCTGGGTCGAGCCTCCGGCGCCGACGAAGGGGTTGTCCGCCGGAATGCTGTAGGGGCTGCCGGAGTCAACGTCGATGCGCAGCACCGAGGCGAGGAGCGTGGTGAGGTTCTGGCCGTGGCCGAATTGATCGTTCTGGCCGCCGCCGTCGCCGAGGGCGATATAGAGATAGCCGTCGGGACCGAAGGCGATGCCTCCACCGTTGTGGTTGGACGCCGGCTGAGAGACGGTCAGCAGAATCGCTGCGCTAGCCGAGTCCGCAACGTCCGGATTGCCGCTGGAGACCGAATAGCGGGCGATGGTGGTGGCTCCGGAGTTGTTGGAGTAGTGCACGAAGAAGAGGCCGTTGGTGGCGTAGTCGGGGTGGAAGGCGAGGCCCAGAAGGCCGCGCTCGCTGGTGGTAGAGACCAGCCCCGAGATATTGAGGAAAGGAGTCGGCAGCACGGTTCCGCCGTCGATGATGCGGATGATTCCGGCCTTTTCGACGACGAAGAGACGATCGGAGTTATCTCCGGCGTTGGCGAGGCCGATAGGGCTAGAAAAACCGGTGGCGACCTGCTGCAGCGAGAGGCTGGCGAGGGATTGAGGCGGCTCGCTACTGGCTTCAGCAGGAGCTCCCAGCAGGAAGCAGAGGGGGATCAGGAGGAGGATCGTTCGCAACCACATGAAGAGGTTCTCCGAGGGGGAAGAATCGGTGGGCTGGTCCGGTCGGGAAGAGGCGGCCAGGGAGGCAACGGACGGGGGGTTGAGGTTATTCATGCAGAATTTACCATAAATCTAACTACTGCTGAGCCTTCACTTCTTCGAGGCGTTCTCGTGAGAAGGGAGGAATGAGGTGGGAGATAATCGGAAGTATGGAACATCTACATCAGGGGAATCTGGGAATCCGGCAGGTTCTGAGGGAAGCTCCGCGGGCGACTCTGCTCTGGATTCATGGATTGGGCGAGTCGGGGCTGGGCTTCGAAGAGCTGATGGCGAGTCCGCGCCTTGCGGGTTATTCCCACCGCGCTCCCGATCTTGCGGGATATGGCCGCAGCGCCTGGGCGTCGGGCGCGGTGGGGCTGCGGGAGCATGTCGAGATCGTGTTGCGAGATGCTGAGAACCTGCCTAGCCCGGTGATTTTGGTAGGGCACTCGATGGGAGGCGTCATCGGGCAATGGGCCGTCGCCGCAGCGCCCCAGCGATTCGCCGCGTTCGTCAATGTCGAGGGGAATATCTCGCTGGAAGATTGCGGCTTCAGCCGTCGCATCGCCGAGTACGAGCGGGAAGCCTTCCTGGGCGCAGGGTTTCACAGGCTACTCGCCTCGATCTATCGGGCTGGAGTGAAAGACCTCCCTCTCGCGGGCTACTACGCCAGCATGCGGCTATGCGATCCGCGAACTCTGTACCTCAACAGCGAAGAGCTGGTGTCCTGCTCCGGGGCGCAGACCCTGGCAATGGAGCTAGCAGCGCTGGAAGTTCCGACGATTTATCTCTACGGTAATCCCCGCGGTACCGGGGCCCACAGCCGTTCGCTGCTGGATGTCGCCGGGGTTCCGTGGAAAGGCATCGATGCTGCCGGTCACTGGCCCTTCCTCGATCAGCCAGAGGCTTTTCTAGACGAGCTCGTGGCTTTCCTAGACACCCTGGAGCTGGCTTCGTCGGCGCTCCCTTAGCTCGAGGGAGCGAGCTCTAAGTCCTGGTAGATCGCCGCGGTGAGTTCAGCGATGCGCCGCCGGTGGTCTTCTTCGCTGGGCGTGCCGTTGAGGGCGAAGGCGACCACCAATCGATGCTCAGGATCGGCGAAGGCGGTGGAGGAGCGGCGGCCGCTGTGGCCAAAGGTGCGGCGGGAGGCGTGAGGGCCGTAGCCGTAGGGGACGACCTCGTCCGCCTCGCTATCCTCTGGGGCTTGATGCCTGGAGTTGATGATGAATCCCAGCCCCCAGTCGAGGGGGAATTGGAAGGTGTAGTCGAAGAGACCCACTCGATGAGGCGTGGTCAGGGCCTCTACGCTCTGAGGGGAGAGCTGGGCCCGGCCGTCGGCAAGACGGCCTCGCCGCAGCAGCATGTCGTAGAAGCGACCCAGCTCCCGCAGCGGCCCCAGGCCATTGGCGCCGGGATTGGGTCGAGTCACCCAGGGCTCTTTATGCCACGGGTAGGGACGAGGCGCTTCGCCCTCGGTGTTGTGCATTGGAACGATGGAGTCGGAGATGGAGGCGAATTGCTCGGAGCTCAAGCCGATGGAGCAGCGGTTCATCTCCAAGGGCTGGAAGATCGATTGCTCAATGGCGGCGGAAAAGCTCTCGCCTCGGATCGCCTCGATCACCGCACCGAGAATGAACCAGCTGGAAGCCAGGTGATAGCCGGCTTTTTGCCCTGGGATCCAGCGGGGCTCGGGGCGCATGCGGCAGACCTGCTCGATGGTTTCTTCCCAGGTGGCCTTGGGCCATCCGAGGTTGAGCAGGCGGATGCCTCCGGTGTGGGTGAGGACGTGGCGCAGGGTGATGCGATCCTTCCCGTGCTGCCCGAAGGCCGGAAGGAAGCGAACGATGGGGTCATCTAGATCCAGCTCGCCCTGTTCCCAAAGTAGGGCGATGGCGACGGCGGCGATGGGCTTGGTGGATGATAGCCAGATCATGCGGTCATCCACCGTTAGCGCTCGCCCCTGGGGGCCGATGTCGCCGAGAGCGAGGTCGGCGACGGGCTGCCCCTGGTGGGAGACATAGAGCTGCCCGCCGCTATGCCAGCCCTGCTGAATGCCGTGATGAAAGGCTGCTCGGGTTTTTTCTAGACTCATAGACTCGCTCTCATTGCGGGAGGTGCCAGGGACCTGACCCGGGGCCGTGCTGCGGGAGGTGCCGGAAGCCCGATGATAGGAAGTACGGTGAGGGTTGCCAGGGAAGTGACCCCTTGGCTGGGGGTCGGTCATCGGAGGGCTCCGGGGTGAGGTGGATGGGGGGAAACGAGGGCCTATTCGCGGCGAGTCTCGAGGGCCTCGACCTGAAAGAGCTGGCGATCTTCGAGGCGAAGGGCGGAGAGCCGTCCGCCCCAGGCGGCGCCGCTATCGAGGGCGAGGACATCTTCCATCAGCCGCAGGCCGAGGGCTGCCCAATGGCCAAAGACGACGGTGACTCGATCGGCGGTGCGGCGGTGCGGAACGTCGAACCAAGCCTGGGCTCCCCGGGGGGCCTGTTCCGGAGGGCCGCTGAAGGCGACGGGCTGGGCGGCCTCATCGACGCAGCGCATTCTGGTCAGAACTTCCAGCTCCCATCGCCGTCGCCGCAGCTTCGGGCTGAGCTCTTCGGGGGGGAGGTTGCGGCTCAGGAGCCCTCGCCTCTGCTTGCGGTGATCGAGCATCCGCCGCAGCTTGCGTCCGCGGGAGAGGGTACGTCCAGGGCCCCAGCTGGGATGGGCGCCGGCGTGCACTAGAAGAAAGTCCCGGTGGCGATGGGCGAGGGGGCGTGCCTCGAGCCAGTGCAGGAGGGGCTGCCGATCGGGTGCCTCGAGCAGCTGCTCGAAGGTATCGGCCCCCTTGCGCTCCTCGATTCCCTCGGCCACCGCCAGCAGATGGAGGTCATGGTTGCCGAGGACCGAGACGAAGCGCTCTCCCAGCTCTCTCTCCCGCTCCCGGGCCCAGCGCAGAACCTCGAGGGACTTGGGGCCTCGGTTGACCAGGTCACCGGTGAGCCAGAGATGATCGTGCTTGGAGTCAAAGGGGAGGGTATTCCACAACCCTTCGAGGGCGTCGTAGCAGCCGTGGACGTCGCCGATGACGTAGATCGCGGAGGAGGCTCCCATAGCTGGGGAATCTACCAGGCGCCGGGCCTGCTGAGCGGAACGAAGAAGGCGGAACGTGAGGTGTGGATCGTTGTGGGTGTAGTGCAGTCGCTCTACAAAGCTGCGTTTCAACGCTTCGCTACCAAGCCCTAGACGCCCCGCCGGCTTGCTGCTGCCCGCGGGTTCATGTTACGAAGCAGGGCGAAACCTCAACCGGTGGATTTCTGCCCTGGACCCTCTGTGGAGGATGGCTCGGTGACTGATACTCGACGACTGGATCCCGTTCTGGAGCCCCTGCGAAGCTCTCTCGCGCTGATGCTGTGGGAGGCCGAAGCGATCAAGGTGCGCTTGGAAGAGCCCTTTCAGCTGGCTTCGGGGAATTACTCGCCCATCTACGTCAACTGTCGCCAGGTGATTTCGGATCCTGCTTTCATGGGCCTGGCGGCGGCGGTGGCGCGGGTTCTCTGCGTGCGCCGAGCGCTGCGCTTCGACGCCGTGGCGGGAGGCGAAACGGCGGGTATTCCCTACGCCGCCTATATCGCCCAGGCGCTGGATCGCTCGATGCTCTACGTGCGCAAGAAGCCCAAGGGGCACGGCATCGCCACTCAGGTGGAGGGCTCGCTGCGCAGCGGCTCTCGGGTGCTCCTGGTGGAGGACTTGATCACCGACGGTGGATCCAAAGACAGCTTCATCGCCGCTCTGCGGGCCGCCGGGGCCACGGTGACGGACGCCCTGGTGCTCTTCGACCGCGTTCAGGGGGGCGGTGCGGCGCTGGCTTCGCAGCAGGTGCGGCTGCACGCCCTGACGGATCGGGAATCGGCGCTGGCGGCGGCGGTAGCCAGCGAGCGTCTCGAGGCCGCGGCAGCGGAGGCGGTAAGCGAATATTTCCGCAACCCTGAAGCCTGGCACGAGCGTCGCGGATTGTCCTACCGAAGCGGGTAGGAGAGTCTTCCTCGAGGGCTGATCTTGCCGAATTGACATGATTTTGGCCGCTTTTTCAGGCTGATCCACGAGGAAGATCACCTTTGAGGCTCGAAGTGATGGTGACTTCGGGTATAGACTCGCGAGCATCATCTACCGATCGCAGCTGCGGGATGGCTCCACCGAGACCCATCCCGAGCTAGATCTCATGACTTCGAGGCCGAGCCTGCTCCGGTTCATCGCGTGATTCGGAGCTTTCCTCTCGGCCTCAGCCCAAGACCTTCGGTGTCCGACCTTCCCGCCGACCACGGTAGTAGGCCGTCGTCCAGAGGGACGGTTATGAATATGCTAAATTAGCAACCCCCTTCGGACGCCCCCACTCGTATGGAATCTCTGCAAGGAGTCAACCCATGAAGCGATCCCTCGTGATGCTCGCGGCCCTGATGCTGCTGGCTCTTCCCGCTGTGGCTCAACATACGCACCAGCACCAGCATGAGCACCAACATGATGCGGCTGATAGCGTGCAGCCTTATATCGTCAATGGCCAGGTTTTCGATAGCCTCGAAGCCTACGTCCAGTCGGATTATTTCCGCGACCACGGCATGCGCTGCCAGGCGCCGCAGCCGTCGCAGCAGCTGGTGGACCCGGTCTTCGGTTCCGATCCCAGCGATTGCTCCGCCGGGTCGACCAACCCTGACGCCGTCTACGATCCGGGCCTGACCTACCAGGTTCCCGTGGTGGTGCACATTCTGCGCGCCAGCAACGGCACCACCGGTGAGGTTCCGGACGATCGGATCTACAGCCAGATCGACATCCTCAACGAGGACTTCCAGGCCATCGCCGGCAGCAACGGTGCTCCCGGAACCTACACCGGCGTGCACTTCGTGCTTGCCGACGAGGACGCCGGCGGCGCCTTCAGCGACGGCATCACTCGTTCCGACAACACCACCTGGTACAACGACGGCGGCTCCTATTGGAACACCCTGAGCTGGGATACCAACCGCTACATGAACCTCTACGTCAACCAGGCCAGCGGTGCGCTGGGTTACGTCCCGGGCTTCCCGCAGAACGGCATCGCCGGTACCGCCGCGGATCGAGTGGTGGTGCTCACCGAGACCTTCGGCCGCAACGCGCCCCTCTCCCCCTTCAACCTGGGCCGCACCGGCACCCATGAGGTCGGTCATTACTTCGGCCTTTACCACACCTTCCAGAGTGGCTGCGGCACCGCCGCCTGTAACGCCACCGGTGATTTGATCTGCGACACCAACGCCGAGTCCAACCCCTACTTCGGCTGCGCCGCTCCGTCCAACAGCTGTGGTTCGGTGGATCCCATCGACAACTACATGGACTACAGCGATGACGCCTGCATGAACAAGTTCACCGAGGAGCAGATGCGTCGCATGCGCTGCACCATGCAGAACTATCGCCCCTCCGTGTACAGCCCCATCGAGCCGGACCAGATCTTCCTCGACGGCTGGGAGGACGGCGACCTCGCCGCCTGGGATGAGGAGCTCACCGACGGCGGCGATCTCGCTGCGACCATGGCGGCTTCCCAGGAGGGCGACTACTCCATGGGGGCGACCATCAATGACCTGAACCGTCTGTACGTGACGGACAATCTGGCCCAGGGCGAGGATCGCTACCGCGCGCGCTTCTACCTCGATCCCAACAGCTTCACCACCGACGCCAACAAGCGCTTCAAGATCATGACCCTGTTCTCCAACGATCCGGACACCTACCGGCTCATGACTCTGACCTTGCGCTACGACGGCAGCGACTACTGGCTGCGGGCGAAGGCCCATCGCAACCCGGCGGACGGCACCTGGGCGAAGCCCGCCTGGGTTCAGCTGGACGACGACTGGAATCTGATCGAGCTCGACTGGAAGCGGGCCTCCACGGCGGCGGCCAGCGACGGCTACCTGCGCCTGTGGATCAACAACGTGCCCTTCGACGAGGTCACCCTCGCCAACGGTGAGCGTCAGGCCAACTTCGTACGCTTCGGCGTCGTCGGCGGCGTGGATGCCAACACCGCCGGCACCATCTACTTCGACGGCTACGAGAGCCGCGAGAGCCTCTACATCGGTAAGTAAGAAGCCGATCTGAGTCTCGGGGGATCCGCTAGGATTCTCCGCTAGCAGCGGGCGTTCACCTTCGGGTGTCGCCCGCTGTTGTGTTTTGGCTCGCCGTCTTTGTTGCCCGGCTCTTTGGGTTCGGCGACGTAGTAGGTTGAGGGCTGGGAGCCGCGAAGGATAGGCACGGACTAGGAGCAGCAGAGAGGGCTCTGCCCTTCTTCTCTTTACCTTCTAACCTTCCGCCGGGGCATCTCCCTCGGCATCGAAGGCTGAGGAGCCTCGTTCCCGCTGGATATCCCCGACGAGGGATCACTTTTGAAACCTTTCGGACTAAACCGCCTCCGGATCTGGTCCAAGGCGCTACCAGCGAGGGAAGTAGCCCTCGATGGTGCGCGCCTCGTAGTCTCGGTAGTCCGGAAGATCGACCTCTACCTCGCGCCACTCGTCGTCGCCCCGGGCCGGAGCGTAGTAGGTGATCAAGTATTGGCTGCGCAGCTCGCTGGTGATCGCCTGATAAATCTCCGGCAGCGGATCGGTGTTGGCGATGTAGAAGACGTCGCCGCCGGTGCTGGAGGTCAGGCGCTCGAGCTTGCGGGTGAAGGAGCGGGTGGAGGAGGAGAGATCGTCGCCCCGGGCGATGCCCGGGTGGAGGACGATGAGGTAGACCGGTACCCCCACCCGCTGGGCATAGCGGTAGCAGGCGTCGAAGCTCAGGGCCTCCTCTTCTTGGGCGCCGTCGGAGAACACCACCAGCGCCTTCTTGCCGCCCACCGCCTGAAGCTCCAGCAGGGAGAAGACGATGGATTCCCAGAGATGGGTGTCGCCGCCGGCGCGCAGGCTTTCGATGCCGTCGTTGATTCGCCGCAGGTCGCTGGTGAGATCGCGAATCAGCCGAGGCTCGGTGTCGAAATCCACCAGGAAGGCGCGGTCGCGGCCGGAGAGGAAGCCGCGAACGAAGTCTCCCGCCGCCTGCTGCACCGCCGGCAGCTTGACGAACATGCTGGCGGAGGAGTCCACCGTGAGGCCGAGGGTGATGGGCAGGTCGCCGGCGTTCTCGAAGTCGACGATCTCCTGTTCGTCGCCTTCCTCGGAAATTTCGAAGGCTTCCTGCTCCAGGCCCTGCACCGGGCGCCCGTCGTCGTCGGTGACCACGGTGTAGAGCTCCACCAGGCGAATCTGCACCTGCTCCGCGAAGTCCTCTTCGTTGAGGTAGACGACATCTTCCGTGGAGCGGCCGTCTCGCAGATGTCCGATGGCCTGAATGAAGGCGCCGGTGGTGTCGGGAACGGAGATCCGGTAGCGGTAGGGCGGGCCGTAGAGGGTGGCGACCCGGCGGTCGTTCCAATAGAGCTCGAGGCGTTCGAGGGCTCCCTGGGGTGGTAGCTGCACGTCGACGGCGACGTCCAGGGCGCCGGCCTCGTGGCGGCCGGGCTTGGGCTCGGTGATGCGCACCTTGAAGCCGCGGCCGCTCTCGTTGATTCGAATCTCGTCGCGATCCAGCTCGCGCCCGGCGGCGTCGTAGGCGATGGCCTGGACGGTGCGCTGGCGGGGGAATCTACCGAGGTTGATGCGCGCCTCGAAGGGACGGCTCTGGCGCCGCTCGACCCTTTCACCGTCGAGGAAGAAGTCGACCCGGGCGACCTCCGCTCGGGGGATCAGGGTAGAGAAGGTGACGCGTCCTCGCTGCACGGCGCCCTCCGGTGGCACCAGCCGCAGCAGCTTGCGCTGAGGCAGGAATTGGGCTTCGGTGAGGGCGCGGAGGGTTTGGTCGTCGAGCCCCTCTCCGCTGGCGCCGGAATCGCCGTCGCCGGCGAGGGCTCCGTCGTTGGCGAGGACCGCGTCGACGACGGCGGCCAGAGTGCCTCCCCAGGCGCCGCTCTCTACGTCCTCCACCACCACCGCCACTCGCCGGGCTCCCGGGGGCAGCTCCACCTCTTCGCTCCACTGCCAGCGATCGCTGCGCTCGGCGATCAGGGTACCGCCGTGAAACAGGCCGAGGGGACGCTCGCCCTCGCCGGCGGCGGCCCAGGTAATGCGCACCCGCGGGGGCTGGTCGGAGGCTCCCGCGGCGGCGGAGTCGCCCCGCCTCGAGCCCCGCAGAACGCCGTCGGTGCCGGTCTTGTCCTGCGGCCCATCCGCTGGCTCATCCGTCAGCCCACCTGGCTGCTGTCGGGCATCCCGAAGGCCCGCCTGACTGAGATCGATGCGGGCTTCCAGCAGCGCATCGCCGCGCTCGTCTACCGGCGGGTCCTCTGCCTGAGAGTTGCTCTCGCTGTCATCGGCCGGCGTAGGGGCTTCGGTGGTGAGGGGGCGCAGGGAGGCGAGCACCGAGAGGTTCCCCTCGAGGGGATTGCCGGCGAGAAGCCGCCGGGCGCGGGCCGCGGCGAGGGCTTCGGGGCGATCCGCGGAGACCCACAGGGGGGAGCGCAGGGAGCTGCCCTCGGCGAGAACCTGCACGCTGACCGGCTGTCCCTCGCTGGCGGGGATCTCCAGTCTCAGGCGGCCTTCGAGGCTGGCGATGAGCTCATCCACCTGGGCCGGGCGCTGGGCGACGAAGCCGCCGGTATCCACCGCCAGCTGGTCCAGCACTCGTTCTGGGTTGAGCATCAGCGGGCCGCTGGGGGCGATGGTGTCGTCATCGCCCTGAAGGCGTCGCCGGATGCGGTCCAGGGACACGCTGTAGCCCCAGGTTTCGATGCCGGAGCGGGGAGCGGTGGCGTCGGCGGTGGCATCGTCGAAGCGATCCCGCTCGAGCTCTCCTTCCGCCGGGGCCTCGAGCTCGGAGATCTCGATGGCGAGGGGGAAGACGACCCAGCCGAGGGCGGAGAGGCTTCTGCCGAGCTGCACGCTGCGGGCGGAGAGCTGGCTGTCCAGGCGCGCCCGAAGGCGGCGGGCGAGGTCTTCCGGCAGCTGCTGGGTGTAGAAATCTCGCGGATCGAGATCGTGGCCATCGTCCACCAGGATCAGCGCCGGTCGCGGTCCGCCGTGCTCGGCGAGCCAGGAGAGGAGGTGATCCCGTTGACGGGTGACCAGAGCTTCTTCCTGGCGGATCGCCTCGGTGGCGACCCCGAGCACCGATTCGTCCGTCTCGCCGCTGCGAGGACGGCCGAGGAGAAAGGCGAGGCGCTGGTAGTAGCCCTGCCGCAGCTCCCGCAGCTCATTTTCCGCACCGGCGCTGAGGGCCGCGTTGCTGAGCACGCCGCCGAGGGCGGCGGCGTCACGGCTGGGGGGCAGGAGCTGGCGGGGGATGGGGTCGGCGGAAACCACTCGCACCTCACCGAGGGCGGTGAGGGCGGCGGCTCGATCTTCCAGGGCCAGCGCTCCTCGGCGCACCGCCCCGGGGCTGGCGAGGCTGTGCTCCAGCCACAGCACGAGATTCCATGGCTGGTCCATCGTTGGTCGGGAGCTCACCCGCCGGCCGTCCACCAGCACCTCGATGGCCTCCGCCGGGGGAAGGTTGCCGTCCCGCCCTTCGACTTCGAGAATCGCGGTGCCCGTCGCTGGCGCTGCTGCTGGCGCTTCTGTCGCGACCTCCGGTACCTCTGGTGCCGAGGCGGCCGTGGATTCGCCGAATGCCTCGGTGAGGGTCTCGGCGGCGGGATCGCCGGTGGCTTCGGGGTTGTCCTCCTGGGCGGCGACGCTGCTCGGTGCCGCGATCGAGGCGAGCATCGCCATCAGGAGCAGCAGCGCGAAGGGGAGGCTGGAGGGGGCAGAGGAGAGGCGGGGAAGTCGGAACATCATGATCCTGTTGGAGAGTGAGCGGAAGACCGGTCCTGGGAGGGCGTTGGATCTCGCCCCAGGACTCTAACCGACTTCGCGGAGGGATCCTTCCCGCAGGGCGCTACTTGCTCATAGACCGACCCTGCAGAGCGGCTCTACAGCTCGGTCCCGCAGCCCGGTCCGGCAGCCCGGTCCCGCAGCCCGGTCCCGCAGCCCGGTTTCGCAGCTCGATCTTTCCGCCGGTCCCCTCAGCTCACCCCCGCGGCCTGTTCAACCACCACAACGCTCCCCCCCGGTGCGATTCCTCGCCTAGGGGCGCCGTCTGGGGTTGCCGCCTGGGGTTGCCGCCTGGGGTCGAGCTACTGAGGCGAGGGCGCGGCGCCTTGGGGCCAGCAGCGGAATTCCCGCTTCCCTTTCGCGGTCTTCGTTTCCCCCAGCGGCGTTCAGCCGTGGCTGGCGGTTCTGCTGTGGTGAGCGATGCGTAGGTAGGAGCCGCTGGCCCTCTTTGCTCCCGGATCTTCGGAGGCTAGCTGGCGCAGGGTGCGGGCCACCGGCTGGTGCGCGTCGAAGAGCTTGCGCCGCTCCCCCTTGAGATGAGGCGTCGAGTGATCGAGGCAGCGTTGGGCCTGTCGCAAGCCGTCCGCCGCGGTGCCGAGGCTCCAGAGCAGGAGATAGCCTTCGGCCTTGGCGATGGGGGTCAGGCGCTGGAGATCGTCTACCGCCGTGGTCTTGACTGGATTTCCGAGGGCCGTGAGGTAGAGATTGGAGAGAACGCTGGGGCGCGCCAGCTGATACAGCTCGGCGAGCTCTACGGCCTCGGTGAGCAGGGGTTCGGCTCCATAAGGGTCACCGAGCTCGAGGAGCAACCGGCCGAGGGCGAAGGCGCTGCGGGCGATGCCGCGACACCCGCCGTGACGGTGCTCAACGCTCAGGGCTTCGGTGTAGTAGCGCTCGGCGTCGTCGAGATCCCCTGCCGCCCGGGCGGCGTGGCCGAGGAAGCGCAGGGTGCTGCCCTCCAGGGCCTCTAGCTGCCGGTTACGGCACAGACCGAGGGTGCTTTGAAGGGTCTGCCGGCAGCTCTCCAGCCGCCCCTCGCCGAGGGCGAGGCAGGCGAGGGCGAGCTGGGCACGAGTGGTGCCTTCGCTATAGCCGCTGCGCCGGGCCGCGATGAGGGCACTCTCCAATGCCGCCACCGCTTCGGGCCAGCGTCCCAGCCCTTCCAGCGCCTTGCCTCGAATCACCAGGGTGCGGGCCGTCGTGGTGAGGCTCTTGGAGCCCTCGAGGTGCTCGAGGCCCTGATCGCACATCGCCAGGCATTCTTGCCACTCTCCTCGGTCCAGCAGATTGCGGGCCAGCCCGGTGTAGGCCGAGCCGGCGATGCGGGAATCTTCTAGCTGCTGAGCCAGATCGCGCTGGCGCCGGAAGCATTGATTCGAGGTGTCGAGGTTGCCGCCAGCGGCGAGGGTGAGGCCCTGGGCGCCCCAAGCGTCCGCTTCCAGCGCGGGATCTGCCGCCAAGCGGGCGCTGTCCCCGGCAGCCTCCAGAAGACTGTAGGCTCCGCGATGATCTTCCAGTGCGCCGCGAACCCGTCCGAGGCTCAGCTGGGCGAGAGCCAGCCAGCGGGGGGAATCTGCCGCCCGCGCCGCGGCTAGGGCGTCTTTGGCGGCCTCTTCGGCTTCGGCCCAGCGGCCCTGGAGCTGAAGGCAGCGACTCTGGTGAATGCGGGCGTGGCAGCGAAGCTCAGGCGACCCGTGTAGCTCAGGAGCCCCGTTGCCCAGCACCGCCAGAGTGCCCTCGACCAGCTCCAAGAGGGTTCGCTGTTGGTAGGTGGCGGCGAGATGATCGAGGGCGGAGGCGAGGTAGGGCAGGGTGAGGGCCGGTAGCCCGGCCCTCAGATAGTGACAGGCGATGGACGCGGCGGTCTCGCCATCGGGGCTGATTTGGGCGGCCGTGGCCAGGAGCTCCGCCGCGCGCGCCAGGTCTCCATGGAGCTGTGCTCGCTGCGGGAGGGACAGCTCGCCGTAGATCATTTCCTGCAGCAGGAGGTGGTCGAAGTGGAAGCTTCCCTCCTCTTCGTGCACTAGCCCGGTCTCTCGCTCCAGGCGTCGCAGCTGTTTCGATAGAGCCTCCACGCCATCAGTGGTTCGGGGCGAGCTCTCCCCTCGGTCTAGGGTCGCCAAGAGCAGCGGAGAGCAGCTGAGTCCCTGCACCGCGGCGATCTCCAGCAGCTGGCGATCGTCGGTGGAGAGATGCAGAAGGCGTCGGCGCAGCAGCTCCCTGATGGTGGCGGGCACCGTCTCTGCCTGCAGCGGTTTCGCCAGCTCTAAGGAGTGGCTTTGCGGGTTGCGACGCAGCTGCCCCTGATCCTCGAGATGACGGATCATCTCGAGGAGAAAATAGGGATTCCCGTTACAGCGCTCGGTGAGCTGATGACTCAGCTCTTCAGCGCTCGGGGCAGAGCCCAAGACCCCTTCGAACATCTGCTGAACCTGTCGCGGGGACAGTCGGCCGACGGCCAGGGTGCTGAGGTATCGATCGTCGCCGAAGGTTTGGAGCGGCGGCACGTCCGGTCCTGGGCGTAGGGTGCCCACCAGCAGGATCGAGCTCTCGGCACATTGCTGAGCGAGGGCCGCAAAGACCTCGTGATCGATCTCGGAGGCGAGGTGGAGATCCTCGACGAACCAAACCACGGTTTGTTGGGCGGCAAGCACGCTGGCCAAGTAGGCGTAGACCGCCTGAATCGAAGCTCTCGAGAGCTTTCCTGCTTCGGCGCTTTCCGGGTCCGCTTCGTTGGCAGGCTCGCCGCCGGCGAGCAGGTCTACGAAGCCGGGCACCAGTCGGGGCAGGGCGCTGAGGTAGCGGGAGAGCTGTTGCTCCAGCCGGCCGCATTGCTGCTCCGCGGAGGCTAACTCGAGGGAGGAGGGCAGCAGGAAGTGAAGCACCCCTTGGGCAAAGCCTCTGGCGGTGGTCAAGGGCTCGGTGGCGGCCGTGCCGGGAGAACGGAGCTTGTAGGACCCATAGAGCACCGTGGCGGGATCCTTTTCGGCAGCGATCTGGGAGATCAGCTCGTCGAGCAATCGGGTTTTACCGGCCCCGTCTTCGCCGACCAGCAGCAGGGCTCGGCCCCGTCCGCCGCGGGCATCACGGTAGAGGGTGCGCAACGTCTGGAGCTCGCGATAGCGGCCGACGAAGGGAGCGAGGCGCTCCACCGGCAGCGTTGGCAGCGTTCGGGGAACTTCATGCTCGAAGAGCCGCCGCCGGCGCTGCCACCAGTCGGAAAGCTCCCCCTCTCGCAGCACCTCCCGCAGCTCGGCGGCGGTGGCGAAGCGGTGCTTGGGCTCCTTCTCCAGCAGGCGGGCGATGACCTCTTCCAGCCATCGCGGCAGCTGCGGGTTGAGGGCACCGGCTCGCGGCGGGACGTGCCGCAGGTGACGCTGGACAATGCCGTGGGTGGTTTGGGCCTCGAAGGGCTGCACCCCGGTAGCGGCCTCGTAGAGCACCACTCCGAGGGAGTAGAGATCCGCCTGGGGTCCGACGGGTTGGCCATGAATCTGCTCGGGAGAGGCGTAGAGCAGGGTGCCGACGAAATAGCCCTCCCGGGTCAGGCGGGTGGACTCCTGCATCAGGTACGCGACCCCGAGGTCCATCAGCTTGATCTGATCCTCGGTGGTGACGAAGACATTCGCCGGCTTGAGGTCGCGGTGAGCGGCGCCGGCGCTATGGATGGCGTCCAGGCCGTCGGCGATGCGCAGCGCCAGGGTACGCACGCGCTCGACCTCGAAGTTGCCGAGATCGCTCATCAGCTGGCGCAGGGTCTTGCCCTGAACCAGCTCCATGACTAGGTAGTGGTACCCTTCCTCGTTTCCCTCGGGGGCTTCGAAACCGCTCTCGAAGGTGCGCACGATGGCGGGATGGTGCACGGAGGTACCGAGGCTCACCTCGCGCAAGAAGCGCTGGAAGACGGTGTTGGACTCGATGCGTTCCGGATCCAGCACCTTGACGGCGACGATGCTGCCGATGGCGCCGTACTCTCGCTCTTCTTCGAGGCGGGCACGGTACACGGTGCCCGCTCCGCCGGCTCCGAGGGTCTCCAGCAGAGTACAGGGGCCGAGGCGGAAGGGCTCCGGCGGCAGACAGAGGGAACCGACCGGCCGTTTCCGAAGCTCGCAGGAATCGAGATCGGATTCGGAGGAGTGGGACGATCGGCCCCTGCTAGGCGAGGGCGACATGGTCGTTGAGGGCCCCTTGGCTGGGGAGACGGCACCGGCCCCGCCCGACGAGCGGACGGGAGATCCCGGAGCATAGAAACAACATCACAGAAGACGAACTCTGCTCAAAGGCTACCATGCTCACCCCGTACCTCCGGGGTGGAAGATGATCTTGCCTTGGAGGAAGTCGCCCTCGTCGCCCTGATGCCGAGGCCTTAGGACCCGTCCCTCAAGCTTCTCTCGGCGCTGATCTAGATCCTTATCTCGGTGCCATGCGCAGGGCACCGTCGAGTCGAATCACCTCTCCATTGATCATCGAGTTGGAGACGATGTGCTCCACCAGGCGGCCGTATTCTTCGGGGTTTCCGAGCCTCGACGGGAAGGGGATCTGCTCTCCGAGGGAAACCCTCGCGGCTTCCGGCAGGCCGGCCAGGAGGGGCGTGTCGAAGAGGCCCGGGGCGATGGTCACCACACGAATCCCGTGGCGGGAGAGCTCTCGGGCGGCGGGCAGGGTGAGGCCGATGATGCCGGCCTTGGAGGACGCGTAGGCGGCCTGGCCGATCTGGCCTTCGTAGCCGGCGATGGAGGCGGTGTTGATGATCACGCCGCGTTCACCGGTCTCTTCGGCCTCGTTCTCCGCCGCCGCCGCGGCGGCCAGGCGCAGGACGTTGAAGGTGCCTATCAGGTTGATTCGAATCACCTTGTCGAAGAGATTGAGGGGGTGGGGCCCGTGCTTGCCGAGGATCTTTGCCGGATCTCCCACGCCGGCACAGTTGACCGCGCCATGGAGCCCGCCGAAGGCTTCGCGGGCGACGTCGATGGCCGCCTGCACGGCTTTCTCGTCGGTCACGTCGGTGGCCACGAAGCGGGCGGAATCTCCCAGCTCGTCGGCTACCGCCTGACCACGGGGAACGTTGACATCGAGCAGGACGACGCGGGCGCCGCCGGCGACCAGGCGCCGGGCGCTGGCCTCGCCGAGACCGGAGCCGCCGCCGGTGATGAGAAAGGTCTTCTCGTTGAGCTGCATAGAGGGATCCTTCCAGAGGAGTCAGAGGGGATTGATCTAGGGGTATCTCTCGGGGAGAGAGGAAGCTGAGAGGGGGAGTGAGGGAGGAGGCGCCGCGCTGATTTAGAGGGCAAAGGTGAGAAGCTGAGCGGCCTCCGCCGCACCCGTAATGATAGCAGTCTGCCAGCCCCGCCATGGGGTCTTGGAAACCGTCGATGGAGGTGGAGGCGCGGGCCCCGCGGGTGCCGACATGGGGACCATAGAGACCGTTACCATAGAGATATGAGCGAGAGTCTCCGCATCCTGGCTCTAGAGCCCTATTACGGCGGCAGCCACCGAGCTTTCCTCGACTCCTGGGTGGAGCGCAGCGCCCACCGCTTCACGGTGCTGACCCTTCCGCCCCATCATTGGAAGTGGCGCATGAGGCATTCGGCGGCGAGCTTTGCCGCTGAGGTCAGGGAGATCCTCGGGGCTTCGGCTTCGGTCTCGACTTCGACCTCGGCTACGACCGCCGGGCGGCCTGGTGACCAGCGGTGGGACGGCCTGCTGGTGACCTCGATGGTGAACCTAGCGGAGCTCTACGGGCTGCTCCCCGCTGGCCTACGGGGGCTCCCGGCGGTGGTCTACTTTCACGAGAATCAGCTCACCTACCCTTCCCAGAGCAAGGAAGATCCCAGGGATGCCCACTTCGGGTTGATTCACTGGACTACGATGCTCGCCGCCTCCGAGGTGTGGTTCAACTCGGAGTTTCACCGTCGGGAGCTCAGCGGCGCTCTCGACGAGCTGCTGGCGGCGATGCCGGATTCGGCCCGCAGCCGCCCGTTGCGCCGGCAGGCGAGGCAGAGATTGCGGCAGGCGCGGGTGCAAGCGCCGGGGATCGATGCCGCGCCGCAGCGCGAGTCGTTACCAGGAGATCCGCCGGGGGAGCTACCAGAGGAAGCACTGTCGATCCTGTGGGCGGCCCGCTGGGAGCACGACAAGGATCCCGAGACTTTCTTCGCGGCCCTGCAGCTGCTGGTGGAGGCAGGTGTCGACTTTCGGGTCGACGTGCTCGGCGAGAGCTTCCGGCGCGTGCCGGAAGTCTTCCAGCGCGCCCGGGAAAGTCTCGGTGACAGGGTTCGGCGATGGGGCTACCTCCCTCGCCGTGAGGATTACCGGCAGGCGCTGGCCGGCGCGGATGTCTTCGTCTCCACCGCCCGTCATGAGTTCTTTGGGCTCTCCGCCGTCGAGGCGATGGCCTCCGGCGCGTGGCCTCTGCTGCCTAGGCGGCTGTCTTATCCCGAGCTTCTCTCCCCGCTCCAGCGGCCGGAGAGATTCCTCTGGGAAGGCGGGGCGGAGAACCTGGCGGCACGCCTGCGAGAGCTGGCCGGGCAGCGCCGGGACGCCGAGGCCTGGCGAAGGAGCCTGGCGCCCTGCATCGCCGCGGCTCGGCGCTTCGCCTGGTGCCAGCGGGCACCGGAGCTGGATCGAGCGCTGGTGGAGGCGGTGCGGGGTTCCCGAAGCTAGCGGGTTTCTGGAGCGCTCGGCTCCCTGGAGTCAGGGGTCTTCAGGCCTCGTCTAGCTGGAGATCGTGAAGCGCTTCCTGGGCCCGGGGGACATCGTGCTCCGCGACCTTGATGGTGATGGGCTGGAAGGAGAGGGCCAGCAGATCGGAGAAGAGCCGGTCCAGCCCTCGCACGAAGCAGGGGATGCCCGCCTGCTCCAGCAGGTCCTGGGCGACGAGGGCGGTCATGCGGTCCGAGAAGCGCTGGACGGTGACCAGCTTTTCGTCCGCCAAGGCGCGCTTGGCGAGCTCCCAGCGGTAGGCCTGCCGGGCCTCGGAGAGGTCCTCCTCGCTCAGCCCGCGCCTGGCGAGCTCCTGCTCCAGGATCTCTTGGGCGCCGGGCTCGAAGTCGTCGCGGTGGCGGACGTATTCATCGATCAGCGTTTCGCGGTTCCAGCCAGAGATGACTCGGGCGAGGTCTTCTCGATCGTGGGAAGGCTCCATACCTGCTCCTCCTCAAGTTTTCGGGGAATCTAGGTGAGGGAATCTAGCCAGAGATTCCGGGCCGGCGGCTCGGCGAGTCGCCGGAATCGGGCTTCACTCGCTCCACCAGACGGTTCAGAACCTGGCTGAGATAGCGCTGCCAAGCCTCCAGGGAGGCGCCGTCGACGCCTGGCTCAACATCGTAGGCCGGTGGCGGCGTCAACTCGTTGGGCACCGCGATGGGGTCGCCGAAGGCGACGCGCACGCGAGCGAAGGGTTTGGGAAAGATCATACGGTCCCAGGACTTGGCTCGCCAGGCGCGGTCGACGGCGATGGCCATCGGCTGGATCGCGGCGCCGGTGAGCTGCGAGAGCACCACGGCTCCCGGCTTGGCCTCGAAGATCGGGCCGCGGGGGCCGTCGGGAATGGTGATGGCGTTGGAGCCTTTGCGCACCTCGCGATAGAGGCGGCGCAGCCCCGCGGCGCCTCCCCGGGACGCGGAGCCGCGCACCACCTTCGCCCCCCAGTGGATCGCCAGGCCCGCCCCCAGCTCACCGTCTCGGCTCTGGCTCACCAGAACGGTGAGGGGGACGCCGCGGGAGAGAAACCACCGGCGCAATAGCCAGGCGGATATCGGCGCCCCGTTGTGCCAAAAGGCGAAGACCACCGGCTCCTGGTGGCGGCGAATGGCCTCCAGGCGCTCTTTGCCGGCCACCAGCTCCACCCTCCAGGTGGCGCCGAGGGCAGAGAGGATCCAGCTAACCCCTCGGGCGAGGCGGTGCTGGCGCTTGATCTCGGCAGGGGTGAGCTCCCGCGCTGGGCGGCTGGGCGCCGGAGCCACGGCGAAGGGCTGGGCCGTGTTGTTTGCAGCCTGGGCCGGGCTTTCCGCAGCGTGGGCTGTGCTCGCCGTGGCCTGGGTGGGGCTTGCCTCAGGGACATCCGACGCAGCGCTGTCGGCGCCGTCGGATGCCGCAGGATTGGAGGAGGAGTTCAGGAGATCGCTCCCAGGTAGCTGAAGATGTCGCCGACGGTGTTGAGGCCGGCGGCTTCTTCGTCGGAGATCTCGATGTCCAGCCGGTCCTCCAGCTCGACGAGGAGCTTGAGAGCCTTCGGGGAATCGATGCCCAGGTCGGAGACCAGCTCCTGCTGGGGCTGTAGCTCGGCGGCATCGACGCCGCTGATTTCCGACAGAACCTGTCGGGCGGTTTGGATCTTGGGATTGTCGTCGTGGCTCATGATCGATCACCTTCGGCCCTGGGGCAGAGAAGGAGTGGCCCTGGGCCTGTGGAGTTTATGGTTGAGTTGTGAGGGCTGGAGAGAAAGAAAAAGGAAAGAGAATCAGCCGAGGCGGTCGAGGCTACCGTCGAGATACATCTGCCGCAGCTGTCGGCGCTGCACCTTGCCGCTGGTGGTTTTCGGGAGGCGGCCCCGGCGCACGAAGACCAGGTCCGCCAGCGTGAGAGAGAGGGCGCGCCCGAGTCGCTGGCGGATCGCTCGATCCAGCGCGGCGCGGGCTTCGGGATCGCGTTCGTTGGTCTCTACCGCCAGCACCGCCACCTCCCCCTCCGCTCCCTGGGCGATGGAGAAGGCGCCGGTGCGCTGAGCGCCGCCGCCGCCGGTGACCTCCTCCGCCAGCCATTCGAGCTCGTGGGGCATCAGATTATGTCCGCGCAGGATCAGCACATCCTTGGTGCGTCCGGTAAGGTAGAGCTCGCCGTCGAGCTGAAAGCCCAGATCCCCGGTGACCAGGGCGCCGTCTACCAGCCCCTCGGTGGTGGCTCGGGGATCGTTGAAGTAGCCATCGAAGATCCCTGGCCCTCGCACCCGCACCTGGCCAATGACGCCTTCGGCCACGGCAGCGCCGTCGGGGGTGGTGATCTCCACCTCGGTATCGACGACGGGGTGGCCGACGCAGGCGACCTCGGAGAGGCCCAGGCCGGCGTCGCCACCCTCCGGCACCGGGCGGGTGCGCAGCCCCTCCCCGCGCTGATCGAAGGTCACCGCCAGCGTGGCTTCGGCGAGGCCGTAGCAGGGGCGGAAGGCCTGAGGGGAGAAGCCGGTGTCGGCGGTGAGCTCGAGGAAGGCCGCTACGGTCTCCGGTCGCACCATCTCGGCTCCCGCCATGGCGGCCCGGAAGCCGCTGAGGTCGAGATCCTGAAGGGCCTTCGGCTGCAGCCTCTCGGTGAGCAGGTGGTAGCCGAAATTCGGCGCCGGGGCGAAGGTCTTGCCGCGCTCTGCCAAGCCCTGGAGCCACAGCTGCGGACGCGCCAGGAAGGTGGTGGGGTTCATCAACCAAAGATCGAGGCCGAGGTTGAGGCACAGCAGCAGGCAGCCCACCAGCCCCATGTCGTGGTGCAGGGGCAGCCAGGAAACCATGGAGTCGGCCCAGCGGTGCGCCGCGCTGCCGTAGGGGGCGCCGATGGCCTCGGAGCTGGCGAGGCCGTTGTGCAGCGCTGCGCGATGGGAGATGCGCACCGCCCGGGGCCGGCCGGTGGAGCCGCTGGTGAGCTGCAGGAAGGCGGTCTCCACGGCTTCCGGGCGGGCGATAGGGCCGGCCACCGCCGGCGCCGCGGCGAGAGCTTCGGGAGCGAGCCAAACGCTGCGCAGGTGCTCGAGCTCCTCGCGTCCCTGGGGCGCCGCAGAGCCAGGGGAGGCTCCGTCGGCGAGGGTTTCTCCTTCTTCGGTAGCTCCTTTGACGGGATCCGGCGGCTGAGCCAGCAGCTGGTCGACCTGCTCGGCGACCGTCGGCGGTGCCACCACCGCGCGGGCACCGAGTCGCCGGGCGACCTCCGCCAGGCGGCGGGTATGCCCTTCGGAGGAGCCCATGGCCCCCGCCGGGGCGATCGCCACCGGCAGGGCGCCGAGCAGCGCGGCGCCCCACCAGGCCTGCATCCACTGCCAGCTGGAAGGCAGGCAGACGAGCACTCGATCGCCGGGGGCGAGGCCTCTTCCGCGCCAGCGATTCGCCGCATCCTGGGCCAGCGCCCACAGCTCGGCGAAGGTGTGCTCCTCGATGCGTCGGCCGCGACCGTCGTAGAGGCCCAGCCGGCGCTCGCCGAAGCGGGTTCCGGCGCGCTCCAGCACCTCGGGGAGAGTGCGGGTCTCGGCGGGGTCAGGGAATGGGCTTCCGGTGCTGCTCATCATCCGTCGATACTAGCGCTACCGACGGCCTCGGCGTGCGCCAGCTGACTGGCCACCTGTCTCCGCTCGGCGACTCGCTGTCCCGCTTTGATGCTGCGGTTCGGCCTCTTCTTGCTCTTCTCGCTGAGGTTGTGGAGCAGCTCGTAGCGATCGATACCGATATCGGAGAGCTCCTGATCCAGGGCGTCGAGGATCGGTGAGACTCCCGCCAGCACGCCGCCCAGGTGCTGCCTCAGGTGTTGGGCATAGCTCTCCGCTTCTTCCTGGGCATCGTCCTGACCGTAGAGGGCGGCGAAGCGGTCTTCCAGATAGATGTGGTTGAAGCCGAGGTGACGGGCCTCGTCTTCGAGGATGCCGTCGGCGATGTCGGAGAGCACCGGATCCATGTCGATGCGCTTGAGCTCCTCCATCACCAGCTGGGCGAGGACCTCGCTCACCAGCACTCCGGAGAGCCACTCCGCGGGATCTTTAGAAACGATGCTGCTCTGGAACAGATAGCCGGCGGGGAAGCGGCGAATGGACATCGGCTCGCGGTCGATGCGCTCGTAGAAGCGGGTGAAGAGCTCGGTGTGGCGGGCTTCGTCCACCGCCCAGGTGGTGAGGTAGAACTGACTTTCCACCTCGAATTTTTGTCCCAGAATGGGAATCAGGCCGGAGACCGAGTAGAGGGCGGCCTGTTCGCCCATCAGGACCGGGGTTAAGGCTCTCGCCAGCTGATCTTTGAAGCGCCGGCTGGTGATGCGATGGGGCTTGTACCAATCCACGTCGGCAGCGCTCCATTGGGAGCGGAGCGCGGTGTGCCAGATGTGCATATGGCGCTTTTTGTTGAGGCTAGGAAGGACTTTGTAGAATTTCATTGGGAGGTTAAGGAAAAGCGTTCAATCCTAGTTTTGGTGAGAGGTGGTAGGCCTTGGAGAGAGAGTGCGGGAGTTGAGCCACCTAACGAATCAGAGTGTAACGCAGTGCTGAAAAGCCCTCTATTGGGGGAGGGGCTTGGGGGAAACATCTGTCATTCTTCGGTGGACGAATTCCTGAAGGGTGGCTTTCTTGGCGGAAAGGTCTCGACTCGATCCGTCCGCTGAGAAGGTTCTCGGCGACCCGTTCCACGGTGCCTTTTGCAGTGCCTTTCGCAGACCCGTTAAATCTCTCTACGTGCCGTTCACGATATGATTTTCACTATGAGTCAAATTTCTCGCTCTTTTCTCTCCCCGCTCCGCTCCGCCTTGGGCCTATCTCAGGACGCGAAGGCGGCGCGCAGGGGGAGTTGGTCTATCGGTGCAGGGGGTTGTCGCCGCCCTGGGCCGCTGCTCGGGTCTAGACCGTCGGGGTCTAGACCGTCGGGGTCAGGACCGTCGGGTTTAGGACCGCCGAGCTCGAGGCTGTCGGGATCAAGGCCGCAGCGTCGGCTTCAAGCTTTGGTGCTGGCAGGAATCGTTCTCGCGGCGACCTTTTCGACCCTGACCCCAGCGCCGGCGAGTCTCGGGCAAGAAGAAGCTGCCGCCCAGGAGGCTAGCTCGGAGGCGGTCAACGCGGACTCAACCGAAGGCTCGGCCGAAGATCTGTCCGAAGACCTGTCTGAAGACGTACTCGAAGACTCTGCCACCTCCGGGGCAACGGTCGTGGTGGCGCGAGTGGACGCGGAGATCAACAAGGTCTCGGCGGCTTTTATTCGCCGCCTGGTAGAGGATGCGGAGGAAGAAGGGGCGGAGCTAGCCCTGCTGCACCTCAACACCCTCGGCGGAGCGGCGGATTCGGCGCTGACGATCCGGGATGATCTGCTCGCTTCCGGGCTGCCCACGGCGGTATTCATCGACAAGCGCGCGATCAGCGCCGGGGCGATGATCTCGCTGGCCTGCGACCATATTGCCATCGCCCCCGGGGGAACCATCGGCGCCGCTGCCCCGGTGCTGCCTCAGGCCAACAACGGCCCGCCCCAGGCGGTGGGAGAGAAGTACGTCTCGTTCTTCCGCGAGGAGATGCGCAGCACCGCCGAGACCAAGGGCCGCAACGGCGATATCGCCGCCGCCATGGTGGACCAGGACCTGGTGGTAGAAGGCATTTCCGAGGAAGGAAAGCTGCTGACCCTGACTTCCTCCAAGGCGGTGGAGACGGGCATCGCCGATTTCGAAGCCGATAGCCTCGAGGAGGTGCTCGCCGAGCTGGGGTATCCCGGGGCGCGGGTGGTGAACCTGGAGTCTTCCTGGGCGGAGGAGCTAGCGGCGTTTCTCACCAGTCCGTCGGTGGCTAGCCTGCTGTTCACGGCGATGCTGATTCTCGGCTACCTGGAATACCAAACTCCGGGCTTCGGCGTCTTCGGCGCCGGGGCGCTGACCTGCTTCTTGGTTCTCTTCTTCTCTCACCACGTGGTGAACCTGGCCGGCTGGGAGGAGGTCAGTCTCTTCGTCATAGGCATTGTGCTGCTGGCGGTGGAGCTCTTTGTGCTGCCGGGCTTCGGCATCGCCGGCCTGCTCGGGGTGACGGCGATCCTCGCCAGCGCCATCCTGCTGGCGATCGCCGGAGATTTCGGCAGTATCTCCTTCGACAACCCCTTTACGGTCGACACCCTGACCCAGTCGACCCAGCGGGTTCTGCTCTCGACTTTGGTGGGCTTCGCCGGCATCGGCCTGCTGCTGTGGCTGCTGCCCCGCGGCGCCAGCCGTGGCTTCGGCGGCCATCTAGTGCTGTCCTCGGCTCTGGATTCCGGGGCCGGCGTGACGGAGGAGGAGTCGCTGAAGGAAGCGCCGGCGTTGGGAAGCCTGGGCGAGGCGATCACTCCGCTGCGTCCCGCTGGCCGAGCGCGCTTCGGCTCCTTGCGAGTCGAGGTCGAGACCGAAGGGGGCTTCATCGAGAAGGGAAGCCCGGTGCGGGTGCTGGAGATCCGCGGCGGCCGGGCGGTGGTCGCCCTCGCCGAGGGGGAATCCTAAGCCGGTCCTGACGGACCAGGATCCGTAGAATTCGAATCTTTCTTCCGTCCCCTCTCTCTAAGCCCGATCTCTGAGCCTTTTTCAAGCCACTCTTCCAGCGAAGCACACCAAACCATGCCAGACGGAACCCTCACCCTGATCCTCGCCCTCGCTCTGGGCTATTTCCTGCTCTTCTTGGAGCTCTTCCTGCCGGGAGGCATCCTCGGGGTTCTGGGCTTCGGAGCAGTGCTTTATGGTTGCTATCTCGCCTTCGAAATGGGCTCCCTCTGGGGTGGTGGAGCGGTGGCGGCGAGCCTGCTGTTCTCTGCCATAGCGCTAAAGGTCTTCATGTCCAGTCGCGCCGGCAAGCACATGGTGCTGAAGGATTCCGGCGATCAATGGACCAGCCAGGAAGAGGATTTAGTGGAGCGCTGGCTGCACCGTCGGGGAGTCGCGGCAACGGACCTCAGGCCCTCCGGGCTGGCGACGGTGGATGGCGAGCGAGTCGACGTGATCACCGCGGGTGAATTCCTAGATGCCGGGACCCCGGTGCAGGTCATCGAGGTGGAGTCCAGCCGGATCGTCGTAGAAGAAGCCGCAGCGGAAGAGGCGGCGAGCGAAGAAAGCGAAGGGGAGGAGGGGGCCGGAGCTGCCTAGGCCGATTCCGCTGGCGTGGGGAAGGTCCTCGACCCGGTAGAGCCTGCCAGAAAAGCTACCGTCGTCCGGCTCTGCAGCTTGCTGACGCTCCACTCAGTCGCCGAAGGAAAGGTGATCCCTCGCTTCGCTTGCCCTCAATCCACTCGTCAATCCATGCCTTGGCTCGCTCCTCGATTCGTCCTTCGAGCCCCCGAAGGGGCCCGGAATGCACCTCTGGAGAGTCCGGGCAGCTTGATTCCTCTTGTCGGTCTTCTAGGCGCCGCAGCCCAAACCCTCGACTGCCCTGCCTATAGCCTACGGACCTCTCTACCTCAAGATCCGTTCATCGACCCCACTAAGCTTACGTACCGAAGGACCTCAATGCCCGCAGGCCGCGGTTTCCTCCTCGGCGGCGACGAAGCTTCAAGGAGCTGATCCTCATGGAACAAATTCTGCTACTGGCCTTTGCCGTCTTCGCCTTCCTGATCATTTTCTTCTGGCTCATTCCGCTGCGTCTCTTCATCGCGGCGTTCTCCAGTGGAGCCTACGTCAGTCTTTTCAACCTCATCGGCATGCGCTTCCGCCGGGTTCCGCCGAATCACGTGGTAGAGCCTCGGATCTCCGCGGTGAAGGCGGGGCTCGATCTCAGCACCGAACAGCTGGAATCCCACTTCCTCGCGGGAGGCAACGTCTTCAACGTGGTGAACGCGTTGATCAGCGCCGACAAGGCGGGCATCAAGCTCTCCTTCCAGCGCGCCGCGGCTATCGATCTGGCGGGTCGTAACGTGCTCGAAGCGGTGAAGATGAGCGTCAACCCGAAGGTCATCACCACGCCGGTGGTGGCGGCGGTGGCGAAGGACGGCATTCAGCTCAAGGCGATTTCGCGAGTGACGGTGCGCGCCAATATCGATCGCCTGGTGGGCGGCGCCGGCGAGGAGACCATCATCGCCCGAGTCGGTGAGGGCATCGTTACCACCATCGGTTCTGCCGATACCTACGAGCAGGTGCTGGAGAATCCGGACATGATCTCTCGCCGAGTGCTGGAGAAGGGCCTCGATTCCGGCACCGCCTTCGAGATTCTGTCCATCGATATCGCCGACGTGGACGTCGGCGCCAACGTCGGCGCGAAGCTGCAGATCGATCAGGCGGAGGCCGACAAGCAGGTGGCCCAGGCCCGCGCCGAGTCTCGCCGCGCCATGGCGGTGGCCCAGGAGCAGGAGATGCGGGCGCGCACCCAGGAGATGCGGGCGCGCCTCATCGAGGCGGAGGCCCAGGTGCCTCAGGCCATCGCGGAAGCCTTCCGCGCCGGCAACCTCGGCGTGATGGACTACTACCGTCTCCAGAACATCGAGGCGGACACCAGCATGCGCGAGTCCATCGCGCAGCCGGAGACCCGGTCCCAGGACGACGAGAGCAACTCCTAAGGAGCCGTGATGGCTGAATTCGAGCTGCTGATCTTTCTACTCGTCTTTCTCAGCTGGGTGGTGCGATCCATCTTCTCGCTGGTCAAACGAGCGCGAGAGCCGGAGGCGACGCCCCACGAAGAGTCGGCCGGTGGGAAGGCCTTTTCCACCAAGGAGCTGCTGGAGGAGCTGTCGAAGGCGGCAGGGATGGATGCAGAAGAGGTTCGGGAGGCCGAGTGGGGAAGGCAACAAGAGGCGCCGACGGCCCGCTCCGCTTCCGCTCCGACCTCCTCTCCGCCAGCGATACCCTCTCCGCCTCCGATCCCTCGCCCGGTTTCCGCTCGCAGCGCAACTCAAGAGCAGGTTCGGAGGTCCGCTGCGAGACCCACTCCACCACCTCCGCCCTCTCCGCCGGTACGCAGCCGGCCGGCGGCTTCGTCCATGGCGTCCGCCGCGCAGGGCTTGGGGGCCGTCGGGCCTCTGATCCAGGAGGATGATGCCGGTCAGATCGCGGCGATGCCCAGCTCATCGCGGGTAGAGAGCGCCAGCCCCTGGCGGCGGGCCCGCAGCAAGCCCTACGCTTCGAGGGGAAGCGCAGCTCGGAAGCGTGCCGGAAAGTCGCGATCTGTCGTCGAGGCGGTGCGCCGGGACCTTCAGACCGGGCCGAATGGGGTCGCCCGGGCGGTGCTCCTGGCGGAGATACTCTCGCCGCCTCCGGGACTCGCCGCCTTCCGCAAATCGCGGCGGCCCGGGGATCCGTGAGTCGGGGCTCCGAGGCCAAAGTAGGTGACGCCAGAGTAGGTACCGAGGCCTCGATAACTACCGTGCTCCTGGACATCCTGGGCACGGTGGTGATCGAGCCCTACCCTCAGCGGCAGATGGAGCATTTCGGTCTGCCGCTGGAGAAGCTTCAAGAGCTGAAGGATATCGAGGCCTGGATTCTCTTCGAGCTCGGCGAGATCGAGGAGCAGGAGTATTACTCGCGCTTCTTCCTCGATCGGCGCAAGATCGATGGTGCGGCCCTCAAGCGGGCGATGGTGGGGACGGTGGAGTGGGTTTCGGGGATGGACCTGCTGCTGCCTCGGCTGGCTCAGCGCTTCCCGATCTACGCGCTGTCTAACTTTCCTCCGTGGTACCACCAGATCGAAGATCAGCTGCTGCTGTCGCGCTACCTTCGTTGGAGCTTCGTCTCCTGCGATACCGGATTGCGCAAACCCGACCCGAGGGCCTACCTCGGAGCGACTCGGGCGCTGGGGGTAGCCCCGCAGGCCTGCCTCTTCATCGATGATCGCGAGATCAACTGTGAAGCCGCTAGCGCTCTGGGGATGGAGACGATCCTCTTTCGCGACAGCCACCAGCTAGAAGAGGCTCTGGCGCGTCGGGGTCTCCTCGGCGCCGACTGATGACCGCGGCCGGCCTAGGCTGGGCGCCGAGATGTGGTGAGCTTCAGGCCGGGCTGGTCTTGGGAGTGGAGCCGCGCAGAGATTCTCTTGCGGTGACTCTCTTGCGGTGAGACCGCGACCTTGGCTCAGGTCCTGCGATAGCGCAGCACCGGATTGTGCTGCTTTTCCACCTCGTCCAGATTGCTCACCGAGAGATCGCCGCGCTGGTAGAGATATTCGACGTGGGCTCCGGTCTCGCAGAGGGCGAGGAGCACGTGGTAGGAGCGGCGGGGCCCGAAGAGGCGCTGGCTGATCTCGCGCACCGAGCGGGGCTCGTCGGCGATGTCCAAGACTCGCTGCAGGCGCCGCTGGTGGAGGGAGCGAATCTTCTGCACCCGGGAAACGACATCCTCCATCGCGTCTTCGTGCCCGCCGAGGCCGATTTGAATTTCCCGATCGGTGGCGAAGGCCGCGATCTCGTCGAGGGCGAGAAAGTAATGCCCCAACCCAGTCCATTGAGTGATCGTCTCCGGGGCCTGATTGGGGGTGGTGCGGGAGAGCACGTGGTCCGCCGTGAGCAGCACGGAGCCAAAGCGTAGGGCGACCTGCCCCGGGCAATGCCCCGGAACGTGGAGCGCCTCGCAGGGGCCGGCGAGCTCCGCCAGCTCCCCCGTCGCCTCCCCGGGCACGATCTCGAGGTCCACCGGCGTCGACCGGTAGCGCCCCTTGGCGAAGAGGTAGAGCTCCATCAGGCCACGGCGGGTTGCCTCACTGACGCCGCAGCTCTCCAGATAGAGCTCGACGTGCTTCGAGGCCACCACCACCCGCTCCTCATAGTTCGAGAGCACTCGGCGATCCAATGCGTGGACGGCGCTGGGAGCCGAGGTGATCTCCCGAATCCACGGCAGACCGCCGAAGTGGTCGATATGCCCGTGGGTGACCAGCGCCAGCCCCACATCTCGAAGTCGCGGAGCGTTGGGAATCAGGTCTCGCAGCTCCTCGAAACGCCCTTCGATTTGCTGGCGGCACTCGGGGGTGCCGGAGCCGCAGTCCACCAGCACCGGGACCGGGCCGCCGAGGATCAGATAGACGTTGGCGACAAAGCCTGGAAAGGCCTCGACGGGAAGAGCGCACACCGAGCGCCCGTCGCCGGTGGGGAAGATGGAGAGAGTATCCATGGAAGCATTCTAGGCTGATTGAATGTTCACCGTCTCGCCGCTGAGTGACTCTTTTCCTCAATCTTGTTAAAATAGTCACTCGGGTGAAATGAAGGCAAGCCAGTAATGAACAAACATTCACTATCGGTCAATCTGAGGCGTCTTCGAAAGTTTCGCGGCTACTCTCAGAAAGAGCTTGCGGAGCGAGCAGGGTTATCTCTCTCCGGTTACCGAAAGATCGAAGCCTCGGCAGCTTCCAGGCCGAAGTCCAGGACCTTGACGGACTTGGCTCAGGCCCTCGATGTGTCTCTGATCCGTCTGTTGGAGCCAGTGCCAGAGCTTCGCTCGTTGCGGTTCCGGTCCCACAAGCAGCTAAAGACACGAATGGAAGTGATCGCCCGGGTAGCTACTCGATTACGCGATTTTCAGCTCTTGGAGCAGTGGTTGGATGATCAGATCGAGTGCTCTTTGCTCGTCGAGGCAGCGGAGGCTGATTTAGCGGATCCCATAGCCGCTGCCCATTGGGCTCGCTCGCGCTTAGGCCTGAGGCAGGATGAACCGGTACGAGATCTCTGTGGTCTCTTGGAGAGTCGAGGGATCAAAGTACTGCTCTTCGATATCCAGAGCGACGGGTTCTTCGGTCTTTCTGTTTCTGCTGCAGATCTCGGAGGCCCTGCTGTCGTTGTCAATACTTGGCAGGATCTATCCGTCGAGAGGCAGATCTTCACCGCCGCCCATGAGTTGGGGCATCTACTACTTCATCGTGACGACTACGACGGCGGGGGGGAAGTTCGTGACGAGGAAGAGGTCAGTGAGCGAGAAGCAGACCTATTCGCAGCCCATTTCCTGATGCCCGACGAGGTATTCGCCAAGGAGTGGGAGGCTACTCGCGGTTTGGATCCTGTAGACCGAATTCTCAAGGTCAAGCGAATGTTCCGGGTTTCTTATAAGACAGTGCTTCGGCGGCTGGCGGACCGTCAGCCGGATCCGGAGCTGCGCCAGCAGATCTGGCCTTATTTCTTCAAACGCTGGCGCCAGAGGTATCAGCATAGTTTGGGCAAGAGAGATGAGCCTTTCGCTGTACGTCTCAAAGAGTTCAAGGCAGGAGCTAGTGAGACCTGGCGTCGAGAAGAGAAAGAGACCCTCTCCCCAGTGGACTTTCAGGAAGATCGGCTTCCTTCATTGGTGCGCCAGGCGGTAGAGACGGGGGAAATCTCGATCTCGCGAGGAGCTGAGATCCTGGGCAGAGACTTAGAAGACATGAAGAGCCTGGCTGCTAGCTGGACTCTGTGAGGCGGGCGCAGGCTCTTGGGATCGTTGCCGGGCTATGTGCTGGACGCTAGCGTCCTGATCGATTTTCTGGCCGTCGATAGAAGCTTCTTGTATACCTTCGCGGCGGAGTTGGGGGCCTCTGCTGGTGCCCGGGCCAGTGTTCTTGGAGGTGCGGGACCTCTCGCTAGAGCACGCCAAGTCTTTGCGACTGACTATCGTGGAACCCTCGGATCGACAGCTTGCAGAAGCGTTGGAGAAAAAGGGTCGGTTGTCTTTTCAAGATCTGTTATGCCTCCTGCTGGCGCGAGATCGTGGTGTTCCCTGCATGACGAATGACAAGGCGCTGCGGCGAGCTTGTTCTATGAACGGGGTAGAGCCCGTTTGGGGCTTAGAGATCCTGGTGCTTCTTGCGGGGGAGGGTTCCCATAGTCGTGAGGACCTGTTGACCGTTGGGCGACAGGTTTGCTCTCGCAGTCTTTTCTTGGGTGACGAGTTGTTTCGCAAGCTCCAACGACGTCTTTCAGATCTGAGATAGGCTCGCCCCTTCGGCCGCGCACCCTTAGCGTGGTGAGGAAGGATGATCCTTTGTCAGAAGTCCAGCAAATCGGCGGGGAGAAGGTCGGTAGATCCCTTTCGCCTCTGCGGCGAGAGATCCAGGTGTTGACGCGGCTGGCTCTGCCGGTCATGGGGGCGCAGGTCCTTTCGGTGACGCCGTGGATGGTGGATTTGCTGATGGTGGGGCGGCTGGGGGTCGAGGAGCTGGACGTGGTGTCCCTGGGGCGGACCTGGATCATGGCGACGGTGATGGTGGGGACTGGGCTGATCTTGGGAATGGATCCGGTGGTCAGTCAGGCTTGGGGAGCGAAGGATCGCCGTCGTGGATCGCTGGCCCTACAGCGAGGCTTGGTGATCGCCCTTCTGTGCTCGATTCCCGTGGCTTTGTCCTGGAGCATTACCGGATGGGGCTTGAAGAGCCTGGGGCAGGATCCCCACCTTTCCCTCGAGGCGGGAAGCTACGTTTGGGTGCAGGTGCCCGGCCTCCCCTTCTATTTCGCTTTTCTCGCGGTGCGGCAATGGCTTCAGGGCAGAGGGATCATGCGCCCCTCCCTCGTCGTCGCGCTGCTAGCCAACGTGGTGAACGTGCTGGCCAATGCGGTGCTGATCTTCGGTTACGGCCCGGTGCCGGCCCTGGGAACCCTCGGTGCGGGAATTGCCACCGCCCTGACTCAGGTCTTCATGCTCGCCGCGGTGCTCTTCATGGTGTGGCGCTGGCGGCTGCATCGTGGTGGATGGGAAGGCTGGAGCCGCCAAGCCTTGAAGGGCTCCGGATTGCGGGAGATCCTCGGCTTTGGCTGGCCGGTGGCCCTCCACCTGCTCTTCGAGCTGTGGGCCTTCGCGGCGTCCACTCTGCTCGCTGGGCGCCTCGGCTCGGTACCGCTGGCGGCCCACACCATCGTCATCAACCTGGCGACGCTCTCCTTCATGGTGCCCCTGGGGCTGGCCATCGCTGCGGTCACCCGGGTTGGAAACTTGGTGGGCGCTCGTCGCCTCGACGCCGCCCAGCGCTCCGCCCATGTGGCGCTGGTGCTCGGCGGCGGGGTGATGATCGTTTCCGCTCTGGTCTTCCTGGCGGGACGATGGGTGCTGCCCGGGCTCTACACCAGCGAAATGGAAGTGCTCGCCCTCTGCGCCGCGATCCTGCCCATCGCTGCTACCTTCCAAATCTTCGACGGGGTGCAGGTGGTGGCAGGCGGCGTGCTGCGGGGCATGGGTAAGACTCGGCCGCCGGCCTTGGCCAATTTCGTCGCCTATTACGTGCTCGCGTTGCCGCTGGGAGCCTGGTGGGCCTTCGATCTGGGCCTGGGGCTGAAGGGGCTGTGGTGGGCGATGTGCTTGGGGCTGGGCATCGTGGCGATCTGGCTCTGCGCCTGGGTCTTGGTTCGGGGGCCTCGAACGCTTTCGATCTCGTTGCCGACGGCACCTTCGGAAGGCGGAAATATTCAGTAGTGCAACAAGATCTTTCGTCAGCACTAGACAGTTTCCCGCCGTACTTGGTATCTTCGCGGAATACGAAGTTTCAAACTCAGGTCTGTCACCTTCGCCAGATCGGAGCAAGCCTCCTCGGAAGGCTTCTCCGCTGACGCACCTGGCGGTCTTCGGTGTTGGCCTACCATTGCGATGAATGCAGCCCAAATGAATGCAGCCCAAATTACTGGGGGGAGAAGCAAAATGAAACGAGGCGCTATTTTTGCCGCCATGCTGATGCTCGTGCTGTCCGCCGGACTCAGTGCTCAGCTGTCTGAGGTCAAGGATCCCAACTCGCCGGCCGGAGGCTCTGTCGGCACCGACAGCGAAGCCACCGGTGGCCCGGACGGCTTCGGCTACACCTTCGAGGATTCCGCCGAGCCGACCTGCCCGTTCAACTTCATCGACATCACCGGCACCGGCACCAGCGTTGGTGGCGGCGATGACGCCGGTTTCCCGGTGGTCCTGAGCGAGAGCTTCACCTTCTACGGCGTGGACTACACCGATCTGGCCTTCACCTCCAACGGCTACCTCGCCACCGATCCCACCGACACCGGTCCGGATCTCTCCAACGACTGCCCGCTGCCGTCGACCCCGAGCACCGGTGGTGGCGCTCGTATCTACCCGCTGCACGATGACCTCATCACCGCCGATCTGCTGGTGGAGTACTTCGCCTCTTGCCCCCGCGCCAGCGACCGCTGTCAGGTGGCTGAGGCCTGCACCATCTTCTACTGGGACGACGTCAACCACTTCGGTGCCACCGATCTTTGGGACATGCAGGCGATCCTCTACCACGCCTCCGGCGACATCGTCACCCAGGTTGGCGCTGGCAACCCCGAGACCGGCTCCGGCTCCACCACCGGCATCCAGAACGATGGCGCTTCCATCGGCCTGACCTACGCCTGTGACACCGCCGCTTCCGTGGCTGATGATTCCGCGGTCTGCTTCCGCAGCCCCGATGCCCTGCCGGTGGGCACCTGCCTGGCCCCGAACGTCCTCGAGGTGCCGACGGCCTCCACCTACGGCCTGATGGCCCTCTTCGGTCTGCTGGCCCTTGCGGCCCTGGTGATGCTGCGCCGCCGCGCTGCCTGAACCTGAGATCACCGCGACTCGCGGGTGCTTTAGTCACCGGATCGAGTCAAGAACGGCGCGACGCTCCTGAGAGAGACGTCGCGCCGTTTCCTTTTTGGTTTTCTTCTTTCCTTTTCGGCTCTCAGCGCGAAAGCCATCGCTGGCTTCGGTCAAAGCCTCGACGTCACGGTGAAGGTGGATGAACAAAGCTCGATAGGCGGCGCTGGTGCGGTAGTCTTCCGATCAACAATGCATCAGGAAAACAACGGAGGATGGCGATGATGTGGATCAATCGAGCGGCGCAAGCTCATCGTGTTTGGGTTGTAGCTCTGGCTTTCTTGGTGCTGTCCGGGGCGGCGGTGGTGGAAGCCCAGTCTTCGGAGCTGAAGGATCCGGCCCCGGCGGTGGGAGTGTTCGGCGGCACCGATAGTGAAGCCACCGGGGGGCCCGATGATTACGGCTATACCTTCGAAGATTCGGATGAGCCCTCCTGTCCCTTCGCCTTCGTGGACATTAGCTCCACGGGGACGAGCCTCGGCGGCGGGGACGATGAGGCCTACGTCACCACCTATGCCGAATCCTTCACCTTCTATGCCGTCACGGTGATCGAAGCGCTCGTCTCGACCAACGGCTACATCTCTACCGATATCACCGATCCTGGCGGAGATCTCAGCAACGATTGCCCTCTGCCGGCAGTGCCGAGCACCGGCGGCGGCGCGCGGATCTACCCGCTCCACGATGATCTGGTGACCAGCGATATTTTGGTCCAGTACTTCGACACCTGCCCCCGGGCCAGCGATCGCTGTCTCATTCCGGAGTCCTGCACGGTGATCCAATGGCAGGGGGTCACCCACTTCGGAGACGATACGGAGTGGAACCAGCAGGCGATTCTCTACCACAAGTCTGGAGACATCGTGGCCCAGGTCGGCACCGGGAACCCGGAGGTCGGTTCTGGCTCGACCACGGGAATTCAGAATGAAAGCGCTACGGACGCCTTGACCTACGCCTGCAACGTGGGGCAGTCGGTGCCCAACGATACGGGCGTTTGTTTCCGCAATCCGGATTCCCTACCCGCCGGAACCTGCCTGGCGCCAGTGGTGCTCGAAGTGCCGACGGCCTCGCCGCTGGGGCTGCTGGCCCTCTTCGGTCTCTTGGCCCTCGCCGCCTGGGTGATGCTGCGTCGTCGCGGTCGCTGAGGGCTGGTCGGCGGAGCTTGTTGGATTTCCCTAGGCGGCCCCCACGCTCTCTAGCCTCTCGAGTGTGGCTTCTTGGGCCTGGTCTCGAGACTTTGGCTTCTCGAATCTGGCGCCTCGAGCCTATGGATGGGCGTCGAAGAGATCCGAGATCGAGCCCTCGAAGGGAGCGTAGCGCTGGGCGACGTCGCTGCTTTCTCCAATGGGCTGGCCGTCGACCTCGATCCAGGCGTGAGCGATGAAAGCCGAAGGCAGCCGCGTGCTGGCTTCAGAGGCCTGGTGGTCGCCAATTGCGGGTTTGCCGTTGGACCGAGGTGGACGTACCCCGATGCGCAGCGCCGGGGCGAGGTGCAGATAGCGCAGAACCCACCACAGGGTTAGGGATCGAGGCAGGCAGGTGGGGCGGTGAGGCAGATTGCGAGCGACTTGCGCGATCGCCAGGGCCCAGGCCTCTGCTCGCTGGCGGCCGGCTGCGGTGAGGGTGGCGGAAGGGCCAGCACTTGCGGCCCTGGGGCTGGTAGTCGCCAGCAGGCTCTGGGTGCGGCCATATCCCTGGAGGCGGAGGGCGAGGGGGATTCCCAGCAGCGCGGGCAGGACGAGGAGCGCGCGTCCGATCTGTCCTAAGCCAGCGTTTCGAACCCGTCGCAGTAGGGGCGACGAGTGATTCGCGGAACGCTTCGGTGCCTCAGGGCGGCGCCCTTGGGGGCGCGGCGGTGGGTTCACGACCCGGTGGCCGCTGCGGCTTCGTCCTCTGTGGCTTCTTCCTCTGGACTTTCGTTGTCCGCGGCCTCGATCTTTGGGGGGGCTTCCCGGGTAGAAATCAGCTGCGCTTCTAGGAGCTCTTGAAGGAAGGATTGAACGTCCACTGCCAGCTGCTCCTCGCTGGTCTCGTATTCGGTGCCGAGGGAGCGAATTACCCTCTCGACTCTGCCCTGAATCTCGGCGTCGATGAGCAGCTGCCAGATCCTGGTGCCGATTTCGTCGAGGCCGAAGTAGCTTTGTTGGTCGAGGTCGAGGAGCACCGCTTCGCCCTCGATCTCTCGAAACAGCACTCGGGGCGAGACCTCTACATAGTGGATGGTCATCGGCGGCAACATATCTCGGAGTCAGGAGCGAGGACAAGGTCGCGGTCTCTTGACCGCACCTGGCGACTAGATCTTGCAGCCGGAGCTGGTTGCTGGATCTGACGTCTTGGAGCGGGAGGTGGGGGCCCCTGATGATTAGGAGAAGATAGGCGAGCCGGGGGCTGGAGAAAGATTTCTCGACTCTGCGGGAACCTTTTCCTACGCCTCCTCGTCTGCCCGGTTGATGAGCACATTAGATCCTCTTCGCTATTCAGCCGATCATCACTTGGCGCAGCGCGCTAGCAGCGGTGATGCTCTGGCCTGGGACCAGCTCGTAGAGCGCTTCAGCTCTCGGGTCTACAATCTCGCCTGGCAATTCGGGCGCGGGGAGGCGGTGGCGGAAGAGCTGACTCAGGACGTTTTTCTGAAGCTCTACCGCAAGCTTCACCTCTACCGTGGGGACGTTCCCCTGGACGGCTGGGTGCTGCGTTTGTCTCGCAATCTGTTCATCGAGCACTATCGGCGCCACCGCCTGGAGCGCGAAGCGCAGCATATTTCGTCCGAGGATCTGCGCTCCCTGAGCGCCGCCGAGGACCCCGAGAGTCAGACCCAGCGACGGCTGCGCATGCGCTTGGTCGAGAGGGCCCTTCAGGATCTGCCAGAGGAGCTGGCGGTGGCGGTGACGCTGAGAGATCTCCAGGGTCTTTCCTACGAGGACTGTGCCGCGTTCATGGAGGTTCCCCTGGGAACCCTCAAGTCACGCCTGGTGCGGGGCAGGCAGCGCCTGGCGCGCCGGGTAGCGCAGCTGCTAGAGCCTCAGCCGGGAAGCGCGGCGGAGCTCGCGGGGGCCCAGGGATGAGCTTTTTCAACGATTGGCTCCGGCGCCTTCCCTTGCTGAGCTCCTCCGAATGGCGGACTGTGGCTTCCTCGGTAGCGAAGCCTGAGCCCCGCGAGGTGCCGAAGACCCTACAGCAGCGGCTGCGGGCGATGCCTCGGGAACGATTGAGCTGTGGCCAGGCGCTGGATCGCTGGGCTCTCAGTGAAAGCCTGAGCGAGGCCTCTTCCTCGGCCCTCGAAGATCTGGCTTCGGGTTTCGACGATGAGCTTCAGCGCTCTTTGGAGCCGGAGCGGACCTCTTCCGGTGAACCCCTCGAGCTGGCGAATCGATTTGGGGTCGACGCTGGCCCTCTGGATGCAGCCCTTCGAGAGCACCTGGCGGAATGCCCTAGCTGCCGGCGGGTCACCGCGGTGGTCGGCCGAAGCCTGAGACAGCCGAAACGGCGACTGGCGCTGCCGGCGAGGACCCTGAGGCGACTTCAGCTCGTCGCCAGATCCCGAGTCTTGGTACCCGCTTGGGTGCGAGAGCCTCGCCTCGCCGTCGCTGCAAGCCTGCTGCTGCTCTCGGTGCTGAGCCCTTGGGTGCTGAAGGCTCAGGGGGAGGCTGCCAGTGATTTGGGGCAAAAGGTAACCCTCTCCTCTCAGCGCCTGCTGGCGAGTCTGGATTCCGTGGAGACTCTCGCGGGGCTGGCTTTTCGCCCTCCGCAGGAGGCTGCCCCTGGCGAATCCGAATCTTCGGAGAATCCATCAGAGGGGGGCGACGGCGGGATTGCGGACTCTGCCGAGCCAAGCCCTGCTGAGCCCGTCCAGAACCGCTGAGCCGCCTGTTAGCTCCGGTCATGGTCAGCCTTTACCGACCTGGGCACCGATTCTTCTCGATCCTCGTTTCCTCCCTCGACCTACCCTACTCTCCGGGGCGCTGCATCGCAGCGCTGCCCTGATCCATCAAAGGCGAAAGATCATGACCGCTCAGGAACCTGCACCGATTGAAACATCCGAAAACGCTCCGGCTCCAGAGGCCGTGGAGGGCCCAGCCGTGGACAGGCCAGCCGTGGAAAGCCCAGTCGTGGAAAGCCCAGTCGTGGACAGTGCACCCTTAGAGAGCCCACCCGCCACTTCACCGCAGGAGGTCAGGGTGCCTCCGCCGCCGATCTCCGGGGCGCCGCTGGCTTCCCCGAGCTCGGCTTCCGGGTTGCAGCCTCCCCTGCTGCGAAAATCTCCCGCGCTAGCCGTCTTTCTCGGTCTCTACCCTGGTCTGGGTCATGTGTACGCGGGGCTCTATCGCCGGGGAATCGTCTTCTTCTTCCTCGCTTTGCTGTGCTTCGGAACGATCGCGGCCTTCGAGCTGCCGGCCTTTGCGCTACTGCTTTCCTTCATCTGGTTGTTCAATCTCCTGGACGCTCATCGGCAGACCCATCTAGTCAATATGGGGTATGTGGCCGACCTTGGGGTGGTGGGAGATCCAGCCTCGATCCAGGCGCTCTCCAAAGGGCTCCCGAACTGGTCTTCGGCGCTGCTCACAATGGGCGTCGGCAGCGTGGTCTTCGGTTCCTTGGGGTGGCTGGAACGGCTGGGCATCTGGCGCTGGAGCTACCTGGGGGACTATTGGTTCGTGCTCTTCTTAGCTGCCGGGGCGTGGCTCATCTTCGTCGCCCTACGGCAGCGCCGGGCCCAGGGAGAGATCCCGACGCAGGGCGCCAGCTGGTGATCTTTGGCCCCCGCGCAGTAGTTCCGCACCCAGCGCTTCTGCGCTGACTGAGCCGTGCTGATCGCGAGGTGCCAGGGACCTTCCCGGAGAGGCTGAGCGCAGGGTGCCAGGGACCTTCCCGGAGAGGCTGATCGCAGGGTGCCAGGGACCTTCCCGGAGAGGCTGAGCGCAGGGTGTCAGCGCAGGGTGCCAGGGACCTTCCCCAGGACTCTTACCACCGGTGCCGGCACGGGGTGCCAGGGACCCTGCGCTGACACCCTGCGCTCAGCCTCTCCGGGAAGGTCCCTGGCACCTCGCGATCAGCACGGCTCAGTCAGCGCAGAAGCGCTGGGTGCGGAACTACTGCGCGG
>JBCCXL010000026.1:0-54396 GCA_039191605.1 Acidobacteriota bacterium | reverse complement strand
TTCCGATTGCGCGACCTCTGCCTCACGCAGCTTGCGCACGATCTCTTCTGCAGCGTGTCGTTTCCGCTTCATCGAATCCTCCTGCCCGATGGGGCATGAAGACTCTCATCCTAAGCGGACCAGTTCTCGGGGGAAAGGTCACACCCATCGGATCGATTCTTGACCCTCAGAGAGAGGCCCACTAGGACCAGAGGCTTGCCGCTCTGGTTGCCAACAACAAGCCAGCGATAGTCGCCACGTGGAGCACCGGCACCACCACCAAACTCCATCCTACCCTCTTGCTGATTCCTCTCCCCCACTCCCCGCCCCCAGCGCCATCCACGCTACCGGCATCGGCACCGCCGCCGCGGCGAAAAGCCAGCGTCCCAGAGGGTGAGCCCAGACGTAGACCACCACCACGGCGATGGAGCCAGGAGGCAGGGCAGCGAAGTGGAATAACGAAAGGACAAGAGGCAGCGGGGCGGCCTCAAACGGTGGGTAAGCTCCTTAGCTGAGGAATTCTGATTGTAGCGAAGGCCTCTCTATCAATAACCCTCGCTCCCGCAGCCAATGCTGCATCAGCGGAACCCGCAGTCGCCATTCGTCGCCATCTAGGCTCACCAACAGGCGGCGCTTGAGAGAGCGGGCAATGTCGCGATCCTCCGGCGGCGGCTGGGTATCCGCGTCCTTGAAGCCTTCGAGGTGCTCCCTCTCACCTTCGAGATGGCTCTTGTGGTCGAGCAGCTCGTAGAACACCGCGTCGCCGCGAACGATGGCCTTGTCGAAGGCTTACCATACACGAGGAGAGCTCCTTCTCTGAGAAGTGCAATCGTAGCGAATACGTAGCCAGGCTACCTCCATAATTACAGCCGAATATAGACCCGCAGCATCGTTCAACGCTAGTCTAGAATCACCACCGCCTTTCGAATCATCTTTCGCATCATTTGAATCGCAACACTTGAAAGGTTTTTCCAAGCCATGATGAGTTCAGACTCTGCACAGCAAACACCTCAAGCACCTCAAGCCTCGGAGAATCCCCTTGCACCCGACAAGGATATGGAGAAGCAGTGCACAGATACGATTGAAATCCTATTGCGTCTCTATGAGAACTCGGTAGCTGATCGGCAACACCTCGAATCTCAGTGCATCAATACCTCGAACTACCTAGCCCTCATCGCCCTTGGTGCTGTCGGCTTTGTAAAACTGGGAGAAACGACTCCACTGCTTTGCATATTCCTTTCACTGTTCGTCATCGGTATAGCTGTCTATGGCAGAGGAATTGTCAATAGTCACTGTAAGAGTCGCCAAGATCAGATCACAGTAAGCCATCGGTATTTTAAAAAGATTCATATCCTGAGACCCTCGCTCGACAGCTCTAGGCTAGAGCCTGCTTATAGCGATGATGATTCAAAAGGCGCATTCAAGCAGACGAAAAAGACTTGGGGATCTATTTACTGGGTAATTCTTGGACTTGGAATTTTTCTTCTACTCAGCAGCATCGGACACCTTGAACAGAGTAACTGGGAGCTATTCCCACCAAGAACTACCTCCACGAGTACCCCTATATCCTCGCTCTAGCCGCCCTTTCTCACTGTAGGCCGCCCCACCTCGACCCCGCCAGAGTCAACGTGTCTTACAGGTCATTCTCAATAGTTGAATCCCCAAGCCCGTTCTGCTGAGTGATCAACGGCTCTGGACACTAGTACTTTGCAGGTTACTACTATGTAGCTGAGTTCTAAGAAAGTAACCGCGACAAGAAGCTCAACAGGTCGCTCTTCTGGACAAGAGTTTCCCCGGGCGAACTGGAATGGTCCCAACCTATCGGATACCCAACGGTTCCATCCGCGTAGAGAAAGACCATCTCCGTCGCATCTTGATGCCGCAGCAGCTTCTCCCCTGTATCCCGCCGGCTGCTTACCAATAAGACAACCTCCTCCCCCACTTCCGGAGGTCGAGAATAGCGATCATCGGTCTTGCAGATCTCAAAGGATCCTGCCGGGAAACGAGCAACGGGTACGAAGACGAAATGACGCGGGTGCTTCGCGGCGCCGCGTAACTCTTCTACCACCTCGACCTCCAGCACCTGCCCGGGCTCGGACCAGCGAAAACCAAAGGCTCGATCGATGATTCTTCCCTTGAAGATCAAAGAGGAGTCCGCCACCGCCTTGGCCAGGCTGCTGCGATCAGGGGAGTTGACTTCGGAAACGTAGTGCTCCGTCGCCTCGAGGCAGCCATCTGAGTTTGGCTCGCCACTGAGCAGATCCTCCAGCCGCGAGATAGCTAGCTCATGAAAGAGCTGTGTCTCCAGCTGCCTATCAGCGTTGACGGCAAGGCGAGCATCCACCCAGTCTGGAAAACCATGACTCTCGAAACCGTTCTGGGTGAACAGCTGAAGAGGAATCTCCCCAACAGCGGGCACAGCAAAGAGGAAGAGCAAGATGCTGGAAAGAACGAGCTGGAAAATACGCATCGTGTCATCACCCTGGAAATAGACCGTGAAAGAGTAGCGCTAGGAATGGTGTCGGCGAAAAAAGAGTAGCAGAAGAAAATCCCTTGGAGCCGCAAGGCCTACTTCGCCCCCCAAAGCAAAACCCCCGGCTTTCGCCGGGGGTTTTCGTCTCACTAGGGTTCGAACCTAGCGCAGCTCATCACAGAGACATCACAGAGGCGAGGTCCCCGGCGTCGGGCTGGACTGGATCTGCCAGGCGCCGGCGACGGTAGTCCGCTCGATGGAGGACCCGGCCGAGGCATCGCCCACTTCGGGGGCGTTGGCGGAGCCGGTCTCGTCGATCAGGTTGCTGTTGTTGTTGCTGCCGTAGACGACAGCGTCTACCGGCACGGTGGAGGAGGTGATGGAGACGGCGGGCACGTCGAAGAGGGCGACGCCGTCGGCGGTGGAGCCGGAGTTTTGGAGGTCCGGGCTGAAGTTCAGGGTGAGGTCGAAGGAGGGGCTGCCGTTGCTCGAGTGGGAGGTCGGGCCGCCAACCACGAACACCGCGCCCGCGGCGATGGTGCCGGAGAGCTGGGTGGTGCTGTAGGTGTAGTCGCTCCCGCCGGCGCCGAGGCTCCAGCCGGAGAGGTCTACCGACGAGGTGCCGGCGTTGTGGATCTCGATCCACTCGAGGCCGTTGTCGCCGCCGGAGGCGTCATAGAAGACCTCCGAGAGCACCAGGTTCGGGGTGCCCGGACCGGGGCCCGGACCGCTGGAACCAGCGAAGGAGCCCGGGCTCGGAGTGGCCTGGATCTGCCAGTTGCCGGCGACGTCGGTGCGCTCGATGCTCTCACCGCCGCTGGCGTCGCCGACTTCCGGCGCGTTGGCGGAGCCGGTCTCGTCGATCAGGTTGTTGCTGTTGTTGGTGCCGTAGATCACCGCGTCCACCGGAACGGTGGTGGCGTCGACCCGAGAGACCCGCAGGTTGAAGAGGGCCACGCCGTCGGCGGTGGATCCGGAGTTCTGCAGATCGGGGCTGAAGTTGGCCTCGTAATCGATCACCGGGTTGCCGTTCGTGGCGTCGGAGTTCGGTCCGCCGACGACGACAACGGCCCCGGCGGCGAGGCTGCCTTCGAGCTGCCACTGGCTGGTGGTGTAGTTGCTGCCACCAGCGCCGAGGCTCATGGTGGAGAGATCCACCGGCACGGTGCCGGCGTTGTGCAGCTCCACCCACTCGAAGCCGTTATCCGAGCCGTCGGCGTCGTAGAGCACCTCCGTGAGGAGCACCACGCCGGCGGGGACTCGGAAGTAGGAACCGTCGGAGCCGGTGCCCGGGGAGTAGCGCACGCCGGAGGCGACGGTGAGGTGCTTCTCCAGCAGGCCGTTGGCGAAGTCCGGGTTGCGGGTGAGCGACTGGTTATCGCCGCCCTCGGAGCCGTAGGTCACCTCCTGCACCAGGGCGCCGAGGTCATCCCGCAGGGTGACGGTGTCGCCGCTGTTGTTGAGGGCCAGGCGGCCGGTGGAGGCGGTGAAGACCAGACCGTTGGCGCCGGCGGTGCCGAAGTCACCGGTGGGGGTGCCGCCGGAGAAGAGCACCACGGCGTCGCGGGCCGGCACCACGGTGCCGTTGGCGAAGGTGTGGCGCACCTGGATCGCGTCGGCGACGGTCCAGCCGGAGATGTCCAGATCGTCGTAGTTGGGGTTCACAAACTCGATGAACTCATCCTGGGTGGAGCTCACGGAGCCGTCGCCGTTGGCGTCGCCGCCGGAAGAATCCGGATCGGCGTGGATCTCGTGGATCAGCAGGGCCGGCAGGTTGATCTCGTCGGAGAGCAGGTCGGCGCGGCCGCGGGGCAGGATCTGGTAGCCGAAGGTGTAGGGGAAGGTGGAATCGAATTGGGAAACGATGCCGATGACGTCGAAGGCCTGGGTGGGGGTGGCGGAGCCGGGAATGTCGGTATCGCTATCGACGCGCACGGTGAAGGTCGTGGTGCCGCCGTCGGGGCTGACGGTGAGGTTGGAGCTGCCGCTCTCGGCAATGGTGCCGGAGGTCACCTCTACCCCATTGACCCGCACTAGCTGCCCCTCGAGGCTCTCCCCCACCTGCGAAGCGGTGATCACCTGCGGGGTGACGCCGCTGCCGGCGCTCTGAAAGGTGTAGCCATAGTTGCCGAAGGCCTGGGAAATATTGAGCTCGGTGATGCCGGAGAATTGCTCCACCTCACCGACGAATTGCACCACGTCGTCGCGGTTGATCGGCAGCAGCACTCGATCGAAAATCTGCAGACCGCCGGTGGAGTCTTCACCCCAGATTTGGGAGACGAAGCCGGAGTACACGCCGGGCTCGGCGGTAATGTCGATCTCCACCCGGGCGGCATAGCCCTTGGTGGTCAGCACGCCGTCGACGTCCACCACCTGGAGGGTGGAGACCGGGGTGATGCCGGAGAAGTAGCCCTGGGTAAAGCTCTTGCCGACCTGGGTGCCAGAGTCGGTGGCCACTACTCGGTAATCCACCCGAGAGCCGTCGGTGAGGGCGGGGATGGTGCCCTCGTAGAGGTTGCTGCCGATGGAGGTCATGGCGACGGGGGTCTGGGCGACGCCGTCGAGGTCCCACTGGATTTCGGCGGTGAAGGTGGTCTCGTCGCGAATCTCGGCGGTGACGGTGACGGACTCGGTGGCCAGCGGCACCCACGGGGAGCGGGTAATGTCCTGGATCGTCGGCGGGAAGTCCGCCAGGGTGCCGGGGCCGCTGTCGGCGGGCAGCTTCACCGGGGCGATCTCCGGGGCGAAGATCTGGTAGCTGTCGCCGTCGGTGATCACGGTGATGGTACCCGGCAGGCCGACGGCCTCGTCGACATCGTCGGGATCGGCGATGGCGGTGGCAAGGGTGTCGTCGGAGCGGGTGTCGGTGGGGTTGCCGGGGTTCTGCTGGTAGAAGCGGGGGGCGTTGCCGAAGGTGTCGTTGGTGCCCTTGAAGCGGTTCACCACGTCGAGGTTCGGGTGACCGAAGTTATTGCCGGCGGAGTTCTGGTTGATGCCGACCTCGGCCTTGAGCTGGGCGAGGAAGCTGGAGTTGGAGCTGGTGCGGCTGCCGTGGTGATTGAGGGTGTAGATGTCCACATCCCAGGCCAGGGGGCCGACGGGGGTCTCGACATCGACCACCCCGGTGGAGGGCTCGCCGGTGAGATCGCCGCCGATCCACACGTCGAAGTTGCCGAAGCGAATCACCAAACCGACGGAGGCGGAGTTCTCGAACTGGCTGGAGGAGGTGATGGTCACCGAGGATCCGCCCCGCAGATCACCGTTGACCACGTAGGCCTCGACGGTCACGCCGCCGCCGAGGGAAATGTTCGTGCCCGGGGTGATGGTGGTGCGGTTGTTGAGGCCTGCGGCGAAAGAATAATCCGAGTAGGCAAAGGAGCCCGGGGTCTGGAAGAAGGCGCCGCGATCGTAGGTCACCACGCTGGGCGAGACGCCTGCGAGGAAGAGGATCTCCTCCAGGCGGCCGATGTGATCTTCGTCGTAGTGAGTGGCGACCACGTAATCCAGGCTGGTGATGATGCCGGCATCCTTGAGATCCAGCACGAAGGCCACGACATCGTCGTCCGAGGGCTCCAGAGCGGAGCCGGCATCGATGATCATCGCCTCCCCGGTGGGGGCCACCAGAACGGTGGACGAGCCCTGCTCGATGTCCGGATAGTAGATGCGGAGATATTGGGCCGAAGCGGGGGCCACGAATACCAGAGTGGCGACTAGCAGCGCGAGGCCGCGGGCGAAGGTCAGCATGATGAAGCTTCCTTTCAGTCTCTCAGCAGGGGATCAGAGAAGAATTGATGCCCCGCCCTGACGCGAACAGGGCTTTGAGGGCTCGACAGCGGTCTCCCGAAGATCGCGCCTCAGGGCGCGGGAGATGACGCTGGGGTTGGCGACGATGGCGTCGAAAGGGGGTCGTCCAAGCAGTTCGAAGCGCGGATAGAAAAACAGGGTGAGCAGGCAGCCCCGACAGGGGGCCGTCGTCGCAGGAGTGCGGCACCGGGGAATCCCGGGACAGACCTGGAAATCTCTGCCCTGTCGCCGCGAATATTGTCACATAGCTATATGAACGCCCATCGGCACAAGCCCCAAGCTCGGTGACAGGCCTGTGCCACCCTTTGCGATTCCCTTCTCGAGGGTGCCAAGGAACTTAACTGGGAGGGAACTTACCTGGCACCGTTCTCGGGGAACTTACCTGGCACCGTTCTCGGGGAACTTACCTGGCACCGTCCTCGGGGAACTTACCTGGCACCGTCCTCGGGGAACTTACCCATCCCCGCAAAAAGAAACGCGCCGCGGCCCGATGGGGCGCGCGGCGCGTTGGGCAGGCCTCGAGAGGCCTGAGCTCAGGACGGGATCAGAACTTGTAGGTCAGACCCAGGCTGAGGATGGTGGGATCGACGTCGATCTCGAAGTCCTGCAGGGCACCCTTGACCTCCACCGAGGAGCTCGGCAGGTAGCGAGCGCCGGCGTGGAAGTGCAGGGGCGACCCCTCGGAGAAGGGATAGTCGTAGCCCAGCTGCAGGCCGAAGTCGGTGCCGCCGTCGAAGTCCAGGTTGTAGGTCTCACCGAGGACGTTGTAGGTGGTGTCGTCGTAGCTGCCGAAGGCCAGGAAGGGGCCGACGTAGACGTCGCCCCGGGCGTCCGGAGTCAGGTGGAAGTTGACGCCGGCGGTGAAGGCGGTCCAGTCGACGTCCTGGTTCTGCATGCCCCAGGCGTCGTTGAGGTCCAGCGTGAACATCGAGTCGAAGGGCAGCAGCAGAATGCCGCCCTCGATGCCCACCCGGCGGGTGAGCAGGTACTCGAGGCTGGCGCCGAAGCCGGTGCCGTCGCTGAGGGCGAACTTCTGACGCTCCTGCAGCGTGGGAGTACGCTGGTTGGAGGCGAAGAAGTCATCGCTGGTGGGGTTCCCGAAGGCGGCGAAGCCGCGCAGGGCGAGACGAGGCTCGACCTCGAACTCCACCGGGCCCACCGTCGCGGTGACGCCGTCCTCGTTCTTCGCGGTGCCACGGGCGGTGTAGAGACCGGCCTGGCCGATGCGAATGATCTCGCTGATCGGCGCAGCGCCGGTGGGAATCTCCAGCACCTTGTTGCCGTCGAGGTCGAAGACGCCGACATCGAGACCGTCCGGAGCCCAGTTACCGTCGATCTCCGCGGTGATGGGGGCGCCGGAGAGCACCGCCAGCGGGCCGAGGGTGAGGTCCGCCTTCGGGCAGCCGGCAACGGCGGTCTCGGCGGTAGCGCTCACGCCGTCGGCGTTGGTGGCGGTGAGGCTGAAGCGGTAGTCCTGAAGAGCGGCCGAGTCGGCACCGCTGAAGCTACCTTCGGTCAGCGGGATGGTCTTCGACTCACCGGTCTCCACGTTGGTGGCGGTGAGCGCCAGCTCCCCCACGCTGCCGGCGGTGCCGAGGCTCCAGGTGCCCTTCTCACAGTCGCGGTCTGCCGTGAGCTGAGCCACCGGGGCCGGGGCCGGAGGAGCCTCGACCTCTTCCTTGGTCGAAATCGTCGCGGTCCCGGTGCTCCCGGTCCTCACGGAGATGTTGGTGCACTTCTTCGGAATGTCGAACACCACGGCCTCGTAGGTCCTGGCGGTCACGACGTGGGTCTCGGTCTCCGTTACCGTCTCGTCGATCAGGCGGTCGGTCCGCGGAACCTTGACGATAAAGCTCGGCTCCGGATCCTTGATGGTGAAGCAGAGGTTCTCGGCGATCTTCGCCTTGCCCTTCCAGCGGAAGGCCATCCAGTCGAATTTGTCACCCTTCTGGATCAAGCCTTCCTCGACGTTCTTGACGTCCTTCACCGCTTCGAAGAAAGCCAGGATGTGCTCCGGAGCGATGCCCGCTTCCTCGAGGACGTGCTCCACCTCGGGGCGATGGGTCTCGATACGCTCCTGCAGCTCCGAGACCGTATTCACCGGCGCGGCAAAGGCGTTGGGGCCGCCGAGCTTCTCGATGCGCTTGTTCTTGGAGTAGCCCTTACAGGCCGACTGATGCGCTTCCAGCACCGGAGCCGCCAGCAGGCTGAGGACGAGCGCCAGCGCAAGAGCCAGCGAACGGGGACGAATTTGGTTGGACATCATGATCGGTCTCCCTGCCGTGGGCCGCCCGGAGGGCAGAGCTCGGCAGCTCCAAAGTGAAGTCGAAATCCTTGCGTGGGATCGAATCTCGAGTCGGATGAAATCGATGAAAGATCAACGGCTTATCAAGAGCCGGAAAGGTTCGGAGCAGATCCTGGCCTATTTCAGTGGATGGTGCAAGGTTACCATGGGGCAAAGCAGTGGAAATCCGCTGTCCGCCCGATGGCGGCTCCATCACTGATCTCATCTCCAACACGAAGCGCCGCAGCGTTTCCTGCGACATTCTTCGCCTACAGCAAGCTTCGTCTACAACGGTGCCAGACCAGGCACTTCTGGTTGCGGCCTTTCCGGTGGCAAAGAGTGCCTCACAGGGCCTACCTCACGGGATCGGCTGCTCTACCCTCGAGGCCAGCCCCGACGCTCAGGCCAAGCAGTCCGGGCGGAAGATATCGTCGTGCACCCGCAGGGCGTAGCGATCGGTCATCCCCGCGACTACATCCAGCACCTGCTCCTTGATCGGCAGGTGACGCAGACGGTAGCTCTCCGGCATCTTCTCTGGGTTCTCGAGGTAATAGTCCACCAGATCCCGCAGGATGCGCACCGCCCGATCCGCCTGATCCTGGGCCTCGGGACGAAGATAGACGCTCTGGAACATGAACTTGCGGAACTCGCCCATGGCTTCCAGGGTCCGCGGCTCCATGGTCACCTTGCCGCTCGCCAGAGAGCCCTCGATGACGCCGTGGATCATGGTATCCACCCACTGGCGCCCCGGCTCGCCGAAGACCGCCAGCACCGATTCCGGGAGCTGATCCAGCTGCAAAACTCCGGCGCGAATGGCGTCCTCCATATCGTGCACCAGGTAGGCGATGCGATCGGCGAAGCGAATGATCCAGCCTTCGGGGGTCGAGGGCCCCGGAGTGACTTTCCAGGTGTGGGCGCGAATGCCGTCGAGCACCTCCCAGGTCAGATTCAGCGGCTCCAGCAGCTCGAAGACCCGCACCCCCTGGGCGGAGTGCAGCCACTCCTCGTCGCCGTCGAGATAGGGCGTCAGAGCCGTCTCTCCGTTGTGCCCGAAGGGAGGGTGGCCGACCTCGTGGCCGAGGCAGATGGCCTCCGTCAGCACCTCGTTGAGCCCCAGCGCCCGCGCCAGCGCCCGGCCGATCTGCGTCACCTGAAGGGTGTGGGTGAGCCGGGTCACCACGTGGTCGCCCTCGGGATTGATGAAGACCTGGGTCTTGTGCTTCAAGCGCCGAAAGGCCTTGGAATGCAGGATGCGATCCCGATCCCGCTCGAAGGCGGTACGGAAGTCGTCATCCGGCTCCGTCTCCGCCCGCCCCTTACTGGCGGCGGAACGGGTCGCGGCAGGGGCTAGGAGCTGATCTTCCAGCCGCTCCCGATCTTCCCGGGTGATGCGGTGAAAGGACGAAGAGGTGGGCTGCTGAGAATCGGTCACGGCTACTCGCTGATGTCGAAGAGGTGGACTCAAAGGGTGAGCGTGAAAAGGTGATCCTGGAATGGTGCTGTTGAAGAAAGCAGGAGGCGAGGGCGGCGCCAGAGAAGAACTTCAGAGAAGAACGCCAGAGAAAAACGCCAGAGAAAGTCCTGGGATCCCTGTCGACGATCTCTACCGCCGGAGGCCTCAGCTCTCCGTCAGGCGACGACGAATCGCGCCAGAGATCATATCGACCAGGAGCACCGCGACGATAGTCACCACCAACACCGCGCCAGCCTCCTCGAAACGGCGATAGCGCAGCGTATTGAGCAGCACGCCCCCCAGGCCACCGGCTCCCACCACGCCGAGCACCGCCGAGGCGCGGAGGTTGATTTCAAAGCGGTAGAGCCACAGGGCGAGGATCTCCGGCAGCACCTGGGGCAGCACGCCGTAGCGCAGCTCTGCCAGGCGGCCGCCGCCGGCGGCGCGAATCGCCTCCAGCGGGCGGGTATCCATCGATTCGATGACCTCGCTGGACAGCTTGCCGACGGTGCCGATGGAGTGAATCCCCACCGCCAGCGCACCGGCGAAGGCACCGAGGCCGACGATCGGCACGAAGTAGATGGCCAGCAGGATCTCTGGCATCGTGCGCACCGCCGCCAGGAAGGTCTTGAAGATCACCCCGGTGCGGGGAGCCAGGTTGCGCGCCGCCAAGAAGGCCAGAGGCAGCGAGAGAAAGGCTCCAATGATGGTCCCGATCCAGGCGATCTGGAGGGACTCCAGAGCCGCCGGCAAGACCTTGGTCTGGCCGTATTCAGCATCCGGCGGGAAAAAGGCCTGAAGCTGGTTGAACAATTTGCTCGGCAAGCCGAAAAGATCGGAAGCGGAGACCTCGAGGCCCAGCGCCGCCCAGAGGAAGGCAGCGCCAATCCCCAGGGTGATCCAGGTGGCGATCGGAATCCGCCGCCCCGGCGGCGAGGGCAATCCGGCCCGCCGAGGCTCGGCTGAAGTCTTGGCACCGGAGGCCTCGCCGGAGCTGTGGCTCACATCAGGACCCGTGGTCTTAGGATCTGTCGTCTGGCTCATACCAGCCTCCGGCGAGCGGCTTCAGAGACTCGCTCGATGATCAGGACGAAAGCGAAGATCGCGATCAAGATCACGGCGACCCGAGAGTAGTTGAAGGTCCGCAGCTGCACGTTGAGCACAACGCCGATGCCTCCCGCTCCCACCAGACCCAACACTACCGAGGCGCGGATGTTGAGCTCGAACATGTAGAGGGCATAGGAGACGTATTGCGGCAGCACCTGAGGCATCACGCCGTAGCGCACGCGCTCGAACCAGGTGCCGCCGGAAGCTTCCACCGCCTCCAGCAGGCGCAGATCGATGGACTCGATGGACTCCGAGAGCAGCTTGGAAACCACCGCCACCGAAAATACCGAGAGAGCGATGGCGCCGGCAAAGGGTCCGAAGCCCACCGCGGAGGCGAAGAGCATCGCCCAGAAGAGATCCGGCAGGGTGCGCAGGATGTTCATGAAGTTGCGGTCGATCAAGTAGATCCAGCGCCGCGGCGCGATCGGCCTCGCCGCCAGCACCGCCACCGGCAGGGCCACCAGGACTCCCACCGTCGAGCCGAGAATGGCGATCTGGACGGTTTCCAAGAAGGGGTCTAGCAGGCGGGACAGGAAGCTCCAATCCGGAGGCCAGGAATCGTTCAGGAGACGGCGGGCCTGAGGAATGTTGCGCACCAGCTGGCCTAGGGACATCTCGATCCCCCGGGCAGCCCACCAGGTGATCGCCACCACCGCAGCGACGATGGTCACCAGACGGAGACGACGGGCGGCGGCTCCAGGCCGCTGCGGAAGACTCATCTCCCCACCCTCAGGACAGCGCTACCGGCGGCGCTTCGAGGACGTCGTCCTGATTCGGCGCGCGCCCGTAGATGCGATGGAAGTCGTCATCGGTCACGGTGTCGGCGGAACCGTCGAAGACCAGCTCTCCGGCCTGCAGACCGATGATGCGCTCACCGTATTCCTTCGCCAGATCCAGGAAGTGGAGATTCACCAGGGTGGTGATCCCGAGCTCGCGGTTGATGCGCACCAGATCTTCCATCACCTGCCGGGAGGTCACCGGATCGAGAGAGGCCACCGGCTCGTCGGCGAGAATGATCGCCGGCTGCTGGGCCAGCGCCCGGGCGATGCCCACCCGCTGCTGTTGACCGCCGGAGAGATTGGAAGCCCGCACCCACGCTTTCTCCTCGATCCCCACCCGCTGCAGGGCCTCGTAGGCGATAGCCTTGTCCCGCTGAGGCCACAGACCCGCCATGGTGCGCCAGGTGGGCACCTGGGAAAGACGCCCGAGGAGCACGTTCTCGATCACCGAGATGCGCTGAATCAGGCGGTAGTCCTGGAAGATCATGCCCACCCTCGAGCGCACCTTGCGCAGCTCTCGGGTACCTCCGGAACCGCTGGGAATCTGGGTCGATCCGACGGTCACGGAGCCCGCGGTGAGGCGGACCAAACCGTTCACCGCCCTCAGCAGGGTGGACTTTCCCGCCCCGGAGAGCCCCACGATCACCACAAATTCCCCCGGCTCGATGGTGAGATTCAGGGAGCGCATGGCGTGCACGCCCCCCTTGTAGGTCACCGAAGCGTCCCGAAATTCAATCGACGATCCATCCAGCACCGGCCGCCCCTCCGGCGGCAGCGCCGCAGCGGCGGAGCCGGAGATCTCGGGCTGGTCCTGCGAGTTCAAATCTGGCCCACTCATGACGCGGCGTCGATCTTGTCCCGCAGCTCGGTAAAGGCCCGCTCCACGGTGTCATAGAAGCCCGGCGGATAGGGCTCGAAGCCGTCGATCTCGTAGATCTGCCACAGCACTCTCTCCTCCTGGGGCTTGTCCGCCTCGCCGGCGGAGAAATCCAGGAAGGCCTGGGTAATCGCGTCGCGCAGATCCTGCGGCAGGTTCGAGGCCAGAGTCACCCCGTCATTGGGAATCGGCTCACTGCGATGGATGACGATCACCTCGTCCACCACCTCCGGGATCTCCGGGGCAACGGTCAACTGGGCACCGTCGTAGGCCACGGAGATCTCGACGTCGCCGTTGTACACGCCGATCACCGCCGCATCGTGGCCACCGAGGAAAATCGGCTGGATATCCCGATCGGGATCGATGCCGGCATCCACCAGCTGCAGGGCCGGGAAGAGATAACCGGAGGTGCTGGCGGGATCGGTGAAGCCCACCCGCTTACCCTCGATCACCGAGATCGGCGCCTCGCAGGTCAAGATGCCGTACTCGTCCCGCACCGGCGGCTCCGGGCACAGCGAGGTGTCGGTGGTCATCCACTGGCTGTAGTAGGTGATCGATTCCTTGCGCACCGAAACCAGCACCGTCTCGAAGTCGAAGCGCTCCTTGCCGAGCATCGCCGCGAAGGGCGGAATCAGGCCGATATGAGCCTGGCCGGAGCCCATCGCCTCCACCAGGCCGGTGTAATCCTGGGGAACGAAGGAGCGCACCGGCACCCCGAGGGCCTCCTCCAAGAAGTCTTCCAGCTCCTGGGCGTTGTCGATCAACACGTTGGCCTCCCGCGCCGGCACCAGGCCGAGGACCACCTCGGTGGGCCAGCCTTCGGGGACGTCCACCGCCGGCTCAGACTCGCCGGAGCTGCAGGCGGTGGTGACGCTGAGGGCGAGAACGAGGGCCGCCATCGCCCCCCAGCCGGCGGTGCGGCGGAGGGAAGCTCCGAGGGCAAAGTACCGAGGCGTACGAGTCGAGGCCGAGACGTGCATCACGGGCAAGGCTCCAGGAAATTGAGGAGACAGGACGTTGGAAGGGGGACGGGGCGCAGAGTCAGCGGGTTTCTTTGGAATCCTAAACTCCCCTGATCGCTTCTGGGGGATCCTCGCGAGAAGGAGTGAGATCGGCAAGGAGGCAGCTTGACAGGGAAGTGACATTCGACACCGAAATGACAAAAGCCTGGATGTATTCTCTCGTCTCTTGGCTCCGCAAGGGGTAGGAGCAGCTCTCGACAGGCTTTTTGGCTGTGGCCTCTGGGACTGTGGTCTCTGGGACTGTGGTCTCTTGGAGAGGGTTTCTCGACTGTATCGTGTTGAGATTCACCGTTTTGAGATTTGCAGTGTTGAGATTTGCGGCCTTGAACTATGTCGTCTGGGACTGTGCTCCTTTGCAGTAGGCCCTTTTGCACTGTTCCCTTTTGCAGTAAGCCCTTTTGCAGTGAACCCTTTTGCAATAAGACATCTCGGAAGGGGGATTTCGCACCTCGAATAAGCGGTTCGTCGAGTTTCGACCCTTGGACTCGCCGGAGCTCGGCAATCAACCCCTGGAGGCGCGGGCCGCAGATTCCTGGAAGCCTGGCCTGCGCAGCTCGCGCCACAGGGTTTCGAATTGCTGCTGAAAAGGCTCCACCAGCCGCCGGTCATCGGTCACCACCAGATTCTCTTGATTCTCGGTCGCCGCGCTGCGGGTCCAGTTATAGGAGCCGGTGAGCAGGGTCTCGGCGTCGAAGAGGGCGAATTTATGGTGCATATGCCCCTCCCCTCGCTCCCAGGCGACCTCGATGCCAGAGGCTTCCAGCCGCTCGGTATCGGAGCCCAGATCCCAGCTCTTGTGGCCATCGGTGATCAATCTCACCCGCACCCCGCGGCGACAGGTCTGCAGCAGCCGCTCGGAAATGCGATCGTCGGTAATGGTGAAGACGCAGACATCCACTTTTTCCCGAGCTGCGGAGAGTAGGCTGAGGATCTGAGCGCGGCAATCCAGCCCCGGGCTGAAGAAGGCCTCCGCCTGCCGCACCGGCGGCAGGGCGCCGCGACGATGGGATTCCAGGCTCTTGACCACCGACTCCAGCCAGCTCAGCACCGCGACCCGCTGGGGTCCAGTGGCGGTGGCCGTTGCAAGCTCCCGGCGCGCGAGCTCGAAGGCACGGTTGCGCAGAAAGGCGAGCTCCTCTTGCGAGGCGTCTGTCTCCCTCAGCACCTCCCGCAGGGCGCGGCGCTCGCCTCGGGACAGGCGGTGATCCTCAAGGCTCTGAACGAGCCATTCTTCGATGACTTGGGGCACGCCGCATGGTACCACCCTCGATCTTCGGCACTCCGTCGGCCCTCCGGATGCTCTCCTTCGCCCCAAAAGCCCCCCATTCTCATGCCCATCGGTCTATATTCATCAGGTGCTGGATGCTAGACTTCATGGGCCCTTGACATAAATGTCCTTCCCATTCCATCCCTTCCTTTCTCTGATGTCCCCGCCGTGCCCCCCGCTCGGCTATCACGGCCCCCCGCTCCGCATTCAACGCTGGTCCCCGCCCACCAAGGAGCCCGCCATGACTCTCCATCCCATGACTCCCGGTCAACCGTCGCAACCGTCGCTTCGCCATCGAGCCCTCCGCCTGATGGCCCTCGTCCCCGTCGCCCTCTTCCTAGTACCCGCTGCTTTCCTGGTACCCGCTGCTTTCCTGGTACCCACTGCGGCCTTTGCCGCCCAAGGCCTCAACGGCCCCGTGACCGCCGCCAGCGCTGAGCTGCCTACGGTCATGCGCTCGCTGGCCGTCGGCCAGAGCCTGGCCATTCATCAGGTGCCCCTCGGTCTCTCCAAGAGCGGCTCCACCCTCGAGGTGGAGCGCTTCCAGGCGGTCACCCCCGATGCCCGGGTGATGATCCATGGCGAGACCGGAACCCAGATGATCCCGGCTCCGGACAACGTCTACCTCAAGGGGCGCATCTCCGGCCAGCCTCGGTCTCGAGTCTTCCTCTCCAGCCTCGATCAGGGCGGAGTTCGCGGCGTGGTCACCGTCGAAGGCCGCTACTGGATTCTCGCTGGCGCCGGGATCGGCGGAGGCCCCGTCGTAGGCCTCACCGCCCGGGAGATCGACGTCGCCACCGAGTTCGCCTCGGAGGTTTCCTCCTTCGAGTGCGCGGTGGATCGCCTCGCTAGCTCGGGCCTCGATCTCGATGACCCAGAAGACGCCGCCTCTGCGGCCCAGGCCCTGCTGGATGACACCTTCGGGGTCAACCCCGCTACCGCCCAGCTCGCCGGCGGCGGTCCCTCCAACACCGCACGGATCGCCATCGAGACCGACTTCGAATACTTCCAGCTGATGGGCAGCAATATCGACGACGCCATCGATTACGCCACCGATCTCATCGCCTTCGCCTCCACCATCTACGAGGACGAGCTGGATACCACCCTGTTGATGGACTACATCTCCCTGTGGACCACCTCCAGCGATCCGTGGACCCAGAACAGCACCTTCTGTGGCCTGATGGAGTCCGGACGCTATTGGAACGACAACCGCAGCACCGTCGACCGCACCCTCATGCACTTCCTCTCCGGCAAGAGCAGCGGCGGCGGCATCGCCTGGGTGGGCGTGCTCTGCAACGGCGCCTTCAACTTCAACCACAACGGCAACTGCCCCGCCCTCAGCCCCCAAAACGACAATTACGGCGGCGACTACGGCCTCTCTGGGGCCCTCAACGGCAACTTCAATATCAACAACCCCTCGGTGATTTGGGACATCGTGGTGGTGAGCCATGAGATCGGTCACAACTTCAACTCTCCCCACACCCATTGCTACCAGGGCCTCGGCGGCAATGCCGCCTCGGTGGACAACTGCAATGCCGGTCAGTGCGGAGAGGGCGGGTGCTATTGCGGCGGCACCAGCCTGCCCTGCGCCGGCGGCACCGGCTGCGGCACCATCATGAGCTATTGCCACCTGCTCGGCGGCGGTCTTTCCAACATCGCCCTCACCCTCGGCCGCGGTCATCCTCACGGCGTCAACCCGGAGCGGGTGCCGGACCGCATGGGCAGCCACGTCACCAGCCGCGCCGGCACCAACCCCGGCTGCCTGGACGTCGCCGAGGACGCGGTCTTCGCCGATAGCTTCGACTTCGGCATCGCCGGCTGGAGCGGCTCCGAAGACAACGCCAGCCGCCTCGCCACCAACGGCTCGGCGGCCCTCGCCCCGGGCTCCACCCAGGGTCTGGAAATCTCCGTCACCGGCGATGATCAGACTCGCGCCTTCGTGGTGGACGAGAACCCCAGCGGCGACCACCGCTACCGCCTGCGCTTCTACTTCGATCCCAACTCCATCGTGATGGACGACAACAAGCGCCACAAGATCGCCACCCTCTTCTCTGAGTCTCCGAGCACCCGTCGTCTCATGACCCTGGTGTTCCGCAACGATCCGGCGGCGGATTACCGCCTGCTGGCCAAATCCCATCTCGACGATGGCTCTTGGGCCAAAACGCCCTGGATCGACCTCACCGATGCTCCCCACGTCATCGAGGTGGAGTGGCTGAAGTCCGGCGGCACCAACACCTCCAACGGCTATCTGCGACTGTGGATCGACGGCACTCTGGTGGGCACCGTCACCGGCATCGAGAACGACGGCTGGGACGCCGACTACCTGCGCTTCGGCTTCGTCGGCGGCCTCGACACCAACACCTCCGGCAGCAGCTTCTTCGACGCCGTCGTGGTGCAGCGCCAGAGCTATATCGGCCCCCTCTGAGGCCATACCCCACAGCACGGATCCCTCGATAGCTCCTCTCCCGGCGCTCTCGGGGTCCCGAAACGAGCCGGCATGCCGCGACCGCGGCGCGCCGGCTCATTTCGTTTTACCGGGTGTTTTCTTATTCCACCTCTCTTCGCTCCACCGGCTGACTCCCTCGTCTCCCGAAAGGCTCCAGCAGCAGCAGGATTATCGACAAAATTAAAGCCTTCGCCGCCGGGGATATAGCGTCTTGACGATGATTTGAGTTGCCCTACTCAACCCTTAGGACGTCGTCGCGATCCTGTCGCTGCAAAGGAGCCTCCCCATGGACTCTTCCCGGGTGCTCACCCGCCTTCGGCCCCTCCCCCTCCTGACCGTGCACCGCCGAGGCCGACTCGCCTCCAGCCGGCTCGCTTCGTTCCTTTTCGGCGCGCTCGCCCTCTGCCTGCTCTCTTCGCCCCTTCAGGGCCAGCAGGCATCCGCCCTCGACGCCCAGGATCCTCAGCTGGCCGCCAAGGCCGGCGCTCTGTCGCCGGAGTCGGGGCTCGCCATCGGCGGCCTCAGCCTGGAGACCGCCGGTCAGCCGGTCACCCTGCTGCTCGAGCCCTTCCAGGTCTTCTCTCCAGACCTGCGAATCATCGTCCACGGCGGCGCCGGCGAGCGCATGGAGTCTCCCCCCGCTACTCGCTACTTCCGAGGCAGCGTCGCCGACCATCCCAACAGCCTGGTAACCCTAGCGGTGGACGGCGACGAGGTGCGCGGCATCGCCCAGGTCAGCGGCGCTCTCTATGTTCTCGGTCAGGAGGACCCACCCGCCCAGCTGGACGGTACGCCGCAGGCCGCCGCTGGACCGCTGGTGGCGTCGCGGGCCCGCGGTGTCGACGCCCCCGAGGGCTTGTTCGAGCACGGCGAGGGCTGCCTCGCCGACGAGCTCCCCCGCCCCTTCCCCTGGGGTGAGCGGGACAGCACCCGCCAGCCCCCGATCCCCGCCGCCGCCTTCGCCTCGCCCAATGCTCAGCAAGCGAGCGTTCAGCAGGCCAGTATTCAGAAAGCCAGCGTTCAACAGGCTAACGTTCAAGCCAGTGTCCAGGAGGGGGGCGGAGCGGCACCGCAGCACACCGCGCGGGTGGCCATCGAGACGGATTGGGAGCTCTACCTGCTCCTCGGCGGCGTCGACGGGCTCATCGACTATGTCGGCGATCTCTTCGCCTTCGCCTCCAGCATCTACGTCGCCGAGGTCGAGACCACGCTGTTGGTGGACTACCTCTCGGTGTGGGAGATCCTCGACGATCCCTGGCAGCAGGCCGGCGCCTACTGCTCGCTGATGGAGTTCGGGCGCTACTGGAACTTCAATAACGAGAGCGTGGAGCGCACCATCACCCACTTCCTCTCCGGTCGGCGCGGCGGCGGCATCGCCTGGACCGGCGTGCTCTGCCACACCGGCTTCGACTGGGATCACGACGGCCAATGCCCCGCCCTGCAGCCACAGATCGACCACTACGGCGGCGACTACGGCTACTCCGGCTTCCTCGCCGGCAACTTCGACATCGACGATCCGCAGCCGGTATGGGACGTGATCACCGTCTCCCACGAGATCGGCCACAACTTCAGCTCCCCCCACAGCCACTGCTACGAAGGCGTCGACGGCATCGCCGAGTCGGTGGACAACTGCCACAACCTCGACTGCGGCGGAGAGGGCTGCTATTGCGGCAGCCCGCAGCTGCCCTGCGACCTGCCGGGGGCCGGCTGCGGCACCATCATGAGCTATTGCGCGGTCCACGAGGGGGGCGCCGACAACATCGCCTTCTCCTTCGGCCGCAACCACCCCTACGGCGTCGCTCCGGAGCGGGTCACCGACAAGATGCGCAACTTCGTCATCAATACCGGCGCCCGAGAGCCCGGCTGCCTGGATCTGCTGGACGACCTACTCTTCGCCCACGACTTCGAGGCCTCCATCGACGGCTGGAGCGATACCGTCGACCCCGATGGCGTGCTGCGCACCAGCGCCGCCGCCGCCCTCGCCCCGGACTCCACCCAGGGGCTGCTGGCCAGCGCCAGCGGCAGCACCTCCCGCCGCGCCTACCTGGTGGACTCCTCCGGCGAAGACGAGCACCGCTATCGCTTCCGCTTCTACTTCGATCCCGCCTCCATCGCCATGGACGACGGCACCCGCCACAAGATCGCCACCCTGATGAGCGATCCACCGCAGCAGCGCCGTCTGCTCAGCGTGGTGCTGCGCAAGCCCGCCGACGGCTCCGCCGGCTACCAGCTGCTGGCCAAGATCCATCGCGACGACGGCTCCTGGGCCAAGACCCCCTGGATCACCCTCGACGATGCCCCCCACGCCCTGGAGCTGGAATGGCTGCGGGCCGGCGCCGCCGGCATGGACGACGGCTACCTGCGGCTGTGGATCGACGGCAGCCTGGAATCCAGCGTCTTCGGCGTCGACAACGACGAGCACAGCGCCGACAGCCTGCGCCTCGGCCTGGTGGGCGGCCTCGACTCCGGCACCGTGGGCGACCACGCCTTCGATGCGGTGGAGATCCGCCGCAGCCGGTATATCGGCCTCTAACGGCGGCCTCGAGCCTGGAGCTAGCTGAAACTAGGTTGGCCGGAACTGGGCCAGTCTAGGACTGAGCAAAAGCTCGTCCGAAGCTCATCACCCCGCCGCTTCCGAGCTAGCGGGCCGTGATTTAATACCCGCCATGATCGGCACCGCTGAGCCTTCCGAGGCCCGCTCCCCCTGGCTCACCGCCCTCGTCTACCTCGCCCTCGGCGGGCTGCTCTACGCCTTCCTCAACTCCTCCATCGCCCCCAGCGGGGACGAGGAGTTGGTGATCTCCGCGGCCCGCCAGGCGCAGCTGCGCGCCGACTTCGAGTTCCACCGCCAGCGGCAGCCCACCGAGCAGGAGATGGCAGAGCTTCTGGAGGAGGCCATCGACGAGGAGCTGCTCATCCACGAGGCACTGCGGCGCGGATTGCTGACGGAAGATCCCCTCCTCCAGCGGCGCCTGGCGAGCCTCGCCCGCTTCGCCTTCGCCGCGGAGCAGGGTACGCCCACGGCAGAGCCCGAGGAGAGCGAAGAGCTGCTGCGCCAGCGGGCCGAGGAGTCGGTGGAGCTCGGCCTCCACCGCCGTGACCCGGTGGCGAGGGATCGGCTTGCGGTGCTCGCCCGCTACGCCTTGAGCGGCGGTGACGTCCCCTTCGAACGCAGCGTTTCGGACCAGGAGCTGGAGGATTACCTGCGCCGCCATGCCGAGACTCTGAGCCGCAGCCCTCGGGCTCAGCTGGAGCAGATCACCTTCGTTGGCCCCGACGCTCTCGCTCGAGCCACCGACTACCGCCAGCGCCTGATGGACGACCAGCCCGCCCCCGCGGAGGCTGGGGACCCTACTCCCCAACCGCGATCCTTCCCCTGGCTCACCGCCGAAGATCTGCAGCAGCGTTTCGGAGAAGAGTTCTCCCAGGCTCTTCAAGAGACCCTGCACCCATGGGAGCAGAACCCCCAAGACGCTGGCGCCACCAGCGCGCTCCCGCAGCTACCCCGCTGGATCGGGCCGGTGCCTTCGACCTACGGCTTCCATTGGGTCCGCCTGCTGGAGGTTCGCCCCGCCGGACTGCCTCCCCTCGACGAGGTGCGGGATCAGCTCGTGATCCAGGTCCGGGAAGAGGGTCGGGCCGAGGCTCTCGCCGAGGCCCTCGCCCGGCTGCGGCGAAACGTGCCGGTGGTGATCGAGCCCCTGGACCAGCCCCTCGACGAGCCGGTGGACACGACGACCGATGAACCCACGGATCGATCGACGGAGGCCGGCCCGTGAGCTTCCTCCGAATCAAATCACCGAACGCCACCGCGATCCTGCGGGACGTTGATCACCGCTGCGGCCTCCGCCCTGGTCCACCAGCTGCTCCTGCCTCGCTGACTGCCCCTCACCTGTTGGCTATCGCGGCGCTCCTGGGCATCTTCTTCCTCTCGGCGCTGCCGGCTCTGGCCCACCCCATTGCCCCTGGCCTGCTGCGCGTCGACGAAATCGCCAACCCTGAGCTCATCAGCGCCGAAGGAAGCCCCGCCAAAGTCGAGATGATCTGGCGGGCGCCCGCCGGCCGCGCCGCCGGTGTTGCCCTGAACCCCCTGCCCCCCAGCGGCTGCCAGGTGATCCAGGGCCCCTTCCGGGAGCGAGAGCAGGGCGCTCCCCGGGGCGGAGTCCAGACTCGCTGGCTCCTCGAATGCGGAGAGGGCACCAGCGCTACGGCAGCTCCCCGGCTCACCGGTCGCAGTCTGGAGGTTGCGGGCCTCGAGCGCTCCCCCCGGGAGGTGCTGGTCTTCGTGCGCCTCGCCGACGACCGCACCCTGCGCACCGTGCTCAGCGCCGAGAACCCGCGATGGCAGATTCCCGCGGTGCAGGGGAAGGGCGGCATCGCCCGCCAATACTTCGAGCTTGGCGTCGAGCACATCCTCATCGGTATCGACCACCTGGTCTTTCTCCTCGCCCTGCTGCTGCTGGTGCGCCCCCATCCCCGCTGGGCCCGCACGCTGCTGGTCACCGTCACCGGCTTCACCCTCGGCCATAGCGTCACCCTGGCCCTCGCCGTCTTGGGCGTCGTCGCCCCCCCCTCCGGGCCGGTGGAGATCGCTATCGCCGCCAGTATTCTGGTGCTCGCCGTCGAGCTGCGCCGCTCCTCCGAGACCCTGCTCCACCGCAAGCCCTGGCTCGCCGCCATCGGCTTCGGCCTGCTCCACGGCTTCGGCTTTGCCGGAGTTCTCGCCGAGCTCGGCCTGCCGCGGGGGGAAGTCCCCCTCGCCCTCGCCACCTTCAACCTCGGCATCGAGGCCGGCCAGCTCCTCTTCGTCGCCGCCTGCGTCGCCCTGTTGGCCCTGCTGGCCCCCCTCAGCCGCCGCCTCCCCCCATGGACCGCCGAGCTCGCCCCGGCGGCCATCGGCGTGCTGGCGTCCTATTGGATCTTCGAGCGCTGGTTGGGGTGAGACCTCTACCCCATCTCGATCAGCCTGAGCTCCCCAGCTCTTCGAACAACCTAACGCGAAAGCGCCCATCCTGCAGCAGGATGGGCGCTCGGCCGCTGGGCTCGGAGGAATGATCTAGAGATTTACTCGAAATCCTCGGCGAGCAGCAGCAGCTGGAAGGATCCGTCGCGCCAGGAGCCAACGGCGTAGGCGTAGTAGTGGGTATCGGCGGCGAGGGAGACCGAGACCGGGTCGAAGGACAGAGGGCGCAAGCCGCCGAGGCGGGAGAGCCAGAAGCGGTAGTCGCCGGGATCGAGATCGAGGACGAATTCCTGCCCATTGACGAAGCTGAGCTCGAAAGCAGTCACCAGGCGATTGATCGCCGCCCGCGGGAAGTCGGCGCCGTGGCGCACGGTGAGCCTCGTCTGACGCTCGGAGATGCGGGGAGAGATAGCGCCGGTGATCTGCGGCACGGTGTTGTTGAAGAAGGGGGTCAGGGCGATACCGGGCCCCGGAGTGAGGTGCGCCACGATGTCTACGTCGTCGTTCTCGGCGAGAGTTGCGGAGAGGGTCAGCACCGGAGCGTCGGTGTTCGGATCGGAACCCGCGAGGAACACGGAGATGTCGTAGGTATCCGCCGGAACCTCCAGAGTGGCGCTCTGGGTGAAGGTCACCCCGGCGAGCAGCAGGGCGCCATTGGCGTAGATATCCACGGGAAGATCGGCGTCGAGTCCGATAGCGCTACCGGAGATGCCGTGAATCACGGTGATCTCGGCGGCGAAGACGGCAGCAGGCGCGAAGAAGAGGGCGAGAGCTAGCAGGCTAGAGGTGAGCAACTTACGCATGATCGAGATCTCTCCTTGAGGCGGCGAAGGCTTTGAAAGGGTTGAATTGTCGAGCCAGAGCTTGCGAGTTACGGTCCAGGATCCTGGACTTGTCCTTGCTGATTTTTCATGTTGCTCTGACATAGACGATCTTCGCCTGGGCTCGTGGGTCAGATTCAAAGCCAACGGAAAATTTCCTCTTACCCACCTCGAGCGGCTCACAGCGCCTACATAAAGTCAATCAATCTATGAACTTACGATGATCCTGCTGAACAAGAGAGCGTTGAGCTCTACAGCTAGCAAGGCAATAGCTCGATTCCCAAGGTCAACAGAGTGGCGATATTTATGTCTCAAAAGCATTTTTCAAACTTGACTTACCCATCCCGGATGCGGGCTCCGGAACCTACCCCCGAGGAAACGAGGACATCGCCGGCTGCAACATGAAAGACAGAATAAAAGACCGTCAGCAGACGAGATCCGATCTAGCTCCGCAGGAATTCCGCTGGAATAAAGAAAAGGCCCCGAGAATCTCGGGGCCTTTTCAATTCTGCAAGACGGAGGCCTATATCGTTTCTAGGAAACGAAGACCCGTCGGGGTATTGGGTCTAGGTGCTCTGCACGCTCGCCACCAGGGTGATGCGCTCGCGGCTGGAAACCACCACTCCACCGGGCTCTTCTACCGTGATGGCGAAGAGAGCGGGGGAATCGACCGGTAGCTTGGCTTCGATGGGCACGACGGCGAGGTCCTCGGAGAAGACGTCAAAGACGCCTCCGTCCACCGGGTAACGCTCGTCTCGAGTGCCGTCGAAGATCCACAGCTGGTATTGGAAGTCGGTGGAGACGTTCTTGGTCAAGCCGCGGAAGCGCATGAAGCCCTTCTGCAGCTCGTTGTTCCACACTACGTCGCCGCTGGCGGCCACCGCCGTGGGATCTTCCGTGGCGGTCCACGGAATGATCAGAGTGCCGGGAGCCTGAAGCACCGAATCGATGGTCAGGGGCACCTTGTCGACAACGGTGACTACGGTCGTTCCGTCCACCGGTGGCGGCGTGGCCGGGGGCTGCCACCATCCGGCGACGGCGAGAGCCAGGCAGGCCGCCGCGGCCCACCAGCCGGCTTGGGAGAACCACTGGGCTCTGGGCCGACGCTGGTCGAGGGAAACGACGTTGGAATCGGCGCTTCCTTCGCTGAGTCGAGAGGTCGACGAGGAAGATCCTTCATGCTCCGCCGCCAGGGACAGCAGGCTTTGGCTCAAAGAATCAGGAACGTCTTGTTGGGCGGCCTGAGCCTCGTATTCGCCAATGGCGAGCTGGGCTAAAGCTGCGGAGAATTCGAAGTGATCTTCACTGAGGTCAGAGTGCTCGCCGAGCAGATCGAGGCTGCGGCGATGGTCTTCACCGGAAAGGCCCTCGGTAGCCTGGACCGCGAGCAGGTCCAACAATTCATTGCGGGGGGAGGCTGTATCGATGGTCATGTCGCCGCCTCCTGGGTCAAGCCGGGTTGAGCTGTGAGTCGTTCACGGACTCGTTGTAGCCCCCGGCGCACGTAAGTCTTCACGGTTCCTAGCGGCATGCTGGTCTTGTTGGCAATCTCCGAGTGGGACATGCCGTGATAGAGAGAGAGCACGAGAACCTCGCGCTCCTTGGGTTTCAGAGTGTTGATAGCCCGTGCGGCCAAGGCCACTTCGGCGTTCGCCTCGACTCCCTGGGGAGCGCGGACGACAATCTCCCGCTCTTCATTGTCCAGAGAATCGATCGGAGGCCGACGCCCGATACGGCGACGGCGATCGATCAGGCGACGCCGCGTGATCATCGCGACGAAGGCTGGTTCCGAGGACTTCGAGGGATCATAGCGATCCGCCTTGGTCCACAATTCGATGAAGATCTCCTGCACCGCATCTTCGGCATCCGAACCGGCCATCTGGCGAGCCAGCCACCAAACGAGCCCCTTGTAGCGCTCGATGCATTCCTCGGTGGCTCCGGGTTCGCCCGCTGCGATGCGAGGTAGGACCGGATCCGGCTTTTTCTCGTCCACGGAATCTCCAGGATCTGATCGTCGTTTGAGAGTCGAGGAGGGGCGAGCTAGACCCTTCAAGGACTTCACGTTAGCTCTACCATTGGGCACTGTATCGCCTGCTCCAGGAATCTGCCAGCGCTGCGACGAAGGGTCGCCATAGGCTGGTCGTTTTGAGGTTACGATAGAAAGCATGATGATGAGTATTCGCCAGATGTTAGTTCCAGTCGCTTTCACTCTTGCCTTCGTCGCTTGCGCCCCATCGGATGAGGCGCCAAAGCCGGAAGGCGCGAACACGCCAAGTCAGGCCGAAGCCGAAGCTCAGCAGCCGCTATCCGGAGAGGCCGTCGATCTCGCTCGCCTAGAAGGCTCTTGGCGAGGCGTGCTCGACTCTCCCGGCGGCGAGCTGCCCTTCTCTCTGGGCTTCGCCAGCGCCGCCGAGACGGATGCCTCGAATTCGCAATCCTCTTCCGAGGCTCCCTCTCTCTGGGCCACCGTCGGTAACGGCGAGGAGAGGATCGAGGTCCAAGCCCACCGCGATGAGGAGGGCTCCCTGGTGCTCGCCTTCCCCAGCTACGACTCCGAAATCACCGCCCGCGCCAGCCGCACCGAGGACGGCGCCGCGGCGGAGCTCAGCGGCATTTGGCGCAAGACCGGAGCCGCCGGCCAGCAAACCCGACTCCCCTTCCGCGCCGAGCGGGGGGAGGGAGTGCGCTTCCAGGCTCCGAGCGCAGCGCCGCTGGAGCCCGCTCCGGTGAGCCTCGACGGCAGCTGGTCGGTGGTGTTCACCGACGAGGACGGCACCGAGCCGGCCCTCGGTGAGTTCCAGCAGGAGGGGGATCGACTGGTGGGTACCTTCCTCACGCCTACCGGGGACTACCGCTATCTGGTGGGCGACTACCTCGGCGGCCGACTGCGTCTCTCCACCTTCGACGGCGCCCACGCCTTCCTGTTCAGCGCCGAGGCCAGCGTCGAGGACGGCGAGCCGCGGCTGACGGGGGATTTCTGGTCCCGGGACACCTACCACGCCACCTGGGAGGCGCGACCGACGCGCGAGGGGGAAGAGATCCTCCCCGACCCCTGGACGGAGGTGCGCCTGCAGCAAGACGCCCTCACCTTCCAATTCCCGGTGGCGACGGGCCAGGATCTGGAGATCGACTCTCCCTACCGCTACCCCGACGCCCGCCACCAGGGCAAAGTGGTGCTGGTCAACATCTTCGGCTCCTGGTGCCCCAACTGCAACGACGAAGCTCCCCTGCTGGCCCGCTGGCATCGGGAGTACGCAGACCAGGGCCTAGAGATCGTCGGCCTGGCCTACGAGCACAGCGGCGACCTGGAGCGAGATCGCACCATGGTGCAGCGCTTCGCCGAGCGCCACGGCATCGAATATCCGCTGCTGGTGGCGGGCATCAGCGATAAGAGCGCCGCCGGCGAAACCCTTCCCGCCCTCTCCAGCGTCAAGGCCTACCCCACCTCCATCTTCGTCGGCCGCGACGGCGAGGTGCAGCGCATCCACTCCGGTTTTGCCGGCCCCGGCACCGGGGAGCACCACCAGCGCCTGGTGGCGGAGCTGGAGGAGCAGCTCCTCGACCTGCTGGCGCAGCCGGCGGCGGGCGGCGCCCCCTAGGCGCCCTACCAGCGCCCTCTTGACGCCACATCAGCGGCTCATAACAAGAGACACCACCGCCACCGGTCCTCGACCTATCCCTTCATACCCCTTCCCTCACCCCTCCTTCCCTACCCAGCGAGAGCCATGACCCACCCCCAAGACCCTGACTCTCCCGCTGCCGACCCCACCCTGAAGCTGGAGTCGGACCCCACCGTACGCCTCGATTCGGAGCCTCTGCGGGGCGCCTCGGCGGACTCCCTGGACGATCTACCCCTCGGCCCCACGGACGAGGGAGCCGGGGCCTCCGGGCCCTTTCACACCATCGAGGACCCAAACTCGAGGGGAGGGGGACCGCCTCGGGGCGTGATCATCGCCCTGCTGACGCTCGCGGTCCTGCTCCTCGGCGGCGCTGCATTCATCTATCTTCGACCGCCGGCGAACCCGCCGGTGAGCTCCGAGATCGCCGAGGTGGAGGAGCCCGTCGGCACCCCCATCGTGATTCCCGAAGACGGGGATCTAGAAGCCGGCCTGGGGGACGAGGCGCTGGATCTAGGCGAGCTGCCGCCGCTGGACGAGAGTGACGAGCTGGTGCGCGAGGTCGCCGGTCGCCTCTCCCGCCACCCTTCCCTCGCCAGGGTCCTGGCCACCGACGACCTGGTGCGACGCACCGTGGTTTCGGTGGAGAACATCGCCAACGGCCAGAGCCCTCGCCAGCACCTCGAGCACCTCGAGCTGCAGGAGCCCTTCCGCGTCACCGAGCGGGACGGTCTGCCGACCATCGACCCCAACAGCTACCGCCGCTACGACCCCGTCATCAGCGCCTTCGTCTCCGTCGAGGCCCAGGACGCCGCCCGCCTCTATCGCGCCCTAGAGCCCCGCTTCGACGAGGCCTACCGGGACCTCGGCTACCCCAGCGGACGCTTCCGCTCCTCCCTCACCCGCGCCTGCCGTCAGCTGCTGGCGACCCCCGTCCCCCCCGCCGACCCCACCCTCACCCCGCGGGTCGTGACCTACGCCTACGCCGACGTCGACTACGAAAACCTCTCCCCCGCCCAGCGCCAGCTGCTGCGAACCGGCCCCGAGAACGTGCGCCGGGTACAGCAACAGCTACGGGAGCTAGGGGAAGCGCTGGAGCTGGGGCTGTAGCGCGGGCCTCAAGGCCCAATCTGCAGAGAGTCAGCGACGCCCGAGGTCATCGACGCCCCCCGGCAGCAGCTCCTCCAAGAGAACCGTGGCGTAAGCCCCCGGGGGCAGCTGGAAGCGCAGCAGGAGATCTCCTACCAGCCGCGAGTCGTCGCCGCCCTGGCGGGGGTCTGAGAAAGAGGCCTCCGCATCCCGCACCGGGATTCGCAGATCTCGGCGCTCGCCCCAGGGCCGCAGGGCTTTCGGTAGCTCCGGAGCGCCGTCGGCGTCGGGGGAGCCGGGAACGAAGCGCTGCAGACCGTAATTCCTCGGTATCGTCAAAAGGAGCCAGCACAGCAGCCCCATTAACCCATAGACCCCCTACTTCACCAACTTACCCCTTAGATGATCATATAAATCCGCCAACGAACCGATCAACATATTATTATCAATCAACGCTCGAAAGTCCCTTTCGGATCTCTTTCTTATTGTATAAGCCCGCTCTGATGTACCTGGGACAGTATGAAAGTCGAGAACATATCTTTTAGCAGCAGCCAACAGCTCAGTTCCATACCGTGAATGCGCGATCGCACCCCTCGACAGATTCGGATCGGCAATCGACTTATACCGAAAACCCGATTGCCCCACGAACCGATGAAGTAGTGCCTCTAAATCACTTCTCAGATCGTCTTCGGTGTACCGTCCGTGGGCACTGATCCGGGTCAATGCACGGATACAGACCTCGGCCTCTTCATCCATTAGGCAGCTTTGAAATTCAACAAGCCCAAAATTTCTCGAATTCCCCACGGCCTGAAGCCCCCGAAAGCAGCACCCAACAAATGTCGTATCTGGGGAGAAGCTACAACGGCTCCAATAAACGTTATCAAACAAACAGGAACGAAACTCAAGCTCTGAAAAATCGAAGCCATTAACCACACCCGAAAAATTCAGCCCTTCCACGCTCCCACCACAGAGAGCTCTTAGGGCTTCCCCTCTCTCCCTCCGGGACGTGTTATCCCGATACCACCTGGAGACCGCGACCGTTGCCAAGAGACCACCCAAATACCTTCCTTCATAATCATAATTAATGTCGGAGCCGCTCGCATCTCCACTATGACCACGCGCAAAACTCATCTCACTAAGGAGCACAGACAATTCATCAGCTGCTCTTTCTACAGACCCTCCCCCGCGATTAACTACAAAATCAACGGTAAAGGAGACAATATCTTGACGAACGCCTGGCTTAAATTTCACCTGGGACAGGAATTCACGTAATTCACTACTATTACATGTCGCCATATACTCCGCTATCAGGACACTACCTACCTGTTCCTCACTAAATTCCCAAGACGCAATCTGCTCATTAAACCTTAGTAGCGGATGATAATGGGCCCTCTCAGAAAACACCTCAAAGTGCTCACCAGGCGAATCATTTCTCACTGATCTTGCAATCCTCCCAATTTCTCCCTTAGAGACCTTCCCACCACCGGCCTTCCGCTTCGCAACCTCTCGTAACATCAGCAACTGATCCGCAGCACCAAAAGCAATCTCTTGCCTCACTATCTCCCGATCACAAAGGCTCGCAAAAAGCCACAGGAGCCTCTGCGCATTTGTCGAGTCAACCTCGGGAGCCCCAACAACCTTCGCCTCCTCAGCCAGCCTAGCTATCAAATACAAAACAAAACCCCGCCCGATAATCTCAGACTCATCATAGCGAAGCTTCCCATAAATCGAAACCGACTTCTTAACATTAGACGGGGAATCCGGGAAAGACTTCTCGAAGTACCTCTTTGCCCGTCTCTGGCTAAAGAGAGCGAGCTGGATCCTCAAAAACCCTTGCGCCGGATCGGACTCACTATAAATTGATCCTTTAACACTGTTTTCCCAGAAAGCTGTACGGGAAGTGAGCAATATCCTAACACCAGTCTCATTCACCAACTCTGTCAAATAACCCAGAACCTCAATCGGATTAACCAGTCCCCGGTTCCTCAAAATAAACTCATCAAAACCATCAAAGATTATACAAAACATACCAGTCTTCAAGACAGCCCTCAGCAGAACCTCCTCCTGACCTTCGAGCCAATGTATTGACGCATCATAAAAACGGAAAGAATGCGCGATAACCTTCCATAAAGATTTCTGGCTCTCAATCGGCAGAGTTCGCCACTGGCGGGAACTAACATGAATCGGGAAGAAAGACTTTTGTCCCTTCGCAAGAATTGCAGCTGAATGCCTGCTCAAAAACGTCTTCCCATGTCCAGCCTCTGCCAGAAGGGCGATCAATAAGCCACCTTTCGGGAAGCCATCTCTTCCACGAAGCAGATTCAGAACGGGATTCCTGCTCCTATAGACTACCGGTGAAATCCCTGGTTCTTTAAGTATTCCCGGGTCAACATAGTACTCAGGCTCCTTAAGCATAAGAAGAGATCTATACGCATCTATATGCGACTTGGCAAAGGAAATTATGTACTCCTCAGACGAGTACACGCCGTGCTTCGCTGACGCAACCATCTCGCGAACATTCTTTCGTTCCAGCACCGGCCTTGGAGCCACTACAAGTAGACTGGAAAGTACATAGGTCTCCAGTAAAAAATGGAGCGCATCAATCTTAATATCTGAACTCAAATATACGAAATGGAAAGCAAAGCGGGCATGAGGAGATATAAAGGCAGCATCATACACCTCCCATCCGTCACCGAAGTCGATCGGTAAATCAAGAATCTCGGTAACACCAGTTCTATTCGCGAAATCGATGAGATCCCGGCACCTAAGTCGACTGTCCTGATGATTAACCATAGTAATTAAGGCCCCCAAAAAATTCACCTAACCGAACCTGTCGATAAATTACAACCTAACCATTAGCATCGAAAACAATACGCCCGGCAGTATCTTGCTCTACTACCACAACCCCCTTTCTCGCAAGTGAACGAAGTGCCAAGCTCAGCACTTCAATCGAGTCATCGGGCCCTTGTTTCATCTCAAGCCCTGACTGAATCATTTCTATCGTCAATGGTTTGGTACTTCGATGAAGCACAGCCAAAACCTCACCCTCCATTCTCGCGAGGTGTCCGGAGCTACCACATTCATCCAGTCCACCAACAGCCTGCTCAGAAATTGTCATCGGTTTCCCTGAAAATTCTAGGCCATCCCTGCCACTGCGCTCCACACCTCGGTCAATGCGGATCACTCCTGATTCATACTCTAGACCACCAGCTTTCTCCCCCCGCCCTTCTACTGCTAAAGAACCATCCTTAACCCTAGAATTAAATTTTTCTTCAAGAAAGACATATCTCGTCGCCCGATCCTGCTCCAAGACACTACTAAGCAATGGTTTCAAGAAAGTATCTAAGTCACGATTCACCCGCTCACTAATAGTCAGAACTTCCGACACTACCTCCTCCAACTGCTTAGCAGCTTTGTCGCCTCGCTTGTAAAACACGTATGACAAGACGACGGCCATAAGAGTAACCATCAAAGCAGTAATTGAAAGCAACAAAGAAAACGCGTCAAACAACTCCAGCCCCAGACTTAAGACAGCAGGCTCTGACAAGGCAAGGACCCTCCAGCAATAGACAAAAGGGAAGATACGCGGAAAAACTATTAATGCGCGAATTCAGTATACCCTAGATACTCTTACCCCTTCCGGCAATAGCTCCTCCAAGAGCACCGTGGCGTAAGCCCCCGGAGGCAGCTGGAAGCGCAGCAGGAGATCCCCCGCCGACGGCGAGCCTGCGCTGCCTTGGTCGCTCTCCAGGAAAGAGGCCACCGCCTCCCGCACCGGAATCCGCAGATCCCGACGCTCTCCCCAAGGCCTCAGGGCCTTCGGCAGCTCCGGGGCGCCGTCGGCATCGGGAGAGCCGGGGACGAAGCGCTGCAGACCGTATTCGGCGAAGACCGCGGTCTCCAGGGCGGCGATCTCACCTTGCGCCGGCAGCACCTTGGGCCCGAAGAGGGGTGCCGTGGGGCTGATTCGGAAGCTCGCCAGCCTCTCCGCCTCGGCGGCGGAATCGGTCACCAGGCGAAGCCGGTCGGAGCGGTGCACCCGCACCACGTCGCCGGGAACGACCTCCCAGACAGGGCAGGGGCGGCGCTCGAGGATCTGATTGAAGACCTGCGACTGGACGGCGGCGATGAGCAGACGCTGGAGTCGGCGGTGGCCACCGCGGGGAGAGTTCTCCCTCGTTCCCTCGTCTTCGGCTCCCGCTCCCTCGTCTTCCAACGGCCTTGGCAGCAGCAGGCGCAGGCCGCGCTCGACGTTGGCGCCGTGGCGGCCGAAGCGCTGGGCACCGAAGCGGTTCGGCAGGCCGCGGCGCTGAATCTCCGCCAGCTCCCGCTGGGCGTGCTCCGCCTGAGAGGGGCTGACGCCCCGCACCCGCAGCTCAAAGGCGTTGCCTCGATGCTCGCCGAGGCGAAGACGGCGGCGACCACGGCGGGCTTCCAAGAGCTTCACGCCATCCTCTTCCAGCTCCTCTGCTCGGTGCAGAAAGGCCTCCTCCGCTGCTCGGGCGAGGGGCACCGAAAACCACTGGCGCGTGACGGCGCGACGGTCCTTGCGGCCGGCGAAACCGACCTTGCCGCGCGCGACTCCGGCGAAGCCGGCGAATTGATCCGCCACACGGGCGGTATCCACTCCTCGTTTCTCGATCCACAGATGCAGATGCTCACCGTCCCCCTCCTGGGGCGGCGGACCGTCCGCCAGCTCCACCACCTGGAAGTCTTCCAGCTGTTCCCGGATTCTCGGCACAGGCCGCTCCACCGAATCCGCGGCGCTCACCGAGCCCGCGGCGCTGGAATCAGAGGGGGAGGAAGGCATAGCGCAGCACCAGCAGGGCGCTCAATACGTAGAGCAGCCAATGAACTTCCCGGCCGCGGCCGGCGGCGGCCTTGCCGAGGGCGTAGATCAGGATCCCCGCCGACAGGCCGTGGGCGATGTTGTAGGTCAGGGGCATCAGCAGGGCGGTGAAGAAGGCCGGCGCCGCCTCCGTGAGGTCGTCCCAGGGCACCTGGCGCAGGGCCCGGGCCATCAGCACGCCAACCCATAGCAGGGCCGGAGCGGTGACCGGGTTGAGGCCTTCTTCCCCTCCGGCGGAGACCAGCACCGCCAGCGGCGCCGCCACCGTGGCGAGCAGGAAGAGCCCGCCCACCACGAGGCTGGAAAGCCCGGTGCGGGCTCCCACGCTTACCCCCGCACCGCTCTCCACATAAGAAGTCACCGGCGAGGTGCCCACCAGCGCCCCCGCCACAGTGCCCACCGAGTCCGCCGTCAGCGCCTTCTCCAATCGCGGCAGCTGTCCCTCTTCGTCCACCAGCTCCGCCTCCTGCCCCACGGCCAGCAGCGTGCCGAGGGTGTCGAAGAGGTCGAAGAAGAGGAGCACGAAGATCAGCGGCAGATACTCCAGCCGCAGCGCTCCCCAGAGATCGATGGAGAGCCCCGGCAGCGGGCCCTGAGGCCAGGCGAAGAGTCGATCCGGGAAGGGAAGCCAGCCGGTGGCGAGGGCGAGAATCAGGGTCGCCACGATGCCGCCGAAGAGGGCCAGGCCGACGCCCCGGGCGGCGAGCACCAGGATCACCGCCAGCCCCGCCAGGGTCAGCAGGGCCGGCGCCGCGGTAACTTCCGAGAGGGTCACCAGGGTGACCGGATGATCCCCCACCAGCCCCCCCTGCTGGAGGCCGATAAAGGCCAAGAAAAGCCCGATGCCCGCCGCCGCCGAGAGCCTTAAGGTCTTCGGCACGGCGCGGGTGATCAGCGCCCGCACTCCGGTGACCGAGAGCAGCAGGAAGAGCACCCCGCTCCAGAACACCAGCCCCAGGGCGGTGGGCCAGGGCACCCCGGCGCCGAGGCAGATGGAGTAGGTGAAGAAGGCGTTGAGGCCCATGCCCGGGGCCAGGGCGATGGGGTAATTCGCCAGCAGGCCCATGAGGATCGTCGCCGCCGCCGTCGCCACGCAGGTGGCGAGAATCGCGCCCTCCCGGGGCATCCCCGCCGCCACCATGAAGGTCGGCTGGACGGCGATGATGTAGGCCATGGTGAGGAAGGTGGTGAGCCCTCCCATCACCTCGCGGCCAACGGTGGTGCCCCGCTCCCGCAGCCGGAAGAAGGCGGCGAGGCCTCTCTCCTGGCCTCCGGGCGTGGCGCTCTCGGGAGAGCTCATCGTCTGCGCTCCCCGGCGATCTTTCCTCGAGAAGGAACCCTCAACGCGCCGTCCTCAGCCCTTCGACAGCGTCAGCGCCGCCCCGGTCACCACCGCGGCGTCGGGGCCCAGCAGCCAGGCCGCTACCCTCGCCATCTCCCCCGGCGCCAGCCAGGTGGAGCGATCGGCGTCGGCCATGTCGCGGCGGTTGGCGGGGGTGTCGATGGTGGTGGGCACCAGCGCGTTGACGGTGATGCCCTGCCCCACCAGCTCCCGGGAGAGGCTCTCGGTGAGGTTCAGCACCGCCGCCTTGGAGGCGGCGTAGGCGCTCATATTCGCCGCCCCTCGCTCCAGCGCCGGCACCGCCGCCACGGTGACGATGCGCCCGCCCCCGGCGGCCACCATCGCCGTCGCCGCCGCCCGGCAGCACAGGTAGCAGGTCGTGGCGTTCATCGTCACCATGCGCTGCCACACCGCGCCGTCACTGGCCTCCAGGGGAGCCCAGGCGAATCCGCCGGCGACGTGCACCAGCCCCCAGGGGGCGCCGTCCTGGGCCTCCACCTCCGCGAAGAGTCCCGCCACCGCCGACTCGTCGCCGAGATCGGTGGGGTGCAGCGCGATGCTCTCGGCCCGCTCCCCCAGCGGCTCCTGGACTTCCTTGCGAAAAGACTCCAGCTCCGACTCCACCCACCAGGTGGCGTGGACCTTGGCGCCGGCGGCGGCAAGATGGGCCACCACGCCTCGACCGAGGGCTCCGGTGCCGCCGGGGACGATGACGACTCGCCCTTCGAGAGAGGAGCTGGAGGGCGAGTCATTGAGGAACGGGTTCTGAGACATGGATTCATCTCCTGCTCCACCGCGGTGAAGGAGGTCATCGATAGGCTGAAGAGAGGGCGTTCGTCGAGGGACGGTTCAGGAGCCGCAAGCATAGCGCATTCAAGCCCGGCTGGCCGCGGCGTGCAGCCCTTGATGCCGCCCCGTTACCGCCATAAAATCCAGCCATGAGGCACCCCTCTCCCCCACCCTATTGCGAGCTGCGCATGGCCTCCGCCTTCTCCTTCCTGGACGGCTCCAGCGATCCAGAAGCCCTCGCCCAGCGGGCGGCGGAGCTGGAGATGCCGGCGGCGGCGCTGGTGGACGTCGGCGGGGTCTACGGCGCCCCCCGCTTCTACCAGGCGGCCAAGGAGGCGGGCGTGCGCCCCCTGGTGGGAGCTCAGGTGGTGCTCACCCCGAAGGACGAGGATCATCCGCCCCGCCCCGACGCGCCTCGGGTGGTGGACCGCTGCGATCGCCTCACCCTGCTGGTGGAGAGCTCCCAAGGCTACCGCAACCTCTGCCGATTGCTCACCGCCGCCGCCCGCCCCCACCCCAAGGGCGAAGCCCGCGCCCCCTGGGAGCTGGTGGAGGCCCACGCCGCCGGGCTCCACTGCCTCACCGGCGGCGACGAAGGGCCCGTCGCCCGCTGCCTGGCGGAAGGAGGCGTGGACCTCGCCCGCCGCGCCCTCGGCAAGCTCGCCGCCACCTTCCCCGGCCGACTCCACGTCGAACTCCAGCGTCACCAGCGCCGCGAGCAGGAGCACCGCAACGCCGCCCTGATAGACCTCGCCCACCACCACCGACTGCCGCTGCTGGCCACCAACGGAGTGCGCTACGCCCGGCGGCGGGACAAGCCCCTCCACGACGTCCTCACCTGCCTGCGCCACCACGTCACCCTGGATACCGCCGGGCGGCGACTCAGCCCCCAGGGGGAAGCCCAGCTCAAAAGCGCCGACGAGATGGCCCGGCTCTTCGCCGACCAGCCCGGGGCCCTCGCCGCCAGCCACGAGCTAGCCCAGCGCCTCACCTTCACCCTGGCGCAGCTCGGCTACCGCTTCCCCGATTTTCCCCTGCCTAGCGGCGAATCCCCCGACTCGTATCTGCGCCACATTACCTGGAACGCCGCCCGCGCCCGCTTCCGACCGATGAGCGCCCGTGCCCAGGGGCAGATCGAGAAGGAGCTAAACGTCATCGAGAAGCTCGGCCTCGCCGGCTACTTCCTGGTGGTGTGGGACATCATCCGCTTCTGCCAGGAGCGAGGCATCCTGGTGCAGGGGCGCGGCTCCGCCGCCAATAGCGCCGTGTGCTACGCCCTCTCCATCACCGCCGTGGACCCGGTGAAGATGGAGCTGCTCTTCGAGCGCTTCCTCTCGGAGGAGCGGGGGGAGTGGCCGGACATCGACCTCGACCTCCCCTCCGGCCACCGCCGGGAAGAGGTGCTGCAATACGTCTACCGCCGCTACGGCCCCCACGGCGCGGCGATGACCGCCAACGTCATCACCTACCGCGACCGCTCCGCCGCCCGGGAGGTGGCCAAGGTGCTGGGCTTCTCGGAGGAGCAGACGGGCAAGCTCTCCAAGCAGCTGGGCTCCTGGAGCTGGGATCTCTCCCGCGGCGATACCAAAGACCTAGAGGACGAGATCCGCGCCACCGGCCTCGACCCGGAGGAGCGCCGGGTGCAGCTCTTCACCCAGCTGTGGCAGCGCATTCAGGGCACCCCCCGCCACCTCGGCCAGCATTCTGGCGGCATGGTGATCGCCGCCGGGCGCCTCGACGAGGTGGTGCCCCTGGAGCCCGCCGCGATGCCCGGGCGCACCGTGATCCAGTGGGATAAGGAAGACTGCGCCGACCTCGGCATCATCAAGGTAGACCTGCTGGGCCTAGGCATGCTCAACGCCCTGGAACAGACGGTGCCGATGATCCGCGACAAGGAGAAGATCAACCTCGACCTCGCCCACCTGCCGCCGGACGACCCCAAGACCTACGCCATGCTGCGGCAGGCGGATACCGTCGGCGTCTTCCAGGTGGAGAGTCGTGCACAGATGGCCAGCCTGCCCCGCAATCGTCCGGAGCGCTTCTACGACCTGGTGATCCAGGTGGCGATCATCCGCCCCGGCCCCATCGTCGGCGGCATGGTCCACCCCTACTTCGAGCGCCGCCAGGGTCGCCAGCCGGTGAGCTATCCCCACCCGGACCTCGCGCCGGTCTTGAAGCGCACCCTCGGCGTGCCTCTCTTCCAGGAGCAGATCCTGCGCATCGCGATGATCGCCGCCGGCTTTACCGGCGGTGAGGCGGAGCAGCTGCGGCGGGCGATGGGCTTCAAGCGCTCGGCGGAAAAGATGGAGGAGCTGGTGGCCCGGCTGCGCTCGGGAATGCAGGAGCGAGGTTACGGTCAGGAGATCCAGGACGCCATCGTCAAATCCATCACCTCCTTCGCCCTCTACGGCTTCCCCGAATCCCACGCCGCCTCCTTCGCGCTCATCGCCTATGCCTCCGCCTACCTGAAAGCCCACCACCCCACCGCCTTCCTCATCGGCCTGCTCAACGCCTGGCCCATGGGCTTCTACCACCCCTCCTCCCTGATCCAGGACGCCCGCCGCCACGGCGTCCAAACCCTGCCCATCGACGTCCAGCGCTCCGGCTGGGCCTGCCGCTGGGAAAAGCCCCCCCGCCCCTCCGGCGCCGCCGGCGCCTGCCGCCTCGGCCTGCGCTTCCTCCGCGGCCTGCGCCACGAGAGCGGCCTCGCCATCGAAAAGGAACAGCCCTTCGACAGCCTCGAAGACCTCGCCCGCCGCTGCAATCTGCGGGACGAAGAGCTGCGAGTCCTCTCCCAAACCGGCGCCCTCGAAGCCTTCGGCCTCACCCGCCGCGAAGCCCTGTGGCAGGCCGCCCGCATCTCCCGCGACGCCGGCCCCCTCTTCGACCAGCAGCCCGATACCTCCCCCTCCCCCCTCCCCGAAATGGACGCCGCCGAACGCCTCGTCGCCGACTACACCGGCGCCGGCCTCACCCTCGGCCAGCACCCCGTCGCCTTCTGGCGCGACCACCTCCGCCAGCGCGGTGTCGTCCCCCTCGCCCTGCTGCCCAAACTCAACACCGGCGCCAAAGTCCGCATGGCCGGCTCCGTCATCGTCCGCCAACGCCCCAGCACCGCCAAAGGCGTCGTCTTCATTACCCTAGAAGACGAAAGCGGCATGGCCCAGGCCATCCTCCAGGCCGAGCTCTTCCGGAAGCATCGGGCTACCATCCTGAATGCTAGTGGGTTGGTGATCGAGGGGAAGGTGCAGAAGAAAGATGGGTCGCTTTCGGTGTCGGCGAAGAAGGTGTGGGGGCTGGAGCAGATGGTGGAGGGGAGGGGGCGGGATTGGCGGTGAAAGGGGGACCGGGTATCGGGGAGACGCCTAACTAGTACACGCACCCTTATAACTAGCACCCTTCGCCTCGAAGCTTGCACAACCCGTCACCAGGAATGCAGTACATAGCAGCAAAGAAGTATCTCTGGATTCAAAAACATAAAACTTCCTCATACTCCTAGCTCCGTCAAGACTGATGAATCACCTCCAAAGCCAAAATGCTGCCTCAGATCCTCAACAATTCGATCGATACGAATTCCCTGATTATTCACCCAACGCTCCTCCTCATCTTGCTCCCCACCAGCATGATGTAAGGCAACTAGCTGCCAGAGATTATCAAAAACCGGAGAGCCCGAAGAAGCGTGCTGAGTATCAGCTGTATACCTCACAACATTCAGAAAGAGCTTACTTATCTCATTATCCTGGATTGCAATCTCTTTCCGACGCCCCATAGGGTGTTGGACAATATTCAGGTGCTGCTCCTTCCGGTACAGCGGCGTAGGATTCAACGGAATTCTTCCCCAACGTTCCCCGGCACCCATCTTCCTGGCTCCGACCACTGAGTCATCTTGTACCGGCTTCTCTGCCAACCTCACCAAGGAATAGTCAAGCTTGGGCTCGGTATGCAAGAAGTCCTCAACAACATATGAGTCATCCTCTCGATCACGGCCATCCGGAGCGAGCTGGTAGTTAAACTGCACACGGACCTTCTGAGCAAAATCAGAATCAGGTATTGCATGGTTATTTGTCATGAATAGACTTGACCCAACCAAAAAACCTGTAGCCCAGCCCGTCCCCGGCGGGAAGCCTTTATGTGGTTGAGTCAGAACAATTCTGGCAACTGCTCTCTGTACTCTCACGCCCTGCTCCAAGAAGCTTACTGGAAGTAGATCATTCTCGTCGATCAAACGCTCATGACTAAACTCAAAACTAGCAAGATCTTGATCTTGGAATGACACCTCCTCACCAGGATACTCAAAGTCCTTCCAACTTGGTGATTGCGGCCAGGAATTTACCCTTGCCTCAAGCTCGCGCCCAGCTAACCCAAGGGCCCAGCCTAAGTCGAGATCCTCAACACCTTGCTCTCTTAGACTACCTCGAATCACCCTAAAAGATTCGAGCGCTTTTTCCAGGTCATCCTTTGCCATGATTATACACTCCTATTATTCGACCTAAACAAGATTAACCGTCAACGCCAAGAGCTCCAGACGAGCACTACTCTTAACTCTCATCACCACATCAGGGTTATACTCCTACGACTCACACAGCACCTCGAAGTAGCCCTGTAGTACCAGCAACGTTCTCTCTCGCTCTAACCTACCCACATATTCAGATATTGGCAGAACCTGCTCACTTACACAATCACTATTACTACGGGATCTAGTTCCAGCGGCAATGCATAGGAGGCCGCCATGTTCTACTTACACTTCAGTAGACGGATCTCAAGACCATTTTCCCCTCACCTATTCAAAAAATTTATAGACGCGAGAGGTTGTAGCATCTATTGAAGGGCACTTAATGCAAAACCCAAGCCCTATATAGAAACATTCAAAAGACATATAGCAATAGACCTAATACCGAAGAGCTAACAGTTAAGAACTCGGCGGAACGCAGTGGAGTACTCTAGGCCCTGGATCTCGAAACGGAAAGTGAGCTAGCGAAGGGTCACGGTAAGGCTCACTCCCTAAGGTTCGAGACTGCGATGAGCCGAACGCGTCTACCCCCTCCCCCGCCCCTCCAATCGAAACACTTTGTCCGGACCCAGGCTGTCGTAGGTCTTTCCGTGGCAAGTGAAGAGCAGGATCTGCAGCACACCGGAGCTCGCCGCGCTGGAGCGGGTGAGTTCAACGAGGATCTGCTGGAAGGTTTGGAGGCGCTGGGAATCGGTGTGGGTGAGGGTGTCGTCGAGGAGGACGGGGAGTCGGTGGTCGCGGGCGAAGAGTCTGGCGAGGCCGAGGCGGACAAGGAGGCCGAGCTGTTCGCGAGCGCCGCCGGAGAGGGCGGTGAGGGTTTCGCGTTCGCTGCCGGTGTGGAGGCCTTCGACGCTCCAATCGTCGGCGAGGTCGAGGGTGGAGCCGGGGAAGAGTCGCTGGAGGTAGGGCTCGATGGCCTGGCGGACGGGGGCGGCGAGGCGCTGGCGGGCGGCGGAGCGCTGGGTTTCGAGGGTTTGGCGCAGAGTGCGGGCGGCGTCGGCCTGGAGGCCGATGCGCTGAAGCTCGGACCAGGCGCGGGAGGCCTCGGCGGCGGACTGCTGCACGGCGTCGTGGAGGCCGGTGTCGGCTTCGCCGTGGATCCGGATCTCGGCGTCGAGATCCACCACTTCCTGGTGCAGGGCGTCGCGTTCCGCCTGCTTGTGCTCCAGAGCTCGCTGAGCCTGCCCTAGGGCGTGCTCGCCGACACTTTGTCTCAGGCTCTCTAGCTCCCGCAGCACCTCGTCCCGGCGATCTTGGGCATCCCGCTGGGCGCGGCGCAGTTCTTCTTCCTGATGAGAAAGCTCCTCTGCTGTGGGCAGCTGCTGGAGGCGCTCGGAATCGCGGCGTAGGCCTTCGGTCAGCTGGTCGACTCGGCGCTGGTATTCCTGCTGCCGAGTGAGGGCTGATTCCCTTGGCTGACGGAGGGCATCTCGCTCAGAGCGACGACTGCGGACCTCGTCGCGGGCCTGGCGAAGGGCCTGTTGAACGGAGCTAAGACCTGTTAAATCAGTAACTTCCACGGAAGCCGAAAGAGAGCCGACATTGGTGCCAGGGACTTTCCCCTCGGCCCTCTCTGTAGTGCCGGTGTTGGTGCCAGGGACTTTCCCCTCGGTACCTTCTGAGGTGCCAGAGACCTTCCCCGGAACGGCTTCCGCCGAGGACTCGAATAAGGTGCCAGGCAAGTTCCCCTGCTGGGTACCAGGTAAGTTCCCCTGGACTGCAGAGCCCCCATCCCCGGAGGGATCAGAGAAGGTGTCAGGCGATTGATCCTCTTCCTCCGCGGAGGTGCCAGGGACCTTCCCCGACGGCCCAAAGGAGACCTGACGCTCTCCGAAGAAGCTCTTGAGGGCCCGGCTTTCGGCCTCGAGCTGCGATTCGACGCTGGCGAGGCGAGAGGAGAGATCGCCGTCCTCTTCTAGGCTTTCCAAGCGCTGCTGGGCGACCTGCTGAGCCTGCTGCAGCTCTCTGCGCTGAGCGAGGGCCTCTTCAGCGGCTTGGAGGGAGGGCTGGGAAATCTTCGAGAGGGCCCGACTCACTCGACGCTCGGCGTCTCGGTGGCGCTGCTGTAGGGCAGAGAGATCCCCGCCGGGATCGATTTGGAACCGGGCGATGCCCGGCAGCTCGACGAGCTGGGGCGCGGTGATGGAGAGCTCCCGTGTCTGACCGGCTTCGAGGCTCTCGCTGACTGAATTCTCGCCGCTGCTCTGGTCTCCTCCATCACCGGCTTCCGCCAACCCTGGGGACGCGCTGAGGTGTAGGTCGAGATCCTGCAGCGCCACTACCCGTAGATGAGCCCCGGCGGCTTCGAGGCCTGCGGCGGCTTCTCGCAGCTCGCCCTCACCGCGGCGGATGACCTGCACCTGCTCTTCCATCGGCAGAGGCGCGAGGTTGCGGGCGAGGCCTTCTAGCTCCTGTTTCAGCTCGGCGGCCTGGGTCAGGCGGCGGCGAAGGCCTTTCGCCTCCTTCTCGAGATTCTGCACCCGCTCCCGCCGCTGGACGGCGTCCAGCAGGTCTTGAGCGCGACTCCCGGCCTCTTCGGCCTCGAGCACTCGAGCCTCCGCCTGCTTCAGCTGCTGGGCCGCTTCTTCGGCGGCGCGCCCGGCGGCCTCTAGCTCCTGCTGCTGGGCGGCGAGGTCGCCCTCGCCTTTTCCAACCGCCTGCTCCAGCTCCCGCCTCGACGATTGCTGCTGAGCGGCCTGCTTCCAGCGCTGGTCAGCGGCCTCGGCGGCCTCAGTTTCCAGCTGCTGGCGACGGCGGAGCTCGTCGAGGCGCTGCGCGCCCTGTTGAGCCTCGACGAGACGCTCTCGCAGCGGCTCTAAGGCAGCTTCGGCGTGCACCAGGGCCTGCCGCTTCTCCCCCAGACGCTGGCTCTGGCGCTGGACCTGATCTCGCCGCTCGACGGCGTCCTGAGTCGCCTGTCGAGCGGCGGTGTAAGCCTGCTCGGCCGTCTTGAGTTCCCCGGTGGGGCGATAGGTATCCGTCCAGAATCGCTTCGCCTCGGCGCGGGCGGCGGCGAGGACGGCCTCGCCCCGGGAGCCGGCAGCGATCTCTCCGGCGGTCTCCGAGAGCAGACTCTCGAGGCGCTGGCGGGGGGCATCGTGGAGATCGTCGTGGGGAGCGGTGAGGGATTTCTCCTGACGCACCCAGAGCAGCGGCCACAGGCCATAGGTCGCGAGATCCTGGGTTCGGCCGGAGCCCGTCTGGACCTCGAAGAGCTCCCGCAGCTGGGCTTCCGCCTCGGAGTCCTTCCAGCTGCGGCCGGCTCCCCGCAGCACGGTGCTGGTGTCGGCGGTGAGAAAGGTCTTCTCCACCTCGTAGCGCTCGCCGCGATGCTCGAAGGCGACGGCGACGAAGGGCTTCTCGCTGCTGCCCCAAGTGGCGAGCTCCTTCTTGTATTGGCTCTTGCCCTTGGTGGACTCGAAAAGGCCGAATTCCAGCGCCTGGAAGAGCCGACTCTTGCCGGCCTCGTTGGGGCCGACGATGAGGTTCAATCCCTCGTGGAGATCTTCCAGGGTCTGATTCAACCCTCGCCAGTGGCGAACCTCCAGGCGCAGCAGCTTCACCCTTCGGCCTCCAGCAGGCGATGCAGCAGCCGCAGGGCCTGCTCCGCAGCCTCCGCCGGCGGCAGCTCTGCGCGTGCCTCCGGCAAAGAGTCGAGATCGAGGTCCCTCGCTTCCGGCTCCGCCGAAGCTCCCACTTCCCTTTCCTCTTCGCCCGGCCCGACCGAGCTCAGCTGCGCCGCCGGCACCAGCTCCCGGGCGGCGTGGCCGAGGAAGCCGTCCAGCTGCTCCAGCTGCTGGAGGTCCTCGGCGGTGGCGGCGAGGTGAAGCCGATCGTCGAGGCGCAGGTAGAGCAGCTCTTCCGACTCCCGCTGCAGCAGCTCGTCGAGACGGGCCCGCTGCTGGAGATCGAGGGCGCCGCGCAGGCTCAGCAGCAGGGCGGTGACGCTGCGCTGGGGCAGCTCGTCGAGGAAGGTCTCCAGGGCGTCGACGTCCTCGGCGCTGCCGAGGGTTCGCTGCTCCTGAAGCCAGCGCAGCGTCGATACCTTCACCGCCTCTAGGCGAGGCTTGGCACCGGGCCCGTCGACCTCTACGACGACGGCGTGGCCGGGGCCCTTCTCGGCGAAGCGGGTGGGCTCCGGGGTGCCGCTGTAGGCGGCGCCGTCGCGGTGGGGCTGCCAGCCGTGCCAGTCCCCCAGGGCGAGGTAGTCGAAACCCTTCGCCAGCACCGAGTCGACGTCGATCACCGCGGCGCTCTCGCCGACCTCCGAGAAGTCCAGCAGCCCGCCGTGGGCCAGAGCCACCTGAACCCGGCGGTCGCTGGGCTCGCGGTCGGGCAGGGCTCGGGTGAGATCGGTGGCGACGCCCTTGCGGGTCCAGGGACAGGGATGGACGACGGTCGAGGCGCCGGAAGTCTTGCCAGGAATCTCCACCGGGTCCGTCGACTCCAGGACTCGCACCGTCGTGCTTGCCTGCTGCTGCGGATAGAAACGCTGGGCGAGGCGCCGCAGCGCGCTGCTGGGGTCGGCGGGGTCGTGGTTCCCCGGCAGCAGCAGCACCGGGATCTCGCCGAAGGCCTCGAGGGCATCCCGAGTCAGCGCCAGCTCCCCACGGCCGACGGCGTTGTCGTCGAAGATATCTCCCGCCACCACCACGAAGTCCACCTCCCGCTCCTGAGCCAGCTCACCGAGTCGGCGAACGGTGTCGTAGCGGGCCTGGTGAGCGCGGGCGATGGCGCCGTCGCTGCCGAGGAAGCGCAGCCGGCGTCCGAGGTGCCAGTCGGAGGTGTGGAGGAAGCGGATCATGAGGTGCTCTCGATTGAAGGCTCTAGGGTATCGCCTCCCGAAGGCTTCGTCAGCGATCTCTTCGACAGGCGATCTTTAGAAAACGCGCGGCGCAAAGCCCCGTCGGACCAACTCGGTAGCTGGCGCCTCAAGGCAGCCGTTTCTCAGGCCCTCGCGCAACTGCTATCCTGCCGCCAATTCGAACCCAGGAGGAATGAATCGATGACCCGCCACGCCCTGCCTACTCGCATCTTCAGCTTTCGCCCCCTCGCTCTCTCGGCCCTCGCCGTGATGGCTGTCCTCGCCCTGGTGGCGAGCCTCGCTGTCGGCGCCCCCACCGCTTTCGCCGCTGATGCCGACGCTATCGTCGGCGTCTGGGAGACCAGCCCCGAGGACGCCAGCAAGGGCAAGGCCCGAATCGAGATCTACGAGGACGGCGGCAAGTACTTCGGCAAAATCGTGTGGCTGGAGAAGCCCATCTACCAAGAGGGCGACGGCTACCCGGACCTCCTCGGCGAGGAGAAGCTGGACCTCAACAACCCCGACGAGTCGAAGCAGAAGGACACCATTCTTGGCCTCAATCTGCTCAAGGACTTCAAGCACAAGGGGGACAGCTGGGAGGGTGGCACGATCTACGACCCCGAGAACGGCAAGACCTACAAGAGCATCCTGCGCATTGGCGACGGCGGCGAGACGCTCAAGGTGCGCGGCTTCATCGGCTTCTCCTTCATCGGCCGCACCAGCGAATGGACCCGGGTGAAGGACAACGCCCAGGCCCAGCCGGAAGCCGCCTGACGAGCCGGCTCCCCGAGCAGCTTCCACAGCATGAACGTCGAGGCCTTCGCCCGCCGGATCCTGGAGAGCGGTGACCTCGACTCCAAGGTGAGGCCGGCGCCGCGGAGGTGGCTGGCGGAGCGACTCCAGGGGGCGACGGGGCAAGGTCCCCTGCACCCCGACTGGCGCTCCTCGCCGGAATCTTTCGCCCCCGCGCCGCAGCGCCCGGCGAGAGCCCCGGAGCTGGAGATGGTGCCGGTGCGCAAGGCGCCGGTGCCCTCCCTCGAGGGCTACCACGACCCCGCCCAGCGGCGGCGCATTCTCCACGCCCTGGCGAACCACGAGCTGCAGGCGGCGGAGCTCTTCGCCTGGGCCCTGCTGGCCTTCCCCAACGCCCCGCCGGGCTTTCGCCAGGGCCTGCTGAAGGTGCTGGACGACGAGCAGCGCCACACCCGGATGTACGTCGCCCGGCTGGAGGCCCAGGGCGGACGCTTCGGCGAGCATCGGGTCTCCGGGCACTTCTGGAACAAGATCGACGGCATCAACAGCCCGGCGGCCTTCGTCTGCGCCATGTCCCTGACCTTCGAGAACGCCAATCTCGACCACACGAGGGAGATCGCCGCCGCGGCCCGAGCCGCCGGGGACGAGAAGAGCGCCCAGGTGGTGGAACAGGTGCAGCGGGACGAGATCGAGCACGTGCGCTTCGGCTGGACCTGGCTGGCGCGGCTGAAGGACCCCGAGAGCAGCATGTGGTCGGCCTACCGCGACCACCTGGCGCCGCCGCTCCACCCCGGCCGCGCCAGCGGCCGGGGCACATTCCGCCGCCAGGAGCGCCGCGCCGCGGGGCTGGACGAGGACTTCCTCGACTCCCTGGAGCAGGCCCACGGCGCCACCGGGGCCCGCGGCCAGCGGGTGGCTTCCATGCCCGGGGACGGGCCCGGCGATAGGCCTGTGGAAGGGCCCGGGGCAGGTTCTCAGAACGAGACCGGAACCCAAATGACCGATGTTGAGGCGCAACCGGCCCCCTCCCCTCAACCGGCGAAGGGATGAGTCGGCAGCAACCTCCTCGACGGCGCTCTCAGCGACTATGGATCGCCAATCTCGACGTCGAGGAGAGCTGGGCTGCCGCCTCCCCGGACGGTAGACCGCCGGAGCCTGACGCCACCCTTCCCCAGCGTCGTCCCTCAACCCCGGCGCTGGCGCTGCGGCGGAGGATGAGTCTCTTCGGGGCCGCGCTGCGGGTGGCGGCGGCCGAGGGCGACTGGCTATGGACGCCGGAGCCGCTGCTCGCCGAAGACTTGCCAGCTAGGGGCCTGCCAGCCTCGGAGAAAGAGCGCCTCTGGCCTTCCCTCCGACTCCTCCACGGCCCGCTGCCCTCGGCGATTCCGCCAGAAATCCTCCGCCAGGTGGACGAAGTCCGGTGCTGGGGAGAAAGCCCCCAAGTGGAGGTGCTCCGGCGTCGATGGCGCAAGCTCGAAAAATCCCCCGGTGAAACAGTCTCTGAAGCATCGAGAAGAACAGCTACCGCCGCTGCTCGGGTGAATCACCGCTCCTGGGCATTGGACCTCAGCCAATCCCTCGGCATGGCGCTGCCGAGGGTAGCCCGAGTACACAAACCCGGGGACCTCGCGGAGGCGCTACGAGGCTCTTCCCTCGCCAGCCCCAGCGGGCGCTGGGTGATCAAGGCACCGTGGTCTGCCGCCGGCCGTCATCGACTGCTCGGCGGCGAAGCAGAAAATGGAAAGAGCGAAGCCGAGCACGAAGATTCAGCCCGCTCGCTGCTGCGACGCTGGGGCGAGCTGATCGTCGAGCCCTGGATGGAGCGCAGCGACGATTTCGGCGCTCTCGCCGAGGTCGGCCCCTCCGGGGGCCTCCAATCGCTGAGCTTTCATCGCCAGAGCATCGGACCGAAGGGCGCTTTTCATGGCCTCGAGATCGTCGCCGGAGAGCGAGAGGGCGAGGCCGTCGGCCTGCGGCCAGGCGAAGAGCAGGACCTGCGAAGGGCCATGGAGGCCACCGCCGAGGCTCTGGCCGCCGAGGGCTACGCTGGCCCCTTTGGGATCGACGCGTGGCGCTATCGAGGAGCTACGGCCGATAGCGGGAACAAACACCAGGGCGAGTGCTTCCACCCTCTCGGAGAGATCAACGCCCGCTGGAGCTTCGGCCGCGTGCTGCGGGCGGCGGAAGAGCGTCTGCTGGCAGCCGGCACGCTGCGCTGTGGCGAAAGGCTAGCGCTGCGCCTCGGCCAAGGCCGAGCGGACCCGCAGCCGGCCTCGCCGCCCCGCCGAGTTCTCCCCGTCGTTCTGGGACGGAGAGCCGAGACGAGAGTGCCACAGACGGCAGAACCAGCACCCTGGGTTGAGCTGGAGATCGATTAGCCTCCAGCGGGCTGCGGCCGAGGAGAGACGCTTCATGAATCAGAAGGCCTGAGAATCAGTGCTGCCGCAGGCTCTCCACCAGCCCCCGCCGCAGCGCCCGGCGAGCCGGCAGCGCTAGAGCCACCATCGCGGTCCCGGAGAGAGCCACCACCAACGCCAGCAGCGCCCTCAGGCTCAAGGGCGGCAGCTCCGCCACTCGACTGCCGAGGAAGGGCAGCAGGGCCGCTGCCGTCAGCGCTCCCAAGAGCAGGCCGAGAAGCACCAGGCGCAGGCCCTCCCCCATCACCAGGGTGGTGAGCTGACGCCCCCGAGCCCCCAGCGCCCGCCGCACCGCCAGCTCTCGATGACGGCGGGAGACGGCGTAGCTCATCGCCGCGAAGAGCCCCAGCGCCGCCAGCAGCAGCGCCACCAGCCCGTAGCTGGAGGCCAGAGCGGCGTGGAGCCGGGGCGGCGCCAGGCGGCGCTGAAGCCGCTGATCCAGGGGGGATAGATCGTAGGCGGCGAGGCCTGAATCGATCTCCTGGAGCGCCTGCCGCAGCGGCCCCGGCAGATTCGACAGCTGATCGGCGGAGCGCGCCCGCACCAGGTAGGCGGCCTCCGGCGTCGCCAGGGAAAGCTGATAGACGGTGGGCTGGGGCAGCTCCCCGGGCCCTTCCTCCCGAGCGTCCGCCACCACCCCGAGAATGGTCATCCACGGCGCCCCGCCGCCGCTGCGAACGAAGCGCAGCCGGCGCCCCACGGCGTCTTCTTCGCCGAAGAGCTGTCGCGCCAGGCTCTGGTTGATCCACAGCGGGGCCGGTGAGGACGATCCTCCCCCTTCCCGCAGGTGGCGGAAGTCCGGCGCTTCCCCGGCGAGGAGCGGCAGTCCGAGGGTGCGGAAATAGCCCGGGCCGATGCGCCGCGTCGGCAAGGTGCGGGGCTCGGAGACGGCCTCTTCGCCGAGCTCCGGCTCCAGCTTGGCGACAATCCCCAGCAGCTCGAGGGGTGCGCGATCGCTCAGCGACACCCTCTCCACCGCCGGCAGCGCCTCCAGCCTCTGCAGCAGGCGGCGGTGGAAGGCCACCATCTCGGGGGTCTCCGTGGCGTGATCCGCCCCCGCCTGGAAGGTCAGCACCGGAGCGACGTCGAATCCGAGATCCGTCTCCACCAGGCGCTGGACCCCGTCCACCAGAGCGGCCGCCAGCAGCAGGCTCGGCACCGCCAGGGCGAGCTGGGTCACCACCAGGGCGCGGCGCAGCCGCCCGCCGAGGCGAGAGCCGGTGCTGCCGCGGCGCAGCTCCCGAGCGACGCCCGTCCCCCGGCGCCCAAAGCGCCGCGCGAGGAGGGCCGGCACCAGGCTGCTGAGGCCGGCGAGCAGGAGCGCCAGCAGCAAGCACAGGGCGAAATCGCCAGCGTCCAGCGAGACCCGCTGCAGTCGAGGCAGCTGCCCTCCCTCCAGCCGGCGCAACGCGGCGAGGAGCAGACTCGCAAGCAGGAAGCCGCAGCCCCCGGCCAACACCCCCAGCCCCAGGCTTTCCGCCACCTGCAGGCGAGCGAGGCGGCCCCCGCTGGCTCCCAGGGCGGAGCGCAAGGCGAGCTCCGTACGCCGCGGCGCCACTCGCCCCATCAGCAGGCCGCAGGCGTTGGCGACGGCGAGGCCGAGCACCAGCAAGACCGCCGCCGCCAGCAGCCCCAGGGCGGAGCGCAGACCGGCGGTCTCCAACTGCCCCAGCCCGTCTACCGTCGCCTCGATTCCCCCGCGGTGCACCGCCGCGTCGGAGGGATGGCGATCTTGGTTCGTCAGCACCGCCGCGATCTCCTCCCGCACCGCCGGCAGCTCCACCCCTTCAGCGAGACGGGCGAAGGGGAAGACGTAATGCAGCAGATCCACCGCCTCGTCGCTCTCCCCCACCGCCGGCCCAAAGGCTCGCGGCACCCACAGCTGGGGATCCCCCACCGGCGCCTCGAAGCCCTGCGGCAGCACCCCGATGACGGTCAGCTCTGTGCCCACCGGCCGCGGCGGCCCGAAGCCCGCCGACCAGCGCAGCGGCAGCGTGCGTCCCACCAGCGACTGCTCTCCCCCGAAGCGCCGCTGCCACAGCTGCCAGCTGAGCACCGCCACCGGCTCTCCCCCCTCGCCAGGGCCGAAGAGCCGGCCGTGGGCCGCCTCGACCCCCAACATGGAGAAGAAATTCTCCGTCACCCACGCTCCCTCGAAGCGCTCCGGCAGCTCTCCGGAGAGGTCCGTGCATCCCAGCAGGTCCACCGCCGCTATGTCTACCAAGGTGCGTGCCTCCCGCCGCAGGGTCACCACCTCCGCCGGCGACATCGGAACGTAAGGAGAGATCCCCAGCAGGTGCTCCCGCAGGGACACCACCCGATCCGGCTCTAGCACCTCGTAGGACTCCCACAACACCCCCCGCAGCACCGCCACCACCGCCATCGTCGCCCCCACTCCCACCGCGAGGGCCAGCACCACCCCCACCGCCAGCGAAGGCTGACGCACCAGGGATCGGGCTGCATAGCGCAGGTCCTGGATCATGGAGAGATCCTTCCGACGAGGCCAGGGGTGGGTGAAGACGCTTCGCTAGTCTAGCGCAGCTCTCTCACCGGCTTCCGACTCCCGGACCTTCGCCCCTGCACTCTCCTCTCGCCGCCTCCGCAGGCCTGCGACCACCACAATCGTCAACGCGATGGTCACCATCCGCAGAACATTAGTCGCCGGCCCCAGGGCCACACCGCCCTCGATGGCGTAGAGCTCGACGCTGGCGTTCATCAGTACGTGGAGACCGATGGGCAGCCAGAGATTGAAGTCAGTGCGGGCGTAGATCCACGAGAACCACAGAGCGCCGATGCCGGAGAAGACCACCGCCAGAAGGGCGGACGAGAGATCGTTCCCCTGATAGGCATGCTGTAGGCCAAAGACCACGCTCCCCACCAGCGCCGCCGGCAACAGCGGCCAGCGGCAGGTGCGGTAGAGCAGGCCGAAGAGAAAGCCGCGGTAGAAGATCTCTTCCTGGAGCCCCGGCAGCAGCGCCACCACCACCAGAGCATCGGCGTCGAAGCGGAACGAGCCGAAAAAAGAGTAGCCGACGGTCATCGGCAGCGTGAGCAGCAGTGCCAGCAGCAGCGCGCGCCCGAGCTTTGCCCGCAGGCCCAGTCGATCCAGCCAGTCCCGGGGATGCTCCAGAAAGGCGAGGGCGACGAGCATCGGCACCAGCGCCAGCGCGCTATAGAGCAGAGCACGAGGGCTGGCGAGGGCCCAATCGCCGGCACTGAGGCCTTTGGCGAGGGCGCGGTACAGCACCGGGGTGCCCTCGACGGAGATCAGCGTGGCGACGAGGATCAGGGTGGCGCGCTGCCAGGGGGTGGAGATCATCGAAGAGTCCTGCAAGAAGTCTAGGGGGGAGTCCCCCCGGGTCAGCGCCGAAGGAGGCCCATCAACCGATGCTCCTGTTCGCGCTCTCCTAGGGGCCTGCGATCTCTCAGCAGTATGAGCCTCCAGCCTCTGCGCGCCTCCCGCCGAGGGACCAGCGGCGGGCCTGCGGGATGAGCGGTAGCTCGGAACCGCCCAGCTCAGCCCGAGGCGGGCTTGCCAAAAACCAAGGAGCAGTCTTCGTCCCCAATCCACGCACCCACCAGCTCCAGCTCCCATCAACGCTCCTAGACCAACTCCCCCAACCGCTGCTGAATCTCCTCCGCCCGTCGCCGCGCCACCGGCACCGGCTCCTCGACACCGGAGAACCACAGTTTCCGGGCCGAGGCCGGACCGCTGCTGCGCTCCACTCGGCTCAGGTTGACCAGGTAGGAGCGATGGCAGCGCACCACCTCCCACTCCTCCAGCTGCTCCTCCAGTCGCCGCAGGGGAAGGCGCAGCAGGCGGCGGCGCAGCATTCCCTGGCGCCAGAAGACCAGCTCGCAATAGTTTTCTGCCGCCTGGGCGAAGAGAAAGTCCTCTTGCCGCAGCCGCAGCCTCTCGCTGCGATTCTCTCCCTCCAGCAGCAGCTCCCGCACTGAGGCTTGTGCCTCCGCAGCTCCTTCTCGCCCTGCCTCCAGCCGCACCGGCGTGGTCTGAAGAGGTACTGCCCGTCGCAGCAGGGTCAGCAGGGTGACGGGAATGATTCCCACCAGCAGGGTGAGGCCGAGAAAATGCCTCAGACCGGCCAGCTGAAAGGGTCGATCCAACGCCCAGCAGGAGTAGGCGTAGTTAGAGAGCGCCGCCACCAGCAGCACGGTCACCAAAAACCCGAGATACCGGCCCCGGGTCCATCGGTCATCAAGTTTTTCTCTCGAGCTTTCTCCTCGGCCCCCTTCTCTTGTTTCCCCCAGGCGGCGCCATCGAGCCATGATCCGGTGGACGGAGAACACGACGACTCCCGACACCACGCCGTAGCCCGCCAGGATCCACAACTTGTTCTCCAGCTGCGCTTCGTAGGTGCCGAAGGGTTGGTAGAGGGCAAGGAAGGCGAAGACCGCCACCGCCGCGAGGATCCCTAGGCGTAGGCCCCCGCGACGGCTGAGGTCGAAGGGAATCGACGCATTCCACCAGGAGGCGAGGGGCGAAGCTAGGTTGAGAAAAGGCAATCGAGGGCTCACGGAAGAAGGATGGGAGCCCGAGCCTACCTCGGCCAGGACGTGGAAAGAACGATACGAAAAGGCAGCGAAGAAGCTCCAAACAGCAGTGAAGAGCTGCGAAGGCTCCCGAGGACGCTCTCTCGCCACGGGCTCGACCCGGCGATAGCATCCACTGCTCTACACTAGATCTAGAGCTCTTCCCCTTCACCGCACCGACGATCGGAGATCACCCGTGAGCCAACAGGCCCCCACCCCGACCCAGACGCTGCGAATCGAGCGCCACTTCCAGGTCTCCCCCGAGATCGCCTTCGACACCCTCACCAAGCCGGAGCGAATGGTGGTGTGGTGGGGCCCCGGGGTGGATTTCGATATCGACCTGCGGGTGGGCGGCCAGTGGACCATCACTCGCCGGGCGGGGGACGCAACCTACGTCGCCACCGGCCTCTACCAGCAGGTGGAGCGGCCCTCGCGGCTGCGCTACACCTATACGATGCCGCAGTTCTCGCCGAACACCGACATCATCACCGTGAGCATCACGCCCACGCCCGCCGTGCACACTCCGGAAGATCACAGCCCGGCCGGCTGCATCTTCATCTTCGAGCACAGCGGGCCGGACATCGCCCAGGAGCTGGCGGAGCTCGCGCCGGGCGAGACCTCCGCCAGCGAGGCCGGCTGGCAGCAGGGCTTCGATCTGATGGAGGCGGCCTGGGCGAAAGAGAGCTCGGGAGGGTAGCCTCGGCGAGCTTAGACCTACCGCCCTAGCGGCACGGACACTCCGTATCCAGCAGCGTCCAGTTGATCTCGAAGGGTCCCTGGCGCAGGCCCCGCACCCGCCGCTGAATGCGGTTGTATTCGCCGCCGGAGGAGGTCAACACCTGCTGGTCGCCGCCCTCGAGGGCGATGTTCCGCGGAGTGGTGTTGTCGAGACGCACCCGCACCCGATCGGTGGTGCCCCGAATCCGCAGCTCCAAGGTAGTGCCGCGATCGCGGTAGAGCTCGTCCCGATCGAGATCGGTCTCGACGCCGACCACCTGGAAGCTGCAGGTGGCTTCGTCGAAGCCGGCGCGGGCATCGCCCCGCAGCTGATAAGACCCCGGCTCCACCGGCTCCGGCACCCGGACTAAGAGCCGCGACGGGCTGGCCTCTTCCGGCTCTAGAGGGAACCAGCCGAGGCGCAGCCCTTCCTGCGCCCGGCGATCCGGGAAGCGGCCGCAGGCGCACATCGTCTGGCCGGAGGCCACCAGCGGGGAGCAGGAGCGAATGGTGGCGCGGGCGATGTCCCCGTCGCCGTCTCCCCCTCGAGGCGGGTCCCCGTCCCAGCCGGGGCCATCGGGGGAGCTGGGGGTTCCCGGAATCGGCCCGCCGGGGCGAGGATCCTCCGGCACCGGCCCCTGTACGCTGCCTTCCGGCAGGTCGTAGACCACGCCGCCGGCGGGCGTCGCGCTCACCGGCAGCCAGCCGCCGCGGGGACCGCGGACGCAGAAAGGATCCAGGGCGAGGACGTTGGAGACGTCCGTCGCCGAGCGGCCGCAGGCCGCCCGCACCCGCACGAAGAGAGGGCCCCGCAGGCGCTGGGTGGTGTAGGTGGAGCGGGAGCGGTCGGCCCCGGAGCAGCGCTGCCAGCGGCCGTCGAGGGATTCCGCGCACTCCCATTCCAGAGCATCGGCGGAGTGGCCGACGACTTCCAGGGACGCTTGGGAGCCGCAGGCGAGGCCGGCGTCGCGACCGGGTACCTGCCGCAGCAGTCCCGCCTCGGCACCGGCCCGCACCGTCACCGTGTCTTCCCCGCCGCAGCCGTTCTCACACTTCGCCTGCACCGTGTACCTCGTGCTGCGGCCGTCGCGGCGACCGAGCACCTGCGGCTCCGCCGCCGAGGCGTCGGAGAGCCCCTCCGCCGGCAGCCAGCGGTAGGAGCAGGAGGCCTCTCCCGGCTCTCCCAAGGTGACGTCGCTATCCCGGGATCCCGGGCACACCACTCGATCGGGGCCGGCGTCCGCCAGGCTCGGCGGGCAGAGACCCGGCAGGGCCACGCAGCCGCAGCCGCATTCGTTGTCGACGAAGACTTCCCCGGGCTCGCAGCGGATGCGCTCACAGAGCTCCGGCGAGGCGTCCCGCCGATCCACTCCGAGGGCGCTCGGCAAACAGACTACCTTCGACTCCTCCACCCACTGATGGCAGGAGCCGTAGGCCGCGTGGCTCACCCGGTAGCAGGCGCCGCCCTCCAGCGGCAGCTCGCATTGCGGCCCAGCGCATACCGTGCGGGTCTCCCCCAGGGGAGTCCCGTCGGCGGTGGAGCGGGTGACCCGCCAGCGATGCTCCGACGCGCGGCCCTGTTCTCCCCTCGCCGCCTGGGCGATCACCTCACCGCCGGGGCAGCGAGGCAGGCGCACCTCGAAGCGGGGATCCGGCGCCGCCCGCCCGTCGCAGCAGGGGGTG
>JBCCXL010000025.1:0-83401 GCA_039191605.1 Acidobacteriota bacterium | reverse complement strand
TTACTCGATGATCTCGGTGACGGTGCCGGCACCGACGGTGCGACCACCCTCACGAATGGCGAAGCGAAGTCCCTTCTCCATCGCGATCGGAGCGATCAGCTCCACCGTCAGGCTCACGTTGTCCCCAGGCATCACCATCTCCACGCCGGACGGAAGCTCCGCGGAACCCGTCACGTCCGTCGTACGGAAGTAGAACTGAGGACGATACCCCTTGAAGAACGGAGTGTGACGACCACCCTCCTCCTTCGTCAGGATGTACACCTCGCAGCTGAACTTGGTGTGAGGAGTGATCGAGCCCGGCTTCGCCAGAACCTGTCCACGCTCCACCTCGTCCTTCTTCGTGCCGCGCAGAAGAACGCCCACGTTGTCGCCCGCCTCGCCGCGATCCAGCAGCTTGCGGAACATCTCCACGCCCGTCACCGTGGTCTTCGTGGTGTCGCGGATACCCACGATCGCCACTTCATCACCCACGTTCACGACGCCGCGCTCGATGCGCCCGGTCACCACCGTGCCGCGACCCTGAATCGAGAAAATATCCTCGATGGGCATCAGGAATTCCTTGTCGATGTCGCGCTCCGGCTCCGGAACGTAGCTATCGACCGCCTCGATCAGCTCGATGATCTTCGAGCCCCACTCGCCGTCCGCATCACCGGACTCCAGCGCCTTCAGCGCCGAACCCTGGATCACCGGGATGTCGTCACCGGGGAAGTCGTAGCTCGACAGCAGCTCGCGGATCTCCAGCTCCACCAGCTCCAGCAGCTCCTCGTCGTCCACCATGTCGCACTTGTTCATGAACACCACCAGGTAGGGAACCTCCACCTGACGGGCCAGAAGAATGTGCTCACGGGTCTGAGGCATCGGGCCGTCCGCCGCGGACACCACCAGGATCGCGCCGTCCATCTGGGCGGCACCGGTGATCATGTTCTTCACGTAATCCGCGTGACCCGGGCAATCCACGTGGGCGTAGTGGCGATTGTCCGACTCGTATTCCACGTGAGCCGTCGCAATCGTAATACCGCGCTCGCGCTCCTCCGGAGCCTTATCGATGGAATCGAACGCAGAGAACTCTGCGAGACCCTTCGACGCCAGCACCCGAGTGATCGCGGCCGTCAGCGTGGTCTTACCGTGATCCACGTGACCGATGGTCCCGACGTTGACGTGCGGCTTAGTGCGCTCGAACTTTTCCTTGGCCATGGTGGTCGAGATGCCTCCTCAAAGTACCGCTGCCTGACGAGAAGCGCCGAAGGCCGCGGTATCGATCGCTGCTATGCGATCCTGATCTCTCAGGTCGGTTGCTGCCTGGATAGCTCGTTGAGCTGCCCCGGGGGCGAGTGATTGATGATTGATGCGGTTGGATACTCGGGAAGCCGAGCATCAGCTCGGCGGCGCGCCGTGAAGAAGGCGCTAAGTCTGGAGCCCACGACCGGATTTGAACCGGTGACCTCTTCCTTACCAAGGAAGTGCTCTACCCCTGAGCCACGTGGGCGAATCGAAACTGAAGCTTACGGAAGAGGCGCTGACGAGGTCTTTCAACCATCGAGCGCAACACCTCACGAGGCGAAAGGTAGAGCCTTCACCTCGCACTCACTCGAGAGACCATGAATCCGTGGGGCGCGAGCCCAGCCAAGACATACTCCCCCCTCGAGCGCGGGAAGTTGGGATCTTCTCACAATCAAGAATAGGGCGCAAGGATTGCCTATCCGCCTCTACCGTGCGTCCAGACTCACCCAGCCTCTGGCCAACCCAGCCAACTCTCGCCACCAGCCACCTTGACAACGCAACTCAGCCACCGGACCCCAGCGACAGGAAATCGCGGGAACGATAAATCGCAGGAGCGAAGCTGTTCTTAAGGCGGGGAACCCGGGTGATCGCCACCGAAGGAAGCGACGAAGACCGAGACGCGAGAATGGAGCGGGAGACGGGGATCGAACCCGCGACCAACGGCTTGGAAGGCCGAGACTCTACCACTGAGTTACTCCCGCAAAGAGGGTCTCCTGAACACCTACCCTCGATCGCTTCACAGGAGATTCCAGCGAAGCGATCGAGGCTGGCATCAACGGCGAATCCCGCGTAACGGGGACCAGCCGAGAAAAGGCAAATGGTGGAGGCGGATGGATTCGAACCACCGAAGGACGTAGTCCAGCAGATTTACAGTCTGCCCCCGTTGGCCACTTGGGTACGCCTCCTAAAGCTTTGCGGATCTTGCTCGAACGCTCGCTGACACAGCTGGAGCCGGCACGCGGACTTGAACCGCGGACCTACTGTTTACAAGACAGTTGCTCTACCACTGAGCTATGCCGGCGGACCTAGAGAAACCCAGGCCGCACTCGGCATCCTCGCGAAGAGCCGACCGCAGTGCAGAAAGTGAAGGAAGCCCTCCGCTCCTCTGCCTTGGGGCCGACTAAACCTCGCGATGTTGCGAGGGCAGCACGAGCCTCGAAAGTTTCCGTTTCAAAGACCTTCGCGCGACGCGGGGAGAGCCAGGCGAGAGCTGAGAGCCAGCGGCGATGCGCTAACTCATCGACGAGTGCAGTGAGCAACCTGATTTGCCCTGCCCTGGGCGCGAGGCAGCGATTCTAATCCCATCGGGAAGAAAAAGGCAAGGGGCGTTCACGAGCTTTTCTTCGCCGCGGCCTGCCGCTGACGCACCGCCTCGTAGAGGATCGCCGCGCTGGCGGTAGCTACGTTCAGGGATTCCACCCGACCGAGCATCGGCACGGAGATGAGACCGTCACAAACGGTGCGAGTGCGCCGCCGTAACCCCTTCTCTTCCCCCCCAAAACAGAGCATCAAGGGCCCCACGAGGTCGACCTCCCAAGCCGGAACCCCCTCGGCCGCCGCTCCCCAGATCCAATAGCCGTCATCTCGCAGGCGATCGATCTCCTGAGCCGAATTGGTCACCCGCTCGGTATGGACCCACTGGGCGGCACCGGCGGACGTCTTCATCGCCGCGGCGGAGAGCGGAGCGCTGCCGCGATCCCGGATCTTCACCGACCCCACCCCGGCCCCCTCGCAAACCCGCAGAATAGCGCCGAGGTTGCGCGGATCCTGAACATCCTCCAGCAGCACCACCAGCTGGGGATCTCCCCCGGCCGGCAAAACGCCAGATTGCGACCCCGCCGCGGGATCGACGCTTTCCACCTGGGCGACGAAGCCGTTGTGAACGACCTCCTCGAGCTCCTGACGCAAGGAGTCCGGCAATGGTCCCACCGGAACCCCTCCGCGGCGGCAGAGGGCCTCGATCTCCTGCCGACGAGGGTGCTGACGGGGGGCCGCTAGCATCACCTGTCGAATCTCTTGCGGCCGGTGCCGCAGCGCTTCCCGCAAAGGGTGAAAACCGTAGATCCTCGCCATGGCGAAACTCTACCACCGCCGCCCATGATGCCCGGAGAGAAAGAGAGAAGCCTGGAGACGAAGAGCAAAGCTCGGGGCCCCCAAGGACAGCCTTGAAACAAGAGCACAGTGCGGAAACAAGAACTACAGTGCGGAAATAAAAAGGGCGACCCGAAGGTCGCCGTGTAGCTCCGAACCAGGAGGCAGGCTCTGGCCTAGGGCCTGAACCTGATCCGAGATCTCGCGGATCCCGGAGGGCTGACGGGGAACGTCCCCGCCAGTCCTGGTTACCGCAAACCGGCGAAGCAAGCTTCTTCCGACCCGCGGCACTCACTGTAGATAGCAAAGCTGGTGCCAGCTGCTGCGAAGAGCCTCCCGCTAGGCAAGATGCGGGAAATCAGCGGGGCAACCCAGGAGCGAGAAGCGAGGACCGGGAAGTTCTCCCAGGAGTTGTTCCCAGGCGGTGCTTCCAGGCGGTATTGCTAGCGAGGGCTCCTCAGCGCGCTCCGTGGAAGTAGCCCCCTAAAAGCCCCCCCCTGCCCCAACGACAACACCCCGAGGCACGAAGGCCCCGGGGTGCGGGTCAGCATTGCTGGCATGGGCTCCTTCGAGAGCCGATCGGGGCGTCAGATCTCCAGGATCTGCTGCTCCTTGTGCTGCAGCACGTCGTTGGTGTCTTTGATGTAGTGATCATGCAGGCGCTGCACCTCATCCTGACCCCGACGCTCGTCGTCCTGGGAGATCTCCTTCTCTTTCTCCAAGGTCTTGAGCCGGTCATTGCCCTCGCGGCGGGCCATGCGGACGGAGTTCCGGGTGGCTTCCGCCATGTCGTGAGCTCGCTTTACCAGCTCTTTGCGCCGCTCCTGAGTCAGCGGCGGCACCGGAATACGCACCACCTTGCCGTCATTGGACGGATTCAGACCCAGGTTGGCCTCTCGGATCGCCTTCTCGATGGCGCCGATCTGGGAGTTGTCGAAGGGCTGCGCGACCAGCAGGGTCGCCTCCGCCGCGGTGAGAGTCGCTACCTGATTGATCGGCACCGGCGAACCGTAGTAATCCACCTTCACCCCATCCAGCATAGCCACCGTCGCCCGGCCGGTACGCAACGACTTCAGCTCATTGCGGAAGTGGTCCACGCCGTGCTTCATCATGATCTCGATTTCCCGATACAACTCCTGCATAGCTGCTCCCTACCTGCAGAATCGACCCATTGGAGACGGGCCGCCATCGATAACCCTCGGGGCACCGACTCGGTTCCCCCTCCTCGTCTGCCGAATAGTGGCGAGACTTCAGTTTGCCTCGCTCATCGACATCCTGTCAAACAGGTCCTCAGCCCTGCATTAGGGCTGATTCAGCGCCTCAGTTGCGCACTACAGAGCCTACCGGCTCCCCCATGACCACTCGACGAATATTCCCCTTGGTGCGCAGATTGAAGAGCGCGATGGGAATTCTATTATCGCGGCACAGGCTGATGGCGGCGCCGTCCATCACCCGCAGATCCCGCGCCAGCATCTGCTGGTAGGAGATCTCTGGAAGCAGCTCTGCGTCGGGGTCGGTACGAGGATCCGCGGTGTAGATGCCGTCGACGTTGGTGGCCTTCAGCAGCACTTCCGCGTGCACCTCATTGGCCCTCAGCGCCGCGGCGCTATCCGTGGTGAAGAAGGGCGCGCCGGTACCGGCAGCGAAGATCACCAGGCGCTTCTTGTCCAGATGACGGATCGCCCGGCGGCGAATGAAGGGCTCCGCCACCTCGCGAATATCGATCGCGGTCTGCACTCGCGTTTCGACACCCCGCTTCTCCAGCGCGTCCTGGAGAGCCAGGGCATTGATCACCGTAGCGAGCATCCCCATGTAGTCTCCGGTGACCCGCTCGATGCCCTTATGGCTCGCCGCAAGACCGCGGATGATGTTTCCGCCCCCCACCACGATGCAGGTTTCCACCCCCAGAGCATGCACTTCGGCGATCTCGTCGGCGATTCCGGCAACGATCGTCTCGTCGATACCGAAGGTCTTCTCGCCCATCAGGGCTTCGCCCGATAGCTTCAACAGAATCCGACGATAGGCCGGCCGAGCATCCTCCGGGGATGGTTGATTCATCGAGCTCAGCCCCCGGCTTGCTCGATCTGAGCCGCTACCTCGGCAGCGAAGTCTTCTTCCTTACGCTGGATACCCTCACCGAGGGCATAGCGAGTGAAGCGGCGAATCTGGATGTTCTCGCCGATCTTCGCGACCTTCTCCGCCAGCAGCTTTTCGATGGTCTTGTCCGGATCCTTGACGAAGGCCTGCTCCAGCAGGACGTGCTCACCGTAATACTTGGAGATTCGCCCCTCGACGATCCGCTCGACGATCTTCTCCGGCTTGCCCTCAGCCAGGGCCTGCTCGCGATAGATCGCGCGCTCCTTGTCGAGATCCTCGGCGGTCACCTCTTCACGGCTCAGGCAAACTGGATTCGCCGCCGCGATGTGCAGGGCGATATCGCGGACGAAGTCCTGAAAGTCGTCGGTGCGCCCCACGAAGTCAGTCTCGCAGTTGACCTCCAGCAGCACGCCGATCTTGCCGCCGGCGTGGATGTAGGAAGAAACCACGCCCTCAGCGGTCACTCGGCCAGACTTCTTCGCCGCCTTGGCCAAACCTTTCTTGCGCAGGAACTCGATGGCCTTTTCGATGTCCCCGTCCACCTCGGCGAGGGCCTTCTTGCAGTCCAACATCCCCGCGCCGGTGCGCTCGCGGAGCTCCTTGATCAACTGAGTGTTGATAGCCATTGGGTTCGTCTCCCATGCGGTGACGGAGAGGGCGCACAGCAGCGCCCGCCCCTCACCTCCAAAGAAAAAGGTCAGCTTCGAGCCGATGCTAGAAGGCTGACCTCGATGATTCGGTGGAGGGTATCGGAATCTCCTGACGCCAAGGTGGCGCCTCGGAGTCGATAGTGCGTCCGATGAATCTCCGCTGGCTGAGCCAGCTGAACGGGCCAACTGAGAAGGCCAGCGGAGAGATTGAGTCGATGATTAGGGTCGTTCGTCGAGGCGACAAGAGCCCTTAAGGGGCTCTTATTGACCCGCAGCCTCTTCTAGAGCCTCGGCGGCCTTGGCCATCGCGGCGGCTTCCTGCTGGAAGTGGCGGGAACCGGAGACATAGGCGTCCGCGGCCTTGGAGGCGAAGAGACGAATCGAGCGAATCGCGTCGTCATTGCCCGGAATCGGATAGTCGATGAGCTCCGGGTCGCAGTTGGTGTCGACCACGGCAATCACCGGGATCCCCAGCTTGTTGGCCTCGGCAACGGCGATGGACTCGCGCTTCGGATCGATGATGAACACCGCGTCCGGCAGGCGGTCCATGTCGCGGATACCGTCGAGGTTACCGACCATGCGATCGCGTTCGCGCTGCATTCTCAGCAGCTCGCGCTTGGTGTAGCCACCCTCCTCGTCCTCGAGGCGGGACTCCAGCTCCTTGAGCCTCGCGACGGAAGCGCGAATGGTCACGAAGTTGGTCAGCGTGCCACCGAGCCAGCGGTTGGTCATGAAGAACTCGCCGCAGCGACGAGCCTCCTCCGCCACCGGATCCTGGGCCTGGCGCTTGGTGCCAACGAAGAGGATTCGCTTGTTGTGGAAAGCGAGATCGTGAATGAACTCGAAGGCATAACGAGCCAGATGCAGCGTCTTCTGGAGATCGATGATGTAGATCCCGTTGCGCTTGCCGAAGATATAGGGCTTCATCTTCGGGTTCCAGCGGCGGGTCTGGTGACCAAAGTGGACACCGCCCTCCAAAAGCTCTTTCATCGTGATGTCGATCACTGGACCAAATCTCCTTAGCGCTTGCTGAACTGGTACCGCGCGCGGGCACCCTTCTGGCCGTACTTCTTGCGCTCTTTCTTACGATCGTCGCGGGTGAGGTACCCAGCGCTCTTCAGCTTGTCTCGAAGCTCGGCGTCGTATTCCACCAGGGCTCGGGCGATGCCGTGTCGCACGGCGCCGGCCTGCCCTGCACCGCCACCACCGCGCACGGTGATTACGAAGTCGAGCTGATCTCCGGTCTCGGTGAGAGCCAGCGGTTGCTGAGCGATCATGGTCAGCGCATCGCTGGAGAAATACTCGCCGATGGACCGGCCGTTAATCTCGATGCCGCCGGAACCGGGACGCAGGAAAACCCGCGCGGAGGCGGTCTTACGCCGCCCTGTGCCATAGAACTGCTGCAGCTGACTCAACGTCTCTCTCCTTGAATTGGCCTGGATTGCCCTAGGTATCAACTTGCCTAAATGGTGTCCTGATGGACTGGGAACCAGGCTAGACAACGGCCAGAGCAGCGGGTCGGCATGCGCCGAGAATCATGCGATGGCCTGACAGAACCTGCGGATGGGATAGTGAATTCGTTCTCGTTTCGACTTATCTGAGGATGGTGCCTGCGAAGATGATTCCGCTCCGGGAGCACTCCAGGAGCGAACCGCCTCAGAGCACCGACGCCAGATCGAAAGCCTCAGGCTGCTGGGCGGGATGGGGATGCTCGCCCCCGACGTAGACCTTCAGCTTCTTGAGCTGCTTCCGGCCTAGGCGGTTCTTCGGCAGCATTCCCTTGACGCCAAGCTCGATCATCTTGGTCGGACGCCGCTGGCGCATCTCGCGGGCGGTGTCGGATTTCAGATTGCCGAGGTAACCGCTGTGGCGGTAGTAGATCTTCTGCTCTTCCTTGCGCCCGGTGAGCACCGTTTTCTCGGCGTTGATCACCACGACAAAGTCACCGACATCAATGTGGGGAGCCCACTGCGGCTTGTGCTTTCCAGCGAGCAGGCGAGCGATGGCGGAGCACAGGCGCCCGAGGGGCACACCCTCAGCGTCCACCAGCAGCCAATTCCTATCGACCTCGCCCACCTTGGGGCTATACGTTTTCGTCATCTTCGACTCCAGGAGCAGCTACGGGTTGGCCAGCTGAGCTCCAATCGGGATAAGCGATGAAGAGTCTGGCAGACCCGCCGCTGACTGCTCTCGAGCCTTCGATGTTGGCTCGAGCTTCAAGCGGTCAGCCCCGGAAGAAGGGGCTCGGGAAACATCAACGGGGAATCGGGAAACTTTCGCGCACAGCGCTTCTTCGTCGCCATCTTATGGCGCAAAGAGCCTCAGACACTAACCCTTCCCCCAACCTCGTGTCAAGGCTGATTGGAGAGCAAGGTCGGAGCTGTCGCTTCACTCCTGCTGACTAGCGGAGCGCGGCGTCGAGAGCGGCTATCCTCCGACGCAGACCGCGGATCTTACCCTCCCCGGCTCCAGAAGCCAAGCGACGTTCGAGACCTTTGCTGCAGTCTAGGGCTCGAACAGCCGAAGCCACGGCTCAGCGTTTCACCACGTCCTCGAGCTTAGGCAAGTCCTGAGGCAGGAAGAAGTCTGGCTGAAGCCGCCCTCCAGGATTCAGCGCGAAGCGATCGAAATCCTGAACCCCCTCCTCCGCCAGCACGAGGTCGTCGATGAAGAAGCGCCCCGAGACCTCCTTCGGCGAGCGCCGCAGCACGGCCCGGGCGGCCTCCCCCATGATCTCTGGCCGACGTGCCCGGCTCACCATGCGCTCCCCACCGATACTCTCCACGGTGGCCGTCGCGATGGCGGTGCGGGGCCAGAGAGCGCTGAAGCCGATGCCCTTGCGCCCCAGCTCTGCCGCCCAGCCGCGAATCAGCAGGCTCACCCCCATCTTCGAGACGGTGTAGGCGAGATGAGGCTTGAGCCATTTCTCCTCCAGCGACGGCGGAGGCGCGAGGGCAAGCACCTGGGGATGATCGGAGGCCTGCAATAGAGGCAGCGCCTCAGTGACCAGCAGCCAGGTACCGCGCAGGTTGGTCTCCAAGAGGGCGTCGAAGTCCTCAACTTGGGTCTTGGGGGTTCGCAGCAGGCGGGTATCGCCGGCGTTGGCCACCACCAGGTCGATGCCTCCGAAGGCGCGAACCGTCTTCTGAATCGCCGACCGCACCTGGGCGTCGTCGCGCACATCGAAGAGCACCGGTAGCGCTCGTCCGCCGGCAGCGGCCACTTCCTCAGCGGTGGTGTAGACGGTGCCTCGGACCCCATCGCGGGCCTCGGAGGTGCGCGACAGAAGCGCTACATTCGCGCCGTCCGCTGCGACCCGGCGAGCGATGGCGGCACCGATCCCCCGGGAGGCGCCGGAAATCAGCAGGGTCTTACCCTGGAGGGAGATTTGTTCGGTGGCCATCAGGATCCTTTCTACGAAGTCTGGCGAAGGATAAATCTAGGTGCGGTGGGATAGTCGACGGCAAATCGAGCAGTCGATGACCCACAGGGCCATCGATGCTCAATCTTTCGGCGGAATGGCCGAAGTGGATCTGAGAGCCACACTCCAGATGCTGCTGCCGGTCGGTCCTCTCTGCGGGTCTCGACCTCAGCGCTGCCCCTACCGCGAGCCTGCAGGCTACATCCATCCATTCGCCGCTACGAGAAGTGAAGCCAGGCAGCGCCGAGCGATCGGCAACCTGCCGCTACCGCACCCTGTGGGCTCGATCCCTGCCGTCGACATCCTCGCCCACACCGCACCTCGACGCTTGCTCCCACTCACCGCTCAGAACGCCGGAAACCGCCCGATGAAACTACAACAAAACCAGCATGTAGTACCGCAGGTCTCCCGCCCCCAAGTCGGGTGGTCTCCCCTCGGACAACCGCGCACCATGGGGCAGCTCTCGCGACAGGCCCGGCCACTGAAGCTTCTTGGGATCCTGCTGCTTCAGGCGTTGTTCATGCTCCCGTCAGCTGCCGCCCCCGCTGCCGAGAAGGCCCTTGAAGCGACTCCCAACACCGGTATCGGCCCTCACTACCCGGTACCGTCATCTCGAGAGGCCGACTCGGACCTCACCAGTCAAGAGGGGATCGAGGCGATTGCTGAAGGCAGACCTCTGCGGCTGCGGGCAAAGGTCCGCGGAGATCGGGGAGAAGTCGTCGCAGGGGCCAGAATCGTCCTGTGGCAAACCGACGCATGGGGGAAATATGACCACCCGCGGGCAGATCGCAGCGACGCCGAAGGCAATCCCGTTGCCCTCGATCCGGGCTTTCAGTACTCCGGTCGCACCCTGAGCGACGAGTCTGGCGGATTCGAGTTCCTGACCATCGTTCCCGGCGCCTACGAAGGCAGGCCCGCTCACCTTCATCTGACGATCCATGCCGAGGGCTACCGTCCCGTCGCGACGGAGATTCACTTCGTGGGAGACCCAGCCGCGGAAGACGACTACATCACCACCGCTGCACAACGAGCGTTGATCACCAAACGGCTAGAGCAGGATCCCCAGCGACCCGACGGCCTGCTGGTCGTCCACCAAATCGTCCTCACCCCGAAGGCACCCTGATCCACGCTGGCGGGGGATATCCCTGCCAGGGAATCAATTCTTCAGGGATTCCTTCACCATCGGCAAGGTGATCACCAGGCGGCGGCGCCCTTCCGGCAGGTCCTCCAGCTGCGGATGAGACCAGGGGTCGAACTCCAGGGGATTGAGGATCTCCGACAGCGCCGGGCGCAGAGCGCGGGCTCCGGTGCGGGAGTCGCGGCTCGCCACCTCCGCCACCAGAGCCGCAGCGGCGGACTCCAGCTGCAGCTCGATGCCCAGCATCTCGAAGAAGTTGCGGGCCCGACGATAGGGCGAATCCCAGCCCTCCAGCAGAATCTCCTCGAGCACCTGCCGGGTGAGCTCCTCCAGCACCACGGTCTTCTCGAAGCGGGCCATGAACTGCGGCACCATGCCGTAGTCGAAGAGATCCTTGGGCTGCATCAGCTCAGCGAGATGGAAGCGGGTCTCGATGCGCATCCGGCCGTCCGCCGCGCGCACCGTCTGGGTCTTCAGCTTGACCCCGCCGCCGGGCTTCTCCACCCGCTCCCGCACCAGGTCGTAGAGCCCCTCGAAAGCTCCACCGCAGATGAACATCATCTGGCTGGTGTCGATGTCCAAGCGCATCAGCTTCTCTTCCCCATCGACGAAGACCCGGCTCTCCCAGGTCACTATCTCTCCCTCCATCAGCGTCAGCAGCCCCTGCTGCAGCACGACGCCCAGGGGGTTGGGCTTGCCGCCCAGCACCGTGGACATCTTGTCCACCTCGTCGATACACACCGTGGCGTTTTCCATCGCGTCCCGCAGCGCTTCCGGGGTCGCCCGCTCTCCCACCACCGCCCGCGCCCGCTGCTCCACCGCCGCCATCAGCCGATCCGGCCTCAACTCCAGACGATCCGGATCCACCAGCAGATTGGCGTTGAGGATCGTCACCGCGCGGAAGCGATGGTACTCCGGCACCTCCGTGTACAGGCGCTGGATGTTGTTCATGATCGTGGTCTTACCGGTACCGGAATTACCGATCATCAACAGATTGCCGGGCTGGCGGCCGGTGACGTGCTTGTAGACCGCCACCGAGACGAAGCGCAGAGCCCGATCCTGTCCGAGGACGCCGCGCCGCAGCTCCTGGAAGATCTCTGGAGGAGTGATGGTCTCTAGCGGGCGGGAGCCGGTGGACTCGGACGGGGCGGAAACGGGTTCGGTGATCGTGCTCATGACTCGTAAGGCTCTCTGCGGGAAGGGGCTAGGCCGAAGGATGAAGAACTCTGGACGCCAGTGGATTGGGAGTGCGGGACCTGGAAGGCCTGGCGGGAGATTCGGAGTCGGATCCGGCAGGATCGAGAACTGACCTCAAGGGTGGGTGCCGGGACTGGACGCCGAGGTACCTAGTCATTCAACGGACGAGGAGCGCTCGGCGTCTAAGCAGAATCACCCCCTCGCTCTCGGCGGCGCCAACAAGGGCCCTAGACAATGCCATAATCGGCGGCTCCGCCCATCATGGGCCCAGCAGCACGTCCGAACCAAGCTGCCCGCCTCAGCGAAGCTCTGCACTTCCGTCGAAGTCCAGGTCGAAGCCCAGCCCAATGAGGCCCGCCCCTCTGCGCTCATCGCCCACAGCCTTCGAGCTCAGGCCTCGAACCGCCTACCCCGAAACACCCGATGCCCACCACCGAAACCCCACCCTGCGCCGATAGCACCCTCCAGAGCTCTCCCTGGGCCCGCTGGGTGGTCGCCCGCTGGAAGCTGCTGCTGGTGCTGGGCTTCCTCGCCCTGCTGGCCGCCGGTCTGCGCCTGGCGGGAGCCAGCTTCGACACCGACCTGGTGCGCCTGCTGCCGCAGGACAATCGCGCCGTGGCCGATTACCTTGAGGGTCAGAGACTCTTCGCTGCCGAATCGGTGATCCTGCTGCTGACCCGGGACGGCGCTGCAGTAGAGGCCTCGGAGGCCCAGCGGCTGCTCGATCTGGCGCGAGACGAGGAGATCACCGACGGCACCCTGACGGCGGTGGATGCCCTTCCCTTCCCCGCTCCCGAGATCGACGATGTCGCTCCCTACGCCATTCAGCTGGCGGACCCGGAGCAGCGGGAGCAGCTGGTGGAGAGGCTTCAGACCTCGAGCATCGAGAGCTCCGCCTCGCGGCTTCGGCGACGGCTGGCGCTGCCGCTGACCTCCGACGGTCGGGAGCTGCTGCGCCGAGACCCCCTCGGCCTGCTGGAGCTGCTGCCGAAAGATCTACTTCCCAGCGCGCCCCCCAGCGACGGCGGGTGGCAGGTGCGCGATGGTCTGCTGAGCTCCGCCGACGGCCAGGCGGTAGCGCTCTTCGCCCGCTCCGCGGAAGGTGGTCAAGATGAATCCGGCTACCAGCGACTGCTGGAGGGGCTCGAGACGCTAGAGCAGCGCTTCTTCAGCGACTCTCCAGAAGCCAGCGCCGCGGGCTACGCTCTGCGTTTTACCGGGGCGCCGGTGATCAACGGCCACGAGGCCCGCCTGCTGCGAGGGGAGACCCGGGACTCCTTCCTGCTCTCCATGGTGCTGGTGGTCGCCCTCTTCGCCTGGGCCTTCCGCCGCCCCCTAGCCGCCCTCTGGCTGACCCTCCCCCTCGGCGGTGCCGTGCTCACCGCCCTCGCTCTCGGCGATGTGCTCTTCGGCAGCCTCTCCCTGCTCACCGCCAGCGTCGCCGCCCTGATGGTGGGGCTGGGTATCGACTTCGGCATTCATATCTACACCCGCGCCCAGGACCGCTGCCGCGATGGGCTGTCCTCCGACGATGCCCTGGCGTCTGCCCTCAGCGAGGTTTCCGGAGCCAACTTCGCCGCCGCCCTGACCACCGGCGGCGCCTTCGCCACCCTCGCCCTGTCGAGCATCCCGGGGCTGCGGCAGATGGGGTGGCTCACCGCCATCTCGCTGATTCTCTGCTTCGTCTTCATGACCACGGTCTTCCCCGCGACCCTCCATGGCCGCGGGGCCCTGCGGGCTCCCTCCGGCTCCCCGGTGCCGGCCTCTCGCCTCGCCCGCTGGCTGCGGCCGTGGCTGCGCACCGTCGCCCGTCACCCCAAAATCACCGTCCTGGGATTGGCCCTGGTGACCGCAGGGGCCCTACCGTGGATCTCTCAGCTGCAATTCGGCGGCACCGACTTCACCCGCCGCGCCGCCGTCAACCAGGCCCTGGCCACTCAGCAGAACATGGTCGAGCGTTTCGGCACTCATTTTCGCAGCGGCCTGGTGCTGCTGCGGGGCGAGCCGGAAGCGGTGGCGGAAGCTGCCCGCCTCGCTGGCCATGCTGCCCGCCAGCTCGCCAGTGCCCCGGGCGCTGGAACCGCGGCCCCGTCGACGGCGCAAGAACCCTCGTCAGATCCCTCCGCGACGGGTCCGGTGCTCCTGGCCCACGTCTCGCCGCTTTCCGCCCTGCCGTCACCCGCCGCTCAACAGGCCAATCTAGACGCCGCCCGCAGCGCCGGCCAGGACGTTCCGGCGGAGCTCTCCACCGCTCTGACCCAGCGGGGCCTGGCCCCTCGGGGCTTCCAGCCAGGCATCGACTCCCTCACCACTGCGCTGACCAGCGGCCGCCCCCTGCGCTTTCAGGAGCTGCTGGAGCACCCCCATTGGCGGCAGATCCTCGACCCCTTCGTCGCCCCGCTGGAAGACGGAGAGGTCGTCTACGCCCTCTACATCCTGCCGACGGATTCCACCTGGAGCGCCGAGACGCTACAGCGACTCGAGGCGGCCTTCCGCAACAGCGTTGAGGGCAGCGAGGTCCGGCTCAGCCTGGTGACTCCTCGGGGCTTGTCCCACGCCCTTCGAGGCGCTACCCAGCGGGAGATCACCCCCCTCGCTCTCTCCGCGCTGGCGGCGGTTCTGCTGATTCTCTCTGTCCACCTGCGCCACCCGGGATGGACGATTCTCGCCACTCTGCCTCTGCTCCTCGCCACCACCTGGCTGCTGGGGGCCGCCGGCGCGCTAGGCCTGCGACTCTCGGTGGAAAACCTCGCCGCTCTACCGATGGTTCTAGGGATCGGTATCGACGATGCTCTGCACGTGATCCACCACGTGCGCCGCCACCCGGAGCGCTCCTCGCTGCTGTGCATTCTGGAGTCCGGCAAGGCCGTAGTGCTCACCACCATCACTACCCTGCTGGCCTTCGCGTCTCTCATCTTCGCCGGCCACCCAACCCTGTACACGTTGGGCGTTCTCACCGGCCTCGGAGTAGGCTTCTGCATGATCACCACTCTGACGGTGATCCCCGCAGCAGCCGGGCTGATGCCCTCCCGGCTCACCCCGCCGGAACCCCGAGGCACCGATGAGCACGACCTCCCCGCTTGAGGCCCCTCCCCCTCCCCCCGCCGGAAGCCGATCAAGACGGCTGTCGCCTCGGCTCGTCTGGGGAAGCGCCGGCCTGCTGCTCCTGACTCTGCTGCTCCTCACCCTGATGCAGCCCTCGAGCCTGGGCTCGCCGCTCCATCTGCTGTCCTCTGGCCTCGAGGCCCTCTCTCCGGAACGACTCCAGGAGAGCACCTGGGGGGAGCAGGTGCGGGCTCTCGGCTGGATCGCCTACCCCGCCTTCGCCATCGTCTACGCCATCGCCCTCACCCTCGCCTTACCCGCCGGGGTGATGACCGCTGTCGGGGTGTGGATCTTCGGCCTCACTGGAGGCTTCCTGGCCTCGATGGTGGGGGCCTCCCTCGGCGCCTCGCTCTCCTTCGCCATCGCCCGCACCCGCGGCCGCCATCGCCTGGAGCGCTGGCTGGCCCAGCGCCCCCGCCTGGCCCGCCTGGATCGTCAGGTCGAGACCCACGGCGCCGTGCTGCTGCTGGCCCTGCGCATGCTGCCCTCCCTGCCGATGCCGGTGATCAACTACTTCAGCGGCCTGACTCGCATCTCTTACCCCACCTACCTGCTGTGCACCGTCGCCGGCCTCGCTCCGGCGGCGATGCTCTACTGCTGGACTCTCCACCGCATGTTCGGAGTTGCCCAGGGAGACCCGTGGCTGGCCAACCCCCAGCTGTGGATCGCCGTCGGGAGCCTGGCCACCTTGGCACTCGGGCTTCCGGCCCTCGCCCGCTGGGCCCACCGGCGCAGCGAGGGGGAGTTCCTCCACGGCGCCCTCGCCGCGGTTCCCGGCCTGGGATTGGGCCCTCGGGATGACTCCGATGACCGTGAGGAGCCCTCAGCCCATCGAGACTGAGGAGCCTTCGCCCAGCAGGACTGATAGAGCCTTCAGCCCAGATCGAGGGGCCCTAAATCACCGGGTTCAGGAGCGTCCGGCTCAGGTGCGCAGGCGGTTGAATTCGTCGAGGTAGATCTCGCGAGTCTGCCGGGGATCGTCGGATTGGATATTCGCCGCGAGGGTGAAGTAGAAGGTGGTTCCTTCCCCGGGCTCCGACTGACACCAGATGCGGCCGCCGTGACGCCGCACCAAGGCCTGCACGTAGGCCAGCCCCATGCCTTCGCCTTCTACGTGCTGGTGACTGCCCCGGCGGAAGGGCCGAAAGACCTTTGGCAGGTCCTCGGAGCTGATGCCGAGGCCGTTGTCCTTCACCTCGAACACCACTTCCTTCTCCCCGCGCTTGCCCCGTACCCGCACCCATCCGGCGCGCTGGGGGTCGAGGTAGAGGGCCGCGTTGGAGAGCAGGTTGCCGAACACCTGCTCCATGGAGAGGCGGTCCGCCACCACCGCAGGCAGCTCACCGATCTCCACCTTCGCCTGGCGCTGTTCCAGGGTGAAGGCCAGATCCCTCAACGCCTCGTCGACCACGGCGCGGGTGTCCACCTCCTCCATCAGCAGCTGCCGTTGCCCCTCCTGGGAGAGGCGCAGCAGGGTATCCATGAAGCGGTGAATGCGGGTGATCGAGGAGTCGATGAAGTTCAGCGCCTCCGGGAGGTCCTCCTCCATCACCCGGCGCAGCTTGTTGGCCTCCTCCTCCGGCAGTCCCTGCAGCCTCGGCATGGCGAAGCGGCGCAGCTCTTCGAAATTACTCTGTAGCTCGCCGGCAAAGCCCTTGACGTTGATCAGCGGCGCCCGCAGGTCGTGGGAGACGATGTAGAGCAGGGACTTGAGATCTTCGTGGGCGGTCACCAAAGCCTCGGTGCGCTGGCGCACCCGGCGCTCCAGGGCGTCCCGCGCATCCCGAAGCTCCTCGTCCACCTGCTTGCGCTCGATCTCGGCGCCGGCTCGGGCGGCGAAGATCGACAGGATCGAGCGAATCGACTCGCTATCCTCCAGCGGCAGCCGGTTCATGATCGCCACCAGCCCGACCCGCTGACCGGCGGAATCGTAGAGCGGGACCCCTAAATAGGATTCCGCCTGGAGCAGAACGACGTGCTCATCGTCCGGGAAGAGGTCGACCAGGCCTCGCTCCACGAGATGAATCCCGGATTCCATGGCCAGTTGACAGGGGGTGCCTTCGAGGTCGTATTCCAGCCCGGGAAGAAAGTGATCCCGATCCCAGAAGCCCAGGGTCTGCACCCGCCAGGGCTTGTTCGGCACCAGCTGCCCGACGAAGGCCATATCCACCGAAAGGGCCTGGGCCAGATGCCGCGCCAGGGCCCGAAAGAAATCCTCGCCGGTATTGGTGAAGGTCGCCTCGACGATGGCCTGGAGCGCTTCCTGCTGACGCCGGGATTCGGTGAGATCGTCGTCCAGGCCGAGCACTCCGACGGTCCGCCCCTCGCTATCTCGCAGCGGCAGCTTGCTGGTGCGCAGCCATCCCTGGGTTCCGTCAAGGCGGGTGTACGGCCCCTCGATGTCCAGAATCGCCCGGCCACATTCGATCACCTGGCGATCCGCCTGGCGAAAGCGCTCCGCCTCATCGGCCCAGGGCAGCTCATCGTCGGTGCGCCCGACGATGTCCTCCGGGGAGCTGAGGCCAACCATCCTCGCGAAGCTCTGGTTGCAGCCCATGTAGGTGGAGCTCTGATCCTTCCAGAACACGCCGGAATGCATGGAATCCAAAACCAATCGCAGCAGACTCGAGGACTCTCCGGCTCCCTGGGATTCCCCGAGCTCCACCATGGTTTGTCCCAGGGATTCCAGCCGAAGCCGGGAGGCGGATTCCTCTTCCTGAGAGTGGCGGGGGCGGTCTTCGGATTCGCTTGGATTCTTCACGGGATAGAAATGGGCGTTGGGGGGCCAGGATCTCTAGGGCAGAACTTCGGGATCGAGGCTTCAGAGTCAGAGCTTATGGAGTCAGGGCTTAGGAGTCAGCAGGATTGTTCGACGATGAGCAGCTGAGAGAACCGAGGAATCTTCGGGGCAACAAAGATCTTTTTGCGCAGCTTCAAGGCCCGCGCGGCGCGCACCTTGAAACCCGGAAGCTCAGCTTTCGGCAGAGAGAGCGTCGAGGAGACCCGGCAGCAGGCGCTGGAAGACCTTCTCCACCGAGGCGATGCTCACCCACTCGTCGGGCGAATGGGGGTTGGCAATATTGGGGCCTAGAGAGATCACGTCGAGGCGGGGCACTTTGTCCCCGAGAACGGCGCATTCCAGGCCGCCGTGCACCGCCGTCACCTCCGGCTCCTGATCGAGGATTCGCTGGAATTCCCGGCGGCAGATCTCCAGCAGAGCAGAATTTTCCGGCAGCTCCCAGCTGGGGTAGCTGGCGAGGATCTCCGCCTCGGCCCCTAACTCGCGGGCGATGATAGCGATCCTTTCGGTGGTGGCGAAGAGCTCCTCCATCACCGACGAGCGGCAGGAGTAGAGGATGTGAAAGCCCTCCTCCTCCACCGTTCCATCCTGCTTAGTTTCGCCACCACAGTGCATCACGGCGAGATTGGCGGAGGTTTGGGTGAGCTCCGGGAAGCGCTCGCTGCGCTTCAGGCGGCCGTTGGGCAACCGCCGCAGCAGCAGCAGGATCGCTTCCGTGGTTTCCGCGGTCCACGGCGCCGGCTTCGCCTCGCTATCCTCCTCCAATAACTCGATCTGTAGGTGAGGATCAGTAGCGGCATAGCGCTGGCGCATCACCCCCCGAGCTTTCTCCACGACCGCCGCCGCGGTCCTCGGCTCGGCCCACAACAGCACCTCAGATTCTCGAGGAATCACGTTGCGGGCGCTCCCACCCTGGAGGTCGACGATGGCCGATCCCGGCGCCTTGTAGTGAAGAGCGGCGAGAATCTCTCCTAAAACCTTGTTGGCGTTGACTCGCCCGAGGTGAATATCGGCTCCGGAATGGCCGCCGGTGGCTCCCGTGACTCGCAGCCGCAGCAGGCTCAGCGCCGCTGGCGCTTCGGCCTCCCGGGTGACGGCGAAACTCAGGGAAACGCCCTGGGCTCCGGCCGAGCCGACGGTCAGCATGTGATCGTCCTCGGTATCCAGGTTGATCAGTAGATCGCCGGTCACCAGCGCCGGGTCGAGATCCCGCACGCCGTTCAGCCCGGTCTCCTCATCGAGGGTGAAGAGCAGCTCCAGAGGGCCGTGGATGACCTCCGGATCCTCCGCCATCGCCATCATCCCGGCAACGCCGATGCCGTTATCGGCGCCGAGGGTGGTGCCGTCGGCGGTGATCAGATCGCCGTCCCGCAGCAGCCGAATGGGATCCTTCAGAAAGTCGAATTCGGTATCGCTATTCTTCTCGCACACCATATCGAGATGAGCCTGGAGAACGACCTTGGGAGCTTTCTCGCGACCGACGGAGGCCGGTACGTCCACCGCGAGGTTGCCTCGGGCGTCGCGGCGCAGCTGGAATTCGTGGTCCGCCGCCCAATTCTCCACCCAGCGCACCGCCGCCTGTTCCGCCTTCGAAGGTCGAGGGATCTGACGCAGCTCGTTGAAGCGCTGCCATACGAGCCGAGGCTCAGCAGCGGTGAGAAAGTCGGGAACAGGCTCGAAGCGTTCCGGCAGCTGAGGGCTCGGCGGGCTGGAGATCGAGGCGGTAGCTGAGGTGGACACGGTTACTGGAACTCCACTGGTTAAAGAAGGGAAGGGAAGAAGATTCTAGATTGGGGCTGAGTCACGATGGGCAGAAGCGCACGGCGAAAACCAGAACTACGGGAACTTGATGGACTGCGTGGACTAGCAGGGCTATGTGGACTCCATAGCGATATCGAGGACTCCAGGGTGTTCTTGGGGGAAGAACGCTGCGCCGCCACCGCGGCACCTCCTCCAAAGATCACCCCCCCTCAACAGATCCTCAGGCAGCTCGCACCTTCACCGTCTTCCCCACCAGATCGAGCATCCGGCGAAGCTCGTCGTAATCTGGATGGCGCATGCGGAGCCAGGCGTTGGCCATATAGCCCGCCTCCACCGGCTGAGTGGGGGTGCCGGGGTTGGGCAGCTTGGAGTCGAGAATCCAGTCGCCGAAGGCCTGCTGAATCCCTTCGAGCCCCTCGTAGCCGGCGATATGCCCGTCGCGATCCGGCCGCAGGTTGATGATGCCGGCGGCGAAGCGGCGAGAGGCCGGCTGCTCTACCCGTCGATGAACCAGGGCCATCGCCCACTGACGGTAGAGATCCATATCGTTGCCGGCGCAGTAGAGATCCCACGCCCCGACCCCCGGCGGCCGGCAGCCGATCTCGGAGAATTTCAGCCCCTTGGGTCCATAGAACCACTCCATATGAGTGGCGGAGGTGCCGATGCCCAGCACCTCGATGACCCGCTTGCCCATCTCCTTGACCTCGGCGTAGGTCTCCGCATCTACCCGGTTGGTGGCGATGAATTGAGGCGAGATCCAGCGCGTCCGCATCGCCTCCAGCACCCCGGGGTAGTAATGGGTGATGAATTCGTACACCACCTCCCCGCCGATGGTGAGGGTGTCGTAAAAGGCCTCGTGGCCCTCGATGAACTCCTCCACGGCGACGGAGCGCCCCGCCGCCGCGCCGGATTCCCGCAACACCCGTTCTAAATCGTCGTCGGTTTCCACCTTCCAGGTTCCCGCCGCGCCGGCGGCGTCGCGAGGCTTGATGATCAAGGGATAGCCGGTCTGGCGGGCAAAATCCCGAATCTCTTTCGGGTCGGAGGAGCCGATAGAGAGGGCACAGGGGACCCCGGCCTGGCGCAACGCCTCCTTCATCGCCGGCTTGTCGCGGCAGAGGAAGGCGGTGCGCTCGGTGGTGCCGGGAATCTGGCAGGCTTCCCTGACCTTCGCGGCGGTGAGAATGTGTGCCTCCACCGTCGCCTCCAGGCGATCGACCCAGCCCCGCTGCTGCACTCGGCGCACCGCTCCGTAGAGCGCCCCGGTATCGCAGACGTTGCCGATGTGCTCATAGCCGTGAAGCGCTTCTCGCACCGCGCTCGGTAGGTGATCCGGGGGCACTTCGCCAATCCCGGTGACCCTGGCGCCGACGCTCGCCAGGGCCTGGACGAAGCGAATCTGGTTGTAGGGAAAAGACGGCTCGACGAATAGCACGTGCATGGTGCGGCTCTCATGGTTGAGGCGGGTTGAGGCGGGAAATCTCGGCCCGACCACGACAGGCCGAGCGGCGAATCAAACTCAGGATCAGACTGTCGAAAAGGTGATTCGTTGGGCACACCAGTCGAGGGATGCAGCCAAGGGACCAGCCAAGGAATGCGGTGGAGCCCAGAGCTGGATCGGCAACCAGAAAATGGAGCGGAGAGAGTGAGTTGCCCCGCCACCGCTCAGCGCCATCTCGTCGAATGCAGCGAGACCTCGACTCGGGCTTCTTGCTGTGGCGTAACCCATGGATAATAGCACCTCCCATGAGTCACCCCACCAGCGTTACTCTCCTCGGACCCCAGCGACTTCAGCCGATCATCGTCGACGCCCTGCGGCGTCTCGAGATCGATGGCCCTATTGCCACCGTCACCGCCGGCTGGCAGGAGCGGGAGGAAGAGGTCGACGAGCTCCGCGAGCACGTCGGCCGGGAAGTGGTCAACCTGAGGCTCCATGCCCGGGCAGATGCCGCGTTCGAAGCCCACCCGGAGCTCTTCAACGCCCTGCGCCGTCGCCAAAATCGCCTCAAGGATCTCCAGCGCCTCTACCGCCGCAGACTGCATCCGCTGCTGGAGAGCACCCGGCAGCTATTGCGCCTGCCAGACCCGGGGGCGCTGATCGACCCGGAGCGCCAGGATGCCCTGGAGCTAGTGCGCCACCTGGACGGTCACCACTGCCGCCGCATCGCCGAGATTCACGATCGCCACGATGCCCTGTGGCGCGCCCGCACCGAGGCGGCTCTGAAGCCGGATCGGGAAGAGCTGGCGAGCATTCTCGAAGGCGCCGCGGCGGTGACCATCGCCGGTGGCCATGTGGCGGTGCTGCTGAATCGGCTGCGGCTCTTCGGCCTGCCCGAGCTCCTGGTCGGGAAACCGGTGATCGCCTGGTCCGCCGGAGCCATGGCGTGCGCCGAGCACATCGTTCTGTTCCACGATCGACCGCCCCAGGGGGCCGGTAACGCCGAGATCCTCGACCGCGGTCTAGGCCTGGTGCCGGGGGTGCTCCCCCTGCCCCACGCCAGTAGCCGGCTTCAGCTGGATGATCCGGTGCGAGTGGGGCTCTTCGCCCGCCGCTTCGCGCCGATGGCCGCTCTCACCCTGGATCAGGGAGATAGCGTCGACTGCTGGCCCACAGCTTCGCTGAACGCCAGCGGGAACGAGAACGACAACGACAACGACAACGACAACGCCGGGAAGAGAAGCCACCACGACTCTCTCCATCCTGAAGCCGCTCACCAATACGGCGACGGAGACCAGCTTCGATGCGTCAGCGGTGGCGAGGTGAAGCGATTGCTCCCGGATGGATCCGTGGCCCCCTTCCCTGGCGAGTCGGCGCGCTGGCGCCCCGACTGGCCGTGGCCCCCTTCCAGTCAGGGAGAGGATATCGACGGCCGCTGGACCGAGGAGATCAACTCCGAGGGAGCCAACCCCACGGAACCGCAGCCTTCCCCCCGATCCCGCGCTTCGGGAGTCGAGCTCCCCCCACCGCAGCTACCCGCCGGAGACTCACCGTGACCTCGGTTCTCGATCGCTTTCTCGACGCTCAGCCGGATCACCAGGATCTCCACGCTTTCCTGGAGAGCCACGAATTCCCTCTCGTCGAAGGCTCCGACGTCACCTTCGTCTACCACGGCTCGGCGGATCGAGTAGAGCTGAAGCACTTCATCTTCGGCCTCGAGACCGGGCAGATATTGGATCCGGTGCAGGATCTAGACCTCTGGCACACCACCCTCCAGCTCCCCCGGGGATCGCGGGTAGAGTACAAATTCGAGGTCCATCAGGGGGAGAGCCGCAGCTGGGTGCGGGATCCGCTGAACCCGCACCTGGCGCGGGATCCCTTCGGCGCCAACTCGGTGGCCCACAGCGAGGGCTACGTCGAGCCGGAATGGGCCCACCCGGATCCCGAGGCCCGTCCGGGAAGCTTCGAGAACCTGATGGTGTCCTCCGCCGCTTTCGGTGAGCAGCGCCGGGTGGGGGTCTATCTCCCGGCGCGCTTTCGCCCCCGCGCTCGCTACCCCCTCCTGATCGTCCATGACGGCTTCGAATACCTCGACTATTCCGGGCTCAAGACGGTGCTCGACAACCTCATCCACCGTCACGAGATCCCCCCGATGATCGTCGCCCTGACCCAGGCCCCCGGCGACCAGCGACTGGTGGAGTACGGCGCCAATCCAAAGCACGCGCGCTTCCTGGTGGAAGAGCTCTTGCCGGCGATGGAGGAACGCTACCCCCTCACCGACGCCCCTGGGTCTCGAGGCTTGATGGGCGCCAGCTTCGGCGCCGTCGCCTCCCTGCACGCGGCGTGGAGCTACCCCGGCACCTTCGACCGCCTGCTGCTGCAATCCGGCTCCTTCGCCTTCACCGACATCGGCGAGCACCAGAAGGGCCCGGTCTTCGACCCGGTGGTGGCCTTCGTCAACCGCTTTCGCAGCCGCCCCGGTCGCCCAGCGGATAAGCTATTCATCTGTTGTGGAACCTACGAACGCCCGATCTACTACAACCGCTCCCTGATCCCGCTGCTGCGGGAGTCGGGCCTCGAAGTGCGCTACGTCGAGGCTCGGGACGGCCACAATTGGGAAAATTGGCGGGACCGCCTGAGGGAGGGCCTCTCGTGGCTCTTCCCCGGCCCGCTGTGGATGGTTTACGAATGACGCTCGCTCGACGAGCGAGGAGGCATCATGGCTGAAGTCACCCGGCGCATCGGTCTTTCCCTGGGCGCAGATATTTGTTGGCCCCTGTGCTACGAGGAGATCGTGCGCCGACTGGACCTTTCGGTGCCCTGGAAAGGGGATACGGTGCAGGTCGAGGTGGAGCGAGTCACCATCGAGCCCTTCGACATTCGTCAGCCCTGCCGCTACGACGTGGTGCTGGATCGCCTCACCCACTGGTACTACCCCAGCCGGGAGTGGATCAAGAAATCCATCCTGATGGATCAGCTCTACGTGCTCAACAATCCGTGGAGCGTGCAGAGCATGGAGAAGGCCACCACCTACGCCGCCATCGCTCACCTCGGCTTTCCGGTGCCGGAAACCTGGCTGGTGCCGCAGAAAGAATACGAGCCCAGCCCCGACCTCGAGCCCACTCTGGCCCGCTACGCTCGCCTCTTCGATCTCGACAGCATCGGCGAGACCATCGGCTATCCCCTCTTCATCAAGCCCTACGACGGCGGCGCCTGGGTGGGGGTCAACAAGATCGACAACGCGGAGCAGCTCCACAAGGCCTACAACGAGAGCGGCAAGCGGCTGATGCATCTACAGAAGGCCGTGCTGCCCCACGACCTCTTCGTGCGCTGCGTCGGCCTCGGCCCTCAGGTCAAGATCGTGCGCTACGATCCCTCCGCTCCTCTCCATGACCGCTACACCATGGAGACTCCGCAGATCAGCGCCGACGAGCGCCAGCTGCTGGAGGACATGACCCTCACCATCAACACCTTCTTCGGCTGGGACTTCAACTCCTGCGAATCCCTGCGCGCCGATGGCGTCTTCCACCCCATCGACTTCGCCAACGCCTGCCCCGATTCCCAGGTCACCTCCCTGCACTACCACTTCCCGTGGCTGATCCGCTCGAAGATCGCCTGGTCCCTGTACTGCGCCGTCACCGGCCGCAAGATGCTCCGCACCGTCGACTGGGAGCCCTACTACCAGGTGCTGGAGCAGGATCTGCCCTACCGCGAGCGCGTCGCCGCCTACGCCGCCATCGCCCGGGAGCGTCTGGAGGTCGACCGTTTCGAGGACTTCCAGGCCCGCCACCTGCTCCATCTCGACGAGATCGTGTGGGAGTTCTTCGGCAGCGAGACCGCCAAGAACGCCGTCCGCCAGAAGGTCAGCGCCCTCTACCCGGACCACGAGATCGAGCCCTTCACCGAGCTCTTCTGGGGCCGCATCCAGCACTGGCGGGAGACCGAGGGCAACCCCGGTTGAGCAAGGCCCCTTCAGCCTGAGGCCCTCGGCTTCGTTCAATAAGAAAACCGCCGGCCCAGGGGCCGGCGGTTTTGCTTTGCGTTCCATCCGAACGCGAGCGTGAAAGCTATCTCGGACTTAGCAGGCCCAGCAGCCGCAGTCGCTGCCGGTGGTGTAGTCGTAGAGGAAGCCCCCGGCGCTGCAATTCCACTCCGCCTCAGCAAAGTTGTTGCAGGACTCGTTGTCGGTGGTGAGGTGGAAGGCGTTGCTGTAATGCCCGCCGCCACCGGGAGCGCTGTAGGTGATCTCGGTGATGTCGTAATCGTAGGTCTCGACGCCGGTGGTGCAGCTGGTGCGACCGGCGAAGGCGAAGGTCCACAGCTCGCAGTTGCCGAGACAGGGAGCCTGATCGGCGATGTACTCACCTTCGGCATAGGCCACGTTGTAGCAGCCGACATGGCCGGTATCTACCAGCACGTCGATGGAGCATTGCGGCGGCGGCGCGGCGGCCTTGGAGGTGCCCGCCGCTTCACGGCTCATCAGGCCCGGGCCGGAGCCGTGCTTCGCCTCGAGAGCATCGATCTTGCGCAGGGTTGCCTGGTGGTGCTCCATGACCTTCAGGAAACCCTTGTCGCCGTGGCGCAGGTAGAGCTCCACGGCATAGGACATGCGCTCGTGAATTACCGGCCGCAGAGCGATCATGCCGCGCTCGGTGGTGGCGAGGAATTGCTGGTGCCCGTTCAGGGCCGTGCGGGTCCAGGCGTCGACCCCCAACGGCTGCCAGTCCTCAGCGATGAGGTCCTGGGGCTCGTAAGAGTCCGGCATGGAAATGCGATCGGCCGCCTGGAGCGGAGAGTTGAAAGCGGCGCCGAGAGCCAAGGCCAACAGGGCGATGGAGGCGATGAAGAGGCTTAGACGATGAGATGACATGTGATTCTCTCCTTCAGAACATCAGATAAAAGGACGGAACGTGCGTTCCGTTCTTCGCAGCAAGGGCACCGGCAGCGCCAGCACCTCGAGTACGCGGTTTTCACCACGGGAGATTGAATTGGAATCGTCTCGATGATGATACTCCAAAGCTGAACGAGCGCGAAACCACGAAATCTCTTTGTCTCGAGCCCAAGCCGCTCCTCCCTCCCGAGCCACGATCTCGTCCTCTGAATCTGCCCACAGAAAAGCCGGGCCTAGGCCCGGCAGAGGGAAGAATCAGTCGCTAAAGCTTGGGAACCACGGAGAGCTCGGTCCGGAAGAAAGGAGGGCTTCGGCACTCGAGCCCGGTGGCAGGAGACTCGCCAGCGAATCGAGAACAGATGGAGAGCATCCTTGGGGAGATACTTACTCCATCTTATAAATTTCTTCAGCAAGGAAAATCTCGGTTCCGAGGAAAACCTCCCAGCACGCCTGACCGTTTCAGAGCTTCTTTTCTGACAACTTGTTCCTTCAGGACGGAGGCCGTCTCGGACCATCGCCCAACGCAACCCGGCCAAGATGAAATCAGCCAGGGTAGGCCTCACCAGAAGCGCCACATCAAGAACATCCCCATCAGAAGAGTGCTCCTCAGGGATCAGCCGACTCATCCTCAGGAGTAGATCGGCTGAGCCTCAGGAGTAAACAGCTGAAGGGCGGGCCAATCTACGGAGGCGCGAGCCGCAAGACCTGTCCGGGCTTCAGGGAGCGGGGGTCGGCGATCCCGTTCCAGCGCGCCAGCTGCTCCGGAGCCAGCCCATAGCGCAGCGCGATGCGGTAGAGGGTCTCGCCAGCTTCCACCACGTGCTCGCGGGCCGCGGTCTGAGCCCCGCTGGCGCTTCCGGCGCTGCCGCCAGTCTCACTCCTCGTTGCGCCTCCGCTAGCGCTAGATCCCGCGCCTTGGCCGCGCTGCTCCGCCCCGGGACCGGCGTTAGCCCGCAGACCGAAGGCTTCGGGGTCGGCGAGCACCAGGAAGGCCGCCAGCACTTTGGGCACGTGATTCCGCGTCTCCGGCGGCAGGCACGGTGCGATGTGCTCGTAATTTCGCCTCAGCGGGTCCTCCGCCTGCCGGAGGCAGCGCAGCACCCGATTCTCGCCCGCGTTGTAGGCGGCTAGGGCGAGGGTGACCTGCTCGGGGCCGAAGAGTTGCTGCAGCTGTCGCCAATAGGCCGCCGCCGCGCGGGTGGAATCTGCTGGATCCAGCAGCTGGGCTCCTCGAATCCCAAAGCCGTTGGCGGTCTTGGGGGTCAGCTGCCACAGGCCTCGGGCGCCGGCGGGGCTACGGGCCTGGGGATCGTATCGGCTCTCCACCAGCACCAGCGCCTCCAGCTCCTGGGGTAATCCAGCGCGGCGCAGCTCCGCCCGCACCACCGCACCGTGGCGAGCACGGCGACGCAGGGCCGTATTGATGGCCCCGGGGTTGCGCGCCTGCTCCACTAGATGCCCGGCGATATCGTCCAGCAGCCGAGCATCGCGGGGAGCGTTGGCCCCTAGGGCATGACAGACCGGCTCCAGCCGGCGGGTCAGGTCGAGGCGGCGGCGCAGGATTCGATCCGCCGATGCCGCCTCCAGCCGCTGCCGTAATTCCTCCAGGGACGGTGCTGGAAGAGCACCGTCGGCGGCCTCCGCTGCCAGGGAGGGCTGCAGCAGCTGAAGCCCGGCGCGGCGGAATGCCGGCGGCAGCGGTGCCCCCTCCAGCACCGTCGCGGCGCGATTCAGCGCCCCTCGGGCCTCGTCATAGCGCCCTTGACGGTAGGCCTCCACCGCCGTCCGGGCAAAGCCCAGAGCCGTCACCAGCTCATCCTCCAGGGCTGGCAGGGGGGCGAGGGATAAACCGGATGCGGGGCGAGGGGCGGCAGCTTCTGCGCTCGTAGCCGCGTCATTCGCAGGCGCCTGACCACCAGCGGAACCTTCCCCCGAAAGATCTGCGCTCCCCTCGCTGGTACCTCCCTCGAGGTCCGTCTCAGAGCTCGTCTCAGAACCGACGTCAGCTCCCGCCACCGCAGCATCTGCCGGGCTCTGGGGCTCCTGAGTCCCCGCGCTGCCACAGGCGACGGCGAAGGAGAGGACCATCCCTCCGAGGGCCAAGGCTCTCCACCAAAGTCTGCATCGCTGGGAAAGGTTCATCGGCCGTCCTCCTCAACTCGACTCGGCGCTGCCTGATAGTGGTCTTGGTGGTCTGCGCTTGGCCACGGGTCGTGGGCCGTACGCCAATCCCCGGGAGGCCGCCCGTGCTCCCGCCAGCGCTCCCAGGTCTCGGCATCCACCGGCCGCACCGGCTGGGCCCAGCCCATCTCGAAGGCCAGGAGGAGCATGTCCTCTACCCACGCGACTCGCTCCTCAACGCTGGCTCCGGCGATGCGCCGCAGCTGCTCTTTCTCCGAAGCCTCCGGCGTCCACGGAGCGTCCGCCAGCGGGTCTTCGCCCCCCTCGGCATTCGGCTGTTGATCTTTCACCTCAGTCACGACTCCATCTCCATGGCCTACCTATCCTGGCTTGCATACCCTGGCCTAAGATCGCTGCCCACCGGGTTCATCGTCCCTCGATTGCATCAAGCGACGAAGGTCCTCGAGATCTCGCGGTCGAGAGGCCTGCTCTTTCATCGCGACGAGATCTTTGCGGCTCACCGCGGCAATCCGGCGACCTCGCACCGAAAACATCGCTCGCCGCTGCCACAAGTCTTCGAAGGGCGCCGGTAGGGCCAGCACTAAATCGACAATCCTCAGGGGGTTGGCGGCATCGTACCAGGAGAAAGCCCGCAGCCCTCGCTCCTCTTGCCAACGGCGCCGGAGACTGGCATCCAGCAGGTTTTGGGGCGGGACCGGCAGCTGGGGAACCAGGCCGAGACGACGAAACGCCTCCAATAGCTCCTGCCCTGCCGGCGGTTCGAGGTCCACGACGAGATCTAGATCCACGGTCATTCGTGGAGCCCCGTGAAGAGAAACCGCCCAGCCGCCAGCCACCATCCAGCGCAGCTCAGCGACGTCCAGGGTCTCGAAGATCGGCAGGTAGATCTGCAACCGGCAGCCTCAGCCGACCAGGCGGCGGTAGAGCTCGACGTATTGAGGTCCCTGGGATTGCCATGAATAGTCCTGATTCATCGCGTTGCGGCGCGCCTGTTCCAGCGCCTCCGGCTGGCGCCAGAGATCGAGGGCGAAGAGCAGCGCCCAGCGCAGGGCGTCGGCGTCGAAGTGGTCGAAGACGATGCCGGTGCCCTCTCCCTGCTGGCGATCGAAGAGCTGCACCGTATCCGCTAGTCCTCCGGTCTTTCGCACGATGGGCACCGTGCCGTAGCGCAGGCTGTACATCTGATTCAGGCCGCAGGGCTCATAACGGGAGGGCATCAAGAAGAAATCGCTCCCCGCCTCCACCAGATGGGCCAAGGGCTCGCTATAGCCGCGGAAGAAGCAGGCTTTTTTAGGAAAGCGGCGCTGGAAGTCCGCCAGCATCGCCTCGTAGCGGGGCTCCCCAGAGCCCAGCATCACCAGGCGAACGTCGTGAGCCCCCAGCAGCTCGGAAACCGGTCCCGGCAGAAGATCCAGCCCTTTTTGCGGAGTCAGCCGGGTCACCATGCCGAAGACCGGCACCTTCGGGTCGTAGTCCAGCCCCAGGGATTCCAGCAGGTACTGCTTACAGCGCTCCTTGCCGCTGAGGTCGTCGACGCTGTAGGCGGCGGGAAGGTGAGGATCCTCCGCCGGATTCCAGTCTCCGTAGTCCACGCCGTTGACGATGCCCACCAGATGATCCCAGCGCGCCCGCAACACGCCGTCGAGGCCGAAACCGAAGTCCGGCGTCTGAATCTCCCGCGCGTAGGTGCGGCTGACGGTGGAGAGAAAGTCGGCGTACAAAAAGCCGGTCTTGAGAAAGCTCAGGCGCCCGGCCTCTAGATCTTCCTGGTAGAGCATGTCGGCGCAGCCGGCGAGATCCAGAGCGTTCAGATGCTGGGTGGAGACCACTCCCTGATAGCCGAGATTGTGGATCGTCAGCAGGGTCCGGGAGTTGGCGAAGAGGCGATCCCAGCCGTAGTGCACCCGAAGGTAGAGAGGAAGCAGGGCGGTATGCCAATCGCTGCAGTGGAAGACGTCCGGGGCGAAACCCATGCGCTGGCAGGCCTCGATGGTGGCGCGGGTGAGCACCGCGAAGCGCAGGGCGTCGTCCAGCCCTCCGGTGTAGATCCCCCCGCGGTGGAAGAGGGCGGGGCAATCGATGAAATAGCGCCCCGCATCTCCCTCTCCGGCGCTATCGGTGCGCACCGTGTAGCGAAAGGTGCGCCCCCCCAGGGTGACCGGTACGTCGGTGAGAAAGGAGACCGGCGTGAAGTCCCGGCCGGCGGACTTGATGACGTCGTAGAAGGGAAGAAAGACCCTCACGTCGTGGCCCTCGGCGGCGAGGAACCTGGAGAGACCGGCGGTGACGTCGGCGAGGCCACCGGTCTTGGCGTAGGGAACCATCTCGGCGGAAAGCAAACACAGTTTCAGAGCGCTCATACTCTCGATCTTATCCCGCATATACTCGGCACGCCGTAGGGAATGCCATCCCTCGCACCGCCTCTCCGGGAGATTCCCCATGCCCCATACCGCACCCTCCGTCGACGGCTCGGATCCCTCCAGGGATTATCGCAATGTCGTCTTCGTCGCTCCCTTCTTTCTGCCCACCACCAACGCCTTCATCGAGGCCGCCGCCTCGCTGCCGCGGGTACGCCTCGCCCTGGTCAGCCAGCAGCCGGTGGAGCAGCTGCCGGCGGCCCTGCGCCACCGCCTGGTCGCCCATTACCGGGTTGATCAGGCCCTCGATCCCCAGCAGCTGACCTCGGCGGTGCGCTACCTCACCAAGGTCTTGGGGGGCGTCGACCGACTCCTCGGCACCCTCGAGCAGCTGCAGGTTCCCCTCGGCCGGGTGCGCGACACCCTCGGCATCGACGGGATGAGCGCCGAGACCGCCCGCGGCTTCCGGGACAAAGCGCGGATGAAGGAGATTTTTCGCGCCGCGGGGGTGCCCTGCGCTCGCCATCGGCTGGTCACCGACGTCTCCGCCGCCCTCGCCTTCGCCGCCGAGGTGGGCTATCCACTGATCGTCAAGCCTCCCGCCGGCGCCGGCGCCAAGGCGACCTTTCGAGTGCAGGATGACGACGCCCTGCGGCGCTCCTTCGAGGTGCTGCGACCGGGCCTCGGGCGGGAGCTGCTGCTGGAAGAATGGGTGCGGGGGGAAGAATCCTCCTTCGAGACCCTGTGCGTCCAGGGCAAGCCTCTATGGCATTCCGTCTGCCACTACCGCCCCACCCCCCTGGAGGTGCTGGAGACCCCATGGATCCAGTGGTGCGTGCTGCTCCCCCGGGAGCTCGATGACCCCGCCTGGGACGATTTCCGGCCGGTGGCATTCCAGGCCCTCGACGCCCTCGGCATGGGCACCGGCATGACCCACATGGAGTGGTTCCGCCGCGGCGACGGCTCGGTAGCGGTTTCCGAGGTCGGTGCCCGTCCCCCGGGGGCCCAGATCACCTCCCTGCTGTCCTGGGCCCACGACGCTCCCTTCAAGAGCACCTGGGCCCGGCTGGCGATCTTCGATCAGCTGTGGCTGCCGCCGCGGCGCTACGCCACCGGCGCCGCCTTCCTCCGCGGCCAGGGGCGCGGCAGCCGGGTGCGAGCGATCCGCGGCCTTGATCAGGCCCAGCGGGAGCTCGGCTCCCTGGTGGTGGAGGCGCACCTGCCGAAGGAAGGCCAGACCCCCACCGGCACCTACGAGGGCGAAGGCTTCGTGATCCTGCGCCACCCCGAGACCGAAGTTGTAGAAAAGGCCCTGCACCGACTGATCAGCCTGGTGCAGGTGGAGCTCGGCTGACGCCCCCACCTCGATCCCGCAGCCCAAAGCCCAAAGCCTGAAACAAGAAGTACGAGCCCCTTTCCGGCGTGCTTCTGACATTCCTTCTCCCCCCTAGAGTCCCCAACCTCCCGGAGCCCGCTATGAAGGTGTTGATGATCTCCCCCGGCTTCCCCACCGAGATGAACCTCTTCACCCGCGGTCTGGCGCAGGTGGGAGCCCGGGTCTTCGGCCTCGGCGACCAGCCCTCGGGGATGATCCCCCAGGCCGCCCGCCACGCCCTCTCGGACTATCTCCAGGTACCCAACCTGTGGAACGAGGCGGAGGTCACCCGCGCGGTGGTGGACTGGCTGCGGCCGCGGGGCGGAGTGGATCGGGTGGAATGTCTGTGGGAGCCCGGCATGATGCTCGCCGCGAGGCTGCGGGAAACCCTCGGGCTCCCCGGCATGGGGGTCCAGCAAACCCATCTCTTCCGCGACAAAGAGGCGATGAAGCAGGCCCTCGACAACGCCGGCATCCGCACTCCCCGCCACGCCGCGGCGCAGAGCGCCGCGGGCGTGCGGGAAGCGGCGGAGCGCATCGGCTACCCGCTGATCATCAAGCCCATCGCCGGAGCCGGCAGCGCCGATACCCACCGAGTGGAGAGCGACGCCGAGCTGGAAGAGGTGCTGAGCAGCATCCGCCACGTCCCGGAGGTCAGCGTCGAGGAGTTCATCGACGCCCGCGAATATACCTTCGACACCATCTGCGCCAACGGCGAGATCCTGTTTCGCAACATCGCTTGGTACCGCCCGAACGTCCTCGTCGGCCGCTCCCTGGAGTGGATCAGCCCGCAGACGATGAACCTGCGCAACCTCGACCGGCCGGAGCTGGCGGCGGGACACCGCCTCGGGGAGCGGGTGATCGAGGCCCTGGGCTTCTCCACCGGCTTCACCCATATGGAGTGGTTTCTCACCTCCAGCGGCGAGGCGGTATTCGGCGAGATCGGTGGCCGCCCCCCGGGGGCACGCTCCGTCGATCTGATGAACTACACCTGCGACACGGACGTCTACGTCGGCTGGGCAGAAGCGGTCTGCCACGGTCGCCTGACCCAGCCGACGGAGCGCAAATACAACGCCTCGGTGATCTTCAAGCGCGCCCAGGGACAGGGGCGCATCACCCGAGTCGAGGGCCTGCAGCGTCTGCTGACGGAAATCGGCGAGCACGTGGTGGGCGTGGACCTGCTGCCGCTGGGGCATCCGCGGCGCAACTGGAAGGCGACCCTGCTCTCCGACGGCTGGCTCTTCGTGCGCCATCCCAATCTGGAGATCGCCTGCGGCCTGGCGGATCGAGTGGGGTCGGAGCTCCAGCTGTACGCCAGCTGAGCCGGAATCAGCTGAGCGGAAACCCGCCAGACTCAGGTCTTGCCCAAGGCCGCCAGCACCGGCGCGAGACGGGCGGCGATCACCGGCAGCTGGCGCTCGAAGGGAGAGGGCTGCTCGGGATCCAATGCCTCGGGGCTCTCCTCCGAAGCCCACTCCAGCAGCAGCCCATCGGCTCCGGCAGCAGCGGCGGCGAGGGCCAGAGGCTCGATCAGGGCCGCCTCCCCGGCGGCGCCGGGGGCCACCCAAACCGGCAGATCACAGCGCTGCCGCAGCACCGCCACCGCGCCGACGTCCACCGTGCTGCGGGTGGCGGTCTCGAAGGTACGAATGCCGCTCTCCACCAGGATCAGCTGATGATTGCCGGTGGCCTCGAAGACCGCCGCCGCCGCCAGCAGATCCTCCACCGTGGCGGAAGGACCGCGCTCCAATAGCGCCGCCCGCCCGCTGCGCCCCACCGCCTCCAGCAGGGCGACGCTGGCCATCTGGTGCCCGGGGATTCGCAGCACGTTGGCCTGAGCCGCGATGCTCGGCACGTCTTCGGCGCGATCCACCGCCACTACCGAGAGCAGCTCATAGGCGTGGGTGACCTCCTGCACCAGCTCCAGCTGCTGCACCAGGGAGCCCTCGCCGCTCATCGGTCCGGCCACCAGCCCCAGGGCACCACATTCCCGGGCCACCGACGCCAGACGGGCCAGCTCCCGGCGGCGAGCCCCCCGAGCGGCGCCGACGCAGAGGCCGAAGGCCCCGCCCCCCAGCACCACGTCCCCGACGCTCACCACTCGGCGGGCGACGGAGGTCGACTCTTCCTCGTCCTCCACCGCTAAGGGCGGCGCCGGTACCGGCGCGTCCTCAAAGCCCCCGGCGCGGCGGGTGTAGGAGCCGAGGATCTCCAGCCGGGTAGAGAAGGGCTTGAGCTGGGCGATGGCCTCCACCACTTTGTGGTCTTGGGCCCGCCCCTCGAGATCGATGTAGAAGCGGTAGGCCCAGGGAGTTTCCGGCAGCGGCCGGCTCTCGAGCTTGGTGAGATTGATGCCGTGGCTGTCGAAGACCCGCAGGCAGCGGGCCAGCGCGCCATGCTGATGGGCGACCACCAGCAGCAGCGAGGTCTTGGCCGGCTGCCTCGGGTCCGGCTCCTCCGCCTTGCGGCCGATGAGCAGGAAGCGGGTCAGGTTGCGGCGGTGATCCGCCACGTCGCGGCGCAGGATCTGCAGATTCCAGGCGTGGGCCGCCTCTTCGGACGAGATCGCCGCAAGCCCCGGGTCGCCGGCTTCCGCCACCGCCTGCGCCGCCCCGGCGGTATCGAACCAGCTCTCCTGACGCACCCCCACCAGGGAGCGCAGGAAGCGCTCGCATTGCTGCAGGGCCACCGGATGGGAGCGGATCACCCGCAGCGCTTCCGGACGGGTTCCCGGCAGCCCCACCAGGCAGTGCTCCACCGGCCACACCTCCTCTCCCACCAGGGAGAGGGAACGATCCGCCAGCAGATCGTAGACCTCGTAGATGCCGCCGACGATGGTGTTCTCGATGGGCAGCAGGGAATATTCCACGCGGCCGCTCTCCACCGCCTCCACCGCCTCGCGGAAAGTATCGAATCCCACCCGCTCCAGACGATCCACCGAGCGGGCGGCGAAGAGCTTGCCCACGGCGAGATCGCTGTAGCTCCCCGGCGCTCCCTGGTAACCCACCCGCAACGCCGCTTGGGAAGTCGCCTCGGCGCGATCTAGGTGGCGCTCTTGATCACGGCGGGAGTAATTCAGCAGCTCCCGCAACAGTCGACCGACAAAGTAGGGAGAGAGCCCGTGGGAGCGCGCTTCCTGAGCCCACACCTCGAAAATCTGCCGCTCTCGGCCCTCGTCCCGCAGCGGGACATCCGGCTGCTGACGCTTGAGGGCCGCCACATCGGAGACCAGGCGCATTCGCTTGGCCAGTAGCTCGATGAACTCGCGATCCAGTCGATCGAGGGCCTCGCGCATCTGGGGGAGAGAGTTGGGAGCGGAAGATGAATCGGCCACTGGAGCATCTCCTGCGCCTCGAGGGCGCTTTCAGGGGAACTTTGTCGCACTGCGGCATGCCGCAAACGACGGGAGTATATAAACTCTACCCCTCTCTCCCGCGATCCTTCTCAAGTCCCGAGCGGGATCTTTCGGGCAGAACGCCGCACAGCACCTCCGACGGCGAGGAGCAGGCCCTCCGCTAGCAGTGCACCGGGACACCCATCGGCGGCCGGCGCGGAGACATCCAGATTAAGCAAGGAGTCGATCTCAATGGCCATTCGTACGATCCCCGAGCTGTTCCTGGTCAACGCCAAGAACCAGAAGCCCGATTGCCTGCTCCACAAGGTGGACGGCCAATATCGCCCCATCTCCACCGCCGAGATGGTGGATTCGGTACAGCGTTTGGCCAAGGCCCTTGCGGACGCCGGAGTGCAGAAGGGGGATTGCGTCGGTCTGATGGCCGAAAACGGGCCCCATTGGCCCATCATCGACTTCGCCACCCTGAGCCTCGGCGCGGTGGTAGTGCCCATCTACCCCACCCTGACGCCGGACCAGGCGGCCTACATCGCCAATGACGCGAGTACCAAGATCGTCTTCGCCGAGGGCTTCGAGCGCTATCGCGGCCTCCAGGTACAGGAGCTTCCCGCCCTCGAGCGCCTGGTGCTCATCGGCGACAGCGAGGGAGAAGAAGGAGTCGAGACCCTGGACGACTGGATCGAGGCCGGCGCTGGGGCCACGGCGGAGGAATTCGAGGCCAATAGCCGGGCGGTAGAGCCGGAAGATCTGGCCACCTTCATCTACACCAGCGGCACCACCGGCAACCCCAAGGGCGTGATGCTCACCCATCACAACATCATCTCCAACGCTCTCTCCTCCCTCGACTACCTGGGCATCGAGCCGCATTTCACCGCCCTCTCCTTCCTGCCCCTCTCCCACTCCTTCGAGCGCACCGTCAGCTACATCTACTTCTACTGCGGGGTGACCATCGCCTACGCCGAGTCGGTGGCCCACGTGGCGCAGAACATGGGCGAGGTGAGGCCCCACGTCTTCGTTTCCGTCCCCCGGGTGTACGAGAAGATCCTCGGCAAGGTGATGGAGAACATCGCCCAGGCGCCGCCGCTGCGCCAGAAGATCTTCCATTGGGCCGTCGGCGTAGGGCGCAAGACCCTGCCCTACCGCCTGAAGAACAAGACCCCCCCGGGCCTTCTGGGCATTCAGCTGCTGATCGCCGACAAGCTGGTGTTCGGCAAGCTCAGGGACCGCCTCGGCGGCCGCTTCCGCATGGCCTGCTCCGGCGGAGCCCCGCTATCGCGGGAGGTCGCAGAGTTCTTCTGGGGAGCGGGCATCAGCATCTTCGAGGGCTACGGCCTGTCGGAGACCTCTCCGGTGCTCACCGTCAACGCCCCGGGGCACACCAAGCTCGGCAGCGTCGGGCGGGCCATCGACATCGTCACCCTGAAGATCGCCGAGGACGGCGAGATCCTCGCCAAGGGCCCGAACATCATGAAGGGCTATCACAACCTTCCCGACGCCACCGCCGAGGCCATCGACGACGACGGCTGGTTCCACACCGGCGACATCGGCGTGATCGATGACGAGGGCTACCTTCGCATCACCGATCGCAAGAAGGAGATCATCGTCAACGCCTACGGCAAAAACGTTGCCCCGGCGCCGATCGAGAATGCCTTGAAGAGCAGCCCCTACATCAACCAGGTGATGGTCATCGGCGACCGCCGGAAATTCCTCTCGGCGCTGGTGGTTCCGGATCTCGAGAACCTCAAGCCCTGGGCCCAGAAGCAGGGCATCGACAGCAGCGATGACGCCGCCCTCGCCACCGACGACCGGGTGCGGGAGCTGATCGACGGCGAGATCCGCAAGGTCAACGGCAAGCTGGCGAAGTACGAGCGGGTGGGCATCTTCCACCTGCTGCCGGAGGAGTGGACCATCGAGGGTGGCGAGCTCACCCCGACCCTGAAGATCAAGCGGCGGATCATCAACGACAAGTTCGGTGACGTCGTCGATCAGATGTACGAGGAGGCAGAGGGCTGAGCTCGACGGAGGAGGCCTTCGGTCTCGAAGTCGGCGCCGAAGGGCTGGCGACCCTGACCTTCAACCAGCCCCGACGCTCCGTCAACCTGTTCACCCAGGACGCCCTTCAAAGCCTCGCCAACTGGGTCGAGGTGCTTCGCCAGCGCTCCGACATTCGCTGCCTGGTGGTGCTCTCCGCCAAGGCAAAGTCCTTCTGCCACGGCGCCGACATCTCGATGATTCGGGCCCTCGGCAATGATGTGCCCGGCGGTCGCCAACAGCGGGAGGTCGCGCAGCGGAAGGCCCAAGAGGGTGCCCGCTTCGGCCAGCGGCTGTTCTCCGCCTGGGAAGCGCTCCCCTTCCCCACCGTCGCCGCCCTGCGCGGAGTCTGTGTCGGCGGCGGCATGGAGCTGGCCCTATCCTGCACCTATCGGGTGGCCGCCGAGAACTCCCTACGCCTCGGCCTGCCGGAAGTTCGCCTCGGCATCCTGCCGGCCTGGGGCTGTACCGTTCGCCTGCCGCGGCGCATCGGCCTGGCGGAAGCGCTGCAGCTGATGCTCACCGGGAAGAGCGTCGACGCCCCGCGGGCGCGGCGACTCGGCCTGGTGGACGAGCTGGTGCCGACCGCGGGCTTCCTGCGTCACGTCCATCGATTTGCCCGAGCGGTGATGGCGGGACAAATAGAGGCCGCCGCCGAGCTGGACCTTCGGGAAATGCTGCAGGACAACCCCCTCGGCCGCCGCATCGTCTTCGACCAGGCGCGCCGCCGCACCCTCGCCAAGACCGACGGCCGCTACCCCGCCCCCGCCCGCACCATCGAGGTGGTGAAGGTCGGCCTCGAGCAGGGCAAGGAGGCTGGTCTTGAGGCCGAGGCCCGAGCCCTCGGCGAGCTCGCCACCGGTACCGTAGCGGCCAATCTGCAGCACGTCTTCCAGCTTCACCAGAGGGCCAAAGACCAGCCCCCCAGCAACGTCCATTTGAGCCGAATAGCGGTGGTGGGAGCGGGTGTGATGGGCTCGGAGATCGCGCAGCTGGTGGCGATCCAGGGAGGCCTCCCGGTGCGCCTGCTGGATACCGATCCTGAATCCTCCATCGCTGCCCTGCGCAACGCCTCCCGAGTGCTCCACAATCGGGTCAAGCGGCGACGGCTGAGCCGCACCGAGAGCCGCGCTGCCCTCACTCGTCTCCAGCCCTGTCTCGACACCACCGGCTTCCACGGCGTGGATCTGGTGGTGGAAGCGATCACCGAGAATCTGGAGTCGAAGCGAAGGCTGCTCCAGCGCCTGGAGGAAGAGGTGAGGCCGAACACCGTGTTTGCCACCAACACTTCCTCGCTCTCGGTGAACGACCTCGCCCGCGGTCTCCGGCACCCTCAGCGCCTGGTGGGCCTACACTTCTTCAACCCGCCGGGACGGCTCCCCCTGGTGGAGCTGGTAGCCGGCGAGAAGACCTCACCGGCGAGTCTGGAAATCGCCCGCGCCTTCGCTCTGCGCCTCGGCAAGCGCCCGGTGGCGGTGAAGGACAGCCCGGGCTTTTTGGTCAATCGAATCCTCTCCTTCGCTATGACCGAGGCCCTCTGCCTGCTGGCGGAGGGTTATCGCATCGACGATATCGACCACGCCCTGGAGAGCTGGGGCCTGCCGATGGGCCCCCTGGCCCTGATCGATCGAGTCGGCATCGATCTCGCCATCGATGTCGTCACCACCCTGCAGCGCGCCTTCCCTGGCCGCTTCGCGCTGCCGCCGTGGGAGCTGGAGGAGATCTTCCTGCAGCGGCGCTGGCTGGGCACCAAGACCGGAATCGGCTATTACCGCTGCGAAGAAGGCCGCCGCACCCCGAACTCGGATCTCTACCCGCTCCTCGACAGCGGCCAGCGCCGCTCCTTAAAGGAGCCGCTGGTGGCCTGCGATCGTGTCACTCTCCCGATGGTCAACGAGGCCGCCCGCTGCCTGGTGGAGCGAGTGGTCAGCTGCCCCGAAGATATCGACTTCGCCCTGCTCACCGGCGCCGGCTTTCCTCCCTTCCGCGGCGGCCTCTGCCGCTGGGCGGACGAGCAGGGGATCGACGAGATCGTTCGGGTGCTGGAGCGCCTAGCGCAATCCGTCGGGCCTCGCTTCGCGCCGTCCGCGGCGCTGCGGCAACTGGCCGACGCGGGCGGCTTCTACTCCTACAGCCAGGAGACGAGCTCGACCTGAGTCGTCCGCTAGCCGACCTCGCCACCCTCCGCCCCTAAACCCCGTGTCCTGATCCTCAAGACAGATGCCCCCCGGGAAGGACACCGCCGTCCCCCGCCGGGGGCAGCTGCCGCGGAGCGAGCCGCTCTCGACAGGCTAGCGAGGCGCCGCCAGTGCCCAGATCATCCCGCTGAACGCTCGATTTCCAGCACGAGAGGATCGTTAGCGGCCCTAATCCCGGCGGCGGCCGAATCATCAGGCAGATTTGAACAAGCTGGCAACCATTTTGCTCTTCTCTGATTGTTGCAAATGAGCGGAGCAGCTCAGGCTCCGATTGAACCAGCTCCAATGAACCAGCTTCCCAAGTCCCCGCTCCCCGTACCCTCGCTCGTTTTGGAGGTCCCCATGCCCTCTCCCCTTCATGCCCCTTCCGCCTCGTCTCCCAGCACCCTTCGCAGAGGCAGTCTCTGCGCCCTGCTGGCTCTGCTCCTAGGGCTGGTGGCCCTTCCCCTCGCCGCGCAGCAGGAGGCCACCTTCGAGGACGCCGTAGAGGTCACCGAGGTGCTGCTGGACGTGCAGGTCACCGACGAGGCCGGCAATGTCGTCGTCGGCCTTGGTCCCGAGGATTTCCGGGTCAGCGAGGACGGCGACCTGGTGGCCCTGGACTCCGTCGTCTTCTACAGCCACCGCCTGCTGGAAGCACAGCCCGGCGGCGAGGCCGAGGCCAATCTCGGGGCCAGCCTCGAGGCGCGGGGCAGCGATCTCGATCGCCAGCCCCGGGACCGCTACTTCATCCTGCTCTTCGAAGACCAGCGGCGCAAGGCCGGAGAGGCTCCGGGCATCGTCCAGCGTCAGCTCCAGGCGGGCAAATACTCCAAAGATTGGGTGCAGCAGGATCTCCAGCCCGGCGACTGGGTCGCGGTGTTGAGCTATGACGTCAAGCTGCGCCTGCACCAGGACTTCACTCAGGATCAGGAGCTACTGGAGGGAGCCATCGACCGCGCCGTGCGCAGCGCCGGAGGCGAGAATTGGCCGTCGCGAATCGGGGACGAGGGAGATCGAGGAATCCCCAGCCTCGCCGCTCACCTACCCCAAGGAGAGGCCCTAGGAGACAGCACGGAAACCATCTACGAAGGGCTCCAGGAGCTCGCCAAGGCCGCCGGCAGCACCCCTGGACGCAAGAACCTCCTGCTCTTCTCCCTCGGCTTCGGTCGTGTCGACACCTTCGGCGGTTACCAGCCCGATGCCCGCTACACCGAGCCCACCATCCGCCACCTCAACGACAGCAACATCGCGACCTACGCCATCGACCTCAGCCTGCCCAACGTGCGCCACACCATGGCCGGCAGCCTCAACCATTTCGCCAACGCCACCGGTGGTGAGTATCTCTTCAACCACTCCACCTTCCGCACCGCCCTCAGCAGGGTCTCCAAGGCCAATAATGGCTATTACCTGCTGAGCTACCAGAGCCGTCATCCAGCGGATAAGAGCGGCTATCAGGAGGTCGAGGTGGAGGCGACTAACCCGGAATTCGAGATCACCGCCCGCGACGGCTATCTATTCGGAGATTGAGGGCTCTTCAGGGACTGAGGGTTCCGCACCGATCGAGGATCCTTCGGCTCGTCCCGATCCGGGGGAGCTCCTGGGAGGAAAGCCTCGAGACGGGAGGCATCCCTAGATTGGGATCTCTCAGACTTCCTCGATGGCCAGCAGAATCACGGTGATGTTATCCAGCCCACCGCGGGAATTCGCTTCCTGAATCAGGCCGCGACAGACCTGCTCGAGGGAGCGCCCGGAGCGCGTCACCTCGGCGAGAATCTCGGGATCCTGCATCATCGTGGTCAGGCCATCGGAGCACAGCAGGTAGACATCCCCGGCGCGGGCGCGCAGCTCTCGGACATCCACCTGCACGTCCGACTCGCCGCCGAGGGCGCGGGTGATCACGTTCTTTAAGGGATGCACCCGCGCCTGCTCTGGGGAGAGAAAGCCCGCCATCACCTGCTCGTTGACCCAGGTGTGATCCTGGGTCAGCAGCTCCATGTCTCCACCCCGCAGACGATACACCCGGCTATCCCCGACGTGGGCGACGGCGGCGACGTCTTCCCGCAGCAGAAAGCCGACCACGGTGGTGCCCATGCCGTAGAGGGAGCCGTCTTCACGAATCGCCCCGAGCACCCGGTGGTGGGCGGAGCGTACGGCATCCCGCAGCACCCGGGAGTGCTGCCGCAAACCGCTATGGCTGCCTTCCGGCCGCGCTCCGTTGAAGCTCGCCCGGGTCACCCGGGTGCCAACGAATTCCTGGATCGACTCCACCGCGATGCGGGAGGCCACCTCCCCGTGGCTGTGCCCCCCCATGCCGTCGGCGACCACCGCCAGCTGGTTCTCGGCATCAATGCCGAAGCAATCTTCGTTGTGGGCTCGGGCGAGACCGATGTCCGTCAGTCCGCAGGCTCGGATACGCAGCATGATCAAGACCTGCCGAAGAGCGAGGAGAGGCCACCACGCTTCGATTTCTTCTTCAGCTCGTCGAGGGCCGAGCGCACGGAGGCATCCTCGCCTCCCCATTGCAGCGCCCGGTTATAGGCCCGTTCCGCATCCTCGACGCTCCCCGCCTCGGCATACATGCGCCCCGCAAGCTTGTGGTATTTCGCGTTCATCGCGTCCCGACGACAGGCCTCCGTGATCGCCTCGAGGCCCCGCTGCCGGAATCTCGGCAGGCGGCTACAGGCCAAAGCGAGGTGGAACCAGGTCTTGGGATCCTCCGGATTTTCCTTGGTAGCGCGATCAAAGCTGTCGGCAGCCGCGGAATAGTTGCCCTCGCGATAGGACTTGACGCCTCGTTGCATATAAACCTTTGCTGCCTGCTTCGCGTCATCCTGCTCATCTTCCGCCTGCGGTCGCGCCAGCTCACGATCGTGGTCTCGGCGGCGCTGGGGGTTGGAGAGAATGTTGAACGCCTCAGTGATCTCTTGAAAATCGATTTCTGCTTGGCGCTTGGCATCACCGCGGAAGCGGTCCGGGTGTAGCTGACGGGCCAACTCCAAGAACCGCGAACGTACCTGGTCCCTCGTCGCGTTCTGCGGCACGCCGAGAATGGAGTAGTAGTTCGTCGCCATCGGACGCTTCCTATCTTACTTTGATTCTATACAGCCGATTCGCCGTCTGGCGGACGGGATCGGGGACATTGCGGTCTCGACGGAGGTCCCGTAAGTCTCGGACGGACAATCGTGACAGCAGTTTAATAGCAAGACCTACCGGGGCCCTAGGGTTCCGGACAAAGGCTTGAACGATGGCGTACTTGCTCATCCACTGGCGATTTCGGCTGACCCCCAGCATGACCTCCTCGTGGGTGTTTCGATTCTGACAAACGGATTCGATCTCAGTATCCGCCCAGGAGTTGTTCTCCAGACACGTCATCGCCACGGTGGAGTTGACGTCCCGAATCAGGATACCGCGAAGAGTGCGGTTCGCGCCCACCGTGAGCTTCATACGCACCGGAATGGGCAACGCCTTGATCTGCACCTCGGTGAGCCCCGTGAGGTCATCTTCCTCACCTTCCGCGGGGATCGTGCGCTTGACCTCGGCGATGGCCTCCTGCACTTCCTCTTCGGTGACCTCCTCGATGGCCTTGGTTTTCGGCTTCTCTGGCTTTTCCCGCGGCAGCAGGTGCTCTCGGTATTCCTGGATCCGCCGCTTGGAATAGGCGGAAAGCTGAGGGTTTTGTTCCAGGGCATCCAAAATCTGGGGGGCCTGAATGATCTGATCCTGTCTCAGCAACAAAATTTCCTGCAGGTCCCCATCCAGTTTTGGCGCCACCTCGAGGAGGAGGTGGTTGGGGAGATTCCGTCGCTGCAGGATGGTCTGCAGAATCAGTGGCTCCGACGACGTGCGCAGGAAGAATTCCAGCGGCGCGATCTCCTCCACCTCCTTGAGGTAGCTGGAGACCAAGCGAGGCGCGGTTCCCGTCAAGGACAGCTTCGCCTTGGTGGAGACCTCCACGTCGGGGCTACGGGCGAGAAAAATCTGAACCGGGATCAGCTCTTCCGGCGGAACCGGCAGCAGACCGTCCGCCGCCAGCATCTGGAGGTTGCGGTCGGCGCCGGCGAGCACTCGCTGAATCAGCGGCGAGGTCGGGTTCAAGGACCACCTCCGGCATCAGCAGCCCCAGCATCAGCCGCCCGCAGCTCAGCGGCGGTCTCCAGATCGATGCGCAGATCATTGATCACCTGCCCCTCGCGGCCACCGAGCTCGAAGGGAAGGCCGTTGACCTCCACCTGCACGCCACCGGCGTTGCCCAACTTGCGCAGCACCACCGCCCGCTGCGCCTCGAGGGTCAACGATTCTCCCTGCCAGAAAGTCTGGGAGATGCGCTGATCACGCCCCTCGGGAGCGTTGCGCACCACCGCCTCCACCCAGCAGTCCCGGGTGAACTCCAGGGTGACCACCAGCGGCGCCGAGGGCTCTGGAGGTGGGGGCTCCACCGCTGGAGCGGGGGCCGCCGCCTGACGCACCGGCGGGACGAAATTCGGTCCCGAGGTCGCCGGCGCGGAGTCCTCCACCACCGCTTCCTGGGATTCGGCGGCTGCCTCTTCCTCGTCTCCAGAGGAGATCAAGAGCCCCGCCACCAGAGCCACCAGGGCCACCACCAGGATCAGCACCGGGATCAGAATCGAGCGATTCGCCTCGACCTCGCGGCGGCGTACCTCCTCCGGCTCTTCCTCTTCCGGCTGAGAAGCGTTGATCGCCCAGAGGAAGGAGTTCAGGACCTCGTCGGGATCCAGCCCCACACATTCGGCGTATTGGCGCAGAAAGCCGCGAGAGAACACCAGAGCCGGAAGCAGCTCGAAGCGGTCCTGCTCGAAGGCCTGTAGATAGCGCAGGCTCACCTTGGTGCTGTCGGCGATCTCTTTGAGCTCGATCTCCCGCACCTCTCGCTGTCGGCGAAGCCAGGTTCCGAAGGTTATCCCCTGGTTGTCGGGGCCTTCCCATGGTGGGGTTCGGGGCGTGGTGCGGCTGGAGGTCGTCATCGCAAAAGCTACCGAGGTCGCCGTCTCGCAGGAGACGACCGGGTTGGGCTCGGGAAGAGGGCACGGGGGTGCCGCCGCGGCGGCTGGGGTAGGCCCGGAGCGGGAAGCACGAATCGTATCGAAGATCCCATACCGGAAGCTCGCCTATTGTACTCGACCTGCGAGAGTTGCACAGACCGCCGTGTTTACGCCGATCGTCCGCGACCGATGCGTCACCCTAGGATCCGCCGAGACTCCCTGTCCCGCGAGGAGGCGTCGACGAAAGCAATCGCGCCGCGCGACGGCGCAGCACCGACGAGATGCGCCGATCGGAAGCCAAGCCTTTTAGATCGACCTTCTTCAGCATCGGAAGCAGGCGCAGGGCGACCTGCGGCGGCGTCCGTGGATTACGACAGAGAGCGAGGCGCACGGGGTAGCGCACTCCCCAACGGGGATGCTCCGCAAGCTGGCGCAGGATCTCCGGCGGAGCCTGGAGATCCCCCGCCAGGGGCTGCACGATATCCACCGTCAACCGAGGGTTCTGCAGCAGCGCCGCGATCACCCGAAAATGCGATTCTTTCCTCAGCTGATGAAGCACCGGTCGGGCCCCTCGCCGGGCGAGACTCACCTTCTCGCCGAGGGCCAAGCCGGGAAGCCGCTGCACCAGCTCCCGTTCCGCCAACACTCTCACCGCCGGCGGCACCCGCAGGCTGAGGGATAGCTTCAGCAGGTCGCCCCAATACAGTCCCCCCAAAAAGCGGGACGCGATCACCCTCGGGGTGCTCGGATGCGCCGCCAAATCTCGGCGCAGCTCGTAGGAGGAAAGAAGCGATCGCCGCTCCACCAAGGCGCGCACCAGGGCCTCGTCTACGAAGGGGTTGCGCAGCGCCTGCCGCGCTTCTTCCACCGTGAGCTCCTCCCCCCGCTGGCGCAGCAGATCCCGCAGCGCCTCGGGCCCAGCATCCCGCAGCAGCCGCGACAGCTCGCTGCCCGACGTGATCTCCCCACGTTCTCCGCCGGGATCTTCGCTGATCTCGTCGCCGGGATCTTCGCTGATCTCGTCGGCGGGATCTTCGCTGATCTCGTCCGGCGCCGCCGACGACGACGACCCGTCGAGGAAATTGGCGGTCTCCTCTTTCATATCTTCCAACTCTAGCAGCGCAGAGCCCCCCTATCCCGTCGCCGCGACACCGCCGGTGCGCAGGATCCAGAGTTTCCAACCCCTCAATTGCGCTGACAGAGTGCTACGGCGCGCTAGGATTTTTTGGTATTGTCTTGGGATCTATGGCGATTTCTAAGCAAACCCAGGCACATCTCTCCAAAGGTAACTTCGAGGCCATCGAGGACGAGTGGCTCGGCCACTCCTCGAAGCAACCAGAGGATCTCGATTACTTCGTCGGCGTCGCCCGAGCGCTGATCGGCAACAACGAGGCAGATCGCTCCCGCTTCTTGCTGGAGATTCTCGATGATCTGCTGATCGAAAAAGAGCTTTGGGAGCCTCGTCTCAAGCTGCTGCGCCGCATCGGCCCTACGATCTATGAGCCAGAAGATCTCCACAAGGCGATTCTGGTCTGTCTGCGCAGCATCTATGACGACCACAGCATGTACGAGCTGCTGGAGAGTAAGGTCGGCCTCGACAAAGTGCAGAAGGATCCCGCCAAGACCTGGGATCGGGTCGACCGACTCAAGGCGCTGATGGGCTTCGACATCGGCACTCCGGTGTGGATGGTGGGCCGCGGAGCCGGACGCATCGTCGAGATCAATATTGCCTTGGAGAGCTTCAAGGTCGATCTCGAGCGCCACAAGGGGCTGATGGTGGGCTTTCGTGCCGCCGCCAAGATGCTTCAGGCGCTGGAGCCCGACCACGTCCTGCGGCAGAAGCTGGAGGATCCCGAAAGCCTCAGGGAATTGGCCAAGCAGGACCCCTCCGAGCTGCTGCGCCGAGTGCTGGTGAGCTACAACAGTCCGATGACCGCCACCGAGGTGCGCCAAGCTCTCACCGGCGTGATCACCGAGAAAGGCTGGAATCGCTGGTGGACCGCCGCCCGCAAGCACCCTCAGGTGCTCACCCAAGCCAAAGGCCGTCAGAACTATCGCTGGGCGGCCACCAGCGAGGACGCCTTCTCCGCTCTTTGGACCGCCTTCGAACGCGCCGGAATTCGCGGCAAGATCGACCTGCTGAAGCGCAACGCGGATCGTGACGCCGGCCTCAAGAAGAGGATGGTCGATGCCCTCCACAAGGCCGGTGAGGAGGTCAAGAGCTCCCGGGTCGGCCGAGCTTTCGAGATCTGGCACGCCCTGGATCGCGCTGGCACCACCCTCACCGACGTCGAGTGGACCCCCGAGACCCTGGTGGCCCAGAGCCCTAACCTCCTCGAGCTCGTCGGCGGGCTGGACGACCGCGCCCTGCGGCAGCGGGTCTACGAGCTGGTGCAGAACGACCGCGAGGACTGGCCCCAGCACTTCGGCCGCTTCATCGCCCGCGAGGAAGACCCACGTCTGCTGGACCTGCTGCTAGCGGGTCTCACCGCGGAAGCGCCGGAGGAGCGCAAGAGCTTCATCGAGCAGCTGCTCTCCCAGCCGCGCAAGAACCCCGCAGGTTTCGTTTGGCTCGCCGAACGTGCCAGCGACGACGACGGGCTGCGCCAGCACAACCCCCTGCGCCTGCTCAAGCAGCTGCTCACCGCGCTGCAGGACGAAGCTTTCGCCAGCTACCGCGCCTCCCGCCTGGTTCCCCTGCTGGAGAGCGGCGGCACGGCCCCTAAGCTATTGCAGGACCTGGAGCCCGAGCAGGCGGAGCCAGCCCGCGATGCGATCACCAAGAGCGCCGCTCTAGAGGGCTACCAGCGGGACGCCCTGGTGACCTCCCTGGAGCTCAAATTCTCCGACCTGCGGGACGACCAGGACGCTCCCCTCTACGCCCTTGAGAGCTCCATCGAGACCAAGCGGGAGGAATTCCGCCACCTCAAGAGCGTGGAGCTACCGGCGAACCGCAAGGCCATCGAAGAAGCGCGAGCCCTCGGTGATCTGCGAGAGAATTTTGAATACAAGAGCGCCCGCCAGCGCCATGAATACCTCTCGGCCCGACTCGCCGCCCTCAACAGCGACCTTTCCCGGACTCGCCCCATCGACCTCAACGCGGTGCAGACGGACCAGGTGGTCATCGGCACCAGGCTGACCCTCGACGGCGGCGAGGGCTCCTCCCTGACCATCCTCGGCCCCTGGGAGAGCGACCCGGAGTCGGACATCATCTCCTACGAGTCGGAGCTGGCGCAGAAGATCCTCGGCAAGCGGGTGGGCGATACCCTGAACTACTCCGGTACCGAGTACACCATCGCCGCCATCGAGGTCTTCAACCCCGCCTGAGGAAGCTCTCGAAGGAGCTCCATTGGGAGCTCTGCCGGAAGGGGACCCACTGAGGGGAGCTCGAGAGGGGGATACGCCTCTCTGCCTGATTAGCCTGCGGATTCACTGGCCTACAGGTTGACTAGCCCGCCGCTCTACCGCGCTGCGGGCTTTTCTATTTCTGCGGGCCCTTGCGCCTTCAGGCGCACCAACTGGCCATCTTGATCTTGTAGCACCACCTCCCCGGAGCGGGCCAAGAGGGCGGCGCCGGGCCAGCGCAGAGCCAGTTCCTGACCCGCCGCGGACTCCAGCAAAAGGAGCCGCGGAGCCGCAGCCCCAGCCCGCTCCCGGACCGCGCTCTGGATCCAGATGCCGTCCGCCGTCAGCTCGAAGGCGCGCCCGTCCACCACCGCCCCCTCCACCGTCGGCACCGAGAAGGTGGGGCTCGGCGATTCGCGACGCTCCAGCCAATCGGCAAAGAAAAAGAGACAGGCGGCGAGGGCGATCACCAGGGCGAAGGAATAGCCCACCGGGCTTTGGCGGCTCACCGGCCCTGGGAGACGATCCTCCACCGCTTCGATCCAGCTGCGCTGGCCCCGCTGGTAGCGAACGCGATCCATCACCAGCTGCCCGAGAGCCGGCGGTGGCGCCTGGCGCTGCAATCGGCGCAGCGGCTCTACCACCCGCAGCAGATCCAGCTGCCGCTGACGGCAGATCTCACAACGCTGCAGGTGCTCCTCTACTAGCCGTAGATGCGGGCGCGGTAGCTCGCCGTCGACGGCCGCCGACAGCTCCTCATCGCTGAGGTGACCGTGGGGATCCTTGTTCTGGGCTAAGGCGCTCATGCTTTCTCTCCGCGGGACCGGGTGCCGCCCCCGGGCCGCTGTCCAATAGTACCGGTCGCTAGCTCGCTCTTCTCGAGTATCGCTCGCAGCCGCGTGCGCCCGCGGGCAATGCGCGAGCGCACCGTGCCGATGCGCACCTCGAGAATCTCGGCGATCTGTTGATAAGACATCCCTTCTAAATCACAGAGCACCACCGCCTCGCGGTAGGGGGAGGGAAGCTGAGCCACCGCTGCGGCCACCTGGCGACTCTCCTCCGCCGCGGCCGCCCGCTGTTCCGGATCGCGACCCTCATCTACCAGCTCCACTCCCTCCTCCCCCTCTTCTACCAGCGGCTGGGGGCGGAATCGCTGTCGACGGCGGTGACGCCGACCGAGACGGGAGCGGCAGTGGTTGAGGGTCACCTGGGTCACCCAGGTCTTGAGGCTAGCGCGACCCTCGAAGCGGCCGAGGTGACGAAAGATGCGAAGGAAGATCTCCTGGGCGAGATCCGACGCCAGCTCTCGCTCCCCCGCCATCCGTAGGCAGAGGTTGTAGACCAAGCCCGAGAAGCGCTCGTAGAGCTCTTCGAAGGCCGCATCGTCGCCCCAGCGATGACGCTGGGCTAATTCGAGATCCAGCGCCCGCTGGGCATCCGCCGTCGACGGGGTCGCCGAGTCAGCGATCACGGCGGCGACGGGGTAGAGGTTGGCGGCATTCATCGAGGGTCTCCTCTCGATGAGACCCCCGCGGCATCGAAGAGGTTCCCGCGCCCCGAACCCTCGGGGTCACTCCTCCGCCGCAATCCGCTGCGGCGGCGGCGCGGATCGGCTATCGACGCCGTAGTAGCGCAAGAGTCCGTCGGCAATAGCTACCGCCGCCGTCTCTCGGAAACGGCGAGTCTGCAGCAATCTGCGATCTTCGTCATTGGCCAGATTGCTGACCTCGAAGAGCATCGAGGCGGGCACTCGGTTGTAGCGCAAGACCGCCGGAACCCAGGGCTTGCGCCCGCGATAGATCTTCTGCCTCACCGGCTGCTCCGGATGTACCGCGAGCCCGGCCCGGGAAAAGGCGTCGATGATCTCCGTCGCCAACTGCCGACTGAGACCTTCCGAGCGCACCATCTCCTCGCGGGTGAAGGTCACCCGGGGCTGCTCCCGCACCTCCCGCCGCGCGCGATACACGCTGCCGCTCTTGGAGTAGCTCGACCGCCGCAGCTTAGCGTCGGGGATATAGGCCATAGCCCCGCGCAGAGAGGGGTGGAGAGAATCGGCGTGGATCGAGAGAAACACCACGTGATCCGATTGGGCTCCACGCTCCAGAGCCTCGCGGTAGATGCGGTTGGATAGATACCAGCGTAGATGGACCCCGACGGTGGAGTCCTGGTTCAGCGAGTAGGGAGGGTCGGTGAGCACCCGATGGGTTTTGTCGTAGGGCAGCACATCCCGCTCTCCTACCTCCGTTCCGCCCTTCGCCTCGGTGGAGAGAAAGACCCGCGCCGAGGTCGTGGTCTCCAGATGCCGCTTGAGGCGCAGAGCGATGTCATAGACGTAGACGCTCTCCCACACTCCTCTTCGGGAAGCGCCGACATCGTTCCCACCGTGGCCGGGATCGAGAATCACCGTGATGCCCTGAAGATTGCGGGAGCGAACCGTGTTGCTGAACGCGGCGCTAGCCCGCTGATTCTGCTCGAACTCCTGCCGTCGGGGATGCCCCGGAGGCAGGAATTCCGGCTGCAGCAACGCGAAGGGGATCTTCACCGGGTAGCCCACCGCCATATCGGTGACGTCCGCCACTCCGCTGCGCCGAGCGATATCCGCCGCCAGAGCATTGACGTCGTTGGCGTAAACCCGGCCGGTGAAGCGCACCACCACGCTGGAGTAGAGGGCCTCGCCGGGCTTGAGCCGGTAGAGCGCGAAGTCGCCGTCGCGATCCGATCCGTACTCCAGCCGCACGTCGCCGAGGGACGGGAAGCGCTGCGCCGTGGTCGCCTCGACGGAGAAGGGAGCCGTCGTCACCGACGAAGCAGCGGGGGCCGCCCCCGCTGCCGAGTTGCTAGCCCCAGTGGAGAGCCCAGTAGAGGACCCAATGGAAGGTCTAGTGGAGGGCGAAGCGGAAGTGGGAGTCGTAACGCCACCCCCCTGCGACGGGGCCATCGTCGCCCCACCGGCCCCGCCAGCCCCAATAGCGGCGCCGGGAACCTGGGGCAGCATCGCCCGCAGCTCCGGGCGCAGCAGCGCCGCCGGAATCAGCAATCGCTGCCCTGGGCGAATTGTGTTGTCGGTCAGCTGATTGGCCCGACGAAGCTCCGGGAAGAGCTCACCGCGACCGGTAAACCGCTCCGAGATCGCCCACAGGGTGTCGTCCCGCTGTGAGACCCGGTGGCGCCATCCGGCGCTGCTGCGCTGATCCCCCGGAAACAGGGTGGTCATCACGACCTGCTGATGCACCGGGGAGAGCCAGTCGACGGGAATTCGGTACCACGCTCCCGCCAGCATTCCGCGCCGGCCTCCGTGGGCCTGGGCGATGGCGGAAGCTGCCGTCTCGCTGCCGCAGAGTCGGCGGCTGAACGCCAAGAGCCCCTCGCCGGGCAGGGGCTGAGCCTCGATATAGATCCCGTCGGCGGTCCAAACGGCCCGCTGGCCCCCTTCCCCACCGGGGATCGCCAAGGTGAGAGTGACTCCCTTGTCTGCCGCAGCCTCAAATGCCGCCGGGTCCCCGACAGAGACCAACATCAGCACCAAGGCGACCTGGAATAGGCGGCGTTTGGCGTATTTAGGCAGCCTCATGCCGCGACCCCCGAAGCATTCATCCATTCCATCGAAGGCCTCAGCATCCCTTCGTCTCTCTGCCGATCCGCCTCAAAGGCGGTGGCGATGCGCAGAATCTTGGCCTCGGCGAAGGGGGCTCCCGTCACCTGGAGCGAGGAGGGCAATCCCTCCCCCGTCAGGCCGGCGGGGACCGCGATAGCCGGGAGGCCAGCCAGGCTCGGCGCGCAGGTGAAGATATCGCTGCGATACATCTCCAGCGGCTCACGGCGAGCTCCCAGGGCAAAGGCGGAGGTCGGCGTCGTCGGGCTGATCAGGGCGTCGACCCGCTCCAGGGCTTCCCGCAACTCGCGGCGCACTTGGCGTAGCGCCCGCCGCGCACGGTAGTAGTAGCTCTCCCGATCACCCGCCGACAGCGCGTAGGTTCCCAACAGGATTCGTCGCTTGACCTCGGGACCGAAGCCCTCGGAACGGCTGCGGACGTAGAGATCTTCCAGACTCAATTCTTCAACAGCAGAATCTTCCAGGTCTTCCGCCTCCGCCGCCCGACGACCGAAGCGGACGCCGTCGAATCGGGCCAGATTGGAGCTCGCCTCGCAGGGAGCCAGCACCGAATAGATGGCGAGGGCTTGATCCAGGGTCGGCAGCTGAAGCGGAACCAGGGTGGCGCCGAGAGCCTCCAGCCGCTGACAGCTCCGCCGCCAGCAGGCCTCGGTGGCGGCGTCTACCGCAAGATCTCCTGCCAGCTCGCACCAGCCTAGTCTCAGCCCCGCCAGGGAGGGGGCATCCTCAATCCCCTGAAGTGAGGATCCCCAGCTCTCCACCGGCTCCTTGGTGGTAGTGCTGTCCCGGGGATCCGGGCCGGCCAGCACCTCCAGCGCCAGGGCGACATCCCGTACCGACCTCGCCAAGGGCCCGACCTGATCGAAGGAAGAGGCGAAGGCCACCAAACCGTGGCGAGACACTCGACCATAGGTCGGCCGCAGCCCCACAACGCCGGTGAAGGCTGCCGGCTGCCGTACCGAGCCGCCGGTGTCCGAGCCCAGAGCCAAGGGCACCATCGCCGCGGCAACCGCGGCGGCAGATCCGCCGCTAGAGCCTCCCGGCACTCGCCCCAAGTCCCATGGATTGAGGGTCGATCCCCAGATCGAAGTCTCGCAGGAAGAGCCCATGGCCATTTCATCGAGATTGGTGCGGCCGACGACGATGGCACCGGCCCGCTGCAGGCGCTCTACGGCGGTCGCGGAATAGGGCGCCACGTAGCCCTCGAGAATCCGCGACCCACAGGACAGCGACCGCCCGGCGATGCTGAGATTGTCTTTAATCGCCACCGGCACTCCCGCCAGGGGGCCGAGGCGGCCACCGGCAGCGAGACGGCGATCCACCGCTTCCGCTTCGCGCAGGGCGTCGTCGGTGAAAACCTCGATGAAGGCCTGTAGCCGGGAATCAGCTCGCTGGATGCGCCGCAGGCAAAAGTCCATCAACTCCAAGGCGGAAAAGTCGCCTCGCCGAAGCCCCGAGGCGAGGCTCGTCGAGTCGAGATGGGCGAGCTCCTCAGCGGCCACGGCGGCTCTCTCCGGCAGCGCTGAACACCCCGGGAACGACGAGATGGCCGTCGCGATGGCGAGGCGCGTTGGCGAGCAGGCTGGATCGGCTCAGCGCCGGAGTGATCTCCCCGGGCTCGTCCGCAGGCTCCAAAGGCGCGGCCTCAGGCTTTAAGGGTTCAGGCTCTAAGGGTGGGGCCGCAGGCTCACGAAACGACCGATCCTGAGGCTCAAGTCCGCTCTGCGCTGACTCGCCCCCAGCTCCGCCCTCCAACGACACGGGCTCGAGCCGCTCTAAATACTCGAAGACCCTCGCCAGCTGCTGCTGCAGCTCCGCTTCCTCCGAGGCTTCCAGATGCAGCTTCGCTAACCGGGCAATTCTCTTGATTTCATGCATAGTTGTAGCCCATTACCTCAAGCGGGAGTTTAACCCTGTTGAGGCGCTACAACAAATCTCTTCCCGGAAGCATCCTCTCGGTAGCGAGAATCGCCCTCTCCTCGGCGCGGGAGGCAGAAGGGCTCCTCAGCCAAAGAGGCTCACCAAAGAGGCAAAAGAGCGAGGGGGCCTGAATAGCTCGACGCTTCCCCCATCGGCATCCTTGGACCGAACCGGTCTTGGATCAGACGGCCTTCAATCGAACGGCCAGCGAGGCTCGTTCAGCGGGCCCCTTCAGCAGAGCCCGTCGGAAGAGCCCAACCCAGTCTTCGGGCGCAATGCTGCTACCCCGCGAGCCCCTCAGCGGAAAATGCCGGACTTCTTCGGCGGCGGCGGCGGTGCCTCCGGCTGGGCGCCCTGAGTCAGCTGACGGATTCGCTGCATCAGCTTGTCGATCTTCTCCTGCGCTTCCTGCCGCAGGCGGGTGTACTCCCCCTGCTGCTTATCCGCTTCGTCCTGAAGGCCGCGGATCTGATCTTCCAGCTGATCGATGGAGCGATCCCGGTCTGAGACCACCGTTTCGAGGCGACCGATGACCTCATCCTTCTCCAGCATCCGCTGCTTGACCTTCTCTTCCTGCTCCTCGAACAGGCGGCGAAATTCCAAGAGCTCGTGGATCTGCGAAAAATCTGCGCTGGACATATCGTCGTCTCCGTCCGTCGAATCACTCTCGATGAGCTTCGGGAAGAGCTTGCGCAGCTTGAGCGAAAGATCCTCCGGATCCGTGGATTGGTTCATCGCTTCGTCGTAGGTGATGGAGCCGTTGACCAGGAGCGAGAGCAGGCTCTGATTCATGCTCTGCATCTTGTAGTAGCCAACCGAGGACTCCAGCTCCTCGTGCAGCTCGCCGATCTCCCCCTTCTCGACCATGTTCGAGACCTTCGGAGAGGCCTTGAGAATCTCGAGGGAGGCGACCCGGCCACCATCCTTACGCTCCACCAGCTTCATCGAGATCACGCCCTTGAGGATCTGCCCTAGCTGGGCCCGGATCTGCGGCTGCTGATCTGAAGGGAAGGTATCGAGAATACGGTCGATGGTCTGCGGGGCGGAATTCGTATGCAGCGTGGAGAACACCAGGTGGCCGGTTTCCGCCGCGGTAATCACCGTCGCCACGGTCTCCGGATCACGCATCTCTCCCACCATGATGACGTCCGGGTCCTGCCGCATGGCGTTGCGCAGGGCCTCGGCGAAGCTCACCGTATCGGTCCCCACCTCGCGCTGAGAAATGGTCGCCATGTTGTCCGTGAACAGAAACTCCATCGGATCTTCGATGGTGATCACGTGCACCTGGCGAGTGCGCGAGATGTGCTTGATCATCGCCGCCAGGGTGGTGGACTTGCCGCTACCGGTGGGACCCGTGACCAAGACGAGCCCCATGTGGATCTTGCAAAAATCCAGCAGGGTTTCCGGTAGGTCTAGATCCTCCGCCGAGGCGATATTGAAGGGTACGCGGCGAAAGGTTGCCGCCATGCTGCCCCGCTGCAGATAGAGATTGCCTCGAAAGCGGGCGAGACCGCGCACCCCATAGCCGAGATCGACGCTCTTATTTTCTTCGAGGCGCCGCTTCTGGGCATCGTCGAGAATGCCCTCCAGCATTTCCCTCAGGGCGTCTGGACGAAAGGGCTCTAAATCGACCGGCACGATCTTGCCGTCGACGCGGAGCAAGGGAGGGCGAGTCGGCTTGAGGTGCAGGTCCGACGCCCCCTTCTTGGTCATGAATTTGAGTAGTGAATCGAGATCCATAGCTTGCGGGTCGGCTCCCGCGCGGCTCACCTGGGGGGGAAGCTCGCTACGCGTTTTGTGGGCGAAGGGCTCTCAAGGATAACCGATTTAGGAGAAAAAAGCAGAGACGAAAGGACTTCCGGGCCCTTTCCAAACCGCCCCCTGCTCCAGCGGTACCACCCGACAACTCTAGCCTCAGAGAGCTCTGACTCTGAATACCCCCAACCCCCGATGACGCCACAATCGGCAAAGCGGAATCGAGGAGCTCGGAGGACCAAAGGCTCTGCGAGGCGCCAGCCCACCCCAATAAGGGAGCCCAGGGTGCCCCAAAAGACCAAGGTGCCCAAGCACAAGGCACCAGGGTGCACAAGAGACCGGCATGCCGAACCAGCGTGCCCAGAAGAGAAAAGGCCCCACAGCAGGGACCTCAGGGGTACGGACTTCAGGGGCGTAAGCCCGGGAGCCGGGATCTCAGGGTATGGGGTATCAGGGTCTGGAGTATCAGATTCTGGAATGTCAGAAACCAGGGGTCAGGACGCTCGAGCGCACCGTTCCTAGAGAGACATCTCAGAGGTACTTCCGCATCAGACCCACCACCACGCCCTGAATCCGCAGCTGGTCTGCCGGAACAAAGATCGGCTTCATCTGAGGGTTCGCGGGCTGGAGGCGCACCTGCTCTCCTTCCGGATAGAAGCGCTTCAGCGTCGCTTCGTCGTCCACCAGGGCCACGACCATGTCCCCGGTCTCCGCATCGTCCCGGCTCAGCACCACCACCAGATCGCCGTCGTGGATGCCTTCCTCGATCATCGATTCACCAGCCACCCGAAGAACGTAGTGTTCCCCAGGACGACGACTCAGCAGATGCCCAGGCACCTCCAGTCGATCTCTTCCCTGAATCGCCTCGATGGGCCGACCGGCGGCAATCTTGCCGTAGAAGGGAAGGCCGGAAGCCTCCGTCTCCTCTTCTTCCATCACCACCTGAATCCCCCGCTTCTGGTTCCAGTCGCGGGTTAGGTAGCCCTTCTGCTCCAAGAGCTTGAGGTGCTTGTAGACCGTTCCATAGGAGCTGTAGCCAAATTGATCGCAGATCTCGCGATGGGTCGGAGCGATTCCCTGCTCCCCCTGGAAGCTGAGAATGAAGTCGAGAATGGCTTTCTGACGCTCGGTCAGATACTTCGCCTTCGAGCCTCCCCCCTGGGGGCGCCCCCTCTTCGCCGCCCGCGGGGTCCTCTTCTTGGCCGCCGGCGCCGCAGCGGCTGGGACTCCGGCCTCTGAAGCAGCACTATCCTTAGAGGAGGCGAATTCCTTCGCCTCGGACGAGTTCGATACGGAGGAATCCGAAATCGGGGAGGGAGCAGAGTCGAGCGGGAGATCTTGCTTAGCCATGGCGATTATCGTAGGCGGCAACACGGCGTAAGTCAAGGGATTTCTGCCGCACTCCCGCCAATCTGCAGCCCCCAACGGCTTTTTGAAGTCATCCCAGCAGGGCCGGCGACTGCCTTCGACGGAGCCCCTGGGAGTCGCCCCACCTCCGGTTGACACCCTTTCTATGCCTCCGTAGACTGCCTGAATCCCCTCACGGTAGGCATGCGCTCACTTCCGCTGCCTCCCTCATCTCTTCTCTTGCCTCTCCTTCGAGGATTCGTCCGTACCGGCTTCCATTCTCCATCAGCCCTCAGAGAATCGTCCTGTCGTCTTCTCCCTGCAGACGCTCCATCCCGCGGTATCCGCGCGGTTCTCTCCTGCCGAAACTCCTCCACAGCGAGTCGTGACGGCATCGAAGCTGGACCTTCTTGGCCAACCGAGCCCTTCGACTCCCTTTCCCCACCCCGAGCATGTGCCCCTCCACTACCCCTGACCTAGCCTCCATCACCGATCTGGATCTGCGCCGCCACCAGCTGGACAACGGCCTCCGAGTCAATCTGCAGCCAGATCACACCCTTCCCCTGGTCGCCGTCAACCTCTGGTACCACGTCGGCTCGAAGAACGAGCGACCGGGACGAACCGGCTTCGCCCATCTCTTTGAGCACATGCTCTTCCAGGGCTCGGAACACGTGCCCGACAATCAGCACTTCCAACACGTGCAGAAGGTCGGCGGCGTGGTCAACGGATCGACCTGGTTCGACCGCACCAACTATTACGAGACCCTTCCCGCCGGCGCTCTCGACCTCGCCCTGTGGCTGGAGTCGGATCGCATGGGCTTTCTGCTGCCGGGAATCGACTCAGAGAAGCTCGAGAACCAGCGCAGCGTGGTGATGAACGAGCGTCGCCAGCGCACCGACAACCGACCCTACGGACGGGCCTTCGAGCGTCTCCAAGAATTGCTCTGGCCCCCGGGACACCCCTATAGCTGGCCGGTGATCGGCACCATGGAGGACATCGCCGCCGCCACCCTGGAGGACGTCCAGGCCTTCTTCAGCACCTACTACCTGCCGAATAACGCGGTGCTCACCCTATGCGGTGACTTCGATCCGGATCGCGCCCTGGAGCAGGTGGAGCGCTTCTTCGGCCCCCTCGCCTCCGGCCCCACTCCCCCACCGGTGGTCGCCGACACTCTGCCGATGGAGTCGCCGCGCACCATCCAGGTGGAGGACGACGTCCAGCTCTCGCGGGTCTATCTCGGCTTCCGGGCTCCGGCCTACGGGGATCGTTCCTGGTATGCCGGCGACCTGCTGGCCACCGCCCTCGGCAGCGGCAAGTCTTCTCCCCTCTATCAGCGCCTGGTGTACGAGCGCCAGCTGGCACAGGATGTGGCCGCGTACATTCTGCCGCTGGAGATTGCGACCACCTTCTACGTCATCGCCACCTGCCGTCCCGGCGTCGACCCGAAGGAGCTCGAGGAGGAGCTGTTGGCGGAGCTCGACCGGGCCGCCGCCGGCAAGCTAGCGCCGGAACACCTGGAGCGAGCCCGCAATCGAACGCTGGTCTCGCACTATCAGGGGCTCCAGACCATCGAGGATCGCGCCGATCGCCTGAGCGAGATGACGACCTATTTCGACGCCCCGGAGCGCGCTATGGAGGAGCATCGCCGCTACCTGGAGCTGGAGTCGCAGGACCTCGCCGGCTTCGCCCGGCAATTCCTCCAGCGCCATCAGCGAGTGAGCGTCACCTATCTTCCCCGCAGCAAGTCGAACGCCGAAGCGGTAGCCGACGAGGGAGCAGCACGATGAGCGACATCCTCTCTCCTTCCCTGGACCGCAACTCGCCACCGGCGCTGCGGCCCGCCCGCGACTTCGTCTTCCCCTCCTTCTCCCGGCACCGGCTCAATAACGGTCTACCGGTGGTGCTGGCCCCGGATCCCACCCTCCCCCTCGCTCGACTGGAGCTCTTCGCCCCCGCCGGCGGCGAGCACGATCCCGAGGGTCTCGACGGCATCGCTACGTTTACCGCCAGCCTGCTGGATGAAGGTTCTACCCGGCGAGATTCGCGGGCCATCGCCCACGCCGCTGAGGCCTTGGGCGGCAGCCTGACCACCGATGCTGGCTGGAATGCTGCGTACGTCAGCACCTTCGGCCTCTCGACCCACCTCGAAGCCACCGTCGAGCTGCTGTCGGAGGTGGTGCTGGAACCCGCCTTTCCCACCCGAGAGATCCGCCGACTGGCGGAGCGGCGGCAGGCCAGCCTGCTGCAACGGCGGGACGACTCCCAGGCCCTCGCCAACCTCTACCTCGATCGCGCCCTCTACGGCGACGCTCTCTACGGCAGCTCCCTCCACGGCAACGAGGCGAGCCTGGAGAAGATCGACGAGACGGCCATCCGCAACTTCTACCAGCGCCACTACCGCTGCCAGGGAGCCTTCCTGGTGGCCGCCGGCGCGGTGTCCGAAGACCAGCTGCTGCCGCTGCTGGACTCATCCTTCGGTCGCCTCGATCTCGGCCCCGCTCCGCTCCATCCCACCTATCCTGAGTCAGCGCCGGGAGAGCGCCGGGTGTGGATCGTTCACCGCCCGGCGGCGGCTCAGACGGAGCTTCGGGTGGGACACGTCGGCGTCCCCCGCACCGATCCGGAATACGGCTCGCTGATGGTGCTCAACGCCCTGCTCGGCGGGAAGTTCATCAGCCGCATCAACCTCAATCTGCGCGAGGTCCACGGCTTCACCTACGGCGCCCACAGCCGCTTCATCGGCCGCCGGGGCGCCGGCCCCTTCAAGGTACAGACCGCCGTCGCCACCGAGGTCGCCGGCCGCGCTACGGAAGAGATCCTCAAGGAAATGGAGATCCTGCGCCGCGAGGCGGTGGATCTCGAGGAGCTGGAAGACACCGCCAACTACCTCACCGGCATCTTCGCCACCCAGCTCCAAACCTTCGACGACCTCGCCGCGCGACTCACCCTGCTGCCCCTCTACGATCTGCCGGACGACTATTTCGACCAATACCTCGAATCCTTCCGCAGCGTCACCCCCGAGGGCCTCCTGGATCTCGCCCAGCGCCATCTCCACCCCGCCCAGGCCACCATCCTCGCCGTCGGCCCCGCCGACGCCCTGAAGGAACAGCTCTCCAGCCTCGGCCCGGTGACGGTGTGGGATCCGCAGAAGGACGAGATCCTGGAAGACAGCTGAGGCCCAGAGCAGGCAACCTCCTCCTCGGCTCTCGCCGAGAAGGGGCCTCAGCGCTCAGCTGATCTTCAGGCGAACGAGCTTCGCCGGCTGCACCACTCCGTCCACCGGCGCTAGGATGCCGCCGGTGGTGGTGACCACCAGATGGCCGTCAGGAGCTAGAGCCGCCGCCGTCGCGCCGTTCATGAATTGATCGACGCCCGCCAGCTCTCGGCGGCTGCCGTCCTCGCTCACCGCGAGGACCTGGTTGTAGACGTTGGTGGTGAGGTAGATCGTGCCGTCGGCGGCGAGGACCAGATCATCTCCGACGAGCTGCTCCCCCAGCACGCCGGCGGCCCCGGCGCTGCCGTTCGGCTGGATCTCTACCCTGAGCAGCAAGGCCCTCTCCGTGCTCGCGACGAAGACCTCGTTCTCCGTCGCGGCGATGCCGTTGGCTCCGGGCATCCAGCGGTCCTCCGAGATCTTGCCGAGACGCTCGTCACGCCACCAGACCCGGTAGCTTCCGTCGAGGAGATCGACCTGGAATACCTGGCCGAGGATCGAATCCGTCACCAAGACGGAGCGATCGCCGAAGGGCGTGGAGCCATTGAGAAAGAGAGCCTCCGGGATCTCGGCGATGGACCGTCTCTCTCCATCGGCCAACGAGAGGCCCCACAGAGCCCAGCCCGGCTGCCCCGGGGCCCCGAGATTCACGATCACCTCGTCACCGACCCTCGAGAGGCCCGTCGGCTCGTGCTCGAATTGGGCAAAGACAGCCCTCGATCCATCGGCGCTGACCCTATCGATACGCTTCGCGGTCACCACACTCACCAAGAAAGAGCCGTCCGCCAGCGCCACTAGGTTCTCCACGAAGGTGCCCACCGGCCATTCCGCCAGCACCGTCGCCTCCCTATGAGCGACCTCCGCGGCGGCGTGGGGAGGGCGCTCGATAGCGATCCCCGCCGCCAGGGGGTTGGCGGCTTCCGCGCCCTGGATATCGGGATTCTGATTCCCGCTGCCCGCGACGGCCCGCTGCTCAGGCTCCTCGGGCAGTCCTCGCTCCTCAGCCTGGCCGCAGCCTGCAGCCTGCAGGCCAACAGCCAGCGAGACAACAGCCACCAGAGGAATCAATTCCTTCTGCATCCTCGAAACTCTCAACATGGTCATTCCTCCGTAGGGATCCTGGCCGACGAGCCCAGGGCCTCGGGGGGCGCCAGGAAACTCACCGGATCGTGAGCTCCTGTTATATTCCGGGTAGATGAGAGGATCTATGATCAAGAAGACTGATTTCTTTGCAGAAGCGCCTACAATGCTCCTTCTAGAGGTTCAAGAGAATGGCCGCTGAGGATGTCTTGTCCGAGGTCCTCGGACATCTACAGCTTCGCGGAGAGATCTTCTGCTGCACGCTCCTGGGCCACGACACCTCCCTCTCCCTACCGCCTGGCCAGGCTCACTTCCACGTCGTGGAGCGCGGCTCCTGTTGGATCAGCCTGCCGGCTGAGAATCAAGCCGAGGAAACTCGCGCAGGGGACTTGATCCTGCTGGTGAGCGGCAGCGGACATACGATCTCCTCCGATCCCGCCCCACGACACCGCAGGTCATTGACCGAAGTCTTGCCCGAGCGCTACGACGCTGATCAGCGCTGCCTCGATTTAAGCGATGAGCCAGCCCAACCCCAGAAATCTTCCGGGCTGCCCTCCTCTACCGAGCTAACCTGCGGTCGATTCGTCATCGACTCCATAGGCAGCGAGGCGCTCATCGAAGCGCTTCCGCCGCTCCTGATCCTGCGGGGATCCGAGGGCGCCCCCGAGCGCTGGCTGAGCACCATCATGAAGCTGCTCGCGGCAGAAACGGCGCAAGATCTGCCGGGAAGCTCCCTAGCGAGAGCACGCTTCGTCGACCTGATTTTGGTCGGCGCCCTGCGGCGCTGGCTTCAAGAGCACCAGGGAGAGGCCGCCAGCTGGCTGGCGGCGCTCCAGGACCCGGTCGCCGGCCGCGCCCTCTCCCTGCTCCACGCCAACCCCCAACACCCCTGGACCGTGCCGGAGCTGGCGAATCAGCTCGGTCTCTCTCGCTCTCCCTTCGCCTCCCGATTCAAGGCCGCCGTCGGCCAATCTCCCATGAAGTATCTAAGCTCCTGGCGACTACGACTGGCGGCACGACAGCTCCGCCAGGGCTCCTCCGTCAGCGAAGTGGCCCAGTCGGTCGGCTACGAATCTGCCGCCGCCTTCAGCCGCGCCTTCGGCCGCGAAATGGGAGTTCCTCCCAGCAGCCTGAGGCCGAAGATCGGAGATCTCTATCGCAGCTAAACTCCAAAGACTCCGTATCGCAAGATGCTCAAAGCCTTTCCCCAAGCCCGCTCCCGACACCAGAACGTAAAAAGCATGCAGGCAAGAAGCAAGAGTCGGTGAAAGCCGTGGGAGAGAATCATCACCACAGAGCAGACAAATCAGCAGGCCGATAGAGCCGCGAGTCAGTCGACCAAAATGCTAGAACGTCAGAATGCTAGAAAACCAGTGGGGCCCCGGCAGCATTGCGACATGGGGCTGCCTAGTTGAAAGCCCTTCTAGCGGAAGGCCCGTCGTTCATTCGAGGAGAGTGCAGCATGAAGGACATTCTGGTAGAAAAAAGAGAAAACGTGGCGCGCCTGGATGCCAGGCGCACGAAGCTGAAAAAAGAGATCGAAGAGATCCAATCCCTGTCGGTGAACAGCTTTGATGAGTTCCTTACGAAGGTGCTCCCCATCCTGGTGATCCAGGTGGGATTCTCGGTCTTCGTCACTCGAATGGCGGTACCTTGGTACGAGAGCCTGTTCGGAGTCGCAAGCGCGGAAGGTCCGTGGCCTTGGCCTCTATTTCTGCTCGCCGTTTTCACCTTCTTTGCCGCCATGACCCTCGTCGCCTGGGTCTACCTCAAGATCAGAAGCGGGCCTCTGACGGCCGAGCTAGAGCGCCTCGAATCGAGGCTCGAAGCAGCACGGATCGACTTGGCGAGGATCAAGCGGCAGGTAGAGCAATGACTCGCTGCATGACTGGATCGCCTCTCCCAAGAGGGCTTGGGGCACTTCCCTAGCGCCCGGCGCCCGGTCATTTGGCTGGCCCTTCCGTCTGGCTGGCACTTCCATCTGGCTAGCCCTTCCATCTATCTGGAACCTCCGTCACCTGTTCGAGACTCTCGAGGTCCAAGCAGCTTTGCTGAATCCTGATGGACTTTCCGCAGTCAACGAATGCACTGAGCCTTTCTCCAAGGACCAGCGAGCTGAACGCCTATGCAGTTACCCGCGAATCCTCCTAACTATTCCAAAAAGGCAAGAGCTCTTTCGATAGGTGTACTTGCCGAGGCGGAAGATCCGATGAAACCCTCAGATGGCGTGGAGAGCTACCAGCCTTCTCATGCCGGATGTCCTCGACCTCGAAGACAATTTGGAAGTACCGCCAACCGATGAGGAGCCGGTTCAGCTCCGACAAAGCGAGAGGATCGAAGGCCTTCTCGCTCAGAAGGAGCCGAAACGCCTCGGTCCCACTTCCGTGCCCTCCCTCGATCAACAGCAAGGAGCCCCCTTCAAAGTTGATCGGCAACTTGCTGACGAGTAGGCGATCTCGCCTCAGCCACCCCTGCCATCGGCCAGCGGACCACAAATACTCCTGAGGGGGCAATGAGTGCTTTCTATAAACACCACCGGGCATTGACTCGATAATGGCTTTCCTCCTCTTCAGCCGCTCGCCACCCAACATCGCCGAGTACACCTTGACATCAGGGTCCTGCCGATCCAAAACGATTCTGTAGGGAATTTTCTCTAACGCAAAGAGACTCCGAAGCTCACTCTTCCCCTCTAGGCCGAGGGGGAAAACCATTCGAGTGAGCTCGTTGACCACCGAGCTACCAAAGCAAACAAAACGCGTTCTCTGATCTGCAAGCTCCTTATAAGACTCCCCTACAAGAATCTTGTCCGATTGATTTCCGGCGATCGCCTTGAATGCTGCCATTCCGGCAGCCTCATGGGGGAACGTCAAGTGACCATAGTTCTTTCCGCGACTACCGACTTTCTCGACGTAGGACGCCACTGGCGGAACAATCGTACGGGGAACAATTTTCCGATCCCAATCTTCGTAGAAGAAGTGACGCCTCAGAACCTCCATTCGAGCCTCCTGAGGGCCGAGAGAATCCAGCATCTCATCGGCTCTGGTGTTCAGACTGTCGAGCACGCGGGATTCGCTCTCCAGAAGCCAATCCGGGGACTTGTTCTCATCATGATCTGCAGTAGCAGGAATCGTGCATACACTGGTCACGGGAAATACTGTTCGCTGTTCTCTCTCATGAGGCTTATCGATAACTCGCACTAGCACCTCCCCGCTAGCCGGCGTCCTTCTTGTCACAAGCCGCTCGCCTGAGAGCCGAATCAAATCTAGGATTGAGACGATCTCGCGACAATCCCTAGGGCCTACGGAAATGGCTGAATTGTCCAACCAGCACCGCCACAAGGCTGCACTCAACTCATAATGGTTGCCGGCGAGCTCCGCTAGCATCAATCGCTTCCCTTTTCTCTCCAGATACGCCTCGTGGCGATCATCGAAGGATTGCCGCAGCGAAAAGTCCGGTCCGAGCAATGTCAAATGTCTTTGGCTCTTCACCGCACCTTTTTGAACTTCTAGGTCAATCTGCAGACCACCAGGCACTAGGTGCCCGATGACCCTGGCACGCGATTCCGCTCTGGCATGACTTGGCTGAGTCAACACGACCTCCCTGGGCCTCAACCATCGGTCAGGAAAGAGGCGCTGGATCACCGCGAGTAAGTGAACCATCAGGTCGCGAACCACGCCACCCCCCTCGGCCTCTGAGCGCCACTCCCCATTGATGAAGGGAGCTCTCTCGTTGAGCCGACCGATGATTTTGGTAACCGCTGTGAGATCGCCCCCCGGCTCAAGACTTTCTGCGCTGGCCTTCTTCACGAAGGAGCGTTCCAATGAAGTCAGAGTATTGCCTTGGCAAAGGGACATGAGCGGCAAAGATCGAACATCTCGGTAGTAGTCTGAAAAGAGAATTTGGTCAGGGGAGCGCAGCTCTTCCAGAATCCTCTCGAGGTCCAACCCGTCACGGCAAAAAGGCTTCTCCAGCAGGACTCGCAGGCCTCGCTGAACTATTGGTAATGCGATCGCCTGGAAAGACTCCGGGGGAATGAGAAGCAACACTCCATCCGGGTTCGCTCTAGACAATCTCTCGGCAATACACTCCGGATCCATTGCCCATGTAAACCTTCCCCGCATAGAACCCGCCAGAGTTTCTTGCACTTCTGCCCGGGCATCTATCAAAGCTACTTGATCAAATTTACCCACCAGCCACGGAGCCAGCTTCGAATAATAAGCGCCTAAACCAACGACTCCTATCTTGGGTAACCCTGATCCCATCATCTAAATCCCCCTAATCAATAAGATTCTAGTCACTCCTCAAATAAAAACATAGCTGCTGCAAGATCCACAATACAAAAAGCCGACCCTTCACTCATCATAACCGTCAGGCCCCGGCAGAACGGATTCAAGCCGGAGAATGGACAGCCACCATCTATATGGCTAGACCCTCAAAGCCGCAATAATAAATCACAAGAATCTAGGTGGACCTTAAACCGCTTCGCCATCAAAGCGAGACTCGTGAGTAGCGATCAATCACCGACATACTTACTTCTTTGACTCTTGTTGGGCTTCAGATTCTCTGATGCTACTCCCCCGCCACTGACGCCAGAGGTCGTGGAGCTTGCGGCGCACCCAGGGCATTTCCTGGCGCTGGCGGCGACGGCGTTTGCGGGAGAGGTGGTGGACGGCGCGCTGGGCGTCGACTTGCTCGTCGCCGTAGCGCTCTCGCAGCAGGTGCCAGTGGTCCATGGTGAAGAGGTAGAGATCGGTCTCGGTGCGCTGGGGAAATTGTTCCAATACTCGCCGCTGCCGCACCACTTCGATCACCGGCTGGTAGACGCGATCTCGCCAGGAGCTCACCGCCTCGCGCCACGGGATTTCCCGCTGCTGCTCGACACCGAGGTAATGGCGGTGGACCACGATGTGCTCCAGCAGGCGCTCGTAGCCGCCGGCGGCGGTGGTCCGGTAGCTGGCTTCGGCGCTGGCGTCGAGGCCGGTGGCCTCGAGGAAGTCGGCGAGGCCGGCCTTGCTCACCACCTCTTCGATGGATTCCTCCGGGGACAGGGGCACGGGGGTCAGGAATTCCTTCACCCAGGCTTCCACCGTCGGCGCCTCGAGGGCGCGGAGCACGGAGATCCGGTGGTGCCCGTCAATGACGAAGTAGGCGTCTCTCACCTTGTAGAGCTCCACCGGCGGAAAGCCCTCGGAGCCCTTCGCCAGGGCCTCGATTCGCTTCCATCGCTCCCGCTGGCCGGCGCGGCGAGGCAGGAAGGCGCGGTTGAATTCCCGGGTGCGGTTGAAGGAGCCCACCACCTGGTCCAGGGGCACCTCATAGATGCCGCGGTCTACAAGGTGCCGCAGGTGCAGGCTCTCCCTCACCTCGTCGAAGGGCAGCAGGTCCACCGGCTCGTCCCGCAGAGCGCCGAGCAGATCCTGAATCACCGCCGCGCGGCGGGCGCTATCGAAGTCCTTGGCCATTCCTCATCCCCAAGATCTCTAGTCTTCGGGATCGGCAGCCGGCAGGATCGCGGGCACCACCGGTGGCACTCTCGCCAGGGTGCCGGCGGTGGGGTCGAAGCTGCGCAAGATCGCTCCCTGATCGGCGCCGGGTCCCTCCAGGATGTCGATCAACCAAGGCTGGAGGGGTTGATCCCACGCTCCGCCGCCGAAGGCGTCCTTCGACCGGCCGGAAACTACCGGCATGGCGAGGCCGGCGCTCTCGGGACGGGTGTAGGGCGCCAGCAGCGGGATCTTCACCCGCTGCTGCAGCTCGGCCCCGGTGATCACCACCACGTAACCCCACTCCGCCCTCGCCGCGCCGCCGAGGAAGGAGTCAGGCACGAAGAAGGTGATCTCCCGGCCGCGGACGTGCACCTGCTGAGGGAAATGCACCCGCTGGCTCAGCGCCTCTTCCACCGCCCGACGCAGCTGGCGCCCGGTGGGCAGCGGGCTCGGCGCCTGCCCCGGAGATTGCCCCGGAGACTGCAGCCAATGAGAGAAGCTGGTTCCGGGATCGTCCTCCAGCGCCGCCGCGACGGTGCGCACCAGCTCCCCTCGGGCCTGAGCCGGCGCCGGAGTGAGGATCACGGCCTTTTCCCAGCCGGCCCCCGGCGGCAGCTCCGCCAGCCTTCCCGGCATCATCGCCCGCTCCCCGCCCCATCCTTCCAGGGCTTCCTCCCCTTCGCTGCCGGAGGTGTCGATATAGGCGTCTAGATTGAAGGTATAGAAGGGAAGACGGGCGATATCCGTCTCCTGGATCCCGGTGAAGTCCACGGCGCGGCGCATCGGCGCCCGAATCGACCTCGCCAGCCGGGCCTCGAAGCGGGTTCCGCCGTCCACCCGACTCGCGCTGAAGCGCAGCAGGTCGAGATCTCCACGCCCCCACCCTTCCCGCAGCGGGTAGACCAGCTCCCCGGCGCCAAAGTCATCTCCGTAAGGATCGGCGACGGCGAAGATCTCTCCCTTCCGATCCCCCTCTTTCTCCTCTCCCTGCGTCAACACCGGAAGGGTAGCGACGGCAATCAGCGCCAGGGCGGCGAAGAGAGCCCACCAGCCTAGCGGCCTCAACCCAACGTTCTCGTTTCCCAGCAGCCCTCTCCGCGGGCTTCCCCCACCGACTCCAAATCGCTTCATGAGCCGCGCTCCTTTCCACGAAATGCTCGTCTCCCCGTCCAGCGAGTTGCTAGAGCCAGCTCGGCCAGCGAGTCCGTCCGGCGCCCCCCCGAGGTTCGCCCCGTGAGGCTATCAGCCCACTCCGGCGACACATTCGGCAAGAAATCCGGCGAGACCTGCCACGAGGCACGTCCGACGAAGTGCTCCACGAACATGCCGCGGCTCAGTCCCGAGGCGACGAATCGAAACGATGGGTGGAAGGAGCGCCGCGCCATGGCGCCGCTCCTTCCACCCCACTCGCGTTGGGAGAGCGAGAATTTTCCCGAGTCGAGACTGAGGACGAGAAGGAAATCCAGCATCAGGCCGGCTCAGCCCGGCATCCGCTGAATCTCACGCCCTCGGGGCTTGTTGGGACCCTTCAGACCCTAGGATCAGCGCACCTCTCCGACGGCATCGTCGTCCTCGCGCTCGGACTTCGAGGAGACTTCCGGAGCCTGTTGGGGAGCGGTCGGCGCGGCGTAGCGGGCCGGGCGCTCATCGCCCTGGGCCGGCACTACGCCGGACAGTCGAACCGGCTCTCCGGTGCGCGGGTTGTAGGAGCGCAGCATACGCTCCTGGCGCTGCTCCGGGGGAGCGATGATGTCGACGATGGGGGTCTCGAGGTTGTGGTTGTCGGTACCGCCGCCGAAGGTCAGCTGGTTGCGCCCCTCTTCCCGCTGCAGCACCATCAGGTTGGGCTCGCCAGCCTCGCCGAGGCCGAGGGCTGCGCCGAGCTCGAAGGAGGGCAGCAGGTCGGAGCCGGAGACCACCACGGTGTAGCTCCAATCGTCCTGGGCCGGACCACCGAGGAAGCTATCCGGCACGAAGAAGCGCACCTTCGAGCCGGAAACCCGCACCCGGGTGGGGAAGAAGACGTGGCGGCCGACCTCGTCCGGCACCACCGTCTTGACCTCGGAGATCTCTACCTCGGTAGAGGCCTCGCCGGTGGTCGCCATGGAGCGCTCCAGGGACTTGATCATCAGCCGCTGCAGCTGTCCGCGGGCGGCGTGGGGGCGGGGGGTCAGGGCCACCACCTTCTCCCAGGCGTGGCCGGCATCCAGCTCCGCCCGGCGCCCCGGCAGGGTCTGCACCGCGCCGGAGCCCGGCTCGCGATCGGTGTCGATGTAGATGTCGATGTTGAAGGTGTAGAAGCCGAAGCGGGCGACGTCCGAGAGGCTTACCCCGGTGGCGTCCACCGCCACCCGGCGGGGCCGGCGGATCGGCTCAGCGAAGATCGCCTGGAATTCCGTGCCGCCCTTGGCGGCCTTGGCGGTGAGCTCGATGAGATCCAGCTCCCCTTCGTTGAACTCCGGAGAGATGGGATAGGTCAGGCTGCCGTCGCCGTGGTCATCGCCCCGGGGATCGGTGATCTTGAAGAAGACATCGTCGCGATCCGCCGCCGCCGGCGTGGCGAGGGCGAAAGATCCGAGAATCAGCAGCACGAGGGCGACGAGACCGAAGCTCGGTCGCGCGACTCCCAGAGTCCAGCGATCGAGGCGTAAGCTAGCGAGGCGAGAAGAACGAGTCATGACGGTTTCTCCCAAAGCGTCGTGGTTTCGATGGGCCCACAGCCGGTAGAGCAGGGCCCGCAAAGTCAGGCCGATACAGTCAGGCCGATACAGTCAGGCCAGAAAAATCCCGAGGGGAAGCCCCCGCCCGGCCCAGGGCCAGAGCGGGAGACGGGGTTGCGCCGACGGCAGGATCTCCACCGTCGACGGTCACCGACCCGGGCCCCCTCGAGGCCCGAGCCGATGAGTTGGTCCGCTTAGAACTGGACCTTGACGTAGGCCTTGAAGCGCTGCTGATCGAAGTCGCGCTCCGCCAGGCTGTTCCAGCCGCCGAAGCGACCGAAGAAGCCCGGCGAGCCCACCGGCACGTTGACGCTGGCGGCGGTGCCTTCGTCGGCGAAGTTGACGACGAAGCCGGTACCGAAGTCAGGGTCGAAGGTGCCTTCGTTGTACTCGTAGTTGAAGCCGATCTCCGCGCCGCCGAGAACGTAGCGAGCCTTCAGGATCAGCTTGTTCTTGGTGTGGTCACCGGAGGCGATCTCGTGGAGCTGGTAGGCCTGGAAGGCGGTGTTGCCGTCCTGCAGGTCCACGTCGTAGCGCTCGAATTGCAGCGAGGCGTAGAGATCGTTGGTGAGCTGATAGCCGGCGCCGAGCTGGTACATCTTGTAGTCCATGTCCCGGTCGTCGTCGGCCAGCGAGTCGAAGGGCTTCCACTGGTAGCCGGTCACGCCGTTGACGGTGATCACCGGCGGGTTGCCGTAGATCGCCGAGGTGCTGTTGCCCGCCGCGTTGTAGGCGTTGGCGTTGTTGGCGCAGGCGACGCCGCCACCGGGGCAGTCGCCGGCGGCGAAGGGCAGAAAGTTCGAGTCGTCGAGGCGCTTGTCGGTCTCGTCGATGAACTTCACCTTGCCGAAGATGTCCACGCCCTTGCCGGCATCCAGTAGGTACTTGAAGTTGAGGGCGAGGATCTCGGTTTCCTTCTCCTGGAAGGGAGCGTAGGCGCTACGGAAGTTGTGGCCGACGCCGGTATCCAGCTCGTGCACCGGGTAGATGCTCGAATCCACCGGACGGGTGGGATCGTCGAAGGCCTGCCAGTTGGTGTTGTAGTCGATGTAGGTGTACTCCGCGGAGATATCCAGGGAGCCGGAGCCGTACACCGGGTTGAAGGTGAAGCCCTTCCAGCCGATCACCGTCTCCGCCAGCTGCTCGTCGAAATCGGTGAACTCGTTGTCGACGTTGATGGTGGCCACCTGCTGGGCGTTGCCCTGCCATCCGCCGTAGCCGATGCGGGTGGGGTTGCCGCCGAACACGCCGAAGGCGGCGTTGCTGGGGCCAGGGAAGGCAAAGGCGCCATCGAAGCCCTCGGTGAGGAGCACGTCCTGCTCGCGGCGGGCGGCGAGAATAGAGACGTAATCCGAACCGATATCGAAGTACTGCAGGTTGAAGGACAGGCCGTTGCCGAAGGGATCGTTGAGTCCGACATCACCGATCAGCGCGTCGTCGGAGAGCTTGCCCGCCGGCACCGGCGAGAAGCCGGAGAGGCCGAAGAAGCTGGACGGCGCGAAGTCACTGAAGGTCTGGGACTCGGAGTGGTAGTACTGCAGCCCGAGATCCACCGAGTTGCTGGCGTAGACGTTGAGCACCGCGCCATAGACCGAATTGCGGAAACGAGCCCGCAGGTCCCGGCCGTCGTCGAGGTTGAGATCGCTAGCGTCGATCTCGGTATCGTTGACGTAGGTTCCGATGAGGGTCAGGTCGTAGCTCGATGACGGACTGATACCCAGCTGCAGGGTGTAGGCGGAGTCGAGAGCCGCGAAGTCGCCGGTATCGAACTCAGGACCGGCCCATAGGCGAGGCAGGGAGAAGCGGGTGAAGTCATAGGTCACCGAGCGGTCGGCGTTGGAACCCTGGAAGATGATCCCGGAGCCGTTGTCGCGGTCGATGAAGCGGATCTTGCCGTGGACCATGGGGTTGAACATCCCGAAATCCGACGAGCCGATGGTGATGGTGTCCACCCAGCTGTAGCCGGGGGTCAGCAGCACCGTCATGCCGCGTACCTTGAGGTATTGAGCAGAGCGGGAATCGAATTCGCCGCAGTCGCCGCCGAGGCAGTCGCCGGAGCCGGGATCTCCCACTCCGCCGCCGCCGAAGCCGCCGAAATTAGTCCAGAAGTTCTGGTTGAAGCGGCCCTTGAGGCGACCGCTGATCTCCACCCACTTCGAGACCTTGGCGGAGAGCAGAAGCTCGATCTCCGTACCCTGCCCGGTGTCGCCATAACCCTCGGAGGGAATGGTGGTGAAGTTGTAGAGACTGCCGTCCACCCGCTCGGTTCCCCACAGGAACTTAGTGTAGACGTTGCCTCCGATCTGCAGCTTCTGCTGCGCCTCGGCGGCGGAGCCGGCAGCCATCAGGGCCACCGCCGCCAGCACCAGGGCGAAACGCAATGAAGTTTTCATCGTTCTGAGCTCTCCAGAAAAATCAGTCCGCGGACTTGCGGACGGTGGTCAAAGTCGCTCGCTTGCTTGCGTTGCCCTCGGCATCGCACTCATAGGCCAGCTGCGCGTGCTGGGCGGCGACTTCGTCGTCGCTGCCGCTGCCGCTGCCGGCGAGAATGTCCACGACGTGGGGGTCGCAGTCGTAGTCGTTGCCGCCACCGAAACGGTGCTGGCCCTCGAATTCATTGACCTTGCGGGTCAGCAGATCGCCGCCGCTGGGGAAGCCCTCGTTGGACTGCACCAACACCTGGTAGCCCCAGGTAGACGGATCGCCGCCACCGAGCTCTTCGAGCTTCACGCGAGCGCTGATGCTGCGGTTGACGCCCTTGACTCGACCGGGAATCACGATGTCCCCGGCGAGATCAGCGACCTTCTGCTCCACCTCGGTCTTGACCCGAGAAGCGCCCTGGGGCGAGAGGATCACCACCTTGTCCCAGGCGTGATAGGGGGCGAACTCGACGTTCAGACCCGGCAGCGTCTCGGTATTGCCGCTGCCCTCTTCCCCGTCGGTGTCGATGAAGATGAAGATCATCTGCACCGAGAAACCGGTGCCCATGTTCCAGGGATCTTCTAGGCGGGTGTTGAGGTCCACCGAGAAGTCGACGTTCTTGCCCTTGGTCTTCACCGACAGACCGGTGAGGTCGAAGGAGCCCGGGTTGTACACCGCATCGGTGGGATAGACGTATTCCCCCGGTCCGTTGTCATCCCCGGTGGGGTCTTTGAATTCCAGCTTCTCCGCCGCCACGGGAACGGCGATCAAAGCGAGGGCGAGGAGCGCCGCGACCGCGACACGGGCCGCGACGCTTTGCAGGTGATTCGACATGGTTGTGCCTCCTTTCGATGAGCCCATGTGTGTTCAGGAGCCCGGATCAGTTGGATGGTTGAAGTCAGACTTGGAAAGTTGAGGTTCGGAAGTCGGGATTAGGAAGTCGGGATTCAGAAATTGGGCGTACTAGCCCTTCACCGCTCCGGCGGTCAGGCCAGAGACGAGGAAGCGCTGCAGCGCGAGGAACAGGATCACTACTGGAATGGCGACGATGATGGCGCCGGCGGCGAAATAGCCCCAATCCTGGGCGTAGCCGCCGACGAAGAAGCGCAGGCCCACCGGCGCGGTGTACATGGTCTCGTCGTCCATGAAGGTCGCCGCCTGAATGAACTCGTTCCAGCCGGCCATGAACGAGAACAGCGCGGTGACCGCCACCGCCGGCTTCGCCAGCGGCAGGATGATGCGCCAGAAGATGGTGCCGCGGGAGGCGCCGTCCATCAGCGCCGCCTCCTCCAGCTCCAGCGGGATGGTGTCGAAGTAGCCCTTCAGCATCCACACGCAGAAGGGGATCGCCGTCGCCGCGTAGACCAGGATCAGGCCGAGGTACGAGGACCCCAGACCGAGGAATTGCACCAGGATGATGTAGAGGGGGATCAGGGTCAGGGTGCCGGGGAACATCTGCGACACCAGGAAAGACATCAGACCCGCCCGCTGGCCGGGGAACTTGAAGCGCGAGAAGGCATAGCCGGCGGTGCAGGAGAGAAAGACTCCCAGCACCGTGGTCGCCGAGGCGATGATGGCGCTGTTGAGCAGCCAGCGGCCGAAGGGCTGCTCGGTCCACACCGAGGTGAAGTTGGAGACGCTCACCTGATCCGGCCACGGAAAGATCGCCCGCAGCCGATCCATCACCGTGGCGTCCTGGGGCACGTCGACGATGGCCAGGTTCTGCTCGCCGCTGAAGGCGATGGCGAAGACCCAGAGGATCGGGTACGCGGTGAGCAGGGAGAAGACGATGAGGAAGACGTGAAGGAAGACGTGGGATCCGCCTTCGTTGCGCTGGGACCGGCTCATTGCACCGCCTCCGTCGCCTTGGTCACCCGGATCTGCCACCAGCCATAGGCCAACAAGATGCCGAAGATCACCGTGGAGTAGGCCGCGGCATAGCCGTAGCGATATTGCTCGAAGGCAATCTTGTAGGCCGCGGTGATCAGGATCTCGGTGCTGCCGGAGGGCTCACCGCCGGAGACCAGGTAGATGATGTTGAACATGTTGAAGGTCCAGATCACCGACAGGATCACCGCCGGAATCAGGGCCGGTTTCAGCATCGGCAGGGTGATGGAGCGGAACTGCCGCCACCGGGTCGCGCCATCCACCCGCGCCGCCTCGTAGAGATCCGCCGGGATCGACTGCAGTGCGCCGAGGGAAATCACCATCATGAAGGGGAAGGACAGCCAGCTATTGGTGGCCAACACCGTCAAGAAAGAGGTCGCGACCCCGTCGAACCACCCCACCGGTTCCAGCCCGAAGATCTGGAAGACCTGGTTGATCACCCCAAATTGCTTGTGGAACATGCCTTTCCACACCAGCGCGGTGATGTAGTTGGGCACCGCCCACGGCAGGATCAAAATCACCCGATAGATCGGTTTGAAAGCCAGCCCCTTGGTATTCAGCATCAGGGCTAAGGCGAGACCCACCGAAACGCCGATGGTGACGTTGGTCACCGTCCACAGCACGGTGATGAACAGGGTCCAGTAGAAGTTCTCGAAGTTGAGAACCTTCTCGCCGTCCAGCTCGCGGTAAAGCTCGAAGTCGCTGAGGATCTCGACGTAATTCTCGAAGCCGGTCCAGATCTCGGTGATGGGCTGATCGGTGTTGTAGATGCTCTGATTGGTGAAGGACAGAGCGATGCCGTAGAAGAAGGGGAAGAACACCAGGATCAGCATGCCGATCATCGCCGGACCGACATAGCTGTAGGCCTGGCGGAAGGTCACCAGATCGCTGACCACCCGCTGGGCGCCGCCGAGGCCGAAGAAGGCGAGCAGCAGCAGCGCCCCCAGCCCCACCGCCGTCAGCCGCTGCCGCAGGCTGGAGCTCACCCCGAGGGAGGCTTCCGACACCGCCGAGGGCACCACTGCGCCAGCGGCGTCGATCCAGCCTCGGCCGGCCCGCTGAGGGTCGACATCCCAGGCGGAGGGATCCACCGCCGCCAGGGCGTAGCTCTGTTCGGTCTCTACAGGCTCCTCAGCATCCGCCGGCTGTTCGGTCTCGGTAGTCCCCTCAGCCGCCTCCGGCGTGGAGCCCTCGCTAGAATCCTCTGGCTGTCCTTCGGAGCTGCCATCCTCGGATTCCACCGCCTCGGATTCCGCCGCGTCCGATAGAACCGCCTCTGATGTAGTAGCACCGACCTGGGCCGCCACCAGCTCCTGCAGGGTGGCGGCATCCTGCTGCATGCGCTCCGCCACCGTCTCTCCGGCGGAGGTGAGGGCCGAGGTCACCAAGCTGCCGGAGCGCTGGGCGAAGAAGCCGAGAGCGATCACCGCCAGCACCGCCGCCGCCGCCACCAGGACGCGGCGCGATAAAGGGGTGAAGGCTCCCAACAGCGCCAGAATCAAGACCGGCGCGACCAGGGTGAGCCAGGCGGTGCCGGAGGGCGCGGAGGCTAGCTCCGCGGCGGCTTCCGTCTCCACCAGCACCGCACCCTCGATCTCGCCTCCGAGCTCCACCGGCACCGCCACCGAGAGACCGGCGGCTTCGAGGGACAAGACCTCCACCTCGTCCTTCGCCGCGGTGCTCCCCTGGCGATTGCTGTCCACCGCCTGGCGCAATCGCTGGGCGGTATCGAAATACTCTTTCTCATCCCTCGCCAGGCGCCTCGGTGCCGCTTGGTCCCCCTGGTCCTGCGCCGCGGTGGAGGCCACCAGCCGGCGACCCTGAATCACCCGCACCACCTGGAAGGTGTCGTGGCGCTGCTGCCAGGCTTCCACCACCTCCTGGACCCCTTCTTCCTCCCCGCCCTCGAGGGTCGCCGACACCAGCTCCGACAGCGCCATGGTGCTCACCACCTCGGCGCGCTCCGCCGCCGAGCGCTGCTGGCGCTCGTAGGTGCCCTGGAGCAGCCATTGGCCCACCCCTACGCCGAAGGCGAGGGCGACGAACAAGCCCACGACGGGCCAGAGGATGCGTTGTGTCACGGCCGGTACTCCATTGGATGGTGAGGAAGGTTGGGTGAGGTTCGAGATTGGGGTTGGCGATGCTGGCGACAGCCAAGGGCACTTCAGAAATGAGGCGCCGAGGCATCCTGTAGACGCACCCCTCCCCTATCCGACGCGCCCAGGGGGCGCTCGGCGGGCTCTGGCTCGGACAGGTGAAGGGGCCTACTTCACGGACCTAGCCAGGGGTGGCTGCCTGTTGAGGACGCTTCGCTTCTAGTTCAAGAGGCGTTAGTTCAAGAGATTGTCGATGCGCTCCTCGGCGTCCTTCTGGGCGGCATCGAGGGAAGCCTTCGGCGACGCCGCGCCCTTGACGATGGTGTTCATGGCGGTGGTCACCGGCGACCACACCATGGTCATCTCCGGAAGATTGGGCATCGGCACCGCGACCTCCACCTGCTCGCGGAAGGCCGCCAGGGTCTCGTTCTTCGCCACCGCGGAATCTTCGTAGACGCTCTCGTTGGCGGGGGTCTGACCACCCTCCAGGGCCAGCACCTTGCCGGCGGCGGCATCGGTGAGGTACTCCACCAGGGTGAAGGCCTCGTCCTTGTGCTCCGACGGCGCGGCGATGTACACCCCCTCGACGGTCATCCACGGGCGCATCGGCTGGCCCCCGGCGGCCTCGATGGTCGGCAGCGGCGCCAGGCCGTAGTCCACGTCGTCCTTGATCTCCCCCAGGAACCAAGGGCCGTTGAAGACGATGGCGGCCTTGCCACCGTTGAACAGCGCGGTGATCAGGGCGGTGGTGGGCTCGCCGGGCAGGATCTTGTCCTTCTCCAGCCAGCCGAGCAGGGCCTCCACGCTTTTCACATTGGCGGCCTGGTTGATCACCGGCTTGCGGTTGTCGTCGAAGACGCCGCCGCCGAAGGCGTTCATCAGGCTGGCGTGGTAGTAGAAGTCCGGGTACCAATAGGCCAGGCCGTAGCGACCGGTGCTGGCGTCGGTGTGCTTCTTCGCCAGCTCCACCAGCTCCTTGGAGGTCGTCGGCGGCGTGGTGACCAGCTTCTTGTTGTAGAACATGGTCACCACTTTGTAGTTCAGCGGCAGGCCGTAGATGGTGCCCTGATACGTCATGGCGTCCACCGTCGACGGGATGAAGCGATCCAGCGTCTCGTCCTCGAGATAGAAGTCGATGGGCTCGATGGTGTTGCCCGCCTCGACCCAGCCGCCCATGCGGTCCTGGGCGTAGATGAAGACATCCGGCCCCTTACCCCTGGGCACCGCGGCGCTGATCTTGTCGGCGTAGGCGTCGTAGGGCACCGCCAGGGTCTTGACCTGGATCTCTTTCTGGCTCGAGTTGAAGGTCTCGATGACCTTCTCGAAGGCGGCCTTCTCGCCGGCGCGGTAGGCGTGCCACACCACCAGCTCGGTCTGGGCGAAGGCCTCCAGCGGCAGCACCAGAGCCATCGCCGCGACGGCCAGGATCAGGGAGGAGAGAGATTTCATGACGGCTCCTTTCGGGGTCTCAACCAGGGGAAAGAGGGAGAATTCGGGAAATTTCGGCAAGAGTGCAGAAGTCTATTCAGAGAGTTTAGGGCCAGAGCGGGCTTGGGTCTCGGCCCTTTCGGCCCTCAATCCGACGACAGGCGCTGTTCGGTTTCGGGATCGAAGAGGTGGAGATCGCTGAGCTTCACTCGCACCTCCAGGGTCTCTCCGAGGCGCGGGATGCTGTGGGGGCCGAGGTTCACCACCAGGCGGGCGGGACCGGCGGTGCCGTGCACCATCACCTCGTGCCCCAGGGGCTCCACCACCTCCACCTGGAGATCGAGGGCGGCGGTATCGCCGTCCGCCGTCTCGCCGGGACCGTAGAAGTCCGTTGGCCGCACCCCCACCGCAATGGCGTCTCCGTCGCGCCCCGCCACCGCCCGGCTCCAGCTCTCGGGCACCGGCAGATCGGCGCCCTCGGCGCGCAGCACCCGGCCCCCTTCCGCCACCACGGCGTCGAGGAAATTCATCGGCGGGGTGCCGATGAAATTCGCTACGAAGAGATTCTGCGGCTGCTGGAAGAGCTCCAGCGGGGTGCCTACCTGCATCAGGTCACCGTCCTTGAGCACCGCGATTCGGTTGCCCATGGTCATCGCCTCCACCTGATCGTGGGTGACGTAGACGGTGGTGGTCTGCAGCCGCGAGTGGAGCTTCGATAGCTCCGCCCGCATCTGCACTCGCAGCTTGGCGTCGAGGTTGGACAGCGGCTCGTCGAAGAGGAAGACCTTCGGCTTGCGGACGATGGCCCGGCCCACCGCCACCCGCTGCCGCTGGCCGCCGGAAAGCTGCTTCGGGCGCCGATCCAGCAGCTGGTCGATGTCCAAAATCTCCGCCGCCTCCTGCACCAGGCGGTCGATCTCTTCCCGCTTCATCTTGCGGATCTTGAGGCCGAACTCCAGGTTCTGCCGCACTGTCATGTGCGGATAGAGGGCATAGCTCTGGAACACCATGGCGATGTCTCGATCCTTCGGCGGCAGGTCGTTGACCACTCCACCGTCGATCTTGACCTCCCCGCCGGTGATCTCCTCCAGGCCGGCGATCATCCGCAGCGCGGTGGACTTTCCGCAGCCGGAGGGGCCCACCAAGACCATGAACTCTCCATCCTGGATCTCGAGGTTGAGATCGTCGATGACGGAGACTTCACCGTAGCTCTTCTGGACGTTTTGGAGGGTCACGTTGGCCATGACGTCGTCACTCCTGGGCAGAGTTGGAGGAGCCGGCAGTCGGCGCCCCAGCAGATGAATCAGTGGGTAACTCGTTGGATAACTCAGTCGATACTGCGGTCGGTGAACCGGCGGGAACAGCGTAAATTCGGGCGGAGAGGGCCGGTACCGTCAAGCTGAGATTCGCCGTGGCTTCCGCCTCCACCGGCGCCGCCAGGGCATGCTCACTGCCCCCCAGCAGCTCGGTAACCGCCCCCGCCTCGAGCCAGATCTCGGGCACTGGCACCGAGGCGCTCACCGCCTCCTCGCCGCGGTTGACCGCAACGTAGACCACTTCACCGCTCTCGCCGTCCTCGCGGGCGAAGACCAGCAGATTCTTATCGTCGGTGAGCACGCCTCGATGAGCCCCGCGCCACAGGGCCGGGTGCTCGGCCCGAGCCGCGATGAGCTGGATGTAGTAATCCCTCAGCTCCTCGTTGCGCTCGTCCCCGGCCCCCGGCTCGATCTCCCGATCTCCCCAGGGCATGTCGCTGCGGTTATCCGGCCAGTCCCCGCCGAAGCGGCCGACCTCTTCCCCGTAGTAGATGTTGGGAATGCCGTAGGTGGTGAGCTGCAGAGCCACCAGCAGACGGAAGCGCTGAAGGTCGCCCTCGAGCTGGTAGAGGGCACCGGGCACATCGTGGGAGGAGAGGTAGTGGGAGAGGTGATAGCCCTCCCGAACCTCGTGGCGCTTCTCCAGGTAGCGGTTGAAGGCCACCGCCCGCCCGCGGCCCTGGACGAAGGCGATGGACGATCCGACGAAGCCGAAGTCGAAACCGGCGTCCATCTCGTCCCCGGAGAACCAGGGGTCCAGCGCTTTGGCGTTACCGCCCCAAACCTCCCCGAGGAGAAAGAAGTTCTCTCCCAGCCGCTCCCGGGTCGCCTGGCGATGGACCTGCCAGAAATCGTGCTCCACGTGCTTGACGGTATCGAGCCGGAAGCCGTCCAGGCCGGTGCGCTCGGCGAGGCCCAGGTGGGCCTCCAGCAGGTAGTCCCGCACGTCCGGCAGATCGGTGCGAAAGTCCGGCAGGCCGGCGAGGCAGCCGGTGAGATCGTCGCTGCCGCACTCTCCCCGGCTCTCTACCCGAGTCCAGGGCCGATAGCGGCGCTCCTGGGCGTAGCGAGAGTCGTAACCACCATGGTTGTAGACGACGTCTAGCAGCACCTTGATGCCGCGCTCGTGAGCCGCCGCCACCAGGCGGCGGAGATCATCTTCGCTGCCGAAGCGAGGATCTAGAGCGTAGAAATCGTCGGCCCAATAGCCGTGGTAGCCCCAATCCGGAAAGCCCGCCCCGGTGACGAAGCCGTCGATGTTCTTGACTACCGGGGTGATCCACAGGGCGGTCGCCCCGAGCTCGGCGATCTCGGCGATCTGCTGCGTCAGCCCCGCCAGGTCGCCCCCGTGAAAAGCCCCCTGGGCGTTTCGGTTGACGCGCCGATTGTTCGACTCGTCGCCGTCGGCGAAGCGATCGACGATGGCGAAGTAAAGCACCTCGTCCCGCCACTCGGAATCCTCCAGGGGAGGGCTGAGGGGCACAGCGGCCTCCGCCTCTGCCTCATTGGCTGGCTCTGCGGTAGCGGAGGACGGAGCGAGAACGAGGCCGGGAAGCAGCAGGCAGAGCCCACAAGCCCGGGCGACAACGGGAATCCAGCGGCGGCGGCCGGAGGAGAAAAACTCGGCCCCCGCGCGGGGGAGGGAGGAGATACCGTCCCCCGCACGGAAAGCCGCTCCAATATCGACCCGCGGTAAAGCGCGGGCGACCCGTTGCAAGACGTTGGGGCCGACCAGGAGCCGGCGAATCGCGCCATCGAGGAGTCGATGGACTAAAGAATCTTGGTCTGAATAATCTTGGTCAGGGGCAGTCATGATGATTTCTTGACCTCACGATGGGGGCTCTGGCTCGACGGGTGGGCGGCCCCACGTTCCGGGAGTCTCATCTCAGGGCGCGCTAAGGGTCCACGGTGAAGCCTCTCGGTGATCCGCCGGACCCACCGTGCCTCGGCGTCACGGCAGCTGACCGAAGCGCTGACGGCACTAGAGCTCATTGGGATCTCCCAGCCAGCGACGAATATCCTCCAATCGCTCCGGATTGAGTCGGTAGCGGCTGCGGTCCGCCGGTCCAGGAAGCTCCAGCACGACTCGTTCGCTGACCAATTCCGCGAGGGCCTGCCGCACCGACCGCCGCGCCTTACGGAGTTGTCGGTCCAGCAACCACCACTCGACGATGCCCTCGAGAGTGTCCTGAGCCTGCGGGTTCTCCGCCAGGTAGCTCAGAATGTCGCGGGCAACCTCCGAGGGTTCGCGGTGGGGCTGCGATTCTTCAGCAGCGGCTCGGTTTCGGGTCGACATGGGTCGAGTGGCCACAGGCGCCTCGTCCTCCGATGCGGTAGACGGTGAGTTCACGTTTCCCTCAGTACTCTGCAACTCCAATGCCACCCCTCGACTGCCCTCAAAACCCAGTGTTTCCGACCTCGATCCCTGCCTCCCTCACCACCACCGGGAGCTTTTTGTCCACCCTCCGCAGACGAGGCTAGCTCCCCTCCCTACCAGCCCCAGTGGGCATCGAGTCAGCGCAGCCGCGGACTTCGCTCTCATCCGGGCAGCTCAGACGCGGGCTGGATGCTTTTATCCCGGGTGGATAAAAACATCCCACCCGTCGGCGCTGCCACCTCAGCAGCCGAAGAGCCAACGCCTCGGCCCTGCACTGTGAAAGCGTCCTGCTCCCCGCGAGCCCAAGCCTTCAACCCACACAGCTCAACCCGCACAGCTCAACCCGCACAGCTCAGCCCACCACGACAGAGGAAGACCACCGCTCACCGAGAGGCGCGAAGGGCAAAGCGATGCTCCCAGCGGCAAATGGAGGCCGAGGAAAAGTCAGCAAGGCCCTAGATCAGGGGCAGTGAGGCCCAAAAATGAAGCAGCGAGACCCCGATCAAGCGAGAGGTAGGGCTAGGCTGAGGTGCGGTATTTATCGACGGCGATGCCGTACTTGCGGATCAGCTCGAAGAGAGCGCGGCGATTCTTTTGGGCCGCCCGAGCCGCCTGACTGATGTTGCCCCCGAAGAGAGTCAACAGGCGCTCCAAATAGGCGCGCTCGAAGCTCTCGACCACTTTCGCCTTGGCGCTCCGCAGCGGCTGAACCTCTCCCGCCTCCTCCATCTGCAAGGCGCTCTCGCCCTCGAGGAAGGCAGGCGAAGCAGCAGCGAAATCCGCCATAGATCCAGGCGTGGAGCGGTGGCCGTGGCCGCGCTGAGGGAGAGCGAAGCCAAGGTCGCGGCGATGGATCACCGGCCCCGGCGAGAGCACCGCCACCCGCTGCATTACGTGCTGCAGCTCCCGCACGTTCCCCGGCCAAGAATGCGCCTGCAGCGCCATCACGGCAGCGGGGGCGAGGGTTTCTAACCGCTTGTCGAGATCCTCCGCGTAGCGCTGCAGGAAATGCTCCGCCAGCAGCCTCACGTCCTCTCCCCGCTCCCGCAGCGGCGGCAGCTCCAGAGGAATGACGTTGAGTCGATAGAAGAGATCCTCCCTCAGCCGCCCTTCCTCCACCGCCCGCTCTAGCTCGCCGTTGGCCGCCGCCAGCACCCGCACGTCGGCGCGCTGGGTCTTGGTAGAGCCCACGGGGCGATATTCCCGCTCCTGAAGGAATCGCAGTAGCTTAACCTGGGCCGCAGGGGAGAGAGAGTCGACTTCATCGAGAAAGAGGGTTCCTCCCTCCGCCTCTCGCACCAGGCCCCCTCGGGCCTGAGTGGCGCCGGTGAAGGCCGCCCGCTCATGGCCGAAGAGCTCGCTCTCCATCAGCTCCACCGGCAGGGCGCCACAGTTCACCGGCACGAAGGGGCGCTGGGCCCGCGGGCTGAGGTAGTGCACCGCCCGGGCGACGACCTCTTTGCCGGTGCCGGTCTCCCCTCGGATCAACACGCCGGCGTCGCATTGGGCGATCACCGGAATCATCTCGACTACCCGCCGAAAGGCTTCGCTTCGGCCCACCAGACGCCGCAGCGCTACTCGCTCCTTGAGCCGGCCCATCTCCGGGTCTTGACGCCGCTCCTGGGTCAACAGACGCCGCAGCCGCAGCCGCACTTCCGCCCCGCGCAGCGGCGACACCAGAAAGTCACTGGCTCCAGCCTCGAGGAGGTCGCGTAGCTGCTCTTCCTCGAGCTCCCTTCCGACCACCGCGACCACCAGCCGGTCCTGAGCCGAAAGCTCGCGAATCAATTCCAGGGTCTGCCCCGCAGCACCCTCGGCCCGTTCTATAACGTCTCCGGTGATGGCGAGCTCCTGGGGGCAGACGGTGAGAGCCACAACCTCTGGATCGAGAGCCGCGATGCAGGATGCGGTGCGCTGTAGCGCGGTGAGGGAATCTCCCCCGGGGCTTCGCCGGGAGCTCTCCTCCCGCGGGGGGAGCAAAAGACTCAGGTCGGCGCTGGAGGAGCCCGCGACCAGCGATCGCATCGCGGCCTCCAGCTCTCGCAGCAAAGCCTGCTCCCGCCCCCAATCGCAAATCACCAAACCGCAGGGATCGCTGTCGGTGGGCGCGATCTTCGCACCGCGCAGCCCGCGAGCCCGCACCGGCTGAGCGGGAAGCTCGGCTCCCTCAGGCTTCCATGCAGGCGATCCGTGGGGGCGTTCCTCGAGGTGAGGCGAGTGGCCTGATCCCACTCTGTCGATCATCGCGAAACCTTTCCAAACACTACCGAGATTGCGGAGGGTATACGTCCCCTCAGAGCTCCGGCGTGCAACCTCTTCCTCCCCTGCTCACCAGCCCGAGGAGAGCGGTCAATCAGCACAGGAATCGGAGTCGAAGCCTTGGGGGGACCCAGCTTGCGCCAGGGTTGCGGACATCGAGCCTTCAAATTCGATGGCGCGATACCAATCTAGGATTTCGGCGTCGCCAAAGAATAGCATTTGGCATCTGCGTGTCAAGGTTGTGTCTAATTTTTTCGACCGCTCGCTATTTTCAATCAATGAGCAAGTACCTATTATCCGAGAGCCACCCATCTAGCCGCGATGCGCCCTACCAGGCTCCCAAATCCCCTAGACTCTAGGTCTATGCGGGCTAGACGCCATCCAGCGCTTCGACTACAGTCGGGAGATCTATACCCTCAGTCCCGGTGATGACGAAAGCTGGACAGAGGCGAGAATGAGCCGCGATCACCTACAACCGACAATTGGCAGTCGGCGGCCGAACCCCAATCCATCGCGCCACCGTCGCGCCACCGTCGCGCAGCGCCTCGAGTGAGATTCAGCGTTTATGACCCCACCGGACTCCTCTCCAGCCCTCCACCCCATCCGCGTGGTGGCACGGCGTACCGGGTTGAAAACCGACCTGATCCGCGCCTGGGAACGCCGCTATGGAGCCATCGAGCCCCAGCGCACCGCGGGCCGTCATCGCTCCTACAGCGAGGAGGACATCCATCGCCTGCTGCTGCTGCGGCAGGCTACGGAATCCGGATTTCCCATCGGCCAGGTCGCTCAGCTCCCCACCGCCGACCTCGAAGATCTGGTAGGCCCCGCCT
>JBCCXL010000024.1:0-87487 GCA_039191605.1 Acidobacteriota bacterium | reverse complement strand
TCTTGCGCATGCGCACCTCGGCGGGAGGCCACGGTCGTCACACGTATCTGAAATTCCACGTGGACGACTGCCCTGGCGGAGCCTCGACGGCGCGGCTATGGTTTCGCACCCAGGATCGCGAGCTGCTGGGGGACCTGGGGGTCTACCGTCTGCTGGACACGAGCTGGACCGAGGGGACGCTGACCTGGCTCAACGCTCCGCTGGCCTACGATGTTGTGACGATCGTCCCTGGTCCCTTCGGGGCCGAGAGCTGGCAAGGGGTGGACGTCACGTCGATGGTGACCGGTAACGGCGTATGGTCGCTGGGGCTGGCGACCTCGTCCAACGCCGGCCAGCAGGATTTGCTGAGTCGGGAGTCGCTGGCGGTGCTGGAGCCGGCGCCCTATTTGGAGCTGTCCTGCGCGGTGCCCTGATCGCCTGGTGCGCCGGTGCGTTGGGGCGCTGAAACCTAGATTTTCTGGGAACTAGAGCAAGAAAAACCTAGATCAAGGGGCGCCGGAGCTGAGCTCGCTACCCTCGGCTTCCTCTGACTCTGGGCTCTCGACCTCGATCCACACCCCCACTTCCTCCAGCTCGGCGTGGCTGCCGTGGATGACGAGCAGGTCTCCCGCTTCGAGAACGAAGGTGGGGCTGGGGTTGGAGTGGGGCTGGGTTTCGCGGGTGACGGCGAGGATCGTGGCGCCGGTGCGGGCGCGGAGGTCGATATCTCGCAGGGAGCGGCCGGCGGCGGGGTGATCGTTGGGCAGCAGGAAGGTTTCGGTGGTGCTGGAGGCGAGGGCCTGAATCATGTCCTTGGAGAGACCTCCGGTGGGGCCGGTGACCCGCAGCATCTGATAGCCGTCCTGGCGCAGCAGGCGGGCCTGGGTATTGATCACGTTGCGCGGCAGATGGAGTCGGAAAAGAACCCGGGTGACGACCTCGATGGAGGTCTCGAATTCTTCTGCGATGACCTCGTCGGCGCCCAGTCGATCGAGCTCTTCGATCTCGTCCAGGGCGCGGGTGCGCACGATGATGTGGATTCTCGGATTGATTCGGCGGGCGAGGCTGAGGATCCGTCGCTGGGCGTCGAGGTCGGAGACTCCGAGGACCAGAAGCACGGCTTGCTCCAGGCCCGCGGCCTCGAGAATGTCTCTGCGAGTGGCGTCACCGAAGAGCACCGGCTGCTTGCGCTCTCGGGCGGCTCGAGCCCGGAAGCGGTCGATCTCCAGAATGCGGTAGGGGATGCGTCCCTCCGTCAGCACTCGGGCGAGGTGCCGACCGTGGAGGCCGGCGCCGACCACCACCACCTGGGGAGGAGGGCCGCTCTCTTCCTGTGGCGTTGATCTCCCGGGCATCAGAGCCGCTAGGCGGGGCGCCAGGGCGATGGCGGCGGGGGTCGCCAGCAGGGTGAAGATCGCCGCCGCCAGCACTCGCTGGTAGTTGTCTGGATCCAGCAGCTCCGCCTGGAAGCCGGCGCGGGCCAGCACCAGGGAGAACTCGCCGATCTGGGCGAGGCCCAGCGCGGCGATGATGCGCACCCGGTTCGGCAGGCCGAGGGCCGCTACGGCGAGATAGATCACCACCGCCTTGAGCAGGAAGAGGCCGACGCTGAGGCCCACCACAGAGCCCAGGTGCTCGGCGACGAAGCCGAGGTCCAGCAGCATGCCGATGGAGATGAAGAAGAGGCTGTTGAAGGCGTCGCGGAAGGGGGCGGTCTCGGCGAGGACCTGATGGTGGTATTCGGTCTCGGCGATCAGCAGGCCGGCGAGGAAGCCGCCGAGGGCGAGGGAGAAGCCCAGGTGCTCGGTGGCCAGAGCGCCGCCTAGGGAAGCGAAGAGGGCGCCGAGGACGAAGAGCTCGCGAATTCGGGTGGCGACGATGAAGTCCAGGGCCCAGCGCAGGGGGTAGCGGCCGAGAAAGAAGACCACCGCCACCACCACGATGCCGCCGCCGAATCGCGCGGCGACCTCCCCGGCGGAGGCCCCGGAAGTTCCGGCGAGGATCGGCACCACCAGCAGCAGGGGAACGATGAGGAAGTCCTGGAAGACCAGGATGCCCAACCCGACCCGCCCGTGGGGAGATTCCAGCTCGCGCCGCTCTTGGTAGAGCTTCAGCACGACGGCGGTGGACGAGAGGGCGGCCACGAAGCCGTAGAAGAGGGCTCGGCGAGGCTCCACACCGGAGGCGAGGGCGATCCCGGCGACCACGACCGTGGTGCCGCCGACCTGTAGCGGGCCGCCGATGGAGAGATATCTCCCCAATTTCCGCAGTCGCTGCGGGGAGATCTCGAGGCCGATGGTGAAGAGCAGGAAGACCACGCCGAGCTCCGCCAAGAGCTCGACGTTGTGGGCGTCGGTCAGTCCGAGGCCGGAGGGGCCGGCGACCATTCCGGTGAGCAGAAAGCCCACCAAAGAGGGCACCCGCAGCCGCTGGCTGATGGCGACAACGAAGACCGCGAGGCCAAAGAGAATGACGACGTCGTAAAGTAATTCCATTGTGTGCCGATCCTATGGGATCAGCTGCCGAGATCGTCTGCCGTGGAGTCATCTTTCGCCGTCTTCTAAGGCAATTCACGGCAATCTTCTGGCCGATTCCTCTCCGCCTATGGCCTTTGCAGGGAACAATTCTCGGGGAAGCGTTTTTGAGACGGTGACGAGATCGTTTTCTCACAACAGCAATCCGGCCTTTCTTTGTCCCCCGTAAGCTGGCATCAGATTCCGCCCTGTTTCAAACCGAGCGTGGATCGGTATACCCTCAGCTTGTTGTTCCCTTCGTCTCATCAAGGCTAAGCGTCACTCTAAGACTCCCTCGCGGGCTTTGTCCGCGACTACTCGAGGTTCGCCATGATCGCTATCGCCCTCCAGGTTCTTTGGCTCTACCTCGCCGTCGGCGCGCTCTTCGCGCTGCTCTTCCAGTTCCGCGGCCTGGTTCAGGTGGATTCGGGAGTAGAGGACAGCAGCCTGTGGACCCGGTTGCTGATCACGCCGGGGATCGTCGCATTGTGGCCCCTGATGGCCCGCAAGTGGGCTCGGGCGCGGCATGGGGAGAGTGGCGAGGGGGCTGCAGAAGCGCCGGTCACCGCTCGTGGGCTGCGGCTCCTCCATCGCCGCCTGGTGTGGATCCTGCCGCTGGCGGCGATCGTCGCGGCTCTCGCCATTTCCCAACGACCGGCGGTGCCCGGCAGTGGAGAGCAAGCTCCGGATCTCGGTCTCTCTCCCAACGCTCTCCCAGCGACGGTGCTGGCCCCTTTCACTCCCTTCGAGGGGATTCCTCTGGAGATTTCTCTGCGCGGGCAGGCGGTGGGCCGAGTTCAGGTGGAGGCGCGCTCGCCGCGGGATCTCGCCGTACCGTCGGCGTGGCTTTATTTCTCCGTCGAAGACTTGCCGTCAGGCGTCGCCGCGACGGGTACTGCTGAGGACTCCGATGGCCTGCCCCCGGGCAGCGTTCTCCTCGGACCGGTGTGGGGGCCGGGAGTGCAGCGCTATGCCCTGCCGCAGGGAGAGACCGGATCTCGAGGCAGCCTCAGCCTGTACTCGCTGGGCTGGGGGCGACGGGTGGGCTCCTTCTCTTTGGGCGCTAACGAATCTGCCGCCCATTCCTCGGCCCCATCGGCCGCTGCGCCCACTTCCGCCGCTATGCCCACTTCGGTCGCTATTCCCACTTCGGAGGTGGGGGCGTCCTGACTCGCCGTCAGGTTTCCCGGATTTTCGAGCTTCCCCCGATTCAACGACTCTAGGCTCTACCGCTTCAACGCCCATTCTCGTCGCCCTCAGGAGACAGCATGTCCGTCGGATACACCACCGTTCAATGGAATCGCGACAAGAAGGTCTATGACGCCGTGCTCCTCGGTGGGCTTCTGGCGACCATCGGCGCTTTTGCTGGGGTGACGGCGGCTACCCATCCGGGGGCTACGGCGGAGACTCTGATCCTGCGCTCCACGGCGCTGGCGGCGCTGCTCTTGCTGCACGTGATCCTCGCCATCGGTCCCCTCTCCCGCCTCGATCGCCGCTTCCTGGTGCTGCTCTACAATCGCCGCCACCTGGGAGTGACCACTTTCAGCCTCGGGCTGGTGCACGCGGCCTTGGCGACCCTGCAATACGGTGCCTTCGGCGATCGCCCCGCCGTCGAGAGCCTGCTGAATTCTTATTCGAAGGATTTCTTGCCGTCTTCTTCTCTCGCGGCGCTGGCCAACGTTCCCTTCGAGATCTTCGGCGCTGTGGCTCTGGGTTTTCTCTTTCTCCTGGCGGCTACCAGCCACGACTTCTGGAATCGCAACCTCGGGCCGGCGGTGTGGAAGCTGCTGCATCTCGGAGTGATCATCGCCTACGCCTCCCTGCTGCTGCACGTCGCCCTCGGGGTGCTGCAGAGCGAGAGCAGCCTCCTCTACCCCATACTGCTGGGCGTTGGCTTCGTGGTTTTGCTGGGGCTTCATTGGGCCGCTGCGAGGCGCGAGGGCGCCGTCGACGACTCGGCGTTGGGTCCAAAGCCGGGGCCAGAGTCAGAGGGGTATCGGCGGGCCTGCGCGGTGGAGGAGCTGAAGGAGGATCACGGACATATCGCGGTGCTGGAGCGGGGGGCCGGAGATCCCCCGGAGGGCAAGCCTCATCGGGTAGCGATCTTTCTCCACCAGGGGCGGGTCTACGCCCTTTCGAACGTTTGCCGTCACCAGGGAGGCCCCCTCGGCGAGGGCCAGGTGATCGACGGCTGCGTGACCTGCCCTTGGCACGGCTGGCAGTATCGGGCCCATGACGGAGTGTCGCCGCCGCCTTTTACCGAGGTGGTGCCGACCTACTCGGCGCGAATCGTGGACGGAGAGGTTTGGGTGCATCCCGAGCCCCTGGCGGAGGGCACGGAGAGCGACGGTGCGCTGGTGGAGAAAGCGGCGGAAGAAGCAGCAGCGGAAGCGGAGCCCTTCTATGTCGGCTACCTCCCTACCCCCGGTCCCCTGGTAACCCACGCCCGCCGAGTGGCCATCGCGCTGCTGCTGGGCGTGCCGCTGGTGGCGGGGGCGGTGGGGGCGGTGCAGCACCAATTCCTCGACGGCACCTTCGAATTTGGCGTGGTGAAGAGCTTCGAGGGCGTGCTGGTGGAAGAGCCGCTGCCGGCGCTGATCGTCGATGGCCCGACGGGGGGAGCCACTCCCCAGGATTCTCTGCTCCTCGTCGGCTTCGGCAAGCAGGGGCTACCGGACTTCGCCCAGGGTCACGGTGGATCGAGAGTTCGGTTCAACGGCTCGTTGATCTATCGCGGCAACCTCACCATGGTGGAGATGAACGACCCGGAGAGCTTCGAGGTCCTCGGCGCCGGGGCGCCGCCCTCGCCGGCTCAGCCGCTGGGTACTTTGACCCTGCGGGGGGAGCTCGTGGACACCAAATGCTATGGCGGCGTGATGCGCCCGGCGGTAGGCAAGGTGCATCGAGCCTGCGCGATTGCCTGCCTGCGAGGCGGCATTCCCCCCGGCATTTTGGTGCGTGGTGACGCCGAGGAAGGGGAGCCGACGCCGGGAACGGTAGTGCTGCTAGCGGGGCCCGATGGTAAGAGTCTGGACTTCGATCCCTCCTGGGCCGCTCTCGAAGTGGAGGCGGAGGGGGAGCTGACCCTCCACGGGCAGAGCGCAGTTCTGCGCACCCGAGAACTACGGCTTACGGACTCCTGAGCTCGGTGGTCCTATTGCCTGTTTCGAAGGTCATTGCTCGAAGTCCCCGGGCTGCCTCTTCTCAATCGCCTGTCAGGGTGCCCGTCTCTTCAGCCGCCCGGGCAATACCCGTAGAGGCAGACTCCAGCGGTGCTGCGCTTCTTCCCTCGCTCTTCGTCGACGGGGCTGACCGCTGCTGCTCACGGTCACCTGCCCGGGAGCGACTACGCCATCGCGGTGATCCCTAGATTGGCGAACCTCGTGTCGATGCCGGTCGTTCGGCGTCCACTCCACGCCGACCCGATTCCCCAGGAGATCATCTATGACGAATTCAAATCTTTCCCCGGGCCCGTCTCCCGAGGGGCAGCCGGAGAATCTGCAGTGGCATCGGGTTGCGGCGACGGACGAGCTGCCGGAAGGCCGGGTGATGAGCGTTTCCGTCGGCCACGTGAACCTCTGCTTGACCCATCACGAGGGCGAATACGGTGCGCTGGATAACGCCTGTCCTCACCAGGGCGGACCCCTCGGCGAGGGCTCCATCGAGAACGGCTACCTGCGCTGCCCCTGGCATGGCTGGGACTACTGTCCCCTGACCGGCAAGCCTCCCGGCGGCTATGACGACGGGGTCGATACCTTTCCGGTGGAAGAGCGAGACGACGGCATTTATGTCGGTTTGGAGGTAGAGGAGCCGCGGGAGCGTACCGTTTCCGACGTGATGGCGGAGACCATGGTGAATTGGGGCGTGACCCACGTCTTCGGCATGGTGGGCCACTCCAACCTCGGTCTTGCCGACGGGCTGCGAGTGCAGGAGCAGAAGGGCAACCTTTCCTACATGGGGATCCGCCACGAGGGCGCCGCCGCCTTCGCCTGCTCCGCCTACGGCAAGCTCACCGGTCGCCCCGCCGCCTGCCTCGCCATCGCCGGTCCCGGCGCCACCAACCTGCTCACCGGTCTGTGGGACGCCAAGGTGGATCGCGCCCCGGTGCTCGCTCTCACCGGGCAGGTAGACACCCAGGTGCTGGGTCCCGGGGCCTTCCAGGAGATTGATCTCGCCTCGGCGTTCTCTGCCGTTTCCGGCTGGAGTCAGACGGTGCTCCCCGGCAGCCGCCACGCGGAGCTGGTGAATCTGGCCTGCAAGCACGCCATTCAGAAGCGGGAGGTGGCTCACCTCATCTTCCCCAACGAGGTGCAGGAGATCGAGGTGGCGGAGGACGCTCCTGCCTCCGGTCCCGAGGGGCGTCTCACTTCCCTGGCGATTTCACCTCCCCAGGATTCCCTCGATCAGGCGCTGGAGGCCCTAAAGGGCGCGAAACGCCCGGTGATCATCGTCGGCTACGGCGCTCGCGAGGGCATCGAGTCGGTGATCGAGCTGGCGGAGTCCCTCAACGCTCCGGTGCTCACCACTTTCAAGGGGAAGGGTCTCATCTCCGATCATCACCCGCTGGCCGGCGGCGTGCTGGGCCGTAGCGGTACGCCCATCGCCTCCTGGTTCATGAACGAATGTGATCAGCTGCTGGTCTTCGGTGCTTCCTTTTCGAACCACACCGGCATCACTCCCAAAAAGCCCACCATTCAGGTGGACTTCGACCCCTGGCAGCTAGGGCGGACTTTCCCGGTGGACGTTCCGGTGCTGGGCGATATCGCAGTCACCGCCCGTCTGCTGCGAGAGCACCTCGGCGAGACTCCGGCGGTGGATCAGCGCCCCGAGGTTGCCGAGCGCTGGCGCCTGTGGCGGTTGGAGAAGGACAGCCGCCTGCAGGACGATCGCGGAAAGGGAGTTTCCTCCGTTGCGATCTTCGAGGCGATGAACCGGGTGATTCCGGCCACCGCCGTGCTCTGCGTCGATGTCGGCAACAATACCTACTCCTTCGGCCGCTACTTCGAGGTCAAGGAGCAGAGCGTGCTGATGTCCGGCTACCTCGGCTCCATCGGCTTCGGCTACCCGGCGGCTCTTGGCGCCTGGGCCGCCGCTCCAGATCGGCCCATCGTCGCCGTCACCGGCGACGGCGGCTTCGGCCAATACCTCGCCGAGGTCACCACCGCCGTCCTCCATCAAGTCAATCTGACCCACGTTCTGCTCAACAACAGTGAGCTCGGGAAGATCTCCAAAGAGCAGCGCAACGACCACTTCGATGTCTGGCAGACAAGTCTCCACAACCCGAATTTCTCCGAGTACGTCAACCTCTGCGGCGGCCTAGGAATCCGGGTTACCGAGGCCAGTGAGCTGGACGCCGCGCTGGAGAAGGCGCTGGCCTACGATGGCCCGGCTACGGTCGAGGTGATGTCTGACGCGCTGCTGGTTTGAGTTGAGGGGCTGAAGAGAGGAAGAAAGCTAAGGGAATCTGTCATGGGAATGGTTCTGCTACTGCACACCCTTAGGGATGAGAACATCGAGCGAGTGCTGGAGGATCCACCGCTGGTCTGGCTGGTCCTCGACTCCGAGGACACCAGTCTGTACATAGAGAGCCGCATGGAGCGGAGCGAGACCCTTCCCGACCGAGGCTGGCCGACTCTCGACTTCAGCGAGCAGGAGCGAGTCGAAGCCGACCTCGACAAGGCGTGGCACGGTCTTCACTACCTCTTTTTCCAGCTCGGTGAAGGCGCCGACCAAGGGGACACGCCGGCTTCAGGCTTCTTCGGTCGCCTCAAACAGGCGATCTTCGGTGCCGGTAAGAGTCAGCTGACGAAGGAAGAGCTACACGAAGACCGTGGCCCTCACTGTTTTCTGCTAGCCGGCGGTAGCAGCGTTGGCGACCTCGAGGTCGGTACCGGATCCGCCCGGGTCTTCACTTCGGAGCAGGTGGCGGAGATTCACGCCCTTCTTTCGAGCTGGGACGAAGACCGTCTTCGGGCTGTCTTCAGCCCCGCTGAGATGCGGCGGCTAGAGATCTACCCGGAGATCTGGGGCAATAGCGCTGAGGAGCACGAGGAATCCTTTGGGTACTGTCTCGAGAGCTTTTCCATTCTGCGGGAGTTTTCCGGAGAAGCTGTTGACGGCGGGATGGGGCTGGTTCTTCATCTGGAGTGAGGTAAGAGGGGAAGGAGGGACCCTTGGCAGATACCACCAATCTGACTCTTCGTCTTCGAGATGGCCGCCAGCTGGGCTATCGGACCCTCGGCGATCCTTCCGGGCGCCCGGTGCTCTTCTTCCATGGAATCCCCGGTTCCCGCTGGGTGCTGGGAGATCGCGACGAGCTGGTGCAGCTTCCCGGCGTTCACTGGATCTTGCCGGAGCGCCCGGGCTACGGTCTTTCGGATCCCCGGCCGGGGCGCAGCGTGCTGGATTGTGCCGAGGACGTGGAGCAGCTAGCCGACCATCTCGGGCTAGAGCGCTTCGTCGTCGCTGGCGTATCCGGCGGCGGTCCCCATGCCCTCGCCTGCGGCCATCGCCTTGGAGAGCGCCTCGACGCTATTCTGCTCTTTGCTTCGCCAGCTCCTACCGATGTACCGGGGGCGATGAAAGGGATGGCTTGGGGAAACCGAATTGGCATCTGGCTCAGTCGCTGGGTTCCCGGTCTGCTGCGGAGGCTCACCGCCAGCCAAAGGCGTGCCTTCCTGGAAGATCCAGAAGGCTATGTGAGAGCGCTAACGGGGCAGATGTCGGAGTCGGATGCTCGAACGCTGGTCGATCCCGTCGTTCTCGCCGCCGTCGTCAAAGACTTTCAAGAAGCTTTTCGGCAGGGATCTGACGCAACCTTTGAGGACGGTCAATTGGCGATGAGCGCTGGATCTTGGGGATTCGATCTCGCGGAAATCCACACGCCGGTCTACCTCTGGCATGGCGAGGCCGACACCCTCGCCCCGGTCACTATGGGCCGTGCGCTGGCTCAGGCTCTGCCCCGCTGTGAGGCTGATTTCATTCCCGATGTGGGGCACTTGATCACTGAGGCTTCAGAGGTTGTGGGGCAGGTGGAAGAGGTGTTGTCTGGGCTTTGAGAGCCTGCTGAGGCTTCGAATTACGCCCCTTTATCTGTGCATCTCAATCATGTGTCAGGGGAATGAATTCTTCCTCCCAAGAAGGCGCCAGGGGAGTGAATTCAGAGATGCGTATGCGAGTTTGGCGCGATGCCTCAATTACGCATTAGGGGAATGAATTCCGCCTTTTGTAAAGGTCGCCCAATCATGTGTCAGGGGAATGAATTTTTCCCCGCTAAGGCTCCCAGAAAGGCATCAGTGGAGTGAATTCATCGAGCTCCTCTCAATTCTGGGCAGGCTCGATCAGGGAAATTCGTGCGCCTAGAAAGAACGATTATCCTTCTCGCCTCTAGACGGGGTGAGATGTCAAATATTCGCTTTCTTCCTCCAGGCGGCTCCATGGTCGAAGTGACCTGCCGCACTTTCCAGGGGCGTTTGCTCCTTACTCCTACCCCGAGCCTCCGACGCATTGCTATCGGTGTGCTCTACAAGGCTCAGACTCACTACCCCTCCATCAAGATCTACAACGTCGTCTTCCTCTCCAACCATTACCATGTACTGCTCTGGGCTCCGGATGCGCGTACTCTCGCTGACTTCATGGCCTTCACGAACGGCAATCTCGCACGCAAGCTCGGGGTTCTCGTCAACTGGGAGGGATCTCTCTGGGCTCGACGGTACGACTCGGTTCTCGTTGCAAATGAAGAACTTAGTCAGATTCGCCGCTTTGTCTACCTGCTCTCCCACGGTGTCAAGGAAGGCTTGGTTCGGGACCCCCGCCAATGGCCCGGCCTCCACGCCGCACGGGCGCTAGTCTCAGGAGGCCAGCTGGAAGGCATTTGGTTCGATGGATCCCGCGCTTGCCGAGACCGCGCACAGGGGCGCAAGAAACCTGATGAGGAATACACCGAAATCGTGACTCTCCAGCTCGCAAAGCTTCCGTGCTGGGAGCACCTGGATTGGGAGCAGATCGCCAACCAGGTCGAGAACCTCCTAGCCAAGATCATCGCTGACGGTAGGGCAGAGTATCCCCAGGTGTTGGGACCTAAGCGAGTTCAGAACCAGAATTCCCGGCTCCGGGTCCGGAAACCCAGGCGTGGGCGCCGCCCACTGATTCATGCCAGCTCCCGGGCGGCACGCCAGCAAATGCTCGCCGCCTACAGAGAGTACTTGTTCAGCTTTCGCGAGGCGGTGGCAGAGCTACTCCGAGGGAACTTATCTTGTTCTTTCCCTCTAGGCTCTTGTCGTCCACCAGGGCCTTGGTCTGCTTTGCCTCTGCCGAATACCTGAGTTCTCGGCACCTTAGATCCCAGCCCGTCATGGGTACCCAAGATGTATCTAGGGGATCGCTCTGTCCGGACTACGGCTTCACTTAGGATCTGTACCTTCTAGGTCCTGCACTACCCGTCAGTTTGGAGTTTGGCGCGGTGAGAACCGTGAGAAATAGATGTGGTTCATTCACTCGCCTGGGAGCTGGGCGGATCCGGTTTCACTTACCTGGGAGCTTCTGAGGGGGATTTGGAACTCGGACAGAAATCTTCGTCCAAAGGCAGGCGGGCCTGCCGAAGCAGGCCCGTGGGAGGAAGGGATCGGGGTGGGGTAAGGGGAAGGAAATGAGCTGGGGCGTCGAAGGGACTCCCAATCAGCTCGAGGAAGATGGTACGGAAGGTGACTGCGAAGGTTTGCTATTGGTAGCAGGCTGAGCTGCTGAATCGCTGGAGGCTGGTGCTTCAGCTCCTTCGGGAGCGGTGGGGGCCGCTGGCGGGGTGGCTTCGGCGCTCTGGACGTCCGGAAGTCGGTAGATCCGAATTTCGGTGCCGGGGCGTTCGAGGGCCTCGAGCTCGGTGGCGGGGCCGTAGGCCTGGCTGAAGTTGCGGGTGGGCTGCTCGGCGCCGGGGCGCAGAGGGGAGATGGAGTAGACCAGCTCGGCGTCGCTTTCGAGGCTGGCGTAGAAGGCGTCGCTGGCTTCTTGGGCCTGCGGATCGATGAGTCGCTGGCCGGCAACCCAGCTATTGGTGATCAGGTAGTCGACGCCCATCTGGCGGTACCACTGGGGTGTGGCAAAGCCCGCCGGCTGGCCGTCGCGGCCGATGCGGAAGGCGGCGCCGTAGACGCTCAGGCTAACCACCTGGCGGAAGTGCTTGGAGGAGTCCGCGGCTTCTAACCGTCCGCCGGAGAGGGCCGGGCCAAAGGTCTTCTCTTCCATCAGGATGAAGGCTTCTTCCGGCAGGTTCTCTTCGACCCACTGCTTGGCGAGGGTTCGGGTGTCGTCCTGGTCGAGGAGTCGGTTGTGCTCCAGGATGGAGAGGGTCGGAGGCGTCACCAGCAGGGCGCAGGCGGCGGCGGCGGCGAGGGCGCGGCCGCGGGGGGCGACGGGGAGCCGGGAGGCGAGCACGATCAGCAGCGCGGCGCCGGCCAGCAGCAGATAGGGCATGCCGACGATGGAGTAGCGGGGGAAGTACATGTGCCCGGGCTTCGAGATGAAGGCGTAGAAGAGCACCGGCATGGACATCAGCACCAGGGCGCGACGCGACGCGGGGCGTACCAGGGCCAGCGCCAGGCCGGCGACGGCGAAGAGCGCCAGGGGAGTTCCGAAGCCCCAGAGCAGGGTCTTGAAGTAGGTCAGCAGCGCTCCGCCGGGGTCCAGCTGGAAGGGGCCGACGCCGCCTTGCTCTCCGAGGGTGGAGGAGAGCTTCCAATAGGTCAGCACCTTCTCGGTGTGGAGGATCCAGTGGGGGGAGAGCAGCAGGTAGAGGCCGGCGGAGGTGAAGGCGGCGAGGGTTAGGCGCGGGCTGAGGAAGATGCGCCGCAGGCGCAGGCCCCAGCGGCCAGAGGCTGGAGCGGCCTCGCTATCACTTTGCTGGCCATCACTCTGGTCGCCCTGGAGCTGCTTCGTCACCCGTTCCGAGGTGCCCACAGCGTGGAACAGGAAGAGGGTCACCACGATGGGCCAGGAAAGCAGCTTCGCCGACAGGGCGAAGCCCGCAAAGGCTCCGGCCAGCAGGTAGTGGCGCCAGGAGCCGCTATCCGAGAGCCGCAGTGAGAAGTAGATACACAGGGCCGCCATCAGGGTGCAGAGGGCATCCGGCACGCCGTAATGGGACGAGCGGGCGTGGACGTAGCAGAAGGTCATGAAGGCGGCGGCCGCCAGGCCCGCGTTGGGCCCCCACAGCCTGCGGCCGATCAAGAACACGGGAATCAGCACCAGGGCGCCGCAGGCCGCCGAGGTGAGGCGGCCGATCAGGTGCAGGCGCAGGGTGGGGTCTGCCAGCACGTTCTGGATGTGATCGGGCAGCGGCAGCGCCTGGATCATCGGCTCGGCGACGGCGTAGATCTCGTTCTGCACCAAGATCGCCACTTGCATGGTCCCGAAGAGAGGACTCAGCATGAAGTGGAATTCCCGCGGTTCGAAGTTCGCCGCGGTAAAGACGTAGTTGTTCTCGTCGAAGTGGTAGGTGTGGGGCAGACCGAAGGTAATTCCGTCGAGGCGCAGCGCCAGGGCGACGAGGAGCAGGGCTCCGAGGAGCACCATCTGCAGGCGCTTGCTGGGGGTCGGCAGGGACGAAAGCGCGGCCCCGCCTGGGGAGGGAGCATTGGCGGTCATGATGAATGAGGTCTCCGGCGGAGGCTGGGTTGACGGTGGCTCGACGTCCTTAAGGGGATGATCTCTGCTGACGATGATCTTTGCTGACCCGGGGGCGGATTCGACTCGGGATCGCTTCGGCCCGGCCAGGAATTGGATCTCAGATTTCTCTTTCTGAGGGTTCCAAGGTCACCGTAGCAACCGGCGCGAAAGGGGCCCAGGGCTGTCCAGCTCATAGGGCAGGAGGCCAGCTCATAGGGCAGAAGGGGGTAAAGGCGCGTCCGGTGCGAAAGTCGGGGGCGGTGGAGGGGGCGACGACCACGGGACCTGGACGCCCTTTCAGCGCTGCCGACCGGGGCTCGTAGGATGACGGACGTAGGTTCCATACCCGACTCTCGGGTTCGCCATCTAGGGAGACTCAAGCCATGACCCAATCCGCGCCCCCGTCGAACCGCAGCTCAGCGCCCGAACCTCGTAAGACCGAACTCTTCGACGCGCAGCGCCCAGCGGAAGACGCCGCGGACGTTGTCGCCTTTCCGGGCAGCGACGAGCTCAGCGCCGAACAGGGAGAGATCCTGCAGCAGCTGCGCGCCCTGGTAAAAGACTTCTACGCCGCCGCGCCGGCCCAGGAATTCATTCCCGGCGAGAGCCCGGTGCGCCTGATGCTGCCCTCCTTCGATCACCGCGAAGTGACCCAGGCGATGGAGTCGCTGCTCTCCACCTACATCACCCTCAACCAGAGCTCCGGCAACAAGATCGCCGCCTTCGAGGCCGGCTGGAGCCAGTACATCGGCAGCTCCAACGGGGTGATGGTGAACTCCGGTTCTTCCGCCAACCTGCTGGCCCTCTTCATGCTCCGCAACCCCAAGATTCCGGGGCATCTGAAGCCGGGGGACGAGATCATCACCCCCGCGGTGACCTGGCACACCACGGTGTCGCCGATCATCGCCGCCGGCTGCGTACCGGTGCTGGCGGACGTCAACCTGCCTCGCTACACCATGGATGTGGAGCAGGTGGAGAAGCTCATCACCCCCCGCACCCGCGCCCTGTTCCCGGTGCATCTGCTGGGTAACGCCTGCGATATGGACGGGCTGATGGCGCTGGCGGAGCGCTACGGGCTGTGGGTGATCGAGGATACCTGCGAGGCCCACGGCGCCGAGTTCCGCGGCCACCGCGCCGGCAGCATCGGCCATATCGGAACCTTCAGCTTCTTCTTCTCCCACCACCTCACCACCATGGAGGGTGGCATGGTGGTGACCGATGACGATCAGCTGGCGGAATTGGCGCGCATCATGCGCTCCCAGGGCGTGATCCGCAACACTCGCCGCCGTGAGGAGCTGGCGGCTCACTATCGCCAGCAGCCGGAGGTGGCGGACTTCGATCCCGGTTTCCTCTTCGCCAACCTGGGCTTCAACCTAAGGCCGACGGAGCTCAACGGCGGCTTCGGCCTGGAGCAGCTGAAGAAGTTCCCGCAATTCCTGGAGACCCGCCGGGTCAACGGTCGCTACTGGGCCCAGCGCATGGCGGGCTACGGGGATCTCTTCCATCTGCCGGATCCCGAGGATCACGAAGGGGCCTGGTTCAGCTTCCCCCTGACCCTGCGGGCCGGGGCGCCTTTCAGTCGCGAAGAGATCGTGAACCACCTGCGGGGCTGCGGTATCGAGACTCGCCCGGTGATGGCCGGCAACGTCGCGCTGCAGCCGGCTATGCAGCTCTTCCATCACCGCAGCGGTGACCTTCCCGTCGCCGAACACATCCACCGCCACGGCTTCTTCTGGGGCAACCACCAGGGCATCTGCGAGGCGCAGCGCAGCTACGTCGCGGATTGCGTCGATGACTTCATCGCCAGCCACGGCGCTCGCTCCAGCACCAGCGTTTCCGGCGCCGACCTGGCCCGGGGCGACGCCTCCGCTGCGAGCTCCGAGGAGTCGGAGGACTCCCAGCGGGCTGCTGGCTGAGGAGGGGGGACGATGACCATCGGCGCTTCAAGCTCTCGAGGATCTCGGGACTACGATCTCGACTCGGTTTTGGACACCATCGCGTCGGTGGCCGGCGAGGTCGCCCGCGAGCGGGGCGAAGAGCCTCAGCCGATGGGGCTGCAGGATCCCCGATTCGACGGCAATGAGCGCCGCTACGTCCTGGAGTGCCTGGAGACTACCTACGTTTCCTCCTCCGGACCCTTCGTCACCCGCTTCGAGGAAGCGCTGGCGGAGGCGACGGGGGCGAAGAAGGTTCTGGCGACGGTGAACGGCACGGCGGCGCTGCATCTGGGCCTCAAGCTCCTGGGCGTGCAGCCCGGGGACGAGGTGCTGGTGCCGACGCTGACCTTCGTCGCCACCGCCAACGCGGTGACCTATTGCGGCGCCATTCCCCACTTCATCGATAGCGAGTCTCTTACCCTCGGCGCCGACCCGGGGCGGCTGCGGCGCTACCTCGAAGCGATCGGGCGGATGGAGGGCGGGGTGTGCGTCAATCGCCAGACGGGCCGCGCGATTCGCGCCCTGATGCCGATGCATACCTTCGGCCATCCGGTGGACATGGCCCCTCTGCTGGCGGTGGCGAGTGATTTCCGGTTAGAGATTCTGGAGGACGCCGCCAACGGCCTCGGCACCCTCTACCACGGTCGTCATGTCGGCACCTTCGGGCGGGCAGCGGTGCTCTCCTTCAACGGCAACAAGATCATCACCACCGGCGGCGGCGGAGCTCTGCTCACCATGGATCCGGAGCTCGCCCAGCGCGCCCGGCATCTCGCCACCACCGCCAAGCGCCCTCACCGCTGGGCCTATTGGCACGATGAGGTGGCCCACAATTACCGCATGCCGAACCTCAACGCCGCCTTAGGCCTCGCTCAGGTAGAGCAGCTGCCGGACTTGCTGACCCGCAAGCGGGAGCTGGCGCAGCGCTATCTCGACGCCTTCGAATCGGTGCCGGGAGTTTCGGTGTTTTCGGAGCCTGCCTTCGCCCGCTCCAACTATTGGCTCTCGGTGCTGCTGCTGGATCGGGCCGATGAAGGGGCGCGGGACGCCCTGTTAGAAGGCGCCTACGATCGAGGCCTCGGCGCCCGGCCGGCCTGGGAGCTGCTCCACCGACTCCCGATGTACCGGCAGTGCCCTCGGATGGATTTAAGCACGGCAGAAGATCTCCACGCCCGCCTGATCAACCTTCCCAGCGGCTCCGGCCTCGGCCGGCCCGCTGCCCTCGAGCCGGTGAGCGCGGAGGTCCCCTGCCTTCGTCGCCGCTCCAATGAGCTGGGGCCTCGAGGATCTGCGGATCGAGGATCTGCGGATCGAGGGGCGTCTGATCGAAGGGCCCCTGATGGAAGACATCCCAGCGTCGCCGAGGGCTCTCGATGAGCGAGACCCCGGGAGCACGGCGCCCGCTGCGGGTCGCCTACATGGGGTGCGTCGAGTTTAGCCACGCGGTGCTGGAGCGGGTGCTCCAGCTCCCGGAGGCCGAGGTGGTGGGTGTGGTGACCCGGGCCGCGTCCCGCTTCAACGCGGATTTTCGCAGCCTCGAGGATCTGGCGGCGAAGGCCGACTGCCCTTGCCTGATCGCAAAGAAAAACGACCAGGAGGCCATCGCTGACTTCCTGCGCCAGGTGCAATGCGACGTGCTCTATTGCTTCGGCTGGTCCTACTTGCTGCGTTCCGAAGTGTTGTCCATTCCTCCCCTCGGCGTAGTGGGCTATCACCCAGCGGCGCTGCCGGCGAACCGCGGTCGCCACCCGCTGATTTGGGCCCTGGTGCTGGGCCTGCCGGAGACCGCCTGCACCTTCTTCTTCATGGACGAAGGAGCTGATACCGGGGCGATCCTCAGTCAGCAGTCGGTGCCCATCGGGCCCGACGATGACGCGGCGGCGCTCTACTCCCGGCTGGTGGCCACCGCCCGAGAGCAGGTCACGACCTTCACCGCGGAGCTCGCCGCCGGCACTCAGCAACCGATTACGCAGCCGGCGGAGGGGAACTTCTGGCGCAAGCGCGGCCCCGCCGACGGCGCCATCGACTGGCGAATGCCCGCCCGGGGAATTCATAACCTGGTGCGGGCCCTCGCTCGGCCCTATGTCGGCGCCCACTGCAGCTACGGAGAGGGGGAGGCGAAGGTGTGGAAGAGCGCGGTGTTCGAGGGCGAGGTGCCCCTGAATCTGGAGCCCGGGAGAGTACTGGCGGTGGAGCCCGGGGGAGAGCTGCTGATTCGCTGCGGCGAAGGGGCGGTGCGGCTTCTAGAGCACGGGCTCGATCCTCTGCCCGCCCAGGGAGCCTGCCTCTAGTTCCCTGCTGGAGATTACGCCGGCCCTTCTGGAGATTACGCCGGATAGTGCGCTAGCGCGTGCTTGCCATCGCGATGGAGAAGAAGAAATGAGCATCGAGAACAGCCCCGCGGCGGAGTCGCCCATCGCTACCAGCCCCGGACCCGGTCCGGTTCTGGTGGTGGCGCCCCATCCCGACGACGAGATTCTGGGGCTGGGGGGCACGCTGCTGCGGCACATCGCCGCGGGAGACCCGGTGCACTGGCTGCTGATGGTCCGCTTCCGGGAACAGGACGGCTACTCCCAGCAGTTCATCATCGATCGCGATCGGGAGATCGAGCAGGTGCGCCAGGCGATGCCCTTCACCGCCCTGCACCGCATGGAGCTGCCGGACTCCCGCTTTGAGACCGTGCCCCTGGTGGACTCCGTCGACGTCATCGCCCAATTGGTGCGAGAGGTGCAGCCGGCGACGGTCTACCTGCCTTATCCCGGGGACGCCCACACCGATCACCGCTACGCCTTCGACGCCGCGGCGGCCTGCGTCAAAACCTTCCGCTTTCCCTGCGTGCGCTCAGTGCGGGTCTACGAGACCCTGTCGGAGACGGACTTCGGCCTCCACCCGGACCGCAACGGCTTCTCGCCGCAGCTCTTCGTCGACATCACCGGCTACCTGGAGCGCAAGATCGAGGTCCTCTCCCTGTACACCAGCGAGATCTTCGACCATCCCTTCCCCCGCAGCGCCGACGCCATCCGCGCCCAGGCAACCCTGCGGGGCGCCGCCGCCGGGGTAATGGCGGCGGAATGCTTCCAGCTGCTCAAGGAGATCCGCTAACCCCCCCCTGCAAGGTTCCCCAGAACTCCCCTGATGTGTTTCCAGGGACGTTCTCAGAATTCCCCTGCGAGGTTCTTTCAGTTCTCAGAAATCGGTGGCCTGAGCTCCCGATGCTGGTAGAGCTCGCCGTCGACGAAGCCCAGGCGGCGGCAGTAGCGCCGGGTGCCGACGGAGGAGATCACCGCTAGGCTTTGGAAGCCGGCTTCGGAGGCCCGCTGGGCCTCGGGAACTCCCCTGCAAGGTTCTCCAGAACTCCCCTGCAAGGTTCTCCAGAACTCCCCTGCAAGGTTCTCCAGAACTCCCCTGCAAGGTTCTCCAGAACTCCCCTGCAAGGTTCTCCAGAACTCCCCTGATCTGTTTTCAGGGACGTTCTCAGAATTCCCCTGGGAGGTTCTTTCAGGAGGTTCTTTCAGTTCTCAGAAACCGGCGGGCTGAGCTCTCGATGCTGGTAGAGCTCGCCGTCGACGAAGCCCAGGCGGCGGTAGTAGCGCCGGGTGCCGACGGAGGAGATCACCGCCAGACTTCGGAAGCCGGCTTCGGAGGCCCGCCGGGCGGCGTTTTCCACCAGGGTGCGGCCGAGGCCGGCATGCTGGGCAGCGCCGTCTTTGCGCTCGCCGACCCGCACCAGGGCGCCGTAGACGTGGACCTCGCGAATGATCGCGGCCCCCGCTAGCTCGGCGATCTCCGGTTCGAGGGCCTCTTCGCTACCTCCCGGCAGGGCGAGGCGCAGGAAGCCCGCCAGCTGATCGTCGGCGGTGACGAATTGGAAGAAGAGCTCCCGGCCGCTGCCGGCGTCGTATTCCAGCACCTCGAGGCGCAGCTCCTCCCGCTGTACTGCCCGACCCCTCACCTCTCGGGCGCGGACATCGCGGCAGCGCTGACCCCGCTGGGCGAGCTCCGCCTCGGCGATCTGGCGAAAGTTGGTCTTCTTGTTGCCGACGACGATATCCGTCGAGGGGATGTCGCGAATCACCCGGGTCAGCCGGCACCAGGGGGGAGTGGCCTCGAGGCAGCTCACCAGCAGGTCCAGGAGCTCCGGCTCTTCGTAGGGGAGCCAGCTGCCCTCGCGGTGGCGCTCCATCAGCTCGGTGCCCTCGATCAGGCTGCAGGGGTAGATCTTCAGCTCGTCGGGGCGGATGCTGGGATCAGAAAAGAGCCGGCGGAAGTCAGCCGCGTCGGATTCCGCCGTGGCGCCGTAGAGGTTGGGCATCCAGTGGGCGACGATCTTGAAGCCCGCCCGCCGCAGCTGAGCCATCGCCCGGCGGCCGGCGGCGACGTCGTGGCCGCGGCGATTCGCCTCCAGAACTTCGTCGTCCAGGCTCTGGAGGCCGATCTGCACCCGGGTAGCGCCGAGGCGCCGCAGTCTGCGCACCTCTTCCTCGTCGACGCAGTCGGGGCGAGTCTCCAAGACCAGGCCGACGCAGCGGGCCTTGCTGCCCTCGTTCTGCCGCTGGGCCTCCTCCAGCTGATCCCAGGAGGCCTTCTCTTGGGCGTTTCTCAGGCCTTTGCCAGATCGCTTCAGCTGCTGGCGCACGCTGAGGTTGTAGGTCGGCAATTGTGAATTTGCCGAAGGGGAATCGACGACGCCCAGGGGGCCGTCCTGGGGAGCTTCGAGATCCCGCACCCAATCCTCGTAGCGGGGGTCTGACTCTTGGCGGAAGCCCTGCGGGTCTTGTCGTTGGCCAAAGTCGTTGAGGGCCTCGAAGCAGCGGGTGAGGAACCAGATCTGGTAGCTCTCCGGGTAGGAGGACCAGGTGCCGCCGAGGACCAGCAGCTCGATTTTGTCTACCGGATGGCCGTTGGTGTGCAGCACTTTGAGCCGGAAATAGGTCTGGAGATAGGGATCGAAGGCGTGCTGAGCGGCCCGCTGGGCCCCCGGCTCGTCCGCCAGGTAGCTCTTCGGCATGCGCACGTCGCTGGGGCAGAAGATGCAGCGGCCAGGGCAGGGGTGGGGGCGGGTGAGGACGGTGACGGTGGCCACCCCGGAGAGGGAGCGCATCGGCTTCTTGCGCAGCCGGGGGATCAGCGGAGTGGCGTCGACGCCGTTCTCGCTCAGCTCGGCGAGCCAGCGGCAGCCCTGAATCAGCTCGCTCTTGGACAGCACTAGGCCGTCCTCGCGAGGATTGCGGCGCACCAGCCGATCCAGCGCCCGGGCGTGCTCCGGAGCGGGGAGATCCTCTAGCTCCATTTTCATCAGCTCCGCCACCACCGCGCGAAGGGGGCCCTCGTGCTGGCTGGGGTCGAAGTGGCGGCTGCGTTTCGGCGGCGTCATGAGGCGAAAGCTACCAGGGTCGGCGTCTGGCCCCAAGTCGCTCGCTCTGCCCAAGTTCTCTGCGGCTGAGAAAGCAGCCCAGAAATGGCGAGGCCCGCCACGAGAGGGTGGCGGGCTGAGGAGGAGAGCTAGAAGAGAGGAGGGTCCCCGGACCGCCCGGGGACCCCTCAGTATGGAGAGAAGGAGGAAGGAGCAACATGGCTAGGCCACGTTGCCGGACGCGCTCCGGGTCGCACCTTCCATCGCGCGTCAGCTCGAAGTGGAGAGAGATCATCGATCTCATGCCTTGGAAGCATCGGAAAAGGCTTTAGCAGCTCTACCATGCACGTCTCTTCACTCTCTACCAGCTCAGAAGAACGGACAATCGAGCGCTGGAAGAGGGAAGGGCTGCGGCAGGGCTTCTAGGAAAGCCAAGGCACCAATCGCTGGCAAAGAGCGGAGGGTGACGACCGAGAATCCCGGCAAATGAGGGATGTTCAAAATCGCCATATCGAGCAATGCCAATATAGCATAGAGAATCTCCGTTGTGTGGAGAAAAGTTGAGTTCGCTTCCTTTGCTCCTTCGAGGCCTCGGGATCTTGCCTGGTCGTAGTGGAGGCTCGAACAGCCGAATGTCTGGCTGCCAAATACCCGACCAGCAAATGTCCGGCGCTCAATTACCCGGTCGTCAAATGCCATACCATCGACGGATGGAGAGGAAATGGCGCCTTGCCCTGGCGGAGATCAATGAGCGGTTCTACCGCCGCCAGGCGGCGGAGTTTTCCGGCAGCCGCGGGCGCCCCTGGCCCGGCTGGGAGCGAGTGCTGGATCGAGTGGTGGGCTCCTGGACCGGTAGCTCGGAAGGGAACGCGCCGAGCGCTGCAAGTCCGCCTACGGAGGATGGAGCTTCACGTCGGGCGCTGGACGTGGGCTGCGGCAACGGTCGCTTCGGGGCGCTACTGGCCCAGCGCTTCGATGCGGGAAAAATGAGCTACGTCGGGGTCGACGGTAGCGGCGAGCTGCTCCTCGACGCCGAAAGCGCTCTTGAGGATCTCGGCTGGGCTCAGCTGCGGCTGCTGCCCTGGGATTGGGTGACGCAGGATGCTCGGCTCCCGGGGGAGCTCTCTTCGGGAGAGCTCTCATCGGAGGAGACGATGGATCTCGTTGTCCTCTTCGGCTCCCTCCATCACGTCCCGGGAGCTGAGCTGCGCCGCAATTTGCTGCTGACTCTGGCCCGGCAGCTGGCGCCGGGGGGCTGGCTGGTGGTGTCGGTGTGGCGCTTTGGGGAAGACGCGCGCTTCCGGCGAAGATTCCTGCCCTGGTCGAAGTCCGGGGAGATCACCGGCGTCGCGGTGGACGAGAGGGTTTTAGACCCGGGAGATCATCTTCTCGCCTGGGGGCCCTTGCCCCAGGGCGATGCCGGGGGCCAAGAGAGCCCGGCACGCTATTGCCACGCCCTTCAGAAGCCGGAAGAAGACCGGCTACTCACGGAGCTGCAGGAGCTGGGGCTGGAGCTTGTCGAGACCTTCGAGGATGACGGCCGCGGGCGGCAGCTCAACGGCTATTGGATGCTGAGGCGCCGGGCTTAGCGTCCCCAGCCCTTGAGCAGGTGGCGCAGCATGCCGCCGCCGAAGCCTGCCCCGCAGATCCACAGATAGACCCAATAGGCCGGCAGCACGCCGGCGGCGAAGAGAAAGCCCCGCTTGCGGCGGTAGAAGGCGAAGAGGTCTGGGTTGAGGCCCACGATGAGCAGCGCAGCGAGTCCCCAGGTGATCAGAGCCGGCAGCAGCAGCTGTGGCCAGAAGAGGGCCCCGGCGAGGGGCAAGAAGGGAAAGAAGGCGGTGACCACGCTCAGGCGGTCGCGGGTTTTGACGTTGAGATCGTTGACGATCTCGCCGTCGCCGAGCATCAGCTCGGTCCAGGGGATGGCCCGGCGGAAGAGGTCGGTGACCACCATGTCCCGGAAGCTCCAGCGCTTGAGGTGCTTGACCTGGAGATCCTTCACCAGGCGGATCTCGTGACCCGCTTTGACCCAGCGGGTGCCGAGCTCGATGTCCTCGATGCTCGGCATGCCGTAGGCTTCGTCGTAGCCGCCGGCGTCGAGGAAGACCTCGCGGTGGACGGCGCCGCAGCCGGCCCAGAAGGTGGAGGCCTGCTCGCGACCGGTCTGATGGACGTAGTGGTGGAGCAGGTTGCGGTATTGGGAGAAGAAGCCGGGGTCCCCCGGAGCGTCGTCGTAGGAGCCCATCACCGCGGCGGGGGCGTCGGGCCGGTTGAAGGGCTCGGCGACCTGGGCGGCGAGCCCCGGCGGCACCTCGATGTCGGAGTCGGTGAAGAAGAGCAGGTCCCCGCTGGCGGCCCGGGCGCCGTGGTTTCTGGCGCGGCCCGGCCCGCCCTGCTGGTCGAGGGCCAGAATCTGGACGTTGGGCACTGTTCCGAGATGCTCTTCCGTGAGCCGCCGAAGCCTCTCGTCGGGGCCGTCGATGACGGCGATGATCTCCTTCGGCGGTGGATCCAGCCGAGCGAGGCTGGCGGCGCTGCGGGGCCACGCCGGGGCGGCGCCGCCGACGGGAACGATGAAGGAGACGTCCCCGGCGCCGTAGGTGCGGGAGACCTTTTCGGCGGGCTGCTGATGGCCCGTCATCACTCTCCGGAGCGGCGGCTGACCAGTAGATTGTAGAGCCAGGCGATGCTCCAGCCGATCAGGGCTCCGGTGAGGGCGCCGTAGAAGAAGCCGAGGAAGGATCCGCCCCAGGTCACCGAGTAGCCGGGGTAGTAGGCGCTGAGCAGCGAGAGGTTCTGGCCGACGTGGGGTCCGCCCTTGATGATCAGCCATACGGTGGCCAGGAAGAGCCCCGAGCCGGCGACCATGGCGGTCACCATGGCGACGATTCTCGCCCGCAGTCGGGCGATGGTGTGCCGGACGAGGGCGAGCTCTGGATCAATTGATTTCGACGTCGCCTTCATCCATGGCCTCCACGGTGGTCAGGGTCACGAGTTGTCGTTCCAGGTTGCGCTGGGAGATAGAAATCAACAGGTTGGCGAGGCGAGCGGTCACCCAGCCGAGGCCGAATCCGTAGGCACCCACTCCCGCCACGCCCACCAGCAGGCCGGTCCAGGAGAGCTCGAAGCCGAAGACGTAATTGCTCAGCAGCGAGAGCATCGGCGCCAGGCTTTTGTCCGGGCTGAAGATCAGCAGCAGGGTCGCCGCGGTGAGGACGAGGGCGGCGGTGATGCCCACCGCGCCGCCGAGGGCGACCTCGTCGTAGCGCGCGAAGGCCTGGCGCAGCAGTCGCTCCGCCTGGCTCTCGGTGCGGGAGGGGGTGAGTCGATCCTGCACGCCCCCGGCGCTCTTCTGCTCGCCTTCTTGCTCCTCCAGCTCGTCCTGGCGAACCTCCTCGTGGAAGCTCTCCTCCTCGTTGATGGACCACAGGTCGTAATCCGACCCGGTGAGGTTCCTGGCGGCGAAGAGGCCGGCGAGCATCGAGTGATCCTGGTTGTTGTAGCGATGCTGCCCGTTGCGGCCGACGGTGTAGAGATTCTCGAAGCCGTCGAGCCAGCCCCGCAGGGTCGCCAGATGGGCCTCGTATTGGTCGTCGTAGACCGGGTAGGCCTTCGGCATGCGCACGACGTTGCCGGCCCGCACCTCGCCGGCCTCGAAGAGGCCGATCTTCTGGGCCTCGGCGGCGCCGAGCTCGATAAGGGCCTCGTCGTCCATGCTCCACAGGTCGTCGCCGGCGTTGACGAAGTACTCCAGGCCGATGAAGGAGGTGGCCGGATCCGCCACCATCTCCGGGCTCCAATTCTTGAAGTTCTGCACCCGGCCGACCCGCACCCCAGGGGAGTGAATGTAGATCCAGTTGTCCGGGAAGAGATGATCGCGATCGACGATCAGGCCGATGATCAGGAAGTCGCGGTAGCGCAGGCCCTCGGCGGCTTCCCGCACGGCGTCCGGCGGCGGCGGATCCATCGCCAGCACCAGCTGACCGACGGGCATCGAGGAGACCAGCGAGTCGCAGGCCTCGGTGCGCACATCGTTCGGGGAATCTCCCGCGGCCGTTCCCTGGACGTCCACCGCGCTCACCCGGCCGTTTTCGTGGTGAATTCGCACCACTCGAGAATTCAGCTGAGTCGGGAAGCCCCGCTCGGCGGCGAGCTCGCTGCAGCGCTCCCACATCATCCCCGGCCCCAGGCGGGGGTAGAGGAAGCTCTCGATGAGGCTGGTGACCACCTCGCCGTCGCGGGTGCCCTGGCGCAGGAAGGCGTTTTTGAGCGCCGTCATCAGATTGAGGTTCTTGATTCGCTGGGCGGCCCAGGCGGCGCTGATCTCGCTGCAGGGCATGCCCCACACTTTCTCGGTGTAGGTCTCGAAGAAGATCTCGAAGAGTCGGCGGCCGAAGCGGTTGCTCACCCAGGCGTCGAAGGTGGTCTCGTCGCTCTCCGGGAAGAGCTGGGCGTAGACGTAGCTCAGGCCCACTCGCACCGCCTCGAAGGGCCCCAGGCCGCGCAGGGCGTTGAGGGGCTTTAAGGGGTAATCGAAGAAGGTATCGCGGTAGAAGATCCGCGACATGCGCTCCCGAGTCAGCAGGTCGTCGCCGAGGATCTCGTGCCACAGCGCCTCGACCTCCTTCGCCTTGGTGAAGAAGCGGTGGCCGCCGATGTCCATGCGGCAGCCCTCGAAGACCACGCTGCGGGAGATGCCCCCCACCTGCTCGTCGGCCTCGAAGACCACGCCGGAGCGGCCGAGCTTGGCCAGCTCGTAAGCCGCGGTGAGGCCCGCGGGACCGCCGCCGGCAACGATGGTGCGCTCGGTATCGGCGACTGCTGAATCGGGAGAAGAGGAGGCGCTAGGGGGCTGCATGGTGATTCTTCGGGAGGAGTGCCTGTGGTGAATGCTGGATGTTGGAGGGGGCGGGCGCCGAGCTTCTCACGGCCTTCTGTCGACGAGAAGTCCTGACGGGGGAATCAGGGTCGGGAGCTTGGCGTATCATTCAGCTCGATGAGCGATTCGAAGAAGAACGGAACCCGTGGCGGAGCGGCCGGAGATGGGCCTGCGGTGGTGGCAAACCCCTCGAAGCCCCACTTGATTCACTGCTCCTACCACAAATGCCTGACGGTCTATTACGGGCGGGTGATGAAGGCGGTGTTCAACCTCTGTCAGCCCTGGAGTCGAGGCTATCGTCACTACAACAGCCACCTCGACGACTTCTACAGCGGCTTTCGGCAGCATCGAATCGCTTCGGTCAACAATCGCTTCCTCGACCTCGATCGGCTGGGGAGCTTTCGGCTGACTCGCTTCGTTCGAGATCCCCGGGACCTGGTGGTGTCCGGCTACTTCTATCACCGGCGGGGATCGGAGCCTTGGCTGACGATTCAGAATCCGACAGAGTCCGATTGGTATTTCGCCAATGGCCGGGTCCCGGATGAGCTTCAGGGGCGAGGTGCTTCCTTCGTCGAATACCTGCGCTCGGTGCCGGAAGAGGAAGGGCTGCTGGCGGAGCTGGAATTCCGCCGCTACCACTTCGAATCCATGATGCGGTGGCCGACGGAGCACCCCGACATTCTCACCCTGCGCTACGAGGAGATCCTCGCCGCCGGTCCCGAAGTCTTCGGCCGGCTCTTGCGCTTCTACGGCCTGTCTACCCTGCAGCAGCGCCTCGGCACCTGGTTTGGCCGCCGCTATTCTCTGGAGCGGCTGAAGAAGCGAAAGTCGGATCCCCATATCCGTAACCCTTCCTCGGGGCAGTGGCGAAAGCACTTCACCCCGCGGGTGCAGCAGGCCTTCGATGACCGCTTCGGGGGCCTGGTGGAGCGCCTCGGATACCCTCCCTCCTAGGAGCGCCCTCCTGCCTAAGAGCGCCCGCCCATGGCCCATATCCTGATCGCGACCAGCGGCTTCCCGAGCACCCTCTACCCGAGCCTCGAGCTCGGCCGACGCCTCGCTGCCGCCGGGCACAGAGTCACGTTCATCGGTGACGATGAAGGCAGACGAGCGAAGCTAGCGAAGCATCTCGGCCTGGAATTTCTGCCCCTAGCGCCGAGCGGCTATCGACGCTTTCTCGACGAGGATTCCCGCCGCTCCCGGATCACCCGGTGGCGCCAGCTGCCGGCCCGCCGCCGCGCGGCGGTGAAATCCCTGGCGGTGGAGGGCTTCGTCAAGGACCTGCGGCGCGCGGCTCCGGACCTGGTGCTGATCGACGGCGAGATGCACGAGCACATCATCAGCGCCGCCGCCGACGGCTGGTCGGTGGCGCTGCTCAATTCCTTTCCCGCCACCTGGCGCCGCCCCGGCCTGCCGCCGCTGCATATCTCGGCGCGGCCGGGAGTGGGGTGGAGAGGTTCCCGACTTGGACTAGGGCTTGCCTGGACCGCCTACCGCGGGCGCAAGAAGCTGCGGGCCCTGTCTCACCGCTGGCGCTGGGCGGGATGCGATCGAATCTCGGTTCTGGAGGCTCTGGCTCAGGAGGTGGGCTTCGATTTTCGCCAGGAGATAGACGACAGCCAGTGGCTGATCCCCTTCACCTACCGGCACCTTCCGGTTCTCAGCCTTCACGCTCGGGAGTTCGACTTCCCCCATCGGCCACCGAAGCGGGTGCGCTACGTCGGCCCCATGGTGCTGCGGCAGCGGATGGATCGGAACCCGAGGAAGCGAGATCGCAAGCGTCTCGAGGAGCTCTTTCGCCGCCGCCGGTCGGATCCTCAGCAGCGGCTGATCTACGCCGGCTTCGGCTCGATGCTGACGGCGGATCTCGGCTTCCTGCGGAGGCTGGTGTCGGCCTTGTCGTCAGAATCTTCTACAGAGAGTTCCGAGAGCCCGCCCTGGGAGCTGATTCTCAGCCTCAGCGGGCAGGTGAAGCCCTCGGATCTTGGAGAGCTACCGCCGACGGTGCACGCCTTCTCCTGGGTGCCGCAGCTGGAAGTCCTGGAGCACGCCGATGCGGCGATCACCCACGGCGGGGTTAATACGCTGGATGAATGCATCCTCGCCGGGGTGCCGATGCTGGTCTACTGCGGCGGCGAGACCGACATGGCGGGCAATACCGCTCGGGTGGTGCACCATGGCCTGGGGCTCGCGGGAGATCGGGACCGAGACGACGGCGAGGCGATCCGCGGGCGCATCTTTCGCCTCCTCGCCGGGGGCGAGCGCAGGCTGGAGGCGATGCGCCAGCACTACCGCGCCTACCAGACGGAGTCGGTGGCGGAGCGCACCGTCGAGATGCTGCTGCGGCGATTTGGGGCCGGCGAGAAGAGGGTGCGGGGGGAGAGCTCGCCGTGAGCGAGATGACCCGCCGGGTGGCGACGGGGGCCGGCTGGCTCTACAGCTACCGCTGGCTGGAGCGTCTGCTGGATTTTGCCTCGATCATCGTGCTGGCGCGGATCCTCTCCCCGGAGGATTTCGGCCTGGTGGCCATCGCCGCCTCGGTGGTGGCGATCATCGAGGGCTTGAGCGCCTTCGACGTGCAGAAGGCGCTGATCCGCAGCCGGGACGACGACCGCGCCCTCTACGACAGCGCCTGGACTCTCTCCACCCTGCGGGGATTGGTGGCGGCGCTGGTGATGGTGGCGGTGGCGGCAGTCCTGGCGACATCTCTAGAGGATGGCCAGCTGGCGGCGGTGATCTTCGTCCTCGCCGCCAGCCCGCTGATGGAGGGGCTGACCAACCCCCGCTTCGTGCGATTCGAGCGAGATTTGGTGTACTCGAAGCTGGCGATCCTCACCCTCGGCTCCAAGATCGCGGCGGTGGCGGTCACCCTGGGGCTGGCCTTCGCCTACCGCAGCTATTGGGCTCTGGTGGTGGGTATTTTGGTGGGGACGGTGGGGCGAGTGCTGCTGAGCTATGTCCTCGAACCCTACGGGCCGAGATTCTCCCGCCGCCGCTTCGGCGACATCTTCGCCTTCAGCGGCTGGCTCTCCCTGACCTCGGTGGTCACCACCCTCTCCATGGAGACCGACAAGATCATCGTCGGCCGCTTCCTCGGCGTGGCCGACGCCGGGCGCTACTTCATGACTCAGCGCATCGGCGTGCTGCCCACGAGGGAGCTGGTGAGCCCGCTGCAGCGGCTGCTCTTCCCCTCTTTCAGCGAGCTGCAGGGAGATCTCCAGCGGCTGCGCCGGGGCGTCCTGGAGTCGGTCAACGTCATCGGCAGCCTGAGCCTGCCGGCGGGCGCCGGCTTTGCCCTGGTGGCCGCCGACTTCGTGCCCCTGGTGCTGGGGGAGCAGTGGATCGCCATCGTGCCCCTGCTGGTGGTCCTGGTGCCCTATCTGGGGCTGCGGGCGACCCTGTCGATGACCCTGCCCTGCGTCATGGCCCTGGGGCGGGTGCAGCTGCTCTTCTGGGTCAGCCTGGGCTATGCCTTCGTCCACGTACCGGCCTTCGTCGCCGGCACCGCCCTCTACGGCCTTTCGGGGGCGATCTGGAGCATCGTTCTCGCCGGGGTGCTCTATTCCTACCTCAACGCCTGGCTGCTGCAGCGCACCCTGGGGATCTCCTTGGGAGAGATCCTCGCTCAGCTCTTCCGCCCGCTGACGGCGGTGGCGGTGATGATCGCGGCGCTGCTGCTCCTCGGCCTTCTTCTGGGCTCGCCGCTCTCGGCGGCCCTTTCGACGGACCTTGCTCCAGAAGGCCCCACAGGGGCTGGCGCTGGGCTCTTGAGCTCGTGGGCCTTGCTGCTGGGCAAGATCGCCGTCGGCGCCGCGGTCTACGGCCTCACCCTCTTCGGCCTGTGGCGCTGGCGGGGGCGGCCGCCGGGCATCGAGCGACGGCTGCTGCAGCTGCGCTCGCGGAAGCCATGAGGGTTAGCAGTCCGTAGTGAAAGTCGAGCCGCGCTGCGAGCGGCCCTTGTCCACCGAATCTTCGTTCGAAAACCTCGTCGATTCCCGCATCGACTGCGCTTTTCGGCCTTGATTCGGCGGACAATATCTTACTCTCGGTCTCGCTCTCGCTGGCGCCTGACTTTCACCACGGCCTGCTAGCAGTCCAAGAGCCCCCCAAAGAAGCTCTCCGTCCGTTGAGCGATGGACGGCCAGGAATGCTCTTCGGCGACTTGCCGGCCTCCTGCGGCGAGCCTTTTCCGCAGGTTTTCGTCGCCAAAGATCCGGTCCAGCGCGTCGGAGAGGGCGGCGGGAGATTCCGGCTCCACCAGCAGGGCGCTCTCGCCGTCCTCCAGCACCTCCGGCAGGGCGCCGACCCGGGTGGCCAGCACCGGCACGCCGAGGGAGAGGGCGAGGTAGAGCACGCCGGACTGACTGATGTGACGGTAGGGCATCACCAGCACGTCGGCGGCGGTGAAGTAGTGGGCTACATCCGAGAAGGGCACGTAGCCGAAGCGATGAATGGCGCCCACCCGCTCCGCCCAGTCTTCCAGCTCCTGGCGCCGCTGGGGCCCGAGGCGCACCGGATCGCCGGCGATCAGCAGACGGGCGTTCGGGTGACTCTGGACCACCGTCTCCCAGGCCTTCAGGAGCAGGTCCAATCCCTTGTACTCGCGGATGTAGCCGAAGAAGAGGGCAACGGGGGCCCGCCCCTCGATGCCGAAGCGCTGCCGTGCAGCCGCGGCCCTACTGGAGTCTCCGCCAGGGTCCTGATCCGACGCCTCCACCCCCTGAAAGAAGCCGTACTCCCCATGGGGAATCACCGCCACCCGTCGAGGATCGACGCCGAATTCCCGCAGCAGGCGCTGGCGGTCGAAGCCCGAGTGGGCGACGATCAGCCTGCACAGCCGGTGGATTCGGCGGTAGATCAGGGGCTGAAGAGGGATCGCCTCGTGGGGCGTCACCACGTGGGCCGTCGCCGCCAGGGGAGCGCCCACCAGCCGCAGCAGCAGGTGGTAGACCACCGAGATGGAGTTGGTGCAGTGGATATGCACCACGTCGGGACGCATTCGCCACGCCCGCCAGGCGACGGCGACGGCGTCGAAAATCGCTTCCGCCCGCCGCGCCTGCCGCAGCAGGAAGCCCGGCAGTCGGTGCCCGAAGCGGCCGGTGAAGCGCCCGATCGCCTTGACGATGTCGACGTTGGGGGGCAGACTCCGCTCTTCAAGCTCATAGGCGGCGGTGGTCAGCAGGGTGACTCGGTGTCCCCGCTGCGCCAGCGCACAGGAGAGGTTGTAGGCGTAATGAATCAGGCCGCCACGGCCGAAGGTCTCGATCTCGAGAATGTGCATCGGGCGCTTTGCGGTGCCGCTGGAGGTCGTATCCGACATGGGGAGTCGGGGAGCGTATCATCGTCCCCGCGAGGCCATCGATGACCCGAGAACGTCCACAGACCGACCCCAAGACCAGCACCGACGCCGGCTCGGAGACCCCCAACGACGGGAATCCCAGCGACGGGAATGCCGGCGAAGGGAATTCCGGCGAGAGCCGCGCCGAGCGCCTGCGCCGGGCGATCTTGAAGAAGAAGGCTCAGGCTCGCTCCCGGTCCAGTGACCAGGGGAGCTCCCCGCCAGGGGAAGGAGCGAGCATCAAGGCGGGCTCCAGCGCTTCGAGCCTGCCTCGCCGGCCTGCAGATCATCCGCCCCTGCTGGGAGAGATGCAGCGGGGGCTGTGGCTGGCCCACCAGCTGGAACCCAATTCCCCTGCCTACCACCTGGTGAGCGCCTTTCAGGTCCACGGGGATCTGGATCTTCCGCGGCTGGAGCAGGCTTTGGCGACGGTGGTCGCTCGTCACCGGATCCTCTCGTCCACCTTCCGCTCTGCTGGCTCTGCTGGCTCTGCTGGCTCTATGAGTTCCATCGGTGCTGGCGGCGCTGGCGTCCTTCAGGAAATCCAGCAGCCTTTTCGCCCCTCCGTCGAACGATTGGAGGCGCCTACCGGGGGCGGAGCGGAAGCGGCGTTGGAGTGGGCTCGTCAGCCGATGGATCTCGAATTAGGGCCGCTGCTTCGTGCCGGCTTCATGCAAGAGCAAGCCCAGGAGGAGCAAGTAGGGGGGCAAGGTGGGGAGCGCCTGCTGGTGCTCGTGCTCCACCACATCCTGGCGGACGAGCGATCCCTGGGCATTCTGTGGCGAGAGCTGGATTTGGCCTTCGTCGGTCGCCTCGATTCGGCGCCGCCGCCGCTGCAATACGACGATTGGGCCGACGCCCAGCGGCAGTCGCCGCGCCATGCCGCCCGCCGTGCGGAGGCGCTGGAGTTCTGGCGCCAGCGCCTGGATCCTCCTCCGCTGCCCCTCCAGCTGCCCTTCGATCGGCGGGCCCTGGGTCGGCCGACTCTGGGACCTAGAGACAGCGGAGATCAGGGCCCGCTGCCCCTCGGCATGGGCCGGCTATTGCTCGGTGCGGGCCTGGCGCAGCCGGTGGTCCAGCGCCTGCGGCAGCGAGCGGCGGAGGCCGGCACCACCCCCTTCGTCATCCTCGCCTTCGCCTTCCACCTGCTGCTGCATCGGGTCGCGGAGATGGACGATGACGACGGCGCGCCCGCCTTCGCCATTCCCGTCTCCACTCGCACCCAGGCCGCCACCGCCGAGATGATCGGCTACTTCACCAACCCGGTCGTGGTGCGGGCGCAGCTGGACGAATCTCAATCCGTAGGGCAGGCCCTCGCCGCCTTCCGTCGGCCCCTGGAGTCGGCCCTCGCCCACGCCTCGATTTCCTTTCAGGATCTGGTGGACGCGCTGCCCTCCGGCTCCGGGGAGCGCAGTCCCTTCTTTCAGGGCATGTTCGTGCATCAGACCCCGCCGCCGTCGCCGCGCCTCGGCGCGGCTCGCCTGGAGCCGAGGCTGCTGGATCTGCGGGTGTCGAAATTCGACTTCACCCTCTTCGTCGCCGAGGGGCAGGACGCGCTGACGACGGCCCTGGAGTTTCGCGCCGACCGCTTCGACGAAGAGCGCATGGGCGCCCTGCTCACTGCCTATGAAACCCTGCTAGAGCACCTGACGGAGCCTCTGCAGGGGAGCTCCGAGGTTCGCCTCGCTAGCCTCTCCATGCTTCGCGTCGCCGAGCGAAAGCAGCTGCGGGCCCTGGCCCGCGGTGCCGAGCCCCGTCAGCTGCCGGAGGAGCTTCTGCCGCAGCAAATTCTCCACTGGGCTCGGCGAGTGCCGCGGGCGGCAGCGGTGTTCTGCGATGGCCGCCGGCTGGATTACGGCGAGCTCGGCCGAGGAGCTGGGGCCGTAGCCCGGGAGCTGCGAGAGCGAGGCGTTGGCGCTGGCGACCGGGTCGGCCTCTTCCTGCCTCGCTCGCCGGAGATGATCATCGCCCTGGTGGGCATCCTGTGGTCCGGCGCCGCCTATGTTCCCCTCGATCCCGCCTACCCGGCGGCGCGCACCCGGGACGTGCTGGAGGACGCCGAGGTGGCGGCGGTGGTGAGTGGCGGAGAGACTGCCGGTGAGCTGCCGGCGGGATCCTGGATCTTGATCCGCTGGGAGCAGCTCTCCCTCCTCGGCGAGGAGGAGCTTTCCCGGGGCAACGTTGCGGCGGTTGCTGAGCCCTCCGCCCCGGCCTACCTGCTCTACACCTCCGGATCCACCGGCCGGCCCAAGGGAGTGGTGGTCACCCACGACAACCTGCGCTGGTCCACCGGGGTGCGTCAGCAGGTCTACGGCCGCCCCCCGGCGCGCTTCCTGCTCGCCTCCAGCATCGCCTTCGACAGCTCCGTTGCCGGCCTCTTCTGGACCCTCTCCACCGGCGGAGCGCTGGTGATCCCCACCGAGGCGGAAGCGACGGACCCCCGGCGGCTGGTGCGGCGTATCGAGCAGCATCAGGTGCGCGCCCTGCTCTGCGTCCCCTCCCTCTACGCCGGACTGCTGGAGGCTCGGTCGACGGGCCTCGGCGAGATGGACACCGCCATCGTCGCCGGAGAGAGCTGCCCGGCGGAGCTGGTTCGAGAGCACGCGCGGCTGCTGCCGGGGGTGCGCCTTTTCAACGAATACGGGCCCACCGAGGCGACGGTGTGGGCCACGGCGGGGCTGCTGGCTACTTCTGCGCCGACTCCGGACGAGCTGGCCGAGCTGGAACAGGGCGTGGTGACCATCGGTCGCCCGATTCCTGCGGTGACGGTGGACCTGCTGGACGACCAGGGGCGCTCGGTGCCGGTGGGCCTGCCGGGGGAGGCGTGGATTTCCGGACCCACGGTGGCGGCGGGCTATTGGCGCCGAGAGGAGCTCACCGAGGAAAAGTTCCCCCGAGCCGAGGGCGGCCCAGAAGAAGACAGCATACGCCGCTATCGCACCGGAGATCGAATGATCCGCCTGGCGGACGGGCGCCTGCTCTTCCTCGGACGCCTCGACGGCCAGCTGAAGATCCGCGGGCACCGAATCGAGGCGGGGGAGGTGGAGGCGGCTCTGCTGCGGCTGCCGGGGGTGGTGGAGGCGGTGGCGGTCGCTCGCGGCGCGGCTCTCGCCGCATCGGCATCCGGGGCCGATGCCCGGCTGGTGGCCTTCGTGCGGGGCTCGGCCGAGGAGCTGCCGCCGGTGGAGCTCTTGAACAGCGATTTCCGTCGACGACTGGCGCAGCGCCTGCCTCACCCGATGATTCCCAGCCGCATCGTCGTCCTCGAGGATCTACCTCGGCTGCCCAACGGCAAGGTCAATCGCCGCGAGCTTCGCCAGCTGACACTGCCGGAGGAGGCCGGCGACCAGCCTCGCCGCATTCCCAGCACCGAAGAGCAGATTTTGATCTCCCTGTGGGAAGGGCTCCTGGGGCGCTCCGGCATCGGCCCGGAGGACAACTTCTTCGAGCTCGGCGGCCACTCCCTGCTGGTGGCGGAGATGACCGCCGCCATCGAGCGGGACTTCGAGGTTGCCCTCGACTCCACCGACGTCTTCGAGAGCCCCACCATTGCCGAGCTGGCGCGGCGCATCGAGGCGCGAGCCCAGGCGCAGCCGGGGGCCGCTCGCCGCGAGCCCTACCTCCATCTCTTCCCGGTGCAGACCCGCGGCGAAGGCATGCCCCTGGTGATGGCCATCCCTCACTTCTTCTCGGAAATGCTCGCCTCGAGGTTCCGCGGCGAGCGCCCGGTCTACGGCCTGCGGGGCGTGAGCCTGCGGGCGGAGGGCAACCGAGGGCGCTGGCCGACGATGGAGGCCTTGGCAAGCAACCTGGTAGAGGAGATCGACCGCCGCTTCCCCGGCGAGAGAGTGCTCCTCGCCGGCTACTCCTTCGGCGGCTCCATGGCGGTGGAGGCCGCCCGCATTCTGGAGGCCCGCGGCATTCCCGCCCATCGACTCTTCCTCATCGCCCCGATGGCCCTCGACCGCTATCCCCTGGGCCCCTTCTCGCTGCAGCTGGACGGCGCCGACAGGCCGCCGGAAGAGTTCTCCCTCAGCGAAGCTGCTTCGCTCTACGCCCGCAACCATCACCCCCTCACTCGACGCCCCTACGCCCGCCTCAAGCGGCGCCTCGTCATCCAGCCCAGGCGCCGACTGCGCATGCTCGAGGCCCGCTGGCGGAAGTGGCGCGGCCAGCCCCTTACCCCGGCGATCCTCTACGCCGACGTGCGCCTGGAGCGCTTCCGCCTCCACGCCCAATACCGCCCCGGCGTGCTGCACACGCCGACGGTCTTCTTCGACGCCCGCGAGGCCGAGACCCGCGCCGCCGCCACCTGGCGCTCCCGCTTCGCCGGGCCGCTGACGGTGCACGAGATTCCCGATCCCCACCTCGGCGAAGAGGCTGCGGAAGCGGCGCGCCAGGAGATTCTCAGGCTTTTCGATCGATACCTTCCGGAAGCAGAGGAGACCCAGCAGGGGACTTCGGATGGAGCCGACTCGGATGAAGGAGCCCATGGCGATGCCTGAAGAGCGCTCCAGTGGTGCCCGCTCCAGGCGCTCCGCCGTCCCCCGCGGAGCCGAGCCCCGAAAGCTTCCGGCGCAGAACCTCGCCCTGCTGGACGACCTCGCCCTGCGATTGCGGCCCGAGGATCCCGCCCTCGACGCCTGGGTGCGCGAATACCACCGCAACCACCGCCGCCGCCTCGCCGCCGACCTCTGGCTCGCCGGGCGGGTCCTCGACGACGGCGCCCGGGTGCTGGAATACGGCGCCGTCCCCCTGCTGATGACCGGTGCCCTCGCTGCCACCGGCTACCGAGTGGACGCCCTGGACATCGCGCCGCAGCGCTTCGCCTCGTCCATCGCCGAGCTTGGGCTCAAGGTCTCCCGCTGCGACGTCGAGCGGGAAGCCGTGCCCTTCGAGGACGACAGCTTCGACGCCGTGCTCTTCAACGAGCTCTTTGAGCACCTGCGCATCGACCCCATCTTTACCCTGGAAGAAGTCCTGCGAGTGCTGCGTCCCGGCGGCCTGCTGCTCCTCTCCACCCCCAACCTGCGCTCCTTCCGCGGTCTGCGCAACCTGCTGCTCCACGACCGGGGCCATGCCGTCTCGGCGGGGATCTACCGTCAATACGAGAAGCTCCAAAGCCTCGGCCACATGGGCCACGTGCGCGAATACACCGTGCGGGACGTGGCGGAATTCCTCGGCCAGATCGGCTTTTCGGTGGAGCGAGTGGTCTACCGCGGTGGCCACGGCCGAGGCGCCGTTGGTCTCGCCGAGCGCCTGCTGCCCTCCATGCGGCCCTTTTTCTCCCTCATCGCCCGCAAGCCCAGCGCTAGCCAGTCCGCCGGCAGCCAGTCCACCACTGGAACGAGCGAGCCGTGAGCGCCGAGGCCAGCCCGCTGGCTCCCCGAGGCCTCTTCATCGTCGGCGCTCCCCGCTCCGGAACCACCCTGGTGCAGAGCCTGCTGGCGGCCCACGACGAGCTGACCTCCTTCACCGAGAGCCACTTCTTCGACCGCCACTACACGCCGGCTCCCTGGGGTGCCCTGCTGAGGCGAGATCCCGGCTCCCGGCTGCGGGAGTTCCTGGCAGAGAACGGCGAAGACCCTCCGCCCTCCGCCGAGGCCTTCGAGCGAGCCCGCTGGCCCTTCCCTCTGCTCGCTCTTCAAAGTCGATCCGTCGCCCGTCAGCTCCTGCAGGTTCTGGACGAGCTGGCCCAGCTCCGGGAAGCCTCCGGCTGGATCGAGAAGACCCCCATGCACCTTCGCTTCCGCCCCTTCCTTGGCTACCTCTCCGCCTCGGCCCGCCGCACCGACTTTATCCACGTCATCCGCCAGGGCCTCGACGTCGTCGCCTCGCTGCGAGAAGCCTCGAAATCCTGGGAGCGAGCCTATGACCTCCCCACCTGCGTACGCCGCTGGAATCGAGACCTCCAGCTCTCCAGCCGCTGGATCGACTCTCCCCGCGACCACTTCGTGGTCTACGAAGACCTCGCCGCCGATCCGGAGCCCGTCCTCCGTCGACTCTTCCAGCGCCTCAACCTTGACTGGCAGCCTAGCGTTCTGGAGCACTACGCCGACCGCTCCGCCAGCCTGGTGAACTCCGACGAAACCTGGAAGTCCGGCGTCACCGGCGCCATCCGCCCCTCCAGCACCGCGAAGCAGCGGCTGACGGAGGTCGAGCAGCAGCAGGCGCTCCGAGGCCTGCGCACCGACCTCTACGACCGGCTTCGAACCGCGGCGGGGGAGTCATGACGATGGCCAGCCCCTCTATGAAGACGTCCTTCGAGACTCCCCTCGTCTCCGTCATCGTCCCCTTCTACAACAGCGAGGACACCCTCGAGAGCTGCATCGAAGCCCTCCTCGCCCAGCGGGACGTCGGCGGCTTCTACGAGATCCTCCTCGTCGACAACCGGAGCACCGATCGTTCCGCCGAGATCGCCTCGCGCTATCAGGTTCAGAACTCGGCTGACGGAACCCGCCTCACTGTCCTCCATGAGTCCGAAGCCGGCGCCTACGCCGCTCGCAACAAGGGCCTCCGCCACGCCTCTGCCCCCCTCATCGCCTTCACTGACTCCGACTGCGACGTCGATCCCCGCTGGCTCCGTGCGATCCGCCAGGGGATGGAGGATCCCGGCGTCGCGATCCTCCTCGGCCACTGCCGCTACCCCGGCGAGGCCAGCCTTCCCCTTCGCTTTCTTGCAGCTTATGAGAACGCCAAGACCCAATACGTTCTCGAAAAGAAACCCTCCACCTACCACTTCGGCTACACCAACAACATGGCCGTGCGGGCGTCGGTTTTCGATCAAATTGGGCCTTTCAAGCTATGGAAGCGGGCGGCCGATACCGAGCTGATTCATCGCCTGGCTGCGAATATCTCTGATCTAAAGCAACCAGAGCAGAGGGTAGCCTTCCAGCCCGCGATGAAGATCATTCATCGTGAATTTCTCACTGCCCGGGATCGCGCTCGGCGGCTGAGTCTTTACACCTCGACGAATTCGAAGATTGAGACCTTTCGGGAGCTGGGGGCCGGGGGACGGTTAGGAGTGTTGCTGCGCTTTTTGGGGGCGTAAGCCGAGTCTTTTCGAGGGCTTCGAAGCGGGCACTCGACGTTCCGTAGCCAGCGGCGGGTCTCGTGATTTCTGAAGGCACTGATTCGAGTTGTCGCAGCGAGACGGCTCGGGTACTCGATCTATGTATTTGTTTCAATTATTAGAGCATGCTATATTTGAATATTATTCATTTTTTTAGAAGGGATTACGCATGCTTCACCCCCCACGCGTCAGTCTTCTCGGTGTCCTCGTCTTTCTTACTCTCTCCTGGTCACCAACCGCGGATGCCCAAATTTCGGTGAGCGGACGAACGGTTCCGGAGTCCCCGCCGGCGGTGCCTGATCTCAACTTCAACAAGGATTCGGCCGAGCGAGTCTTGGCGCAGGGGAAGCGGAGCACCGTCGATGGGCGAGTCGCGGTGCTGACCACCTTAAATGACGTGATCTTCAGGCCCTTTGTGCCCGAGGATCTGGATGACAGAACCCAGCCGCTGACTCTGGGTACGGGCCGCCTCCTGACCACCGCGACGCGGCAGGTGACCGAGGATTTTTCCGAATTTCACCGCAGCGATCTGCAGAATCTGAGCCTGGCCTCGGTGGCCCTTTGCGACGCCAACGCAGACACTCTCATCGGCCGCCGCTACCTGTCGTCGGAAGCCCAGAATCCGGTGCGCTGCGCCAATGATCCTAGCCACGACTGCTACGAGGTTTCCGTGGTGCTGGTCATCGGCAGGAATGCCTCTCCGAGGGCCTTCGAGATCTGGACGACCCCCGTCACGGTGGAGGTCTCCTATCCCAAACAACCCGACCTCGGCGGGGGCCAGGAGACCATCGTGCACTCGGTGACGGTGAAGTTGAATGAGCCGCCCACGAGATCACCAGTGGCGATCTCTACCTCCCAATATCCCGGGGATTTCATGGAGACGCCCACGGTCTCGGCGGACGGTCGGGTCCTGGTGCTCAACGGCGGCGACGAGGGCATCCTGTACTCGGTGTGGGACGGTGACCAGGCGGGGGCCGAGGTGCCTCTCTCGATTTGCGACGCCGCGGGCTGGACTCAATTCCATCGGCTCTCCCACGCCTACTTCGATCCGGACATGGCCCCTTACGGTCTGGGCGATTTTCAGCTTCGCGATACCAAGGGTCGGCTGGTGGCGGACAACGAGCCGGTCCGCGGCTCGTATCCGTGGGTGGATCGATCGGCGAGCAACGTGATTTTTTCCCACGTCCAGGCGGTGAATCCCACCACCGCCGAGGGAGGCTACGCCTTCGCCCTGCCCCCGGAGTCTTCGGGTACCTGCTTTAAACCTTCCTATGTGCTGAGCAACAGCTTCCAGATCAATCACCAGGCGGGTCTCAGCACCGTAGGTCTGTGGAGCCGAGGCAAGGTGGTCCACCTGGATGGCCGCGCCAACCTCTCGAGCTACGTGATCAGCTTCAATCAATTGGAGCGGAGGATTCGCGACGACTGCGATGACAACTCCTGCGATCGGGCGGTGGGGGAGTGTTCCAATAAGCAGGCTGCCCTCGCGGACGCGGTGACGGTGCGAGCCAACGGCCTGCTGGCTGAAGTTTGGGAAGACGACGGGACCCCCGTGTCGGTGCGCATCAACGAGGCCCGCAACACCCAGATCTTCTCCAACGAGAACCACTTCAACTATCTCCCCTACGCTCGGTCCATGAGCCCCCGGGACGTTGCCTGGGTGCTCAACACCTCCCGCAACTCCATGGATCTGGTCTTCGATGACCTCTTCCCCCCGGCGGTGCTGCTGGAGGCCTCGATGGTGCCCCCGATTTCCTGGGAGCTGGATCCCAACGACTTGCCCTACTTCAACGATGGATTCACCCTCGATGCCAGCCGCAACGTCGTCGCCTACGGCACGCCCTGGGTGCAGAACGCCGCCACCGCCCGGGCTGAGACCGGCTTTCCCGCGGGGCTGAAGCCCCCGGACTACGGCGTTCTGGAAGGGGGAGCGAGGATCGAGCCCATCGCCGCCGGAGGATTCGAGGGTCGGGGCCTCTTCCTGGACGGCGGGGACGACCGGGGGCGCTTCACCCTGACCTCCGCCGGCAGCCCCCTGGCGACAGAGGTGTATTTCGGGCTCTGGCTCAACCCTCGGGACTTCCTCTCGGGCACGACCCCGATCCAGCGCGAGATTCTGCAATTTCCGGACGGCACCATTCTCCAATTGAAGGGGGACGACCGCATTCGGATCAAGAAGCTGGGCGTAGCGGGGGCGAACGTCTTCGTCCTGCCGGACATCATCCGCTTCGAGGAGGACGCCTGGATCCATCTCGGCGTCCAGGCGAGCTGGGAGAACTCCCCGCCGGGGCAGACCGAGATCACCCTCTACGCCAACGAGTACCCCTGGTGGACGGGCACGGTCGCCCGCGAGCTCTTTCGCCTCGCCGCCGGTGACCTGATCCTGGGCTTCGACCCGAGCCGAAGCGCCACCGGCTTCAAGGGCTGGGTGGACGAGCTGCACGTGGTCGCCCGCACCCTGTCCTACGAGGAGGCCTGCAACCAGGCCAACGGCACGCTGGTCGCCGTGGACCCCACCGATCTCGAGCATTCCACCGCCATCTCTGCTCGATATCCCGCCCTTCGGCACGACGACGTGGCGAACGCCATCATGGATTCGAAACCGGAGTGGACCCAGTTCTACTGCGAGATCCACTACCCCGAAGACGACGCCCTCTTCCGGGCGGCGGCGACCCCGCGGCCCTACTTCGGCGGCGGCGAGCCCCAGGTCTGCATCGACGATCTGGATCGGCCGCAGAACGAACGGTGCGTGGGGCGAAGGATCCTCTTCCCCAACGGCCCTCTGGTCTGGAACCTGCCTCGTCCCGATTCCGTGAACAACGACTTCTGCGGCGCCTGCCACACCGCCAGCGATATCGGAGGCCGCGCGACTATTGACCCTATCCAATCCCTCGGCCCCCAGCCAGCATGGGCCATCGACGACCCCCGCCGGCAGCCTTCCCAGCCGGCCCCCCTCGTCTTCGGCGTCCTGCCGGAGCTCTTCTTCGGTCACCCCAACGCGACCCCGACTGCCAGTGAGCATCCGGTCGACCCGCTGGTTCTGGAGGAGAACTGAAGCCCCCATCGCCTGCTGTTTCTAGTCTTGATCCGTACGAGGTGGACTCAGTGGTGAACATCATGGCCTACATCTCTTGGAAGAAGGCGCTAATCCCGGCCAACAGGAGAAACTCTTATGACTCACGCTAAGCTTCGACGAACTGCTTCTCGCTCTTTCGCACTCCTGCTTCTGGCCCTCACCGCGGGCGCGTGTACGCCTCGGTTCACGGTCGTGACGCCGAATCAGGCCGCCACCTGCGATTTCGTCGAGATCGGGCGCGATGACGACCGCCGTCACCGCTGCGGCTTCCTCGAAGTAGCCCTCGACGGTGTGCCGGCGACGGAGACGTGTCTGGAGGGCACCGGCCTGAAGGCCTGCGTCCCACCCCGGACCGGCACCGATCTGGTCTTCAAGGTGCCCGCTACTTGGCCGGCAGGGCCGGGCACGTTGAGCGTTCGCCAGAGCATCAGGGGCACCGGTTGTGCTCTGCTCGGGGCCTTCGGAAGCGACACCTACGAGTTTCCGTTCACGGTGACGGAGCAGCTCCAGGCCCCACGGATCATGTTCGACGCCGATAGCGAGAGGCTCGCGGTGGGGGAGTCGACAACTCTGCGCTGGAACGTGACGGGTACCACCACGGCGATCAACCTCGACTCAGACGCGGTGCCTGCTTCGGGGACCCGCATCGTCTCGCCGACCGCTTCGCAGACCTACTCCCTGCGCGCGGAGAACTCCTGTGAGGGCGCTTCCAAGCCCGTGAGCATCTGCGTCGACCCCGTCCAGCAGACCCCGGTGGTCACCGGGATCGACTCGGCTCGGCCCGGTGAGCGTGTGAGGATCGATGGTCGAGAGCTGGCATTCTCGAACTGTGATGGAGACGCTGTTTCCGAGGTCGTCTTCACCCAGGATGGCACCACGTATCCTCCGGCCGTCGACGGGGCGCCAGCTACCGGTCGGCTCGACATCACCCTGCCGTCCTCCTTATCTCCTGGGGCGGCGACCGCAGTTGCGCGTGTGGGGTCTCTGGAGAGTGCTCCGTTCCCCTTTACGGTCGAAGGGCGTGCCAACGGAGCGTTCCGAGCAGTAACGCTCCATCAGAGCGGGACGCACGACTGCGGAAGCGGCGGCCGAGAAGTGTCGATCTCTGAGAGCGGCGGGATGCGGATCGCCACGTTCCGGCAAGGCGGCAGAAGTCTGGCAGACATTCCGTTCACGCTGGGCACAGCCGCTTCGGGGGCTGCCCTTTCACCGGACTGTCAGCATGGTGTCGTCGTCGGCCGGAACACGGCGCGCGGCGATGGCTCGTACACGCTGCATGTTTACGATCTCGACCGATCCGCGACTCCTCACATCAGTGCGCAGAATCTGGGGAGCGATGTCCAAGTCCTCTTCAGCCCAGACGATACCGTCGTCCTATACAAAGCGCAGGACAGCTCCCGCGGCGTGGACTTCGCGACCGTGGACCTCTACGACATGCTGCGGGGTCGGTCCCTGTCGGGCCCGGGCTCGGAGGTCGCCTGCACCGCTTGCAGTTCGATAAGCGCTAGCGTGGCAGGGTTCCGCGAGGTGGCGATTACGTTTGATGGACGGAGCTTAGGGGTGTATCCGATCGAGTAAACACAGAAGCCCCTGTTTCGGCTCGGTCCGAGGCCGGCGTCCAGAACTACTTTGCAGGGGAATGAATTTAGCCACTCCGACGCGACCCCGACTTCTTGGGAGCACCCGGTCGATTCGCTGGGCCTGGAGGAGAATTGAGGTTGTCTCAAGCTTCCGCCCGCTGCCTGCAGTCTTAGCCTGAGTACCTGTGAATTACTTCGCTGCGAATTACTTCGCAGGGGAATGAATTTGGCGGCCGGGTGGGGGCGCTGCGGGCAGGCAGGGGCGCTGCGAACTACTTCGCAGGGGAGTGAATTTAGCCCTGCAGGGGAATGAATTTAGCGGCTGGGCGGGGGCGCTGCTTCAGCTCCGGAACTACTCCGGAACTACTCTGCAGGGGAATGAATTTTGTGGGTGGGTGGGGGCTTCTTCGGCTCATCACGGACCCTTCGGTTCGGCGCTAAGGGCAAGCAAGGTTGCGCTTAGGCAACAGCGCTGCTGGCGAAGGCAAGGTCCTGAGAGTTACGTAGCAGGGGAATGAATTTGCCTCCGATGGCACCCCCGGGGAGAACGAGCCCGTCGTGCCCCAGGCGCCCATCGGCGGCTTTACCGGGGAATTCAAGGGGGAAGCCGTTCCCGCCGATCATCCCGCCTTTGCCGGAGGCGAAGCGCACCCGGTCTCCTGCATCGACTGCCACGACCCCATGACCATGGCCGTCCGAGTCACCCGCCCCGGCTTCGTCCTCGGCATCGCCGCCCTCGCCGAGAGCGACGAGCCGACGCCCCACCTGCCCAGCGTCGAGGCCTGGCGCCGCGGAGATCGCGCTGCTCCCTACGACCCCAACCAGGACGCCACCCGCCAGGAGATGCGCTCCTACGTCTGCGGCCAGTGCCATGTGGAGTATTACTGCGCCAACAAAGACACCCTGGAATTCCCCTGGTCCAAGGGCCTCAAGATGGAGCAGCTAGAAGCCCATTGGGACGAGAAGGTCTTCCCCGACGGCACCGCCTTCTACGACTACCAGCACGGCGAGACCGGCGCCCTGGTGCACAAAGTCCAGCACCCTGAATTCGAGCTCTGGAGTCAGGGCATCCACGCCCGCAGCGGCGTCAGCTGCTCCGATTGCCACATGCCCTACGAGCGCCAGGGTGCGATGAAGCTCAGCAGCCACAACGTCGCCAGCCCGCTGGAGCACATCAACAACGCTTGCAAGCAATGCCACAACGTCAGCGAAGCGGATCTCGTCGAGCGGGTCGAAACCATCCAGCAGCGTACCCTCGCCCTAATGGACCGAGCCGCCGTCGCTATGACCGACATGCTCGACGCCATCCTCGAAGCCAAAGCCTCCGGCGCCACTGAAGAAGACCTCGCCCCCGTCTTTGCCCTGCAGCGAAAAGCCATGTGGCGCCTCGACTACATCAGCAGCGAGAAATCCAGAGGCTTCCACGCTGATCAAGAGGCCACCCGAATCCTTGGCGAATCCATCGACTACAGCCGCCAGGCCCAGGCATTGGCGCTACGGCTGAGGGCGCCTGAAGCGCCGAGTACGGCGGAACTGGGGATTCAGCCGATTCAGGGGGTTTCGGTGAGGGAGGGGGACGTTGCTGAAGAGGTGGCGGGCGATTGAATAGCCGGTACGGCTACTGCAGGATGTTGGCGCTTCAGGAATCGGAGTGTGTCAGGGGAGTTGCTCTGTAGGGGAGTGGCGCCCGGATCGCTTCGTAGGTTCGCGATGCTCTGATCTTGACAAGATTGAGATAGTGTTCTCTTCGGCCCCTGCCTGTTGTGATTAATAATAATCGAATAGGTGGTTTAATGGATCTGCGGTTCTGGTGCTGCTGTTGAGTGGGCTGTGGTAAGCAGCGATAAATATTCCAATTCCATATGATTCGAGGAATATCTCTGATGAGAGGTCTACGGGGAATGCACGGCTTTTCGATTTTATGGTGTGCTTTCTGATCTCGCTGAATGGTTCTTGGGTACAGGTGTATGCTGTGGTGTCCATGCGATAGGCGTCTCCCTTTCCTGTGCTGATCATTTGAGGAGATATGCCATGCTTCCATTGGACGAAGTGATATTCGATTGTAGATCCCGCAGCCATATCGAACGCCTGTTCGTTGAAGGCGGTCTGAGGTTGATGTTCAGGGTGAAACCGAATATAAAGAAAGCATGTGCCCTCTGGGTTCATCTTGAAGTAGGCACGGTTGGAGACAGTAGGGTATGAAGTAGTGTCCTGGTAAATGGGCGGGGTCTCATTCTTGATGTCGAGTAATATGGTTGATCCGTCTGGTAGGACTTTGAGTTCATTAGAGTTAGATGTCTTGTCTGGGTATTGTTTTGTTCCTTGGGTCAGGTCGTCTGGTGCTGGGCTGCACCCGGGGATGATGAAGAGTGATAACGCTAGTGCCGTTTTGGCTAAAACCCGGGAGGGGAAGGTAGGGTTAAGGTTGGTGAATACATTCGATGCTGCATTGAATTGAATTTGGGCCATCTTCGTCCACTTATCCTTCTCTGTATCGTGTGCTTAATGTTTGTTCATTCTGCGGTTTTGCCGCCTTGGTTATATATATTGGGCCTTAGTTATAATCCGGAGCTGAGTAACTAGGTCTTCAAGAGAATGAGCCTGTGGCTAATAGGTTGTGCAGGCTCTCCTTGATCAGGTAATTCCACGCAGCAACCCCGGTCTCTCGACTGAAGATCGGATTGTCCTGAGGAAAGGTTTCGCTACCTGTTTGGGTGAACCTTAGCTTGGTTCCGCCGGGTATCTGACTCAGTTCCCATGCGACAGAAGACCCGCCGGGGTAGCCGCCATAACGCCAGTCGTAGACGATCTTCTTTCCAGGAATGACCTCTGTGATCTTCCACAGATGCGGATAGATGACGCCTTCGCATTCAACATCAAATTGGGTTTCGAATCCGACCTCTGGCTGGAAGCTTGCGATCGTCTCGAAGAGCCACTGTCGCATCTGTTTCTCGTCGGTGATGGCTTTCCAGGCGATATCGATGGGTGCGTTGAAGAGGTGCTCAACGATGATGGGTTCGGCGTTCATCGGCAGTGTTTGTGGTTGCTGAGACTTGGCTTGATAGTTGATCGGAGTGTAGGCAGAGCTAACGTCGATTTGGTGCGATCTAGAACTGAACCTCAGAATCCTGATCCACCTCCATCACCGCTTCCTGATGGAAAGTCTCAATGTAGGCATTCTTGATCTCCTCGATCGCCTCTGTCGTGTCCTGATCCTCCTGATGGATGAGGATCACGACCTTCGACCCTTCCTGAACGACCTTCTGAGAAGCCTGCTCGAACCACTGCCCTCTGGCATCTAGAACCGTGATCCCACTTTGGAATCGAGGCGTGATCACGGTATCCACAAAGTGCTGCCAATCCTCTTCGGTCACGACGCCTCCGCCGGGAATGGAGAGCCCGAAGAAGAGCTCCGTCGTGACGTACCCATCGTCATGGTGGATGAGAACCCGAGAGGGCCTTTCAGGCTGCGTCGAGGCGCAAGCGGTGCAGAGGGCGAGGAGGCTCAGGCCAAGGACGAGAGATCCGAAGCGATGCTGATTCATATCCAATACCTTTGCGCAGGGCATCTTCGGCTAGAGCGAAGCAGACGGCCGGAGGCCGTTCGCTAGCAGGAAGCCGAGAGTTGGAATCTGAGGTCGATGACGTTCAGTATCCAGCGAAGTACCGGATGGATCAAGGGACCGGCGCCCACCTCGACCGGAGGTGAGCGCCGGCTGCTACCGAATCAGCCCGAGGCCTGCCGCTCTCCAAAGCCCGAATCCACCAGCCAGTCGAGCATGGTCTTGAAGTAGCCCTCAACCATGGGAGTGCCCCCCGGCTGGGAGTTCGTCTCTCGCACACCCCCGGTGTCGGCCTGCCTCAGAACGTGGTTGGCGTTGGGGAAGACTTTGACGGTGAGGGAGGCTTCCGGATTCTGGCCGATGCTCTCTTCGTACAGCTGGCTGGTCTTGCGCCAGTCGACGTTGGTGTCTTTGTCGCCGAAGAGGGCGAGGACCGGGAGTTCGAGGGAGCTGAGGAGGTCGCGGAAGCCGGGGACGTAGATCTGCAGGCCTTCTTCTTCGTCCACGGTGAGCTCGCCGCTCAAGAATTTGGCCTGGTAGGCGTAGAAGCCTTCTTCGGAGGCGGAGCCGCCCCAGCCCATGAAGTCCATGAATTCGTCTTCGGCGAGGTTCGGGCCGGCGGCGAGGTATTCCTCGTAGGTGCCACCCTGCCAGGTGATGTCGAAGCGGGCCTGCCACTCGGCGACGAGGGTCTCGGTCTCTTCCGGCGTCCGTCCCTCGATGGGGAAGTTGGTCTCCAGCAGGTAGCGGCCGTTCTCTTTGTCGTCGGTGCCGCTGACGGAGATCCAGAAGTCGATGGAGGGATCCTTTTGGATCGCCAGGGGAGCGATCCAGCCGGCGCGGCTGATGCCCCAGAGGCCGACCTTGTCCGTCCCCTCGATGCCCCGCTCCCGCAGCGCCTGGATGGCGGCGACGACCTCGTCGGCGCTGCTCTCCACCGGCTGGTTGATGTCGAACTCCCCTTCGCTCTCGCCGCAGCCGGGCTTATCCCAAATCAGGGTGCGAATCCCGATGGTGGCGAAATAATGCCGGAGGCCCAGATACCAGTTGTGCTCGACGACGCTGGTCTCGCCGTAGCCGTGGACAATGATGATGGTGGCGACGGGATCCCCCTCGAGGGGGCGATCGAGGAGGCCGGAGAGCCGGTTGCCGGCCACCGTAAAGAAGAAGGGCTCGCTCTCGAGGGCGAGCTTCGGTGCGCTCTCTTCGGGAGACTCTTCAGTGGCCGACCGCTCTCCTGGCTGCGAGAGGGGCTCGGCCGCCGGCGGCGCCTCGGTGCAGGCGACGGACAGCAACAGAGGGACGAGCAGAAGAGGGAGCAGGAGTAGCGGGTCCAGTCGCGAGGGGGGACGCAGATCTCGGGGGTGGCTCATGCTTCGGGCCTACGGAGTGAGTTCCCAGGGAGTTTCGGCGTCTTAGAAATCCCCCACATCCGCCAAAATCCGATCCTCCGACACCCGCGCCAGCGCCCGCAGTGTCGGCGTGGTGAAGAGTCCGTCCAGCGGCAGGTCGATGTCGAATTCGCGGCACAGCCTCAGCATCACCTGAATGGCGGTGAGGGAGGTGCCACCGAGCTGGAAGAAGTGGTCTTCGGCGCCGACTCGTTCGGCGTGCAGCTCGTCCTGCCAGATCTCGGCGAGGAATTCTTCGACCGGGCCGTCGGGGGGACTATAGGGGGCCTCGGCGAGCTGGCTGGTGCTGGAGCTGCTTTCGAGGGTGGCCAGCAGGGCGTCGGTGTCGAGTTTGCCGTTCTGGGTGAGGGGGAGGGAGTCGAGGCGGTGGAGGCGGGAGGGCAGCACGGGAGCGGGGAGGCGGCTCTGGAGGTGCTGGCGCAGCTCGACTTCGGGGAAGTCTTCGGCGCTGACGTAGAAGGCGTGGAGCCTCAGGGCGGCGGGGCCCGAGGGCGCACCGTCGAGGGCTTCGAGGCCTTCGGGGTAGTCGATCTCCTCCAGGATGCTGCGCACCTGGGCCTCGTCGATGTCGTCGTCCAGCTCGTCCAGGGCCTCGTCTCGGGTCTTGTGGCCGAGGCGCACGTCCCAGCTGTAGGGCAGGGCGTAGTTGTGGAAGCCCCGCTGGTGTTTGTGGACGAAGATGCCGGTGTCGTTGATCAGGCAGTTGGTGGAGCGGCCGGTGTCGCCGGGGCGGATCCAGGGCACGGTTTGGCCGAGGTGGGCGTAGACCTCGTCGAGGCCGACGTCGCAGTAGCGGTAGAAGTCGACGAAGCGCACTTCGTCGAAGATCTTGTCGTCCTGGAACAGGCCGACGTCGAGGGAGCGGGAGACCTCGTCTTCGGCGCGGTGGTAGGCCTTGCGGGCGGAGAGCACGGCGGCGTCGATCTCTTCGGGGCTGCGGCGGCCGTCGCGGAAGAGCTCTTCGGTGAGCCGAGTCTCGAACATCTGCCCGCGGGACAGGCCGGTGACGACGATGGGGATGCCCAGCTCCCGGGCTCGCTGGGTGCTCAGGGTGTAGATCGTCTTAAAGCAGCCGTTGCAGACGTTGGAGAAGCGCCGCAGGCTGTCTCGGAAGATGGCGTTCATCGCCGGGGTGGTGGCGAATTCCACCGGCACCTCGAGCTGTGCGGCGACTCGGCGAACGTTTTCCTTGGCGCCCTCGGAGATAAAGCCGTTGTCGAGGGTGAAGGCGTAGACCTTGAGCCCTAACTCCACCAGCCGGGAGAGGGCGTAGGAGCTGTCCTTGCCGCCGCTCAGGAGCATGATGCAGTCGTAGGGCGGGTTGTGGCGCCGGGCGGACTCTTCGAAGATCGCCCGCAGGTCGTCGAGGCTGCGGAAGTAGGTGCGGGTGTGGATCTCGGTGGCTTCGTAGGCGAGGCAGACGCTGCACAGGCCCTGGTCGTCGAAGGTAGCGCCGGGGTAGTTGGAGGGCAGGCCGCAGCGGGTACAGCGGTGAATGGTGATCTCGCCGCCGGTAGGGCTCGTCGTGTTTGCCTGGGCCTGCTGAGCCGCGCTCGGCGCCGGCTGATGGGCCAGCACGGCGCATTGCTCGATGCCGGAGTGGGCGAGAAGGGCGCTCTCGATCTCGCCGGGCTCGATTCGGTGGCCGGCGATCTTCAGCTGGCGGTCGAGGCGGCCGAGGTAGTCGAGGTTGCCGTCTTGGCGCAGGCGCACCCGGTCGCCGGTGCGGTAGCGGCGCTGGCCGGAGCCTTCGGGGTGGGGGCGGAAGCGGTCGGCGGTGAGGGCGGCGAGGCCTTGATACCCCTGGGCGAGGGCATCGTGGCCGCCGAGAGCAGCGCCTCGGGGGGCGATCCACAGCTCCCCGGGGACGCCGACGGGAACGGGCGCGCCGGCGGCGTTGAGGATCTCCGCCCGCACGTGGTCCATGGGGCGGCCGATGGGCACGCCGGGGCCGGAATCCCGCTCCGGATCGAAGCGATGGACGACGCAGCCGACGATGGCTTCGGTGGGGCCGTATTCGTTGTAGATCTCTACCTCGTGGCTCTCGATACCCGGGCCCTGCTGAAGCTGCTGATGGACGGCGCCGGCGAGATCGGCCCGCAGGGCTTCGCCGCCTAGGATCATGCGCCGGATGCCCGAGCCCTCCAGCCCCACCTGCTGCATCAGCTCGAGGTGGGAGGGGGTGAGCTTGACGAAGTCGACGCCGCGGGCGCGGGCGACCTCCCGCCCGGCGGTATCCGTCGCCCCCGAGGATTCCGGGAAGATCTCCAGAGTGCCGCCGGTGATCAGCGGCAGGAAGAGGCTGGTGACGGTGAGGTCGAAGGCCAGGGAGGTGAAGAGGGCGAAGGTCAGGGCTTCGCCGCGGACGTAGGTCTCCGATGCCCAGCGCAGATAGGTGGAGAGAGCGCCGTGGTCAACCAAGACTCCTTTCGGCAGGCCGGTGGAGCCGGAGGTGTAGAGCAGGTAGGCGAGCTCGTTGGGGCCTGGCTGAGGGGGCAGCTCGTCGGTCGGATCTCGGTGGTTGCCGGCGGCGGTGAGGCCTTGGGAGATCGCTGAGGAGATGGCCGAAGAAATAGCGAGGGTCGGCACGCCTGCGGCGAGGCCGTCGTCCTGGATTCCCTCGTCTTCCCGATTTCCGTCACCGCCCAGCAGCTCGCCGAGGAGCAGCAGCCGGGCGCCGGAGTCCCGCAGCAGATGCTCTCGGCGAGTTGGCGGTGCGGCGAGGTCGATGGGGACGTAGGCGGCGCGGATTCGCAGCACGGCAAGGACGGCGACGACGGTGAGCGTGGAGCGGCGGCCGAGGAGGGCGACCCGGTCTCCTGGCTGGATGCCTCGCTCGCGCAGGATGCTGGCGAGGGCCTCCACCTGCCGCTGAAGCTCTTGGAAAGAGACTACCTCGGTCCCCTGTTGCAGGGCGACGGAGTGTGGGGCTCGAGCCGCCTGCTCCTCGAAGAGCTGGACGACGGTGCGCGGCTCGGCCGGCTCAGTAGTTTTGGGGAGGGTGGGGGAGTGGAGCTGCTGGAGCTGCTGGCGCTCCGCGGGAGTCAGCAGGTCGAGGGCGTCGAGGGGTCGCTCGGGGTGTTCCAGCACCGACTCCAGCAGCCGCTGGAAGTGCTCCATGCCCCGCTGGATGATCTGCGGCGACAGGGCGGCCTCGTTGGCGTCGAAGTGGAGGACGGTGCTGCCGGTGGATGAGAAGTCATGAACCTGGAGCCGCAGGGCGTGAACGCTATCGCCGTGGCCGGGGTGCACCCACTCGGCTTGGGCCGGCCGGCCGGCGAAGTCACCGAAGGAGACGGGGATGTAGTTGAGGACGACGTTGCTGGTCTGGGCGCCGCTCGCCGTGTTGATCTGGCCACCGCTGGTGCCCGGCAGGGCGTGGCGCAGCAGCTGGAGGCTTTCTCCCAGGCAGCGGGCGCCGAGGGTGAGGAGGCTGTCTCCGGGCTCGACGGCGACCCGAAAGGGGAAGAGCTCGATGAAGAGGCCCAGGGCGCGCTTGGCCTCCGCCGTTGGGCGGCCGGCGACGGGGGTATCGAAGCCCAGCTCGGTGCCCTCCCTGTCGGGGCCGTCTTCACCGAGACTGGCGCTGTTGCCGAGGCGGTAGAGCCAGGCGCTCAGCAGGGTGGCAAAGAGGGCGAAGCGGGAGAGGTCCGGGGAGAGGCTGCGAAAGCCCGGCCCGGCGGCGAGCTGATCGAGGCGGCGGGACTGCGCCTCGGAGAGCGCCAGGGTCCAGCGGCGGCTTTCTGTGCCCTCGGGCTGAAGGGGACGGCCGTAGAGCTGGGAGGTGCCGGGGGAGCGTCGCTGCTGCTGATTCCAATGCTCCTGGGCTCGCTGCCGGGCCTTGGTCGCGGACTCCTCCGCAGTGGGGAGGAGGGCCTGCGCGGTGGGGTAGTAGGCCGGAGGAGAAGCGAGAGACTGCACGGCTTCATTGCCCGTGCTCGAGTCGGCGCCGAGCCGACCTTCGAGCTCATTCTTCAGCTGAGAGAGCACCTGCCGGTAGACCAGCGTGGTGGACCAGGCGTCGGCGATGACGTGGTGCTGGTTGAGGTACCAGCCGGCGCGCCCGGGGCCCAGGGTCACCCAGACGCTGTCGACCAGGGGGCCGTTCAGCGGCAGGGGCCGGGCGCAGCGCTCATGGCACCAGCGGCGAAACTCAGCTTCCGGCTCCGGATGGGAGGAGAGATCGAGGGTGGTGGACTCCGGCACCGGTCCCAGGAAGCGCTCCGGGCTGCCTTCGACCCTCTCGCGGATTCGGGTGCGCAGCACGTCGCTGCCCTCGGCGACCCGGCGCCAGGCGGCGAGGAAATCTTCGCTGCGCACCTCCCCCTGGAGGACGAAGGCGAAGGCCATGTTGTAGAGGGGACTCTGGGGATGCAGCCGCTGGCCGGTCCAGATCTGGGTCTGGGGATAGGTCAGGGGGCCTGAGGAGGATTCCCCGAAGGAATTGGAGTCGTCTCCCAGAGATCTGGTGGAGCTGTCGCTCATGCCGCGGTAAGGAGGCTCAGGAGGAGGCTCAGGAGGCCATCGAGCGCTGGATGTACTGGGCCAGGATCTCGAGATTCTGGAAGTTCTCCACCACGAAATCCGCCGGGCCGACGGTGATGTTGAACTCCTCCTCGACGCAGGTGGCGAGGCGCAGCACGGCGACGGAATCGAGGACCTCCCCGGAGAGCAGGTCGTCGTGGCGGTGGACGGTGTCTACCAGGCTCATGCGCTCTCGCTGGATCAGCTCCAGGAGTCGCGCTTCGATGGATGAGAGCTCGGGGCTAGGGGCCTGTTGCTGCATCGGGGTTGGGATCTCGGGGTTGGGATCTGGGGTCTGGGGGGGATTCTTGGGAGGGTTCCGGGGAGGCTTAGGCTTGCACCTTGGCTTGGGCCTGGGTCTGGGCTTTAGCCTGCAAGGCCTTGCGGTCGACTTTGTTGGTCGGGGTGCGGGGGAAGGCCTGGAGCACGGCCACTTCCGCCGGAATGGCGTGGATGGGCAGATGCTCTCTCAGGCCGCGGAGGACGTCCCGCGGGTCAGGGTCTGCCCCCGGGGAGGGCACGATGGCGGCCCGCAGGGAGGAGCTGCCTTCCGAGTCCGGCACGGCGAAGGCGCAGGCCTCGGCGACCTCGTCCAGGGCCAGGAGGGCCGTCTCGACTTCCCCCAGCTCCACTCGGAAGCCGCGCACCTTGATCTGGAAGTCGGTGCGGGCGACGAAGGTGAGGTCGCCGTTCTCCAGCGTGCGCACCTGATCGCCGGTGCGGTAGTAGACCTGGTCGAAGCCGCCGCCGGCGGGGCGGCGAATCAGCGCCTGGCGGTTGCGTTCCGGCTCGTCCCAATAGCCGGACATCACCGTCGAGCCTCGCACCAGCAGCTCGCCGGAGCCCCCCGGCGGCACCGGCTGGAGGTTCTCGTCCACCACCAGGGTGCTGGAGTTGGGGCAGGCCTTGCCGATGGGCAGGGGCCCGTCCGGTACTGGGTTCTCCGGCAGGTGGTAGTAGGTGCAGACGTTGGCCTCGGTGGAGCCGTAGACGTGGCTGAAGCGGGCGCCGGGGAGCTGCTGCCGCAGCCGCTGCAGGTGCTTCTGCGGGAAGGTCTCGCCGGCGAAGAGCACCCAGCGCAGGGCGCTCAGATCGCGGTCCTGCATCTCTCCTCGCAGGGAGAGCTGCACCAATGCGGTGGGCACTGAATACCAGACGGAGACTTTTTCCTTCTCCAGCAGCGCCGAGAGGCTGGCGGGCATCATCATCACCGCCGGGGTGAGCAGCACCGTGGCGGCGCCGGCGCGGGCGGCGGCGTAATAGTCGAAGGTGGCGAAGCAGGTGTGGTGAGAGGAATGGTTGCTCAGCCGGTCGGCGGGGGTCAGCCCGTATTCCGCCGCCGCCCACTCGACGAAGCTCATGGCGCTGTGGTGGGTGTGGCGGATGAGCTTCGGGATTCCGGTGGAGCCGGAGGTATGGAGGACGTAAGAGGTGTCGAGCTCCAGGACCTCCACCGGGGGCCTGCGCTCGGTGGCTGCTTCCAGGATGGAGGACCAGGGCCGGCCGGTGACGTTGGCGTTGGCGTTGGCGTTGGCGTTGAGGTGCTTCTCACTCTCTTCGCCAGCCAGCGCAGCAGAGTCCAGGCCGAGGACCTCGCGCAACTCCGGGCAGGCTTCCACGACCTGGCGGGCGACGGCGGCCTTGGCGGGCTCGGTGATCAGGCGCCGGGCGCCCGTCGCCCGCAGGATCCGAATCACCTGCTCCGCCGGGGATCGCGGATCGATGGGCACCAGGGCGCCGCCGGCGGCAAAGACGCCGTAGAAGGCGGCGGGAACCTCGAAGCCCTTGCGCAGCAGCACGGCCACCCGCTCCCCCCGCTCCAGCCCGCCGTCCACCAGGTGATGGGCGAGGCCGTAGGCGCGGCGGGCAAGCTCGCCATAAGTCAGCGACTCGCCGTTGCAGCGGATCGCCACCGCGCTCGGGTCTCGCTGGGCGGCTTCCTCGAGGAGATGATGCAGCAGAGGGCTCATGCTTTAGTGGGGGTCAGGGAACAGATTAGGGAACAGGTTAAGGAACATACTGCTCGATGGCGTCCGGCAGGGTTTCGCGGATCGGAATGTCGATGTCGAGGGCCCGCTCCGCCATCCAGGCGGCGGAGAGCAGGAGCATGCCCACGGCGATGGCCGGCACGGCGACCTTGCGGAAGAGGGACCAGCGGCGCACCAGGAGGAGCAGCGGCGTGATCACCGCGACGATGAGCAGCAGACCGGTCTCGAAGCCGAGGTTGAAGCCGAGGGTTGCGAGGCCGCGCTTCTCCACCAGGATGCCCATCTTCGCCAGGGTTCCGGCGAGGCCGAAGCCGTGGATCAGGCCGAAGCCGACGACGAACCACCAGATTCGGTCCTTGATGAAGGGCACCAGCAGATTGAGGGCGGCGAGGGCGACGGAGGCGGCGATGAGCACCTCCACCGGCCGCAGCGGCAGGCTGAGGATCCCCAGGGAGGCCAGGGCCAGGGTGAAGCTGTGGGCCAGGAGGAAGGCGGCGGTGATCTTGGCGATACGGCTCAGCGCCGACATCCACTCCTCTATTGGCCCCTCTGCGAGCTCCCGAGTTGGCTTCTCTTCCTTGCGGATCAGCACCGCGGCGAGCAGCAGGGCGAGGAGGAAGAAGACGTGGTCGACGCCCTCCCACAGCCGATCCCAGCCGAGGCCGACGACGGCGAGGAAGCCGTTCAGGAGGTTCAGCTCCGGAAGCTCGAAGACCTGGCGCCGGGAGTCCGGAGCGAATTCCAGCGAGACCTGGCCCTCGTTGGAGAAGGTGCCCGTCGACCAATCGTGCTCCACCAGCAGGAAGCCGCGATGGCTGGGCTCGTCGTCGAAGAGCACGGAGTATTCGACGGTGATCTGTTCCGGGACCTTCTGCAGGCCGCCGAGATCGAAGGAGAGCTGGGCGTAGGGGCGCATCGTGCCCAGCAGGGCCCGCTCCCGGAACTCGAGAGTCAGCGGGCCGCTGTCGTCGCTGAGGCGCACCTTCTCGCGGTAATAGGCCTCCAGCAGGTGGACTTTTTCCGCGAAGTTTTCCGGGGTGATCTCCTGGGGCGTGCCGACCAAGCCGCGAAGGAAGTTGTAGTCCGAGAGGGCGATCTCGAAGCGGCCGGTGACGGTGTCTTCGTAGATCTGCAGGTAGAGGTAGCTCTCGCCCATATTGTGGGCGTCGGCGGGGAAGGGCGCGGCGAGCAGCAGCAGGGCCAGCAGGCCGGCGCTCCAGAGGCTCCTCCAGAGGTTCCGGCAGGAGAGAGACGAGGGGCGGCGCTGGTGCGGGGCGCTGGGGGAGGGATAGCGGGGAGTGGAGGGGATCATCCCAGGCCTCGCAGTCCGGCGATGAGGTTTCTCTGAATCTCCGAGGTGCCGACGTAGAGGGTCGCCGAGAGAGCGTCGCGGAGCTCTCGTTCCAGCTCGTATTCGACCACGTATCCGTAGCCTCCGAAGATTTGCACGGCGGCGCGGCAGGCGCGCACGTAGGCTTCGCTGACGGCGAGCTTGGCGAGGGCCGACTCCCGAGTGGCGGTGCTGCGTCGGCCGCGGTGCCAGGCGGCGCGATAGAGCAGCAGGCGGGCCGCCTCCAGCTCCAGCTCCATGTCCGCGATGCGGTGGGCGATGGCCTGGTGCTTGCCGATAGTGGCGTTCCCGGTGGTGCGCTCTCGGGCGTGGTCCACGCAGCGCTCGAGGGTTCGCTCCATCACGCCGAGGGCCGGTGCCATCACCAGTAGGCGCTCCACGTCCATCGTCTGGTTGAACACCATGGCCCCCGAGCCGACCCCGCCGACGACGGAGTCTTCGGGGATGCGGCAGGAGTCGAGGTAGACCTGCGCCATCGGGCTGGTGCGCAGGCCCATCTTATGCATCGTGGGCCCGACGCTCAGGCCCTCGGTGCCCTGGGGGATCAGGAAGCAGGTGAGGCCCCCGAAGCCGCTGCCGCCGGTGCGGGCGTAGACGATGAAGAGGTCCGCCAGCGGGGCGTTGGTGACGAAGGTCTTGGAGCCGTTGAGCACCCACTCGCCGTCCTGCTGCTCGGCGGTGGTGCCGAGGCCGAGGGCGTTGGAGCCGGAATCCGGTTCGGTGATGCCGGTGGCGCCGATCAGGCTGCCGTCCGCCAGGCCCCGGAGCCAGCGCTCCTTCTGGGGCTCGCTGCCGAAGACCGCCAGGGGGCCCTCGCAGGAGGCGGCGTGGGCGGCGACGGAGAAGATCATGCCGTTGTCGCGGCCGCCGTAGCCGATGCCCTCGAGCACGGTGACGGCGGAGAGCAGGTCCTGGCCGGAACCGTTCCACTCCGGAGGCACCAGCAGGCCCTGGAGGCCGTAGTCGCCGCAGGCGTCCCAGATCTCGCGGGAGAAGGTGCCGTCACGATCCCGTTCGGCGGTGCCTTCCACCAGGTAGCGGGAGGCGAAATCCACGGCGCTGCGGCGAAGCTCGCGCTGCTCGTCGGTCCAGTCGAATTCCATGCTGGGGCTCGGGTTCTCTCGTCGCTGAAGATCTGTGTTTTAGGGATTTGGTTGGCCGTTAAGGCCGAGCCGAGTGAGGGTACTCTAAATGATTCCTGGAGACGATGGCTTCGGGCTTTCGGCTCGGGGCGTTGGGCCTCGGACTTTGGGGGCGCTAGGGGTAGAGCGTCCAGGCTCGCCTAGCTTGGCTCCGTCGGTTCTGGCTCCGTCGGTTCTGGCTCCGTTTGATTCGGCTCCGGCTGGAGGTCCGTCGTCGAGTCGGCTTCACCGGCAGGGACCTCTGCCGGGTTGGCTACCGAGGGGGCGAGCGCGGGAGGGAGCGGATCCGAGCTGAGCTCCACGAAGTCGAAGGCCGCGCCCAGATAGCGGGGATCCCCGGAGCTGGGATCGAGGTCGCGGGGCGACTGCAGCCAGCCGAAGTCGACGCTCAGGATGAGCGGGCTCTCAGCGGCCTGCAGCGACTCGGGGAGAGGGATCGTCAGGTCGTTCCAGCGGGATTCCAGGGTGTACATTCCCAGAGGGGAGGATTCCACGGAGTCAGAGCTGGCGGTGAGGGTCAGAGTCTGAGGCGGCTGATTGGGGCTCGGGAAGGGCAGGGCGCGGAGCCGAATTTGGGTCGGGACTTCGCCCGCCGGGGGCAGGAGCAGCATCTCCGCTCCCTGGCGCTGGGCCCAGCGGAAGGTGCGCCCCTCGGGCTCCCGCTCCGGGTAGGACCAGCCGCCGCCGAGGAGGAACTCCGACTCCGTGAGCTCCTGGCGGTGGGCCGGCTCCGCCCGCTCCTGCGCCGCGGGGCCCTGCTGAGCGGCGGCGAGAAGCTTGTCGAGGCGCCCTTCCCCCGCCACCAGGGTGGGGAAGTCGGGGTAGAAGGAGAGCCGGATCTTCGCCTTGGGGAGCCGCAGCACCGGGTCGAAGCCGGAGGCCCAGGCGTCGAATTCCGGGCTCTGGCGGTGCCCGGCGGCGAGCACCCAGGCGCGGGGATGGAGCTGCGTTTGCTCCGTCGCCAGGCCCGGGTCGTAGCGCACCGGAATCACTTCCTGGGGCAGCTGGAGCTGCTTGAGGTAGTGGCCAATGCAGGTCTCGGCCCACGGACCGCGGGCGATCACCGGCTCTCCCGGCAGTGCGAGGGTGCCGATGAGCTGGGCGACGCCCCGCCAGTCGGGCTTGTCCAGGGGCTCGACTCGGGCGGTGCGCGCCAGCGGCAGCAGCAGCGGCAGCAGGGCGAGGGCCAGCAGGACGCTGGCGAGGGCGGAGCTCAGCTTGGGAAGTCCGAGCCGCGGGAGGGCGCGCTCCAGGCTTTCGAAGAGGCCCACGATCCCCAGCGCCACCAGCAGCAGGAAGGCCGGCAGGCCGACGGAGGTGTAGCGCACGTTGTACCAATGGTCGAAGGCCACCAGCACCACCAGCCAGCCGGCGATGGGAAAGACGCACAGCCCCACCAGCCAGGGGGCGAATCGAGAGTGGCGGCGAAAGGCTCGCACGCTGCCCCACAGTGCCAGCAGCAGCAGAACCACGCTGAGGGCGGTGGAGGTGCCGCGATCGAGGCCGGAGACCGTCATGCTGGCCAGCAGGCGGTCCAGGGCCGTGGCGGTGAGGGGGTTGGTGATCTCCCAGCGGGCGGTTTGATTCAGCGAGCCGACGGCGCCGCCGAGCTTTTCGGCGGTGGGGAAGAGCAGCAGGCTGAGGGCCAGGCCGGAGCCGGCGGCGAGGGCGAAGTGGGCAGAGAGCCCGCGGCGGTCGCGGCGCAAGAGCCACTCCAGCACCGCCACGCCGCCGAAGGCCACCAGGATCGGAGCGGTGACGGCGCCCCAATAGGCGGTGCTGAGGCAGAGAGCGTAGGCGGCGAGAACCCAGGGGCCTGGTATTCGACGGCGTGGCAAGGAGGGCTCCGGCGGCTCCGGTAGCTCCGGTAGCTCAGTGGCCCGGCGGCGGTGGGCCTGGACCGCCACCAGCATCAGCAGCACGGCGATCAGCATCACCGCGGCGTAGGGGCGCCCTTCCCGGGAGTAGTAAACGTGCAGCGGCGCCACCGCCAGCAGAGCCGCCGCCACCCCCGCTACCCGTCGGCTGCCGGTGGCGGCGAGGGCGACGAAGAAGAGCGCGGCGACGGTGGCGAGGCCGGCCAGGGCCGGCGCCAGGCGCACGCCGAATTCGCCGTCGAAGAAGGTTTGGGCGAGGAGCTGGGTGGCGTAGTAGAGGGAGCCGTTCTCGCGGTCCGCGGAAACCCCCGTCCACCAGGTCTGCCAGGGCTGGGAGGCGGCTTCTTCGGTCGCCTCCACGTGCAGAATCTCGTCGAGCCAAAGGGAGGGCTCGGCGAGGCCGTCGAAGCGCAGGAAGGTAGCGAGGGCCAGAATGGCCAGCAAGGTACCGGCCAGCAATGGGCCGGCCAGCAATCTGCCGGCTTGCAATGGGCCGGCTAGCAATGGGCCGGCCTGCCAGCCGCGGGTTGCGAGTCGATTGTTCGAGGGCATCTTGGGGGGGGCCTGCTGATGATCTCTAGGGGTGCGGGCTATGGATGAGGGACGCAGGGTAGAGGCAGCCTCGGGAGGTCCCCAATAGCTTCGCCGCTCTCGGAGGCATCAGATGAGGCGGCAGCTCGGGAAGCGCCGAGTTTATAGCGTCTTGAAGTCTATGACCTCTGAGATCCATAACCTTCGGGATCGTTGGGGGTTCGCAGGGCGCAATGACGGGATGAGTGGACTGGCAGAGTCCGGGAGAGAGCGCCGGGAGATGCCATCGGCGGGACGGGGTGCTCGCACTTCAGTTATCGATGGTAAACTTTATGCGCATTTCTCACTGGCCTAAGAGGCTTACCCCCAAGATCTCGCAGCGTCCCCCCCACGGGAAAGCTGAAATGCAGGTATCGAGGAGCTCGCCGATGCAGCACAACGCCAATGGTCTAGAAGCGCTGGCCCAGCGCGGGATCAACCTTTGTCGCAAAGGGCGTCTCGAGCAGGGATTGTCTTACCTGCTGAAGGTCGCCGAGCGGAAAGATGGCCAGACCAAGCTGCCGGGCACCTTCTACTCCTACCTGGGCTACGGCATCGCCCTCTTCCAGGAGCGTCAGCAGGAGGGCCTCGCGCTGTGTCGCCACGCCGTGAAGATGGAGTTCTACGAGCCGGAGAACTTCCTCAACCTGGCGCAGACCCAGATCCTCGGCAAGGATCGCCGGGGAGCATTGGAGACCCTGGAGCGAGGCCTCAAGATCGACGCCCAGCATGCGGGCCTCGGGGCTCTGCGCCGCGAGCTCGGCTATCGCCGCCACCCGCTGCTACCCTTCCTCGGTCGAGGCCACAGCCTCAACGTAGGCTTGGGGAAGCTGATCGCCGGATTGCGCCGACGGAAGCCGAAGGTGGAGAGCGAGGAAGAGGGTGAAGTAGGAGAGTCCCTCGCCTCTCGCTGAGCCAGCTTCTGCTGAGTTAGCTTCTGCTGAGTCAGCTTCTGCAGTGCAGAAAGACGGAGATTGCCCCTCTACGAGTTGTAAGGGGCGATGGAGACTGGGCTGGGAGAGGTGGAGGAGCGGTAGCCAAGGCCGTTGGAGTGGTCTGAGAGCTGCCCCTCGGGCAGCCTTATCTAGCGCTTGGATGCTACAGAAGGCTCTTGGTTTCAGCGAGTTAGCGATTCTCCTTTAGAAGTTTCTTGGGCTCGCTGGGGCTTCTTCTTAGGCCCTGAAGTTTCAGTGCTGCCTGTTGCACCGCTGTCACTGTGGTGTCGCTCTGTCGATGCGTCTTCTACCTATGCTCCTCACTGTCCCGCGGCCGGGCGGAGCGCTCGGCTTTCTGGCCGGGCTTCAGTACCCAAAAAGCACAAGACAAGCTCAAGAACGGACACGACGATTCCTGTCGTAGAGGAGATCACCATGTCGAAGAAATTGATTGCTTTCGCGGGCGCTCTGCTGATGCTCGTCGCGACTTCCGCCGCTAGCGCGGAAGACGGCGAGGCCGGCTGGGCTAAGAACCCGTACTTCAAGAGCGCCGACGGCAAGTTTGATTTGGCCATCAAGAACCGCGTTCAGGTTCGCTACACCTTCGAGGATCCGGATGGTGGAGACGATAAGGGCTCGTTCCGCATTCGTCGCGCCCGCCTGACCCTTCAGGGCAAGGCCTTCGGAGACGTGAAGTACAAGATCCAGGCCGAGTGGGGCGGTGGCAGCACCAGCCTGCAGGACGCCTATTTTCAGTACTCCGCCAACAAGATGGCGCAGTTTCGGGTGGGGCAGAGCCGCGCTTTCTTCGCCCGCCAGGATCTGACCTCCTCCGGCAAGCAGCAGTTCGTCGATCGTTCGATCACCAGCGGCCGCTTCTCCCACGGCCGCGACATTGGACTTGGGCTGATCGGCGTCAACAAGAACAAGACCTTCGAGTACAACCTCGGCTACTTCAACGGCAACGGCCGCAATAAGAGCCGGGACGACAACGACAACAAGCTGGTGGTCGGCCGCGTGGTGTTCACTCCCTTCGGTGAGTACAAGCTCGAAGAGAGCGCCCTTGACTACCCCTCCTCCGGCAAGCTGGCGGTCGGCGCTTCCTTCCTGACCAACACCGAGGGCAACGACGACGACGTCGATCGCCTCGGCTTTGAGTTTGCCTACAAGATCCACGGCTTCAGCACGACCGCTGAGTACTTCCAGGAAGAGCTCGATCCGGCGAGCGGCGGCGCCACCATCGATACCGATGGTTTCTATGTTCAGGCCGGCTATCTCTTCCCCAACAAGAAGCACGAGATCGCCGGTCGCTACGCCGTCGTCTCGCCGGACCTCGGCAGCGTCGACGCCGACGAGATCGAGACCGGGATCGCCTTCAGCCACTATCTGAGCAAGCACAACTACAAGGTGCAGGCCGATTGGCGCCAGATCGAGGATGAGCTCTCGGATACGGAAGACACCGAGATCCGGGTTCAGCTGCAGCTTTCCTTCTGAGCTGATTCCTTCTGACCGGATTCATCGCCTCACGGCATCTGAGTTTCGGTTTTGGGTTTGAGCCGGGAGGTAAGGTCCGCGCCCGTCGGGCCGGACCTCCTCCCGGCCTTTTCTATCCATCTCGGTATCCCTTCCAGCTGAGGGTTCCCGAAGGCGATAGGATGGCAAGCTCACCTCGAGTCGACTCTGAGTATTTCTCTCGGATCCATCCGTTCTTATTTCCCCACCTCAGCGTGGCGCTACGCCAGGAGCCAAGATGAGCAGCACACGGCACGTCGATGTCGAATACGACCAAATCAAGGACCTCTTGCTCACCATGGGGGGCAAGGTGGAGGAGATGGTCGCCCAGGCGACTCAGGCCCTGACCGAGCGCGGCTCCGATCAGGCGCTGGAGGTCATTCGCTCGGATCGTGAAGTGGACGAGCTGGAGAAGCGCATCGATAACGAGTCGCTGACGCTCCTCGCTCTGCAGCAGCCCACCGCCAAGGATCTGCGCTTTCTGGTGGCGGTGATGAAGATCACCACCGATCTCGAGCGCATCGGAGATTCCGCCGCCAACATTTGCCGCGCGGTGCGGGATCTTGCCCGGGAGGCGCCCTTCGAGGCCCAGATCGATCTGCCGAAGATGTCCACCGAAGTGCGTAGAATGCTACGCGAGAGCCTCGACGCCTTCGTGCGTCGAGACGCCGAGCTGGCTCTCGACGTGTGGAAGCGGGACGACGAGATCGATCGCCTCGACCGCCGCTTCTACGATCAGCTGGTAGAGGCCATCGCCGAGCGCCCGGAGAGCGTGCAGCAGGCGATGCGGATGATCCAGATTTCCCGCACCTTCGAGCGCATCGCGGATCACGCGACGAATATCGCCGAGGACGTCATCTACTACGTCGAGGGGCGGGATATCCGCCACTCCGCGACCGACTACGGCGAGTCTGCTTCCAAGGCTAGCGAGTAACTGCCGACCAGCGATTGTCGATAGATTCGAGGCCTTGGGGCCTCACCGCCCCTTGATGACCGTGTGTTGAAGACCGCGTCTTAAGAAAAGAGAGCTGATCCATGAACGATACCGCCACCCTCGCCGAGGCCCAGGACATCCGCGGTGCCGAGACGGAAGAAACGATTCGCAAGGCCCTGGATCCCGGCATCGAGAATCCGGTGCTGGAGGTTCAGGATCTCTCCCTCTGGTATGGGGAGAAGAAGGCCCTCCAAGAGATCTCCCTGAAGATCCCGGAGCGGCAGATCACGGCGTTCATTGGCCCCTCCGGCTGCGGTAAGTCCACTCTGCTGCGCTGCCTCAACCGACTCAACGACCTGGTGCCCATCGCTCGCACCGAGGGTGAGGTGCTCTTCGAGGGGGGATCGATCTACGACAAGAGTCTGGACGTCAACCTGCTGCGCAAGCGCATCGGCATGGTGTTCCAGAAGTCCAACCCCTTTCCGAAGTCGATCTACGAGAACGTAGCCTACGGCTGCCGCATCCAGGGCGTCTCCGACAAGCAGGAGCTGGACGGCATCGTCGAGCACAGCCTGCGGGGCGCTGCGCTGTGGGACGAGGTCAAGGACCGACTCCAGGACACCGCCACGGGCCTCTCCGGCGGTCAGCAGCAGCGGCTCTGCATCGCCCGCGCCATCGCCGTGGAGCCGGAGATCATCCTCTTCGACGAGCCCTGCTCGGCCCTCGATCCCATCGCCACGGCGAAGATCGAGGAGCTGATGCTGGAGCTGAAAGAGCAGTACTCCCAGGTGATCGTGACCCACAACATGCAGCAGGCGTCACGAATCTCCGACTACACCGCCTTCCTCTACCTCGGTGAGCTGATCGAATACGGCGATACCAGCTCCCTCTTCGTCAACCCGATCCGCAAGCAGACCGAGGATTACATCACCGGTCGCTTCGGCTGAGGGCGGCGCCGGGGCCGGAATCCCAGGACGCCAGGATGCGTCCGCTGCGCTGGTCCCGCAGCAGAGCAGCGAAGCCCACATGGGCCGCCTCCCACGCCGGGGGCACCACGAAGCGCCCGCTTCCGCCGGGCGCTTTGTTGTCGGTGGCGGAGCGCCGCAGCGCCCGCACCACGCCGTGGTGGGAGAGGGTGCGGGTGGCGTTCTCCCCGCTCTGGATGGCGGTCACCAACTCGTTCTCGTAGGCCACGATCTCCAGCTCCAGGGGCGGCCCCACGGGGCCCGCGAGCTGCCCCTCCACGTACACCACCACCTCCGCGCCCTGGGCTCGGACCTCGCCCTCCAGCCGGGCCGGCGGGGCGTCGCTGGGCACCGCGGAGGGGCGCCGCAGCTCCTCGATAGCGCTATTCAGGCAGCTGGCCCGGGAGGCGACGCATTGCTCCTGACCCTGGAGCACCGCCTGAGGGGTGTAGAGCCGCCCGCCGGCGAGGCGCTGGGCGTAGCTTTCCTGGCGCCGTGACCACTGGGCCTGGGAGAAGGGATCCTCCCAGCCGAGATAGTTCCAGTAGTCGACGTGGAAGGAGAGCAGCAGAAGATCGGAGTCCTTCTTCGCCAACTCCGCCAGCAGGCGCTCCGCCGGGGGGCAGCTGGAGCAGCCCTGGGAGGTGAAGAGCTCCACCACCAGGGGGCCAGAGGGAGACTCCGCCGCCGCGGCCCCCGCCGAGAGGGTGAGCGACCCTAGAAGCACGAAGAGGAGTAAGAGCAAGGGAACGGGCCTGGACGGGGACGTGCTGAAGACACTGGCCAGAGAGAGTGGGCCGGTCCGAGAGGTCTGGCGGGGGCAGAAGAGGGAATTCAGCGGCATATCGGGGCTCCTGGAAAAGAATCCGCTACCCATTGACGGTTGGGGAGAGCTAGCGGGAGCTAGGGTATCCTTGCCGCCTCATGGGCAACCACCAGCGCCGAAGGGATAGCGAGATGGGCAAGGACTGGGGTCAAGACGGGGTCAAGTACCGCGGCAGCGATCAGGGAGTCGAGGAAGATTCGATCACTTCCCGCTCCTCTTCCGAAGGTACGGAGTCGCCGCGCGGGCAGATTGCCGACGAGGTCGAGGAGGACGCTGAGATGGGCGTCGCCGGGCAGACCCCTCGGGCACTCTATCGGCGTCGTCGTCAGCGGGCCGACGAGGAGGCGAAGCGCCTGCGGGCGATCGCTTCTCGCTACTCCTGGGCGCGCCTGGTGAGCTCCGCGGGGATTTTCATCCCTCTCGGCATCTTCGTTGTTCGAGGGTCTGAGCTAGAGGCCCACTGGCTGGCGGCGGCGGCGGTCGCGCTGGCGATCTTTCTGCTGCTCTCCTCGAGGCATCGGCGGACCCAGGTGGAGGAGGAGCGGTCCCGACTGCGGGCGCAGGTCAACGCCGAAGGGCTTGCCCGCCTCGAGCGACGCTGGGAGGAGCTGCCGCCTGCCGCGGGACAGTCCTTCAGCGAGGGGGAGGAGGATCCTCTACCGCCGCGGGCGAGGGATTTGGACCTCTTCGGCGAGGTTTCCCTGGCTCGCCTGCTGTCCACCGCCGCCACCCCCTTCGGCCGCCGAGCCCTGGAGGCTCGGCTGCTGGAGTCGGCGAGCTGTGAGGAGATTGCCGCTCGGCAGGCCGGGGTCGAGGAGCTGAGTCCACGCCTGGACCTTCGTCAGGACCTCGAAGTCCTGGGGAGGGAGTTGATGGGCTCCCCGTCCCTCGAAATCTTCCTGCGACAGGCGGAGAGCGAACCCCTGCTAGAGGATCGCCCGGTGCTGAGGCTGTGGGCCTGGTTCGGTCCCCTGCTGGTGTGGGGATTGGCCGCCGGCTGGTGGTGGGCGGGGCTCACCTGGCATCCCTTCGCCCTGGCCTTCTTGGTCAACCTCGCCTTCGCCTATGCCCCCGGAGCCGCCGCCCAGGAGCGCTTCATGCTCTTGGCGGAGAGCAGCGATCGCTTCCAGCGCTACGGAGATCTCTTCGAGCGCCTGGAAGAGGAGGCCGCCGAGCGGCCCTTCGAGGCGCCGCAGCTGCGAGAGGCCCAGGACGCCTGGTCTTCCACGGGAATCCCCGTCTCTCGGGAGATGCGCTCCCTGGCGCGTCTGGCGGATCGCGCCAACGCCCGCCTCAACCCCTACGTCGTCGTCGCCCAGGGCCTGGCCCTGTGGGACCTTCACGTGCTGCGGGGCCTCGACGCCTGGCAGCGCCGGGCGGGTCGCCAGGCCCGAGGCTGGCTCGCCGCTCTGGGGGCCCTCGAAGCCTCCTGCGCCCTCGCCGCGCTGCGCTTCGAGCATCCTGGGTGGTGCTTGCCGCAGGTTGATCCACGGGCCGCCAGTCTCGAGGCTCGAGGGTTGGCTCATCCACTGCTGCCGCCGGATGGGGCGGTGGCCAACGATGTCGAGATCGGCCCCCAGGGGCGAGTGCTCCTCGTCACCGGCTCGAATATGTCCGGCAAATCCACCCTGCTGCGGGCCGTCGGCCTGGCGGTGGTTCTGGGCAATGCCGGCGGGCCGGTATCTGCCCGGGACCTGAAGATGCCGCCGCTGCGCATCGCTACCTCGATTTTGGTGGAGGATTCCCTGGCCGGGGGAGTTTCCTTCTTCCTCGCCGAGCTCTATCGCCTGAAGAGCGTGGTGGACAGCGCTCGGGAGGCCTCGCCGGCCCAGAATTCAGAAGCCCAAACCCCAGAAGCCCAGGGCTCGCCTCGGGTGCTCTACCTGCTGGACGAAGTGCTGCGGGGAACCAACAGCGCCGAGCGCCGCACCGCGGTGGAGACCGTCGTCCACCATCTCCTGGAGTGCGGCGCCATCGGCGCCGTCACCACCCACGATCTCCAGCTGGCGGAGTCCCCGCTGCTCCAGGAGGCGATGGTGCCGGTGCACTTCCGGGAAGAGATCCACTCCCCCGATGCGCAAGAAGGGGGCGACGGCAAAGAAGAAGTGATGACCTTCGACTACCAGCTGCGCCCGGGGCTGGCGACCACCACCAACGCCCTCGCCCTGCTGCGTCTGGTGGGCCTGGGCGACGGCGCGCCAGTGCGGAAGGCCTGACGCCAAAGAGCGCAGTGGAAGGCCTGACGCCAGAAGAACGCAGTGGAAGGCCTGACACCAGAAGAACGCAGCGGAAGGCCTGAAGCCCCAAAAGAAAAACGCCTCTCCGAGGTGGAGAGGCGAATCGAATCAGCCTCACGGGTCTGGCGCTCCTATGGAGGCACCGCCGGAGGCAGCTTAGATCGGAGTGGCGAGGGCGCTGACGGCCGCCGCCAGCTGAGAGCGGTCTAGCTGGTGGAGATTCTCGATCGCAACCAGACGCTGAAGGCGCTGAAGGAGCACTTCGGCAACGTGGCGGAAGACCTCCATGCGCTCGGCGGAATCGTCCACCGCTGCGGGGTCCGGTAGGCCCCAGTGGGCGACGGCGGTCTCACCAGGCCAGATGGGGCAGGTCTCCGCCGCGTCGTCGCACACCGTGATCACCAGATCCGGCTGCCAGTCGCCCAGGTCCTCGATGCTTTTGCTGCTGGCTCCGGAGGCGTCGATGGCGTAATCCTCTTGCAGCAGACGAAGGCTGTCGGGATGCACTCGCCCGGTGGGCCGGGCTCCGGCGCTCCTTGAGTCAAAGGCATAGGCGTCGAAGGCATAGGAGTCAAAGGCATAGGCGTCGAAGGTGTGGGCTTCGGAGCCTTCAGAGGCAAGCCGCCGCAGCAGGGCCTCGCCGAGGATGCTGCGGGCGGAGTTGCCGGTGCACAGAAAGAGCACCCGAAGGGAAGACGAGGTCACCAGCGACGCTCCATGCGCTTGCGGAGGAGGACCGCCAGGAAATTCATCAGAATCAGGAAACCGAGGAGCACCATGATCGCCGCCGAGGTCTTCTCGACGAAGGCCCGTTCCGGGCTGTCGGCCCAGAGGTAGACCTGCACCGGCAGCACCGTGGAGGGATCGGTGATGCCGCCGGGGATGTCGACGATGAAGGCCACCATGCCGATCATCAGCAGGGGAGCGGTCTCGCCGAGGGCCTGGGCCATGCCGATGATGGTGCCGGTGAGCATGCCCGGCAGCGCCAGCGGCAGCACGTGATGGAAGGTCACCTGCATCGGCGAAGCGCCGAGGCCGTAGGCCGCCTGGCGAATGGAAGGCGGCACCGCCTTGAGGGCGGCGCGGCTGGCGATGATGATGGTCGGCAGGGTCATCAGAGTGAGCACCAGACCGCCCACCAGCGGCGCCGATCGAGGCAGGCCGAAGACATTCAAGAACACCGCCAGGCCGAGCAGGCCAAACACGATGGAGGGCACCGCCGCCAGGTTGTTGATGTTGATCTCGATGAGGTCCGTCCACTTGTTCTTGGGAGCGAATTCCTCGAGATAGATGGCCGCCGCGATGCCCAAAGGGAAGGAGAGGGAGAGGGTGATGAGCAGGGTGAGGAAAGAGCCCACCACCGCGCCCCAAATGCCCGCCAGCTCCGGCTCTCGGCTGTCGCCGGAGGAAAAGAAGAGGGTGTTGAAGCGAGTCTCTACCCGGCCTTCGCTCTCCAGCTGGTCAAACCACGCGATCTGCTGATCCGAGACCCGGCGCTCGTCCTCCGGAACCTCCCGGGGGATGTTGCCCTTGGACAGCATGTCGATGTCGTCGGAGGCTCGCAGCCAGATCTCCTCGGAGGTGCCGATGACGCTGGGGTTGGCCAATACCCGCTCCCGAAGCTCGAAGCGCGACGCGGTGGAGACCATGTTCCCCAGGGCGCGGCGGGCGCTGCGGCCGGAGGCGTCGGGCACCATCTGGGTCAGGGAGTTGCGCACCAGGGTGTTGTAGTTGGCTTCCTCGAGGTTCTCCTGGGAGCGGGTTCCCTGGGGGTCGATGACCTGCTCGTCGTAGGCCACGTCCACCTTGATGAAGGTCTGGAAGAAGCCGCTGAAGCCGTTGGAGAAGATGTTGACGAACATCACCGCCAGAAAGCCCAAGGCGACGAAGACCGCGCTCATGCACATCGCCTTGAAGCGAAACTCCGCCGCATAGCGCCGCTTGAGGCGCTTGCGCACTTCCTCAGTGGAGAGCTTCTTCACCCGCGGCCGACGGGCCGGGCTGTTGGGGCTGCTGGAATTACTCATATTGCTCCCGGTAGCGTCGCACGACGTAGAGGGCGATGACGTTGAGGACCAGGGTGATGAAGAAGAGCACCAGGCCGAGGGCGAAGGCCGAGAGGGTCTTGGCGCTGTTGAATTCCTGATCGCCCACCAGCAGGGTGACGATCTGCACCGTGACCGTGGTGACCGCCTCGATGGGGTTGAAGGTCAGGTTGGCGGAGAGGCCGGCGGCCATCACCACGATCATGGTCTCGCCGATGGCGCGGGAGACCGCCAGCAGAATGCCGCCGACGATGCCCGGCAGGGCGGCGGGGAAGATCACCCGGCGGATGGTCTCGCTCTGGGTCGCGCCCAGCCCGTAGGACGCCTCCCGCAGCCCTCGGGGCACGGCGGTGATGACGTCGTCGGAGAGCGAAGAGACGAAGGGGATGATCATGATCCCCATCACGCCGCCGGCGGCGAGGGCGCTCTCGGAGGCGATGTCGAGGCCGACGCTGGTGCCGAAGTCGCGGATGAAGGGCGCGACGGTGAGGGCGGCGAAGAAGCCGTAGACCACCGTGGGGATGCCGGCGAGGATCTCGAGCATCGGCTTGAGCACGGTGCGAGTCTTCGGCGTGGCGTATTCGGCCATGTAGATCGCCGCCAGCAGGCCGACGGGGACCGCCACCGTCATGGCGATGAGGGTGATCAGCAGCGTGCCGGTGAGCAGCGGGATGGCGCCGAAGGCGCCGGAGCTACCGACCTGATCAGCCCGCAGCGCGGTCTGCGGGCTCCACTCCATGCCGAAGAGGAATTCCGTCCACGGCACCATATTGAAGAAGCGGATCGCCTCGAAGAGCAGCGAGAGGACGATACCGATGGTGGTGAAGATGGCGATAGTGGAGCCGGTGGCGAGCAGGAGACGCAGCGTGCGCTCGACTCCGTACATCGACTGCACGTGGGGCTGAATGCGGCGCCATGCCAGGAGCAATCCGGCGATGGCGAGCAGGAGCACCACCAGGGTGCGCATCGAGGCGGCGCTGCTCAGCAGGCCCTGGTAATGATCCGCGGCGGCCTGGATCTCCGGGTCGACGTTCTGGCTGACGATATTTCCCGTGGCCAGATTCTGGACGTCGTTGATGTAGAGATTCAGCCGTTCTTCCGGCAGCTCCTGGACCGCCTGGGGCAGGCTGTCGATCAGCATCGAGCGCACGATGGTGCCCTCGAAGACGATGAACAACAAGAGGGCGAGCAGAGCGGGAATGGCGATGGCCAGGGTGACCTGGGCGCCGTAATAGCCCGGAAGGGAGTGCAGCTGGCGGGGATGATCTACCAACGCCAGCGAGCGTCGCCGGCCAAAATAGTAGCCGGCGAAAGAGAGAGCGACGAGAAGCAGGAACAGGGTCAGTGCGTTCATTGGTGATCCCTGGACGTTGGAGGATGAGGGACGAAGATCCGAGAGGGTAAAGGAAAAATGCTGGGAAGCAAATGGAGGCCTGAAGCGAAGCGGGATAAGGCCCGAAACTGGACAGGGAGCCCGTCGAAGAACTGCTGAGGAAACCAGAAATCGAAACGAGGGGACCGGCGGTGCCGACTGCTGTCGGTCGACCGCCGGTCCATCGGCGCGTCCGGCGACCCGCTCAGCGGATCACCGGTCGTGGGAGGGGATCAGTTGACGTTGTCCGCTAGGGAGCGGGCGTCGGAGGCCACCTGGTTGCGGAGGTCCGTCGGCAGCGGAATCAGGCCGGCATCGGAGAGATAGCCGTCCTCACCCCAGGCGCCAGCGCTGGTGAACTCCTTGAGGTACTCCTTGATGCCGGGGATCACGGCAGCGTGGGCCACCTTGACGTAGAAGAAGAGCGGACGGGAGATCGGGTAGGAGCCGTCCGCGATGGAGTCGAAAGTCGGAGCGACGCCGTTGACGACGCTGCCGTGGACCTTGTCGGAGTTCTGGTCGAGGAAGGAGAAGCCGAACACGCCGAGGGCGTTGGGGTTGGCGTTGAGCTTCTGAATGATCAGGTTGTCGTTCTCGCCGGCCTCGACGTAGGCGCCATCCTCACGGACGGTGTGGCAGATCTGCTTGTAGCGGCTCTTGTCGGACTTCTTGAGGGCCTTGATCCAGTCCCAGGACTTGCAGCCACCCTCGAGGGCGAGCTCAGCGAAGGCGTCGCGGGTGCCGGAGGTCGGCGGAGGACCGAGAACCTCGATCTTGACGTTCGGCAGGGAGGCGTCGACGTCCTTCCAGGTGTTGTTGGGGTTGGGCTTCAGGCCGCCCTTGCCGTCCGGCACGTCCTTGGCGAGGGCGAGGAAGACCTGCTGCAGGGTGAGCTCGAGGGTCGGGGCCTTCTTGGCGTTGGCGATGACGATGCCGTCGTAGCCGATGTTGACCTCGGTGATCTTGTCGACGCCGTTCTTGGCGCAGAGCTCGACCTCGGTGCTCTTGATGGCGCGGGAGGCGTTGGTGATGTCCGGGTGCTCGACGCCGACGCCGGCGCAGAAGAGCTTGAGGCCGCCGCCGGAGCCGGTGGACTCGATGACGGGGGTCTTGAAGTCGGTGGTGCGGCCAAAGTTCTCGGCCACCTTGGTAGCGAAGGGGTAGACGGTAGAGGAGCCGACGATCCGAATCTGGTCGCGCTGCGCCTCGGCGGCGGTGCCGGCCAGCATCAGCAGGGCAGCGCCAGCGATCAGGATACGCTTCATAACTTGGATTCTCCTTCGGGTTTTCGTTTGGAACGTCCGAGCAGGGCTTCCGGAGCCTCTTCGAGGGCCGTAGGGCAACCTCCGAGGGTCGAAGCAGTCGGCTAGGTCTTGAGGGTAAGGGGACCTGCGCGGTGGAATCCGCCCGGGCAGGCTCAATGTACTCAGGGTCGGCTACGTGGCCGAGTCGCTTCCGTGACAGCGGTGTAACGAGCCGTGTTAGGGTCCCGAAGGTGGCAGAATGTGTTGCGGTGGGAGCGTTGGTTATGGAGTTCCGGCAACGCCTGAGAGCCCCTAGTGCTTCACCGCTGCGCGCATCACTCCTCGACGGATGGGCTTGTTGGGCTCTCTCCGCTAGACCGCTTAGAACGACCTCTTGGGCGAATCGCCCAGACGGAGTCTCGATGGCCCGAAAGAGCTCTCCTTCCGCCCGCCGCAAGCGCCTGATGGTGATCGATGGCGACGGCGGCCGCTATCCCTTCCTGCGGGGAATGGTGACCCACGACCTGGTGCGTCGCGGACTGCCCTTCGACGAGGCCTACGCGGCGGCTCATCGGCTGCGGGATCGCCTGGCGGATCATGAGGAGATCGCCACCGGCGACCTTTGGCAACAACTCCAGGAGGTGCTCGAAGAGCTCTTCGGGGCGGAGGTGCACGGTCGGCTTCAGGGGGAGGTTCCGGCCGGAGCGGAGCTGCTGCGGGTGACGGACCAGGGCCAGAGTCAGCCTTTTTCCCGGGGCCTGTTGGCGCGCAGCATGTTCGCCGCCGGCGTCGACCTGGATCGCGCCTACGGCCTGGTGAGCCGACTGCAGGAGGACCTCGCCTCGGAGGGCTTGGAGAGCATCGAGCGGCGGGAGTTGATCCGCCGCACCGGGCAGCTGCTGGAGGAGCTCGTAGGAGCTCCCACCGCGTCTCGCTACCGGCTGGTGCGCGGGATCCGCTATTTGCCAAAGCCGGTGGTGATCTACGTTGCCGGCACCAGCGGGACGGGCAAGTCGACGCTGGCGGTGGATCTCGCGCCGCTGCTGCGGATTTTCCGCATCAACGCCACGGACACCATCCGCCAGGTGATGCGAATGGTGTTTTCCCAGGCCATCCTGCCCTCCCTCCATCGCTCCAGCTTCGAAGCGCTGCCGCTGGAGGACGGACCCTGGGGAGGGGAAGAAAATCCCAGCGGTGGGTCGGAGGAAGCCCGCCGTCGGCGGGTGATCGCCGCCTATGAAGAGCAGGCCAGCCGGGTGCTGGTGGGAGTGCGGGGGGTGGTGGAGCGCTCGGTGGCGGAGAACACCAGCATCGTGGTGGAGGGAGTCCACCTGCTGCCGGGGCAGGTGCCGATCCCGGAGCTCGAGGGACAGGCCTATCAGGTGATGCTGCTCCTGACCACGCCGGACGAGGAGGTCCACCGCTCCCGATTCCTGCTGCGGGGGCCGGGCCGCCGCGGCGAGCGCTACCTCCACAGCTTCGAGGCGATCCGCTGGATTCAGGAGCATCTGCTGGATCTTGCGGACCTCCACGACGTGGCCCTGCTGCCGACGGACGATCCCGATTCGATGCTGCCCCGGGCGCTGCGGCTGACCTCTGACCTGCTGCGGCAGAAGGTGCCTCAGCTGGGGGTCGAGCTCGATACCCCCACAACCCCGGCGCTGCTGCTGGTGATCGACGGTCTGGCGGACCGGCCGGTGCGCTCCCTGGGCAATCGCACCCCCCTGGCGGCGGCCCACACTCCTCACCTGGATCGACTGGCGGCGGAAGGTCGTTGTGGCTTGGCGGATCCCATCGCTCCGGACGTGGTGGCGGATACCGCCGCCGGCTCCCTGGCGATCCTCGGCCAGAATCCCCTGGCGATCCGCCGCGGGCCGGTGGAGGCCCTCGGTGCCGGCCACGAGCTGGGCCCCGAGGACGTGGCGCTGCGGTGCAACTTTGCCTCCCTCGACCCCAGCGGCGTGGTGGTAGATCGTCGCGCCGGGCGGATTCGAGACGAGGTCAAGGATCTGGCAAAGGCGCTCGATCGAATGATGGTGCCGGGGGTAGACGAAGAAGAGGTTCAATTCCACGTCCGCAGCACCACCGAGCATCGTCTCGCGCTAGTGATTCGGGGCGAAGGGCTCTCCAGCGCCATCCAGGGCAGCGATCCCGGGGACGACACCCTGCCTTGCCCGCCGCTGACTCCTCGACCGCTGCGGCCAGAGGATGAAGCGGCGGTGCGCACCGCCCGCTACCTCGACCTCTTCGAGCAGGAAGCGCGGGCGGTGCTGCAGCGACACAAGGTCAACCGGCGGCGGCAGGAGGCCGGTCTGCCGCTGGCCAACTGCATTGTGAGCCGGGGCGCCGGGCGCAACCACCGGCTGATTCCGCTGGAGCGGGCGGGGCTGCCGCTGCGCCTCGCGGGAGTTGGCGGCGACCGCACCATGCTCGGCCTGGTGCACCTTCTCGGCGGCGAGGTGATCCGCAAGAAGGGCATGACCGCCAGCCTGGATACCGATTTAGGGGTGAAATTCCGCGCCGCCGAGGAGGCCCTCGAAGACCACGATCTGGTGGTGCTCCACGTCAAAGGCGCGGATATCGCGGCCCACGACGGTCGGCCAGACCACAAATTGGAGTTCCTGGAGCGGCTGGACGCCGCCCTCGGCGAATTCCTCGCCGCGCGACAGGCCCAGGGGCTCGATTTGAGAATCGGCGTCACCGCGGATCATGCGACCCTGTCGGAGAGCGGTCGTCACTCGGCGGATCCGGTGCCGGCGCTGCTTTGGGGCCCGGGCATCGAGGCGGATTCGGTAGAGTCCTTCGACGAGGTGGCGGGGGCCACGGGGGCGCTGGGGCGCTTTCAGCTGCAGCTGCTCACGCCCCGGCTGGTGGGGGCCTAGGGTCGGCTGGTCGGAGCCTAGGGCCCCGCCGATTGGGTCCTCGTCAGGCGCGAGCCGGCTTCCACCCCAGCAGCCGCGCCGGCAGCGTCAGCACCGCGGCGAGGAATTGGAACACGGCGTCCACCGCGACCCCCAGCAGCCGGAAGGGCAGCAGCAGCAGCCACACGATGGGGTAGGCGATGAGGGCGAGGAGCGCCAGCGGCCAGCAGACCACCAGCAGAATCAACCACAACAAGAAGCTCCACACGATGAGAGTCCTCAGGACGAATCCCGCGTCTAGTGCTCGTCAGCAGTGCTAGCGGCCAGCGCTCGCGGGAAGATGGGAGGGACTCCGGGGTCGCTCACCCCGGGGCGTCGCTGGAGGACTACGGGGGCGACTCGACGAGAGTTTCGCTGTGCTTCGGACGACGGGGCAGCAGCTTCGGTAGGGCTGATCCTGGAGGGCCGATTCTCCGTCTCTCGAGCTTTCTACTCCTCGATGACGGGAGCGGCTTTCTGCGCCGGTTCCAGACCGGTAGGATCGAGGAAGAGAGAAATCATCAGCACGATGGTGCAGCAGCTGATGGCCATGTCGGCGACGTTGAAGATCGGCCACTGCATGAAGTGGAGGTCGAAGGGGCCGAGGAAGTCGATCACTCCGCGGTCCCAGCGCAGGCGGTCGATGAGGTTGCCGATGGCGCCGCCGCCGATGGCCGGCAGGGCCAGCAGGCGCAGCGGCGTGCGGCGGTCGACCTCGCGGTAGAGGTAGAGGATCAGCGCCAGGGCGACGACGGCGGCGACGGCGAAGGCCCAGCGGGAGACGGTGCCGCTGCCGAGGCCCCACAGGCCGCCGCGGTTGAAGTGCAGCGTCAGCGGCAGCCAGCCGCCGGCGAAGATGGTGTCGCGGCCGGCGGGGGCTAGGGTGTCCAGCGCCCAGGCCTTGGTCCACTGATCCAGTGCCACCACTCCGCCGAGGATTGCGGCGAAGATCCAGGCCTTGCCCCGCAGCGGTCGGGGCGCGGCGGGAGAGGGCTTTCCGTCGCCCTCGAGCTGGGCTTCCGCACTCTCTGCGGACGCGGTCATCAGGCCTCCTCCGCGGGGACGAAGAGGGAGACCGGCTGGAAGGTGTCGACGTCCACCAGCCCCTGATCGGTGAGCTTGAGGCTGGGGATCACCTCGAGGCCGAGGAAGCTCATCGCCATGAAGGGATCATGGAGCACGGCGCCGAGCTCCCGCGCCACCGCCAGGGCGGCGTCCAGCTGCCGGCGCACCACCTCCGCGGACTCCTGGCTCATCAGGCCGGCGAGGGGAAGGGGAACGGTGGCGAGGACCTCCGTGCCCTCCGCTACCGCCATGCCTCCACCGGCCTCCGCTACCGCTCGGGCGGCGGTGAGCATCGACTCGTCGTCGGCGCCGATGACGATCAGGTTGTGGTGGTCGTGGGCCACGGAGGAAGCCAGGGCGCCGCGCTGCAGGCCGATGCCGCCGACGAAGCCCTTGCCGACGCCGCCGCTGCGGCGATGGCGCTCGATGACCACGATCTTCAGCTGGTCCCGGGCGGGGTCGGCGACGGCGAAGCCGTCTTCGATGCGCAGCTCCTCGATGCGGTGATCGGTCACCAGCTGATCGGCGATGGCTCCGATGACTCGCCCGTGGGTGCCCTCCGCCGGGATGCGCAGATCCACCGCCGCCCAGTCGACGTTGATGGTGCTGCGCAGCGGTCGGGGGGTGACCTCGCGGCGGGGCAGCACCATCTGCCCGTCCTCGGCCACCCGCTGGCCGCCGCGCCACACCTGGCGCGGCCGCGGCTCCTGCAGATCGTCGAAGACGATGAGGTCCGCCCGCCGTCCCGGGGTCACCGCCCCGCGGTCTTCCAGGCGGAAATAGCTGGCGGGGTTCCAGGTGGCCAGGCGCAGCGCCATGATGGGGTCCATGCCCTCCTCGATGGCGACCCGCACCATGTGATCGATGTGGCCCTCGTCCAGCAGGTCGGCGGGCTGCCGGTCGTCGGTGCAGAAGCAGACTCGGTGCTGGTTGGCGGGGGTCACCAGGGGCAGCAGGGTCTTCAGGTTGTGGGCGTTGGTGGCCTCGCGGATGAAGATCATCAGCCCCAGCCGCAGCTTTTCCCGAGCTTCTTCGACGGTGGTGCACTCGTGATCCGACTGCACTCCGGCGGCAACGTAGGCCTGGAGCTCGGGGCCGCTCAAGCCGGGGCAGTGGCCGTCGATCACCATGCCGCGGAAGGCCTCCAGCTTGGCCATCACCTCGTCGTCGCCGTAGACCACGCCGGGGAAGTTCATCACCTCCGCCAGGCCCAGAACCCAGGGGTCGGACTTCAGTGATTCCAGATCGTAGGAGCGCAGATGGGCGCCGCTGGTGCCCATGTGGGTGGCGGGAACGCAGGAGGACGCCATGACGTACATGCTCAGCGGGCCGTGCTTGGCGCTCTCGAACATGAAGCGAATGCCGTCCAGGCCCAGCACGTTGGCGATCTCGTGGGGGTCGGTGACCACCGCGGTGGTGCCCCGAGGGACCACCGCCCGAGCGAACTCCGCTGGAGTTACCAGGCTGCTCTCGATGTGGACGTGGGCGTCGATAAAGCCCGGGGCAAGATAGGAGCCCTGAAGGTCTATCGTCTCCTTGGCTTCATAGCTCCCCAGACCGACGATGTAGGAGCGCACGATGGCGACATCGGTCTCGATGATCTCGCCGCCGAGCACGTCGACCACTCGGGCGTTGGTGAGCAATAGATCCGAAGGCTCTTCGCCGCGGGCGTAACGAATCAGGTCTTGAGCGTTCATTCTCGTCCAGGAACAGGCAGCAGGGGGAGTGGGGAGGCGCCATCGGGAGACGCCATCGGGAGACGCCATCGGGAGACGCCATCGGGAGACAGTGGGAGGCCGTGAATTCCCGGTGATCTCTCGTCGGCGTTCGCCGTTCCATCACCGCTCAGCACGACTGGGCGCCAAAAGGGCGTTGTTTGTTTTACCACAGGCGACTAGGGTCGGAGAGATCGCATGGAATCCGATCCGAGGCACCCTCTAAAGCACGCCGTCAAGCCTGCCGTGAAGCAGGCCGTAAAGCATTCTATGAAGCCAACCTCCGAATCCCAGCAGCCTGCTAACGGCAGCCCCTCGCGGGAATCTCCATCGACTCCACCGGAGCGACGGGAGGCTCCCCACGAGGGCCCCCTCTCTGGTCTGCTGGCAGCCCTCGCCCGCTGGGCCCATCGCCGCAGCGGGTTGGTCTTGGCGGGCTTTGGGGGTCTGCTGCTGCTGGCGGCCCTCGGCACCTGGCGCCTGTCTTATGACACCGATGTGCTCTCCCTGCTGCCTCGGGAGGATCCTTCGGTAGCCCTCTTCGCCGATACCGTCGAGCGCTTCGGATCGATGGATCGCCTGCTGGTGGCGGTGCGGGTGCCGCCAGGGGAAGAGCCCGCCGGGACCATTCCCTTCGTCGACCGCCTGGCCCGGGAGCTGGAAGCGGTGCCCGCCGCCGGCCCCGTCGACTCTCGCCTTCCGGACCCGCAGATCGCCCTCGCGGGAATCCTGCCGCTGGCTCCCTTCTTCCTTGCCGAAGAGGATCTGGGGGAGCTGGAGGTGTTGCTGGAGCCCGCGGGATTGGAGCTGCGGGCGAAGCGGCTGCGGCGGGAGCTGAGCTCCCCCCTGGCCCTGGCGATGCCGGATTTGCCCCGGCAGGATCCGCTGGGTCTGGCGCCGCGGCTGCTGCGCCGGGTGGCCTCCGGCGGCGGGCCGCGCCTGGACTGGAGCTCCGGCTATTGGCTCAGCGCCCGGGAGCTGCCGGCGGATTTCGAGAGCGGGGATTCCGGCGGACGCCTCTTCCTGATCACCTCGAGGCCGCCCCGGCCGGCCCAGGACGTCGCCTTCTCCCGCGCTCTGGTGGCCGAGGTAGAAGCTGCGGTGGAGCGGGCTCGGGAGAGCGTGCTGAAGGATGGGCCGGAAAGGTCTGCTACGGCAGCCGCGGCGACGCCCGAGGTGCTCTATGCCGGCGGATATTTCACCGCCGTAGACGATGCCTCGCAGATTCAGGGAGAGGTGGTTTCCAGCGTTCTCACCTCGTTGGCGGCGGTGACCCTGCTGCTGCTCTACGCCTTCCGCCGCTTCTCGGCGCAGCTGCTGGCGATGCTGCCGCTGGCCTGCGGGACCTTCCTCACCTTCGGCCTGGCGGGGCTCGCGGTGGGGCGTCTCTCCCACGCCACCAGCGGAGTGGCCGCCCTGCTCATCGGTCTCGGGGTGGACTTCACCATCGTCAGCTACGACCGCTGGCTCGGGGAGCGCGGTCGCGGCCGCGGGGTGGAGGACGCCCTGGCGATCACCGCCGCTACCGCCGGGCGGGCGGTGGTGGTGGGCGCCGTGACCACCGCCGCCACCTTTGGCGCCTTCGCCATCACCGGCTTTCCGGGGCTGCGGCAGATGGGCTGGCTGACGGCCCTGGGCATCGGCGCCTGCGCCGCGGCGGTGCTGGTGCTGCTGCCGGCTCTGCTCACCCGCTTCGAGTCGGGGGGGGGCCGGGCGCCGCCCCCCCGCGGCGCCGCGCGGCTGCTGAGCCTTTCCCTGGCGTGGCCGCGAACGACGCTGCTGCTGGCGGGGCTGCTTTCGGTGCTGGCCCTGGCCCTGGTGCCGCGGCTGGGCTTCGAGGAGGATCTCGATGCCCTTCGCCCGGCGGAGAATCGGGGCATCCAGGGTGCCGTAACGTTGGCCCGTCACTTCGGTTTCTCCCAGGAGACGCAGCTGCTGGTGATTCAGGGAGAGTCTCTGGCGATGACCCTGGAAGCCTCCGCGGCGGCGGATCGAGCGTGTGCCGAGCGGGCGGCGGCGGGGCATCCCATCGCCTGCCTCAGCCCCAGCCGCTGGCTGCCGGAGCCGCGGCATCAGGCACGGGCCCTAGAGTGGCTGGAGACGCTGCGCCGCGGCGCTAGCCCGGAGCAGCGGCGGCAAGACTTCGAGATCGCTCTCCGGGGGCAGGGGCTGTCGCCGGCGGGCTTTTCTGAAGCGCTGACGGCGATGGAGGCGATGCTGACCCGCTCCTCGCCCCTCTCGCTGCAGGAGGTGGCGCAGAGCCCCGAGGGGGCAGCCCGCCTGGGGGACCTGCTGCGCCCCGCCAGCGACGAATTCACTCTCGCCTCGGCGCCTCCGGAGGCTCCCTTCCGCGCCCTGATCCAGGTGCTGCCGGCGGTGGACGATGCCGGCCAGAAGGTCGATCTGCCGCCCCGAGGGCTAGAAGAGATGGGCGCCGCGGCGCGGGCGGTGGTGGGGGATCGGGGCTGGGTGCAGATCACCGGCAGCGGCGCCGTAGGGGAGCGGATGACCGCCCTGGCCACCGAGGACGCCCCCCGGGCGGCGCTTCTGGGGCTGCTTTTGGTGGCGCTGCTGCTGCGGCTGGATCTGCGCACCTGGCGAGACGTCGCCCTGGTGCTCTCGCCGGTGCTGCTGGGGCTGCTGTGGATGTTCGCGGCGATGGTCGCCCTCGGGCTCCAGGCGAACATGATGAATCTCTTCGCCGCCACGATGGTGGTGGGCATTGGGGTCGACTACGGTCTGCACGTGGTGCATCGCTACCGCGACGAGGTGAGCGACGCATTAAGCGATGGAGTGAGCCACAGGGGAGACGAGGTGGATCCCGCCGCCGCACGTCGGGCCTTGGGGGATACCGCCGAGGCGGTGCTGCTGGCGGCGCTGTCCACCATCGCCGGCTTTGGCACCCTCGCTCTTTCCAACTATCCGGGCCTCGCCTCCACCGGCGCGGTGGCGATTCTCGGCGCCCTGGCCTCGGTGCTGGCGGCCCTCACCGTATTGCCGGCGATGCTGCGCTGGGGTGGGGGCGAGGCCCTCGAATCAGATTCCGGTGCTGGTGCCTGAGATCAACGCATAGGATCCGGGCTTTGGGGCCGGCGATCCAGCGGCGGGCTCTAGGTAGGTATTAGGCGTCCGCCGAGTCGCCTCGAATCGCGTCCGCCACCCGTCGCACCGCGGCGGCGAGCTCGCCGGGGACCTCCTCCTGCAGGAAGTGTCCCGCCTCGGTGGTGGTGATCTTGGCGTTGGGGAGCGCTTTCTGGTGGCGCCGCAGGGCGCGGCCGAGGATCGGGTCCTTGGTGCCCCACACCAGCTCCACGGGGCCGGAGAAGGCGCGAATCCAGGCCTCCAGCTGCTCGAGCTCCGGCACGCTGGGGTGGTCCGGCCCGTCCGGCACCATGCGGGCCAGGGCCAGCGGGGTGGCGCGGTCGCGAATTCCCGACAGCGGCTCGCGATAGGCGCGGGCGACGTCGCCGGAAATCGAGGCCGGGTCCCCCTGCACCTGATGCAGCATTCGGCTCACCAGGGGAAGCCCCTGGAAGAGCACCCGGGAAGCGATGGGCCAGCGGGCGGCGCGGTGGAAGAGGGAGCGCAGCGGCTTCTTGGACAGCAGCACCGAGGTATTGCCGAGGACCACCCCACGCACCCGGTCTTCCACCCGGCGACCGACGGCGGTGACGATGGGGCCGCCCCAATCTTGCCCGACCAGGATCAGCGGTCCGAGATCCCGCTCGGTTACCAATTCCGCTACCGCGTCGGCGTGGCGCTCGACGGTGTGATCTTCCAGCTTCGGCAGCCGGGAAGAGTAGCCGAGGCCCAGCAGGTCCGGCGCCACGCAGTGGAAATCCTCCAGGGCGTCGATGACCTTACGCCATAGAAAGCTCCAGGTAGGATTTCCGTGGACCATCAGGACGGTGCCTTCGAAGGGCGCATCGGCGCCCTCCTCGACCTCCGGACCGTGCTCCATGACGTGCAGGTGGCGGCCTGCATCCGGTCCCTGAAGGATGTTGTGGACAGACCTGTGGTAGTGGTGGACTCGCCGCTGCAGGAAATCCGGAAGCTCGGGTACGGTGGCCATGGGCGCTCTCCCTTCGGTGCGATGATTCGGTGGCGTCGCGGCCGAGGTTCGGTCTCGGTCGGGCTTGATCGGATCTTGGTGAGGTCTCGGCCGACTCTTGGGCTTGATCTAGGCTCAGGCTGAATCCAGCGCTCAGGCTGCCTTACTCGGCGTTACTGTCAATCAGCGTCATTGTTCTTGCTGCCTTCGGTGCCCGGGGAGGCCTTCGGTTGGGACTTCTTGGCACGTCCCTTGGATCGGCCCGAGCGCTTTCCGGAGCGGGAGCGGACATCCACTCGCTGACGCACTCGATGCACCCGCATTAGGTTGGTGCGCGGCCGATCGCGGATCGGATCTCCCATCAGCAGGATCACCACTTCCCCCGGCGCGGCGAGGCCCCGCTGGATAAGCTCCGAGTCCACCAGCTCCACTACCTCATCGTGGTGCTCCACGTGATGGTTGAGGATGAAGGGCTGGATACCCCACAGCAGCTGGACGCGGCGGGCGACGGCGAGATCCGGGGTGAACACCAGCACCGGCACCGCCGGGCGATAGCGCGCCAGCAGCCGGGCGGTGAATCCGCCCTGGGTGACCGCCACGATGCGGTGGATCTGCAGCAGGCTGGCGACGTGGGCGGCGGCGGAGGACACCGCGTCGGGGATGTCGATGGGGCCGGTCTGGCTCTCTTCGTCGATGCCCGGCTTGGCGCCGCTTAAGCCGAAGACCTCCTGCCGCTGGCGAGCCCGCTCGCCGCGGTAGCTCTCCGCCTGGCGGATGGTGCGATCCATGGTGCGCACCGCCTCGATGGGGTGCTTGCCGACGGCGGTCTCGCCGGAGAGCATCAGGGCGTCGGCGCCGTCGAAGACCGCGTTGGCGACATCCGAGACCTCCGCGCGGGTAGGTCTCGGCTGCTCGGTCATCGATTCCAGCATCTGGGTGGCGACGATCACCGGGGTGCCGGAGCGCCGACCCACTTCGACGATGCGCTTCTGCAGCACCGGCACCTGATCCAGCGGCACTTCGACGCCGAGGTCGCCGCGGGCGACCATCACCGCGTCGGCGGCGTCGACGATGCTCGCCAGCTGTTCGGGATTCTCCACCGCGGCGGCGCGCTCCAGCTTGGCGATCAGCGGCAGCTCGCCGCCGGACGCCTCCATCACTCCCCGCAGTCGCTCCAGGTGGTCCGCTTGCCCAACGTAGGAGGCGCCGATGAAGTCCACTCCCAGCTCGATGGCGAAGGCGATGTCTTCCCGATCTTTGACCGAGATATGGAAGGGCAGCACGCTATCCGGCAGGTTGATGCCCTTGCGGGCCGTCACCACGCCGCCGTGGATCACCCGGGCCAGCACGCCGTCGCGATAGGGGCCGTCTACCTGCAGCTCCACCATGCCGTTGTCGATCAGCACCCGCTCCCCGGAACGCAGATGGCGCATCAGGCCCGGCGAATCGATGGGCAGGTCGGCATCTTCTCCCTCGCTGAGCAAGACCTCCTGATCCCGCTGCAGAGAGACCTGCTCCAGGGAGGTACCGATGCGATAGCGCGGCCCCATGAGATCGAAGACCACGGGAACCAGGCGCTTGAGCTCGGTGGAGGCCTGGCGCACCAGCTCGTAGGTTTTGCGGTGGGAGTCGTGGGTGCCGTGGGAGAGGTTGAAGCGAACGATGTTCACCCCGGCTTCGATCAATGCCTTGATGCTGTCGAGGTCATTGCTGGCGGGCCCGAGGGTGGCCATGATCTTGGCTTTGCGATCCATTGGGTAGCAGCTCCAAAGAGGTGCAGAAGGGTTCTGCTGGCCGATGCTCGGCGCGACGATTCCCGCCGAGGAGATCACTCGGAAGGTACGGTGGCCGGCATCGTGGCGGGCCGATCGTCTCGAGGGCCGAAGGAGTCGAAAAAGTGAGGATTAGGAAGCGCCGGGAGAGCACTCTGGGATGGCGAGGTCACCGCCGATTCCGCCGTTGAGGGCCGGTATTTGGCCCTCGGCTCAGGTTTGTCTCTGCCCCGCGGCGCGGCGAGTATACAGCGCGGGCCCGTCACTGCCGTGACAGGGCATCGGAATGGGGGGCAGGATAGAGGCGAAGGAAGAAGCGCCGGGGAGGGGCGCCGAAGGAAGTGTTGGGGAGGGAGCGTCCAGCGCTCAGCTGAGAATCAGGATGCCGGGGCCTGATGCCACCCGGCCGATGCGCTTCGCCGCCGGAGCGTCGGCCTCTCGCAGGGCGCTGAGGGCCGCTTGCGCCTGCTCCTCCGGCAGCGCCACCAGCAGCCCGCCGCTGGTTTGGGGATCGATCAGCAGCTCGCGTTCTTCCTGGGGTAAGTCCGCCGGAAGCCGCCAATGGGAGGCGACCTGCTCACGGTTGGCCTCGTTGACGCCGGTGGTCATGCCGCGGCGGTACATCTCCCGGGCTTGCTTCAGCACCGGCAGCTGAGCGATCTCCAGGTGCAGGGTGGCCTCGCTGGCGCGGGCCATTTCCAGCGCGTGGCCGGCGAGGCCGAAGCCGGTGACGTCGGTGGCGCCGTGGACGTCGAAGTCGGCGAGAGCCTGCGCCGCCCGACGATTGAGGGTCAGCAGATTGGCGATGCATTCATCCATCGCGGCGGCGCTCACCCAGCCCTTGCGGTGGGCGTTGAAGAGCACTCCGCTGCCGATGGGCTTGGTGAGCAAGAGAGCGTCTCCCGGCTTCGCCCCGGCGTTGGTCCACAGGCGATCAGGGTGCACGAATCCCATCACGGCGAGGCCGAATTTCGGCTCGTCGTCCTCGGTGGTGTGGCCGCCGCCGAGCACCGCTCCGGCCTCGGAGATCTTCTCCAGGGCTCCGGCGAGGATGCCTTGGAGCACCTCGGGAGGCAGATCTTTCGACGGGAAGCCCGCCAGATTCAGGCATAGGGCGGGCTGCGCCCCCATGGCGTAGACGTCCGAGAGGGCGTTGGCGGCGGCGATGGCGCCGAAGGTGTGGGGATCGTCCACCGGGGGCGTGATGAAGTCCGCCGTCAGCACCACCGCTCGATCGTCGGCGATGCGGTAGACGGCAGCGTCGTCCCGGGTGGTGAAGCCCACCAACAAATTGTCGTCGCTCGTAGGGGCAAGACCCTGGAGCAGCTCACCGAGCCCGACCGGGCTCAATTTGGCCGCTCAACCGCAGGTCTTGGCTAAACCGGTGAGCGTACGCTTCTTGAACAGCGAACGGAACCAGGCCATGACGGGCCTCCTTGAATCCGGTGGGTGAGGAGCGCCGATGCCGGCGAGACAATCTCGAGGCTCGCGCTCCGGGGATTGTAGATCATCTCCGAGGTTGCCGCTCTCCCCGCTTCCAGTTGCTCTGCTTGACCTCTGGTCTGTCTTCGATTCTCCGCCTCGGCGGGGATCCCCTAGGCGGCGCTACAATGCCGTCCACCCGGATCGATCCTCATCGACCTAACCCCTTTGGCTCAATCCTGGGTCTCGGGTGTTCGCGTAGGCAAACATTCCCGAACATACCGGACTTCTGGTCTCCCCAGGCGAGCCCTCCCTCGGAGGTGAAGCGCGTGTCTAGAAATCGCTTTCCCGCGACGACTCTCGGTTCTGTCGAAGGTCGCCCGGGAGCCCGTCCCTCGAGGCTCCCTCTCGTCATGCTGGGCTCTCTCGGTCTTCTGCTGCTTGCGGTCCTGCCCGGGACAGCGACGGCCTGGAGCTCCACCGGGCACATGATCATTGCCCAGATCGCCTACGACGAGCTGTCTCCTCCTGCTCGAGCAGAGGCGGACCGGCTGATTCTTCGGCTCGCTGCTGCGGATCCGCCCACCGCGGACTTCGTGCCGGCGTCGGTGTGGATGGACGGAGAGCGGCAGCTGGGCTTTCGTGGCCATGATCGATGGCATTACATCAACCTGCCGATCAATGCCGACGGGCTGCGGGCGGTCAAGCCCGCGGCAGAGGACAACGTCGTCGCGGCGATTCGCTCCATGGAGCGAACCCTGCAGAACCCCGAGGCTGGCGACTTCCAGCGCGCATTGGCTCTGCGCTACCTGCTGCACATGGTGGGAGACGTTCACCAGCCCGTTCATTGTGTCGCTCGCTTTACGCTAGAGCTGCCGGAAGGGGACCGCGGCGCCAATGACTTTCAAATCTTTGGAGATGAGCAGAGTACTGCCGGGGCGACCAATCTCCACGCCTACTGGGATCGCACCCTCGGCATCTTTCCCTGGGTTGAAGCGGATGGTTCCTGGGCCGAGGAGATTCCGCGCTTTGCGGCGGTGACGCTGAAGCAGGTTCCCCGTTCGCTGGAGCCCGTCGCGATCGAAGATCCAGAAGTTTGGGCCCGGGAAGGCTTTCATTTGGCTAAGGAATTCGTCTATCGGGGCATCGAGTCTGGAGGCACCCCCAGCGAGGAGTACCGTCGCCGCGCGGAACCGGTGATCTATCGTCAATTGGCCCTCGGCGGCTGGCGCCTCGCTGTGTTGCTCGAGTCGGCTCTCCTCGATGGAAAGGCTAGCCCCTCCTTGGCGACGGACTCCCCTGCCGGTAGCGGTGCCCGTTGATTTGAGCGCTTTCGTCCACCCACTGATATTTCTAGCACCTTGGAGGAAAATTCATTGAACCCAACGGCTATCCAGCAGAGCGCAGAGCCTCGCCCACAAATTGTTCGGGCTCCTGTTTCCGAGCTTGCGCCAACTTCCGAGACGGGTTGTCAAGAGCCCAGATCGAGGTCCGCGGCGATGACGGCGGTCGATATCGAGACGCTCTTCCGAGACCACCAGAACAGTATTCTTCGCTTCTTCCGCCGTCAGGGCGCCGGGGTTGAGGAGGCGAGGGATCTTTCCCAAGATACCTTCGTGCGGGCCTTCCGGGGTCGCTCTACCTTTCGGGGGGACGCCAATAGCAAGACCTGGCTCTACACCATTGCGCGCAACGTTTGGCACAACCGCAATCGAGATGCGAAGGCGCTGAAGCGCGATGGGCAGGAATTGCCTTTGGAGTCGGATTCGGAGGATCAACGCCCCGGCGAGCGGAGTGAGGTGGTTCTTGCGGTGAAGCAGAAACCGTCGGCGGAGCATCGGGTGATTGCGGCAGAGAACATGCACCGCCTGTGGGCTGCGGTGGAAGAGCTTCCCGATCAGATGCGGCGCTGTTTCGTGTTGCGCTTCAAGGCTGGTTTCAAGTACCGGGAGATCGCCGATGAGCTGTCGATCTCCGTCGATACCGTCAAGCCTCATCTCTTCAATGCTCGCAAGCGATTGAAACAGTCCTTAACTGCTTCCACCCCCCCCCCCCTGAATAGGCGAAATCCTTGGAAGTGCCTGATATTAAAGGGTTTGCAATTATTTAATTCTCTCTTTCGTGCGTTGGGGAGGGTCGGTGATTGCAAGATTTCGAATCGAAGTGGCCTTTTTGCTCGAGGGATTTCGCGTTTAAACCAGCGGGGTCTTTCCGCTTTTCAGGCTGGGATCTCTCTCTCCTCCCGCAGCGGGCGTCTACCGCGTTGGGGGTTGGTTCTGGTGGCGTCGCTGATGCCGATGGTGGCCTGTGGTGGGGAGAAAGATTCCCGAGAATCCTCCATCGCTCCGCCTGCCGCGGCGCAGGGTGAAGGGGGGCCGGAGGTGACCGAGACTCGTGGGATTATGCGCGCCGGCACTCGCTCGGCCGAGGCGCTGGAGATCGAGATCTTCGAGCGCACCAACGAAGAGCGCCGCAGTCGGGGCCTTTCAACCCTGCGCCCCGAAGAAGACCTGCAACAGATCGCTCGTGCCCACAGCCGGGACATGGCCCAGCGTCGCTACTTCAGTCATGACGACCCGGAGGGGCGAGGACCGGGGTACCGGGTCGCTCTCGGACATCGAACCCTGGCGGGCTCGATTCGGGAGAATCTATGGAACGGTGAGGGCTACGTCAGCGAGGGAGCTGAAGAGTTGGCCCGAATCATCGTCGACGGTTGGCTGAGCAGCCCCGGCCATCGCGCCAACCTGCTCGAGCCCAGCGTGCAGCGCTTGGCCATCGGTGTATATCGCCGCGGCGGCGAAGTCATGGCCACCCAGCTCTTCAGCACCGCCGCCTACCTCACTCGCCCCTTGCCCCGGCAGGTGCGCAGCGGCGACCGCCTGATGGTCGATGCCGTAGCCGGCGACCTTCAGCGCCCCCCTGAATTCTGGGATCTCGCTCCCTTGAGCGGCGGGGATGGAGCTCAGGACACCCAGAACCTCGGCTCTGGCCAGGTCAGCGCACCGCCCGGGAAGTACCAGCTGCGGCTGTGGTTTCTAGACTCCCAGGACGGTCAGCGGCGAAGCTATCGGGTGTACCCCGGGCCGAGCCTAGAAGTGCGATAGACGATCGATTTTGCGCTGGGTGATCTCCGGCATAGATCATTGCGTTGTTGATGATCTATTGGGAACTCTCTGCCCTGGGGTATTTGTTACTTCTTTTATTGATATATGCCCAGGGATAAGGCGCTCTTTACTTGAAGCTTGTCCAAGAGTACTTAAATCGTTTTCTAGCGCAAGATCTGGGAAAATCTAGGGGCGAGATCCCGCCACAGCAAAGCAATTCCGCTGACGCGACCAGTCGCGGGGTCCTAGGAGTTGATCATGAAGTTATCGTTTTGGGGTTGGACGAACGAGGCTATTTCCGCGCGAATTTTTTGCTTCCTGCTGGTAGGAGTGATCGGGCTGTCGCTTCCGGTGATCAGCCATGGAGCAGTCACTGGCGATGATGATCTGTGGTCCTCTCTCGCCCGATCGGTAGAGACCCAGCCGGTCCTTCCTGTCGTATTCGAGTGGAGCCCAACCATCGATCCCGTCGGCGCTGCGGTGGCCTATGGTCCGACCATCGATCCCAACGGGGTTGCGGTGGCCTATGGTCCGACCATCGATCCCAACGGGGTTGCGGTGGCCTATGGTCCGAC
>JBCCXL010000023.1:0-104825 GCA_039191605.1 Acidobacteriota bacterium | reverse complement strand
TGGCCGGAGCAGGTGTCGCTGGTGGAAGCAGCGAACTCAGGAATCCCGCGGCTACCTTCCTGGTCCAGAACCTGGATGTCGTCCACGGAAACGTCGTTGAGGTCGATGAAAAGGGCGTCGGTCTTCTGGCTCATGATGATTTCTCCTCTTGTAGCCAAGGGCTACGTTTAGGTTTTAGTGAGTCGCCTAGTAGGTTGAGAAGTAGGTTGAGAAACATTCAGGATCGTCTCTCAGCTCACTCCTCAGCCCTCTCGGGGCCTCACGTCTTGCGTTAAAAGGAATCTATTTCTTAATAGAACCGAGATCTATCAGGAAAAACCCTAGCCTTACTCCCCAAACACCCTGACCGCATTCGGCGGTGGATTGCTCAGTGGAAAGGTAGACAACTCTCTCTTCTCCAAAAAGGAACAAGCTCCCTGATGGATAAGGGAGCTTGCACGTCGACACGTGGCCCCGAGGGGCCGCGGCGGAACGAGATCAGTTGTCGATCGCGTCCTGGTTGACAACGCAGGAGCAGGTGCCAGTGCAGGTCTCACTGGTGGAGGCGGCGAACTCAGCAACACCGCGGCTGCCTTCCTGATCGAGAACCTGGATGTCGTCCACGGAAACGTCGTTGAGGTCGATGAAAAGGGCGTCAGTCTTCTGGCTCATGATGATTTCTCCTCGTGTAGCCAAGGGCTACGTTTGGTTTTTAGTGAGTCGCCTAGTAGGTTGAGAAGTAGGTTGAGAAACAATTGAGATTACCCCTCAGCTCACTCCTCAGCCCTCTCGGGGGCTCACGTCTTTCGTTAAAAAGAATCTATTGACTCACAATTCACGGCGCTATCAGGAAAAACCCCAAGGTCGATACCTAGACACCCTGACCACCTTAAGTATTCGCCAAATAATCTGCACGACAGAGAGCAAATTTCTTCTCTCTGAAAAAGGAACAAGCTCCCTGATTGGAAAGGGAGCTTGTACATCGATACGGGACCCCGAGGGGTCGCGGCGAAACGGGATCAGCCGTCGGCGTCGAGCTTGTTGACGACACAGGAGCACTGGCCGGAGCAGGTGTCGCTGGTGGAAGCAGCAAACTCAGGAATCCCGCGGCTACCTTCCTGGTCCAAAACCTGGATGTCGTCCACGGAAACGTCGTTGAGGTCGATGAAAAGGGCGTCAGTCTTCTGGCTCATGATGATTTCTCCTCGTGTAGCCAAGGGCTACGTTTGGGTTTTAGTGAGTCGCCTAGTAGGTTGAGAAGTAGGTTGAGAGACATTCAAGGTCGCCTCTCAGCTCACTCCTCAGCCCTCTCGGGGGCTCACGTCCTTCGTTAAAAAGAATCTATTTCTTCAAGAGCCCGGGAGCTATAAGGAGAAACCCTAGAAGTGCTCCTGAAACACCCGAATCACTCTCAATAAAGAGTCATTCGGCAAATAGGTACAAAGCTCTCTTTCCCCAAAAAGGAACAAGCTCCCTGATTGGAAAGGGAGCTTGTACACCGATACGGGACCCCGAGGGGTCGCGGCGAAACGGGATCAGTTGCCGGCAAGGGTCTTGTTGACCACGCAGGAGCACTGGCCGGAGCAGGTCTCGCTGGTGGAAGCGGCGAACTCGGGCACGCCACGGCTACCCTCCTGGTCGAGAACCTCGATGTCTTCCACGGAAACGTCGTTGAGGTCGATAAACAGGGCGTCAGTCTTCTGGCTCATGATGATTTCTCCTCTTGCAGCCAACGGCTGCGTTTGGGTTATGGGCGAGTTCCCTAGTGGGTTGAGAAGTAGGTTGAAAAGCTGATCGAGAAGCTATTCCGTCGCCTCTCAGCTCACTCCTCAGCCCTCTCGGGGACTCATGTCTTTCGTTAAGAAGAATCTATTTCTTCAGGAGGCCGAGAGCTATCAGGAAAAACCCTGGGCTTACTCCCCAAACACCCTGACCACCTTCGGCGGTAAACCGCAGGGCGAACACTTAGAGATCTTTCCTGTGCCCAAAAAGGAACAAGCTCCCTGCTTGGAAAGGGAGCTTGTACATCGGCACGAGACCCCGAGGGGTCGCGGCGAAACGGAATCAGCCGTCGGCGTCGAGCTTGTTGACGACGCAGGAGCACTGGCCGGAGCAGGTGTCGCTGGTGGAAGCAGCGAACTCAGGAATACCGCGGCTACCTTCCTGGTCCAAAACCTGGATGTCGTCCACGGAAACGTCGTTGAGGTCGATGAAAAGGGCGTCAGTCTTCTGGCTCATGATGATTTCTCCTCTTGCAGCCAAGGGGGCTGCGTTTGAGTTGTGGGCGAGTCCCCTAGTGGGTTGAGAAGTAGGTTGAAAAGCCGATCGAGAAGCTATTCCGTCGCCTCTCAGCTCACTCCTCAGCCCTCTCGGGGACTCACGTCTTTCGTTAAAAAGAATCTATTGCTTTACAGCGCCCTGCACTATCAGAAAAAACCCTGCAACAGATCCATAGTACTGCTGACCTACCTCATCAACCGATCGGGAGCAGTTCTTGTACTTCCCATAAAAATAGCCCCCCTCAGAAGAATGAGGGGGGCTATTTCTTCTCCAACCCCGAAGGGCTGCAGCTGGTGCTCGCCGACGATCTTAGGGAGCCGCGACGACGCAGGAGCAGAGACCGGTAGACGAGCTTCCGGTCGAAGCAGCGAACTCAGCAATCCCGCGGCTTCCCTCTTGCTCGAGAACCTGGATTTCTTCCACGGAAACGTCGCTCAGATCGATGAAAAGGTCTTCGGTATTCTGGCTCATGAGGCATTCTCCTTGGGCGGCTCGTGGCCGCGGTTCTGGTGTCGATGGACCGCCTGGAAGGCCGAGAAATGGGCGAAGAAGAAGACTCCTCCGTACTACAGCAATCTGAAGCGGCCTTTCGCCTAATGCAGATAAACTAATTTGAGGGATACCCTTACAGCTACAAGCACAAACCCTGCAATGAATCAGTATTTTCCAGGATCCCAGGAATAGTCGTTAATCACTGTCCCCGCCCTGCACCTAAGAAAACGCAGCCCCCCCCAAGTGAATCAGCAAGATGAACTCACTTTCCGTGTCCCTGAAGGAGCCCGACGGTGGAGGCGAAGCGATTCGATACAGGCGCCTGTATTACAGAAAACGCAGAATAACTGAGAGGTACAGATCTCACCGGCGGGAGCGGCGAGATGGGGTACACCGCGCCTACCCTCCTGGTCGAAAATCTGGACGTCGTCTATAAAAACGTCGCTGCAATCGATACCCATTGAGCTCGATGAACAGCGCGTCGATCTTCTGAGCCAGGAGCCATTCTCCATAAGCTGGCATGTTGCCGCTTATCTTTGAATACGAGCCCTTCGCCCTAACCCAACTCTGTAGCTCACAAACCAGCTCGCCCCGTGAATGGACTGCTCGGTGAACCGCTAATCACTGAAATAAAACTCTATTCCCAAGAAGACTTGCCGGCATTCCTTAGACCTACGATTAAGAATCAGCCAAAAAAGTGAACAGGCCCTCTCCAAAGTTAAGGAAAGGGCCTGTAGGCCGTCGCTTGAAAAAACGGCGAAAAAGAGGCTTAGCGGCCGCCAGCACCGGTATCGGTGGTGGTGGTGCCGGTGCCGGCACCGGTGATCGTCTTGTTGACGACGCAGGAGCACTGGCCGGTGCAGTTGTCGCTGGTGGACGCAGCGAACTCGGCGATACCGCGACCGCCCTCCTGCTCCAGGACCTGGATCTCTTCCACGGACACGTCGGCGAGATCGATGATCGGGTTGGTGTTCTTGCTCATGACTCTTCTCCTTAGATCAGTAGAGGATGGGTCTCTTACAGACTCCGGGACAGGTCCACTCGAGGGTCAGCGTCGCGCGATCATTGGCCTCACACAAACCTCATCCCTTTGAATACACAAAAACTATAAAAACTTACCCTCACCTAAAAGCCAGAAGAAACCCTAATCCTAGGCAGTGATTTCCCGCGTATAAGGAGTAGAAATCACCGATAACCTTGTCGTACTGAGAATGCTATTGAATCCAGCAATTATCAATTATTAAACATATACGAAAAATAAGAGAGCCGACAGGGAGATAGCGCTGTTGTGTCAGCACTGAAGATTAGGTGCTGGGCAGAGAAGTACTCTGCTCAACAAATAGCCCCTAGCATTCGCTGCGCCAGAGGATCCTTGCGCTACCCATCAGCCCTTCGAGCGTCCTCTCTCTCCTCCATCCAACGCACCGTTTCCCGAAAGGTATCGAGGAGATCACAGCCATAATGCTCTTCCACCGCCCGGTGAACATGATGGCAAAGAACCATCTTGTCGATGGGGCGGATTCCCAACATGGGCAGCACGCTGTAGAAGAGATTGACCAGCACTCGCGGAACTTGAAAGCTCGACTCATGCTTCATCGCGGTCAGGAATCGCTCGCTAGACCACATCGTGCGCACGAATTCGCTGTCTCGCCGCATACCCTGGATCGCGGCCTCGCCGGCTTCTCGAGCTGCGTCATCATCCTGGTGCTCGCCCGTGAACTTTACACCGCTGGCGACTTCGCGGTGCACCCGCTGTCGGTAGCTGCGCATCAAATGCCACCACTGTCCGACCAGAGGATGATCTCCCAGCTCATCTTTCGCTTCTAGATCGAGGGTCTCCTGCAGAATGCCGAGGATCTCCTCGCGCCTCTCTTTATAATCCTGCCGAATCCGCTCCACGACCTGAACGGAAGGGTGCCCCGCAGCAAAGCCCTCCCAATGACTCTTCCACGAGACGCTCCCGGCTTTGATTTCGCCTGCGGCAGCGATGGAATGGACAAAATAGAGCTGCAGTACGGTACGCCACCGAGAGCCGGAATCCCTCAGGATCGAGGTCACCAAGGGCATCACATCGTGACGAAAGTCATCCACGATCTGTGCCGCCTGGGGTGAAGCGAAGACCTCCTGATGGATGGGGTACCTACCCTCAACCACTTGGTTGTTTCGGTAGGTCAAATCTTCCTTGGCCGGATCGAGGCCTTCCCGCTGCAGCAGCTGGGCGGCGGTCTCCTCTGAATACCCCTCTTGATCTGGGCTGGGGTGGGCATCTAAATAGGCTTGCGCCTCTATGACCAAGGCATCACCGATGCGGCGAAGCGATTCAGGTTCACCACCGAGGCGAATCCGCAGATTCCGACCGCCGGCGTAATGCCGCTCCCAGAAGCAACGCTCGAGAGCTCCGCCGTGGAGCTCAAAGAAGGGAGTGACAAAGTCGAGAATCAGCTGATCCAGCTGAGAGTAGTGGACATGAAAGGCCTGCCAGTGCTTCGTCATAGAACCCTCGTAGGTATCGGTGAGACAGGAGAGCTCATTCATAAGAAGTACGAATGAACCTCCTCGAGCGATTAGCGCATCCTACCGTCAAGGACATCGACGAAGGCTCATCGGTCCTGCGCACTCCAACGACCACGTAGAACCGATGAGCCAGCTAGTTAGTCGGACTCAAATTCTTTAGAGCAGGAGCAGAGAAATGGAGCGCTGGGACTACACCCGGCCGGGGCGCAGGAAGCTGCAAACTCTCGCATGCCGCGACTGCCCTCCTCCGACAAAATAATCACTTCGCCTACGGCGATGTCGTCGAGGTCAATAAACAAGTTATTGAGCTTCGGATTCATCAGACTCTCCTTGATTGGTTGAATCAGACCAGAACGCAGCAGAACAGCTAGCGCCCTACTTGATCGAATCATCCCAAGTACATTCCCTCACAAATATCCGCATAAATCTTGATATCAAAATTCTGATAATTGCACTATGCAGCAACGCTCAAGCAGAGCGCTGCCGTAACCGCTGGCCCCGTCAATGAAAAGAGAACGTGTTGACCCAGATTTCCTCTTCAGGCTGACGAGTACATCCGGTCAAAAACATTGAACTAGAGTCACTGATCTTAAACACCGGAACTACGGTCAAAACTAAACGAAGACTCAGACCAACCCGTCGGATTCCCACCCACCCATCAACGAAGCTCGCCGGCCCCTTACCCCCAACAAGGGCGTAGGACCGACGAGCCGCCTAGCTAATTTCCACCGCCTCCATCTCCATCTCCGCTAGGGTCGGGAATTGCACAGGAGCAGAGACAGGTCGCATTAAGAAAAGGACCAGGGCCGGGGTTAGTACAGGAAGCTGCGAACTCCGGGATCCCGCGACTTCCCTCCTCCGATAGCAAGATCAACTCGCCCACATCGATATCATCAAGGTCAATGAACAGGTTGTCCGGAGCTAGAGTCATGAAATCCTCCTTTGGGGCTTGATTCAGCTTCAACAGAGCCGAATGCCTGCCGTTCAACAAGGGAAGAGATTGCCTATCGCTCACAAGAGCGCAAGCCAGCACCTCTTCTTACGATAAATTCATAATACACTATAAATTTAACGAAGACGAAACCATCCTCTTCTGGGCAGTGCTCGAAAGCTGACCTCCTGCAGCAGAGAGAACGTCAGCCTTCCCTCCCGCCATGGTTTCCATGGTAAACCGACTACCAAGAGAGTCTACTGCCCAAAGATATGCCGCAGCGATAAGCCAACAACCAGATGCTCGATCAGCCTACGGCAGAAATCATCAGAAGAATCGATTGTCAGTAGAAGACATCTTCCGTATGCGGTATATCAGATACTGACGGGTGCCATCCGCCCATCAACGATGCCAGCCGGCCCCTGATCCCCTGACGGGGATACAGGACCGACGAGCCCTCTACCTAATTTCAGGGATCTTCATTAGTAATGATTGCGCAGGAGCACTGAGGAGGATCACCGCACCCGGTGGTACAGGAGGCAGCGAGCTCAGGAATCCCTCGGCTGCCTTCGGTCGAAAGCACAACGATGTCGCCTACGTCGATATCGGAGAGGTCAATGAACAGGTTGTCCGGAGCTAAGGTCATGAAATCCTCCTTTAGGGCTTGATTCGGCTTCAACAGAGCGGAATGTCTGCCGTTCAACAAGGGAAGAGACTGCCTGTCACTCGTAAGAGCTCAAGCCAACATCTCTCCTTACGATGAATCCATCATACACGGCAGATTCAATGCTCCCGACTTCACTCCCTGCGAGCTCGGCCAAGCCGATACTTGAACGACGACGAATGTATGTATGTTAGCCCGCCGTCTCATTGCATCTTCCCTATGGCTTCCCTATGGCACTCTTGCCGCTCTTAGAAAACCCGCCCGGGATGCATCGCGTGGCGTTCGAAGCAGAGCTTCACAACATCGAGAATCAACCGATCGAGCTGGGAATATTGAATGTGAAACGCCAGAAGTTCACGTTCCGTCTTCATCGGAATGAATAAGCAAGGGTGAGCGACGCCATGCTTACTTCATAGGTGCAGGCGAACCCTTAACGAGTCACCGGCATGGGGTCAACCGACAAGACCCGTCGGCTCTGCGGCTCCGAGTGAAGCCGCAGAGCCAAGCGAACTCTCGATCAGTCGCTCTCGATCGCACAAGAACAGATACAGGGGGTAATGGGACCATAGTCAGGGCCAGTACTGGAAGCAGCGAATTCCGGGATCCCGCGACCTCCCTCCTCCGATAGCAGGGTCAACTCGCCCACGTCGATATCATCAAGATCGATGAAGAGATTGTCTGGAGCTGGGGTCATGGGACTCTCCTTTTTGACTTGTTTCGACTTGGGGCACAGCGGAACGCGTGCTGTTCGGCGAGAGAAGATGATGTCTAGGGCTCCGAAGAGCCAAATGAAAACACCCTCTAAAATCACAATACGATAATTTATTAAAAAGTATAAATCTAAGCAATTACTCTTATGCTCATTCTCAGGTAAAGAAACGCAGTTCCATCTCGCCTGCTAGCCCCACCTACACCCCAAAAAAGAAAACAGGCCCTCCCCCAGTTGGGAAAGGGCCTGTTGGGCCTTTCTGCCTAAGCGGTACATAGGAGACGTGGAGATCGCCGATGCCGGCATCTATCGACAGTGACTGTCGGGGTCTTCTTGACCCCGCAGGCTCAACGCCCTATCCAACAGCCCGTCTGGCTGCCTCCCGCTCTTCCATCCACCGCACCGTGCCGCGAAAGATGTCCAGAAGATCGCAGCCGTAGTGTTCTTCCACCGCCCGGTGCACGTGGTGGCAGAGCACCATCTTGTCGATCGGCCGAATTCCCAGCATCGGAAGCACGCTGTAGAATAGGTTCACCATCACTCTCGGAGCCAGAAAGCTCGGCTCGTGCTGCATCGCGGTCAGGAATCGCTCGCTCGACCACATCGTGCGCACGAATTCACTGTCTCGCCGCATGCTCCCGATCGCACTCTGGCCGCTCTCCCGAGCCTCCTCATCGTCTTGGGGCTGATATGTGAAGTGGAAACCCTCCGTTAGCTCACGATGGACGCGCTCTCGATAGCTTCGAAGGAGTCGCCACCACGGACCCAGCAGGGGATGTCCCGACAGCTCATCCATCGCCTCCAGATCGACGATCTCTTGCAGCATGCCCAAGATCTCTGGGCGTTTGGCTTCATAGTCCTGGTGAATGCGCTCCACGATCTCGCTGGACGAGACGCCGGAAGCAAAGCCTTCCCAATGGCTCTTCCACGAAACGCTACCCGCCTCGAGCCCACCCACGCTGGCAATGGAGTGAAGGAAGTAGAGCTGCAGAACGCTGCGCCAGCGAGGAGTAGAGTCCCGAAGAATCGAGGTCACCAGGGGCATCACGTCGTGACGGAAGTCGTCGACGAGCTCCGCCGCATGGTCCGATTCGAAGACCTCCCGATGAATAGGGTACCTACCCTCGACCACGACGTTGTTGCGATAGGTCAAATCTTCATCAGCCGGATCGAGGCCCTCTCGACGAAGCAGCTCAGAGGTCACTTCCTCTGAGTATCCCTCTTGCTCTGGGCTCGGATGTGCATGCATGTAGGCCTGAGCCTCGATAACCAGAGCGTTTCCGACGCGATGTAGATTTCCAGGCTCACCACGGAGGCGAATCCGCAAGTTGCGCCCACCGGCGTAGTGCCGCTCCCAAAAGGCCTGACTGAGATGTCTAGAGTGAAGCTCTAGAAAGGGCGTCACAAATTCGAGAATCAACCGGTCGAGCTGGGAGAAGTGAAGATGAAACGCGCGCCAGGAAGTCATTGTTGGTTCCTCATCGGAATGAGTGGCAAGAATCAGCGATCCTCATTTTTTTTTGGTAGCTGCAGGGGATCCCTTGACGAGCCATCGGCATCCAGCGAATCAACGAGGCTGACTGGCTCTGCGGCTCCAAATTGAGCCGCAGAGCCAAGAGACCTCTCGATCAATCGCTTTCGATTGCACAGGAACAAAGACAAGGCCCACTAGGAGTAGGACCAAGACCATAGGGAATACAGGAAGCTGCGAACTCAGGCATCCCGCGGCTGCCCTCCTCTGACAGAACGGTCACTGCGTCTACAGCAATGTCATCGAGGTCAATGAACAGGTTGTTGTCCATCGAATTCATAAGAATCTCCTTTTGAGTTGTCTCGATTCAAAGCACAGCAGGAAAGCTGTTGTTCTACTGAGACAAATTATTTCAAGTATTTATACTGTTGAGAATAAGTAAATCTGCTTATTGTAAAATTAAGTGACTTGAATTATACGCCAACGCTACCAGCAGAATTCTCTCTAGCCGAGAAGCCCTGACCTCAACCGGCTCCTCATCCTTGTGTGGTCATTTCGGCCCAAAGGTCAGCTCACCATATATTCGAGAGTTCTCTCCCCCCTCGCTAGGCTTGTGGAATAGGACACTACCCAATAACTCGCCTGGTGCCCTGTCACTCGTCCATCCGCCCTTCCGTGTCGCAAAAGACGTCGAGAAGATCACAACCATAGTGCTCTTCCGTCACTCGCCTTCGCGTCTCGTCGCCAGCAAGAATTCACTCCGGCGATAGAAAAACAAGCCCTCTCCCAGCTGGGAAAGGGCCTGTTGGGCGTCGCTCAATAGAGCGGCGTGTAGGAGACTGAGCGGCCGGCGGCGGTGGTCATGCCACACGGCTCAGCGTTAGTCCCGGTGATCTTCTGCTTGACCAGGCAGGAATCAGAGTCTAGCCCATAGCCCGTCTTGCGGCCTCCCGCTCTTCCATCCACCGGACGGTACCGCGAAAGACGTCCAGGAGATCGCAGCCATAGTGCTCTTCCACCGCTCGGTGCACGTGGTGGCAAAACGTCATCTTGTCGATCGGCCGAATACCCAGCATCGGGAGCACGCTGTAGAAGAGATTCACCATCACTCGCGGCGCAAGGAAGCTCGGTTCGTGCTGCATCGCGGTCAAAAAGCGCTCGCTAGACCACATCGTGCGCACGAACTCGCTGTCTCGCTCCATCCTCCCGATGGCGCTCTTGCCGCTTTCTCGAGCTTCTTCCTCATCCTGAGGCTGGTAAGTAAAACGGATACCAGCGGCGAGCTCCCGATGGACGCGCTCTCGATAGCCTCGAATGAGCTGCCACCAAGGGCCCAGCTGGGGATGCCGTGGCAGCTCCTGGCGAGCCTCTAGATCGACGATCTCCTGCAGTATCTCCAAGATCTGTGGACGCTTGACCTCATAATCGTGTCGAATGCGCTCCACGATCTCTTTGGAGGAGACGCCAGCAGCGAAGCCTTCCCAATGGCTCTTCCACGAGACACTGCCAGCCTTGAGCTCACCTGCGCTAGCGATAGGATGAACGAAGTAGAGCTGCAGAACACTACGCCAACGACAGGCAGGATTTCGAAGAATCGCGGTGACCAAGGGCATCACGTCGTGACGAAAGTCGTCGACGAGCTCTGCCGCATGATCCGATTCGAAGACCTCTCGATGAATGGGGTACTCACCTTCGATGATTTGGTTATTGCGGTAGGCCAAGTCTTCCTTGGCCGGATCGAGGCCTTCGCGAACCAATAGCGTAGCGGCCCTCTCTTCTGAATAGCTCTCTTGGCCTGGGCTAGGATGAGCGGCCAAATAAGCTTGTGTCTCTTCAACGAAGGATTCGCCTATCCTACGTAGCCCGGAAGGCACACCGCAAAAGCGAACTCTGAGGTTTCGACCGCCAGCATAGTGTCGTTCCCAGAAACAGCGTTCAAGGCTTCCGGCATATCGCTCGAAGAAAGGCGTGACGGCGTCGAGAATCAGCTGATCTAATTGGGAGTAGTAGATATGAAAGGTTCGCCATTTATTCATCGCTGATTCCTTAGTTTATCTAGATGAGAAGAAATCCGGTTTCGGCTCTCTTCTCAGATCGTTCTTGATTCGATGACATTCCCCAAGCAAATGGAGGCAAACTCAAGCACGTAGCAACGAGTCAAGCTCCACCCTTCACCAAGGGAAAAACTCCGGCATCTCCATTAGAGGCCTTCTCACCCCGAACGCTAAGACTTAACGGCTCTTACTTCGGATCCTCTACAGCAGATACTGTTTTCATAAAGCCCGCCGGCTCTGGGCCCAGCCACGGAAAACACAGAACCGGCGAGCCTGAAGCCTAATCAGAGTCGATACCGATCTCATAGGCGCAAGAGCAAGAATAGGGGCCTGTGCAGTAGTCGAGACAGGAAGCAGCGAACTCAGGGATAGCACGGCTTCCCTCCTCCGAAAGGACGATCACTTCGTCCACGACAATGTCGTCAAGGTCGATGAATAAGTTGTCGGTAGTCGGTTTCATGAGATTCTCCTAGTTTGGTTGATCCAGCCTAAAAAGCAGCGAAATGTCTCTCGCTCAACTTGAACAAATGATGTTCAATCATCAGGAAAAATATAATCCGTACTTACCCTTACTCGAATCTAATAAAAAGATAGAGCCCCTTCCGCCAATGCACAATGTCGACACCTAGAAATCTCAATCTACGTACCGCTTAGCACCAGTCGGATGGAAGCCCTAAGGCTCACTGCTAGCAGGCCAAATTACCAAGCTGCCTGAAGCGACTCTTATTGAAGAGTTAGATCCCAAGTGCGAAACCCCTCCCGGCGATAATTCCTCAATGCTTGAGCCGAAGCTTCTCAACGACCACCGATGCTGAGCCCAGACTCACCAGGCCATCGACTCAGTCTACTCACAGGACACAAGATCGCTTGGGGAGCAAATAGCGTCACAACCTCTTGCTCCGTTCTGCCTCGAACAGCTCAACCCATATTCCTGTTGTGCATAGAAGCTGACCCCAAGACTTCGGTGTTCACCCAGACGATCTCTTAAAACAAAAGAAAACAGGCCCTCCCCCGGTTGGGAAAGGGCCTGTTGGGCGTCGCTCGCAAGAGCGGCGTGCAGGAGACTTAGCGACCGCCGACGGTGGTCGTACCACCAGGCTCGGCGGTAGTGCCGGTGCCGGTGATGGTCTTGTTGACCACGCAGGAGCAGGTACCGGTGCAGGTGTCGCTGGTGGAAGCGGCAAACTCCGCAACGCCCCGGCTACCTTCCTGATCGAGAACCTGAATCTCCTCAACGGAAACATCGTTCAGATCGATGAACTTGTTGGTGGTCTCACTCATGACTCTTCTCCTTGTAGAGGAACGTGATTGAACTTCGGGCCGGGCGCTCACCAATCAAGAGTGCTTGCCGCCGCGCGATCGGCTCATGCCCTCCTGAGCTCCTGCCCTTTCGATAGATGCATCATATTTTCCGAGCACAATGAATATCTATTGGGAAAAACCCTCAATTCCTGCTGGGTTAGCCCCTAAAAACCAACTGTTATTAATTTATTATTAGTAGAAACATTGCTCAATCCGGGGAAACCCTGATGCTCCGACAGTCATTCCGGCAGCTGATTTTTTAGGCCATAAAAAGGCCAAAGCCCCTTCCATCAAGAAAGGGGCTTCAGACGCGAGAAGACCTCGCGGAATGCTGTAGGCAGGACTCAGTTATCAGCGTCGAGCTTGTTGACGGTGCAGGAGCAGGTGCCGCTGCAGGTCTCGCTGGTGGAGGCGGCGAACTCAGCAACGCCGCGGCTGCCTTCCTGGTCGAGAACCTGGATGTCGTCCACGGAAACGTCGTTCAGGTTGATGAAGAGGTCTTCTTTGTTGCTCATGGTTCGGATCCTTTGTGACTGTCCTATTGACCGTCATTGAAGTTAGAAATGGCTAAAAGCCGCTTTATTACAGCCTGACCGAGGTTCTAGCTAAAGACGTGTTGCAGGTCTTCGTGACTTGCGCCCCTCGGGCTTGCTCTGTGTTGATGGGATGAGAATAGAGATCAGCCTATTTGATATCTATCCATGAAAACCCTTATTTCCATCCGTACCCCTACTCATTCCTATCCGTACCCCTCCTCTATCCTTGCACTGCATAGAGCTTCAAGAGCGAAGGAATCGATAGAGAAGAGGGAGCTGTCCGACGCCCACCTCCTGACCTCTTATATAGAGGCGGCATTGAACAGACAGGGATCATCCTCGATTCCGGAAGCCGACGGGGCTCATTACCGATGAACGGGGATTGGCGATTTCTTGTCGCATCGCCAGCCGATCGAGACCTCCCGGCGGGGACCTTCCGGCAGTGACCTCCCGCGTAGAACACCCTGTGTCCTGAGCCTGAAGCGCATCTCTGCTGCTCTGGCCTCTCTTCTGCTCTCCGCATCCTGGGCTACACGTCTCCATCTGCTCGATTCCTCTTCGGCTGTATGTCCTTGCTGCTCGAGGCTTCTTACGCCCTGTATTTCTTCTGTCCTGTGCGCCTTCTAGATCACTAGATGCGAGGAAATTGGCCCTTTTCGGACCTCATCGCCCGCCAGCATCCGGGGAAACCCGGACACCCCACGGGCAAGCCCCGATATTGCGTAAGGACTGGAATCGCTACGCTCTGGACGTCGAAAGAAGACCACCGAGGAACCGACCCAAAGAGAGACGAGATAGACCATGAGCTGGGTAAAGAACAACGAATGGCTGAAGCCCCAACAGAGCGAGAAGGTCCGCTGGACTTACCTCGTGCGTTTCCTGCGCAACTACCTTCCTTTCCGCACCCACCTAGGAATTGCGGCATTCTTCGCGCTCCTCGGCGCGGTTACCGCCGTGGTGATTCCGGTGATCTTTCGCCGCGTGCAGGAAGCCATCGTCGCCCGGGATACGAATGGGCTGATTCTGGCCCTCGGAACTTTCCTCGCCATCTCGCTCTTCGATATCGGGATGACGCTGTTGATCAAGCGACGCACGATCCGCATCGCTACCTGGCTCAACCGCGACCTCGTGCTGCAGTACTACCAGAAGATTCTCAACCTCGCGGTAGAGGACTTCATGGCCTTCCGGCGGCGCACGAACCTCTTCCAGCGAATCATCGATGCGATGAACATCACCGAGCAGTTCACCAGCATTCTGGTGCGCGGCGGTCAGGTTTTCATCGTACTCACGGTGGTCGCGGTGGTCATCGGACTGCTCTCCCCGGTAGTCCTGGCCGTGCTCGCAGTGGGCTCTATAGCCCTCTTTGCTCACGTCCTGGTTCAGGCCCGGCGGCTGGCAGCCCTGAGGCAACGCTCCCTGGCGGTGAACTATCCGCTGATCGGCAAGATGTCCGAGGTGATCGAAGGTCTCTTCACCATCAAGGCTCTCGCCGCCTCGGTGCGAGTGACCAGCGATGTCGATCAGTTGGTCTCGGAGAAGACGGACGCTGAATTCGACGAAAAGCGCACCGAGGTGTGGTCGGACCAGGTCGGCGGCGCGATTCGCACCGTCACCCTAGTAGCGGCGGTCTCCACCAGCTTCGCGCTGATGTTGCGCGGCGACTTGTTGATCGCCGAAGTGCTGGCGCTCTACGTCCTCACCAACCTGCTCCTGGGGCCGGTCACCGAGCTGGCGATCTTCTACCAGCTGCTGGCGCGGCTGTCGGTGAACGTCAAGAACTTCTACCAGGTCATCGACCTCAACGACGAGGTGATGGAGGTCCGCGCCGCCCTCGCCGCCCGCCGCGAGGCCGAGCTTGCCGCGCTCCACGACGGCAACCGCGCTCATGCCCTGACCCTTCACCGCGGCAGCGAAGACAGCGCGGCTGAGGCCGAAGCGGCTACCGAGAGCGCCGCAGCCGACCAGCAGCGCGAGATCGAGAGCACGAGCTCTGAATCCCTCATCACTCCGGTCCCCTTCCCGATCGCGATCTCGCCGAACGCTCCAGACTTCCCCAGGGATGCCGCCAACCAGTCGCAGCGCCTCCAGCAGGGCCACATCGACTTCCGCAACGTTGGCTTCTCTTATCGCGACGGGCACCAGGTTCTGCGCGACATTCAGCTGGAAATCAAGCCTGGCGAGAAGATCTCCCTGATCGGCCGCAGCGGCGTTGGCAAGACCACCCTGATCCGAGTCCTTCTCGGCTTCCTGCAGCCCCAAAAGGGCCAGATCCTGGTGGACGGCGTGGACATCGGAACCCTGGAAGACAAGAACGCCTATCGCCGCCGCTTCGGTGTTGTGAGTCAGCGCGACTTCCTCTTCGGGACCACCATCCGCGAGAACCTCTGCTTCGGCCTCGACGAGACTCTGCCGCAAGAGCGCCTGGTAGAGGCCCTCGAGATGGTCAACCTGTGGGAAGACATCGAACGCTTGTCCAAGGAATTGGATACCCAGTATTCCGGCGATCTCTTCTCCGGTGGTCAGCAGCAGCGCTTCTTCATCGCCCGCGCCCTGCTGCGCAACCCCTCCATCGTGCTGCTCGATGAGCCCACCTCGGCCCTCGACTTCGAGAGCGAGCAGAAGGTGCTGGAAGCCCTCGACGCGCTGGTCGGCGATAACACCACGATCACTATCGCTCATCGCCTGAGCACCGTGCGCAATGCCGACCAGGTGGTCGTGCTCCACGACGGACAGGTCCAGGCCATCGGCCCCCACGACCAGCTGTACTCCGAGGACGAGTACTACCGCAGCCTCTGCGACTACAACAGCTTCGTCGCCTGAGGCCGCGATGTCCGATGAGCCCTCGACCCATCGAAGAGCCACCGAGACCGCACCAGATCAAAACGAAACTCATCACATCACCGTTACCCAATCGCCCCGATCCCCGAGGAGACATCCCATGAACACCCATCCTTCGCCTGCCCACGCAGAGCTCGCTCAAGCGGCGACGGCCTCCTTGGGGCCTTTGACCGAAGCGTCCGCCAGCGACTCTCTGGACGAGACCAGCCGCTGCCAGCTCTCTCGATTCGTCAGCCTGAAGCCCCAGCCCAGTGGCGGCCTGCTGGTCGAGAGCCTGCTCACCGGTCAGCGCCTCGAGATCGATAGCCCGTCCCGTTGGCGCATCGTCTCCGCCCTGCTCTACCCCACCCGGGTAGCCGATCTGCTCCGCGGGCTGGAAGGCGATCAGCGAGAAGCGATTCTGGGATTCCTTCGCCACTGCCACGAGAGTCAGTTCCTCACCTTGGTGGACGACGACGGACAGCCGCTGAACGAGAGTGACGCGCTCTCCGATTGGGAGCACCACGACCTGCTCTTCCATATGCGAAGCCGCCGCGGGCGCTCCCAGCAGACCGTCGGTGCGACCTTCCACCGGGTCGACGCGCTGCCTCCTTCTCCCCCCTTCAAGGCCCCGCCGGCCCCGGACGCGATTCAGCTCTATCGCCCGGATATCGAGACGCTGCGCACCAGAGACCGCAGCTTCACGGAAGTCTTGGAAGAGCGTCGCTCCCGCTACAGCGTGGAGCCGGTGAGCCTGCGGGATCTAGGGGAGCTGCTCTATCGGGCGTGCCGGGTGACCGGAACTCTGAAAGCCGCCGGTGGCGAGACCCTGATCCGCAAGGTCTACCCCAGTGGTGGCAGCTTTCATTCCCTCGAAACTTACGCCCTCATCGAGCGCTGCCCCGAAGTCGCTCCCGGCCTCTACCACTACCACCCCCAAGAGCACACTCTCTCGCTGGTGACGGAACCCTCCGATGAGCTCCGCGGCCTGCTGTGGGAAGCCCGAGAAGGCACCGCCCGCACGCTGCCGGATCTCCCCTCGGTCCTGCTGATCTTCACCACTCGAATCCGCCGAGTGACTCGCAAGTACCAGGCGTTGGCCTATCGCGTGATCCTCCAGGAGGTCGGAGTGCTGCAGCAGACTCTCTATCTGGTGGCGACCGCCATGGGGCTCTCCCCCTGCGCCGTGGGCACCGGCAATTCGGACGGCTTCGCCCGCGCCACCGGCATCGATTACTACACCGAAACCAGCATCGGCGAGATGATCCTCGGAGGACCGCTGTCATGACCCTCGGCCTACGACCCACTCCCGCCTTGGAGCCCGGTCCCGAGACCCGCTCCGCTCTTTCTCAGCGACTGCAGCTGCGCTCCGGTCTCTCCATGAGCTTCGAAGAGGGCGCCCAGGGTACCCATACTCTGCTGCACCTCGACTCCCGAGTCGTGCGCCTCCGCGGCCGCGGCGCGATCCCCCTGCTGCGCCTGCTGGACGGCACCCGCAGCCTGTCGGACATCTACAGTTCGGTTCGCCCAGAACAGCGCTCCACCGCCCGCACGCTGATCGAGAGTCTCAGCCGCCACGGTCTGCTAGACCCCGCCACTCAGGTGGAAGAGCGCTGGGAGCCGCTGGTGCGCCTGGTCGAGAGTCTCGGCGCTGACGGCGTTGCCTCTCTTCCCGCACTGCGGAAAGCCCAGATTCATGTCGCGGGCGACGGACCGCTAGCCAAGCGCCTAGCGTCGAGCCTCGAGGGCTACGGGCTGGCCGCAGGCGAAGCCATTTCCCAGGCGACCCCAGCGATCTCGGCGGCCTCCGCTGACGACGCAGCAGCTCCTGGTCCTCTCACCCTGGTGACCTACCGAGAAGATCGGCCGGAAGCCCTCAAGAAGCTCAACGCCGAGGCGCTGCAGCGGCAATCCCCCACGCTCTTCCTCAGCGTCTCGGGATGGCGAGCCCTCGTCGGCCCCTTTGTGATCCCCGGCGAAAGCGCCTGCTTCGAATGCACCCAGCGCCGTACCGCGGCCAACGACCCTATCGCGGAGCGCAAGCCCCTGAGCCCGACGGAGACCTTCCCCGGCGCGGTCCAGCTGGCGAGCCAGCTCGCGGTGACCGAGGCGCTGCGGTATTTCGCTACGGGCGTCGAGCCGACCCTCATCGACCATCTGGTGGACTTCGACATCGCCACCCACCAGGTCCAGCGTCACCGCATCCTCAAGGTGCCCCGCTGCCCCGCCTGTGGCCATGCGGGCAACCACCCAGCGATCCGGCCGTGGATGGAGCGCTGGCATGATTAACCTCAACATTCCTATGCCCGCGGGCCTCGACTCGACGGTTTGCGACCCGCTGACGGGAATCGTCCACCGCTGCTTCGAGATGCCTCTGGACCCCGACGACGCACGCCTCTTCTGCTACGTCAGTGAAGCGACTCGCTCCCAGCGACTGGCCCCCGGTAACCCGGCCTGCCCAGTGTTCGGATGCGGCGTGGACGAAACCCGCGAGGGAGCCCGCGGTGCCGCCATGGGCGAGGTGCTGGAACGCTATAGCGCCACCCTCTCTCAACCAGAAATCCGTCACGCGACCTACGAAGAGCTGCGGGCCGAAGGCCTCGACGCCATCGCTCCGGACCGCTTCGCTCTGTACACAGAAGCGCAATACCAAGAATTCGATCGCCAGCGGCCCCAGCTGCGCCGCGGAGATCTCAAGCTGCCGGAACGCTTCGCTCCTGATTCCCCCGCCGGCTGGGTAGAAGGTTTCCATCTCGGCACTCGGCGCCCCGCCTGGGTCCCGGCTCCCTTCGCCCTCTTCCCCTACGACTACGAAGCCGGCGAGCCCTACCTGCTGGACTCCTCTTCCACCGGACTGGCCTGCGCCACCAGCGGCACCGAAGCACTGCTCAAGGCCCTGTACGAAGTGGTGGAGCGAGATTCCCTCACGATCCTCTGGCACGCCGCCCTGGAGCTGCCGTCGATTCCCCTCGAAGGCGCCCTCGCAGACCTCTACGAAGAGCGCATCGCCGCTCCGGGACTGAGCTGCCACCTGCTGGACGCCACCCTGGACACCGGGATTCCCACGGTCATGGCCCTGCTCCTGGACGAGCGCGGCGGCAGCATCATCGGCTCCTGCACTCGCCTCGATGCCCAAGAGGCAGCCCGCAAGGCGCTCTTGGAAGCCGCCCAGGGTCGCATCGTATGGCGCCGCGAGCTCGCCGCAGGCATCGCCGACGCGCGCTACGAACCCGGCTTCCGAGATGTTTGGCAGTACTCCGACCATCCCAGGATCTACATGGACCCGGCGATGCAGAGTCAGCTCGACTTCCTCTACCGCTCCCCCCAGCGCCGCTCCTTGAGCGACCTTCCCCAGCTCTCCACCGGCACGATCCAGGGAGATCTGGAGGTAGCCCTAGAGCGACTGGCGACGGTCGGGCTAGAGCCCATCGCCTTCGACATGACGCTTCCGGATATCGAGATTGCAGGGTACCGGGTAGTGCGAGCGGTAGTTCCCGAGATGCTCGCCATCAACGCCCGCCACATCCTGCCGCCTCTCGGTAGCCAGCGGCTGCGGGAAGTTCCCGTCCGAACCGGTTTCGCCTCCTCCCCCCTCACCGAGGGAGACCTCCACACCACGATTCACCCCTTCGCCTGAGCTCGGGGAGATCTGGAGTCCAAGATGCCCATCGAACACGCCGACCTGATCAGCGCGGAAGCCGTCGCTTCCCGCCCAGAGCCCGGGACCTCGGTGCCGGAGCTCTTCCTGGAGAACACCAAGTTGCGCCGTCACCAGGCCTCGACCCTGCGCCAGCGACTGGCGAGCTGGAATGAAGACCCGCAGCGCCGTCGTCTCGCCGCCCAGGGCGGTAAGGCCTACCGGCTGCGCCCGAGAGTCCAGCTGCCGTCGACCGAAGACTGGGGCCACCCTGAGCCTTCGGAAGCCGTCAAGAGCCTCACCCCTGCGGTGCTCGCCGGACTGCTGCAGCACGCTTCTCGGACCTCCCCCGAGTCGAAGGAGCTCTGGGTCAGCGCCAGCGACCTTCCGGATCCTCTGGAGCTCTATCTCGCCGCCGCCAATATTCCTGGGCTGCCCCGCGGCATCTATCACTACCACCCGCTGCGCCAGGATCTCGAGCTGCTGCAAGAGCACAGTTCCGCAACCCTGGCGACGGCGATCCGCAAACTCTTCCCCGGACTGCCGGTGGGAGAGAGCCTGACCCGCGCCGCGACGGGCGACGCCGACATCTCGACGGCCTTTGACATCGATGATCTCGCCGCGCTGTGGCTGATCACCGGAGTGCCGCTGCGCTTGACGCCGCTCTACGGCGATCGCGGCTACCGCAGCCTACTGCTCGCCGCCGGTCAGACCCTGGGACGCCTCGGCGAGGCGGCACAACACGCCAACATCGCCTTCCACGTCACCCACGGCCTGCTCGACGAAGCCGCCCACCGCCTTCTAGGAATCGACGGTGTGGACGAGTTGGTGCTCGCCAGCGCATGGTCCCCGACGGGCCGAAGCGTAGCCACCTCCGGCGCCGGCGCCAGCTCCAAAACCGGCGCTAGCTCCAATGCCTCCGCTAACTCCAACGCTGTCAACTCGAGCTCCGCGAGCGCCACCGAGGCCGCCACGACCTCAGCCAACACCGACTCAGCCACCGCCGAGCCGGCGAAAACCCAGCAGGACCTTCCCCTCACCCTCGGCACCGACGCTCTGGTAGTGCCCGGAGAGAAGGCCCTTCATGTGCTCAATCGTCGCGGCAGCGTCGAGATTCAGGCGCGAGGCCTCGGCGAGCTCCACAACCGCCTAGCCCCCCACCTGGATGGGCGCTATAGCGAAGCCCAGCTGCTGGCCGCCGTACCGCCGGGACTGCGCTCCTCGGTAGAGGACTACCTGGAACGACTGCGGGAGACCGGAGCCCTCGCCGATGTGCGCGAGCAGCGCGATGCCGCCGCCGAGTCCTTCGTCGCGCCGATGCTCCTCTCCCCCCGGCAGATCGGAGAGCGCCTCCTCCACCTGACGGGCCCGGAACGCTCGTTGCAGCCCTGGACGGCCATGGTGAGCTCGCCGGAGAGCGACCTCGACCTCCCGACACAGCAGGCCATCGCGCGCTGGGTTGGCGTGATTGCCGCAGACCCCCGAGCGAAGAACGCGATCCAGATCTATCACCCGGAGAAGCGAGACGAGCTCCACCGATCGGCCATCGCCGCTGCCCAGGAGGGCCCGATCCCTACCCTGGACACCCTTCCCAACCAGCTTTCCCTGGTCACCGATGGAGACCTCCCGCAGCTGCCGCTGGTGGTCACCACCGCAGCCCATGCCTTCTTTGATCAGGAACCGGTGGTGCGCTACGGCCTCGACTTCCAGGAGACCTCCGACACCACGGTGCGCTCCTTCCTCGCCGAGGCGCTGTCGAAGCTCGAGCCAGCGCCGGACGCTCGCGACCGCAGCGCTGGCATCGACGGGAGCCTATGGCTCCGCGGGAATCCGGCGGACTCCATCTCCCAGTGGTCCGTTCTCGGGCCAGCCCAGCAGCCCCGCCGTGACGCCTTAGCGACCTCTGCGCGGCGCTACGCCAGCTCTCTCCCTGAGCTTCAGCTGCAGCTGATGGCCGACTCCGTCGTCGCCCACGCCCAGCGCAACCACGAGTTCCAGTGGCGCCGCACAGACCTGCTCACCGAGAGCCCCGGCCATCGCAGGATTCACGCTCTCCAGCGCATCCTCAGGCTGCGCCGCGGCCGGCTCCAGGCGCGCATCGGGACGACCCCAGAAGGCGCCTTCCGGATCGAGACCCGAGTCGGCAGCCGGCCCCTGGCCAGCCAGTCCTTCCACTGGGACCAGGCTCTTCGCCAAGTGCTGCTGGATGCCGTCTGGCACACCTACTACCGAGATTACGCGGAGGACGAGACCTTCGTCGCCGCCACCCCTCTCACCACTTTCCTGACACCGCGAGCGATTCAAACGAAGGCTCGCTTCCACCAACGCACTCTTCGACGAGCGACCTCGACTCGCTCGGCCATCTTTCAACGCACTCGTTGCTGGGGTCTGACCCAATGGATGGGCACCCTGGAACCCGAGGAGGAATTCGATGTCTGAACGTCCCCTCACCCCCAACCCTAGCGAACATGATTCGCTCGCCGCTGCCAGGCCGCCGGATGCCGGCCCTGCCTGGACCGCAGATCCCCACGCTCTGCGCTTCTCCCCACGCTTCGACGGTCCCGAGAACGAGGCGCTTCGCGCTCACCTGCGCAAGCTCGTCGATCGCCGCCGACCCCCGCTTCCGCTCTACGTCGATACCGTGCTCGGCTTCTACGCCGCATTGGACGACCAGCAGGAGCCCCCGTGGCCCAGCGATGCTCCGCCGTCGGTTCTGCTCTTCGACTTCCACCGGGTCTTCCTCTTCGACGGCCCGACCTCCAGCGGCGCAGGCATTCGCTCGGTGCTGTGGGGAATCACCGACGGCTATCCTCTGCGCCCCTTCCAGGTGCTAAAGGAGCACAGCCTCGAAACGTCCTACCAATTCCTCTATGACCTGGACACCCTGAACCTCCTGCCGACCCTCTGGGCTGGCTTGCAGCTCGGGCAGGTGATCGAGATCAGCCTCTCCACCGGAGAGATCCACAACTCCACCGTGCCTCTCCACGCCCGTGAAGTAGACACCGTGCGGCCGGTGACCCCGGATAGCGAGCATCGCTTTGACGCTCCGCTACCGGAGCCCAGCTTCCAGCTGCGGGGTCAACCCGGATATCGGCAGCAGTGGGTAGGACCCGAGCTACGGGCCGGAAGCCCGCCGTCGGTGGACGGTCTGCTCTCCGAAGGCGTGGGCTATGTCCGCCGCCAGGAGAGCCTGAGAGATCCGATGTCCTTCCCTACCTCCCACGCCACCGTGGCCTGGAGTCGGGGCGGACAGCAGGAGATCTGCTACGGCAAGAGCGTGCTCGGAGAGAACGCCCGCAAGACCTCCATCTACGAAGCTCTGGAGCGCTACCAGATCGCTTTCCGCTTCCCGTCGGAAGCCAACCAGCTGATCTATGCGAGCCGCGAAGAGCTACAGGATCGCCAGCTCGAGAACCTCGACCCCTACTCGCTGTTCTACGGCAAGGCGGAGGGTTGCCCGGAAGACGTGCTGCCGGTCTACCGAGACGAGATCCCCTTCTATTGGACCTGGGTGGACAAGGCCCTCGGCACCCACTCGAAGGACAACTCCGGCATTCTCGCTCCGGCTCAGGAAGTCTGGTTCCAGACCTACGAGATGGAGGGAGAATCGCTGATCATCCATCCCTCCACCAACGGCTGTGCCCTCGGCGGCACTCCCGAAGAAGCAGCGGTCTTCGCCCTGCTGGAAGCCATCGAGCGCGATGCCTACATGACTACGTGGTATCTGCAGCGCCCCGCCCGGGCCATCGATCTGGACTCCATCCAGGACGAGGACTTCCAGGTGCTGCGCTATCGCTGGGAGCTCGCCTACCCGCACTATCGGATCCATCTCTTCGACATCACCCATGACCTCGGCATTCCGGTGGTCGTCGCGGTAGCCGATCGCCAGAGTGGCGACGGTCCCCGCTGCTTCCACGGCGCCGCCTGTCACGTCTCGGTGCTCGAAGCCTGCAAGGGTGTGGTGAAGAACATCGCCGGGTTCCATCCGGAGCTCACGCCGGAGCGGCGGGCGGAATACCGCGAGCTGCTGGGCAAGCCGGAAGACATCCATGGCCCGCGGGATCACTTCGCCCTCTACGCCCTCGACGAATCCTACGAGGCTCAGGCCTTCCTAGGCTTCGACGATGCCTCCCCGATGAGCATCGATGAGGTTCAGGAGCAGGCTTTGATCCCTCTGCGCCCCCGCTACGAGATCGCCGCGCTGCTGGAGATCCTCGGCGAACAGGTACAGAAAATCGGTGGTGATCTCTACCTCAAGGATCTCACCCATCCGCAACTCGCCGAACGCGGCCTGCACTGCGTGAAGGCCATCACCCCGGGTCTCTACCCGCTCTGGTTCGGCTCGCGGGCACGGCGCTTCCGGGTTACCGATCGCCTGCGCAAGCTCGCCAAGCGCTACCTCGGCCGGGTCCCGGCGGACGACGCCTACAACCTCACGACCCATCCGTTCACCTGAGGCCCGTGAAGCAGGGGTTCTCCTCTCACCGGGGAGATCCCCCCCTCCACGGCCAAGAGGAATCCGTCGACGCCAGAGGAGGGATCAGAATCCCGCCGCGAGGCCAAGACCGGCTCCCCTAGATCGCAACGCTTACCGAGAAGTACTCGACGACCAGGAAAGGAAGCTTCGATCCCTCAACTCGATCAACTTGACGCGGCGCGCGCCGCATCCGCCCCTGAAGCGGAACGCTGAGGCAAGAGGACGCAGAAGCGGGCTCCCCCCGTAGCGCCATCTTCCACCACCACTTCGCCGCCCAGCCGCTCGACGGCCCGGCGCACGATGGAGAGGCCCATACCCGAAGGTCCTAGATCGGGGGAAGCGTCCGCTCCACGGTGAGACTCCGTCTCCCCAACGGTGGTGAAGGTTTTGAAGATCGCGCTGCGCTGATCCGCTGGGATTCCTGCGCCATCGTCTTCGACCTCGAAACGCCAGTGCCCCTCTTCCTCCCCCCAGCGCACGGTCACTGTACCTTGGGGACCAGGGTGGTGCTGCAGCGCGTTGCCAATGAGATTCTGAAAAATTTGGCTGAGTAGTGAAGGATCTCCGTTAATCGTCGGTAGATCCTCCGATACCTCGATGCGGAAGCTAGACCCCGGGTCGAGGAGGTCGAGAACATCCGCCACCAGGTGGTCCATGGCCACCGGACGCAGGTTCAGCTCGTCTTGGCTGACCTGGGAATACTGCAAGATCCCCTTCACCATGAGCCCGAGCCGCTGGCTTCGGTGAACCAGTACATCGATCAGGTATTGAGCTTTCTCGTCCAGCTCCGGTACATCCTGCTGCAGCATCTGCGCCGCGTTGCGAATCGCTCGCAGCGGCGCCCGCAGATCATGGGACACGGTATGGGCAAAATCCTCTAGCTGGCGATTGACTTCTCGCAGTCTCGACACCAGCCGCGCCCGCTCGCGCCAGGCCTCTTCCCGCTCCGTCACCACCGTCTGCACGCCGATGAAGTGGGTCAAAGTCCCGACATCCGAGCGCACCGGGGACATCGTGAGCTCGTTCCAGAAAGCCGTCCCGTCCTGGCGGTAATTGCGCAGCACCACGCGACAATCGCTGCCAGATTCCAAAGCCCGCCGGAGCTCCCCGCGGGCCGACTGTTCCCGCTCTTGGCCCTGCAGAAAGCGGCAATTTCTCCCGAGGACATCGCCCTCGAGATATCCCGTCATATTGAGGAAGGCCTCATTGACGTAAATCAGTGGAACGTCGGTCTGCCGAACGTCCGCGATGGTCACTCCACAGGAAGTATGAGCCAGGGCACGGTCTCGGAGCAGTAGATCAGGGGAAGGTTCAGAGTAGGGCATAGGAGGCATTATACGAAAAAGCAGAAATTCGCTAGCAGGGAAATCCAGGACTTCCCTGCTCACGCGCTCTTTTCTGTCCTCCAGCCCTAATTTTCGCCAATCTCTGGGGCGCCAACCTCTGAGACGCCAACCTCTGAGACGCAGCGTTCAGGAGGGGGGCACCTCGCACACATCCGAGCGAATAATGAAGCGAATCCCCTCCGGGGCCTCGAGGGAAAAGCCCGAGCCGCGACCGGCCACCACGTCGAGGGTGAGCTCGGTGTGCTTCCACAGCTCGTGCTGGTCGCCGCCGATCCAGAACTTCGCCCCGCCCACCTCGCCCAGCAGCACGTCCCGCTCCCCCACCTTGAACTCCCCATCGGGCCAGCACATCGGCGCGCTGCCGTCGCAGCAGCCGCCGGACTGAAAGAACATCAGCGGCCCGTGAAGCGCCCGGAGGCGCTCGATCCACTCGAGCGCCTCCGCGGTGGCGAATACCGGCATCTCAGAAGAAGCCCATGGGGTTCTCGTCGTAGGAAACGAGGATGTTCTTGGTCTGCTGATAGTGGTCCATCATCATCTTGTGGGTCTCCCGACCGATGCCCGAATGCTTGTAGCCGCCGAAGGCCGCATGGGCTGGATAGAGATGGTAGCAGTTGGTCCACACTCGCCCCGCCTCGATGGCGCGGGCCACCCGGTAGGCCTTGTGCACGCTGCGGGTCCACAGCCCGGCCCCGAGGCCATAGAGGGTGTCGTTAGAAATATCGATGGCGTTCTGCTCTCCGTCGAAGGAGGTCACCGAGACGCAGGGGCCGAAGATCTCCTCCTGGAAAACCCGCATCTTGTTGTGCCCCTCGAAGATCGTCGGCTCGACGTAATAGCCCTCCGCCAGCTCTCCCTCCAGTCGAGCACGGTTGCCGCCGGTGAGGATCTTCGCCCCCTCCTTCTTGCCGATGTCGATGTAGGAGAGGATCTTCTCCAGCTGATCGTTGCTCGCCTGGGCACCGAGCTTGGTGTCGGTATGTAGGGGATCGCCGGGGCTGACCTGCTCGGTGCGGGCGATGGCCGCCTCGACGAAGCGGTCGTAGATCGATTGATCCACCAGCGCGCGGGACGGGCAGGTGCAGACCTCTCCCTGGTTGAGGGCGAACATCGTGAAGCCCTCGAGGCATTTATCGAAGAAGGCGTCGTCCTGATCCATCACGTCGGCGAAGAAGACGTTGGGAGACTTGCCGCCGAGCTCCACCGTGACCGGAATGATGTTCTCGCTGGCGTATTGCAGGATCAGTCGCCCGGTGGCGGTTTCCCCGGTGAAGGCGACCTTCGCCACCCGCGGGCTGGAGGCCAGGGGCTTGCCCGCCTCGACGCCGAAGCCGTTGACGATGTTGAGCACCCCCGGCGGCAGCAGGTCGCCCACCAGCTCGGCGAAAAGCAAGATCGTGGCGGGGGTCTGCTCCGCCGGCTTGAGCACCACCGCATTGCCGGCGGCGAGGGCCGGCGCCAGCTTCCAGGCGGCCATCAGCAGGGGGAAGTTCCAGGGGATGATCTGCCCCACCACGCCCAGCGGCTCCTTGACGTGGTATGAGACGGTATGCGCATCCAGCTCCGCCATCGAGCCTTCCTCCGCCCGCAGGCAGCCGGCGAAGTAGCGGAAGTGATCGATGGTCAGCGGCAGATCCGCCGCCAGGGTCTCCCGCACCGCCTTGCCGTTGTCCCAGGTCTCGGACACGGCGAAGGCCTCGAGGTTCTCTTCCAGGCGATCCGCGATCTTCAGCAGGATCGCCGAGCGATCCCCCGCCGCCGTGCTTCCCCAGGCCGCCTTCGCCCCGTGGGCGGCGTCCAGCGCCAGCTCGATGTCCTCCGAAGTCGAGCGGGGAATCTCGCAGAAGGGCCGCCCGGTCACCGGGCTGATGTTCTCGAAGTAATTGCCCTTCTTCGGGGCTACCCACTCACCACCGATGAAGTTTTGGTAGCGGCTGGCATAGGTCACCAGAGAACCTTCGGTGTTCGGACTCGCGTAGCGCATCGGACTCTCCCTTGAGCATTGATAGCTTGATCGCTGATGGCTTGATCGTCGATGGAACGACACAGAAAAGAGCAAGGCACGTGCCGAAGGCCTGAACCTCAGCGGGCCCTTGGTTTCAGCATAGTTTTCGCTCCCTCAAGGGAATCGAGGTGTTGTGACCTGGGTCATGGTTCGCCACACACTGTTGCAAGATGCAACAACGTGAAGGGAGGACCGGCAGCGCTGCGACCCTTCGCTTTCGAAAGTGTTACATTGAACAGGTGTCCACCCTACGACTCGCCACCTCCTACGAGACGTGGTCTCGCTATCAATCGTCGCAGCTGCCCCAGCGCCTCGAAGATGAGGCGCTGCTGCGGGCGTGGGGACGCTCGGAGCAGGCCGGCGCGCCGAGCTCCGGCACTCGCCCCGGCGAGCTGGTGCTCAGCGCCACCGAGCTCCAGGGGCATCGAGAGCGCTGCGAACCGCTGCTCACCGACGGCGCCCAGGCGCTGCAGCAGGCGGCGAAGGCCTTCGGCCAGAGAGACCACATCCTGCTGCTGGCGGATCGCGACGGGGTAATCACCCACTCCGCCGGCGGTGGGGACTTCGAAGACACCGCCCGCTCCTTGTACCTAATCCCGGGGGCTCATTGGTCCGAATCCTTCCGCGGCACCAACGCCATCGGCACGGCGCTGGCGGAGCGTTCGTCGGTCACCGTCGAAGGGGCCGGTCATTGGGGCCAGCGCTACCACGGACTGGTGTGCTACGCCTCCCCGGTGTTCGGACCCGACGGCTCCCTGGTGGGAATTCTGGACGCCACCTCCCTCCAGGAGAACGCCGACCCCGCCCTGGCGGGCACCGTGGCCGCCGCCGCCCGGGTGCTGGAGCTGGTGCTGCGCGCCCAGGCCTGGGCCGGAGCCGGAGCCGCCGCCCGCCGCACCGTGGAAGCCCTGCTGGACAAGCTGCCGAGCCCGGGCCTAGTGGTGGAGCCCGGCGGCGCCATCGTGCGCTGTAATGCCGCCGCAAGGCAGTGGCTCGGTGAAACCTCCCTCCCCCTCGCCGCGGAAGAGCACCTCGGCAGCGATTGGCAGACTCTCGCCGCAGAAGCCCTCGCCTCCGGCGGCGAGCTGGAAGCCCGCCTTGCTGGGCGTGCAGCGCTGCGGCTGAAGGTAGAGCCGGTACTGGACCCCAGCGGACGCCTGCTGGCGGCGGTGGTGTACGGCGAGCCTCTAGCCGCACGAACGACGCTCTCCTCCGATGCCGGAGGGAGCTCCTCCCTTCGGGCTTCCTTCCCCCGAGCTCCCAACGCCGAGAGATCCTTCACTCGCTCCTTCGACGCCATCTTCGCGCAGGACCCCGCCCTTCTCGCCGCCGTCCACTTCGCCAAGAAAGTCGCCGTCAGCGATCTGGCAATCATGCTGCTCTCGGAGACCGGCTCCGGCAAGGAGCTCTTTGCCCGGGCGATCCATCAATGCAGCCCCCGGGGCCCGGGGCCCTTCGTCCCCGTCAACTGCGGCTCCTTCAGCCCCGAGCTGCTGGAAAGCGAGCTCTTCGGCTACGCACCGGGAGCCTTCACCGGCGCCGGCGGCCGCGGCCGGGACGGCCTGCTGGCGGCGGCGGACGGCGGCACCCTCTTCCTCGACGAAGTGGCGGAGATGCCGCCGAGGATGCAGACCGCCCTGCTGCGGGTGCTGGAGGACGGGCGCTACCACCGAGTCGGCGAGACCAAAGAGCGCCACACCGACGCCCGCATCGTCTGCGCCACCTGTCGCGACCTTCCCCGACTGGTGGAGAGCGGCGCCTTTCGCAAGGACCTCTACTACCGCCTGCGCAGCGTCACCCTGTCCCTGCCTGCGCTGCGGGAGCGCAGCGACCGACTCGCCCTCGCCGAACATCTCCTCGAGGCCGACGAGGCTCCCTTCTCCCCCGCCCTCGCCCGCTGGATCGAGAGCTACCCCTGGCCCGGCAACGTCCGCGAGCTGAAGTCCGTCCTCGAGGTGGTCCAGCTGCTGGGCGCCGGAGCCGCCGAGCTGGACATCCAGCACTTACCGCCGGATCTCCAGCAGGCGACGGCCTCGCTCCCAGCCCCGGAATCCAGCTCCCTCGCCCGACTCGAAGTCGAGGCGGTACGCCGCGCCGTCCAGCAGGCTAGCGGCAACATCAGCGCCGCCGCCCGCCGGCTCGGCATCGCCCGGTCTACGATCTATCGCATTCTCAAGCGCAGCGAGTAGAGATCCGCGCTTCGTTCAGGAAGCCTCCACCAAAGCCTTCAGCGCCTGGAGCAGCTCTTCGCGCTTCTCGTCGTTGCTGACCGTCTGCGCGTCGGTATCAAAGTTCTCGCCGAATTTGGGCAGGGAGAAAGTGCCGCGGATTTCCGCCCCGAAGAAGGGAGCGGAATTCTCCGCCGACGCGAGCACGCTGCGCGCGCCGCCGGGGCCCGGGGAGGTCGACAGGATCACCATCGACTTGCCCTGGAAGACCTTCTTTTCCACTCGGCTCATCCAGTCGAAATGACTCTTCCACGCCGCGGTGTAGGAGCCGTTGTGCTCGGCGTAGGAAATCAGCAGCGCATCCGCTCCGGCGATCTTCTCCAGGAAGCGATTTGCCTCTTGAGGCACTCCGCTCTGCTGCTCGCGATCGACGCTGTAGAGGGGCATCTCGTAGTCGTTGAGATCCAGCACCTCGAGCTGTGCCGAGGGCGCCAACTCTTGTTGCAACAGATGACCTGCCGCCGTGACGAGCTGCTTGTTGATGGATCGGCGGCTGGAGGACGCGGCGAAGGCGAGAACTTTCATGATGGGAGACCTAGACCTTTCAGGTGAGGCTCAACGTTCCGATCAGCGGCGGGCTGATTCGGCACCTTATGGACGAGCTTGGAAAGAGGGTTGGGAAGGCTTGGCGCGGAGGGCGGGAGACATCCGGCGATCCGACTTGAACTTTCATTTTTAGCCGTGGCTTCTCGAAGCACAAACTGTATTTCAGCGAATACTCCATAATCGCCTCATTCGCTTCCAGAACCAATTCCTCTCTCCTCCCTCAGCGTCGCCATTCCCGCTCTACCTTCACCGATCCATCCGCAGAGAAGGACCCGCAAAGAAGGACCTGTCGAGAGCCCGCCAAGCATGACTCGAAGATTGGCGCCCGCGGTCAACACCCTGGCATCGAGGGTCAAGATTTCCGCCGGAGGCTTTGAAGATACTGAGCTTGCCACCGACAAACAGCCCCCAAACCTAGTCTGAAGAACCAAGCTGAGGGCCCTACCCAAGGAGCAAGCCATGACGACAGCCAGTCCGTCGAAAGACGACCTCACCCTAGTCCTCGGCGCCACCGGCAAGACCGGCAGCCGAATCGCCTCCCGCCTCCGCGCCCTCGGCCGCCAGCCTAAAGACGTCTCTCAAGTCACCCTCGAAACCGCCGCCACCAACCTTTGGAGGGCCACCCCATGAAAACACGGCACATGAACCTCTGGCGTATGAACCCTTGGCCCCATCGAATCTTCCTCTTCCTCTCTGGACTCCTCCTCCTCGGCATCGGAGCCTCCATCCTGCTGGTTCCCCACGCCTTTTTCGCCACCAACGGCATCACCCTCGGCGCCTCCTCCGGCGACCCTAACCTCCTGTCTGAAATCCGCGCCCCCGGCGGCCTCCTGACCGCCAGCGCCCTGCTCATCCTTCTCGGCGCCTTCCGCTCCCGCTGGAGCTCCCAGGCCCTCGCCCTCAGCGTCCTGGTCTACGGCTCCTTCGGCCTCGCCCGTGCCCTCGCTATCGCCCTCGACGGCATGCCCGCCGGCGGCATCTTGGCGGCCATGGTCATCGAGCTGAGCGTCGCCACCGTAGGCGCCCTACTCCTCGCCCGTCATTCTCGGGGGATCACCAGAAAGCAAGCGACTCCTTTCGTATCCAACCCTCTCACCGTATCCCCAGCGACTCGCTAGCGGGGTGCGAGAGGGGGACTGTCGGGATTGGGAGGCGATTCGAGGGTGGGGGCTGGGCAGCTTCTGCGACAACTCATCGAGCGCCTGAGTCTGCGAGAAGAAACAGGCTCTAATCAAGCGTGCAGCTTTTCTTCCTTTACCTCATGGTGGACGGATCGCGACGGATCGGCGCCCTGTCAGCTGTCCATCTGCGTTTACTGCAGCATCTCAACCCTAGGTCGCGGATCCACCAACAGAGCCTTAGCTTCGCCCACTTCTGGTCTAGAGCCAGCGGGCAGAATCACACAAGATACAATGAGCCTCTAAGGTCCCGGGATTTAGACCAACACGAATTCTCGCCGACGATGATCCGGAGTCTCTCTAAAGCCGAATGAAATACGAGGTTCTTTTCAAACCAAGATCGCTCAAAGATCTCAAGTCACTCACACCTGTTGAGCAGCGAAGGATTCTGGCCAAGATCGAGGCCATGTCGTCTGACTTGGCGGGTGACGTCAAGCGGCTCACTAACTTCACCCCAGAGTACCGACTCCGAGTTGGAAATTATTGAGTCCTCTTCGAGATTGACGGTACATCAATCGTTATCTATCGAGTGAGAAACCGCCGCGAGGCCTACCGAAAGTAAGGATCACGATGACTGAGCTTCACCCCCAAATCATCGAAAAAGACGGCAAGAAAGAATTCGTGGTCCTTCCCTTCGAAGAATTTCTCCGGATCGAAGAAGAGCTTGCGAGCTACAGAGACCTTCAAGAGCTTCGAGAAGCCAAAGAACAAGAAAAAGATGCTCCCGACTTGAGTCTCGCCCAGGTCAAAGCCGAGCTGGACCTCGACTGAGAACCTAACTCCGAGAGAGGGACTACCGGGACTGGGAGGCGATTCGGGGGTGGGAGCAGAGCCTGTAGCCGACTGGTATATTCACGACGCCGAATCGAATCAGACCCAAAGACACCGAGAGGTTGAGAGCGACGCCCGCCCTCATTCTTAGCCAGGGTGTCGCTCCAGAATCTCTGGCGATACTGAAGCTAGGCCATGGCGGAGTTAGGGCAATGTGTTTCAACGCATCGACTGAGGGGAATTCAGGCTAGAAATGGCAGAGAGCGAGAGAAAGGGACCCCCTCGGTGGGCATGGTGGGTCACGGGATTCGTGGTGCCGACTCTTTTTTTCCTGCTTCAGTCGGTTGTCCCCCCTAATACGCCAGCGCCCGCCCCTGATCCTGGCGCAGATCCCACCGCTGCCCGCGAAAACCCGATCGAACCTGAACCCCCGGGGGAAGGCGAGGTCGTGGATGACGACAAACAGCCATCCATCGATTCGCAGCCCAAGGCTCAAAAGGAAGCGAACGACGAAGGGACGAGGCAGCCATCTATCGACCCGCAGCCCAAGGCTCAAAACGAGCCGAACGATGATGGCGGGCGACAACCTTCTACGGCCTCCAAACCCGACGTTCTAGAGGAACCCGACGACCCCGGCGAGGGACAACAACCGACCGAGCCGGCGCCTAAGAACCGAGATGAACCCAGCTTTCAAGCTCTTCCAGCCTCCCCTCCATCCGCGTGCGACGGCTTCGAGCTGCGGCTGATTCTCGATTCGCGAACCAAGAACGGTGAAATCTTGGTCGATGGGGAGCCGGCTTTCGTCGCAAGTCGGGGACTCCTGACAACAATCTGCATCCCGGCGGCGGGAAACTATACGATCACCGCACGGGGTACCGAGCGATCCTGCGAAGCACGAGTTTCAGTTCCCCTGAATGACAACCTCATCAACCTCTGCAGCTAGGAGAAAGATCCCGGTGAAGCTCTTCTCGACGCGCGTTGTCGTACTTTTCCTTTTCAGCTGTGCCCTGCTTGGGCTGGCACCCGTTCTTCCGGCCGAAACTACAGTGTATGTCTGGGAGTTTTCCTGGCGCAGCGGCGAAGAAGATTCCCTCACCCAATCCGTGACCCGAGAATTCGAAGAGGCGCTGATCGGCCTGAGAGGCTACCGTGTCGTGGAGGGCCGCGCTCCCGGAGCTCTCAAAGAGCAGTTGGACAACGTCCGCGCCATTCGCACGATTTTGGACATACCCCAAAGCCAGCGAGACCTCATCGCGTCCTACGACATCGATCAAGTGGTGCTGGGAGAGCTCTTTGACGACATCGACAGCGGCGAGGTCGTGCTCTCGATCACTCTGCAGCGTCTCGACGGAACCAAAGTCCAGGCCACCAGCAGCTCGGTATCCAGAGGCAAGATTCGCGACCGAGAAACTCGTGTGGAGCTGGTGCGATCTCTGGTCAACCGACTCTCGTCTCGCAGCAGAGCCGTTCATGAGGCTTCCGGCCTGGATTATCAGATCCGAGTGGAAGAGTGCACGGGCGCAGGTCGCACCATCACTTGTGATCTTGAGCTGTTGAACGATGGAGAGGATCGAAAAGCTGGGATCTATTCAGGCAACTGTGGCGACGAAAGCTTTATGATCGACGAGTTCAATTCGACCTTTAGCTCTACCCATGTTCGCCTCGGCAACCAGGTACAGGAACGAAGGTGTCCATCGGTTGAAACCTTCTTGGTCTCGGGAATTCCCACCCCGGTCAAGTTAACCTTTGATGGAGCCTCCTCTCGTGCACAGCGGATCGCTCTCTTAGACGTAGGGCTCCTCGATCGAGAAAGCGGCACGACAAAGCGCTTTAAATTCCGCAATGTCGACATACAGCGCGCTAACTAAAAGGAGCTCGCTGCCTTTTCCAAGGTGTTGGGATAGGTCACGCACTCCAAGGCGCACATCCGCTCTCTAGTAGAGCTCGATGCCGAGGTTCCACTGAAGAAGCACGGAGGAGCGACAAGCTCCCTTCAGCAACCCCAGTCAGCAACCCCAGTCAGTAACTTCAGTCCAGGGGTCTTCCGATGCACCGAAATACCGTCACCTGCCCCACCTTCTCCACGCCTACGTCCCACTCATAAGACGCCGCTTCCGGGATCGAATCCAAGATTTCGCGAACTTCTTCCGGCGTATAGGTCCGCAGCACCGACACCACTCCATCCCACAGGATGAGTAGCGGAATCACCGGAATCAGGTAGGTCCAAAGCAGCCTCTTCCAGGAGAAGGGCCGGATGAACCACGAGAGCAGTAGTACGAAGATCGGCGACAGCGCAAATTGCACTAGATGAGCCACCGTGCGCTGCTGGAACTCGAAGACCGCGATGGGCTGACGAGCCCGAATCGCGTTCTCGAAGATCCCTCGCACCTGCGCCGGCTCGAAGTGATGCAGGGAAAGAAACTGAGTCCTCAGACCCTCGAGTTCCTGCGGAACCTGCAGCGCATCGACCGACTTCTGCCGCACCTCAAATGCGTCCGGCAGCGAGGCCCGCACCGACTCCAGCGCCTCGAGGTTGGGATAGAGATCCGTCAGCAAGACCTTCAGATCGGGATGACTCTCGCGCAGCGCCGGAGCCAGCAAAGGCCAGGGGCCACCACCACCGGAAGCCAGGTCGACGATCGCCTGCGCCTTCGTCTTGGTCAGTACCTCAGACAGCAGCGGCACCACCGGCTCGTGCATCTTGAACACGCCGACTACGTGGCGCAGGTAGTCGGTCATCAAGTCCCGGAGCGTCTTGGGGAACCAGGGCTGGTCTTCCCATTCGAATAAGTGGAGTCGCTTCATCTTCGTGGCTCTTTTTGAACGTCTAATCCGAAACTCAAATCGGCTAGAAGTCTATCTCAGAGGTTTGCTCAGCCTGTGGCCTAATCCGCCGCTCAACAGCGGGCTAGAACAGAGAGGGTTTCCCTTGACGCTCTAAGACAGAGGGTTCGAGTTTCGCCCTTTGGCGCTCGTCTAAGCCTCATAGAACAGTCAGTAGTGGTACGCCCCATGAAGTGTAGAGACCGCAGTACTTACCGATTTCGCTAAAGAAAAAATCCTCTAGCACCATCGACCCCTTACGCAATCAGCTCCTGCCCCACCGAGGGCAGCCCCTAACCAAGAGAAGCCCATAACCAGGAGAAAGAGTTGAAGATGTCTTCTAAACAAGCAGCATGTTTCGGTTTGGCTCTCTTGCTGACGACCGGAGGCTTGGTTTCTCAACAGGCGGCTTCTGATGCATCACTAAATCAAACGGCCGTAGCGCCCGCCGATCTTGAGCTATCTCTGGAGATCGCCTCTCAATTTGCCACGTTCCGACTCGCAACGATCCGCGAACAGGTAGAGGTTCGAACGAACTCAAAAGAGGATCACTTTTATACGGTTCCCCTTCTCATGCCGAGATGGACAGAGTTCGAAAAGGCGCTAACCGACAAAGGCATAAAGCCCGATGACCTGAAGACACATACCGTCGAATTTTCTATCGATTTATTCTCTGAGGCAGCCGAAAAGGAGCTGATACAGCGCATCAACTCCGCGCTGAAGCGAAAAAACCCAGATTCAACGGAAATCGATGGCGGGCAGCTCAGCGTGTTCCCCTACGTGTTCTTCCAGCTGTCTGCAGATCTTGGGAACGGATCAGTACCAATTTACACAAGCGTAGATCTCTCGACCCTAGCCTCCAATGGAGCGAAGCGCCTCAACACTACGATCGTCACCCGCCGTGTCGGAACGAGCGTGAGCGCAACCGGCAAAGGCCTCTGGGGCTTCTACGAACGACGGCGACAGAACAATACCGTCACCGGCCAGCTCTACTCGAAGGGTTACGCGATCCTCTCGAATGTCGTGTCTGTGCGAGCACAGACCCTTCTCGATACCCAAATCGATAGAAGACTGTTCGGGGAAGAGCGATTCACCTCCACAACCAAATTAGCGGGCGGCTCTTCCGGCGGTGGGTTCTCGATCAATCTCGGCGTGATCGGTATTGGCGGAGGTAGCGGTAAGTCCTACCAAAGGAGCCAGTCGTCATCCCAACGATTCGTCTCTCGGGATTATGTCTCTTCGCTCCTTCGGGAAGAGCTCCGCCGCATCGAAGTGGATGTCGTTGGAGATTCTGTCACCGCAGATGAGCTACTCGAGATTGCGACAAACTTCGTGTTCGCGGCGGGCCAAAACACAACCCTTGAGTTCAGGAAGACCGCCGCGAACAGCTGGCAGCTGGGGAACGATGTCCTCGGCTACGCGGATCTTGGGAAACAGGAAGTGCGGGAGCTCCTCAGCGCCGCTCCGTCCCTTGACACCTCTGCAAGCTCCGACACCACAGGAGAGTACGGCGGCGCCAAGGGAAGCTCGAAAAAAGAAAGTGACTTCACCTACAAGAATTCGATCAAATGGGAGCGCGACGGGTCGAGCTGGATCCCTTCTACCGTCGACATCTCTATCGTCGACAGAGCCGAACTGAAGGACGTGATTGAGCTCGATATCTCAAAGAATGTTCGATCGAGTACGAGTGATCAGTATATCTACCAATTCGTATCCCCCGTCGCCGGCCTCTACGAAGAAGATCTCAACCGGGAGTCGCTCACCGTACGTCTCTTGCAGGCGGAGGCGGCGAATCGAGCCCTCCAGGAGCGAATCGAAGCAACCAACTATCGTTTCCGCAGTGGTCGCACGTTCTTCGGTGACAGCAATGGTCGATCCAAATCGATCACGATCCAGATCAGCCCACCACTACCCGGAATTCCAAGAATCGTAGGGAACCTTCGCAGTAATGTAGCGAGGTACAACGATAACTTCGAGTTCACCATTCAGAACGTGCGGCCTAATAGTTTCCAGCTGATCGTACGCCGCAACGAAGGCCCTGACGGATGGGGGCAGAATTTACACTTTGAGTGGGTCGCTATTGCTGACTAGCTCAACAAGTCAAAATGAGAAAGCTGCTAGCAACCTGCATCAGCTCTCCAGAACGGCATCATGTACCCGCTCCGGGATCTCAAAACAGGGGCAGACTAGAACCGCCGGCATCTAAATTTCGGTTAGGGGCTCCACCAGCTGACCTCACCGAAAGAGCTCGTGGAGCCGCCCCTTCATCACGGCATTCAGCCACACGTCCAAAGCTCCCCTCGGGTGGCACTGTCCGTCAAGCACTACCGGCATAGTCCAAAAGCGAACGAGGCCGCAGAGCGGCCTGAGGGAATGAGAGGTACGAGATGAGCGAAGGGCATGACCTGTCGACGCCGGAACCAGCTCGCCGGTCGTCGAACCCCAAGACCCGCCTCGAAGCGGAAGCGTGGCCCGTCCTCGACGAAGCCGTCATCGAGCACCTACGCGCCGCGGGGACGACCCGTCGAGTTTCGTCCGGCGACGTGTTGTTCGAGATCGACCAGGACTCCTACGCCCTGGCCTTCGTCGAGGAGGGAGCCATCTCCATCGTCGACCGGGCGAACAATCACGTCGTCGCCACCATCGAGGCCGGAAACTTCACCGGCGAAATCGGCATGCTGATGGGCCAGCGCACCTTCTTCGCCGGTGTCGTCAGCAAGGCCGGGCAGATTATCGAGGTCCCAGCCGATCGGCTCCGTGACCTTGTAGCGACGGTACCGGAAGTCGGCGATGCGATCGTCGGCGCCTTCGCAGCGCGGCGTCAGCTCTTGATCCAGTGGGGCGAAGGCGGCCTGATCATCGTCGGGCACGAAGACGACACCGACGCTCGCCGCCTGCGGGAATTCGTAGGCCGCAACCAAATCCCTCATCGCTGGCTCGACCGCTCCGACACAGCAGCCGTCGCCGAGCTTGCTGCGACCTGCGATCTACCGGAAACGGGAGCCGCCGTGGTCACCGGCCGCTCTGACGTCCTTACGGCCCCCTCCACCCGCGAGCTTGCCCGCGCGGTGGGCCTCGACCTCGCCGCCGACACCCGAAAATGCTTCGACGTGCTCGTCGTCGGCGCCGGCCCCTCCGGGCTCGCGGCCTCCGTCTACGCCGCCTCGGAGGGACTTTCCGTCGTCGTAGTCGAAGACACCGCCATCGGAGGCCAGGCCGGCACCTCCTCACGCATCGAGAACTACCTCGGCTTCCCCCGAGGCATCTCGGGCACCGACCTCGCCTACCGAGGACAGATCCAGGCGGTGAAGTTCGGAGCGCGGATCGTGGCGCCGCGGCGCGCCACCCAACTCACTCCCCGCGAGGGCCTCTTCGAAGTCCGCCTTGACGACGACACCGTCCTCTCCACCAAGACCCTGATCCTCGCCAACGGAGTTCAGTACCGGCGACTTCCCCTCGATCGCCTCGCCGAATTCGAAGGCCGCGGCATCTACTACGCCGCCACCGAGCTCGAAGCCCTCTTCTGCCGCGATACCGAAGTCGTCATCATCGGCGGCGGCAACTCCGCCGGCCAGGCCGCCATGTTCCTCTCCCGTTACGCCACCTGCACCCACATCGTCGTGCGCGGCGATGGCCTGGCGGCCACGATGTCCCAATACCTCTCCAGCCGCATCGAGAGCGATTCACGCATCAAGCTCTGGACCCACACCGAAGTCGCCCAACTCGACGGCGGCGACTCCCTCGAGCAGATCACCCTGCGCAACAACCGCAGCGGCGAGCAGACCACCATCGAATCCAAAGCCCTCTTCATCATGATCGGCGCCGCTCCCAACACCAACTGGCTCGCAGACCAAATCGGCCTCGACCGCCACGGCTTCGTCCTCACCGGCCGCGACGCCGGCCCCGACCTCGACGCTTATGCCACGACCCTACCCGGCGTCTACGCCGTCGGTGATCTGCGTTCTGGTTCGGTCAAGCGGGTAGCTTCGGCTGTGGGGGAGGGGTCGGTGGTGATCTCGTCTGTGCATCAATATCTTGCGTCTCTCGAGGACGAAGAAGTTCAACCGTAAGCTGCAGGCAACGATGAATTCACCGCACATGATCCTCTCCGTGGAACCGAAGACCCCGAGCAATCCCGAGAGCAGCATCTTCGACGTCTATGGCCGGAATCACTACGCCTCCGAGAAGAGTGCTGATCTCGAACAATGGGGCCGTAGGGTTAAAGAAAGCCTCTCGGCACGACACACCACGCCGCTCACCAGAGAGTACCAATAATGGTACAATCCCGCAGACCGACTCTCCGTGTCGTCTTCTATCGACAGGCGTCCGGACGCGAGCCTGTTCGGGAATGGCTACGGAGCCTGGATGACGGATCAAAGAAGATCATCGGTGAGGACATCAAGACCGTGCAATTCGGCTGGCCGCTCGGCATGCCTCTAGTTAGAAACCTGGGTGATGGCCTGTGGGAAGTTCGGTGCAATCTCAAGGGTGGAATCAGCAGGATCATCTTCATGACAAAAGCTGAAGCAATGGTACTCCTGCACGGATTCATCAAGAAAACGCAAAAGACTCCGGGCAAAGATCTCGATCTCGCGCGGCAGCGAGCCGCCGAAGTTCGACAAGGAGAACAGTGATGGCAAACCCACATCTCGGCAGCGACTTCGATGACTTCCTCGCGGAAGAAGGAATCCTCGAAGAAGCAACGGCAGTCGCCACGAAGCGCGTCATCGCCTTCCAGATCGCTCAAGCTATGGAAGAGCAGAAGCTATCCAAAGCCGCGATGGCGAAACAAATGAAAACCAGCCGCTCGGCCCTTGACCGCCTGCTGGATCCCGATGTGCCGTCGGTGACCTTGCTCACCATCGAAAGGGCAGCACGGGCACTCGGTAAAAAGCTCGAAGTCCGGATGGTTTAGCGAGCCCGGGCAGTCAGCAATCCGTTGTCATAGTGAACTTTCGGCGCCTATGACGGATCACCAGGCGAGTTTTATTGGGCCACGCGGTAGATGCCGTACTTGCCGCCGGTACTCGCGGATGTATCAACGTGCTCGGCGATGGCCTCGCGGCCACGATGTCCCAATACCTCTCCAGCCGCATCGAGAGCGATGACCGCATCAAATTATGGTCACGTCGGCTGCCGAGACAGCTCACCGAATCAGCCCGCTATCCCGCACCTCCGTGCGACACAGTATTCAGTAATTCTAACCTTCGAACCCGGCCAGCGCTGGGCATTCTGCGATTCCGGCAACCGCAGGATCGACGCTGCCCCAGCCGGCAACAAGGCGCCCCGGCCACCGCCCCCCTGATCGACACATGGGCTAGATCCTGTTCGCGACGACTATTTCGTAATTGAGTCGTCATTCACCTGAGTATCTAAACCCAAAGCGTCGACACAAATAGGTAGAGAAAGACTCCAGCTACAGAATGAGTGAAATCGAAGGCGACCGGAGCAATGGCTCCGCGTCGACCGATCCATGATCACTCTACATGTTGTTGGAGGAAGTAGAAATGAAAACGATTCGTAAAGCTGGTTTCGTCGGTCTCCTAGTACTAGCCGCGCTCTTGCTCCCATCAACCCACAGTGACGCCGGCCCCTTCGACCCCGTGAGTTACGAAGAGGCCTTCGATGTTTGCAAAGGCTCCAGCGACGTTCAGGCATGCGTCACCACCATCTGCCGCTGGTGGACCTGCTATTGAATTGAAATGCGATGCTCCTGGACTTTCGGGAGCATCGCGATCTGACTTGCCCAATTCGAAGCGTCACCTATTGAACGCAACGCGATCCGGCAAGAGCTCTTATTAACTACAATTTCGCTTTCGATTCAGCCACCGCTCAGGTCGGTCGTTACCGTCCAGAAGCGCTGCGCCCAGTATCTTGTAGCCCAAATCGACCTCGACCACTAAGGGCTTTAGCCTTAGCGGTCGCAACGCCGCCCATCGCGGATAAGCTATATCACTGCCAGGCGTCTACGCCGGCGACGATCTGCGCCCCGACTCCATCAAGCGGAAGGCTCCCGCTGTGAGAGAAGGGGCTGTCGTGATCTCATTTGTTGAGAGATATCTCGGATCTCTCAAGGGCGAGAGCATCCGCCAGCACCCTGAGAACAGCTCATCAGCTGGAATGCCACCGAGTTCACTACCTTTGACAGCTGTAAAGCGCGCAATAAGGCGCGCAGTCGCTGAGTGCACCTTCAAAGGTGCATAGAGAGCGGCCACGGCGGCTACTCACAAAAATATCCACATGGACTCAGAGAAATTGAAGCGAAATAGCACTACCCCAAGAATCAGCAGCACCCAAGCAAGTCAATTCACTCTTCCTTCTCTTAGCCAGAAGCCAGCAGAGGCTACCGCATCACAATGCACCAAGAATAAAAGAGCGCAAACCCAACACCGCATGCCCCTACCACCGCTCCTTAGCTCCCACAAGAAATCTTGGGACAGCTCTTCCTCATCCATCCTGAATAATATTCATTTTATAATCGCCCTACTGATCCTTCTCTTCACACCCTGCAGTATTTTCGCAAGCCCCCTTCCGTGGGCAGCAGCTGACAGTCAAAAAAATGCCGCCGTATCTGCGGTCTATGACATTACTCAGGCACCGTACAACGCAGATGGCACCGATAGCCTGGACGACTCCACAGCCCTAGAAGACGCGATTCACGACGCCATCTCGGCAAATATCGGGGCGATCATTAGGATCCCAGCTGGAACCTATTATCTGGACACCTATATCCCTCCCACGATCACGACCGACCTTCATATCCAGGGAGACGGACAAGGAGTCACCATCCTTTCAGGGGTGAACCGTAGCCTGAGTAGCCAAGCCAAAATGTTCCCGATTCAGAGTCCGAGCTTCGAGCTCTCAAACCTCACCATCCTTGACTGGAAGAACCGACAAATTGTCTTCCCCCGTCCTGGAGCGCAGTCCATTTCTATCCACGACTGCACATTTGAGCGAGTTGGCGGTCAGTCCAACAGCTATATGAGCGTGCTGGACACTGAGTCCACCAGCGGAATCAACTTATCTCTCGTACGCATCTACAACAACGTTGTCCGTGGAGGGAGCGGAGCCGCAGAAGGTGGAGGACTGGTGAGAATCGGGAAGAACACCTCCGCTGAGAAAGTCTTCATTCACAACAACACGATCAGTGACATCAAGACATCTGCCATTACCATCGGATTTTCAACACCTGGAGTCACGGTAAGAGAGATCCAAGTAACAAACAACATCATTGATGGAGTCAATACCGAGACGAGGGATGACCCGAAGGGAATCATGGTGCAAGGATTCGATGTCAAGATTGCGGACAATAGCGTACGGAAAGTGACCTGCAATGCAGGGTGCTCTGACATCGAAGGCATCTACACCAAAGCCCTCTACGGAATCATCACGAGAAATTTCGTCGAAGACGCCAGCGGTGAAATTGGCTCAGATGGAGCGATCACGGTAAAAGGAAAGAACCGAGGAGAGAGCGACCAACTTGGATACGGCATTATCGTCTCCAATAACCATATTCGACGGACATCGGCCGTTGAGGACGGAAAGCACATAGGAATCTACATCAAAACCTCTGAATCCACCGTCCAAGGTAATTGGATCGAAAACTTCAACAGCGGCATCCAGCTTGCCATCGGCGGCTCGGACTACCACTCGATCATTGGCAATCAAATACACAACACCACCTACGGCTTAGACAAAGGATTTTCGATCCTCGCATTCGTCGATGGCACGGAAGGCGTCATCATCAAGGATAACATCATTGGCCCCGGCAATGCTTATGGAGGAATCAATGTACGCTACACCTCCGGCACAGGAGAGGCAAATCAAGTGATTGTCAGCGGCAACATGATCAATGGCGGCACATTTGGTGAGGCAGCTTCAGGCCCCAACGGCAATGAATACAGTGGAATCAGGATTCGATCGACCAACCCCCTAAACCACCTAATCATTACGGACAACTCGATCCGAAATACCCGAATTGGCCTAGACTTCAGCTTTGCGGATGCGGACGTATCGGACGTCTGGAGTTTCCGAAACCACTTCCAAGACGTTCATGACTACTACAAGAATGAGTCAAACGTCACTAACTTTCATCAAAGCACACCGGCCGGCAATGCCAACTTCGGCACCCCCTGAGCGTCAAAAGGCCCTCACTGCGATGTCACCCCACCGGACTCGGGGACCTCAACGAAATGGCAAAGGAACGCAGAAGCAACCCTAACCATCCGGGTTGTCCATCTTTCAGTCGAAACTGTTTACCGCCACTCTACCGACCTGCTTTAGGGCAAGAGGTCACCAAACCGTGATGTCCTCTCCACCTCTCAATTCGCATCAAAATCTGCGAATGGTGCCCAGGGGCGGATTTGAACCACCGACACCCTGATTTTCAGTCAGGTGCTCTACCAACTGAGCTACCTGGGCACTGAGGCGGGGATTGTACGGGGGCGGCGGGGGCGGCGTCAAGAGGTTTCTAGAGGGGGTAGAATGCCGGCCATGAGACACCTTGGGGGGCTAGTGCTGGTGTTGTTGGTGATGGGGGCGGGACCGGGTTGGGGGTGGTCGCCGGCGATGCAGGAGAGTATTTCGGAGACGGGGGCGCGTTTGGCGCCGCCGGATTTGCTGCGGCAGATTGCCAAGCATCGCGGCAAGCTGCGGGAAGGGACCCGTGCGGCCTTTTATGACGGGGATGAGAGCCGGCATTACTTCAACGGCGAGCTACCCGGCAGGTTGGGGGCGCGGGATGTTGAGAGCCTGAAGGCTCGGGGGCAGCTGGACCGGGTGGTGCTGTACGAGGTGGACGGAGCGATCAAGGCGATTCAGGCGCTGCGGCCTTTCGAAGAGGTGGTCTATCGGCTGGGAGTGGTGGCCCACTACGTGGCGGACCTCAACCACCCGCTGAACTGCTCCGCCGAGGACGCCATGGAGCCCCGCTATTTCGGCGACTTCAGCCGCTACGCGGAGAGCGCCGCGCCGCGCTTCCAGCCGGTGTTCTACGGGCTACGACCGGCGCTGCAGCAGGCGGAGACGCCGCAGCAGCTGATCGACGAGGCGCGAGAGCGCTGCCGCAAGACCTATCCTCGGATTGGAGACGAATACCGGCGTATCGGCACCATCGACGGGCGCAGGCATTTCGACGACCGCTCCACCGCCTTCGGGGTGACGGCGCTGGCCTATTCCCACGCGATTTCCGACGTGGCGGAGATCTACCGCTACATCTGGCTCCACAGCGGAGGCCGGGACGGCCGCAAACAGCTGCCGCTGCGGGGGCAGACGGCGGTGGCGGTGCCGAAGGATCCGGCGACGGACTGAATCTGCCCGCGAAGAACGGGGAGACTCTCAGGCTCTAAGAATCGGTCCAAGATCGAGCCGAGATGCACAAACGACGTCCTCGGCGAGAGGGTAGGACCTGAGATAAGCTCACCGCTTCGACGGCGGTGATCGAGGCCCTGCGGCCGAGCTTCGGCGAGCCTTTGATCCCTCCACCCTCCCTCGATGCGAAAAGAGCCGGGCGTCTCTCGTGAAACGTCCCGAGACTGCGGAGTCACCGCTCCGCCAGGAGCCGAGTATGCAAGCCGTTCGCCGCGCATTACTTTCCGTTTCCGACAAAGAGGGCCTGGTAGAGCTAGGCCAGGGATTGCAGGAGCTGGGGGTAGAGATCGTCTCCACCGGCGGCACCGCGAGGACTTTGGAAGAGGCGGGGCTGACGGTGCTGAAGGTCTCTGAGGCGACGGGCTTCCCGGAGATCCTCGACGGCCGGGTGAAGACCCTGCATCCGAAGATTCACGGCGGCATCCTGGCGGACCGCAGCCGGGCGAATCACCTCAGCGAGCTCAACGAGCACGACATCCACCCCATCGACCTAGTGGTGGTGAATCTCTACCCCTTCGAGCAGACGGTGAACAGCGGAGCGGGCTACGGTGAGGCGGTGGAGACCATCGACATCGGCGGCCCCTGCATGCTGCGGGCGGCGGCGAAGAATCACCACAGCGTGCTGGCGGTGGTGGACCCGGCGGATTACCCGCGGCTGCTGGAGATCCTGCAGCAGGGAGACGACGAGGCCCTGGAAGGGCTGCGGCGGGAGTTGGCGATCAAGGCCTTCCGCCATACCCGCGACTACGACGCCGCCATCGCCGCCTGGCTAGAGCGGGAGAACGAGAAGCACCGCCCGGCAGAAGATGAGGTCTTCCCGCGGCGGCTGACGGTGGCGCTGAGCAAGGCCCACACTCCTCGCTACGGCGAGAACCCCCACCAGCAGGCGGCGGTGTACCGCTACACCGGCGGCCAAGGCCTATTCGGCGGCTATGAGCAGCTGCAGGGCAAGGAGCTCTCCTGGAACAACCTGCTGGACGCCGACGCCACCCGCAAGATGGCCTCCGCCTTCGGCAGCCGGGAAGACACCGGAGAATCGGTGGTGGCCATCGTGAAGCACAACAACCCCTGCGGCATCGGCCGCGGGGGCAGCGTGCTAGAGGCCTACCAGCGGGCCCTCGCCACCGACTCCACCTCCGCCTTCGGCTCCATCATCGCCGTCAACGGCCCTCTGGACGGCGAGGCCGCCGCCAAGATGAAGGAGCTCTTCATCGAGGTGATCCTAGCGCCGGAGTTCAGCGAGGAGGCTCGGGAGATCTTCGCCAAGAAGAAGAATTTACGCCTGCTGCAATGCCCCCTCTTCACCCCCGAGAGCGCCGTCGGCCACGACCTGCGCTCGGTGGACGGCGGCTTCCTGGCGCAGCAGCTGGACGCCGAGTCGGAAGACCCGGCAAGCTGGAAGATCGTCACCAAGCGCAAGCCGAAGAAGGTGGAGCGGGAAGCCCTGGCCTTCGCCTGGACGGTGTGCCGCTTCGTCAAGTCCAACGCCATCGTGGTGACCAACCGAAACCAGACGGTAGGCCTGGGAGCCGGGCAGATGAGCCGGGTGGATTCCTGCCGACTGGCGCTGGAGAAGGCCCAGCTGGACCTCGCCGGCTGCGTGGCGGCCTCCGACGCCTTCTTCCCCTTCCGCGACGGCCTCGACGTGCTCGCGAAGGCGGGCATCAAGGCGGTGATTCAGCCCGGGGGCTCGAAGCGAGACGACGAGGTGATCGCCGCGGCGGACGAGCAGGGGCTGTCGATGCTCTTCACCGGGCAGCGCCACTTCCGCCACTGAATCTTCTGCCGCTGGGCTTCTGCAACGGAGGCTTCTGCAATGGGGCTTCTGTCATCGAGCTTCTGCAGTGCCGAGCTCCCATCTTTCGGCTCTTCACGGGGTCTTCCACAGCAGGCAGCTCTTTCGTCTGCCTACGCCGCCTAACTTCTTTGTTTTAACGCGGCGGCGGGATCATTCGTACAATAGAGAGCAACGACTGCCTGGCGTCTGCTTCTAGACGTCCGCTGCCTCACCGTCGCTGGAGGATTCTTCATGGCCCCACCCCGTCCCCAAGCCGCCGCCCCCCACCGTGCTCGATGGACTCGCTCCATCCCTGCCTTCGCCTTAGCTCTCGGGCTGTTGGCGATGCTGCTGGGGACGGCCCTGCCGGCGGCGGCGCAGAACCCGTGGGACGCCCTCTCCGAGGTGCGCCGCAGCCTCGAGGCCCTCGGTCCCTCGGTGGCCGACTTTGAGCAGACCTACCAGCCCGCGGGCTTCTCCGGCCTGGAGCGAGAAGCCGGCAAGGTCTCCCTGGACCTCCCGGACTGCCTGCGCTGGGATTACCGCGACCCCTTCCCCAAGAGCTATCTGATCTGCTCCGGCCAGGTGTATTCCTGGGAAGAGGGAGACAAGATCGGCCAGCGGGCGAAGGTGGACGCCTCTCGCGAGGTGGGGCTGGATCTGGTGCTGCTGGCGGTGGACGAGCTGCGCCTGCGCTACAGCGCCGAGACCCTGGACACCGACGGCGGCGTGCTGGAGATCCGGCTCACCCCGGTGGTGGACACGGAGCGCCTCAGCGAGGCGGTATTGCGCATCGCCGGCCAGCCCCAGCGACTGCGGGAGGTGAGCTACCGAGACGCCGCCGGTGGTCGCACCACCTTCACCCTCTCCGACTACCAATCGCTGGAAGATCGATCCGCCTTCACCCCTCCCCCGGGCCTGGACTGGAAGGAGCCCTGAAGCCATGGCGAAGCAACGCTTCTCTCTCGTCTCGCTAGCCCTCCTCGCCGGCCTACCGCTCTTTGCCGAGTGGGCGCCGCCGGCCCACGCCAAGGGCGCCTACCCCCAAGGACAGCGAGTGGAGTTCACCGGCGTCGTCACCGACCGTGACGGCCGCCCGCTGCAGGACCTCAAGGTCACCCTCGAGGCGATCCGCACCGAATTCGACTGGCTGGAGCTGCGCAAGGCCCCGGTGGACCGCTTCCGCTTCACCACCGACACCAGCGCCGGCGGCAGCTACAGCCTGCCGTGGAAGTGGAATGAATACTACGACGAGTACGAGATCGTGGTGTGGGTGCCGGTGCGCCGGGGGCAGGAGGAAGAGATCCGCGAGCTGGTGCGGGAAGAGATCACCGAGCGGGCCGAATCCGGAACCCCGGTGCTGATTCCGCTGGTGGTGCCGGACACCACCTTCTTGAACGCCTACCGCCGCTTCCTCGCCGGCGTCGACAGCGAGGACGAGCAGCGAATCTTCGAGCAGCTGGGGCAGCCGGACAAGATCGAAGAGCTGGTGGCGCCGGAAGGCCCGAAGGAAGAGAGCTGGTGGTATTTCGAAGCTGGACGGATGTTCCGCTTCGACGGCGGCCAGCTGGTGGAAGAGAAGCGCTTCGCGCCCATCGAGCCCATCCAAGAGTCCTCCACCGACAGCTGACTCACGGGAAGTAGCTTCCCAGCCCGAGTCACCGCGGTACCGGTATTTTTTTCCTGGAGGATTCCCAGCTTCCTCGGATCCCCGCACCACGCAGGCCCGAGATGCGGACCACGACCCTGGAAGGAACCGCTCAGGAAGGGGCTGACTGGGGCTCCGGCTCCGCCGCGCTGTCTTCCTGCAGCGCTCCCCACACGATGTCCGCCAGCGGGTGGGAAAGTCGAGGGCTGCTGAGCCCAAAGGCCCCCGGCAGCTCGACCACCGAGCGCTGTGGCGCCAGCACCTCGTCGTCCGCGCCGTGCTGCCATAGCTCGGCGCCTTCGACCACGGAGGGGCCGAGAATCCGCACCTGATGCCATTGGCGGGGGCTGTGGTCCCACCAGCGCCGCTGGCCGGGAATCAACAGCAGCTCCGCCACCGCCCCTTGACGGCTGAGGGCCGGGATCGAAGGGGAATCGGCCGACCCCTCCTCGCGCTCGACGAAGAGCAGGCCGGAATCTGACCCCTCCTCCCCCAGGAGCACGGCGAGAGTACCCACCGTCGGCTCGGCGAAAGAAACCAGCCAGTCCCGGGGCCCGAGGGCCTCCACCTGGGCCGAAACGACCCGCGTTGCTCCCTCCCCATCGAGGACCGGACGCAGATTCTCCACCAGCTCGCCGCTGCGGCCCTGGGGAGGCTGCCCCCAGCGGTTCATCGCATCGCCCTCTCCCGCACCGCGCCAGCCGCTCACCAGCCCCGGAAAGCTCTGCCTCAGCAGGCGGAAATCTCCGCTACCGGTGGTCACCGCGGCCTCACCCTCGAGGCTCAGTCGCGCCGCCACCATGCTGTGGCCGAGACCGTTGGAAACCTCCACCACGAGCCGGTTGCCCCCCTGCACCAAAAGGGGAGCGACCTCGTAGCGATGCAGGGAATCGTCCCCGTTCACCATGCGCCCTCCGCCGACCGCCCGGCCATTGAGCAGCGCTCGGTATTGTCCGTCCACAGAGACGGAAAGGGACGCGTTCTGCGGATGAGCGACTACTTCGAAGTCCGCCACGGCGAGGAAGGCAGAGGGCTCGGCGAGTCGGGGGTTCTGCGCCACCGGGCCGATCCAGCGGGCGGCACCGAGGCTCGACTCGTTGACCAGGCCGCGCCACCCTCGCCACCCCCCTGCCAGGGCCATGGCGATCAACACGGCGATCCCCAGGCGTCGGGGCCAGGAGATGGGCGCCTGGCTCACGGGCTCCGTCGCGCTGGATGAAGAGGCCGCAGCGGCGGGCTGGGAGGGGGAAGACATGGTCGGCATCTTATCGCTGCGGAGCCCCACTGCGGAGTCCCAGTGGGCAGCCTTACCGTGAAGCTCTACCGTGGAGCCAGCCGACGCCCCGGCTGCCGCCAGAGGTACCGTCCGATGCACCACCAGCGGTAGCAGCAGAAGCCCCGCCAGCGGCAGGCTCACATTCGACCGTGCTTGAGGATCGAGACCAGCAGCCAGAAGCCCATCAGCCCCGCCACCACGAAACCCGCCAGCCCGATCACCGGCAGACCGTGCCACAGCGGCGGCAGCGCCGCCCGCACCACCAGGGAAGAGCCGATCACCAGGGAGGCCAGCACGATGGCGAAGGCCAGGCGATTGCTCACCCGGTCGAGGGTTTGATTCAGCGGCTCCAGGCCGCCGAGATCGAAGCCCAAACGCACCTTGCCTCGGCGCACCGCGCCGAGGGTGTCCCCCAGCTCCCGGGGCACCTTCGCCACCGAATCCAGCGCCTCTGACCCGATCTCCGAAGCGTCCGCCGCTAGGCGCCGGGGATCCAGCCGCTCGAGCTGGATTCGCCGCAGATAGGGCGCCGCGTGGGGCGCGATCTCGAAGTCTGGATCGAGATTGCGGCAAACCCCCTCGACGTTGGCCAGGGCCTTGATCACCACGAAGAGATCCGCCGGCACGCTGAGGTGGTGTCGGTTGGCGATCTCCAGCAGCTCCTGGAGCAGATCGCCGAGGCTGAGCTCTCCCAGCGGCTGAAAGAAGTGGCGCTCCGAAAAGAGCTCCAGAGCGCGGCGCAGCTTCCGCCGCCGCTCTTCCGGGTCGAGCTCCCGGTCCCTCCCCTTGGAATCGCTCCTGGAGTCGCCGCGGCTACCGCCCCTGGCGCCCGCGGCGGTTATCTCCTCCTGGGAGGTCAGGGCAAGCCAGGCGTCCGTAAGCCTCTCGCCGTCGTGCTGCACCACGCCGATGAGCAAATCCGCCAAGGCCTCCCGGCGGTCGCGCTCGAGCTGCCCGGTGAGGCCGAAATCCAGATAGACGATGCTGCCATCGGCCTCTACCAGCAGATTGCCCGGGTGCGGATCGCCGTGGAAGTGACCGGTGCGAAAGACCTGGCGCATGGTGAGCCGGGCGAGGCGGGAAGCCAGCGCCGAAGGGTGGAGCCCGGCCTCCCGCAAGGCCTCCGGATGCGCCATCGACAGCCCCTGCACCCGCTCCATGATCAATACTTCCGCCCGAGTGAGCTGGCGCTCCACCCGCGGCACCCGTACTCCCGGCACCCCTTTCATAGAGCCGGCGAAGCGCACCTGGGCCGAGGCCTCCAGCCGGAAGTCGAGTTCCTCTTCCAGCAGCACCCCTAGCTCCTCTACCACCTGCGTCGGCCGCTGCACCGCCCAGCCGTCGAAGCGCTCCTCCAGCAGATGGGCGAGATGGGAGAGGATCTCCAAATCCACCGCGATCAGGCGCTCGAGCTCGGGGCGCTGCACCTTGACCACCACCTCGCGCCCGTCTTCCAGCCTCGCCCCGTGAACCTGGGCGATGCTGGCGGCGGCCAGCGGCTCTTCGTCGAAGGAGGCAAAGAGATCACCCAGCGGACGCTTCAGCGCCCCCTCGACCCTTTCCACCACCTGCTCCGCGGAGATCGGCGGCACGTCGTTGCGCAATCCTGCGAGCTCCTGAATCAGATCCGCCGGCAGCAGGTCCGGCCGAGTCGAGAGCAGCTGCCCCGCCTTGATGAAGGTGGGGCCCAGCTCTTCCAGCACCAGCCGGATGCGCTGCGCGCGGGAGAGGGAGAGCATCTCCGCGGTGCCCGGCACCAGCTTCAGCGGCGCGCCGAGCAGCTGATCGAGCTTCAGCCCCTCCACCAGGTCAGCGTGACCATATTTGATCAGCGCCCGCAGAATTTGCCGGTAGCGCTGGGCGTGGCGGTAGGTTTTGCCGATACGGCCGAATCGTCGACTTGAGATCAGGGCTGCGATCACCGGGGTTCCTCCACAGCTGAAGCTGCCCTGAGCATAAACCACTCTTCGTTGCCGTTGGGCGATACCAGGCCCCGCCCGAGCCTAGGGCAAGGGCTTCTACAGGCCGGAGAACCGAGGGAAAAGCTCCGCCAAGGGGGCATCGAGAGAGAGCGCGGAAGAAACCATCGTGCAAGGGAAGCCCCCAGGCGGTTGACAGACTTTTCCCCCTCGCTTTATCTTGGGACGTGCACCGGTCAACGCCCCCTTCGACCCCCGCTCCTCCCTCCCCCGGATCCCCTTCTCCCTCCTCGCCGCCGCGCGTGGTGGGAGCCATTCCGGCACGCTACGCATCGACTCGTCTACCGGGCAAGCCGCTGCGATTGATCGCCGGGCGCCCGATGATCGAGCATGTAGTGAGACGGGCCCAGGCGGTGGAGGGACTCACCCGGGTCGTGGTGCTCACCGATGACCAGCGCATCGCGGACGCGGTGGAGGGATTTGGCGGCGACGTCGAGATGACCCCAGCCCACTGCGCCAGCGGCACCGATCGCATCGCCTGGGCGGCTCGAAGCTGGCCGGAAGAGGCGGTGGTCAACATTCAGGGGGACGAGCCCCTGCTGGATCCTGGCTCCATCGCCGCGGTAGCGAAGCACCTGCGGGAGCACCGAGAGGATCCGATGGTCACCCTCGCCGCGCCTCTCGAGGCTCGTGAGCTAGAGGACCCCAACGCCGTCAAGGTAGTGGTCGATCACGGCGGCTACGCCCTCTACTTCAGTCGTGCACCGATTCCGTGGTTTCGAGATCCTGACGCCCGCCGAAACTCCTTCTCCGACCCGCGGAAGACTTTGGCCAAGAAGCACATCGGCATCTACGGCTATCAGCGGCAGACCTTGTTGCAGCTCGCGGAGCTTCCGCCGGCGCCGCTGGAGCAGGCTGAAGCGCTGGAACAGCTGCGGGCCCTAGCCCACGGCATCTCGCTGCGGGTGCTGGTGGTGGAGCGAGCCGCTCCGGGAGTCGATACGGAAGAGGATCTCGCTCGAGTGGAGGCTCTTCTTACGGCTTCCTGAGCCCATGCCGGCGCTCCTGTCGACGAGAGACGGCCGCGCTTCACGCTCGAGTCAGCCCCTTCGCCTCGGCTCATAGACTTCTCGTTCTTCGTTCACTCACCCTCACCTTAGCCCTCAACCGATCTGCGCGACGGCGCTCCGCGCGCGCTGATCGTAAGCCCCCTCCAATCTCAACCCCCAAGCACGGCGCTGGCGGCGCCATCCCTCTAGGAGAGCCCCATGGGAACCAAATACATCTTCGTCACCGGCGGCGTGGTCTCATCCCTCGGCAAAGGTGTCGCCGCCGCCTCCGTCGGCGCGATCCTGGAAGCTCGCGGCTTCTCGGTGACCGTGATGAAGCTGGATCCCTACGTCAACGTCGACCCCGGCACCATGTCGCCCTACCAGCACGGTGAGGTCTTCGTCACCGAGGACGGCGCCGAGACGGATCTCGACCTTGGCCATTACGAGCGCTTCATCAGCACCACCACCACCAAGGGCCACAACTACACCACCGGCAAGATCTACCAGAGCGTGATCCAGAAGGAGCGCCGGGGAGATTACCTCGGCAAGACGGTGCAGGTGATTCCCCACATCACCGACGAGATCAAGGAGGCGATGCGGCGGGTGGCTCAGGATCTGGACGTGGTGATCGTCGAAATCGGCGGCACCGTGGGCGATATCGAGTCCCTGCCCTTCCTCGAGGCCATCCGCCAATTCCGCCGCGAGCTGGGCCGCGACAACGCCGTCAACATCCATCTCACCCTGGTGCCCTACATCGCCGCGGCGGACGAGCTGAAGACCAAGCCCACCCAGCATTCGGTGCGGGAGCTGCGGGCCATCGGTATCTCTCCGGACGCCCTGCTGTGCCGAGTCGACCGCCCGCTACCGGAAGAGATGAAGCGCAAGATCGCGCAATTCTGCAACGTCGAGCCCAATCAGGTGATCGCCGCCCGGGACGTTCCCACCATCTATCAGGTGCCCCTCTCCTTCTGCCGCGAGGGGCTGGACGATCTGCTGCTGGATCAGCTCAACCTGCCCCGCTATAACCGCGACATGAGCCGCTGGGAAAGCCTGGTGCAGCGCATCCAGAACCCCAAGAAGAAGGTGCGAGTGGGGCTGGTGGGCAAGTACGTGGACTTCCCCGATGCCTATAAGAGCCTCAACGAGGCGCTCTACCACGGTGGTTTCGCCAACGATGCCGAGGTGGAGCTGGTCTACATCGACTCCGGGGATATCGAGAGCGGCCGCTGGCCCGCCGCCCTGGATGAGGTGGACGGCCTGGTGGTGCCCATCGGCTTCGGCCCCCGCGGCTCCGAGGGCAAGCTCATCGCGGTGCGCTTCGCCCGCGAAAACAAGGTGCCGCTCTTCGGCATCTGCCTCGGCATGCAGTGCATGGTGATCGAATACGCCCGCAACGTTTGCGGCCTAGAGGACGCCAACTCCTCCGAATTCAGCGACGACACCGAGTACCCCGTGGTCTATAAGCTGCGGGATCTGTTGGGCATCGAGCAGATGGGCGGCACCATGCGCCTGGGGGCTTACCCCTGCCAGCTGCGGGAAGGCACCCGGGCCCGCTCGATCTACGACCGCGAGCTGATCCACGAGCGCCATCGTCACCGCTACGAGGTCAACCAGCGCTTTCTCCAGCCCCTCACCGACCACGGCCTGGTGATCTCCGGCCTCTCCCCCGACGGCAAATTTGTCGAGATGGTGGAGCTGCCGGATCATCCCTGGTTTGTCGGCTGCCAATTCCATCCGGAATACAAGAGCAAGCCCACCGCTCCCCACCCGCTCTTCATCTCCTTCATCGAGGCGGCCCTGGAGCATCAGGACCGGCGGCGGGACGATCAAACCCACTCCGCCCCGGCGAAGCCCCGCGAGGTTCCTGTGCTGAGCGCCGACTCTCCCCACGGCAGCGCGGCCAATGATCTCGGCGGTGAGGCGCCTTCCCAACCCGCGGAGACGGCCCCCCGGGTCGTCGGTGCCAAAGGCGAGCGCTGAGCGGCCATGGAAACATCTCAGCCCTCCCCCTGGGAGCTCGCGCCGCAGGTTGCCATCGGCGGCGCGGAGCTGCCGATTCTCGCCGGCCCCTGCGTCATCGAGGGCGAAGAGCGCGCTCTCGAAGCGGCACAGATCGTCGCCGGCCTGCAGAGAGAGCTCCGACTCCCGCTGATCTTCAAGGCCTCCTTCGACAAGGCCAATCGATCCTCGGTGGAGAGCTTCCGGGGCCCGGGTCTCGAGCGCGGCCTGGAGATCCTCTCCACGGTGAAGAAGGCGACGGGCCTACCGGTGGTCACCGACGTTCACGAGGCGGCCCAATGCGCCGCCGTGGCGGAAGTTTGTGACGTTCTTCAGATCCCTGCCTTCCTCTGCCGGCAGACCGATCTGATCCTCGCCGCGGCGGCCACCGGGCGCGCCGTGAATCTCAAGAAGGGTCAATTCGTCGCGCCGCCGGATATGCGCCGGGCGGTGGACAAAGCCCGCTCCACCGGCAACCAGCGGATCACCGTCACCGAGCGCGGCTACAGCTTTGGCTACAGCAACCTGGTGGTGGACATGCGCTCCTTCACCATGCTGCATCGCGAAGGCATTCCGGTGATCTACGACGTCACCCACTCCCTCCAGCTGCCCGGTGGCGGAGCCCAGACCGGCGGTGCCCGGGAATACGCCGAGCCCCTGGCCCGGGCCGCGGTGGCCGCCGGCGCCGACGGAATCTTTCTCGAGGTGCACCCGAGGCCCGAGGAGGCGCTCTCCGACAGCACTACCCAGCTGCCGCCGCAGCGCGCTCGCCAGCTGCTGCAGCAGCTCGTGCACCTGCGCCGATCGCTGATCGAGAGCGGCGCACTGGAGGTCCTGGGTTCTTCCTTGAAGGAACACAGCTCCCCGGACGGCCGACCCACCGCGAGCATTCAGCCATGAGCTCAGACCCTCGGCCGCCGCTGGAAGTCGCCCGCCAGGTCCTCGAGATCGAGGGGCGGGCGATCCTCTCGCTGGTCGACCACCTGGGCTCGAGCTTCGAAGAGGCCGTCGCGCTGATTCGCCGCCACCCGGGACGAGTGGTATGCACCGGCATGGGCAAGAGCGGCTTGATCCTGAAGAAGGTCGCCGCCACCCTCGCCTCCACCGGAACTCCGTCCCTCTTCCTGCACCCGGCGGAGGCGATCCACGGAGATCTGGGCATGATTGCCGACGGCGACGTGGTTCTCGCCGCCTCCTATTCCGGCTCCACCGAGGAGCTTCTGCGGCTGGTGGAAGTGCTGCAGCGACTAGCGGTGCCGATGATCGCCCTCACCGGCAGCTCCCAGAGCCCGCTGGCGCAGGCCGCCCAGATCCATCTCGCGGTGCCCATCGATCGCGAAGCCTGTCCGCTGAACCTCGCTCCCACCGCCTCCACCACCGCCACCCTCGCCCTGGCGGACGCCCTGGCCATGGCGCTGCTGGAAGCCCGCGGCTTTACCCCGGAAGACTTCGCCCGCCTGCACCCCGGGGGGCGCCTCGGCAAGCGGCTGCTGCGGGTGGGGGACCTGATGCACAGCGAGGACGCGCTGCCGCGAGTGCACCGCGAGACCACCATGAGCGACACGATCTACGAGATGTCCCGCAAGGGCCTGGGGATCACCGCCGTGGTGGACGACGACGGTCGCCTGGTGGGCTGCATTTCCGACGGCGATCTGCGCCGCCTGCTGGAGAGCGGCGCCGCTCCCCTGGAGCGCAACGCCGGTCAATGCATGCAGCCTCGACCGCAGACCATCAGCGCCGATCAGCTGGCCCCCGCCGCCCTGCGGGTCCTGGAGGAGCGACGCATCACCAGCCTCTTCGTCACCGGCGACAACGACCTCCTCGAAGGCCTGGTCCACCTGCACCAGCTCTGGGGCCTGGAGCTCTTCTGAGCTTCTCCCAGCTGTTCTAGGCTCTTCTCTACCCCCACCCCGGAACTTTTCTTCGAGCTTGCCCTTCAAGGAGCCTCTATGATGCCCACCGAGCCAGCTCCCCAGCTGAGCCCGGAGCTCGCCCGCCGCGCCCGCGGCCTGCGGGCTCTGCTCACCGACGTCGACGGCGTGCTCACCGACGGGCTGCTGCGCTACGGCGCCAGCGGTGAAGAAATCAAGGCCTTCAGCGTGCGCGACGGCCTCGCCCTCAAGCTCGCCCGCGAGGCGGGGCTGGTGGTCGGCCTGCTCTCCGCCCGCAGCCATGAGGCTCTCATCCGCCGCGCCGATGAGCTGGGCCTCGATGAGGTGATGCTGGGCCGCGGCGACAAAGGGCATGCCTTCAATCGCTTCCTCGCCGAGCGCGGCCTCGGGGCCAGCGAGGTGGCCTTCGTCGGCGATGATCTGCCGGATCTTCCAGTGCTGGCCCGCTGCGGGCTCTCCTTCTGCCCCTCCGACGCCGCCCGCGAGGTCCAGGCCCACTGCGATGTCGTGGTGGAAAAGCCCGGCGGCCGCGGCGCCGTGCGGGAAGCCGTGGAGATGCTGCTCAACGCCCGGGGCCAGTGGAGGGATCTGCTGGCAAACTTTCTCCCTCCCTCCTGAAGCCTCCCCCCCTGATTCGATTCGCCTTCTCACCCACCGGGCATTCCGGCCCTTCCAGCGAGAGACCGCCTCTATGTTCCGGATTCGACGCTCCCTCGGGAGCCTGCTTTCAGCTCACCATAGCGGCAGTGATCCTAGTCTTGCCCCACCCCGGAAAAGCCGCCCTGGAACCCACCAATCCTCCAAGGCACCCTTGGCCAATGGCGTTGTGGATAGCAGGGGTCGGGTCAGCCAAGCTCTGAGAAGCGGCATTCTAGGCAGCGTTCCAGGAAGAGGCGCTCTGACCGCTGGACTGCTGATCGCCACTCTGACTGCGGGCCTATTGGCCTGCTCAGGAGGGCCCTACGACCCGGGAGCTTCAGAAGAGAAGAGCAGCGTCGAATCCACCGAACCGTGGCAGAGGATCGACCTCTGGGTCCATGAGCCCACGGTAGAGCAGGCTTCCGGCAGCGCGACGGCGTGGAGCCGCAGCGTGGTCAACCTCGGCCGCATCGAGGTCCGCCCAGGGCCCTTCCTCACCGGTTTCCATCTCGCCAACATTCCCCAGCTGGCCGCCAGCGAGGTACGGGCTCTGACTCAGCGCCGAGGCACCCAGCTGCGGTGGACCCTCGCTCTGGGAGAGACCCCCTGGCTGCGCTTTGTCCCGCTGCGCAACGAGAGCTACCCCAGCGCTCAGCGCTATCGGGTGGAGGTGCGCAATTCCGCCGGCGAAATCACCCCGCTCTACAACCGGGTGCTGGATGTCGCCCCCCCTCCCTCCGCCGCCGCCGAATATCTGGATCTCAGCCCCTTTGCCGGAGAGACCATCGACCTCCTCTTCTCCGTCGACGTGCCGCCGCCGCCGGGAGATCCTCGCGGCGCCGCGAGGCTGGAGCGAGTCCCCTCCGCCGCCGGCCGCATTCCCGGAACCGTCGATCCCCAGGCCAAGCCGGGCTTCGGAGTCTGGGCCAGCCCGGCGATTTACCATCGCGGCCCGAACTCGGCGTCGCGCCCCACCGGGGCTTCTGAGGGAGAAGATGATTCCTGGACGGCTCCGGGGAGCCCGGAACAGCCGAACGTCCTCTTCATCGGCGCCGACACGCTGCGCATCGACGCCCTCGGAGCCTGGGGCGCCTCCCCCAGCGTCACCCCCGCCCTCGACGCCCTCGCCGAGGAGAGCGACCTGTGGACCCATTGCGTCTCCACCTTCAACGCCACCAATCCCAGCTTCGCCTCGATCTTCACCGGCCTCTACGGCAAGAATCATCGGGTCTATAACCTCCAATCCCGAGTTCCCGACGCCAGCCAAACCCTGGCCGAGAGCTTCGATGAAGTCGGATACGACACCCTGGCGATCATCTCTGCCCGCCACCTCGGCGACCACAACTCCGGCCTCGCCCAGGGTTTCGACGACGTCACCCTCACCGGCCGCCACTTCAGCGCGGAAGTCGTCGTCGACATGGCCATGGACTGGATCGCCCAGCGCCAAGAGCCCTTCTTCGCCTGGCTGCACTTCTTCGATCCTCATACCCCCCACACCGCCCCCGCCCCCTTCAGCCTTGGCTTTGCCCCGGAGACCCCCTCCGGCGTTGCCCCGGTGGATGATTGGCGAGCGGTTCGCCCTCCCGGCTGGCCCGGCTACGAGGACGGCTTCCTCGCCGGCCACTACGACCTCTACCAGGGTGAGGTGGCCTACCTCGATCGGCAGCTGGACCGCCTGCTGGACTTCCTCGCTAGCCGCGATCTGATGGAAAACACCATCGTCGTCTTCGTCGCCGACCATGGCGAACACATCGGCGATCGAGGCACCCGCTACGGCCATCACGGCCTGTTCGAGAACACCACTCGGGTGCCGCTGATGATCCGCTGGCCCGCCCCGCCGGGCCAAGGCGAAGGCCGCCGCTTCGGCGGCCTGGTGCAGACCATCGACCTCTTCCCCACCCTGCTCAACGCCGTCGGCCTCGAGCTTCCCGAGCAGGACGGCATCGACCTGCGAGAGCTCACCAACGAAGAGCGCAACGGCCGCCGGGTGGCCTTCTCCGAACATTCCCATTGGCAGGGCGTGCGAGTGCGCACCGAGCGCTGGGCCTACATGAAGAGCGCCGGCAGCAAATACGTCGAAGACGGCACCTACCTCTTCGACCTCCAGCAGGACCCCGACGAGCGAGAAAACCTCGCCAACCAGGGCCTCGAGATCCAGGAAGAGCTCGAACGCATCATCACCGCCTGGCTCCAGGACACTCGGGATACCGAGGCTCCCCTGCCCGCCGACCTCAGTGAAGAGGATCTCCAGCAGCTGCGCTCGCTGGGGTACGGGGGGTAGCGGGCCAGGGATTTAAGCCGACATGCAGTAAAATCGACCTTGCCGTAATACTTCTTTTATCGCGGAGGTCCAGACGATGCATTGGAAATCGGTTTCGAGGCTCATTGGCCAGATCATTAGCCCGGAAGCCTTCCCGCCGGGTGAAGAACCAGCCACTTCCTCCTCACCGTAGGGTCACTGAACCTCACGGAAATTTTGGCTGTGTCCCCATCGCTCTGCTGGACGGTTTCCGCGGCTCTCCAACCTGCGGTTCTCCAACACATAGCGAGGCAGGTTCTCTGTCTGCTGATCCTCCTTGCCCCAGCGACTCGGGCGGAATCACAGGCCACCGGCAGCTCCCTAGCTGATTCCTCCCTGGCTGGCTCTCTCACTGGCTTTTCCCTGAATTTACCGCCGGCCTTGGAGCCGCTGAGCCCCAACACGGAGCCGCAGCCAGAGCTTCGTGAGGCGCGATTCCTGCGCCGAGTCGATGGAGCCCTAGAGGCTTTCGCTCCAGCGGCCTGGGATCCAAAGCACAAGCGCATCGATCTTTACTCCCGCTGTGACGGCTCCGAGACTCTCTGGATCCTGGCGGACGAGTGGATCAGCGAACCGGCCCGGATCACCCAACAAGCCTGTCTGAGGGGCGCCCTCGAGCTCTCGTGGCATCGAGCCCGAGAGGTGGAGGTGCGCTTGAGCTATATCTCCGACCAGGGAGCAGCCCCGGCGGGCTTGCCCCCATGGCTGCTGGCTCATCTCAGGCCTTGCTCCCCCGCGGTGGGGCTCCCTTCTCGTCTCGCCCCAGAGCCCCTTGAGAACACGAGCGTCGATACTGCCGACGAGAGCTATAGCAGCAACTTCGAGAACGGCTCCGAAGCCCTAGAGCTACCCTTTCCGGCCCAAAGGATCTCGTCCCAGGGGGATTTTCGCGCCTGGATCCCCAGCAGCAAACTCCTCAGCAGCGAGGGCACCAGCAGCGATGCCACCAGCAGCGATGCCATCAGCAGCGAATGCGCTGAGCTGCGGTGGGTCGACGGCCCCTGGACGAGCGCGATCGTTCCTCTGAGCAATGAGGCTCCGGATACGCCGCTGCGCCTCGGGACCCAATCTCTTCGAGTCGGCGGCCTCATGAGTCTGCGACTGCTGGACGACTGGACTCGGGAACCGGCGCGCGGGCGGGTTGTAGTGGTCCCGGAGGGGCGGTGGCGAGAGACTGCTGTCGCAGTCCTGAGCCCGGCGCCGCACATCCCAGCGGCTCCCTCGAAGTCTGCCCCTTCAGAGGCTGCCCCAGCAGAGTCTGCTCCCTCAGAGTCCGGCACCACCATCACGGCCGACGGCTGGGCTCGGCTTGCCCCGGTTTCTCCTGGGCGCTACCGCCTTCTCATCCAGCCCTCGGAAGCCAAGACAGCACCTCATTTCCTCGGTCCTTTCGAGATCGTCGCTGGAACAGAGACCCGACTACCGGAGCATCGGGTCCCGCGGGTCGGCTCTCTGGAGGTCACCTGGGAAGCTTCCCCCAGCACGACCCCGATGGTGGAGACCCAGATTGCGGCCTTCCACGACCCTGGCTGCGGCTTTCTCCAGCAGGCTAGCGTCTCTCGCTCCGTCGGGCTCAACGGGGAGCAGCGGTTGACTCTCGAAGATCTCGCCCCGGGCCGCTGGAGAGTTCGACTCTCCTTTCGTGATGCCGGGGGAGGAATCCTGAGCCTTCCTCTACAGAACATCGAAGTCCCCTCCGCAGACAGCGCCTCAGCGCATTTCCATCTCCAAGGACAGCTCTACCGGGGCCGGATACTGCACGGAGACCAACCCCTCCAGACTCGGATCGAGCTTCGCTCCTCTACAGCAGACAACCTCACTACCGCTACGGCTACCAGCAATGACGCCGGCACCTTTCTCATTGCCCTCCCGAGCCCGGGAACCTACACCCCCTTTGTCCACGGCCTGGGTCTGTCGCCACGGCGCCTTGCGAAAGTCGAAGTCAGCGGGAAGGATCGAGCCATCGAGCTTCGACTTCCCCTCGGCGAGGTGCGGGGGCAAGTCGTCGACGAGGATGGCCAGCCGGTTCCGGCAGGGATAGCTCTTCGTCCCTTGCTCTCTCGCTCTTCGAGCCTCTCTCTTCTCGAAGCGGTTCAAAGCGAAGTTCACGCGCTGACCGATGCGAACGGGCAATTTGAAGTCTCGGCACTAGACGAAGGGCAGTGGCAGGTGGAGGCGATCGAGCTCCCCGCTTCAGCCTCCGTCGAGACGGACTCCGTCGATGCCCATGGGCTGCGGCGCAGCGAATTGGTCTTCATCGAGGTCGAGAGCAAGGAAGGCGAAGTCACCGGAGAGAACAAGGGTCTCGAAAGTAACGACCTTCAGCTCACGCTGCGCGCCCCGGAAGAGCTGGAGATTCAGATGATCGGAGTCGATGGTCTGCCGGTGCGTCAGGCCGAGGCCAGAGCCCGGCTCCATTCTTCCGGTGGTGCCACCCCAAACAACCCGCTCGAGTCGAACCACCGCGCCACTAGCGATCAGGAGGGAAAACTTCGCCTGCGCGGACTTTCCCCAGGCACCCTCGACTCTCATTCTGCTCTGGACCTAGTCATCGCAACCCCCCGAGGAGAGTGGCACGCGCAGCGCCTCGGCCCGAAGGAAACTCTCGTCCTGCTCTCCGAAACGGCGCGCTCCGTCGTCCTATGGCCCCCGCCAGAAGGCTGGCCGACGACGGTGAGAATTCTCAGCTGGCGCCTGGTAGCCGTCGACGGCGCGGAGCTGCCGCTGCGCTACCTCAGCCAGCAGGCTCCGCCACCGACCGCCGGCTCTACCGAACCCTGGCCCCTTCCTCCACTGGCCGTCGGCAGCTGGGAGCTGGTGAGGCCACCACACCACGATACGCCCGGCAGCGCGCTGCTACAGACGGCAGGATCCGCACCAGCCTTTTCCCTCGGCACCCTCACGGTCATCGAGGACGGCCATGCCGTTCTCGCCATCGGCGATCTACCTTTTTGACCACCGACCCAGATGTTCCGGCGCAGGGCGCTCGGTAATCCGGCCAGCCGCGATCAGCCAGCCGCGATCAACCCGGCGGTCTCGGCTCTAGCTGCTCTTCCTTGGCCTTTGTCCGCTTCTTATAAACCAAGAAGCTGGCGCCGACGCCCAGCAGATAGAGGGCGATGGTGGGCAGGGCAAAGAGGCAGAGGTTGACGATATCGGGGGTGGGGGTGATCACCGCGGCGGCGATGAAGATCAGCAGCACCGCCCAGCGGAAGTGACGCAGCAGGAAATGCGGAGTCACGATGCCGAGGATGGAGAAGAGGAAGATCACCACCGGCAGCTCGAACATCAGCCCGAGGCCCAGGATCACGGTCATCAAGAAGCGCAGATAGCTGTTGGCGGCGATCACCGGCTCGAAGTCCTGGCCCATCTCCAGCAGGAAGTCCACGGCGAAGGGAAAGGCGATGTAGTAGGCGAAAACGCCGCCGGCGATAAAAAAGAAGGAGGTAAAGAAAACAAAGGGGATCGCCCAGCGTTTCTCTTTCTTGTAGAGGCCCGGCGAGATGAAGCCCCAAAGTTCCCACAACAACCACGGGGCGGAGAGGAATAGGGCCGCCAGGGCCGCGGTTTTGAAGTACAGCAGGAAGGGCTCGCTCACCGCAAAGAAGCTGAGCTTGCCGTCCGGCAGGTGGGGCTCGATGGGGCGCCGCAGAAAGTCGAAGATCTGACGATGCACCGTCCAACAAGCCAAGAAGGCCAAGGTATAGACCCCCGCCGCCCGGAAGATGCGTTTCCGCAGCTCTTCCAGGTGGTCCAGCAGGGACATCGCCGGCAGGTCGTCAGCCGCGGCGCCCGGCGCGCCGCCAGCGGGGGGCAGCTCTCTCATCCCTCAGACTTCGTCCGCCGCCTCGTTGGCGGCGCTCGCGGAGCTGCCTCCGGCACTTTCCGCCGCGCTAGATTCAGTAGCCGACGGCTCGCCCTCGGCGGCCTCTGCGCTGCTCCCACCCCGACTCCCCGCCCGTCGCCGCCCTCCCCGAAGGCTTGGGACCGCGCCCTGAGCGGGACGGATGAGCGGCTGCTCCTCGGCTCCCAGCTCCAATCCCGCCTCGCCTCCTCCTGTTTCCGGCTCCCCGTCGATTGGGGACTCAGAAGCGCCAGTCTCCTCCGTGCCAGTCTCTGCTGCTGCAGCACCAGCGGCGGATCCGAGCACCGTGCGGCCCGGCGGAGGCCCGGTGTCCTGATCCCGTCGCGAACGACTGTCCCGGGGCGCTTCGATTTTGTGGCCCTCGGTGATCGGCGCCGCGGGACTCTCCGGCCTTCGGGCGATGGACGGCCGCTGCTCGTCGTCATCGAGGGCGATTTCAGCATTGATGGTGCGCCGCACGTCGTCGGACATGCGGCGGAACTCACCAATTCCCTTGCCCAGGGTTCGTGCCATCTCCGGCAGGCGCCGGGGGCCAAAAATCAGCAGGGCCAGGATCAAGATGAAGGCGATTTCGGCAAAACCAATCGGGCCAAACATAGGGTCACCGGCGCCGATGATTCTGCGGCCCTGGACAAAAGTCAAGCACCCTCGGAGGTGAACCTTCCGGCTCCCCTCTTCCACCCCTCGCTCCAAGCTCCCGATTTCGTGCCCTCCACCGAGGGGCGGACAGGAGACGGAGCCTCCGAATCTTCGGTGTTAGGATTCCCAACATGAAAAAACACTGGCGCATCACGTCCGTTCTTGTCTTCCTTGCCGCGGTCTTGATCGGCGGGCTTTATGGTCAGCGCACCTCCGCCCTCAACGACGAGACCAAGGAATCCCTGAGGCTCTACACCGAGCTTCTTTCCGTCGCCCACGAGAATTATGGCGACGAGGTCACGTACAAGGATCTGGTGCACGCGTCGATCCAAGGGATGACGCGCCTGCTCGATCCTCACACCAACTTCCTGCCGCCGGAGGATTACTCCGGAATGCGGGAGCGGCAGCGCTCCTCCTTCTACGGGCTGGGCATCCTGGTGGGCACCCGCAACGGGCGCATCACCGTGATCACCCCGCTGGAGGGTGGCCCCGCGGCGCGCCTGGGCATTCGCACCGGTGACGTGATCGACACCATCGACGGCGAGAGCACCGACGGCCTGACCGTCGACGACGCCGTCGACAAGCTCAAGGGCCCCAAGGGCTCGGTGGTGGGCATCACCGTGTTGCGCCGCGGTGCTGAAGCGCCCCTGGAATACGACGTGGTTCGTGCCGAGGTGCCCCTGACCACCGTGCGCTACGCCTATATGATCGACGACACCACCGGCTACATCTACATCTCCGACTTCAACCGCGGCACCAGCCGCGAGGTCGGCGAGGCGCTGGAGAAGCTCCAGGAGAAGGGCATGACCCAGCTCCTGCTGGATCTGCGCAACAACGGCGGTGGCCTGCTGGACCAGGCGATCCTGGTGGGGGACATGTTCGCCCCTCGCGGCAGCAAAATCGTTGAGACCCGCGGCCGCAACCGCAACTCCTTCCAGACCTTCTTCGCCGAAGGCCAGCGCAAGGAACTCGACATGCCGGTGGTGGTGCTGGTCAACAACGGCACCGCCTCCGCCGCGGAGATTCTCGCCGGGGCGATTCAGGACCACGACATCGGCATCGTGGCGGGCACCCCGACCTGGGGCAAGGGCCTGGTGCAGACGGTGTTCAGCCTCTCCTACGGAGCCGGCTTCGCCCTCACCACGGCGCGCTACTACACCCCCGCCGGGCGGATGATTCAGCGCGACTTCTCCTCGTACTACGACTACTACGCCTACAGCACCCCGCTGGAGGAGCTCGAGGCCAACGGCGGCATCGAGCAGCCCACCGAGGGCGTGGTGGAGTCCTTCGAGACCGATCTCGGCCGCAAGGTCTACGGTGGCGGCGGCATCACGCCGGACGTCGTCGCTGGCCCTGACCACCTCAACGGCTTCCAGGTCAAGCTGCGCTCCCGCAACAGCTTCTTCGACTTCTCTGTGGACTACACCAGCCGCAACGCGATCCTCAACGAGAGCTGGGAGCCCAGCGAAGAGGTGCTGGCCGAGTTCCAGCAGTGGCTGGTGCGCGAGAATATCGCCAGCCAGGAGGAGATCGACGAGGGCTTCACCCTGCCGGAGACCCTGGACTACGTGCGGCTCAACCTTCGCGCCGAGGTCTTCAACTCCCGCTTCGGCCAGGAAGCCTGGCATCGCGCCTTGGCGTCCGGGGACAAGGTGATTCAGGCCGGCCTCGACCAATTCGTGCCGGCCCAGGAGCTGCTCCAGGCCCGCCGTGAGCTCAAGAGCTCGCGGGAAGACCAGCGCGCCTCCCTCGGCTCCGCCGACGGCCTCTAAGCCTTAACCCATCACCGCTCCGCCGCCACGGACCGGCGGAGCGACGCCAGTGTTCCCCCTCTGCCGCGAAATGCGGAGAGGGGGTTTTCTTTTGGCCTCAGGGTCCGCATAGAGCCTCTACCCTGCGGCACTCCCCGGCCCACGGCCCCCATCGGCATCTCGCCGAATCCGGGGATGTCCGCCACCCCTACCAATCGCAGAGCCCTCACGGGAAAGCTCCCAGGGCTTCTCTCCCCAAGATGCTGCCCGAAGAGAAGCTACACAGAAAACCTACACGGAAGCTTTCTCTAGGGAATCTCACCCGAGGGTTCCAACCGATAAGCCCACCAGAGGAACCCACCAGAGAAGTCACCGGGGCCCGCCCCTCCAAAGGCTCCTCCTAGAGCTTCAGCTACGGCTAGCGAATCCGGATTCAGTCCAGAAGCTCATTTGAGGCGAAGCAGCGGGCGACTCTTACCTCCTCTGGAGGTACGAATCCCTTGAGGAGCACAACTCCCACCGCTCAGGCCACAAATCCCCCACCGGCGCCCCTATCGACCCAGGGAGGCAACGGACTAGCTCAACCGTTCCATGAGCCTTAGTACAGCCCCGCTGGGCCCAGAAGCGAAAACGGCGAGCCTCGAAAGGCCCGCCGCTCAGGACGCTCTATCGATCGGCTGCCGAGCAGCCTGCGATCAGATCAGTTGGCGAAGGTCACCGTGCGCTCGCCGATGAGAACACGGGCGGAGGGCACCGGCGGGTCCGCGATGATCCCGTTGTCGATCACGAAGACCTGGATGTTGTGCTCACCGTTGGTGAAGTTCGAGGTGTCGAGAGCGAAGCTCCAGCCCGGACCGCCGCGGTCCGGATAGGAGGGATAGCGGGAGCCGACGGTGAAGCGGGGGGAGCCGTAGGCGGCGAGGCCCACCAGCTCTCCATCGACGTGCACCTCGACTTCCTTCACGCCCTCGCGATCCAGGGCCCAGCCGCTCATGGAGAGAATGCCGCTGTATTGGCGACCGGCGACCGGCTGCCCCACCAGGCCGAAGGAGCCCTCGTTGGTGATGTTCTCGTCGCAGAAGAAGTTGACCGCAAACTCATCGACCTCGTCCACCTGGCCGCCGACATCGCTGGCGCGCACCGTCAGAACGTGCAGCCCCTGGCTGTAGCCCACTCCGGAGATCAGAGCACCGACGTCCAGAGCGAAGCGCCAGCCGGCGTTGGGGGAGTCCCGCAGATCCGGGAAGCGGCGCTCGATGTCCTGACGCACCAGGCCGTAGCAGTTGGTCAGGCCACCGCTATCGGGGTCGAAGATGCAGTCCCGGCGGGTGTTGGCGAAGATCGCCCCGTCGATGAGCAGCTCGACGAAGGCCATGCCGGCATCCGACTCGTCGACGCCGGCATCCAGGGCCCAGCCGTCGATGATGGAGTAGCGGCGATTGGGCTCGGTGAGATCACAGACGCCGAAGAGCTCGACGTTCTTCTGCGGGAAGTTGATCTTGCCGAAGGGCACCAGGGTCAGGGCGCTATTGGTGAACTCCAGGGTGCGGGCGTTGAGCAGCCTCTTCTCACCGCTGTTGCTGATGCAGCGGGGCTGCACCTTGTGAAGGCCGTTGGTGAAGAACGCGGTATTGAGCTGATACGCGAAACCCCCGGCCTCAGAATCCGGGAAGCCGGGATGGGCGGCGGCCACGCCGGCGCGGGCACGGCCGTAGGACGCGCGTCCCACGATGGCGTCGTCAACCAGAATCTCGATGAAGCGAACCCCATCGTCGTCCAGGCACCAGCCGTGGAGCGGGAGCAGGTTGCCGCCACCGGTGCCACCGCCAACGATGCCGCCAAAGCGGCCAAAGGGTTCGGCGGCATCCGCCGGAACGGCGAGACTCAGCAGGAGGGCGGTCACTCCGAGGAGGACGACAGAGTGCAATCTATGGGCGTTCAGCATGATGTCTTCCTTCAGCGTCCGCTGGGACGATCCTCCGATAAGTGGAGAAAACCTGGGAGTTCTCCAGGGAAAATCAACGTCTAAGAGTTATTCCCTCAAGTAATGCATGAGGTTTTCGCCGAGTGTATCGATGGTATATCAGAAAAGTCAACGCATGAGCTCATTGCTATGGACGAAGTTTCTCAAGGTCCGTAGCTTCCCGCCCTCTCTCGGCTCCGGCGGGCCGAATCTAGCTCAACTGCCCAATTGTGCGGCGTGGCCCACGCCTCGGGAGCAGCCCTGTAAATAAGCCGTCACCAGCGCTCCCAGGTGGCTCACATCGTAGCCTCCCTCCAGCACCGAGACCATCCGCCCGGCGCAATGCGCCGAGGCGAAGGCGCCGAGCCTCTCGCCGAGCCCCTCAAAGGTATCCAGCTCCCACCGCAGCCCGCCGAGGGGATCCTGCCGCCAGGCATCGAAGCCGGCGGAGACCACCAATCCTTCCGGCTGGAAGGCCTCGAGAGCGGGGGCGAGAATCTCGTCCCAGGCGGCATTCACCGCCTCCGCGCCGCTGCCCTCGACCAGAGGAACGTTCACCGTCGCGCCGAGGCCGTCCCCCACTCCCCGCTCCTCCCGGGCCCCGGTTCCAGGGTAGAAGGGGCTTTGGTGAGTGCTGAGGAAGAGAATGTCCCCGCGATCCTCGAAGAGATGCTGAGTTCCGTTGCCGTGGTGCACGTCGAAGTCGAGCACCGCCACCCGCTGGAGCCCTGAGCGCCGCCAATGCTCCGCCACTAGAGCGGCGGTGGCCAGATAGCAAAAGCCCATCGCCGTAGAGCGCTCGGCGTGGTGCCCTGGCGGCCTGATCGCGGCGAAATGCACGTCATCACCACCCCCAGCCCCCGACAAGGCGGCATCCGCCGCCGTGAGGGCGGCCTCCACCGCCGCCAGGGCGGCATCCCAGGTAGCTGCATGGAGCGGGTTGTCGGCGGAATCCAGCAGCCCGTCTCCGCGCTCCACCGCCCGCCGGAATCGCCGCAGGTACTCGGCATCGTGCACCGCCTCCGCCAGCTCTTGCGCGGCGGAGTGGGAGCAGGGGCTCATCAGGCGCCAGCCCTCGCCCTGCTGAATTTGCTCTTCTACCGCTTCGAGCACCGCCTCGAGACGACCGGGATGCTCCGGATACCCCGCGGGTGCGCGATGCTCGAGGCATCGAGGATCAGAGTAGACGTTAATCATGGCCGCCAGATGGTAGCAGCTCCGCGGCGGGCCGAGGTTCCCGCCGCAGAGCTCGCCGTGGATTCCCGACCTCAGGCCGCGGCCGTAGGCCGGCGACGCGCCGGCAGGGCTCTGGGATAGCTGCCGCCTCCCGCGCTAGAACCGGCGACGGCGTGGACACCGCTCACGGAGCCGGTGGCGGAGACCCGTCGCCCGAGACTCACTCCGCATTGCTGAAGCCGATGCCGGAGCCGGAACAGAGCGCTGTCTACGCCGCCGGGGCTCAGGCCACCGCCGAGGGCTTCGGCGATGGCCTGACTGTCCCAGCCCTCCCCATGGGCCCAGTACAGAATCTGCAGATCTCGCTGCCGGGTCGCCTCCGGCGTCACCTGAACGCAGCAACGCAGCAGCTCCTGCAGCCGCCCTCGGTCTAGCAGACGCTCCTGCATATCGGCCTCCGAACCCTCCAGATTCTCGAACTGAGCGGTACCCCAATTCATCGCCCACACTCCCCGAAGCCGCTTCTCGGCAAAAAGTCCGCGGACGTGCTGCCGGGCGACCCGCTCCGCGAAGCGTCGCAGGTAGGCCGCCGTCTGCCCCACCCGATCGCCGCGGAAGGCGCGCAGGCGACGGCCATCCTGCGTCAGCAGCTGGTGGTAGACCTCCTGCACCACGTCCTCCGCCGCGAGGCGCACCGCCGGAATCGAGTAGCTGCGCAGCACCGACTTCACGACCCGCCGCAGGCTCTTTCCATAGCGATCCACCAGCTCCTCCCAAGCTCCATCGCCGCGGCGGCAGCCTCGGCTCTCCTGCTGGCGGTAAGCTCCACCGCGATCGGGACGAGCTCGCCGACGAAGGGCTCTCCCCTGCGCTTCCCTCTGCACGCCTCTCTTATACCCCACCCCACCGCGCCGCTGGCGATAGCAGCGCTGCAGCAGATCACAGGGCAAACCATAGGCCCTGCGCTGCCGGCCGCTGGAACGGGGAAAGCGAGCCCCGCGGGCGGTCATTCGCCGCGATACCGCACGGGCCACCACCCTGAACTGCCCACTCTTCAATAGAGGGCTCTTTAGCTGAGAACTCTTTAACTGGGCGTCCCTTACCCGGGCACTGCTCAATCGGATCTCCGCCTCACCGGCTCCCGACCGAGTCGCAGCGGGAGCGGATCGATCGCGGGAAGGCGCAGGATTTTCTGCCAGCGGGCGACAGGGGGAAGTCGAAGGATGAGTCATGGGGCTCTCCTCGAGGGGGATCTCCAATCGAGATCCGCGGTGGAGAGAAGACCTCCAGCCCATCTTTGACCTGTACTGATACCGGAACGCAAGGAGATCGTAGCACGGCCTCTAGGTCTGCCCTTCGAGGAGACCCGCACCCTGTGCACTATCGACCCAAAGAGAGGCAAATCCCCTGCTAGACTGGCGACCCAATGCGAGGCGGCTACGTCCCTTCGACCAGCCTCTCACCACCCCTCAGCTCCTACTCCCTAGCCCACCTCCCCTAGCTGACTTCCCCTAGCTGACTTCCCCTAGCTGACTTCTTAGTCACCGGAACTTCCACGGTTATCTATGCCCTCCAACTCATTGATTCGCCCCTCCACAGGCACAGCCCCCTCCTTGCTCTCGGCTCCTCTGCGCCGCGGAGCGAAAGCTCCCCGTCACCACGGCGTGAAAGCGCTGTGCGCGATCGCCGCCCTGAGCCTGGCCGTCCTCGGGTGCCAACCGTCGGCCCCCGCCACTGACTCCGCGGATGGCGAAGCGGGTTCGCCTGCCGCCGCCGCGAGCCTCGACGCTCGCCAACACAACGTGCTGCTGATCAGCGCCGATACGGTGCGGGCTGATCGACTCAATATCTACGGGTATGACGAACGAGAACTGACGCCGAATCTGGACCGCCTGCTCTCCCGGGGCGTGCTCTTCGAACAGGCCACCGCTCCTCGCACCATCACCTGGCCCTCCCTAGCCACGGTGCTCACGGGCCTCTATCCCAGCGGGCATGGGGTAATCGAGAACGGCTACGAGCTTCCTCCGGACCTCGAGACCCTACCGAAGCGCCTGCGGGCCGAGGGGTATCAAACCGCCGCCTTCCTGAGCAATATGTGCCGCGCCGGCCACGACGGTTGGGACGTGCTGCGCTGCAGCCATGGACGAGACGGCCGCACCGTGCAGTGGAGCCTCGAATGGGCTCAGCAGATCGACCCGGAGCGCCCCTGGCTGATCTGGATTCATCTCTTTGGAGCCCACGGCCCCTACTACAACGGCGGCGATCTGGCGCGCACCCGCTTCGACCCGGACTACACCGGCGACCTGATTCCCAAGAAGTGGCGCCTGGATGCGGTGATGAAGGAGCAGCAGGAGCTGAGCCCGGCAGATATCCGTCATCTAGACGCGATCTATGACGCCGCCGTCGCCGGCACCGACGGCCTCGTCGGCAGGATCCTCGATGGCCTTGGATTCTCAGCGGAAGGCAGCACCGTGGCGGGGGCGCCGCGAGAGGGAGCTCCCGTCGGCGATCGAGGCACCACGATCGTTTTCCTCTCCGACCATGGCGAGGACCTCTACGATCACAACGGCTACCTCTACCACGCCTGTTCGGTCTACGAGACCTCTCTCCACGTCCCCCTCGGCATCGTCGCCGAAGGCGTGGTGCCCACCGGCAGCCGCATCAATCAGCCGGTGGAGCTCTCGGACGTCACCCCGACGATCCTGGACCTCATGAGCCTAGAGAGCCAGGCGAACTTTCACGGCGATTCGCTGGTCCCCTACCTGCGACGCAGCGACCACGGCGGACGCGGTAAACCGGCGTTCTCCGAATACGGCAGCACCCGCATCCACACGGTGCGCTCTGGCCCCTGGAAGCTCGTCGACAACCCTGATGGCCTCACTCCCTATTGCTTTGCTGGGGGCCCCAAGGACCTCTACCCCGTCCAGCAGGTAGAGCTCTACAACCTCGAGCAAGACCCGCTAGAGCAAGAGAACGTCGCCGACCAGCATCAGGCGAGGGTCGCAGAGATGCGAGAACTCATTCGGAACCGCTTCTCCAGCCTCCAGACTCGGGACCAGGCCCAGGACATCCCGGAAGACCTCAAAGAAGAGCTTCGCAGCCTCGGCTATGTAGCCAACTAAGAGGAAGCTAGCTGTGGGGCCCTTAACTCTGGGGTGCCCCCAATTGATGGGGGCCTCAATATAGGGGCTCTCCAGGCCTCCCAGCTCCCCTGGGAGCAGGCCTCGCCGGTCGCTGCCTTCGACCTATATGTCTTAAATACTGGGGCTCTAGAAACCCAAGCCAATACGAGCCAATAGAAAAAGCGCCGCGAAATCGCGGCGCTCGATCGCGGGAAAGCCCCGCGCTGGCTGCTCGATCCTGCTCGCTAAGAACCTCCGCTGCCTCGAGGAGGCGGCGCAAAGCTCCAGCGCAGGAATCAGCGCATCTTTTCTTCTTTGAAGTCGACGTGCTTGCGGATCTTCGGGTCATACTTCTTCAGCACCAGCTTCTCGGTGGAAGTCTTCTTATTCTTGGTGGTGGTGTAGAAGTAACCGGTTCCGGCGGTCGAAACGAGCTTGATCTTGTCGCGCATGATGGTTTCCGTCCGGGTTGATGATCCGTAGCTATTGGCGGTCGAGAGGTGGCTGCTTGGAGAGCCGCCTTGGGGACCGAATCGCTCGAGACCGAATCGGGAAAGGCCTCGACGGCTGATAAGCCGGATCGAGGGCTGCCCTGCAATCGATGGCTGCTTAAGATGAAGTGGCGGGGCCGACGGGACTCGAACCCGCGACCTCCGGCGTGACAGGCCGGCATTCTAACCAGCTGAACTACGACCCCGCAGTCTGCCGAAGCATGGAGCGTCCTGAACGGGCGCTTCCTTCGAACAGTGTGCAACCGTGACGAGAGGACCCGTCGAAGCTGCGCGATCTTTGATAGATCAACCTGTCGGCATCAGGTAGGTCGGGAATCTGATCCCGTCCATCCCAGGATTCCTTTGCCCGTTGAAATCTCTGATTCCGTGGAATCAGAAAGAGACATCGCTGGTGCAATGGTGGGAGGTGGGGGACTCGAACCCACGACCCCCTGCGTGTAAGGCAGGTGCTCTAACCAACTGAGCTAACCTCCCCAGCCGCCAGGGAGCGCTAATGGTATACAAGCCCTTCTCAGAAAGTCAACGATCGTTCTTGAACTTTTTCCTCCCCTTCAGCACCCCCGAATCAGCCGTGGGGTAATCCGCGCCATCGGATCTCAGATCAGCGGCGAAGTCCTTGATATGCCTTGTCCCAGCCCACTGATTCCCAGGCCCTTAGGGACCACCCCGAGAGGCCCGCGGCCCCCGTTGGGCGGGTCAGCGCTTCATGACAGAATAAAAGGCGAGCCTCACAGCCACCGAGGCGAAGGCTCGCCCCCAAACCATCCGACAACACCGATTGCAGGAGACGCTGCTGATGCACACCCTTCCTGACCTTCCCTACGCTTACGACGCCCTCGAGCCCCACATCGATGCCAAGACCATGGAGATCCACCATGGCCGTCATCACAACGGCTACGTAACCAAGCTCAATGGCGCTCTCGAAGGCAGCGCCGAGCTCGCTGCTAAGAGCCTCGATGACCTCCTGCGGGGCATCGACAGCGTTCCTGAGGCGATCCGCACCGCGGTTCGCAACAACGGCGGTGGCCACGCCAATCACAGCCTCTTCTGGCCCACCTTGAGCGCCTCCGGCGGCGGTGAGCCGACGGGTAAGCTCGCCGACGCCATTCAGTCGGAGCTGGGCGGCTTCGACAGCTTCAAGAAGAGCTTCTCCAGCGCCGCCGGCACCCAATTCGGCTCCGGCTGGGGCTGGCTGGCGGTAGACGGCAACGGCCAGCTGCAGGTCTACGGCACCGCCAACCAGGACAGCCCGCTAATGCAGGGTCACACCCCGATCCTCGGCCTCGATGTCTGGGAGCACGCCTACTACCTGCACTACCAGAACCGTCGCCCGGACTACATCGAGGCTTTCTGGAACCTGGTCGACTGGAACGTAGTCGGCCAGCGCTACGCTGACGCCATCGCCTAAAGCAGCCTCTGAGGCTCCCCGGCTAGAAGGCGATCCCTCGCCGAGTCGAGCCCATGGAGCCCCGGCCTCTCGATCGAGCGGGCACCTTTTAGGTGTCCGCTCTTTTCTTTGGCTGCAAGTTTTTTTTCCGCTGCACCGTCTTTGCTGCACCGCCTTTAGCTGGGCTGTCTTGGTCTCACGCGATCTCCCCACGCTGCATCGCGGCACCCTATTACCGAAGACATCCATTACCGAAGAGGATCTCGGCGATGACATCTCTAGAGATCACATCGCCAGAGACGGCATCGCTAGAGATGAAGTCGCCCAAGCCCTACAGCCCCAGGCTCAACCACACCGCCTGACTCCCGAGACACTCTCGAATTTGAAGAGCAATCCACCAAAGAAATAGAGCGAGCCATTACCGAATACTTTCAAGCGCCCACCCAATCGATTGCCAAAGTCTCTACGGCTACAGCAGGATCTCTCCGCCCTCTGTTGCCAAACTCAATGCCAGCAGCAACTTGAAGGCGACACAGAATGCACCGAAAAGACTTGTTGGGAGTCGGGCTAAAAGTTGAATATACAGAAGTTTACACGTGTATGCAAAGCTACTTGGCGCTCTCTCTGCGCACCAACATTGATTCTCAATAATTTCTCAACACTACACTTCTACACTACCTACACTCGCGGGATACCACGAGTGGGCCAGATCTCTAGGGTATGGCTCTATTCCTTGGGCTCCATTCACCGAGCCTTCTCTCCATGGCGAAGCGCAGCCCGAATCATCGGCGCGCGTTCCTGCCGATCGAAGCCATAGCTGTCCTCTCGAGGACCCTCAATTCGAGGATCATTCGGACATCGAGCCGACGAGCGAAGCAAAGGGATGGCGATTTCGCCCTCTCCCTCACCGACAGGTTCTCTCGGGAATTCCGAAGCCCCCGAGATAGCCCTCTAGCGAGCGAAGGAAGGATTTTCTGAACATGAATAACGCGACCCCCACCACCACGTCAGCCCCCAACGCCATGCCTCCGGTGCAGGTGACCAACCCCCGTCGTCTCACCAAGGTCTTCAAGGCCCTCTCGGATGGCACCCGCCAGGAAATTCTGCGCCTGCTCGAGGTCAACCAGCACACGGTGGGCGAGATCGTCGGCAACTTCAACCTCTCCCAGCCGACCATCTCCCGTCACCTCTCGGTGCTGAAGGAAGCGGACCTGGTTGTCGATCAGCGTCAAGGGCAGAACGTCATCTACCGCCTGAACGATGACACCCTCAGCGCTTCGATGCGTTCCTTCTTCGGCCAGTTCCGCAGCTGCCAGTCTTCCCTGCGCTGAAGGGGCCGGCCTCGCTCCGCTGAAGGAGCCACCGCATCCGAGGCTTTCTGTCGCACCGAAGCCTCGGAGCCGGAGATTGTGCACTGCGTGTAGCGATGGCTCGGGAAAGCTGTCGATACGAGCCTCCCGCGCCGGCCTTCGTACCTGCTGGCCAATTCTGCAAGTGAAGGCGCGGGAAGCTAGAACGCGGGGAATTAGCTAGAGCAAGGCAAGCCAGAACACCGGCAGGGAATACGAGCTTCGGCAAGGCTCGGCTCTCGGTCCTACAGCAGCTCGTCCCGACAGCAGCTCGGTCGAAGGACCGCTGCTTACTCCACCCAATCTGTGCCCGATCCCTGAAGGGCCTGATGGCTGGATGAAGCCAGCCCCAAGGCCCGACTCGGGGTTTCCTGTACCTCCCTGGCTTCCGCAGCGAAAGGGACCCGGCCCTCGGCTTCGCTGTCTCTAGCGCGAATCTCATCGGCCCATCGGATCGCCAGCCCCGAGTTGCTCCTTCCCAGCTCGGGGCCTAGTGATTTCCGCCGGTCCCCGCGAAGGCTGGGAATCTAGACTCAACCTTCGCCAGCGGAACAGGGAGCTGGCGACCGCCGTGTACGAAGCTGGACATCCCCCAGCGGATCGGGCATACTCTCGCGGCTTTACGGATGCGATTTCGGCTTCGGCACTTCGCATTCGCCCCTTTCGAGGGCAAGACTTACGGCGGTGTAGCTCAGGTGGTCAGAGCAGGCGACTCATAATCGTCGAGTCGGGGGTTCAAGTCCCTCCACCGCCACTCAATTCCTTTCTTCCTGCCCTGCGACTCACTCCCTCTGGAGCCAAGCTGAGCTTCCTTCTTACAGCTCCTGGTTTCAGTTCGGTCGGTCCCCCTCTATGGTCTCCCCGACCCCATCAGGCCGGCCCACGCTGACTCACCGGCGTAGATTCTTCGCCGAACCCCCTTCCCAAGATCAAATCGTGCTCAGGCAGCCGGCAGAGGATCGAGACTCCCTCTCCTCTACCCTGACTCCTGTGCTGCGAGCTCTGTCCCGATGCGTCGACCGAGCCGATGCGAATCCCCCAACGTCTGGTGAAGGGCTGCTGATCGCGTTCTCCGGCGGCCCCGACTCCACCGCACTCTTGCTGGCGGCTCAGGAGCTGCGGCAGCGCGGTGGCCCGCGCTGGATCGCCGCTCACTATGACCACGCCGCCGACGGAGACTCGGCACGCAGGGCAGAGCGAGCAGAGGCACAATGCCGAAACCTTGGCGTTCAATGCGTCGTGGAGCGACGCAGCCAGCCTTGGCCGCCGGGCCTGAGCCCCGAGGCCGCCGCCCGCGATCTGCGCTACCGCTTCCTCGAAAGCGTTCGGCGGCAGCATGGGCTGCGCTGGATCCTGACCGCCCATCACCGCGACGACCAGGCGGAGACGCTGCTCCTACGCCTCGCCTTCGGCAGCGGCTGGGAGGGCCTGGAAGGCATCCGCTGGCGCCGCGACCGGGTGCTCCGCCCCCTCCTCGACCTGCCACAGAGAACGCTCCAGACGCTGCTGCAGGAGGTTGGAGTCGAGGCGGTGCAGGATCCAACGAATCAGGATTGGCGGCAGCCGCGGGCGCGCCTGCGGCACGCCTTGATGCCCATTCTTCTAGAGCAGGAGCCCCAGCTGCGCTCTCGCCTCCACTCCCTCGCCCGCGCCGCAGGGAGGGCTCGTCGGGCCCTGGATCAGCGCTGGGCAGGTCAGCTGCGGGCGCAGTTCGGCCGGGAAGAAGCCCTCCTCCCGCGAGCTGCTCTGGCTGCCCTCCCGGGCCCCACCATGGACTCCGCCCTCGCCTGGCTGCACCGTAGAGCCGGAGCCCGCTACCCGGCCACCACGCCGGCGCGGGGCGAGCTCCAGCGCCAGCTCACCTCTCCCAACGTGCTGGGCTGCGATGTCGGTGGCGGCTGGCGGTGGGAAGGCAGCTGCGGCTGGCTGAGGCTCGCCCGGGAACAACTGGGGCCACCGGAAGCGTTTCACCTAGAGAGGCAAGTCGAAGCGGCCCCCGAAAGGCTGCGAATTCAGCTTCCCTCCAGCGACCTTCAAATCGATCTTCAAACCTCCCGCCGGCGCACCCGGCCTGCCCGATCCCGCGAGGCGACGGCTCAAAGCCGGTCTCGCGCCTTCAGCATCGACCTAGCGACTCCCCAAGGCACCCCACTGCTCTTTCGCAGCCGACGCCCCGGCGACCGGATCACCACCCGAGGACGCAGAGCCCGCTCTCTCAAGGGACTTTTTGACAAAGCCCGACTGCCTCGGTGGTGGCGCGACCGCTGGCCGCTGCTGGAGATTTCCGGCACCATCTGCTGGGTCCCCGGGGTCGCAACGGCTGCACCCACCCTTCCCGACTCTCACCGGCCCCAGCGATGGGTCCGGATCACGCTTCGGCGCCGAAATGATCAGAAATCCGGCGTTGAGAAGCTTACGAACCCTTCTAATCCAGGGCTCGTCCATCGATCCTTCTGCACCGATGGTTGAAAGCTCGCCAACGCTGGTAGGCTACGGGGACGAATCGCCGGATTCTCGGCCACCCTCCCCCTCTGACTCCCCGAGACGATCGCAGCCGAGATCCCCTCGCCCCCTGAGCGCGAGGACGCATACCGAGGTAGCACATTGAACTCGACCACATTAAAGACCGTGTTCCTTTGGGTGGCCATCTTCCTGATGGTCATCTTCCTTTGGCGAGCCCTGAACTTCGACCGCACCGCCGTCGAAGAGATCACCTATACCGAATTCCTCCAGAAGGTCGAAGAGGGCGTCGTGGACTCGGTCACCATCAAGGGCCGGCAGGAGATCCACGGCGAGTACACCGGTGCCGTGGCCGACTCGAAGTTCAAGCTGCTGCTTCCGATGGAAGCCGATAGCGAGCTGCTAACCCGACTGGAGGGGAACGGAATCGAGGTCGTCGGCGAGAAGGCGGATGAGAATACGCTGGCGCTGATCCTCTTCCAGTGGGCGCCCATCCTGCTGATCATCGCGCTGTGGATCTTCTTCATGCGCCAGATGCAGAGCGGCGGCAACAAGGCCCTCTCCTTCGGCAAGTCCAAAGCGCGATTGCTCAACCCCTCCGGCAAGAAGGTCACCTTCAAGGATGTCGCCGGGGTCGAGGAGGCCAAGGAGGAGCTCTCGGAGATCGTCGAGTTCCTCAAAGAGCCCCAGAAGTTCCAAAAACTCGGCGGCCGCATTCCCAAGGGCGTGCTGCTGATGGGTCCGCCGGGTACCGGTAAGACCCTGCTCGCCCGCGCCATCGCCGGCGAGGCCAACGTCCCCTTCTTCTCCATCTCCGGCTCGGACTTCGTCGAGATGTTCGTCGGTGTCGGCGCCAGCCGGGTGCGGGATCTCTTCGAGCAGGGCAAGGCCAACGCCCCCTGCATCATCTTCATCGACGAGATCGACGCCGTCGGCCGCCATCGCGGCGCCGGCCTCGGCGGCGGCCACGATGAGCGAGAGCAGACCCTCAACCAGCTGCTGGTGGAGATGGACGGATTCGAGACCAACGAGGGCGTGATCCTGATCGCCGCCACCAACCGTCCCGATGTCCTCGACCCGGCCCTGCTGCGCCCCGGCCGCTTCGATCGCCGGGTGGTGGTCGATCGCCCGGACATCAGCGGCCGCCTCGGCATCCTGCGGGTCCACGTGCGGGAGATTCCTCTCTCCGACGACGTCAACCTGGACGTCATCGCCCGCGGCACTCCGGGCTTCGCCGGTGCGGACCTCGCCAACCTGGTCAACGAGGCGGCTCTCATCGCCGCGCGGCGCAACCGTAAGCTGGTGCGCATGGAGGACTTCGAGTACGCCAAGGACAAGGTCCTGATGGGCGTCGAGCGCAAGGCGATGATGCTCACCGAGGAAGAGAAGGTGATCACCGCGTTCCACGAGGCGGGCCACGCGCTGGTGGCGGCCTTCACCGAAGGATCGGATCCGATCCACAAGGTCACCATCATTCCCCGGGGCCGCGCCCTGGGGGTGACCATGCAGCTGCCCTCGGAAGACAAATACACCTACAAGCAGAAATACGTCATGGGTCGACTGGCGATCCTGATGGGCGGCCGGGTGGCCGAAGAGCTGACTCAGGACGACGTCACCACCGGCGCCGGCAACGACATCGAGCAGGCGACCTCCCTCGCCCGCCGCATGGTGTGCGAATGGGGCATGTCCCAGCTCGGCCCCCTCTCCCTTGGCGGCGGCAAAGAAGAGCCGGTCTTCCTCGGTCGTGAATACGCCCAGCGCTCGGATCTCTCCTCGGAGACTTTGAAGCAAGTCGATGCGGAGATCAGCCGCCTGGTCGACGAGTCCTACGCCACCGCGACGAAGATCCTCACGGATCACCGCGCCCTCCTGGAAGAGCTCTCCCATCAGCTGCTGGAGCGCGAGACCCTCGATGGTGAAGAGGTTTACGCCATGGTGGAGGAAGCCACCGGCGAAGACCGCCGGCCGGAGCTGCCCTCCCTCAGCGATTTCTCCGAAGACCTGGAGGCCGACGGCAGCGACGACCAGGCCGAAGCCTCGGATGCCGAGGGCTCTAGCTCCGAAACTACAGCGGACGCCGCCGAGGACGGCGCGGCGGCGGCGCAAGCCGCCGCAGCCGCCGAAGAGAGCAACGACGGTGAGGAAGCCTCGGCGCCGCCTCCGCCGGGCGGCGACGGCGACCAGGCCGAGGCCGCCGAGGCGGTCGCGGCAGGCAAGGCTAGCGGGTCGTGACCCAGGAGGATTCCCTCACCAAAGGCCGCGGGCTTCGCCTGCCCGGAGGGCGTTTTCTCGCATTTCGCCAGCGCCCCCTGGTGATGGGAATCCTCAACATTACTCCCGACTCCTTCAGCGACGGCGGGCTCTACCACGCCGTCGAGGCGGCGGTGGAGCGCGGCCTGGAGATGCTGGAGGAGGGAGCGGATCTGCTGGATCTCGGGGCCGAATCCACCCGCCCCGGCGGCGGCGTCTATGGTGATGGCGCCCATGAGGTGCCTGAGGCGGAGGAGCTTCAGCGGCTGCTGCCGGTGCTCGAAGCCCTGCGCTCGCGGGTGACGGCCCCGCTCTCCGTCGACACCCGGAAGGGAGAGGTGGCCCGGCGAGCCCTCGAGTCGGGCGCCGATCTGATCAACGACATCTCAATGCTCTCGGACCCCGCGCTCTGTCGCGCGGTGGCCGACGCGCGGTGCCCGGTGATCATCATGCACAGCCGCGGCCAGCTGGCCACCATGCAGCGGGAGATTCAATTCGACGACGTGGTCGAAGAGGTGCGAAGCGAGCTGGCCGCCGCCGCCGGCAGGCTGCTCGACCTCGGCGTCGAGGAGGAGCTCATCGTCCTCGACCCGGGGATCGGCTTCGGTAAGACGGCAGAGCAGAACCTCTCCCTGATCAAGGGTCTCCCTCGACTGGCGAATCTCGGCCATCCGCTGCTCTTGGGAGCCAGCCGCAAGAGCTTTATGGCGGCGACCCTCGAGGCCGCCGGCATCGGCTCACCGCCGCCAACCGAGCGCCTCGCCGGCAGCCTCGCCGTCGCCGCCTGGGCCGCCCGAGCGAGAACCGAGATCCTGCGGGTGCACGACGTCGCCGCCACCCGTCAATGCCTGGAGATCTGGCGAGGACTGGAGGAGGCAGCGTGAGCTTCGAAGAGCTGTGGCGCTCCTTCACCGTTCGGGATCTGGCGGACATCGCCATCGTCACCCTGATCATCTACAACCTGCTGCTGCTGGTGCGCCGCACTCGAGCGGTGCAGATGCTGCTGGGAATCGCCGTTCTCGGCGCGGTCTACGGCACCGCCCGACTGGCGGACCTAGAGGCCCTCTCGACCCTATTGGGCAATCTGCCAATTCTGCTGCCGTTAGCGGTCATCGTCCTCTTCCAGACCGAGATTCGCCGCGCCCTGGCCACCTTCGGGCGCAACCCCCTGTGGGGGATGCGCAAGCAGAGCCGAGTCGCCCCGACCCTGGATGCGGTGGTGCTCACCGCCACCTCCCTGGCCAACAAACGCACCGGGGCCCTGATCGTCATCGAGCGAGAAGAAGGGCTGAGAGACTACGTCGAGAGCGGCATCACCCTCGACTCACTGCTGTCCTACGACCTGCTGATCTCCATCTTTCACCCCCAGAGCCCGCTCCACGATGGAGCGGTGATCCTCCAGGACGACCGCATCGCCGGCGCCGCCTCCTTTCTGCCCCTGTCCTCGAACCCGGAACTGTCGAAGGAATTCGGCACCCGCCACCGGGCGGCTCTGGGAATCTCGGAAGAAACCGACGCGGTAGCGGTGGTGGTCTCCGAAGAGACCGGTAAGATCTCTTTAGCGGTGGACGGAGAGATCCGCAAAGATCTGGACTCCAACAGCTTACGCAACGAGCTGCACCTGCACCTGATCACCAACCTCTACCCCCAGGGCTCGCGCCGAGCGAGCTGAGAGCCCCGATGAGCCCCGCAAAGCAGAACACCAGCAAGCGCCCCCGCGTCCAGGAGCAAGACAGCCTTCTGGGCCTCAAGCTGCTCTCGCTGGTGCTGGCAGTCACCCTGTGGCTGGTGGTCTCCAGCAAGGATGTCCCAGAGGAGACCAGCCAGCGGGTGGTACAGGCCTCGGTCACCTATTCCTCTCCTCCCCCTGGCCTGATCCTGCTAGATCCTCTGCCGGAGGTCGAGGTGCGGCTGCGCGCTCGGGAATCGGTGCTGCGTTCCCTCAACCCTCAGATGGTCGCCGTGGTGCTCGATCTCTCGACGAATTCCGTCGGCAGCTTCGACAAGCTCATCGGTCCAGAGAACGTCCTGGTGCCGGAAGGGATCGACGTCGTCTCGGTGGCTCCCGCCAACACCACCCTAGAGCTGGACGTGCTGGATACCCGCCTGCTGCCGGTGCGGGTGGAGCTCGACGGAGAGCCCGCCGCCGGATCCAAGCTCATCGGATGGCAGGTCGATCCAGAGGAAGTCACGGTCACCGGCCCTCGCACCGTCTTGCAAGGGATCAACAACCTGGCCACCGAGCGGGTGGTGCTAGACACCCACGCCCTGAGCTTTGATGAGCGCAGCACTCTGCGCCTGCCCAACGCGCTGCTCACCGCCCAGCCCAATCGGGTGCGGGTGACGGTGGAGCTGCAGCCGCCGGAGGCTCCGACGCCTCCCGGGGGGCCCGCCGATCGCGCCGGCTAAGATTTATCAGCGAAGGTCTGCTGGCTAAGATTGGCCGGCTTCGATCTTCAGCTTCCAGGCCTCAGCTACTAGACCTCAGCGTCCAGCCTTTAGCTTCCAATCTTCAGCCCTCCATCCCGAACCGATCTCCCTCGCCCCCAGCGGTCGAAGGAGCCTTCCCCAGCCTGCCCGATCCCAAGGAGAAATCCACCTTGAGCTCACCGGTCTCCCTCTTCGGCACCGACGGTATCCGCGGCCCCTTTGGCCAGCCTCCCCTGGATCGCGACACCCTCACCGCCCTCGGCAGAGAGCTCGGTCGGGCCTTGGTTCGTGGCGCCTCGGAGGAAGCGGGAGGCCCGCCGGAAGTACTGCTGGCCGGAGACACCCGGGCCTCGACCCCGGAGATTTGCAGCTGGCTGGCGGCGGGTCTGACCGCCGCGGGAGCGAAGGTGCGCTACGGCGCCGTGCTGCCCACGGCGGCGGTCGCCGCCCTCACCGCCGAGGGCCCCTACGCCGCCGGCATCGCCGTTTCCGCCAGCCACAACCCGGCGGCGGACAACGGCGTGAAGTTGATCACCGCCGAGGGCTTCAAGTGGCCCCAGGAAGGTGAGCGGGAACTGGAGCGAGCCATCGCCGAAGACGGCAACGCAAGCGCCCAGGAGACCCTCAGCGCCCCCCCGCTCTCCCAAGACGAGGAGCTGCTGCCGCACTACCGCCAGCTTCTGGAGGGCAGCCTGGAACAGGAATTGGGCAGCGCCTCCCCGCAGCCCCTGCGCGGCCTTTCCCTGGTTCTGGACTGCGCCCAGGGCGCCGCCAGCGAGCTGGCGGGATCTCTCTTCCGGGACCTGGGGGCAGAGGTCGAAGTCCTCTTCGCCAGCCCCGATGGCCACAACATCAACGAGGCTTGCGGCTCCACTCACCCCGAGACGCTGCAGCAGCAGGTGAAGGCCCGGGGGGCAGACCTGGGCTTCGCCTTCGACGGCGACGCCGACCGCGCCCTGTTGGTGGACGAGACCGGCGAGCTGCGGGACGGGGACGCCATGCTCTACCTGTGGGCGACGGCACTGCGCCGAGGCGGCGGGCTGGAGCCCTCGAAGATCGTCGCCACCACGATGAGCAACCTGGGCCTAGTACGGGCTCTAGCGCAGGAGGGCATCGAGCTGGTGCGCTGTGAGGTCGGCGACCGCGCCGTAGTGCGCACTCTGCGTCAGCAGGGGCTGCGCCTCGGCGGCGAGCAGAGCGGCCACCTGGTAGACCTCGCCCGCTCCACCACCGGCGACGGGCTACTCACCGCGATGGTGCTGGCGGTGCTGGTCGCCGCGCAGGAGGGCAGCGTCTCCCAACAGCTCTCGGGCTTCCGTCGCTACCCCCAAACCCTGATCAACGTCGAGGTGGGCCGCAAGCCTCCCCTGGAGGAGATCCCCGCGGTGGCCGAAGCCCGCCAGCAGGTGGAGGAGAGCCTGGGCGATGACGGCCGGTTGGTGCTGCGCTACAGCGGCACCGAGCCGCTGGCGAGGGTGATGATCGAGGGACCCGACGAAGCCACCATCGGCTCTCTGGCTCAGCGCCTCGCTGGGGTGATCCAAGACAGCCTCGGCCCCGGCCGCTGATTGGCCGAGACTTCCCAGAGGCTTTCCGGCACAGAGCCTCGGATCGCGAGCGCCCCGTAACCCCGCGAACTCAGGTCCCCGAAGATCCCGACGTAGGGGGATTGCCCGTGGAAGGCAGAATCGTAGAGGGCTGAATCGCTGGGGGCGACACCCTCAGCGCTCGATCTCCAGCTCCCCGGCCGCCGCCGCCGCCGGCACCGTCTCTTCCGGCCGCCGGTGGATCACCACCGTCTCCTCGATGGGCAGCAGAGCGCGGTGCAGCTTGTCTCCGAAGCTCAGGTTGAGCTCGTAGTAGCCGTGGGCATCGATGCGCAACAGAGTCCCCGCAGCGCCCTTCAAACCCATGATGGCGTTGTGGACCAGGACCTGGGCCGGTAACTCCATGAAGTGCTCCTCTCGACGGGCTTCGCGGACCTCAGTCCACGGCGAATCCCTGTTCCTTGTACTCTTTGATTTTGCGCTGCAGGGTGCGCAGGCCGATGCCCAACATGCGGGCCGCCTCGGCCCGATGCCCGCCGGTGCGGGTTAGGGTCTCGAGAATCGCCTGACGCTCGATTTCGTCCATGCTGCGGGGCTCACCGTGGGCGGTCTGCACCGGGCCGCCGGGCAGCACCGGGCCGGTACCGGAGACCGCTCGGATCTCGGACGGCAGGTCGCTGACCTGAATCTGCTCCCCCTGGTGAAAGATCACCACCGATTCCAGGACGTTGCGTAGCTCGCGAACGTTGCCCCGCCACTCGAAGGCCTGCAGCGCTCCCACCGCCTCCGCCGTCAGCGGGCGGAAGGGCTTGCCGTGCTCCTCGAAGAATTCCTTGAGGAAATGCTCGGCGAGAAGCGGAATGTCGTCGAGGCGATTCCGCAGCGGCGGCAGCTCCAGGGTCACCACCTTGAGCCGGTAGTAGAGATCCTGGCGGAACTTGCCCTCCTCCACTTCCTTCTCTAGCTCCCGGTTGGTGGCCGCCACCAGGCGGAAGTCCACGTCGATGAGCTCGGTGCCGCCCACCCTCATGATCTGGCGCTCCTCGAGCACCCGCAGCAGCTTGACCTGGAGCTCCAGGGCCAGCTCGCTGATCTCGTCGAGAAAGAGAGTTCCCTTGTGGGCGAGCTCGAATTTGCCCACCTTGCGGGTCACCGCCCCGGTGAAGGCCCCGCGCTCGTGGCCGAAGAGCTCGGATTCCAGGATGTCGCTGGGAATCGCTCCGCAGTTGATCGCCAGGAAGCGCTCGCCGTTGCGCGGGCTGGTGCGGTGGATAGCGTTGGCTACCAGCTCCTTACCGGTGCCGCTCTCACCGATGATCAACACGCTGGAGCGGGTGGGGGCCACCATGCGCATCTGCTCGTAGAGGCGCTCCATGGTGGCGCTCTGGCCGACGATGCCGTCGAATCCGTAGCGCTTATCGAGAATCTGGTGCAGGCTGGAGACCTCTTCCCGCAGCTGCTTGCGCTCCATCAGGTTGCGCACCCGCTGCCGCAGCTCGTAGAGCTCCACCGGTTTGGTGAGGTAGTCGTCAGCCCCCACCCTCATCGCCTCCACCGCGCTCTCGATGGAGCCGAAGCCGGTAACCAGGATGAAGCCGACATCGATCTCCTGCTCCTGGAGGGCCTGCAGCAGGTCGATACCGCCCATCCCCGGCATTTTCTGGTCACAGACCAGCACGCGCACGGTTTCGCTGTCTTGCAGGAAGGCCAGGGCCTTCTTCGCCTCGTCGAAAGTACGGACCTCGTAGCCCGCTTTCTCGATGGCGATAGCCATGGATTCGCGGGAACCGGTCTCGTCGTCAATCACCAACACTTCTGGGGGAGCAGCCATAGGTCGGTCATTTTGGCATACTCTGGCGACGGATGACTCCACTCTGATGCGCCAAACCGCCCTATCTTCCCCGACGCCCCAAGAGAGCACCCTCGAGGGTGCCGTCGATCGTATCGTCTTCGCCAACGAAGACGAGAGCTGGGTGGTGGTGCGCCTCAGCGTTCCGGGCCGCCGGGGGGTGGTGACGGCGGTGGGCAGCCTCGCCGGGGTGCAGCCCGGCGAGACTCTGCGCCTCGCCGGGCGCTGGGTGGAGGACCGTAAATGGGGGGAGCAATTCAAGGTCAGCTCCTACAAGCCGGTAGCCCCGGCTACGGTGGAAGGAATCGAGCGCTACCTCAGCTCCGGCCCCATCGACGGCATCGGCCCGGGCATGGCCGGGCGCCTGGTGCAGACCTTCGGCGCCGGCACGCTGGAGATCATCGAGAACCACCCGGAACGCCTGCGCCAGGTTCCCGGCATCGGCCCGAAGCGATTCCAGCGCATCGTCGATTCCTGGAGCGAGCAGCAGGGGCAGCGGCAGGTGCTGATCTTTCTCCAGGGCCACGGCCTCGGCGCCGGCTACGCCAACCGCATCTTCAGGGCCTACGGCGAGCAGGCGGAGGAGCTGGTCACCGAGAACCCCTATCGCCTCGCCGAGGAGATCCACGGCATCGGCTTCGCCACCGCGGACCGCATCGCCGCCAGCCTGGGGGTAGCCCGAGACTCGCCCCGGCGAGCGGAAGCTGGCCTCGCCCACCTGCTCAAGCAGGGAGGCAGCCGCGGCCACGTCTACCTGCCGGTGCCGGAGCTCTTCGCCCAGGCGGAGGAGCTGCTGCCGGAGGTAGAGGAGCCCACCCGAATCCAGGCCCTGGGGACCTTGATCCAGGACGGCCGAGCGGTGGAGGACAGCCTGCCGTCGAGGCCCGGCGGTCCCACGCTGCGGGCGATCTACTCGGCCCCGCTGCACCACGCTGAAACCACCCTCGCCGCACGCCTCACTCAGCGAGTCCAGCACGCCCTCTCGCTGCCGGAAGCCGACGCCGACGAAGCCTTCCATCGCCTCGAGAGCCGCGAGGGCATCACCCTCGCCCCCGCCCAGCGGGATGCGGTCCAAAGCTCCTTGACCCATCGCGTCTTGGTGATCACCGGCGGCCCCGGCACCGGCAAGACCACCCTGCTGCGGGCCATCGTCGAAACCCACGTCGACGCCGGCCGCGCCGTGTCGCTGGCGGCCCCCACCGGCCGCGCCGCCCGGCGCCTCTCCGAAGCCACCGGGCGCCCCGCCTCCACCGTCCATCGGCTGCTGGAATTCGATCCTCGCCAAATGGGCTTCCTGCGCTCCGACGACAATCCTCTGGAGCTCGACCTACTGGTGGTGGACGAGGCCTCGATGCTCGACACCCAGCTCGCCGCCGCGCTGCTGGAAGCGCTGCCGGAGGACGGCCAGCTAGTGCTGGTGGGGGACGTCGATCAGCTGCCCTCCGTCGGCCCCGGCCAGGTGTTGGCGGACCTCATCGACTCCTCCGTGGTGCCGGTGGTGCGTCTCGCCACGGTATTCCGCCAGGCCGCCGCCAGCCGCGTCGTCACCAACGCCCACGCCATTCGCGAGGGCCGCGCCCCGGAGCTGCGCCATCCGGAAAAGGGCCAGGCGGCGGACTTCTACTTCCTGCGCCGAGGCGAACCGGAGGACGTGTTGAGCACCCTGGTGGAGCTGGTCACCGAGCGGGTGCCCCAGGGATTCCAGCTGCGGGCGGTGGAAGATATCCAGGTCCTGACCCCGATGAACAAGGGGCCGCTGGGGGTCGCACGGCTCAACGAGGCGCTGCAGGAGCGCCTCAACCCCGACGGGCGCCCCATTCCCGGCAAGAGTCGCAATCTGCGCATCGGCGACAAGGTGATGCAGCTGCGCAACAACTACGACCTCGAAGTCTTCAACGGCGATCTCGGACGGGTGATGACCCACGACCCGGAAGAAGGGGAGACCACCGTCTCCTTCGACGGCCGCGGCGTGACCTACGAAGCCGCGGATCTCGAGGAGCTCACCCTGGCCTACGCCTGCACCATCCACAAGAGCCAGGGCAGCGAGTATCCCTGCGCGGTGGTCGTGGTGCACCACCAACACTTCCACATGCTGCGCCGCAACCTGCTCTACACCGCCCTCACCCGCGCCAAGCGCCTGGCCCTGCTGGTCGGCCAGACCCAGGCGGTGCGCACCGCGGTGCAGCGGGGCGAGGTTCGCAACCGCTACACCGGTCTCGCTTACCGCCTGAGCCGAAACCTCCCCGCGGTAGCCCAGCCCTAATCGCCCTCACCGCCTACACCGCTTGCTCAGCCCTTAGCGCCTGCTCAGCCCTTAGCGCTTGCCTAGACCTCAGCGCCTGCTCAGACCTCACCTTCTGCCAAGGAGCCCCGCGATGAACTACCGCCCTGAAGACTTCCGCTTCTACTGCGGCCAGGATGTCCAATGGAGCGACATGGACACCCTCGGCCACGTCAACAACGCCCGTTACTTCACTTACTTCGAGAGCGCCCGGCTGCTCTACTTCCAGCGCATCGGAATGAAAGAGATCATCACCGAGGGGCAGGGGCCGGTGCTGGCCAACGCTCAATGCGACTTCCACCGCCAGCTGCACTGGCCCTCCCATCTCGAGGTGGGGGTGAGCTGCGACCGCCTGAGCCAACGCTCCTTCAACCTGATCTATGGCCTGTTTCGCAGCGGGCCCGGATCCCTGGGCAGGATCGGCGTTTCAGCGAGCACCCCTCAAAATTCCGCCACTCCAGAGGCGGGGGAGAATGATCCCTCACAGTGGGAGCTCATCGCCTCGGGCTCCTCGGTGGTGGTGTGGGTGGACTTCGGACTCGGCAAGGCGGTGGCGATTCCGGACTATCTTCGCGACGGCTTGAAGGAGCTCGACGATGTCGGCTGACGCCAGCTCGCCGGAGCAGGCCTCAGCCCCTCGGCAGGGGGGGCACCTCGCCCCTGAGCCTCCCCGCTGGCGCCGCCGCCTCGGCGCCATCCTCTTTTGGTCGGTGCTCTCCGCAGCGTTCATCGGCCCCGGCACGGTGACCACCGCCGCCGCCGCCGGAGCGGCCTACGGGCATCAGCTGCTGTGGGCCCTCGCCTTCTCCACCCTCGCCTGCGCCATTCTTCAGGAGGCCAGCGCCCGTCTGACCACCGCTTCGGGCCTCGACCTCGCCCAGGCTCTGGGCCGGCAGCGGCAGCCCGGCAGCGGTTCTTCCTCCCAGGGCCTCCGGGGAGCGTGGGCCGGAATCGGCGCGGTGCTGGTCCTCGGGGCCGTGGTGCTCGGCTGTGCCGCCTACGAGGCCGGCAACCTGCTGGGCGCCACCGCCGGAGTCTCCCTGGCCCTCCCCGCGATCCCTCCCGAAGCGGTGGCTCTGCTGCTCACCGCCGGCGCCGCTCTGGCCCTCTGGGGAGGACAGCCGAAGCTCCTCGCCCGCGGCCTCGGAGGCGTCGTGGCCGTGATGGGCGTCGCCTTCGGCGTCGTCGCCTTCGGGCTGCGCCCCGAGCTCGGCGAGCTGCTGCGAGGGCTCGGCCGCCCCACCTGGCCCGCCGACGCGGGACTCCTGATCCTCGGCCTGGTGGGCACCACCGTGGTGCCCTACAACCTCTTTCTCGGCTCCGGCCTCGCTCGCCGCCCCGCCCCCGCGGAAGCGACGACCGACCCGAATGCCGAAGCGATCACCGAAGCGACGGGCGAGCCTTCCCAGGGAAACTCCGCGACCCTGGACCAAGACCTTGCGGAACAGCGACTCGCCATCGCCCTCGCCGTAGGCCTCGGCGGCATTGTGTCGATGACGGTGTTGATCACCGGCACCGCCGTCGCCGGAGAATTCAGCTTCGAGGCCCTCGCTGCCGTTCTCGAGCAGCGACTGGGAGCCGCGGGGCGCTGGCTCCTCGCCCTCGGCCTCTTCGCCGCCGGGCTCTCCTCGGCGATCACCGCTCCCCTCGCCGCCGCCCTCGCCGCCCGCGGTGTGTCCGGCCCCCTTCGGCCGGCGGCGAACTCCCGCTGGGGACTGCGCGGCGGCGCCTTCCGCGCCACCTGGCTGCTGGTGCTGCTCACCGGCACTCTCTGCGCCGTCTCCGGCCTGCGGCCGATCCCGGTGATCCTCGCCGCCCAGGCCTTCAACGGCCTGCTGCTGCCGGTGGCCGCCCTCTTCCTCGTTCTTACCCTCAACGATCGGCGCACCGTTCCCGCCAGCGGCCTCAACGGCCCGCTGGCCAACCTCGCCCAGGGCAGCGTCACCGCCGTCGCCCTGCTCCTCGGCCTGCGCCAGCTCGCCCTGGCGGCAACCGCCGTCGGCTGGATCCAGCCGATGAGGCCAGATCAGCTGATGCAGCTGGCCGCGGCGTTGACGGCGATTCTCGCGATTCCGGTCTTCTGGCGCGCCACGGCGCTGCGCCGCGGCCCCGGGGCTCCTTAGCTCGAGTCGCGATCCTTCTCGGAGGGAGCGTTCGAGGCTTCCGCGGAGCCCTCATCCTCCTGCTCCAGGGAGGCCTCGAATTCCGCCCGCAGCTCTTCTTCCGAGGGGAGCGCCGACGGATCGATGCTGGAGGACTGGCCTGTAGAATCCTGACTCGTGGAGACCTGATCCTGAAGCACCTCGTCCTCTGGATCGGGAGCCGGCGAAGGGCTTTCCGGAGACGGTAGCAAGGGAAGGGGCGGCAGCGAGGGATCGGGCGAATTGGGGCCCGCGCCGCTGTGCCCACCCTTTTGGAAGGGGGCCATGACCAGGGCGCCAAAACCCACCATCCAGGCGGAGAAGCGGATGCTCCAGCCGAAGAGTCCGGTGAGCACCGCCGCCACCCACAGCACCCAGCCGCCGATGGCGAGGCCCTTGGCCACAATGGTGACGCTCTGGATCAGCAGGGTGCCGACGAAGACCGCCAGCGCCGGGCTGGCGAGACCCCAGCCGAAGCGACGCCGAGACCAGCCACCCACCTGCCCCGCGACGGCGGCGTAGCCAATGAAGTAGAGGATCAACACCGCGAGCCAGAGGAAGGGCAGCACCACGGCGCCGATACAGGACACCAAGAAGGCGAGGCTCAGCAGCACCCAGGCCAGGGAGGCCAGCAGGCCGAAGAAACCCGCCTGCCAGGGGTCTCGGGCGGCGATGGTCGCGGTGCGCTCCACCGTGCCGGGAGCGACGAAGGTGATGACCACCATGACCACCGCCAGCATCAAGGCTCTCAACAGGGCGAGGAGAGCATCCCCGAAGGCCCAGCCGCTGCTCCACAGCTGAGGCCACCACACCGCCTGAGGAGCGTAGTCGCGGCCGCTGAAGAAGGGTCCGAAATTGAAGCGTCCGCCGGAAACCTCGGAGATATCGCCACCGACCTCGGCGCCGTCTTCGCGGCGCACCTCACCGCCGATGGAGAGCACGTCGCCCACCACCCGGCTGGATTCCCGCAGTCGAACGTCGCCGCCGATGGAGGTCACCGAGCCCAGGACCTCTCCCTCGACCTCCACATCGTCGCCAAAGGCGGCGACATCCCCTTGGGCGACCCCGAGGATCTCCACGCTGCCGCCGAAAGCCACGGCATCGGCTACGACTTCGTCCCGCGACACCGTCACGTCATTGCCGACGGCGAGGCGCAGATCGTCGCTATCTTTGCGCAGACTGGGGCGCCTCAGCGTCTCGGGAGTCGAGGTCTCACCGCTCTGCAACTCAGCGCCCTGGGACTCAGCGCTCTGGGACTCAGCGCTCTGGGACTCAGGAGTCAGCGCTTCAGCATTCGGCGGGTCAGGAGTCGACGGTAAAGCCCCGCGGACGCCCTCCGCCTCCTCCCGACTCGTGGCTAGCTCACTCGAATTCAACTCACCCGAAGTCGGCTCATCCTGTACCGCACGAGACTCGAGAGCTGACTCAGTGACTGACTCAGGGGCCGGATCCTCGGCGCTCGCTGACTCACCCGGAGCGGCCGGCGCCAGCCACTGGCGCCGGAGGCCGGAAGCCGCCAGCAGCTCCTCTAGAAGCTCATGATCCTCGATCCCCAGCCACGCCCGCCTCACTTCAGAGGTGGTGGGAGCCCCGTTGATCCGCACCTCGTCGCCTTCGACGGCGATGGTTTCGACCCCGTTGCCGGGGCGTAGGGGAGTCAGCGTCAGCGCCTGACCATCGGTGGTCACAGTCCACACCGACTCGATTCGCGATCTCAGCTCGCTGCCGCTCAGATCACCGCCGCTAGCCGAGACGACCGCTGAATCCACCGCCGAGGCGACGGCTGGAGCCTCGACCACCGTCGCGGGGTTCGACTCCTGAGCGATAGCGGCGGGAGCCACCACCAAAACGGAGAGGACCAAGGCGAGCACCGAGAGTCTCGAGAGCGCCAAGAATCCCGGAAAGCGAGAGGCCCCCTGGCGAGAGGCCCGGAGCCCGTTTTCAGAAGCTCTCCTCGGCGTTCTCCTCGGGCCACTCGCAGAGCCTCGCCGAGTCGCGGTGCAATCAAACGGAATCGACATGCTGAGGCTCCTCGGAATAGGTCGTCAACTCCGCCACGACCCGGAAGGCCGCCAGCGCCACCATCACCGTCGCCGAAAGGCCGATGAGGGTTTCGGGGGTCTGGAAGGTCCGCATCAGGATCCGGCCGATGGGCGCCAGGCGATCCAGGCTAACGAGCACGAAATCCACCGCCTCGAAGCTGCCGAGGGCAAAACGAGTACAGGCGGCGGCGAGACCGTCGAGGCCGAGATGAGCTCCGGCCACCAGGATCGCTGCCTCCGCCACCGCCAGTGTCGCGGCAATGATGGCGAACACCCCGGCCAGCGTGCCTCTCACCTCCGGACGCTGAAAGAGAGGTCGCCGCAGAGCGGCGGCCACCACCCGCTCGCGAAAGCCGGCGGAGGGGGCCAGTCGAGGAACGGCGCGGAAGAGCTCCCGCAGGGCGCGATCCGCCTCTCGCCGGTATCCCCCCGCCTCCGCTTTCAACCAGCGGTGGAGGTGGCTTTCGGGCTGTGGGCGGTGGTCGATGGTGTCGCTCATTCGAATCGGTCTCTAGGTTGGCGGCGTCGGGGCTTCACCCCCTCGCGCTTTGAGCCTACGGTGGCGTAACGATAGAGGTTTCAACAGCGGTATCGAAGCTACGGAATCTCATCCCGCCACCGCCTGCGGAGAGAAGCCTCGGGCTTCGAGGCTCTCCATCAACTTGCGGCGAGCGCGGTGAATATGGGTCTTGACCGTCCCCATGGGCATCTCGAGAATGCCGGCGATCTCGTGGTACGGAAGCTCTTCCTGATAGCGCAGGGACACGATCTCTCGGTAATGGGGGGGGAGATCGGCGATGGCTTCCTCGATGGCGGTGGCGATGTCCTCGCGCTCGATGCTCTGGTCCGGAGGCGCCACCTTGGTGTCCTGGTAGCGCTGGCGATGATCCGGGGCCTCGTCGTCCGGCTCCTCCAGGGGAACCAGATCGAGGCGTTTGCGGCGCAGATAGTCCAAGGTCGTGTTGTGGGCGATCTTGAACAGCCAGCTGGCCAGCTTGCGGTCCCTGTCGAAGGTGCCCATCGCTCGGAACGCCTTGACGAAGGCTTCCTGGCAGAGGTCCTCCGCCAACGCCTGATCTCGCACCATGCGCAAGATCACCGTGTACATCGGGCGCTCGTAGCGCGCCACCAGGTCATGGCAAGCGTCCTGGGAACCTTCCAGGACTCGCGTCACCAACTCTGCGTCAGAAATCGCCGTAATCCTCCTTGCGCTGAGCCTACGACACTCGGATCCGCGATGTTTCCCCTAACCTCGGGAAAGAACAGATCCGCTCCCCCAATCAGGCCCGAGGATGCTGCTATGCTCAGGCTCCAGGGCGCTTTTCCAGCGGAATCGCTCCCTCCTTGCCGACGCCTATCTCCCCTCTCAGCCACCCCTTCCCGAGTTCCCACCGATGAACCGACTCGCTCCCGCTCTGGACGCCGTCCGTCTAGCCTGCACCCTCACTCAACGCGCCCAGGCGGAGCTGGTCTCGGAAGAGACCATCGCCAAGAAGGATCGATCCCCGGTCACGGTGGCGGACTTCGCGGTACAGGCCCTGATTTCGCGCCACCTGCGCTCGACGCTGCCGCAGGACTCCATCCTTGGCGAGGAGAGCGCCGACTTCCTGCGCTCGGCAGAAGGCAGCGAGGTCCGGCGCCGGGTCGTCCAGCTGGTCAACGCTGCTAGCCCGGCGGCGGCCCCAGAGGAGGCAGTCACTGAGGAGGCAGTCCTCGAGGCCATCGGACGCTGCAATCTGGAAGGCGCCACGGGCAGCTTCTGGACTCTGGACCCCATCGACGGCACCAAGGGCTTCCTGCGCCGCGGGCAATACGCCATCGCCCTGGCGTGGATCGAGGAGGGCGAGGTCACCCTCGGCATTCTCGGCTGCCCTGAGCTGCCCCACGATCCCCAGAACCCGGAAGGCCCCCGCGGCCTGCTCTTCGCCGCCCAGCGAGGCCAGGGCACCCGAGTGCTGGATCTCGACGGGCGAGTGCTGGGCCCCGCAGAAGTCAGCCAGATCGAGGATCCGGCGGCGGCGGTGTTCTGCGAATCCGTCGAGGCCGCCCACTCCGCCCACGAGCTCCACGCCGCCATCGCCGGCCACCTGGGGGTCACCGCCCCCCCGGTGCGAATGGATTCCCAGGCCAAATACGCCGCCCTCGCCCGCGCCGAAGGATCGATCTATCTGCGACTGCCGCGGGACGAGTCCTACCAGGAGAAAATCTGGGATCACGCCGCCGGCTCTCTGGTGGTGGAGGAAGCCGGAGGCCAGGTATCCGACGCCCAGGGCCGCCCCCTGGACTTCAGCGTCGGCCGCACCCTGGCCAACAACGTCGGCATCATCGCCAGCAACGGGCGCTTCCATCAGCGTATCGTCGACGCTGTCGCCAAGGCTCTCACCGAGAATTCCAAGGACTGAGCAGGCCTACCCAAGAGCCTGGGCCCTGCCGTTGACCTCAGCGGGCTCTCGCCACCTCCTCCTCTCGGTCAGCCCCTCGACCCACCCCTTCCCTCTTCCATTTCTCCGCGGAACTCCCCATGACTACGCTTCTCGTCACCGGCGGCGCCGGTTTTATCGGCTCAGCCTTCGTCCGCCTCGCCCTCGCTCCTCAGCGCTCTGTCTTCGGCGACTCCGAGGTGCGCATCGTGGTGGTGGACAAATTGACCTACGCCGGCAATCTCGACAACCTCGCCTCGGTGGCGGAGCACCCCCGCTTCGTCTTCGAGCAGGAAGACATCAACGACGGCGCCGCGATGGCCCGGCTGCACCAGGCCTACCGGCCGCGGGCGGTAGTCAACTTTGCCGCCGAGAGCCACGTAGATCGCTCCATCGATGATCCCTCGGCCTTCATCGACACCAATATCAAGGGCACCTACGAGCTGCTGGAAGCCAGCCGGGGCTTCGTCTCGGAGCTCTCGGACGCGGAGCGCAATGCCTTCCGCTTCCTCCATGTCTCCACCGACGAGGTCTACGGCTCCCTCGGAGACGAGGGCTACTTCACCGAGACCACGCCCTACGCCCCGAACTCCCCCTACTCCGCCTCGAAGGCCGCGGCGGACCACCTGGTGCGGGCCTACCACCACACCTACGGCCTGCCGACGCTGACCACCAACTGCTCGAATAATTACGGCCCTTTCCAATTCCCCGAAAAGCTGATCCCGCTGATGATCTTGAACGCCGCCGAGGGCAAGCCGCTGCCGATCTACGGCGACGGCAGCAACGTGCGGGACTGGATCTACGTAGACGACCACTGCGAGGGCGTCTACGCCGCCCTGGAGCGCGGCGAGCCGGGAGAGAAATACAACTTCGGCGGCGCCGCGGAGCGCACCAACCTCGAGGTGGTGGACACCCTGTGCGCCGCCCTGGAGGCGCTGCGCCCCGGAGCGGAGAATCCGGCCCTCGCCGCGGCGCAGGTCTCTGCCTATCAGGAGCTGAAGCATTTCGTCACCGATCGCCCGGGCCACGACTTCCGCTACGCCATCGACGATTCCAAGGCACAGCGGGAGCTCGGCTGGCAGCGCCAGCACGACTTCGAGACCGGCCTGGCGGCCACCGTTGACTGGTACCTCACCCACCGCGAGTGGTGCGAAGCGGTGCAAAGCGGCAGCTATCGGCGCCAGCGCCTCGGCCTCAAGGACTGAGCTTCTGAAAGCGAGCCTCGAGAACTGAACGGCCCAGTTCGAGGGACCCGATACGGCCGAGTCGAAGATGCGGCCTGGACCATGATGCTTCCGGGTCGAAGCGTCTAGACGCTCTGATCAGACCTTCAGCGCATTAGCCCCTCGTCGGCAGCGGCCACCGATTTCGCGAGTTCCTATCCCTTTCCATCCAGCCCAACTTTTTCGAGAGCCCCATGGAATTTCATCCCACTGACCTACCTGGCGTGATCCTCGTCGAGCCCTCCGTCTTTCGCGACCACCGCGGGTTTTTCCTCGAGACCTACCACTCGGAGAAATACCGCCAGGGAGGCATCGAGGCCACCTTCGTCCAGGACAACCACTCGCGATCCGAGGGCAGCATTCTGCGGGGGCTCCACGCCCAGCGCCATCAACCCCAGGGCAAGCTGGTGCGCTGCGTCGAGGGCGCCATCTGGGACGTCGCGGTCGATATCCGGGTGGATTCCCCGACCTTTCGCCGCTGGGTCGCCTACGAGCTGACGGCGGAGAACTTCCGTCAGCTCTACGTTCCACCGGGCTTCGCCCACGGCTTCTGCGTGCTCTCCGACATCGCCCAGGTGGAGTACAAATGCACGGACTTCTACAACCGAGAAGACGAGATCGGCCTACGCTGGAACGATCCCGACCTCGGTATCGACTGGCCCATCGAGGACCCGGTGCTCTCACCGAAGGACGCCGAGGCCCCCACCACCGCCGAAGTCCTCGACCAGCTGCCGCGCCTCGAGGGCTGACCCGCGATCGATGGCTGAGACTCCAAAGCGGCCCGACGCCCCCTGGACCGAGAGCGATCGGGAGCTCTTCCGACGCCACGGAATCGCTCTCGAAGAAGCTCAGCGGCAGCTCGAGCTGCTGCACAATCCTCCCCCGCCGGCTCAGCTCGACCGGCCCGCGGTTCCCGGAGACGGCGTGCTGCAGATCCCCAGCGGCGACGAGGAGCGATTGATCACCGGCTTCGAAGCCGCCAGCACCGCCGGCAGGGTGACCAAGATGGTTCCCGCCTCCGGCGCCGCGACTCGGATGTTCGCCCGCCTCTCTCCCTACTTAAATCGCCCCGCCGACGCTCATCGCGAGACCATCGCCGCCCGCGCCGCCGAGGGGGAGCCGGAGGCCTCGGATCTGCTGGAGCTCTGCCAGCAAATCGATCGCTTCGCCTTCCGCCGAGACCTCGACTCCGCCCTCGCCGCCACCGGCGCCCCCCTCGCAGCGACGCTGGAAGCGGGGGACTACGGCCGGGTGCTGCGGGCCCTGCTCTCCCTCGAGGCGGGTGATGCAGCAGAGCAGGCCGTCGTGGAAAACGCTGGTGAAGCACAGCAGAGCGGTGGCCTCGACTATCTGCGACGCCCCAAAGGCTTGATTCCCTTCCACGAGGCAGCGCAGGGCGATGCCCGCACCGCCTTCGAGGAGCACTTTCACGAAGCGTTGGCCTACGCCCGCGACTCGGAGGGCCTCTGCCGACTGCACTTCACCGTCTCCCCGGAGCACCGGGAGCGCTTCCAGCGCCAGGGCGAAGAGGTCGCCCAGCGGCTTCAGTCCCAGGCCCGCTTCGAGATCTCCTATTCGGTGCAGGATCCCGCCACCGATACCGTCGCCCTCGGCGAGCACGGTGAGCCCTTCCGCGATCGCGACGAGAACCTGCTGCTGCGCCCCGGCGGCCACGGCTCGCTGATCGGCAACCTCGAACGCCTGCTCGGCGACGTGGTGTTCATCAAGAACATCGACAACGTCGTGCCGGATCACCGCAAGGAAGCCACCCTGCGCTGGAAGCGGATCCTCGGCGGCTACCTGGTGGAGCTTCAGGAGCGAATCTTCAGCCTGCTGCGGAGCCTCGACGACCCGTACCAGAACTCCGATTCCGCGGTGGATGCCGCCGCCCAATTCCTCATTGAGCACCTCGCCATCCGCCCGGAAGACATTCCCCGCGGCATGGACCGCTCCGGCTGGATCTTCTCCCGACTCCACCGACCGCTGCGCATCTGCGGCGTGGTGGTGAACCGAGGCGAGCCCGGCGGCGGCCCCTTCTGGGTTCGAGACGCCAAGGGGGAACGATCGCTGCAGATCGTCGAGGCCTCCCAAATCGACTCCTCCGACTCCACCCAGCGCAAGATCCTCGCCGGCTCCACCCACTTCAATCCAGTGGATCTGGTCTGCGGCGTCCGCGACTTCCGCGGCCACCCCTTTCAGCTCAGCCGCTACGTCGACCCCGCTACCGCCTTCGTCGCCAACAAGAACTTCCGCGGCCGCCCCCTCAAGGCCCTCGAGCACCCCGGCCTGTGGAATGGCGCCATGGCCCGCTGGAACACCCTCTTCGTCGAAGTTCCCGCCGAGACCTTCGCCCCGGTCAAGACCGTCTTCGATCTGCTGCGGCCCGAGCATCAGGGCGCAGACTGATTGGCTCTCAAGCCTAAGGGCTTGGGATTCACTCTTGATTTCCAATATTTTATAAATATAAAAAGTTAGATAATCATTGACATCGCATTTATTGCAAAATAATATTCACGCGTCTTCAAGAGACTTCATCCCGCCTCCTGAATCAGCTTGCTCGAAAGCCTTAGAGGAACTGTGTCTAGTTCATTTCCACTTCACTCTCCACGTCAACGTCTCGGGAAGCACTTCAACTCGCTGACCATCGTTTTCACATTGGCGCTTGGAATTGGCTTTGCTACAACCGTCTTCTCGTATCTCGAACTCCTTGTCTTTCAACCCCTGACATCGTTTCAGAACCCTGAAGAGATAGCGGTTCTGAGTCACCGAACAACACCTGGGATCGTCGTTCAGGGTCCTTCTACTCAACCGCTCTCCCTTGAAGACTTCCAACTTCTCGCAGCTGAATCTGCGACCCTCTCATCCCTCGCCGCTAGCCAATTCGTTTCTGGGCGACTGGAATTCGCTGACGGGAATCGACGCCTAGCAGGTGAAATGGTCACAGCCGACTACTTCTCCGTCGCAGGAACCACCATAGAGCAAGGACGCCCCTTCTCAGCCAACGAAGACCACATCGGTGCAGACGCGCCTGTCATCGTCCTCTCTCATTCCGTTTGGCGCCAATTCTTCGACGGGCGCCCCGAGATTCTCGGCAGCACGATTCAGCTGAACGGTCACGACTTTCTGATCTGTGGAGTTGCGCCTAAAGGCTTCAGCGGCAGCAACCTACTGAACCCTTCAGACTTCTGGGTTCCCTTATCCCAGTACCGCAAAGTATTCGTTGCGCCACAGCTCGTGGAGCAACCCAATGCTCGCTTCCTCAACGTCTTTGGCCGCCTCGAGTCGAGTTCGACTCCCCGAGCTCTACAGGCGGAGCTGGAAGCTCTCCAACGACGGCTGATCACTCCGCAAGGCCTACTTGCCCAGGATTGGCTTCTCAGCGCAAGAATCCTGGACTCACCCTCCACCTCAGTCTTTCAACAGAAGGTACGCCGCGCTGGTCTTTCACTACTCGCTATTACTCTCGCCCTCTTACTGATTGCGGGACTCAATGTTGCAACCCTTCTTGCCGTCAAGGCGCAAGAAAACGTTACGCAGAACGCTCTTCGCCTCGCTCTCGGTGCTCCACCGCGTCACTTAGCCCGACAAGTAGCCCTCAATAGCTTTGCTCTCGCCCTCGTTGGGGGGGGACTAGGGCTTCTCTTGGCTCTCACTTTGAGAGAACTACTGTGGAATCTTCGCCCCTCCTATATGGACGAGAGGATCCTTAGCGAAGGCCTATCGATCCCGGTTCTCCTGTTCGGAATATGCCTCACCTGCATCGTTGGGATCTTGGCCAGTCTCGGCCCCTACCGGCGAGTTCTCAAACAACAGCCTGCAGACCTTTTGAAGCAGGAACCAACCTATCGCCCTTCGTTCGGAGTTCACCGCAGTCTCATGGCGAGAGGGCCCATCCTGGTCCAAGTCGCTCTCTCCACCGTGATCCTAGGCTTAGCCGCTGTCTTCCTCAGTGACTTATTACAGCAGCAGCAGATCGATCCTGGTTTTCACTCTGAAGGACTCCTGTTGGCGACTTTCGACTTTCAGGAGCATCAACTCCAGGGGGGGCAGCTCGCCGATCGTCAACACAGCTTACGCCAACAAATCGAGCAGCTTCCAGGAGTACGGCAAGTCGCTATCGCCGAAAACTCCGTGCTCGGCGGCTTCCGGGTTTGGCGGGAGGTCCGCGTATCTGGATCCTCTAGCGAGGAAGCAGTCTTGGCGGGCTCGAGCTCAATCAGTCAAGGTTTCTTTCAAGCGGTAGGAATTCGCCTCGAATCCGGAACTGACTTCTCTGGCAGCGAGGCCTTCGATCAGCAAGGGGTCATAATCTCCAGCGTTCTCGCTCAGAGCCTCTTCGGCGAAGAGCCAGCACTCGGACAAAGCTTGATGATCGATAGCGATTCCAATGCGCGGACAGTCCTTGGAGTCGCCGCAAGCAGCGCCATCATGGCCCTAGATCAGCCCCCTCCTCCTTTTCTCTATCTTCCCCAAAGCAGCCAACCGACGCCACGGTTCACCTTGCATGTTCATATCGGGGACCCCAACTTCAACGCTGCCAGCCTGCGAAAGATCATAGAAACTCATGATCCGACTCTCCCCCTGGATGAAGTCGTAAGCATCGAAACTCGCTTTGCCCAAGCTCTTTGGGCAGAGCGATTGAGCACGGGCCTCCTCACCGCTTTAGCCCTGATGACCCTCTTTCTGGCAGGCCTCGGGGTACACAGTCTCGCAGCAGCAGAGGTCCGCTGGAGAACTCGGGAAATTGGCATCCGGATGGCTCTTGGAGCTCCTAAGTACCGAGTCCTCAGGACGACGACAGCACGCGGGCTCGGAGTCATCCTGTTGGGCCTTGCCATAGGAACCATCGGCCTTGTCCTGGCAGGCCACAGCCTGAGAGGCCTACTGTACGACGCAGGAAAGATCCCTCCGGCGGTGTATATCTGCCTACCGCTGCTACTGCTCAGTCTAGGCATCGCGGGATACGCCGGTCCAATAAAGCGAGCACTACGAATCGACCCGTGGCGAATCCTGCGCAACGGATAACCCGCCTCACTAACAGATCAAAAAATCGGTCCTTTGGAGGCCGAAATACTTTACGAGAGGAGGTGAATACCATGAAGAAATTGACCATTCGAAAGGTCGAGACCGTCAAGACCACAGCGGCCGCTTACTTCTGCGGTTGCCCGTTCATCCCGCCTTGCAGCGGAGGGTTTGAATAAGCCTAGTCCGCAGGCCAGCCCGCGGGCGAAGATGATCAGCATCGATCAATAACTTCGCCCGTGGGCAGCCCCTATCAACCCATGATGCTTCGACCTTCATAATGCAGAACCAACAACAGTTCTCCGACGATAAGGCAGTTCAGGTCTTTCCGTTTAGCCGCCAGGAAAGTCATGGCGAGGTAATTATTGGACGACAAGACACGGGAACCTATCTAGCACTGCCACTAGAGGCTGTAGAGATCCTAGACGACTTATCGACCGGTAAAACGATCGGGCAAACGCGCCACTTATATCAGCAGCGCCACGGCGAGAACCCGGACCTAGAAGACTTTCTCGACTCTCTTGCGCAGCAAGGCTTCCTCGTACCCGCCGGCTCCGAAAAAACCAGTGAGCATCAAATTGAGCCAAACGCCAATTATCACTTTGAGAGTATTCCCCAGTCGACTGCCTCTATCCTATTTGGTATTCCTGCCCTAACGTTCTACGCCCTCTTGACCCTAACCGCACTAGCTCTTGCTTTCCGTGAACCGTCAATCGTTCCAGGGTACCGAGCTCTAATTTTCGATCAATACATCACAATCAAGCTTGTCGCCATCATAGTTTCTAGCCTCTTTACGGTCTTCATTCACGAAATGGGGCACTTAATCGCTGCAAAGGCAGTCGGAGTGAACTCTCGGCTCGGCATTGGGAACCGTATGTGGGTCATCGTAGCGGAAACTGACTTAACAGGTCTATGGGCGGTACCAAGACATAAACGGTTCCTCCCTATGCTAGCAGGGCCGATCATTGACCTAGTCTCGGCCTCGTTGCTCCTCTTCATCTTCTACGCTGAACATTCAGAATGGCTAACCCTGCCAACTCTGGCATCAGAGATGCTCCGTGCACTCTTTATCGTCTATGTACTACAGATTCTGTGGCAACTCTTGTTTTTCCTAAGAACTGACCTTTACTACGTCTTCACTACTGCGCTCGACTGCAAAGACCTGATGAATGACACAACAAACTACTTGAAGAACTTGGCGGCTCAACTGTTTCCACCTCTCCGCAAAATGAATTGGTGGAGAACCTCAGATCAATCACACATCCCGAAAAGAGAACTACAAGTCATTAAGTTCTATGCTGGCTTCTGGCTACTCAGCCGGATCATGGCTCTTGGATTCTTGATCTTCATATCCATACCGCTGTTCATCGAGTATCTGGGCGTCGTCACGAGCAACCTGCGGCAGGGCCCCAAAGAAGACATCATCACCTTCCTGGACGCCGCCCTCATCTCAGCGCTCTCTGCGACTCTGTTTCTCGCAGGGATGATTGCCTGGATCCGAAGCCTGCTCACGAAACGGAGTCACATCGGATGATTGAAAAAATCAGCATCGACAACGTACCCGACACTAACGGTCTTCGCCCTACTAGTCACCCTGTCCACATAGTCGTAGGGAGTTCCTCTCCGTCCATACCTGGCCTGACAAGGGAATATACAAGGTCAACCGATAGTTCAGCCTCAGTCACCATCGATGCCGATTTTGAACACGGTGGCCCGTGGGCTGGCCTCAGGGAACTCTTTGAAACGATCGTCGAATACCTAATCGAGCAGCCCTCTCCCCAATTAGCTCAGTATTCAACGGAATTAGCCTACGTCGTGCCGAAGCATAAGAAGAAGCTTGGTGTTCGACATCAAACTCTAACGGATCTGGCTCCGCCCGAAGAGAAAGTTCGAAATTATCCTGCAGACCGTGCTTACCGCGTAGTTAACGGTCTAGTCGACTTAATCGAAACCTATACTACGCTTCGATTTCAAGGGAAGCCTCTCCTTGTAGTCGCGCAGAATTATCATCATGCCAGTCATATTGGTCAACGCTTCTTCTCGGAGTTGGTGCGCCGCAGGGGAAGCCACGTGCACCTCCTTCTGCTGATAAAAAAAGGATCCGAGGAAAGTGTCAGCGCTCAGTTCGAGGACGGGCAAATCATTCTGCGTCACCTAAACACCCAGCCCAAAACGCTGGATCAAATGATTCCTCCCCGACAAACCGATCGCCTTCAGCTCGACACCGAAGCCCGTGAACTGGAGAAACTCGTCGGTGATGATCTAGATGCCGTAGAAATATTTGGTCCTCGAATTCTCAGACTCTACAAAGAAGCGGGCAATGAGAGGGCCGTCTTCCGGCTTGAATGTCGATGCCTAGAGGTCTTCAACTCCCTTGGCTTCTACGAAGACGCGCTTGTCTATGGTTACCGCGCCTGGAGAAATTTTGACACCTTTGGGCAGCAGAACCAGGAGCTGCGTTGGGCGCTTCTGATCAAGATGTTCATGTCTAATGTTGGCCTTCAACAAGGTGAACAAGCCGCAGCATTGATCGAAGAAAGCAAAATCCTGGACGACCAGGATCTAGATCAGTCGAAAAGGGCGCAGCTCTACTACCTCATGTCGATGCTCTATGTACGCTTCCTCGAGGTAAAGGATCTCGATAAGGGGGAGCAGTATTTAGAGGATGGACTCATTAACTTAGAGGCAGCCAGAGCTACGTTAAGTGATCACGACTACCACTTCTACTACGTATTCAATCGCAACGGACTCGCACTAGTTCGTCATTTCCAAGGTAGATATCAGGAAGCTATTGAACTCTGTCGCGATGGATTTGACCAGCTAGAGGAGCACCTCAGTGGTGAGCAGCACAAGCTCCACCGCTCGGTGTTGCTCTACAACATCGGACAGGTTCATTCTGCGATGAGCAATACGGATGAAGCGATTCGGTATTACTCCAAGGCCATGGAGATGGACCCGAACTACTCGGAGTACCACAACGAGCGCGGCTCCCTCTACCTCCGCCAGGGACGCTACGAAGAGGCCATCGCCGACTATCACCGGGCCATCGAGCTCAGTCCGCCCTACGTGGAAGTGTGGACGAACCTCGGCCAGTGCTATCGACAGGTAGGGCAATTCGAAGCGGCGATCCAGGCCTATTCTCGAGGTCTCGACCTCGATCCCAACAACCTGCTGGCTGCGGTGGGCCGAGGTCAGGCCTTCGAAGGGGTCGAGCAGCTCGATCTCGCCCGCAGCGATTATGACCACGCTCTGGCTCTCGATCCGGAGCAGTGGGACACCCTCGGCAGCCGCGCCGTGGTGCTCTACCAGCTCGGAGAGCTGGAGCTCTCCCTCCAGGATCTCGACCGGGCCATCGACCTCAACCCCGAACATGCCGAGCTCTACTTCAACCGCTCCGTGGCCCGCCAGGACCTCGGCCGCACGGTAGAGGCGATCGAAGATCTCCGCGCTTATCTGCAGCTCAGCCCTGCCGAGGCGGAGGATCGAGGCGAAGTCGAGGAGCGGATCCAGACTCTTCTCGCGGCCTAGCCGGCCCCATCGCCCGGAATTGCGCCGATCTGCTAGCCCAACGACCGGCACTCCACCAGCCAGCGGCCTCCCCAACCCATCGGCTCACAGCCCGGCGAGGTCCCTTCAAAACCCCTACGTCTCAGCAGCGCCCCCCCAAGCCTGCTGAACGCGCCCCCGGCGGAGATTTCCGCCGGGGCTTTTTTCCGTATGCGAGAGGTTCAACCCAAAGTCTCGAGGCCAACAAAGCGACAAGGTGGACAAGATTATTGCTATCGCACTTTCTTTAATAAATTTTTAGCACTCACGCACTTGAGACTTCCCGCACATCTGTCTTACCCAGCTTCTCCAGAAACTGGATCGCTCTCCACAGCTCGGATATCCCTCCACAGCCTGGATATTGCTCCACGGCCTGGATGCCGCTGTAAAGACCGGATGGGAATGGACGTCTCTCAATTGTTACTCCTTAGGAGAATCCCATGTCCTCACGTCTTCTCAGCATCGCCGCCGCCGCTGTCCTCTGTCTCGGCATGGTCGTCCCGCAACAGCTCAGCGCTGGACCGGTGCATTACGGCACCGGCATCTATCTCTGGGTGCTGACCTGCCCCACCGGTCCGGGAAGCTGGTCGATCAAGTACGTCTCCTCCTCCACCTGCCCGAACAACGCTCCGCCCAACTGCACCTGCGCCAAGACCCTGCACGACTTCCCCGTCGACCACCCCTACCCCACCCGCATTGCGGTGAACGACGGCGGTCAGGGCTCTTCTAGCGGCACCCTCGGCGTGATCCTCGACTCCGCCGGCGCGATCCAGTGCGGCGTCAACGTCGAGCCTCCGTCCGAAGGCTACGGTTCCTGCGGTGACCACTTCAACGCCACCGCCATCGACGAGTGGGATGTCGACTGGGAGCTGCGGGACGCCGTGGAGTCTCTGCGCGGAGACCTCGAGGACGTCCTCGGATATCCGGTGGAGGGCTTCTCCTACTCCGTCGCCGAGCCCAACTGAGCCTCGTCTAGGCTTGAGGGCGATCCAAAATGGCCCCGCAAGGGTCGAAGAGGCCCTCGAGCCCAGATAGGACACGACAGGAATCGGGATAGGGAAGGCTGGGAAACGCCTGGCCTTCCTCTTCCACACCACCGGATATCACCGCTTCAGACCCAATACCTTGAAAGTTTCGTCGGCACGGCGGCCTCCAAGAGGAAACGCAGAGCCGACGCCACAACGTTATACAAGACGGTACCGGCCCAGACGAAAACACAGC
>JBCCXL010000022.1:0-107402 GCA_039191605.1 Acidobacteriota bacterium | reverse complement strand
CTGCACGTCGCCGAAGGAGGCGAGGCTGGTCCAGGAGGTGCCGCCGTTGGTGGAGATTTCGAGGTCGAAGAAGTCGCCCGCGTCATCTCCAGCGTCGCGCTGGCCGTGGAAGTACCAGATCGACACGTCCGAAGCCTCGGTGACCGAGGTGACTCCAGAGGTGGCGATGCAGGTGCCGCCATCGACATCGTTGGTGCCCGCAGCGGTGTTGGTCGCCGTGAAGAAGGCGTTGCCGCTGCCGGTGGTGTGGTCACCGCCAACCTGGGTGGTGACGCCGCCGTTGACCTGCTGAGTCGGGGTACCGACCACGAAGGTGCCGGTGCTGCAGGTGCTGTTGGCGGTGTCGTTGGTCCAGCCAGAAGCGCCAGAGGTGAAGTCGACGGTGACGCAGCCCGGAGGCGGAGTGTCCTCGTAGACCCGCACGTTGCGGAACTTGCTGGTGTTGTTGTCCGCCCCGGCGTCCTTGTCGTTGACCAGGACGAGGTTGAAGCCGGAGCCGGTGTAGAAGGTACCGACCGGGATGGTGTAGGACTTCCAGGTTCCCAGCTCGGCGGTGGTGTACTGCGGGGTCCAGTCGATGTCCGCGCCCCAGTTCTGGGTACCGAACACGTTGAACACGCGGCCACCGTTGGAGATGTTGTCGTCCTCGTCGAAGCCAATTCCGTGGATTTCACCCTCGGAAGTGGACAGGAAGTCGAACTCCAACACCGTGTTGGCGGTGATGGTGAAGGTGCCGCCGTCGGTACGACGCCAGCGGTTGCCGGTGAGGGCGTAGGTAGCACCACTATCTTCGATCGCCACCGAGCCGCTCCCCGTGTTGTCCTGCGTGGAGTAGGAGATGAGCGGGGTGGTGTTGAAGTCGATGAAGTCGCCGCCAGGGCCGCCGCCGGTGATGGTGACAGCGATGCTGTCGGAGTCACTCAGGCCGCCGGAGTCAGTGACGGAGGCGGTGATGGTGTGGTTACCGACAGACAGCGACGCGGTGGAGAAGGAACCACCGGAGCCGATGGCGCCGTCGAGGGAGGAGCTCCAGGCCAGCGAGCCGGTGAGGGAGCCATCCTCCTGGTCCGCAGCGGTGCCGGAGAAGGACACGTTGGCGCCCTCGGCGAAGCTGGAACCGTCCGCCGGAGCGGTGATGGTCACCACCGGAGCGTCGTTGGCGTCGATGGTGAGGGTGATGCTGTCGGAAGCATTCAGACCGCCGGAGTCGGAGACGGAGGCGGTGATGGTGTGATTACCGACAGACAGCGACGAGGTGGAGAAGGAGCCACCGGAGCCGATGGATCCGTCCAGAGAGGACGTCCAGCTCAGGGAGCCGGTGAGAGTGCCGTCCTCGGCGTCAGAGGCGTTACCCGCGAAGGACACGGAAGTGCCGGACTCGAAGGTCGCGCCGTTGCTCGGAGCGGTGATGTTCGCCGTCGGAGCGGTGTTGCCGCCGCCGCAAGGCGAGGAACCGGTGACCACCACGTCGTCGACGAACCAGCCGGTGAAGTTGTTGCCAACACCGTCGCCAGAGTCGAAGCGGAAGCGCACCCGGATGGTGGAGCCAGCGTAGGCGGACAGCGAGATGGCTCCACTGCTCTGCCAGGATGCCGTGGAGGCGTCGGCGGAGCTGCGGGTCCAGACGTTGGTCCAGCTGGCGCCGTCATCGCTGGAGATGGCGACCTCCGTGCGGTCGAAGTTACCGCTGAAGCTCTCGACCACTCGGTAGTAGTCGAAGGTCAGGGTGGAGCTGCTCTCGATGCCGGTGATCGGCGGCGAGATCAGGTTGCCCGCGGTGGCTGCGCCGGTGTCGTAGTTGCAGGAAGAATCCTGGCCGAAGTAGAAGGCGTTGGTCGCGGAGGAGTAGCCCGGGCTGGCGCAGGCGGAGTTGGTCACCTGATGCCAAAGACCGGTAGCGCTCCAGCCGGAGGTGCTGCCCTCGAAGTCCTCGTTGAGGCCCGGGTTGGAGCCGTCGTCGACGAAGACCGTCACCGAATCCGAGTCGCTACCGCAGGAAGTGGTGGCGGTCACGGTGAAGGTGCTGGTGGAGGACGGCGAGACGCTGATCTGCGCCGAGGTCTGACCACCCGGGGACCAGCTGTAGCTGGTGCTGGCGTTGGCGGAAGTACCGATGGTGGTGCTCTCGCCCTGACAGATCGTCACGTCCGGACCGGCGTCGGCGATGGCCGCCGGCGAGCAGGAGCACTGCGCCGGAATGTCAAAGCCGTTGGTGGCGGAAGTGCTGTTGGAGCCGCCGGTGCTGGCGTTGGTGCCGAGACCGAAGGCAGCGAAGGCCTCCCACAGCGGGCAGACGTCCACGCCGCCGTAGTTGTCGATGGCGGCCTGGATCACGCCGTCGCGGGTGTCGAGGAAGGTCGGACCGCAAGCGGTGTTCTTCAGACCCTCGTTGACGTAGAGCATCATGCGCTGGTTACCAGCGCCGCCCGCGGCGTTGTAGAGGTTGGAATCGAAGCCGTGGATGTCCACCAGGGCCCAGTAGGCTTCCCAGATGGCCTGGGACCACACGGCGCCGACGCCGTGGGGGATGGAAACACCGGTAGAGATGGTGTTGTAGGTCCAGGTGTTGATGGAGTTGTTGGTGCTGTAGGGCTGGGTGCGGATGCCGTCACCGGTGGTGGGCTCGTCCAGCGCGTAGGTGCCGATGCCGCGGCGGTCGGTGCCGGCGTCGCCGACCTCATGGGTGTAGGCCAGGGCGAACCAATCGGACCAACCCTCACCGGGCTGCTGGGTGTTGCTCAGGCAGCCGGAGTTGGAGGGGCCGCCAACCTGGCGGATGGAGATGCCGTGGCCGTACTCGTGGATCACGATGCCGTTGTCGAAGTCACCGTCCTTATCCGGGTTGGGAGCGGACCAGGTGTACATCTGCATGCGGGGGTTGGAGCCATCGGGAGGCGTCGCGAAGTTCGCGTTGTTGCTGCCGGAGCCGTCCTGGGCCTCGGCGTTGACGGAGTCGCTGCCGGAGCCGCCGTTGCCGTAGTTGTTCTCCTGGAAGTTACCGCCGGCCTCGTCGAAGCCGTACTGGTACTGCACATCGTGGATGATGTTGTTCCAGTAGAAGAGGTTGGTGACCGCCGCCGGGATGTACTGGCTCGGCGCCTGGTTCAGGTTGAGGGGGAAGTCGCACACCAGCGAAGCGCCGCAATTCGGCTGGCTGGAGGGCGGCTGGTTGTTGTTGTCGCGGTCGTCGTAGGCGTACGCGTTGTTGCCGCGATGGGTGGTGAACTCGGCGCCAGCGGCGCCGTTGGTGTCGTGCCAGCCGAAGGGAGAGGCGGTGGCGTTGGCCGGGTCGGTGACCAGCACGCGGCCGTCCGCCGGCGGCAGCGGGGTGACGTGGTTCGGGCTCTCGGCCGGAGCCTCGTATACCCGGTACTGATCGTCAGCGGCCCAGTCGAAGCGGGTCCAGACCTTGCCGTTCTTGGCGTCGACGGTGAAGTCGAAGGCGTGGATGGAGTCGGTGGTCCAGATCTGGAAGTTCCACACCAGGCGAGCCTTGGCGCGGCGCACCGGAATGACCATCAGGTTGGCCTCGATGTCCCGCTGGGAGATACCCGCGGGGTCGATGCGGGTGGTCTGCTGAATGCCGGAGGGCAGGTTCAGCGCGGTGGGGTTGCGCTCCAGCTTCAGGCCCAGATGATCCATCGCGGCGGCGACGGCCTCGGTGGCGTTGAGCACGGGGGTGGTGATGTTCACCGCGGAGGCGAGCTCCGGCAGGAAGGCGTTGTTGACGCTGATCACGCGACCGTTGCGGTTCACGTTGAGGTGCAGCTGGCCGTTGTAGACCGGCAGCCCAGCGTGGGTCTGACGCAGGTAGATGTGGGTCGCGCCGGTGCGCTCGGTGTATACGCTGTCGGTGATCTCATAATCCGCGAGATCCGCGGCGGTGAGACCGAAGGCGCCGAGGTTGGCCTGCACGAAGCCAAGGCCGGCATCGAGGGCTTCACCAGCGCCGACTCCGTCGGTCAGGTAGCCGACATCGCTGGACAGGGTGCGAGTGACGCCGGTGGCGGAGTCTACGGACGCCCGCAGGCCAGGGATCTTGGCGCGCAGGGTCTCGATGGCGGCCTCTTGAGCGCTCTCGAAGTTGAGAGCCGGGGCCTTACGGTTCGATTCGATACGGGCGTCGTAGTTACGCTGCTTGACCAGGCTGTGGTCATGGCTGTGATTATGCCCATGGTCTACGGGGCCCGCTGCGAGGGCAGCGGAGCCGAAGCTCAGCAGTAGCGCGAGTCCCAGCGCAAGCCCCAGAGAGAGGCCGCGAGACTGAGAGAAGCTCATCATGATGGGAATACCTCCTAAGATGAAAGGGAAGGAAAGTCATTCACCATCACGACTGGTGATGGCGAATGATGACCGACCGCGTGCGCGGCTCTTTCGGCTCGAGAAGGTGTAGAGACCTTCCCCTCCACGCTGAGGGGGCAGATTTCGACCTTAGCGAGTCGATCCGAACGGAGCGGAACGACGCGGTACTGGTGGGAAAGAGGACGACCCCGGACGGGCTCGCCCCTTGTGTGAGTGGCATGCGCCCGCTGTTGGGGCGATCCACAGACTCGAGAAGAGTTGAAGTCTTCCCCTCCACGCTGAGGGGGCAGATTTCGACCTTAGCGAGTCGATCCGAGCGAAGTGAATTGAAGCGGTTCGTTTGGGAGAGGACGACCCAGGATGAGGTACGTCCCGTCGTAAGCGGCGTGCGCCCATTAATGGGGCGGTCAACCGACTCGAGAAGGGTTGAAGCCTTCCCCTCCACGCAGAGGGGGAGATTTCTACCTTAGCGAGCCAGCCCAAACGGGGTGAATCGACGCGGTTCGTTTGGGAGAGGACGACGCGGAGTTCGGGCCGTCCCTACGTAAGTGGCAGGCGCCCTCGAATGGGGCGATCAACAAGGTAAGTTGCGCAGAAGGGTAGCGGGTGACTTCAAGAATGTCTAGTGGCGCGGTCACATTTAGATACTCAAATAAGCTTTTGGCCCGGAATCTACCGAGCGGAAAGCGTTGTGGCGGCCTCGCTGTGGAGACCTCGGAAGGCCATTCCGTAAGCGGGCCGCGATAAGCTCCATCAGCGTGCTTTAGGGCTCGCCCTCAGGGATTGAAGACCTGGCGTCGACCACGATGGTGTTTGCTTCATTCTTGGTACGACCGCTCCTCCTCGACATGAGGAGATGCTGCGGTAACCTAGCCCCCGAGGAGCTTCTTCCCGCCCGACCTGACCCGCCTCGTGGAGCTACAGCTGATGCCCACCAGCACTGTTGAAGACTATTTGAAGTGCATCTATCTCGAGGAGCAGCGCGCCTCGGGCTTGGTCAGTATGGGGACCGTGGCGGAGGCTCTCGGGGTAGCCTCCGGAACGGTGACCGCAATGGTCAAGACCCTCGCCCAGAGTGACCTCGTGGAGTATGAGCCCTACGCCGGTGTGAGACTGAGCGCCGCCGGCCGCCAGCTGGCGCTTCACGTGCTGCGGCGTCATCGGCTGATCGAAGTCTTTCTCGTCGAGGTGATGGGCTTTGATTGGGGCGAGGTCCACGAAGAGGCGGAGCAGCTGGAGCACGTGGTCTCCGATCGGCTGGTCGCGCGCATGGACGAGATGCTGGGGCACCCTTCGGTGGATCCCCACGGGGATCCCATTCCCAGCGCCGAGGGGGTGGTGGACGAGGGGCGCTATGCCGATCTGCTGAGCTTCGAGGAAGGCAGCACCGTCTACATCGCCCGAGTGCGGGATCAAAGCGGCGACTTTCTGCGTCTGGTAGATCGCAGCGGGCTGGTGCCCGGGGCGCTGGTTCGCCTCGTCGGCATCGATCCCGCCGCGGAGACGGTGGAGCTGGAGCTCGAGGGGGGGCGCCGGGTCAGCCTCGGCTCCGGCGCCGCGGCGAAGCTCGAAGCGCGACCGGCTCTAGAGGCAGTGCAGTCCTAAAGTCTCCTCACTCGTGGCGCAAGGCTTCCGTCGGGGCGATGGCCGCGGCCCGCAGGGCCGGCAGCCAGCAGGCGAGAAGGGCGACGAGGGCGAGGGCCGCCGGGGCGAGGATCAGGCTCAGGGGATCCTGAGCGGAGACGTTGAAGAGCAGACTCTCCACCGCCTTGCCGGAGAGCAGCGCGAGGAGCGTACCGAAGGCGATACCCAGCCCCACCGGCACCATGCCTTGCTTGATCACCTGCTTCAGGATCTGCCCTCGTCCCGCTCCCAGCGCCATGCGGACGCCGATTTCCTGAACCCGCTGGCTGACGGTGTACGACAACACGCCGTAGACCCCGACGGCGGCGAGGATCAGCGCTAGCGCGGCGAAGAGCCCCAGCAGCGAGGCGTTGAAGCGAGGCTGGGCGGCGTTGTCCGCCAGCCGTCGCTCCATGGTCGCCAGGTCATACATCGGCAGGTTGGGGTCGAGGTTGGCGAGCAGCTCACGGCTGGGCCCGAAAAAGGTGTTGGCCTCGATGCCCTCGCTGCGTACCACCAGACCGCCGAAGGGAACCGGTCGCTGCAGCGCGTTCCAGTACACCAGCGCCGCCACCTCTTCCGATAGATCACCGCTCAAGGTGTCGTCCACCACTCCGACGATCTCCAGCCACTCGGCATCCGGGGCTGGTCCGTCAAAGCTGATGCGCTGACCCAGGGGGTCCTCGTCGGGGAAGTATTGGCGCGCTGCGGTTTGGTTGAGCACCGCGACCTGGGGGGCGTCGAGGGTGTCGGAAGGTTGGAAGGTGCGGCCGGAGCGCAGCGCGATGCGCAGGGTCTCGAAGTAGCCGGGGGTCGCGGATTGGATATGAGCCACCGGCATCTGCTGCTGCGTTTCCGGGAGCGGGCGCCCTTCGATGGCGAACAGAAGCATGAAGCGCAGGCCGGTGAAGGGCAGAGGGCTGACGAAGGCGGCGCTGTCGGCGCCGGGAAGGGCTGCGGTGGCGTCCACCAGCTGCTCGAAGAGTCGCGAGCGGGCCGCTGCGTCTTGATAGCTCGCCTCCGGAAGAGTGATCTGATAGCTCGCCACCTGCGCAGGGTCGAAGCCAGGATTTACCGCCATCAGGGTGGTCAAGGAGCGAAAGAGCAGCCCTGCGCCAGCCAGCAGCAGCACCGCCAGCGCGACTTCCGCGAGCACCAGCCCGCCTCGCAGCCAGCCCTTGCCGGAGGTTTCTCCTCGGCCGCCTTCTTTGATCGTGGTGGCGAGGTTCGGCCGAGAGGCGCGCCACGCCGGCAGCAATCCGAAGATCAGGCTGGTGAGAAGGGAGAGCAACACGGCGAAGAGCAGCACCTGCGGGGAGAGGGTGATCTGCTCGACTCGGGGGATCGCCTCGCTTGCCGCCGAGCTCAGAACGCGGACCGCGACCCACGCCAGGGCGGCCCCCAGGAGACCGCCGAGGAGCGAGAGGACGACCGATTCTGCCAGCAGCAGGCGAAGAATCCGCCGCCGGCCGGCGCCGAGAGCGGAGCGTACGGCGACCTCCCGCTCGCGGTGGGCGAGGCGGGTGAGCAGAAGGTTGGCGACGTTGCCGCAGGCGATGAGGAGCACCAGGAACACCGCTCCGAAGAGCAGCCACAGCGAGCCTCGGACGTTGCCTACGACCATCTCCTTGAGGGGGGCCAAGCCGCCGGTCCAGCCGTCATTGGTTTCGGGATAAGCTACCGCTAAACCTTCGAGAATGCCGGCCACTTCCGCCTGGGCCTGCTCTACCGTGGCGCCCGGGGCGAGGCGGCCGCGGACCGAGAAGTAATGGGCGCCGCGACTCTCGGTGAGATCCCGGGTGGGATTGATGAAGACCTCTTCCTGCAGCACCGAGTTGGGGAAGATTCCCACCACCGTATGGGGCTCCCCATTGAGAGTGAGGCTGCGGCCAACGAGGTCTGGATCGGCGCCGAATTGCCCCTTCCACAAGGATTCCGAGACGATGGCCACCCGCGGTGCGCCAGCCTGATCATCCGCTGCTACCAGGTCGCGGCCGAGGAGCGGTGAGAGACCCATCACCTGGAGGTATTGGTGGGTCACCTCAGAAGCCTGAAGACGCTGCGCTTCTTCGCCGCCGGTGTAGATCACCTCGCCTTGATCCTGCGCGGCGAGGGCGGTGAAGGATCGACTCTGCTCCGCGAGATCCAGATAGTTGGGGCCCGAGAAGGAGAAGCGGGGGAAACCTCGCTCCGGATTGGCCTCCCACACCACCATGATGTTGTCGGATTCCGGAAAGGGGAGCGGTGCCAAGAGCACGCCTCGGATGACGGAGAACAGGGCGGTGGTGGCACCGATGCCGAGAGCTAAGGTCACGAGGCAGGTGAGGGTGAAGACCGGGGTGCGGCGCAATTTGCGAAAGGCGAGGCGGAGGTCGTTCAGCACGGCGTCGGGAGTCCTTTCCGGGGCACTGGGTGGTTCGCGAGGATGCTGGATATGTCGATGGGAATATAAGCCTGATGGAGTTCGGTTATGGCCACTTAGCGGGGCTACTCACGATGGCCTATCTCGTGTACTATGAGAATAACGCGCGTCCGGCTCAACAGTTCCCCATGGCTCGCCGGAGGCCTCCACAATAGGCCCAGTTTCGGTCGATCTTTACCCTTTAATCCCCTGTACTTCTCATCGGCTACCGAAATCAGAGCAACAAAACCCAATTAGTACTGCTGCAGAGTCTATGGCCCGTGACCAGCAGGATTTACCCCCGACTCTAAATCCTTCTGGCGATGGTGCGACCAAGGAGCGGAAGATGCGTTTCAATCCCTTGATGAGCTCAGCTCGGGCGTCCTTTATGGCCCGATGTCTGATCGCTCTTACTTTGCTGCTCGGCCTGGTCTACGGCTCGACCGCGGCCTTCAGTCAGTCGGGGTACAAGCTGATCGTCAATAGCGACAATCCGGTGAGCTCTCTGAGCAAGGACGAGGTTTCTGATTACTTCCTCAAGAAGACCTCCAGCTGGAAGTCCGCTGGCTTCGATCAGCGGGTCAATCCTCTCGATTTGACCGCCCCGCCGGAAGTGCGAAACGCCTTCTCCGAAGATGTTCATGGTCGCTCCGCTAACGCCATCAAGAAATATTGGCAGCGGCTGATCTTCACCGGCCGAGGAACTCCTCCCCGGGAAGTGGACAGCGATTCTGAGGCGATCTCCTTTGTCGCCTCAACCCCTGGGGGAATCGCCTACGTCTCTCCTTCCGCAAGCTTGCCGGGGGGAGTTAAGGCGGTGAGCGTCTCGAATTGATCGAGGGCTCTGGCCGTCTTTGACGGCGACCCAGCGAAACAATCTGATCTCGGTTCTGTGGCCCTTGTGGATGGGGCGCCCTTGGCTTGCTCTAGCGCTTGATCTACCTATGGGGGAACGCCCTGGTGGGTATCGGGCGGTAGGAAGTCGAACAAGAAGCCAAAGAAGATAAAGAGCGCTCATTTGCTGAGCGCTCTTTTGCTGCTAGCTAGAAGAGTTGGGCGCAGGAGAATCAACGCCTTTTGCGGGTAGTGCCGCTGGCATTGCCTCCGCCATCGACCATCTGCTGCCGGTCTGGTGTGTCCGATCTTGGGTGGCCAGCTTCCGCGACCTAACTCTTCTGCAAGCTCGCGTTTACGGGAGGGATTCTTCCGTTTCGGTGATCTCGAATCCCCGCTCCGAGAGATCCTCGAGAATCTTCTGGGAGAGGGCCTCGTCGATGGGGATTTGGACGCCGACGAGATCGACCTTCCCATCGAGGATTTGACCGGTGGCCAGAGCTGCCGGAATGCCGACGGTGCGAGCCATGGCGGAATAATCTCCGGCGGTGCCGAAGGTCAGCAGCCGCTTGACGATCTTGCGGCGCTCGCCGCCGGGGTAGGAGGCGATGAAGTGGTGTTCCAAGGCCACCATGTCCTTCTCCCCCTGGGCGTATTGCAGACGCCGCTGGAAGAGGGTGGCGATTCGGTCCAGGGGAGTGGTGGGCGAGGGATCGAGACGCTGGTCGTCGTCGAAGATCCCCAGCCAGCGAAGGCGCTGGAAGACGGCGTGGTCCACCGGTAGCCCTAGGAGCTTGGAGGCTTCCGCTTCCACCAGCTCTACGGTGGATTGCAGGCGGTGAGCCATCCAGCGGCGGTAGCTCCAGGGGCCGTCGGTGGTGGGGGGGAGCGTTTCCGGCGTCAGCTCCAGAAGCTGGAGGGAGAGCAGAGCGCGGAGAGTCTCGCTCCATCCGGGATAGCGAAAGGTGCCGCGGAAGACCTGCTGTGCGGCGGATAGGGCATAGGGGCTTCGATATTTGAGGGAGTCCCGGGTGGGGTAGGCCTCCAGAGTGCCGACGGAAGGAACCTGCACCAGGCGCGGGTTTTCTTCGGCATAGGGGTGGGAGTGGGCGATCTCTTGCCCATCCTGAAGGTATTGAACGTTGGATCGAGCGGAGAGCAGAACGCCGCGGGGGGTCCAGCTCAGCTTGTAGCCCCAGGGGTTGTTGTTGTGCTCCGGCGCCGGCAGCCCACCGCAATAGGATTCGAAGGATTCGATGTCGCCCCCTTCGCGCCGCACCCGACGGATCACGTCCACCGCCATCATGTGGTCGATGCCGGGATCCAGGCCGGTCTCGTTGAGCAACAGCACTCCGGCTTCCCGGGCCTCCTCATCGAGCTGGCGCATCGCGTCGCTGACGTAGGACGAGGTGATCAGGGGCACCCGATGAATCAGGCAGCCGCGGGCCACCCGTACATGTTGATCCGCCGGCAGCAGGCTGACCACGGCGCTGCGACCGGCGATGGCGCCGTGGAGAGCCTGCTCGTCGCTGGCGTCCAGGGCGGTGGCGCTGCCGAGGGGGGAGTCCGCTACCAGCTCGCGGGCGCGGTCGATATTCAGCGCGGCGACTTCCACGGCGGTATCCCCGCGCTGGAAGAGCTCGTCGAGGAGCGGACGGACCACCTGTCCGGCTCCAAGGACCAGGACGCTGTGGCGGGGAGTCGAAGAAGAGTCAGGGGAGCTCATGGCATCTCCGGAGGGAAGGGGGACTACCGAGGCTACCTACCGAGGAAGCCTCAGGCGGGCGACTCAGCGCAGGGCTTCGAGGGTCTCGGAAAGGTAGGAGAAGGCAGGAGTGAGAGAGCCGAGATGGGTGATCACCGCTCGAGAGAGCTCCGGTGAGATCTTCAGCTCTTCGAAGGGAACTCGGAAGCTGGCCTGGGCCAGCTGGAGCGCGAAGGGGGCGAGGGCTTCGCTGAAGGTTTCGGAGGCGTCTCTCGGCAGCTCCGTGGGGAGGTTGCCGACCGCCAGAACTACCGGACCTCGCCCCTTCACCCCCGGGGTTGTGGCTCCGGTCGCAGGATTGTAGACGTAAACCGGCTCTCCTGGGGTGGTCTGGTGGGTGGTGGCCTCCACCGAGCCATCGACGTCGCAGGAGATGTCGGCGATCAGCTCCAGGCGCGGCGGAGTGTACGCCGAATACAGTCGCTGGAGCTCGGACCGGGGTGCGATCTTCGGCTGCCCCTCTTCCCAATAGGCGCCGTTCACCAGCACCGTCAGCTGGTCCAGATAGGGGGCGAAGTGGTCGCGGTGATGGCGCTGGAAGGAGACCTTGTAGACCGCATCTCGGCGCAGCTGGGAAGGGTCGACGGAGAGCAGCTGCTGCGGCGAGAGCTCGATGTAGGGCAGGGTTTCGAAGACCTCCAGCGCCCCTTGGGTCACGTTGCCGCTGCCGGTGAAGCCAAAGATCTGCGGCGGCAGAGAAGCCAGGGCTCCCGCGCTGATGGCGGATGCGACGCTGGTCCCCAGGGCTTTTTTCGCCCCGCGAACGCCGTCGTAGTCGAAGGCTCGCCGCACCTCCTGGAAAGGTGTCTCGAGACCCTGGCCCTTGTATCGCTGGCCCAAGGCCCAAAAGCCGTCGATCATCCCGGCATAGCCGGCGTGGCGGCCGAAGAGCACCAGGCGACTTCCTTCGTTATCGCGGATCGGCTCGTAGTCGATGAGAGTTGCGCCCTGTTCCAGATAGGTCTCCAGAGCTTCCATATTCTCCGGCTGACCCTTAATGACGTGAGCGAAGCAAACGTACACGGTGTCCGGCTGAATCTGCTCTGGCGGGATTTCCTTGACGCCGAGGATGACGCCGCAGCCGCTGAGGTCGGAGTCCAGCCTCGCTCCCGCCGCCTGAAATTGTTCGTCGGGGAAGATCCGCCGATCGCTGGGCTCCACGACGATGGACAAGCCATGCTTTTGAACCAGCTGCTCTACGTGATCAGGGGTGAGAGGGCAGCGGCTCTCCCATTCGTTTTTATCTTCTCGGCGAATCCCGATGGTGCGCACTTCTTGATGGCTCCCGGTAAGCGGTGGTGAAGGAACGAGCTCCGTTGGTCAGGAACCTCGACAGGTCGTCGCCATAGTTCGGCGCCAATACACCGAGTTACGGCATCCGGAGATTTCACACCGCCGGAAGAGGCCGAGAGGAGCTATTCGTCAAGCGATCGTAGGGGGAGAGGCAGGGCCCCAGCGAGGGGCTGGCGCAGGCCGCTGGGCAGCATATCACCGTCCCCTAGGGCTCTCCGAGGAGCCCTAGGGGATTCTTCTAGGGGCCTAGATGGGGGGATTCTGGACGAGCATGTGGAGCCGAGGAGGCCGCGTTGGCAGGGCGGCTCATTCCTCCCGCAGGCAGCGCAGGGGGTCGACTCGAGCGGCGCGTCGGGCGGGCAGGTAGGTGGCGACCAGGGAGAGAAGAATCAGCAGCCCCGCGATCAGGGCGAAGACCGCCGGGTCCACCGGATCGGCGCCGTGAATCAGGCTGGCGATCCAGCGGCCGCTGAATGCTGCGGTGGCGAGACCGAGGGCGACTCCGGCGAGGATCGCCCCCAAGCCCTGGGTGACCACCGATCGAGCGATGCTGCGCCGGCTAGCTCCCAGGGCTAGGCGGATGCCGATCTCTCGGCGCCGCTGTCCGACGAGGTGGGCCAGGACGCCGTAGATCCCCACCGCCGCCAGCAGCAGGGCGACCGCCGCGAGGATGCCCAGCAGCAGCGTGTTGAAGGCATCGTCCCGCAGGTGGGCGGCCAGAAGCTCGTCCAGGGTCAGCGCGTTGGTGATCGGCTGCTGAGGGTCGACGGCCCACACCGCCGCGGAGATGGGGCGAGTGAGGGCCCCGACATCGAAGGGGCTGCCGAGGCCGCTTTCTGCCCGGGCCACCAGGTGGAAGGGCAGCAGTCGGGTGAGCATGCCGGCGAGGCCGTCTTCCAGCTGACCGGTGGGGATGTAGGTGATGCGCGGGACGCCTTGGGTGGCGCCCAGCTCGCGAACGTTCTCCACCACGCCGACGATTCGCGCTGGGCCGCCGCCGGAGCCGGAAATCTGCAGGCTCTGGCCGAGGGCGTCGCCCTCCGGCCAGTGGGTCTCGGCGAGTCGCCGGTTGATGATCACCACCGGTTCCGAGCTGCTGGTATCGGAATCCAGGAACTCTCGCCCCTGGAGCCTCGGGATCCCCAGGGCCTCGAAATAGCCGGGGCTCACGGTGCGGAATTGTGCGCCGCCGCTGGCCAGGTCCGAGTCCGGATCCGGGTGGCCGACCACGGCGAAGGAGAGATCTGGCCCGATGGTCGTCGGCAGGCTGTTGGCGAAGGCCGCTCGAGCGACTCCGGGGACCGCCTCGATGTTGTCGAGGACCTGGCTCTGGAATCGCTCCAGGGCCTCTGCGGTGCCGTAGCGGGCTTCCGGCAGAGAGACTCGAAGGGTCAGCACCCCCGAGGTTTCGAGGCCCGTGTCGACGGCGGCCAGCTGGTAGAAGCTCTTCACCAGCAGGCCGGCGCCGAGGAGCAGCACCAGCGCTAGGGCAACTTCCGCGGTGACCAGGCCGAGGCCGAGTCGGCGTCCGGAGCGACCGCCGATGGCGGCTCCCCCTTCTTTCAGCCCCGCGGAGACGTCAGTGCGGCGGGCGGCGAGGGCCGGAGCGAGGCCGAAGAGCAGGCCAGTGGCCAAGGAGAGGCCGAGGGTGAAGAGCACCATTCGCCCATCGAGGCTGACGCCGGTGAGGCTCGCCACCTCTTCCGGCCCGAGGGCGAGGAGTGGGCGAAGGGCGGCCTGGGCGAGGAGCAGGCCGAGGGCGCCGCCGGTGGCGGCGAGGAGCAGGTTCTCGGTGAGCAGCTGGCGGGTCAGCCGGGCGCTGCTGGCTCCCAGGGCGGTGCGAATGGCCATCTCCTGGCGCCGCGCCGCGCTGCGGGCAAGCTGCAGATTCGCCAGGTTGGCGCAGGCGATCAGCAGCACCATGGCGACGGCCGCCAGCAGCACCAAGAGCACCGGCTGAAGATGGCCGTAGAGGGCCCGCTGGAGGGGGATGGCGGCGAGGGTTTCCCCCTGGTCGTCCTCCGGATCGAAGCGCTCCTCGACTCGACGCCCGAGGGCGTCGAGCTCCGCCTCTACGGCGGCAAAGTCGTATCCCTCGGCCGTGCGGCCGACCACCTTGAGGTAATTGGCGTCGGATCCCTCGGCATAGGCGATGCGGAAAGGGAGCCACAGCTCGGCGATGCGCGGAAAGCTGTAGCTCGCGGGCATCACCCCGATGATCTGATGCCCCTCGCCGTTGAGATCCAGAGTGCGTCCCACGGCCTGGGGATCGGCGCCGAAGTGGCTGCGCCAGAGGCGGTGGGAGAGGATGACGACCCCGCCGGCTCCCGGGCGGTCGTCGTCGGCGGTGAAGTCTCGACCGTAGAGGGGAGAGACCCCCAGCACCGAAAAGAAATTATGCGACACCATGGAGCCCACCAGCCGCTGGGGACTGCCGTCGGTGATCAGGTTGAAGCCGGCGCCGAGATCGTCATAGGCGGCCACCCCGGAGAGCGTGGTGGCCTCTTCTCGAACCATGTCGAAGCGGGGCTCGGAGTAGTTGGGGGAGCGCCCGCTGGGTCGATCTCTCTCCACCTGCACCAAGTCTTGCGGCTGGGCGAAGGGCAGTGGACGCAGCAGAGCGGCGTCGAGGACGCTGAAAATTGCCGCGTTGGCGCCGATCCCCAGGGTTAGCACCGCCAGAGCGACGGCGGTGGTGGCGGGGGTCTTGCGCAGGGTGCGCAGGGCGTAGAGTAGATCGAGGCGCAATGAGCTCATGGCGTGGCCTTCCGGGCGTGCGGGAGGGAAACAGGGCGATCCCCGGGGCTGGGTGCTATGGTTTTGGGGCTCACTCTTGAGTACTGGCCAGCGCAGGAATTGTTAACCCTCAACGGCGAGGAATCCTTCTCCGGGGCCTCTTAGGGTCGAAGAGATCACTCCGCCCGCAGGCTTTGCAGAGGGTCGGACCGGGAGGCGCGGCGAGCGGGGAGATAAGTCGCAAAGAGGGCGAGGAGAACCAGCAGAGCGGTAGCAGCCCCGTAGACCGCTGGGTCGAGGGCGTCCATGTCGTGGAGCAGGCTCTGCAGCCAGCGAGCGCTGAGGCCTGCGGCGACCAGGCCGAGGGCGATGCCGCCGAGGATCGCCACCGCTCCTTCTCGCAGCACCAGAGCTGCGACCTGCGACCGGGTCGCGCCGAGAGCCCGGCGGATGCCGAGCTCCCGTCGCCGCTGCCCCACCCAATGGGCTAGCACCCCATAGATCCCAACCGCGGTGAGGATCAGGGCGGTGGCGGAGAGCAGGGTGAGCAGGAGAGTGTTGAAGGTCTCGTTCTGAAGATGAGCGGACAGCAGCTCGTCCATGACGCGCGGGTGGCTGATCGGCACCTCGCCGTCGAAGCTCCAGATCGCTTCGCTCATCGCCGTGGTGAGCTGACCGGGGTTCGATGCGGCGGCGGCCTCGGCTTTCACCACCACGAAGAAGTGCAGCAGACGGGTGAGCATCGCCGCCAGCTCGTCTGGAACCTGAGAGTTGGGGGCATAGACGATGGCGGGCGCCTGCTGAGTAGCGCCGAGCTCCCGAACGTTGGCCACCACCCCGACGATGCGCACCGGTGCGGGAATGCCGTCGAGGAGCAGGGTCTCTCCCAGCGGGTCGACGCCCGCCCAATGGCGCTGAGCAAAGGCGCGGTTGATGATCACGACCGGCTCCGAGCCGGAGGAGTCTGCAGGCTGAAACTCCCGGCCCCGAAGGCGCTGGATGCCGAGGGTTTCGAAGTATCCCGGGCTGATGCTTCGATAATCCACCGATCCACCGATGGGCTGCGAAGCGGCGTCCGCGGTGCCGGGGATGGAATACACGCTGTGGGGGCCGAGGGTGGTCGGCAGGCTGTTGGCGAGGGCGGCGCGCCGCACCCCGGGAACCGCCTCGATGGCTTCGAGCACCGGGCGCTGGAATCGCTCCAGGCCCGCCCCCGAACCGTAGCGGGCTTCGGGCAGAGAAACGCGCAGCGTCAAGACGTCCTGGGGTTCGATCCCCGGCTCGATGGCCCTCAGGCCGGCGAAGCTCTTGATCAACAGTCCGGCCGCCAGCAGCAGCACCAGGGTGAGGGCGAGCTCGGCGGATACCAGGGCGAGGCCGGTGAGGCGTCGCCGGTGCCCGCCGGAAGCCTTCGTACCGCCCCTGAGATGGCGTTCGACGCTGGGGTTCCAGGCGGTGAGGGCGGGGATCAGCCCGGAGAGCAGGCCGGTCGCCATCGACAGTGCGAGGGCAAAGCCCAAGACCCGCAGGTCGAGGCCGAAGCGGCTGAGCTGCGCGATGTCTTCGGGGCCGATGGCGAGCAGGGGCTGGAGGGCGAGACTGGCGACGAGCACGCCGAGGGCTCCGCCGGCGATGGAGAGGGTGAGACTTTCCGTCAGCAGCTGCCGCAGCAATCGGCGCCGGCTTGCGCCGAGGGCGACGCGAAGCGCCATTTCCTGTTTCCGCGCGGCGCTGCGGGCGAGCTGAAGGCTGGCGAGATTGGCGCAGGCGATGAGCAGGATCGATCCAACGGCTGCGGCGAGGACGAGGAGCGCCGTGCCCAGGTGTCCGTAGAGGGCCCGCTGGAGGGGGACGACGGCCAGGGTTTCGCCTTGGCTCTCCTCGAGCTGGCCGCTCTCCGGGGGGGCATTCTTGGAGCCGTGGTTTTCAGGATTGAGCTCAGCGTCGATGCGCCGGCCCAGGGTGAGCATCTCCGCTTCCGCCGAGGCGAGCTCTCGCCCTGCGGAGATTCTCCCCACCATTCGCAGGTAGTTGGCGGCGCTGCCTTCCCGATAGGCGATGCGGAAGGGCAGCCAGAGCTCGGCGGTGTGGGGAAAGGCGAAGCGCGGCGGCATGATGCCGACGATCTCGAAGTCCTCGCCATTGAGATTCAGGCGGGAGCCGAGAGCCGTCGGATCGGCTCCGAAGCGACTGCGCCACAGCCGGTGGGAGAGCACCACGGTGCCGGCGGCCCCCGGCAGATCGTCTTCCTGCTGGAAGGTCCGTCCGAACAGCGGGCGGACTCCCAGGACCTCGAAGAAGTCGTGAGACACCTTCGAGCCCTCTAGGCGCTGGGGTCTACCGTCGTTCAGCAGGCTATAGCCGGCGCCGAGGTCGTCGTAGGCGGCGATCGCTGCGAGGGTCGTCGCCCCGCGCCGAACCCTGTCGAAGCGCAGCTCGGAAGAGTGCGCCAGCCGCCCGATGGGGTGGTCGCGCTCCAGCTGAACCAGGCGATGGGGCTCGGCGAAGGGCAGCGGCCTCAGCATCGCGGCGTCGATGACCGTGAAGATGGCCGTATTGGCGCCGATGCCGAGGGCGAGCATCAGCAGAGCTGCACCGGTGGTGCCGGGGGACTTGCGCAGCGTGCGCAGGGCGAAGAGCAGGTCGAGGCGCAATGACCGCATCGCAGCAAGCTCCAGGGGAGCCGAGGAAGTGGGAGATGGTAGAACGAGCCCCGGCCTTCGGGAGCTATAGGAAGCTCGTTCTCAGGTTTGTTGAGGGTTGAGGGGGCTCTCGGTGATCGGTGGAAGGAGTGGACCGCTCGGCCCTTCCGCAGAGGCTGACCTTCCGCAGAGGTCGATCCCTTAGGGAGCGAGCTGATCCCCGTCCGCGTCGAAGGCCGATAGAGCCTGGACTGGACAAACCCCACAAGCCTCGAGGACCGAGTCGCGGTCGACGTCGTCGGGAATCTCACTGAGGAAGCGAACCACCTGGCGGTCGTCGAACTCGAAGACCTCCGGTGCGGTCTTGGTGCAGGCTCCGATGGAGATACACGCGTCTCGGTCGATCACCACGTTGAGGCCGGCGATGGTGCGTTGCAGGGTGGAGTCGGTCTCGCTCATGGTGGGGTGTCTCCTGGATGGATCGGCGTCGGGGTGGCGAAATCGGGGTGAGCTAGTGGCTCAAAGGGTTTCGTCACCGAGAGGGTCGACCGAGGTGGAGGCGTCGGACACGCGGCGCTCGTCGAAAGTCGTGGACACCTGATCCAGCTGCCCGAGGATCCAGCGCTGCATGGTGCGGCCCCGGCGCTGAAGGCTGTAGGTCGTGACGGTCTCTACGACGGTCTCCGCGAGCCCCGGGCGGACCCAGTGGTAGACCACGATGGAGTCGCTGACCGCCCAAGCCCGAACTCTCAGGCCGAGGGCCTCGAAGACCAGCTCTCGGCCTTCGAAGTGACCGATGTAGTCCGTGGTGGGCTGGGTGGGATCAGCGCTCTCCAGTACTCTTACCGGTTTCTTGGGCTCTTGGGATCCGTCTTCGGATTCATTTTCCGACTCGTTGTCAGTCACGAGATGACGCACTCGCAGGGCAATCTGGTTTTCTTCGAAATCGATCGCTAACTCCGTCCGAAGTTTGGCTCGATCGACCACCTCTCCTGCGGCGTTGACGCTCTGCAGCCAGCCTTCCCATACCCCTTGCTGGCGCTCCCAGGCCGCCCGTTCCCAGTCGGCCAGCTCGAGGCTGGCTTCGGCCGCCGCATCTCGCTCTTGCTCACCATGCTGGTGGTGATGATGCTGATGTCCGAATTGCTCCACCTGCTCTTCGAGGTGCTGCCGGAGGGTCTGATCGGAATCGGGATCGGGATCTTGAGCCATCGCGGGAAATCCCGAAGTGAGCACTAGGGCGGTCATCGCTGACGCCAGGAAGGCCCGCTGGAAGAAGTTGCGGTGGGGACGCCAGCGTCCGGATCGTAGAGAGGACGAGATTCGGTTTCGCATAGTCGATCCTGAGATGAAGGCCGATGAAGGGGTAATGCGAGGGAGAGGCTAGGAAGCCCTCAGGCTGCGTCCAAGGAGTTGGGTTCTGCCCGGCGGCGGGCTTGAAGCAACGCCGTCGCCGCCAGGAGCACGAGGCCGAGGGGGGCGAGGAGGGGGACCTCCAACCCGACGAGGGCGGCGCTGGGGCCCGGGATCAGCAGCAGGCCGCTGGCGGCGAAGAGGGTAGCCCTCAGCCCCCAGCCGAGGGGGCCTCGGAAATAGCCGGAGATAGCGGCGGCGAAGGGGATGATGCCCGCCACCGCCACCGCCGTGGCCAAGAGCACCGCCAGCCACCCTGCCGTCTCGCCGCTCTCGTCGAGCATCAGCAGCTCTGGCCGCAGGACGAACATATAGGGCAGGGTGAAGCCCACCAGGGCGAAGCGGAAGGCAGCGAAGGCCGTGCGCAGGATTCCGGAGCCGGCGATGGATGCCGCGGTATAGGCCGCGAGGGCCACCGGCGGCGTCACCATAGACATCATGCCGAAGTAGAAGATGAAGAGATGGGCCGCCAGGGGAACGACCCCCAGATCGCCCAGCGCTGGCCCCACCAGGGTGGCCAGCAGCAGGTAGCAGACCGCCGACGGGAGGCCCATGCCCAGGACGATGGACGAGACCATCAGGGCGCCGAGGGCGAGCAGCAGGTTCTCTTGGGCCAGGGGCAGGATCGCCGCCGGCAGCCGAGTGCCGACGCCGGTGAGGGTCACCACTCCGAGGATGATGCCGACGCAGGCGGCAGCGCAGATCAGCGGCGTCATGTCCCGGGCGGCCTTCGCTAAGGCGCTGGCGAGCTGGCCGAGGCCGAGGCGCGTCGCCGGCTGCAGAGCGGCCAGCAGCACTACGGCGGCGAGGGCGAGGCTGACGGCGCGGAATACCGTGAAGCCGGAGAGCAAGAAGACCAGGAGCACTGCAAAGCCGCCGAGGAAGATCCAGCCCCCGAAGCTGGGAGCCGCTGGAGTGGCGGTATCACCTTCCGATCCGCCCCCCGTCGTTCCAGCAGTGTCGGAGGTCTCCGTAGACAGGCGCCGGCTGCGGAAGTGGACGATGAGGAAGAGGGAGAGGTAGTAGAGCAGCGCCGGAATCAGGGCAGCGCGGAGAATCTCCAGGTAGGTCACCGGAGGGTCGATGATCTCCAGCATCATGTAGGCGCCGGCGCCCATCACCGGAGGCACCAGGGCACCGCCGGAGCTCGCCGCTGCTTCGACTCCGGCGGCGGTCTCCTTGTCGAAGCCGGAGCTGCGCATCATCGGAATGGTGAAGGTGCCGGTGGTGGCCGTGTTGGCTACGGCGCTACCGGAGAGGGAGCCCATCAGCCCGCTGGAGAGCACCGCGACCTTAGCGGCGCCGCCGGGGCTGTTGTGGAACAGCCGGCGGGTGCTGCGCAGGATGAAGCCGATGGCGCCGGTGGCCTGCAGCAGCACGCCAAAGATCACGAAGAGCAGCACGTAGGTGAACATCACCCGCAGGGCGGTGCCCAGAACCCCCTGGCTGTGGAGCACGGTCTGGCCGACGATGCGGTCGAAATCGTAGCCCCGATGGGGAAAGAGAGCATTCGGCAGGTGAGAGCCCCAAAAGGCGTAGGCGAGGAAGGCGACGCTGAGGATCGGCAGGGCGAGGCCGATGGTGCGCCGGGTGGCTTCCAGCACCAGGAACAGCCCCAGGGTGCCGATGGCGAGATCCAGGTTGGTTTCCAGCCCGGCCCGCTCCCCGAGGCTGCGGCCATCGATCCACCAGCTTCGAAACAGCGGCTCGCTCTGCACCAGCAGATAGAGGCAGCAGCCGAGGCTCGCCGCCGCCAGGACGCGATCCAGCCAGCGGCTCCAGGGGGCGTCGGCGAAGCGAGGGGAGAGGGGACGGGTGAGAAAGGCGAGGGCGAGGCCTACGCCGAGAAAGATGGAGAGCTGCCCGATGGGGCTGAGGTAGGGGTAGTTGACCTCGGCGATGGTGAATAGGCAGAGGCCCGCACCGAGAATCTGCAGCGGCAGGGGGAAGGTGGCGCCGGAGGTCTTCACGGGGTCTTCACGGGGTATTCACTCGGTGCGATGGCGCGGCCCTCGAGGTGATCCGGAGCGCCGCCCTCAGCAGTTCTCAGCTAGCGTCGGAGCCTTCGTCGTCCGTCGCGCTGCTGTCGGTGGATTCTCCAGTTTCGCTGGGGTCTGCGACCTCGCCGTCTGCCGCGGAGCCCTCCGCGTCCACCGAGGCGGCTTCGGGCCAGATCCCGGCTTCGCGGAAATAGCGCTCCGCCGCCGGATGGAAGGGGGTTCCGGTACTGCGGGCGGCGTTGTTGGGGTTGATGGCTCGGCCCGCGGGGTGCTTGGTGGCCACCTCCTCACGGTTTTCGTAGAGCGCGCGGGTGACCTCGTAGATCACCTCGTCGTCGGCGTCGGCGCTGGCGATGAAATGCATCGATCCAACATCTAGGCCCAAGTAGTCTTCCTCCTGGCCGCGGTAGGTGCCCGCCGGGATGGTCGCCGGCCGGAAGAAGAGATATTCGTCGATGAGCCGCTGCCTCGCCTCGGGGTCGAAGGGCAGGAAGACGATGCTCTGACCGCTGGCGGCCTGGGTGATGGAGGCGGTGGGGACCGCTCCGCCCAGGAAGGCGGCGTCAGCGGAGCCATCGGCGAGCATGTCGACGGCGCCGCTCTGGGTGTTGTGAAGCACCGTGAGGTCCTCCCAGGCGATGCCGTGGGCGGCGAGGATGGGGCGCACGAAGTAGTGGAAGCCGGCTCCCGCGGGGCCGATCACCACCCGGCGCCCGGCGAGGTCGGCGATGCTCTCGATGCCGCTGCCGGAGGGGGTGACGAAGAGAGCCACGTTGGGCGCGAGGGTGAGCACCGCGCGGGCGGGGTAGGCCTGGTCCCAATCCCCCTCGCCCCGAACCCCGAAGTAGGTGATGGCGCTATTGGAGAGAGCGAGGTCGAGGTCTCCCTGAGCCAGTCGCCGAATGTTCTCCTGAGAACCCTGGGTGGCCTCCGCCGTGACCTGGGTGCTGCCGTCGCCGAAGTGGGAACCGAGAACCTCCGCCAGGGCTCCGCCGACGACGAAGAAGGCGCCTCCCGGGGGCGCGGTGCCGATGCTCAGGAATCGAGGCGAGGAGCTCGCCGCTTCTTCGCCGTCCGGGGCCGAGCCACCGCCGCAGGCGACCATCAGGCTGGCGAGGACGAGAGCGGCCAGGGCGAGCATCGTCAGCGCGCGTCGCGAGAGAGCGGAAAGAGAAGAGGTCGGGGACGAAAGGTGCATCGTGGAGACTCCAGGTGGAAGGTTCGGGGGGCGGCGCGAGTCTACCCCAGGCGTCGCGAGGGGGATGAGGTGGCGAGCTGGCTCAGCAGGCGGGCGAGGGCGCCGTCGGCGTCGTCGCTTTGGCCCTTGAGCTGGAGCTCGGTCTCGAGGATTTGCATCGGGAGAAGGTTGGCTTGCCGATCGCTGAGCCGCTGTGCCGCAAGATACGCGCGGTAGAGGGGATAGGTTTTGACTTTGCTCAGGGGGTTCGATTCGCCGGTGGGAAGCTTCGCCTTGAGCTGAGCCTCCAGGCTTTTGCCGAATTGTCCGTAGCTCACCCGCCCGCCGCGCAGGCCGTGGAGGCGCATCATGCCTCGAACCGCCAGCAGATTGCGGCAATAGCCGGCGAACAGGGAGAAGAAGGAGAGGCGGGCGGCGATGGGGTCGTCGGCACCGCTGAGGTAGCGGCGCAATCGGGTGGCGGCTTCGGACCCCCGCCCCTCGCCGACGGCGTCGAGAATCTTGAAAACGTCTTCCTGCCCTCGGTCTAATACCGTTCGCTCTACGAGGGCGAGGTCGATGTTCCCGCCGCCGGCGAGGTTGGCGAGCTTGCGATATTCGCCGGCTAGGCGGGCGGTGGAGTCGTTGAGAGCAGCGTCGCCGCGGCGGCCGGCGGAGCGCAGGGTGCGCTGGGCCAGCCCCTCGAGGGCGGCCTTTTCGATTCCGACGCCGGTCTCCTGCCGCAGCTGTCGGGCCAGCGCTTCGAGACCGAGCCATCGTCCCTTGTTGTCGGAGCGAACGGTTTGCAGCTCCAGCGCCGCGTCGCGCTCCTGGAGTTGGCGGACCACCGGGTGGGCGGCGTCTACGGCTCGTTCCGCCAGCACCAGGCAATGCCCTTGCGGTAGGCCCCGGCTGACCGCGGCGGCCAGTCGCTCCAGGTCGCCTTCGGCGTAGCCTTCCAATTCGTTCCGCCGCGCGACCTCCAGCAGGACGGCGAGGTCCTGGCGCAGCTGCTCCCGCTGCTTCTTGGTTCTCTTGCGCCGGTTGCCGCCCCCCTGGAAGACCCAATCGGGAACCTGATCGAGGATTGCCGATGGGCTTCCGGCGTCCGGCGCCAGCTCGAAGAAGCGCAGCACCTGGAGCAGGCGGGACGCCGCTCGCCGCTGGCGATCGCTCAGCGCTCCGGGCTCGTCCGCGGTGGGGGCGGCAACGGGGAGCGCGCTGGCCGCTTCATCCACCAGCGCGGCGGCGCCATCCTTATTGGCCAGGACGGCGCTGTCGATCACCAGCAGAACCTTGGCGCCGCCGAACAGGGAGTAGGTATCGAGGTCGTTCAGCAGGGGGAGCAGGTAGGCCGGGCGGCGACGGGTTTCCACCTCCACCCCCGCGGCTTCGGCCACCGCCTGCGCGATGCGCTGGGCCGCCGGCTCCGCCAGCACCAGGTCCCCGTGAACCAAGTACACCGCCTTCGGGGTCGCGGCGGTGCTCAGGATCGACTCGAGAGGATCGCTCACGACGTCGCCGCGGCGGCCACCTTCCCGCTATCGTCCACGGTGGCGTCTTTGAGCTCCGGATCTTCGGCGTAGCCTCCCCAAACGGGAGCTTCCCGAACCCCCAGCTCCGCTGGCGACAGGCGTTCCTCTTCGAAGTCTAGATCGATGGAATTCCACGAGCCGCAGCGGCTGCAGCGATCATCCCAGTCGGGATATTTCGCCCGGCAAACCGAGCAGTGGTACTCCGTCGTGGTGAGGCCGATCTGCTGGGCGCTGGCAAGGTGGGCCTGAAGGGCCTGCTGCAGATCTTCTCGCCGCTCGTGGATGCGCGCCATGAGGAAGTGGTAGGTGCGGGAGCGGGCGATGCGCTCGTCGATGCCCTCGAGGATCTTCAAGGCCTCCGGGTGCATCTCGAGCCGGTAGTAGAGGCGGCCGAGGAAGAAGCGGGGCAGAAGGTCGTTGCTCGCCTCTCCGATCAGGGCCCACAGAGTTTCGATGGCCGTCGCCGGATCGGTGCCTTCGATGAAGTGATCCTCGATGCGCTGCAGGAAGACGGGGCTGCCGGTCTGGCGGTAGCCCTCTACCCACGCTTCCACCGCCTTTTCCCTGGCGCCCTCTCCGCCCTGGAGCTGAAGAGCTTCTCCCAGCATGATAGCCGCGGGAATGAAGCGAGGCTCGCTGGCCAGCAGCTCGCGGAAGATCTCTGCCCCTTCGGAGTAGCGCTCTTCCTCGAGGCAGCTGACGCCCTGCTGGTAACGCAGACCCTGGCGCACCATCTGCTCCCCGGGGTCGAGGGAGAGCTGGCCGCCGAGGAGCTGGACGATGCGGTCTTGGTGCTCGCTGGCGTCTTTCCACCGCCGCTCTTCGAGGGCCTGATCCCGGCGCCGACGGGTGACCCGGAGGCCCATGCCGGTGAACTCCCGCAGAATCCGGTTGCGAACCTCTTTGGCGACGTCTCGCTGCTGGGCGGCTTCGTAGTCCAGGGCCAGCTCGTAGAGCAGCGCGATGCTCTGGGGGTAGAGTACGGCGCCTCGCTTGTGGACCTCCGCCGCCTCGTCGGCTTCTCCGAGATGGCGCAGCACCTGGCCGAAGCGCAGCAGAGCATCAAAATCGTTGGGCTGAGCCTCCAACACCGTCTCGAGCTCTCGTCGAGCCTCCGCCCACTGACGGTCGGACATCAGATCGACGCCGCGCTGGTAAGCGCGGCGGATGCTCTCTTCCTGGCGAGCACGGCGGCGCTGCCGGCGAGCTTCCAGGTCCCGCCGCAGGCTTTGGGCTAGCAGCAGGCTGACGGTGGGCAGGAAGGAGGCGAGGAAGACGCCGAGGAGCAGAGCCCAGAAGGGGATCGCGGTGCTCGGCGTGATCTGGAAGGGGGCGCGCAGCAGCTCGGCGTTGAGATAGGTCAAGATCCCGACGGTGATCATGACTACCGCCGCGGAGATGAGGCCGACGGTTGTGCGCACTCGCATGATTCCCCCTTCTTTGCGCGGCAGCGAGGCCGCAATGATTGCTAGTCGTCGAGTAGGCCGCGCTCCGCAAGTTCCTGACTGCTGACGCAATAACGTGCCCAGGGGACAGCTTGCAGGCGTGGGAGGCCGATAAAGGTGCCCGTGTTTTGGCAGGTTCCGTAGGTGCCGTCCTCGATCCGATCTAGGGCTGAGTTGATTTCCTTCAGCAGGCTGAGCTCGGTATTGGACAGCGAGAAGTTGAGCTCGCGGGATTGAGCTGAGGTGGCGCGATCTACCAGGTCATCGCTGGCCTCGTCGAGGCTCGACTGCCCCGCCTTGAGGTCGTTGCGGTAGAGCTGCTCAACGCGCTCCTTTTCCTCGAGAAGCTTGTTGCGCAGCGCCTCGAGATCTTCGGCGCTGAGATGGGCGGTGGTCTTGGCAGGAGAAGCGGTCACGGATATCCCTCCATGCGTGGGCCTAGGGAATCTAGACACGAGTTCGAGGTCTAGGCGCAATTCCGGAACCTTCGGAAACTAAGGGCGATGGTAATTTATTCCCGCGTCGAGGGAAAGGGCTCGATACAGCTGTTCGTAGAGCACCAGGCGGGCGAGCTCGTGGGGTAGCGTGATCGGACCGAAGGACAGCTTCCAGCGGCAAGTGCTGAGCAGCTCATCGCCGTGGCCGAGGTCCGATCCCAGCAGGAAGGCGATGGGATGAGGCCAGCGATCCCGCAGCTCCCGCAGGCGCCGAGAGAGGGCGGTGGAGCTCAGGGCTTCGCCGCGGCGATCCAGCGCCACGGTCCAGCTGGGGTCCGGGGCTGCGGCGAGCAGCCGCTGGCCCTCGATTCGCTGGCGGGCGTCGTCGTCCGCCCCGCCGACGGCCTTCACCGGGAGATCCCGCACCGGGCTATAGCGGCCGACTCGCTTGCGATAGTCGGCGCACAGGCTCTCCCAGGCATCCCGCCGGTGCCGCCCGGCCCACACGACAACGATTTCTCGACCCATGAAAAGAACCCTACCATCGCTCCGAGGCGACATCCCCTGGGGCTTCGGGGTGGTGCTGGCCGTGCTATCCTGCCGAGGCTATGGCTGCCAGCACTCCCGAAGAGCTACAACGCAAGTCCCGCCGTAAACGCCTCGCCAAAGGCCTGCTTTTGGGCGCTGCGGCGGTGGGTATCCCCGCCGTGTACAACGCCTGGGTGCGGCGCCAGGCGCGCCGCTTGGCTCCCCCCGCCTGGGGGCGACCGCGCTATTACGCATCGGAGAGTGGCGAAGTGGCCTTCCAGCGTCTCGGAGAGGGCCCGCCGGTGGTGTTGGTGCACTCCTTCGGTCCCGGCCATGACGGCCAGCAGTGGCGTCGAGCGGCGGAGCTGCTGGCGGAGAGGCGGCGAGTCTACGTGCCGGACCTTCTCGGTTGGGGACGCTCCGACAAGCCGTCCATGGTGTACGACGGCGAGCTCTACATCCAGCTCCTGGTGAACTTCCTCCACGACGTGGTGGGAGGCCGGGCGGCGGTGGTGGCGAGCGGGCTACCGGCGGCCTATGCCGCTCAGGTAGCGGTGGATCATCCGCAGCTGGTCTCGGCCTTGGGCCTGGTTTGCCCTCTGGGGCTGGAGCTCCACGGCGAAGAGCCGGACGTCAAAGACGTGCTGCTGCATCGCCTGATGCGCCTGCCGGTGCTCGGCACGTCGGCGCTCAACGTCTACACCAGCCGGGCGGGAATCGCCGCCCACCTGCGCAATGAGATCTACGCTGCTCCGGAGCGGGTGGACGCCGCGGCCATCGACCGCCACTACCGTTCCAGCCACGAGCCCGGCGCCCACGCCACCCTGGCGGCCTATTTGGCCGGCTACCTGAATCACAGCGTGCGGGATGTCCTGGGCCGGCTGAAGGTGCCCTGCTGGATCGGCTGGGGGCGTCAGACCAAGAGCCCCGCCGTGGACCGCTCGGATCAGTGGTTGAAGAATCTTCCAGGGGCGGAGCTGGACGTCTTCGAAGGCTGTGGCGCCCTGCCCCATACCGAGGCCCCGCTGGTCTTCAGCCGCCGCCTCGAGCGCTTCCTGGATCCGGTGGACGAAGCCCCAGCTCTGGATCCCGAACGTGCCGTCGCCGAGGACGCCAAGGCTTCGGGCTAAGATTCTCGGGCTAAGACCTCCGGGCTAAGACTCCTGAGCCGGAGCCCCCATTGTAGGGATTCCTGGTTTGGAGGCTCTCGGTCCGGCGGCCGCTGACGAGCGCCCCGATCTCTAGGCGAGGCCGTCAACCGGCCAACACGTGGACCGGCAAGCGCGCGCGAACCGGCGAATCCTTGGCCAGCCGCTCCCGCGCCGCCTGAGCTTCTGAGCGGGACTCCAACTCCTGGAGCTCCCCAACAACCCTTCCTCCGATCTCCCCAAGATCCCCTCTCGCTCAACATGTGAAGACCGGTCGCGCCCCGCGGGGCTCGGCCCGAGGTAGCGAAACCCAATGGCTGGAATTTACAAAGCGTACGATATCCGGGGTATTTATCCCGAGGACATTCACGAAGAGGTAGCCGGCCAGATCGGCCGCGCCTACCGCCACGTGCTGGACGATGCCGGCTACGGCCCGGATCAGGAGGGTGGTGATCCGGTGGTGGTGAGCCGAGACATGCGCTCCCACAGCACGCCGCTCGCGGAGCGCCTCATCGAGGGGCTGCGGGCCGCCGGCATCGACGTGATCGATATCGGTCTCGCCACCACGCCGATGAATTACTTCGCCATCGGCCATCTCGGCGCCGCCGGCGGAATCCAGGTCACGGCTTCCCACAACCCGGCTCGCTACAACGGCCTCAAGCTCTCCTTGCGGGAGGCCCGGCCGGTCTCCGGGGATCACGGCATCGCGCTGCTGGAGCGCGCCGTCGCCGCCGGCGATCTGCCGACGGCACAGCAGCCCGGGAGCCTGCGCACCGAGGACGTCTTCGAGGCCTATACCGCCCACGTGCTCTCTTATCTCGAGGAAGTAGAGGAAGAAGCCAAGCCGCTGAAGGTCGTCGTCGATGCCGCTAACGGCATGGGCTCCATCTACCAGCCGATCCTCGAGCGCCTGGGGATCGAGCTGATCCCCCTCTACTTCGAGCTCGACGGCACCTTCCCCAATCACGAGGCGAATCCGCTGAAGCTGGAGAATTTGCAGGATCTCTCCGCGGCGATCCGGGAGCACGGCGCCGATCTGGGGGTTTCCTTCGACGGCGACGCCGATCGCTCCGCCTTCGTTGCCGAGACCGGAGATCCGGTGGGCAGCGATCTGATGACCGCGCTGATCGGTGGCGAGCTGCTGCGCCAGCATCCCGGTCGCCACGTGCTCTACGATCTGCGATCTTCCCGGGCGGTGGCGGAGTACATCGAGGAGAGCGGCGGGATCCCGCGGCGGGAGCGGGTGGGCCACTCCTTCATGAAGGCGACCCTGCGAGAGCTGGACGGCATCTTCGGCGGCGAGCTCGCCGGCCACTACTACTTCCGCGACAACTACTACGCCGACTGCGCCGTGCTCGCCGTGATCGAGGTGCTCAACCTGCTGCGCCGCAGCGGCAAGACCCTCTCTCAGCTGGTGGAGCCGCTGAACCGCTACCACAAGACTCCAGAGATCAACTTCCAGGTGGAAGACAAGGCCGGCAAGATGAAGGCCTTAGAGGAGCGCTACGGCGACGCTGAGATCGATCATCTGGACGGCGTGACCATCGCCTACCCCTCCTGGTGGTGCAACGTGCGCCCCTCCAACACCGAGCCCTATCTGCGCCTGGTGCTGGAGGCGGAGACCGAGGAGGAGATGGTGCAGCGCCGAGACGAGCTCATCTCCCATCTGGGAACCCCGGTCTGAGGGAGATCGCTTGACCCCTAGGCCTGGCTTGACCCCAAGGCTTGCCCTCTAGGCTTGATGTCCGGGCCTGATAGAAAACGCCCCCGAACCGCTCTGCGGTCGGGGGCGTTCTTGGTTTCCGGCGTTACGACTGGCCTATCGGCCTTCGCTCAGTCGTTGCGGCCCCCCAGCAGGCCCGCCCGCATCAGGAAGTAGAGCAGGGTGAGGAGCGTGGAGATGGCGGCGGCGACGTAGGTCATGGCGGCGGCGTTGAGCACCTTGTCCATGCCCACTCGCTCCCGCTCGGTGACGATGCCCTGGGCGACGGCCAGCTTTTTCGCGCGGGCAGAGGCGTCGAATTCCACCGGCAGCGTGACCACCTGGAAGAGCAGCACGCCGCCGAAGAGGACGGCGCCCAAGAGCACCAGCCCCTGCATGCCGAGGAAGAGGCCGATCATCATGCCCCACATGCCGATGGAGGAACCGATCTTCGCCGTTGGCACCAGCACCGAGCGCAGCTGCAGGGGAGCGTAGCGCTGAGCGTGCTGAATGGCGTGGCCGGCCTCGTGGCAGGCGACGCCGATGGCGGAGATGCTGGTGGAGTTGTAGACCGGCTCGGAGAGGGCCAGGGTCTTGTTCAGCGGGTTGTAGTGGTCGCTGAGATAGCCGCTGGTGGGAACGATTTTCACGTCCGAGATGCCGGCGCGATTGAGCAGCAGCTGGGCCGCCTGAGCGCCGGAAAGGCCGCGGGCGCTGCGCACCTTGGAGTATTTATTGAACGCCGATCGAGTCATCCAGCTGGCGATGCCCGAGAGCAGAAAGCCCGGGAGCATCACGAGCAGGATGTATGTGGGATCGATGAAGGGCATCGAAGGACCTCCGCAAAGAGAGAGACGTCGAAGACTTAGCGTCGAGTTGGATGAGGTGAAAGGTCCCACGCTGACGTTTCCGCTCCGCCGCGAGGCGCGCTAGCTCTCCGCCGGGCCCGTGGGAGGCCGAGGAGAGACGAAGCAGGAGTCATCTTATCCAACCGAGAGGGTGGAAGGAGTATTCCTCAAAGGGGCTTCGATCTGCCAGGTAGGGACTCAGGTTTGTCCTGGCATAGCCTCTCGCGGGTGCGAACGCCCACGAGAGGCATGGAGATTCAGCCCTGATGGAAGCGCTTGCCTTCTTTGGCCATGGTGCGCAGCAGCTCCGCCGGCCGCAGACGCTCGCCGTGGGCGTCGGCATAGGCGTCCAGCTTGTCGACGATGGTGCCCAATCCCACTCGATCCGCCTCCCGCAGCAGGCCGCCGCGGAAGGGGGGGAAGCCGAAGCCGAAGATCACCCCGAGATCGATGTCGATGGGGTTCTCGATGATGCCGTCCTGAATGCAGTGGGCGGTCTCGTTGAGCATCTGGAACCAGCAGCGCTCGATGATCTCCTCCCGGCTCACCGGCTTGTGGGACCAGCCGAGGAGCGGGTAGACCCCCTCGTCCACCCCTTGTTTCTTCCCGCCCTCATAGCGGAAGAAGCCCTTGCCGGCCTTGCGCCCCTTGCGCCCGTCGTCGATCAGGCGCTGGAACACCGGCGGCGGGGTGATGCGCTCGCCGAAGTACTCCAGCAGCACCTCCGAGACGTGGGCGCCGATGTCGATGCCGACCTCATCCATCAGGGAGATGGGGCCCACCGGGAAGCCCCAGCCGGACAGAGCCTTGTCGATGTCTTCGATCTTCGCGCCGCCGGTGAGCAGCCAGGCGGCTTCGTTGAGGAAAGGGGCCAGCACTCGGGTGGTGAAGAAGCCCGGGCCGTCGTTGACCACGATCATCGTCTTGCCCATGCGCTTGCCCACCTTCACCGTGGCGGCGACAGTCTCGTCGCTGGTGGTGGGATGGCGAATGATCTCCAGCAGGGGCATCTTGTGCACCGGCGAGAAGAAGTGCATGCCGACGACGTTCTCCGGCCGGCGGCTGGCCTCGGCGAGGCGGGCGATGGGGATGGTGGAAGTGTTGGAGGCGAAGATCAGGTTGTCGGGGCCGGCGGCCTCGGTTTCCTGGATTACCCGATGCTTGAGCTCCACGCTTTCGAACACCGCTTCGATCACGAAGTCCAGGGCGCCGAAGCCCTCGTAGCTGGTGGTGCCCTCCAGTCGGCTCATCGCCAGATCTCGGGCCATGGGCTTCATCTTGCGCCGCTTCACCAGCTTGTCGAACAAGGAACGACAGTGGGCCAGGCCGCGGCCGACGCCCTCGTGGTCGCGATCTTTGATGACCACCCGGGTGTTCTTGTAGGCCAGCACCTGGGCCACTCCCGAACCCATGAAGCCGGCCCCCAGCACGCCGATGGAATCGAGATCCCGATCGCTGCTCTTGGCCAGGGCGGCGGCGCGTCCGTCGGCGTCGGTCTTCATGAAGAAGATGCCCATCAGACGCTTGGCTTCGGGCTTCACCACCAGGTCGGCGAAGGCCTCCGCCTCGATCTCCAGCCCGCGCTGCAGGTTGGTGGCGAGGCCGCGGCGCACCACGTCCACGGCGATCAGCGGAGCGGGGTAATGGCCCCCGGTCTTCTTGAGCACGTCTCCCTTGGCGCGGCCGTAGACCAGGTTCTTGGCCAGCGGCAGGCCGGCGAGGGTGTTGAAGATCTTGGTCGGCAGGGGCTTTTTCGGCCGGTGGCGGCCGCGATCTTTGCCCTTCTCGATCAGGCCCTTGGCGGCCTTCTTGAGGTCCGCCGGGTGGCAGGTCTCGTCCACCAGCCCTAAGCGCTTGGCCTTGCGAGCGTTGACGTTCTTGCCGGTGAGGATCAGCGGCAGGGCCTCCACCGGGCCGATCAGCCGCGGCAGGCGCTGGGTGCCGCCGAGGCCGGGGAAGATGCCGATCATCACTTCCGGCAGGCCGAGCTTGGTCTTCTCGCTGGTGGAGGCGATGCGCAGGTGGCAGGCCAGGGAGAGCTCCAGGCCGCCGCCGAGGCAGGCGCCGTGGATCGCTGAGACCACCGGGAAGGGGAGCTTGGAGACTCGGGTCAGCAGGGCGTGGCCGTTGGCCAGCAGCTCGCGGACCTGCGGCGGATCCGCCAGGGCCTGGATCTCTTCGATGTCGGCGCCGGCGATGAAGGTGTCTTTCTTGCCGGAGAGGATCACCAGACCCTTAGGCGGGTTGGCTTCCAGCTCATCGATGAAGCTCTCGAATCGCGCCATCACCGCGGAGGAGAGGGTATTGACCTTCTTTTCGGGGTGATCGAGGGTGATCCAGGCGATGCCGTCTTCGTGGTCGAGACGAATGGCGCGTTCGATGACGTCTTCCGGGGATGAGGTAGGGGCCATAGGGTCTCTGCTCCTGGCGAGGCTCTGGGGTGCGTCGGGCACCGAGCGTGGTGGTCTGGGACGACGCGCTGCGGCATTACAGTCGGGCGCGGGCGGTGAGCGCAGCATCGCCGAGGGCGTCGTTGGGTTCGGGTTGTTGCCGAGTTTGGCGCCGTAGGCCAAGGTGTAGGCCGTGCATCTGCGCCATGAGTCGGGTTCAGGAATGCGACCCTAGGATGCTAAAGGTCAATGCCGCAGTGTGTCAATCGAGCTGCTATAGTGTGCCCCACGCCCTTTCCCGCGATCCTGGTTCCATCGTTCCCGGCTTCGCCGATTCCTCTTCGACCCCATCGACCTGGGAGGTCCCGCCGACCCATGAGCTTTCCGACCCAAGGTTCTCCCCGACGCATCGCCATCGTCGACGGCATGCGCACGCCCTTCGCCCGCGCCTGGACGGTCTACAAGCAACTAGAGGCGGTGGATCTGGGGGCTGCCGCGGTCAACGGCCTGCTGCGCGCGTCGGATCTCGATCCGGAGCAGGTAGATCAGCTGATCTTCGGCTGCGTTTCCGCGCCGGTGAACGGGCCCCACGTCGGGCGCGAGGTGATTTTCCGCACCGGAATCCCGGCGTCGGTGCCCTCGGTCTCGGTGCAGCTCTATTGCGCCTCGGCGGCGCGAGCCATCGTCGACGGGGCCAACGAGATCGCCGTCGGCAACGCGGACGTGGTGATCGCCGGCGGGGTGGAGAGCATGTCCGCCAGCCGGGTGCTCTTCTCGAAGCGCTTCACCCACACCCTGCGCTCCCTGGGCCGTGCCAGGACCATGGGCAAGCGGATCAGCCTGCTGCGGCGGCTGGGGCTCAAGGACATCAAGCCGGAGGTGCCCGGCATCGACGAGCCGACCATCGGCAAGTCCATGGGGCAGACCGCCGAGATCATGGCCAAGGACTTCGGGCTCACCCGGGAAGCCCAGGACGAATGGGCGCTGATTTCCCACCAGCGGGCGGCGGCGGCCTGGGAGCAGGGCCTGCTGGACGGCGAGGTCTGCCCGGTGCCGATTCCGCCGAAATTCGGCGAGACAGTGACCCGCGATACCGACGTGCGGGCGGATACCAGCCTAGAGAAGATGGCCAAGCTGCGCCCGGTCTTCGACCGCAAATACGGCACCGTGACGGCGGCCAACTCCTCCCCCCTCACCGACGGCGCCGCGGCGGTGCTGCTGATGAGCGAGGAAAAGGCCAAAGAGCTGGGCTACGAGCCCCTCGCCTACCTGCGCTCCTACGCCATGGCGGCGGTGGACATCCAGAAGCAGCACCTGCTCATCGGCCCGGTGTATTCCGCGCCGGTGGCCCTGCAGCGGGCCGGCATCGAGCTGGGGGACGTGCCCTATATCGAGATGCACGAGGCCTTCGCCAGCCAGGTGCTCTCCACCGTGGAGAGCTTCGAGAGCGCCGAGGTCGGTGAAGAGCTGGGGCGCTCTGGGCCTCTCATCGAGAAGGTCGACCGGGAGGTCTTGAACCCCCTCGGCGGCTCCCTAGCCTACGGCCATCCCTTCGGCGCCACCGGCGCCCGCATCGTCAGCCAGTGCGCCCACCACATGGCTCGGGAAGGCCACGACAAGGCCTTCATCTCCATCTGCGCCGCCGGCGGCCACGGCTTCTCGATGGTCTTGGAGCGAGATTAATCAGGGATCCAGCGCCGGCGGTACCGGCGCTGGATCTGGGTCGCGATATAGGGGCGCTGCGTCGAATCAGGACTCGCTGACCGCGTCGTCAGCGGGAGTGGCCTCGCTGGTCGCTGGGGATCGGGTCTGGGGCGGCTCGCCGGAAGCCGGGGGTTGCCCCTCGTCTAAGCGCACCAGCAGCCGCTCCGCCCGGCGGCGCTGGAAGGCTTCTGGTTCCTGGATGTCTCGCAGCATTCCGAGGGCGACCGATAGCTCGCGGCGGGCGGCGATGAGGTCTCCGACCAATACGAGGCAAGAGGCTCGGATTCTGAGGGCTTCGGCCCGGAGTAAGTTGCTGCTTCCTGCGTAGGCTTCCAGCGCAAGGTCGGCCTGGGCGAGGCACTCTGGCCCACGTCCTCGCCGTTCCTCGATCTCCGCGCGGTTGCGAGCGATGGCGCCGACATGGGTGGCCTTGCAGATGTCCTCGCCGTCCGCGGTCCTGGCCTGGCATAGCGTTTCCGCCTCCGCCAGCAGAGCTTCGGCATATTCCCAACGATCCAAGGCGGAGTACGCGCGGGAGAGGCTGATCAAACCGGTGACGACTGCTTGTCCCTGCCGGCCTTCAATCGTCTGACGCATTCGCAGCGACTCTTCCAGCGGCTCGATGGCCCGCTCCGGTAGTCCTGCGTAGAGCTCAATCAATCCCAGGCTATTGAGGCCTCGATAAAGCTCGGCGGTGGCCTTGCCCTCGGCCTGTTGACGGCGAATGCTCAAGCTCTCTTCGACATAGCTTCGGGCTAGATCGTAGGCCCCCCGATTACGCTCTAGAGTTGCGAGGTTATTGAGCGCTTCGATGAAGGTGGGGTCTCCCGGGGAGAAGAGCTCTCGCTTGATCTCGAGGCCTTCGACGAGTTTTTCTTTGGCCTCCCGGAGTTGTCCATTGCGGCGCAACAGGCTCCCTAGGTTTACTAGCGCTCCGGAGAGGGATTCGCTACCGATTTGCTGCTGGCGGAGTATGCGCAGGATCGCGATGTTGTGGCGAAGCTCGTGTTCTGCCTCGGTGATTTGCTTCAGGTTGCCGAGGACCGTCGCTCGGTTGACGCCGGTCTCCGCCGCTTCGAGACTGGCCTCGCCGAGCTCTCGTCGGTAGATCTCGTAGGCCTCGGTGTAGAGCTCCAGGGCGCGCGGTAACAGGCTCCGGTCCTGATGGATCTCGGCCGCCAGGGCCAAGACTTCTGCCTTGGCGAGAGGGTTTTGGTCCAGATTTTCGTCGGAGATGATTTCGTTTGTGACTCGCTGGAGCTGTTCTTCGGGGGTGAGCTGACCTCCGGTATTCCCTGGGTCTAGAGTTCGGAAGGCTTCCACCACAAAGCCGCGGACCGCGTTTCGTCGCTGACTCTCGAGCTGGGCCTGTTGCCGTTGGCGCTCGGTTTCCTGCTGCTGCTGCACGAAGGCGATGGAGGCCACGAGGGTGAGTAGCAGAGTAGCGATCACCGTCAGCACTGCCACGTTGCGCTGGGCGAATTTCTTGATCCGGTAGAGGGTCGAGCCCCGCCTCGCCTCCACCGGGAGGCCCCGCAGGTATTGGCGCAGGTCGGTGGCAAGGGCATCGACGCTGGGGTAACGCTCCTCCGGGTTCCGGCGCAGGGTTTTGAGGACGATGGCGTCGAGATCGCCGCGCAGCTCCCGGCGCAGGCGGCTGGGGGATTCGCTGCGGTCTTGGCTGACTCGCTCCGGGGTGAGCTCCTGCTGGCCGCGCTCTCCTTGCACGAGGAGCCGGCGACGCACCGCGGCGCTGGGCTGGAGCAGGGTTTCGGTCTCTACCCGCCGCGCCATCTCCAGTCGATTGGGGCGACTGCTGGTGTCGTTGCCGCGATCGAAGGGGCGGCGGCCGGTGAGCAGCTCGTAGAGAATCACGCCGAGGCAGTAGAGGTCCGCCGACGTGGTGATGGGCTCTCCCAGAAGCTGCTCGGGGCTGGCGTATTCCGGCGTCAGCAGATGGAGCCCGTAGGCGGTCTCCGGAGCCGTCAGCGCCGGCTCGTCGGCGATGATCTTGGCGATACCGAAATCCAGCAGCCGGGGGCGTCCGTCCTCGTCCACCAAGACATTGGCTGGCTTGAGGTCGCGGTGAATCACCAGGTTGCGATGGGCGAAGCTGACCGCCTCGCAAACCTCGAGGAAGAGCTCGATTCGCTCCCGCAGATTGAGATGCCGATGGTCGCACCAGCGAGTGAGGGGATCGCCGTCGACCCGCTCCATCACTAAAAAGGGCAGGTTGTCTTCGGTGGTTCCGCCGTCGAAGAGGCGGCTGATGTAGGGGTGGCGCAGGTTGGCGAGGATCTGCCGCTCGTAGCGGAAGCGCTGCACCACCGCCTCGGTGTCCATCCCCCGCTTGAGGATCTTCACCGCTACGTGCTGCTCGAATTCCGAGTCGTGGCGTCGGGCACCGTAGACCACGCCCATTCCGCCCCTGCCGATCTCCTCTACCAGGGTGAAGGGGCCGATGATTTCGCCCACCCGGGCCCCGGAGGCCTCCGGGGAGCGCAGGGAGAAGACCGGCTGGTCGATAAAGGTCGAGGAGATCTCGGTCTCGAGGTCGAGAAGAGAGGTCACCTCATTCAGCAGCTCGGCATCTTCGGCGCAGGCTTCGGCGATAAAGCCGCGCCGTTTGGTGACGGGAAGGTCTAGGGCGACATCAAGAATGTCCTTGATGGCTTGCCAGCGTTTGGCATTCATAGTGAAGGGCGCATCGGGAGTCCGAAGCGGGGCAGTTCCTCGCTTGGTGAATAAAGGAGCCAGCCAGTGACTTCGGAAGTAACTGAATGGAACTGCCAACTAACGCGTTGAACGAGCGCGAAAGGGGTCGGGAGCGAGTCTTTATCGTCGGATTTTAAGACCTTATTGTTTTCTCAGCTCCCTGTACAGCCAAAGCCTTGCGGTTCGCCAATCCCGTTTCACGGTGGTGGGAGAGATTCCCAGGACCTCGGCCACCTCTTCCACCTGAAGCCCGGCGAAGAAGCGAAGCTCCACAATGCGGCTTTGGCGCTCGTCCAGCTCTTTCAGCGTGGCGAGGGCGTCGTCCAGAGCGATGAGGTCGAGATCTCGCTGACGCGGGATCGCAAAGGATTCATCCAGCGTCACCGTGAGGGCCTTGCCTCCCCGTTTCTCGGCATTGTGGGCCCTGGCGTGATCCACCAGGATCCTGCGCATGAGTTGGGCGGCAAAGCCGAAGAAATGAGCCCGGTTTTTCCAATTCACTCGCTTGCGATCAATGAGGCGAAGAAATACCTCATTCACCAAAGCGGTAGGTTGCAGAGTGTGGCTATGGCGCTCTCGGCGGAAGTGGCCCGCCGCCATGCGTCGCAGCTCTTCGAAGACGAGGGGCATCAGGCGATCCCGAGCCGCTTCGTCTCCATCGCTCCACGACAGCAATAGCGCAGTCACGGTGGTCTGTGGATTGGACATGGTGAGTGCAGCCGACTCTAGCACTCCAAAGTTGGAGAGCGGCGAGGGACTTTAGGGGGGAAGAGAAAGGATCAGGGGGGAGAAGAAGGGGACTCTGGTGAAGAATCGGAGGGCTGGGCCGGGACGACGACGAAGCTCTGCGTGCCGAGGATCTCTTTGTTCACGCCGTGGCGTAGCTCTAGCTTGTAGTCCCCGTAGGGCATGTCGTCGGCAGAGAAGCGAAGGGTGGTCGAGAAGCGGTTGTCGATCTTCACCTGGCGGCGCTCGGCGATGACGTTGTCCTCTGCGTCGAGCACGGTGATCCCTAAGCTATTCGTCGCCGTCAGTCTCGAGCTCACGATCACATTGATCTGTCGAGGCTGAGTCGGCGCCGCTCTCAGCAGGAAGGGGTCGGAGCGTACGGTGATCCCGGGTTCTAGAGTCACGGTGCCGGCGATATCGAAGGCGGTGGTGCGCTGGCTGGCCAGCTGAGAGCTGAGTTCGGAGATCTGTTGGCGAGACTGCTGCGCGGAGAAAAGGTAGCCGGTAGCGAGGCCCAGAATCAGGGTGGCAGCCAGGAGGGAGGGGCGGGAGTGCCAGGGCGTGCTCTGATTGCCGCCTCGCTCCTGAGGCTTGGAGCGTTGGCGGGAAATGGGCGAAGGCGGGGAGGGGCTCGGCGACGGAGTGCCGGTGCTCTTCGCATTCGCCTCGGAGGAGGAAGAGCCGGGATCGCCCGGTGTCGCTGCGGAATCCGCGCCGCGCTGGGAGAGCTTCGAGGCGAGGGTGGTGATGAGGTGGTGAGCGGGAGTGAGAACCTCGTCGAACCAGGCTCGGTACTCCGGATCCAGATCGTATTCTTCATCTTCGGGGTCGGCCGTGGGCGCTTCGTCTTGCAGGCTTTGGAGATGGAGATGGACCCGCTGTAGCCCGGATGCGCTGAGCCGGCCAGTGCGTGTCCCGGCGGCGACCAGCGCTGCTGGAACCCGGTAGGAGCGGCCGCCGCGCAGCACCATGGGACCGCCGTCTTTTGCCTCTAGGGGGAGGTCCAGGGAAGCGGCGAGAGGCATCAAATCCACCGCTAGCAGGGTGAGGGTGGTGGGGTTCTTGGAATCGCCGAGATCGGCTTCTGCCACCAGCCATTCGACATCGGCGTCGTCGTGGGCCGCCAGTAGCTCCTCGTTGGGAGGCTCCCCGAGAAGCGCTTCCGTAGGTTCGGGAAGGATCCACAAATCCCCGCTGACCGGGGGCTGATCCTGGGCGGCCTGGAGGTCGGCCTCGATCCGTCCCTGACGGCGAGCGGCCTCCCGCAGCAGCTGTTCGCTGCCGGGGGGAAGGTTGTGGGGGTGGTCTGTGCTCATGGGGTAATCCGTCTTCTACGGCCTTGGGTCTTCGTTTTGAGAGACCCTTCAATTCTTATTGCGTTGAGCAATCACGAAAGGGCTCGTTATTGAGGTCCTTTCAGGCAAGAGTTTACATAGGACTCTAGGCGGCTCAGAAGCTCCTTAATCCTGTCTCTGGGAATTTCGAGGTTGCGACTCAGCTGCCTTTGGGTGGGAGGGGTATCTCGGGCATCGGGATCCACCGAGAGCAACACCAGACCTTCCCATAGCCGATGGAGGTGGGTGGCGGTCTTGGTGGGTAAGGGGCTAGCAAGAATCCCTTGGCGCACGCAGCGCACCAGAGCCCGGAAGTGCAGCTTTGCGGCGAAGCCAGGATCGGGGCGCAGCTCCTGGAGGAGTCTCACGGAGCCTTCCCCCCGCTCGTCCCCGGGCCCCTTGGAGGATTCGATCTCGGTGCTGGAGGCGCTCTGCAAGCGGCCACTCCAGCGCGCTCTTGCATCGATCTTCAGCTCCTGGACGAGGTCCCCAAAGCGCAGGCTGGGAGTGAGATCGCCAATCTCCGGGAGCCGCAGGCACAGCACCTCCGCGACCTTGTGAAGGCCCTGCTGGCCCCGCATCAGGATCAGATCGGGCATCAGCTCATCATTGAAGGAGCGAATCGTGGCGAGGGCTCCTGGGGGCAGCGGTGCGCGCTGGGGGGGCTCAGGGGAGGGCGCGGGCTCACTGCCTTCACTGCCTTCACTGCCTTCACTGCCTTCACGGCTCGGCTGGAAGAGGATCCAGGTGCGGTTGTTGATCTTGGGCCGGGACAAGCTCACCAAGTCCCGTTCTGCGGCCACCTGTACCGCGTAGCTGATGCGCTGATAGATGCGGTAGCCGAAGGGGTCGCAGCTGCGCTGGCGGTCGAGAAGGAAGTTGCGAACGTTGCGGTGGAGGAAGCCCTCGATGTTCTTCTTGCGCTGCAGCTGGGCCAAGAGGGGGCGCAGGCGCTCACCGAAGATGTAGAGAAAGCAGTCGTGGACGACTTCCTGGAAGGCGTCGTCCTGAGTGGAGCTGAGAGAGGGCTGGAGGGGGCCTTGCTCGAAGCTCAGTCCGCCAGCAACGCAGAGGTAGGCCGGACTGGCTCTCCACAGGCCCCGGCGGCGCATTTCGTGTTGGAGCACGCGGCGAAACTTCTCCATGAATTGGAAGAAGGTCTCGCCAGCGGGCATGGCCATCCCGGGTTCTCGGGTTGCCAGGGCTCGGACAAAGGAGGTGAATTCTTCAGCCATGGGAGTCGTCGGCGGAGATGCTCGATGGAACAGCAACTCCCCGACTTGGGAGTCTTTCTGTGTATAGAGGGAAATTCCTGGCTCAAATAAGCGATGAAATTCTGTAACAAGAGTATTTGATTCAATCAGTTCACGATATTTGATCACGATGGAAGTGGCGATTCCAGTATTAATCGCCAAAGGCCCCGCGATGGTTTTGTACCTCGCGGGGCCTTTCTGTTGAGGGCTTCCCGCTTTCCTCTATTGGGCGGCTGTGGAGAAGCGACGGAAGGTTTCGCCACGACGACCTCACTACTGAGCTTTCAGCCATGGATGACGGAGCTCAGTGCAATTTTCTTTTTTTCCGGCCATCTCGGATCAACGCTCCGTTAGCTCTTCATTGAGGCCGCCGGACGCTTCCGGCGCTCTCTTCCTGATCGATCCGCAGGCGCCTGCCAGGTCATCAGGTTCGCAAGAACCCGATCCCAAACATCTGGGCGGATGAGCCGCCATCCCTGCGCAGCCATTGGCTGGGCTAGGGGGGAGGTGCATCTAGCGCCTTGGCTTTCGAGCCACGGCGAGTCCGCGCAATTCCTGGAGGCGTTTCGAAATGAAAAGCCCTGGTTTCGCGTGGCTCTCCACGCAGTCGATCTCTTCGTCCTCGTTCTCTATTCACCCTCTTTATTGCCTTCTGTCTCGAAGTGCTGCTTCCGGCGCAGGCTCACGGCGACGGGCCGGAGGACATCGAGTCCTTCGTTCCGCCATCGTGGCCCTGGGTTTTCTCCTGCTCTCGGTGGGCAATCCACCGGCGGTGGCGGCGCAATGTCTCAACTCCGCTGCGAATGCAGCTGAGGTTCTTCCCTTCCAGCAGTCGGTGGAGCAGCGCCTGCTGGATTCTGTGAGCTATCGCCTCAGCCCAGCCACGAGGGGCTGGGTGGAATTGGAGGTGGTGAGTCTCAGCCCGCTGCATCGTGCTCCGACGGTGCAGCTGCAGAGGGAGGATTGCCGACCTCTGCGCTGGCGGTCCTTCGGGCCGCTTCATCGAGTGTTCGTCGAGGGTGGTGAGGACGTCCTCGTCACCCTGCGTGCCGAGGGGGCCATCGATTACCGGCTCCTCGCCACGATGCTCCCCGAAATCGAGGGGCGTCGCGGCGTTCTGGCTTCGGCCAACGGTACGGGTACCGGTTCCGGGAATGGCGGTGGAGTGAACGAGGAGGATCCGGACGACCCGGGTCTGTGGTCCCCGGAGCTCTCCTCCGAGGTCGCTCGCCAAGCGGCCCGCGGCGTTCTGACGGCCGCCAACGGCTCCGGGAGTGGTTCCGGGAACGGCGGCGGCGTGAACGAGGAGGATCCGGACGACCCGGGTCTGTGGTCCCCGGAGCTTTCCTCCGAGGTCGCTCGCCAAGCGGCCCGCGGTGTCCTGACGGCCGCCAACGGCTCCGGGAGTGGTTCCGGGAACGGCGGTGGCGTGAACGAAGAGGATCCGGACGACCCGGGTCTGTGGTCTCCGGAGCTTTCCTCTGAGGTCGCTCGCCAAGCGGCCCGCGGCGTTCTGACGGCCGCCAACGGCTCCGGGAGTGGTTCCGGGAACGGTGGTGGCGTGAACGAAGAGGATCCGGATGACCCGGGTCTGTGGTCCCCGGAGCTTTCCTCAGAGGTCGCTCGCCAAGCGGCCCGCGGCGTTCTGACGGCCGCCAACGGTTCCGGCAGTGGTTCCGGGAACGGCGGTGGCGTGAACGAAGAGGATCCGGACGATCCAGGCCTATGGTCTCCGGAGCTGTCGGCGGAGGTTCGCCGCCTCTCGTCTCTGAGCCAACCTTCTTTGGGCGTTCTGACGGCCGCTAACGGTTCCGGGAGTGGTTCCGGGAACGGCGGCGGCGTGAACGAGGAGGATCCGGATGATCCGGGTCTGTGGTCTCCGGGCTTCTCTTCTGAGATCACTCGCCAAGCCTCGCGCGGCGCTCTGGCTTCGGCCAACGGCACCGGGAGCGGCTCCGGCACCGGCGGCGTGAACGAAGAGGATCCGGATGATCCGGGTCTCGCCGACCCCGGCCAGTGGCTGCTCTTTCTCGCCGATCCCGCGAGCTTCGTCTCCGGCGCCAACAGCGCTGGAAATGGCACCGGCGGTGGGGTGAACGAGGAGGATCCGGACGATCCCGGCCTGTGGTCTGCGGAGCTCTCTCGGGAGGCGGCGCAGCGCTTCACCCTGGGCGCTTTGGTGTCGGCTACTGGGAGCGGCACCGGCACTGGCGGCGTGAACGAGGAAGATCCGGATGATCCCGGTCTGTGGTCTCCAGAGTGGTCTCCGGAGCTGGACCCTCATTGTCTACAGAAGCCGGCCCTCGATCAGTCCACTGATGAGGGAATCACCAGCCAGCGGCTCGCTTGCGCCACCGGCGCGGGCATGCTCGCTTCCGGTAGTTCGCTAGAGAGCTGGCGCGGGCAGACGCGTCGCTCTTGGGTGATCACCCTGCCGGAGCATCGCGTCGTGCGGTGGACGATCGAGGGCTCTAGCGCCTCCGTGGTGCGCCTCTTCGATCTCCACGGGGCTTTGCTGCGGGAAGCTTCGGCTCATCCCGCGGCATCCCTCACTCTGCCTTTGCCTGCCGGGATGTACTTCCTCGAGATCGAGGCGTTGGCGCCGAGCGTCGACGTTCGCGGTCAGGTGGAGCTGGCGGCCCTCGCCGGTCGGGAAGTGCTTCCTCTGCCTTGGGTGGTGGAGCACGGAGCGGAGCACGCCTGGAGCGTTTCCTCGACGCTTGTGGAGGTGCCCCCAGGGCATCGAGTGGAGGCCGTCTTGCCAGCCCAACAGGGGCAGCGGGCGGAGATCCACGATGCGTCGGGAGCACTGCTGGGTTTCGCTTCGGCGGGTGAGCAGCTGGTGGCGTCGGGAGGTCACCCAGGCCCGTATCGTCTCTACCTGAGCGGTCCGGCGGCGGAGCTTCAGCTAACTACTCAGCTGGAGCCTTGATTCCTGCTTTGCCCTTCTGATCTCGGTTGATTTTTCAGTGATTCGATGGCGTCTTCGGCGGAGCCTTCTTGCTCCGCCGGGGCGCCCTTTTCGCGTTTCTGCGCGCGCGATTCGGGATCTCACTAGGGTGAGGGGGGCCTGCTGGAATGGCGGAGAGGCTCTCAGCTCCCGCCGGGCGGAGCGGAGGCGAGCTCGAGCCAGTCGACGCCGAGGGATTTGCCGAGCCGGTAGAAGGTCGCGACCGGCAGGCCGACGACGTTGGAATAACTGCCTTCCAGCCGGTCGATGAAGAGGGCAGCCAAGCCCTGGATCCCGTAGGCCCCGGCTTTGTCCATCGGCTCGCCGCTGGCGACGTACCAATCGATCTCCCGTGGCGTCAGCGAGGCGAAATGGACTTCGGAGACTTCCACCCCGCAAATCTCTACTTCACCAGTCTCTACTTCGCGGGTCTCTACTTCACCGTGGGATTCACCGGAGCTTGTAGACGACGGATCCCCTGCATCAGCCGAGCTCCCAGCGGGGGGCGAGCGGTGCAGAGCGATGCCGGTGGCCACCTGGTGGGAGCGGCCGGACAGTCGCTGCAGCATGGAGCGAGCGTCGCTTTCGTCTGCGGGCTTGCCGAGGATCTCCCCGGCGAGGATCACCGTGGTGTCCGCCGCCAGCACGACCTCCCCCGGGCGCGCTACGGATCGAGCCTTGGCCTGGGCCAGGCGCTCGACGTAGGCCAGCGGCGCCTCGTCTTCTCGGGGGGTCTCATCGATATCCGCCGGGCGGACGGTGAAGGGCAGCCCTAATCCCTGCAGGATCTCGCGTCGCCTCGGTGAGGCAGAAGCGAGGACGAGGGCGGGGAATGAATCGATGGTGTGCTTCTGTGGCGGCATCGGGGGCTTCCATTGACTTCTTGGAGAGGATTGCGCGGTTGAGTTGCCGGGGGAAGACGGCGCAGATTAGCCGCAACTGAGGCAGCTGTCGAAGGGTATCGCTTCCAAGCCTTTGGCGAGTCTCGAGGTGGCTAGATTTCCTCGGTCCGGGGGCAGGGCCGCTTGACTCATGGGTCTCTCTCGTGTTGGGCATGCTGGATCAGCCTAATGAGAATGTGTTATCTTCCTGCGGCTGGTTAGAGAATCTGCACGATGACTTCATCACGCCGCCTACGCTCGCTACTGATTGGCCTGCTGCTGGTGCCGATTTCGGCACCGGTGATGCTGGTCGATATGGTGCTGCACGAAACCATGGGCAACCATGGTCGCTACGAGTGTTGCCAACAGGCCGTCAGTTTCCAAGGGTCTGGGCATGATGGCTTCGGCGACGCGGCGAATCGACATCGCTTCGATTCCTGTGATCCCAGCACCGAGGAGGCGAAAAGCCTCCACATGGAGGCCGCGAGGCCGATCGAGACCCAGATCTGTGGACTTTGGATCCATCAGCTGCAAAGCGCTCACGCGGATCTGGTGACTCCCCCTAGGGTAGACGGGCTCTACGAGGCTGCGGTTCAGTCTCGGGCTGCGGATTGGACGCCACATTTGAGAGTGGTGTTTCGGCAGCCGCCCCGCGGGCCACCGATTGGCTGACCCCAACTCGCCCTAGCCCTAACACCCCGCGCGGTGCGCTTTTGAGCGCTGTCGCAGATCATGCTGGATCGGATTCCCTAGAGAACCGGTCGCGCTTCATCGCTAGGACTGCTGGCGCGTTCCGGCAAGCGTTGTCGTTCGCGCACAGCCACTGGATTCTGTTTTCCGGTCGATACTTCGAAGCCTCTAGGAAGGCGACGGATCCGTCGATCAGAGGTCATTGCCGCTATGTCTCACACCCTTGTATCTACGACCGACCGTTCCAACTCTGCAGTTCGCCGCAGGATCCAGCCGATCCTCAGCGATGGTTCGAATCACAACTCTTCGCCGATTTGGCGTTCCCTCATCTCCTGTGCCGCTCTCGGGCTGCTGCTCTTGGCAGCATTCCTGGGTGCCGCCGCGCCGGCGGAAGCCAGCCCGGAGCCAGAGACCCTTCTGGTCGTAAGCCCCGACAACGGCGGAGACGGTGACTCTGGATCCGCCGCGACCATCGAAGGCGTGGTGCGGGACGAGTCTGGCGACCCCGTCGCCGGCGCCGTGATTTCCCTAGCGGGAACCAACATCCAGCTGATTACCGGTGACGATGGCGAATTTCGTATCGAAGGCCTCGAGTCCGGTGACTATCTTTTGGAGGCCGTCGGTCCCTTCGGCGGGACTGCGGTCTTCCGAGTGGACGCCCCCGCCGGCAAGACGGCAGAGGTCGAAGCCACTCTCGAGCTCTCTCATATTCGCGACGAGCTGGTAGTGACCGGCAGCCCCTTCGCCAGGTCCAGCCTCGAGCTCGCTTCGCCGACCAACGTGCTCTCCGGTGACGAGCTCTCCTTCCGTCTGGACGCGACCCTCGGCGAGACCCTCAACGGCGAGGCTGGCGTGAGCTCCTCCTACTTCGCCCCCGGCGCCAGCCGTCCGGTGATTCGAGGCCTCGGCGGCGACCGTGTTGCGGTGCTGACCAACGGCATCGAGACCGGTGACGTTTCCACCACCAGCGTCGATCACGCGGTGACGGAAGAGCCCCTGGCGGCGGAGCGCATCGAGATTCTCCGCGGCCCCGCGGCCCTGCTCTATGGCACGACCGCCGTTGGTGGTGTGGTCAACGTCATCGACAACCGCATTCCTCTGTACCGCGCGACGAAGCCCGTCGAGGGCTACGTCGAGCTTCGCGGTGGGTCGGTGGCGGATGAGCGTGCCGGCGTGATCAACCTCAATGGTGGCTCCGGAGACTGGGCCTACAACGTCGGCGTGGCGATTCGCGACAGCGACGATGTCGAGATCCCGGGCTTTGCCGAGAGCGAGGCCTTCCGCGAGCAGGAGGAGGAAGAAGAGGGGCACGACGAAGACGAGGACGAAGGCCACGAGGAGGAAGAAGAGGCTTTCGGAATCCTGGAGAACAGCGCCATCGAGAGTGAGCAGTTTACCGCTGGCTTCACCCGCTTCTTCGGCGATCGCGGCTCCCTGGGCATCTCGGTTTCCGGCTTCGACACCCTCTACGGCATTCCCGGTGGCCATGGTCACCATGAAGAAGAGGGTCACGACGAGGACGACGATGACGACGACCACCACGACGAGGATGAGGACGAGGGCCACGACGAGGAAGAAGAGGAAGAAGACGTCACCATCGACATGGAAAGCCGTCGCGTTGACCTGCGCGGCACCATCGAGGACGTCGGCAACTTCGCGGGCCTGAACTTCCGCTTCGGCGCCGTGGATTACGAGCACACCGAGTTCGAGGGCGAAGAGGTTGGAACCGTCTTCACCAACGACTCCTGGGAGGGTCGACTGGAGCTGGTGCAGAAGCAGCGCGGCGACTGGAATGGCTCCTTCGGCCTGCAGCTGCGCAACCGTGATCTCGAGGCGGTGGGCGAAGAGGCCTTCATTCCGCCGGTGGAGACCGAGAACCTCGGTATCTTCACCTTCCAGGAAGTCAAGCGTGGCGACGTGCGCTATCAATTCGGCGCCCGCTTCGAGACCCAGGACAGTGACGCCAATGCGGAGTTCGGCAATCTCAGCCGCGACTTCGACGGCCTCTCGGGTTCCTTCGGCATCGTCTACCAGCCGAGGGAGGCTTATTCCGTGGCCGCCTCCCTGGCGCGTTCGGTGAAGCTCCCCAACGGCGAGGAGCTCTTCGCCAACGGCTTCCACGTCGCCACCAACACCTTCGAGATCGGCGACCCCAATCTCGATGAAGAAACCACCCTCGGTCTCGACTTCGGCGTGCGCAAGCACACCGGGCCGGTGACCGGCGAGATCAGCTTCTTCTACAACCAGATCTCCGACTTCATCTTCCTGCAGTTCACCGGGGAAGAGGAGGAGGATGCCCCGGTGACCATTTACCGGCAGCAGGACGCGGATTTCTGGGGCGCGGAGCTGGAGGCCCGAGTGGCTCTCTTCGAGAGCGGCGATCGTCATCTCGATCTCGAGCTGTTCAGCGACTTCGTTCGCGCCGAATTCGATTCCGGCGGTGACGTGCCGCGGATTCCGCCCTTCCGCTTCGGTGCTGGCCTGCACTACCACGGAGGTGGCTGGACCGCCGTCGCCGAGGCTCGTCGGGTAGACGAGCAGGATCGCATCGGCGAGAACGAGCTGCCCACCGAGGCCTACACCTTGATCAACGCCAGCCTGGGCTACCGCTTCTCTCTCGGAAACCAGCTGGTGGACGTGATGGTGCGGGGCCGCAACCTCAGCGATGAGGACGCTCGCGTTCACGCTTCCTTCGTGAAGGATCAGGTTCCGCTGCCGGGGCGCGACATCAGCCTCGCGGTGAAGCTCTGGTTCTGATCGAGAACTGGTTTTGACCACAGGCTCGCTCTGACCAGAGGCTCTGATCAGAAGCTAGGCCTGAGCTGATGGAGGTCCCCTACCGGGGGCCTCCATCTTTCGTTGGAGCCGATAGACCCCCCAATAGAACCCAAGGGGATCTGCCCGTAAGCTCAAAGGGCCAAGCTACCCCTCGGATGCCCACAAGGCTTGAGAATCCGGTGAAGATATGAGATATTCACCGACCTTGCCCTCAGTTTGGGGCGAAGCCTTGATCTGGAAAAACATTCGCCCCAAATCGTAGATAACTAGAGAGTCGGAAAGAACTATGGCTACTACCGCCAAGATTGCTAAGAACGAGGAGCGCAAGCGTCTCGTGGCGCAATACCGAGAGCAGCGCGCGGAGCTCAAGTCCATCATCAAGAACACTGAGATCCCCTTCGAGCAGCGCCAGGAAGCGATGAAAGCCCTGCGCAAGCTGCCCCGGGATGCCAGCCCTACTCGCATTCGTAACCGCTGTGCGATGACCGGCCGGCCGCGGGCGTACTACCGCAAGTTCGGTCTCTCCCGCATCGCGCTGCGGGACCTGGCGCTCGCCGGCTACCTGCCGGGCGTCACCAAGTCCAGCTGGTAAGACTCTGCCTCTGCTTCCCTCCCTGGAAGCTCTCCGCTGAGGGCTAGGGAAGCGTAGAGCTGAGCCGCTGCAAGCTCGTAAAGCCCGTCTCCTCCACTCGAGGAGAGCGGGCTTTCCTGCGTTGTGGCTGCGAGGCAGTGAGGGGGGAGCCCGGCAGCGGATAAAGCTGGAACTACTGATCCACCGCGGCCTTCTTCGAGGCCCACCGGGTTCCATCGAGCCTCTCAGTCGACCCGGTAGGTTCTTATTGATGGATCATGGAGCAAGCCAGGCCTTTAGAGCACAGCTCACCCTGGGGGAGATTGGCCTAAGTAGCGTGGATGAACGGGGAAGCGCCCACTTGTTGATTTCGTGATAAAAAATAGCTTCACCGTTAGGGCAATGTCCGGGAGACCCTACCTCCGAAGCCTTCCGGGCGTTGCCCCCTTTTTGTGCACAGATTTTTTCGGCGACCTGAGGGCAGAGCCCGACCGTAGATCTCGCCCAACGGAGATCTAGGTCAGGTTGGTCAGAAGGGCAATGCCGATCGCGGGGTAGTGCAAATCGCGAGACAGTGCTGATCGGGGAACAGGTGCTAATCGCGAGGCAGCGCTAATCGAGGCAAGGGCACCGATCAGGGGAAGTAGCCGCTCTGGGCGTTGACGCTGAGACCGCTGCCCTCGACCTCGATCTCCACCTGTCGGTAGCCGTCTCCCTCGTTGTTGCTCTGATAGGCCACCAGGTATTGGGAGCGCAGCTCCTCCTGAATCGAGTCGTAGACTCGGTCTAGATCTCTCGCGTCGTCGATGAAGAAGGATCTCCCGCCGGTATCTCCGGCGAGTTTCTGCAGCTTCAGCCGGATGTCCGTAGAGCGGCCGGAAAGATCGATGCCCACGCTGTAGATCGATACCCCGGTGCGGCGGGCGTAGTTGATGACGTCGTCGAAGCTGTAGCGGCTGGCGACGTCTTCGCCGTCGGAGAGCAGGATGATGGCTCGCTTGCCGGAGATTCCGCTGAAGTAGTAGAGGCCGTACACCATGGCGTCGTAGAGGGCGGTTTCCCCCTCTGCCGTGAGGCCCGCGAGGCCGCCGGCGAGGACTTCTCGGCTATTGGTGAAGCGCACCGCTAGGTTGGGGGTTTCGTTGAAGGTGATCACCGCCGCTCGGTCGCGGGGGGTGAGCACCGTCTCGAAGAATTGCAGGGCCCCGGTGACGGCGTTGTCGAGGCGGGTGAGCATGGAGGTGGAGGTATCCAGGATGACGCCCACGTGCACCGGGAGGTCGTCCACCAGCTCGAAGCGGGCGATGTCCTGGGGCTTGCCCTCCTCGACCACGGTGAAGCGATCCGCCGTGAGGTCTCGCACCGGCCGCCCGCGGCGATCCAGCACGCTGGTGTAGAGCTCCACCAGCTGCACGTCCACCTGATCGACGTAGTCCGGAACGTTGAGAAAGACGGCGTCCTCCGCCATCCCCGCGCCGTCTACCAGGAAGGCGGCGGCCCGAACGTAGGAGGCATCCTTGCCCTCGGGCACGATCAGCGGCTGGATGAAGGGGGGCTGGTAGAGGGTCGCCAGCAGCTGGCGGTTGAGATAGAACTCCACGCGGTCCAGGCGCTCGCCCTCCGGCACCTCGACGATGGCCTGGGCCCGCAGGCTGCGCTGGTAGGTTCTGCCGCGCTGGGGCTCGATGAGGCGCACCGCGAAGCGGTGGGGGCCGGCGTTGAGCACCAGCTCGTCCTGGGCCAGCACCTCTTTGCTCTTGGTCTCCGCCACCGCCCGCAGCACGTGGGTACGGGGCTCTTCCCCGAGGTTGATCTCCACGCTGAAGGGCGGCCGGGTCTTGGAGAACACCGCCTTGCCGTTGAGGTAGAAGCGCACCCGATCGACCCCCGGGCCCTCGGCCAGGGCCTCCACCCGCACCCGGCCGGTCATCAGGGCGGTTTGGGGGGCGAAGAGCTTGAGCTGGGTATCGCCGGTGGCGAGATCGCGGTTGGCTTCCGAAAGCAGGCCCTTGATCTGCACGCCCCCTTCCGGAACCGCGGCGGGAGCCGCCTGCGCCAGCTTTGCGGCATCCAGCTCCGCCTGGGCCTGGCGCCGGGCCAGCTCCGCGGCGTCGATGTAGGGCACCTGCAGCGGGATCTGCTGGCGGTAGAAGCGCTCGCCGTGGAGATCCTGAACCTTCAGCACCAGGCTGTAGTCACCGGGGCGCAGGTAGCGCTGGAAGACGATGGGGATCTGCTCCTGGTCTTCCGGCCCGAAGTGGAAGCGGTAGCGGAAGTGCTCGAAGAGCTCGTCCCCTTTCAGGATCTCGCCGTCGAGCACGAAGTTGTAGCTCGGGCTCTGTTCCAGATCCGAGAGCTGCACCTCGTCCTGATCCACCGTCACTAGGCCCTGCACCAGGGTGCGGCTCTGGTAGCGCCCGGGGTAGTCCACCGCCACCTCGGCGGGGAAGACCTCGGCCCCCGGCGGTAGGTCGGTGGAGAAGGCGACGAAGGATCGCACCCACTCCGGCCCCGGATCCGGCGCCGCCAGGCCTTCTTCTTCCACCTGGCCCCAGTCGATGCTCTGCTGCAGCGCTTCCACCACCTCGCCGCCGCGAACGCAGGTATTCGCCGCCGTCGCCAGCACGTCGCGGTCCGAGGCTCGCACCGAAACGAAGTTGTCGATCAGCGGCTGGAGGCCGTCGCGGCTCGGATACCAGAGCTTGTAAATGCCCTTCGTCGGATCGTCCGCTACCCGCCGCTGGCGGTAGAAGACGACGTAGAAGCTGCCTCGAAGGGTGGGCGTGCCGGGGTAGTACCAAATCTCCAGGGGCTTGAGCAGCTGCCGGCAGTGGATCTCTTTCTTGTCCTCCGGCTCGTCCAGGAAGAGCAGCATCACGCCGCGATCATCGCGGTTGGCCTCCCGCTCCGCCCGCGCCGCTTCTCGTGCTTCTTCGGCTTCCTCGCTGTCCTCTGAGAGCTCTGCTAACTCTTCGAGGGCCGCGGCGGTGATCTCTGCGGGATCTGCCTCCACGATTCCGTCACCCCCCGCCAGCAGATCCTCCACGTCCAGCTCGGTGTCGCCCTCCACTCCCAGGAAATCCCCGTAGAGCTGCTTCGCCAGCTCCAGGTTGCGCTCCCAGCGCTCTTTGAGCTCATTGCGAGACGTGCGCGGGAAGGGGTCTCGCACCTCCCAGAAGCGGCGAATGAAGGCGTCCCGCTGATAGTCCCGGGTGAGCTTCAGAAAGACCGTCCGCTCCTCCTCGTCGATCAGCGGATCGATGCTCGCCAGCCAGCGGCTGTGGCGCAGTGAGAGAGGGGCGGGGGCGGAGTCGGCCAGGGGTTCCGCTGCGGGCTTTTCAGCAGCTGCAGAATCCTCTTCCGCTTCTTCTTTTCCTTTTTCTGCGGAGGGCTCCGTGGGGGCGGCGAGGGTCTGGGAGCCTGGCGCCGAAGCGTTCGCCGGTGGGTCTACAGCTTGGCTGGCAAGAGATGCAGGGACTGCTGTCTCAGCCTCGGGGCTCTGCGCTGAAGCAACGCTGGCGATACTCAAGACAAATCCAATGACCAACCAGCGCATCGTTCGCAGCACGGCAATCCTCAAGCTGTGGCGAGCTGGTTTTCCCGAGGGCGCACCAGCTCCGTGAATGGGTTCAAGCTATCCAGATACGGCGCATCCTATGGAAGGGTTCTGACGGCTTCAAGGAAAGTGTGAGTCGCTGTTGCGCCCAGGGGAGCCCAGAGAAGCGCAGCGGATCGCCCTTAGGGGTAATACCCCGCCAAGGTCTTGACCTCCATCCCCCGCTGGTCGAGCTCGACCTTCACTTCGCGGAAGTCGGTGGCGCCGGTGGTGTTGTTGGACTGGTAGGCGAGGAGGTATTGGGAGCGCAGCTCTTCGAGGATGGCGGCGTAGACGGCGGGGAGCTCGGCGGCGGTGTCGACGAGGAAGGCGCGGCCGCCGGTGACTTCGGCGAGCTCTCGCAGCTGGCGGCGGGAGGAGGAGTCCCGGGTGATGTCGGCGAGGCCGATGGTGTAGAGGGTGACCCCGGCGCGGCGGGCGTATTCCAGGGCATCTTCGTAGGAGAAGCGGCTGGATTCGTCTTTGCCGTCGCTGAGCAGCAGCACGGCTTTGCGGCCCTTGATGCCGTTGAAGTAGTAGAGGCTGAAGATCAGGCTGTCGTAGAGGGCGGTGCCGCGCTCGGCCTTGAGGCCGGCGAGGCCGCCGGCGAGGTCATCGACCTCGTTGGTGAACTTCACGCCCAGGTTGGGGCGGTCGTTGAAGGTGATCAGCGCGCCTCGGTCCTTGGGCTCGAGGGTCTGCTCGTAGAAGGTCACGGCGGCGCGGCGGGCCTGGTCGAGGCTCTCGTCCATCGAGGCGGAGACGTCGAAAAGCAGGGCGGCGTGGAAGGGCAGATCGTCCACCCGCTCGAAGCGCACCAGGTCCTGAGGGGTGTCGTCCTCGAAGACGGCGAAGTCTTCTTCCTTCAGGCCATCCACCGGGCGCTGATCGCGATCCAGCACGCTGGTGTAGAGCTCGACGAATTGCACGTCGACGGCTTCCAGGTACTCCGGCGCGTTGATGAAGATTAGCTCTTCGGTGGTGTTGCCGTCGGTGAGGTGGGCCACCGCCCGCAGATAGGCCATCTCGTTGCCCGCCGGCAGCAGCACCGGCTGCACGAAGGGGGGCTGGTAGAGGGTCGCCAGGCGAGTCTCGTTGAGGAAGAGCTCCACCCGCTCCAGAGCGGTGCCGTCGGGGTGCTGGACCTCGACCTCGGCTCGCAGACTGTCTTCGTAATCCCGCTCCGGGCGCGGCTCGATGAAGCGGGCGGAGAAGCGGTGGCCGCCGGCGTTGAGGGTGAGCTCGTCGCTGGCGAGCTCTTCGCCGTTGGCGTTGTAGGCCTCCACCCGCAGGGTACGGGTGCGGGGCAGGTCGCCGAGATCTAGCTCGACGCTGTAGGGCGGCCGCTTCTTGCTTAGCACCGGTCGGTTGTCGAGGAGGAAGGTGACCTTGGCGATGTCGGTGCCGGTGGTGAGGGTCTCGATTCGCATCAGGTCGGTCTGCAGGCTATCCCCCGGGTCCACCAGGGCGATGGTGGTGTCCCCGGAGCGGATCGCCGCGGCGGCTTCCCGCAGCAGGCGGGCGCTCTCTGGGTCGTCCGGCTCCGGCGGTGGCGGCGGGCTGTCCAGCGGGGGCACGGTGATGGTGCGCTCAACCCGCTGGAAGCTGCCGCTGCCGAGGTCCTCCAGGCGCAGCACCAGCTGATAGTCGCCGGGGCGCAGGCGGCGCTGGAAGACTAGGGGGATGACGTCGCCGGTGATCTGGCTGGAGGGGAAGTCGAATTTGTAGCGGAAGGCCTCGAAGAGGGTTTCTTCCGCCAGGACCTCGCCGTTGAGCACGAAGTTATAGGAGCTGTGATCCGCCAGGGCGGTGGTGCCCACCTGGTCCGTCGGGACCTCGAAGAGGCCCTGGACGACGATGCGGCTCTGCTCCCGGCCGAGGTAGTCGACCTCCAGCGGGGCTTCGAAGGTGGCGGCGCCCTCGTCGACGTCGGTGGAGTAGGCGGCGAAGGTGGCGACCCACTCGGTGGTCGGCGGCTCGGGCTTTTTCTGGATGCGGGCGAGAAGGTTCGAGAAGTCCAGGGAGTCCTGGGCGAGGATCCAGCCGATGCCGCGGGCCAGCAGCTCACCGTCCCAGCAGGAGCGGCGGATCTGGTCGAGATCGATCTGGCTGTCGTTGCTGATCAGGTTGCGATCGAAGATCTCGTCGAGGCCGTCCTGGGGGTACCAAACCCGGAAGGGGCCGGTGCCGGAGCGGCGGTAGAAGTAGAGGAAGAACTGGAAGGGGACGTTATTGGAGCCGCTGTAGTACCACAGCTCTCCGGGGTAGAGGCGGGTGCGGCAGTTGACCTCCCAGCGCTGGGCCGGCACGCCGTTGAGCAGCAGATAGCGGGCTCGCTCGTCGTTGTCGCCGCCGAGCTCGTCGGCCAGGCTGCGCATGTCCTCCCAGCGATCCTTGAGCTCGTTGCGGGTGGTGTCCGGATAGGGATCTCGCTCCTTCCAGAAGCGGGCGATGAAGGCGTCTCGCTGGTAATCCTTCTTGAGGTTCACGAAGGCGTAGAACTCTTCCTCGGTGATCAACACCTGCACATAGGTGAGCCACTGCTGATATTCCTTCTCCAGCTCCGCCATGCGCTCCTTTTGGTCCTTGCTGAAGCCCGGCAGGTCCGCCTCCGCCGGCGAAGGGCTCCACAAGGTGAGCATCAGCGCCGCGGCCAGCAGGCTGAGCATCGGCCGCCGGAGGAATGCTTCCCGGAGAGGCCTGGGCGACGGAGAAGTGGAGGGACGAGCTGGGGTGGGAGTCGAGGATAGGTTCGAGGGCACGATGGTGAGCTCCTGGAGCGATGGGGCGAGGGCCGTGGGCCGGGGCGGAGGAGGGGATCCGCCATGGAGGCCTCAAGTCAGCGTCGATTCGGCGACGAGATGAAAAGAGTCGATGGATGAGAACCCCGAAGGAGTGGAGAAGAATTCCGCCGGAGCGATGGCGATACACTCGTCGCATGAGTGAAGCATCGAACTCTCCCTCCGCAGCCTCTCTAGATCACGTCTACCTAGACCATAACGCCACCACTCCTCTGGATCCCCGAGTCGGGGAGGCGATGTTGCCATGGCTCCTCGGTTCTTTGGACCCGTCATTGGGGCATGGAGAGAGAGCCGGTGGCGGCCGCTGGGGACGCTGGGGCAATCCTTCCTCCGCTCATGCCTTTGGTCGCGATGCCAGCGCTGCGGTCGAGGCCGCCCGCGAGCAGGTGGCGGCGCTGCTGGAGGCGAAGCCCGAGGAGGTGATTTTTACCGCCTCCGGAACCGAGGCCAACAACGCGGTGATCAACACCGTCGCCCGTGAAGCCGGCGGTTGCGGGCACGTGGTGCTCTCGGCTTTCGAGCACCCCAGCGTGGACGCCGCGGTGGCCCGCTGGGAGGAGCTGGGCATGAGCGCCACCCGGGTCGCGCCAGGGCCCGACGGCGTAGTGAGCGCCGCGGCGATGGCGGAGGCGATGCGGGAGGAGACGGTCTTGCTTTGCCTGATGCTGGCGCAGAACGAGATCGGAACCCTGCAGCCGGTGGCGGAGGTCGCGGCCGCGGCCCGGCGCCGGGGAGTGCCGCTGCTCTGCGATGCGGTTCAGGCGCCGGGGAAGGTGCCGCTGGGGGTCGAAGCTCTGGGAGTGGACTATCTCACCCTGGGGGCCCACAAGCTCTATGGCCCCCTGGGAGCCGCCGCGCTGTGGGTGCGCCCGGGGCTCACGGCGGAATCCCTCGCCGCCGGCGCCGGGCAGGAAGGGGGGCGCCGGGCGGGGACCGAGAACGTGGCCGCTATCGTGGGCTTCGGCGCCGCGGCGCGGTGGGCCCAGCAGGAGCTGGAATTCCGCCACGAGCATAGCCGTGAGCTGAGAGACGCCTTCGAGGCGGCGGTGGCGGCGGAGCCCAGCCTTCAGCCCCACGAGATCTGGGGCCGCGGGGCCCCTCGGCTGCCGAATACTTCCAGCATCGCCTTTCCGGGGGTGGTGGCGGCGCAGCTGGCCCGCCGCCTTGACGGTGCCGGCTTCGCCGTTTCCACCGGGGCGGCCTGTCACGACGGCGGAGCTCCCTCCGGGGCTCTAGGGGCCCTTGGCGCGTCATCAGCGATGGCTAGCGCGACCCTGCGGGTGAGCTTCGGTGCGGTCAACGAGCACGAGCAGGTCGAGGCCTTCGTCGCGGCCTTGGCGCACGAGGTTTCAGCGCTGCGTCACGGCGTCTTGGTGTAGAGCGCTCTGGTTCCGGTAATTGCGCCTCCGCGCCTGCCCCTCAAGCCGGGCGGTGCTGCTCGCGCTCTCTTTTTACGGCCCTACTCCTCTGAGGTCGGGTCGTCCTCGGGATCCTGGACCTTCGGTGGCGAATACTCCGCGGAGGCGACGACCACCACGAATTCCCCCTTGATGGAGGGGCGGGAGCTGAAGTCCTGCAGGATTTCCGACAGGCTGCCTCGCACGACCTCCTCGTGGGTCTTGGTGAGCTCGCGGGCTACGACGGCGGGCCGGTCGCCCAACACTTCGAGAGCATCGCCGAGGCTCTTGAGCAGTCGGTGGGGGGCTTCGAAGTAGAGCAGGGTGTGGCCCAGCTCCGAGTAGCGCCGGAAGAAGGTTTGGCGCTTGCCTCGCTTGGGGGGAGGGAAGCCCAGGAAGGTGTGGGGGAAGGGAGGCAGGCCGGAGACCACCAGGGCGCAGAGGCCGGCGGAAGGGCCCGGCAGCGCTTCCACCCGGTGGCCCGCGTCGGCCGCTGCCCGGACCACCAAGAATCCAGGGTCGGAGACTAGGGGAGTGCCGGCATCGGAGACCAGGGCGACGGTCTCGCCGCGTTCCAGCAGGGAGAGCACCCGCTGCAGCCGATGGCGCTCGTTGTGCTCGTGGAGGGAGAGCAGTGGCCGCTTGAAGCCCAGCTGGGAGAGCAGCCAGCCGGTGCGGCGGGTGTCTTCACAGGCCACGAGGTCCGCCTCCTCCAGAGCCTGCCGAGCCCGAGGGGAAAGATCGTCCAGCTGCCCGATGGGGGTGGCGATGAGGCGCAGGGTTCCGGTCATGGAGGGGTGGGGTAGAGCGAGGAAACCAAGGCGAAAGGCCTTGCTCTTACGTCTTGTTTCGAGGAGTGAAGCGGGATGGATCGTGGATGCTAGCATGCCGTCCATGGGCATGCTGAACTCATGGCTTCGTCGCTCGACTACCGAGCTCGCGCTGATCAAATCCCGTCTCTCGGGGGCAGAGCTTCTGCCGCTGAGTCGCAGCACGATGCGGGGCATGGCCGCAAAGGCGGTCCTGGGATCGATCTTGCTGTGGGTGGCCTTGTTGTGGAGCCTAGGAGCTCCCGCCCTCGCCCAGGGAGAGGCTGAGGAAGGGGCTGCCCAATCGCTGGACCGAATCGTCGCGGTGGTAGATGAAGATCCGGTCCTGGCTTCTGACGTCCATCGGGCGGTGGCCCTGGGGATCGTGCCCCGGGGGCCGCAGGAGGGGGACCAGCAGTATCTGGACCGGGTGCTCGACGTTCTGGTGGAGCAGCGGCTGCGCTTTCAGGCGGTGGAGCGCTTCGGCTTCGAGCAGGTGCCGGTGGAAATCGTGGAAGAGCAGGTGGCGGCGGTGCGGGCTCGCTTCGAGGACGAGCAGAGCTTCGCCGCGACCCTGGAAGCCCTCGACATGAGCGTCGATACCCTCGCCCAATGGCTCACCCGCCAGCTGATGGTGCTGACCTACATCGAGGAGCGCCTCGGTCCCCGGGTGTTCATCTCGGCGGAGGAGGTAGAGCGCTACTATCGCGAGGTTCTGGTCCCCCAGCTGGGATCCGCTCGGGGCAATGAGCCACCGCCGCTGGAGGAAGTGCGAGGACAGATTCGCGGCGTGCTGCGGGAGCAGCGGCTGAACCGCGAGATCGAGAGCTGGGGCCGGCGACTGCGAGAAGAGGCGAGCATCGAGCGCTATCCCGATGCTGGGCCGGCTCCGGAAGAGCTGCCGCTGCTGAGGCGTTTGAGCCGCTGAATCCTCGGGCCTCTCGGGCTTGATGTAGGCATTCTCTGAGTCCCTCGCTGCGCTTCTGAGAGATCCTCATCCTGCGCGGTGAGCTGCTGCTGGCTGCTCGCCAAGGCGCGGATCGAGGGACTGGGAGCGGGAAGCGGAGGGGCGGAGAGCTAGAGGTCTATCATCGGCAAGTTCGGGATCTCAGGAGCTAGGGGGGCTGGGGGGTTTCGCTGGTTTCTTGGGGGTGGGAGCGGTGGCTTTGGAGAGCGGTGGCTTGGGAGAGCGGTGGCTTTGGGGGGCGGTGGTTTGGGGAGGCGCGGTTTTGAGAGGTGGGGACCAAATAAAAACGGAGAGCCCGATAGGCTCCCCGGAAGATCACTCGCCGAGAGGGCGAGTATCAAAAATCGAAGGAATTCAGCTCAGCTGAGCTGGATCAGTTGTCGAAGTAGGCGCGAATGCCGGAGAGCAGGAAGCGCGCCCGATCCGGACGAGAGATCACGCCGGCATCCGACAGGCCATTGAGGGAGCTCCGCAGGCAGCCGAGGTAGCTGAGGAAGCCGTCGCCGGAGTCGTAGCTGCAGGGGATCTCCGGGAAGGTGACCACGCTGCCGGAGCGCACGTTGTAGAGGCGGTTGCGGACGCCGCCGGGCCACAGCACGTCCACGGTGCCGCGCTTCTCGGTGCCGAGACCGAAGTTGGCCGCCAGGGCATCCTGAGAGGAGTAGCTGGAGCCACCGATGATCGGGCGGATGGCGGTGGTGCCGTTGCGGGGGGTGAAGCTCACCACGGCGCCGATGCCGTCACGGTTCACCGTGCCGTCGTTGATCACGCCGTAGGAGCCGGCGGTGTGGACCTCGACCCAGCCGTTGCCGTTGTCGGCGCTGCTGATCTCCACCGACAGGGAGCCGGGAACGATCTCCGGATCCAGGTAGGTCTGGAAGCCGGAGGTAACGCGGCTGGAGAAGCCGACGCCAGCCAGGGAGACCGGGTCGAAGGGAGAGTCGAAGGGCGGGAAGAAGGTGCCGACATAGGGCACCGCGAAGATCTCGCCGATGTTGAAGTTCGACACCGAGACGATGTCCTCGAAACCGTCGTGGTTGAGGTCGCCGACGGCGACGCCGTGCACGGTGCGGTTGATGTGCTCGGTGGTGAAGGCCTCTTCCGCCCAGCGGAAGTCAGCGGTGCAGTTGCCCTCGTTCTCCAGCAGCACGCCGGGGTTGTCCATGTCGATGACCGAGAGGATGTCCACGCCGCCGTGGTAGATGATGTCGGCGTCCCCGTCGTTGTCGTAGTCGAGCATCGAGGTGCCCCAGCCGAAGGGGGTCATGCCGAGGTCTCCGATACCGGGGTCGGTGAAGACGCCGCCGGGGCCGCCGAGGAACCAGCGGGAGGGCTGACCGGCACCGAGGTAGCCGAGGTTGGTGGAGAAGAAGTCCAGGTAGCCGTCGCAGTTGAGGTCGGCGAAGTCGAGACCCATCCAGCCGCCGAAGATGTTCAGGCCGGCGGCGAAGGTGACGTCGGTGAAGTTACCGGCGCCGTCGTTCTGGAAGATCCGGTTGTAGCCGCGCTCTTCGGTCTCGTCCTGCGGGGTGCCGCCCTGGTTGTCGGCGGAGACGATATCGATATCGCCGTCCTGGTCGTAGTCGACCATGGCGATGGCCCAGGTGAAGGCACCGGCGGGCATGTTGGAGACCTCTTGGATGCCGGAGGCCTCGGAGACGTCGGCAAAGCTACCGTCGCCCTGGTTGTGGAAGAGGTAGTTGTGCTCCATGCCGTCGTAGGTCGGGCCGATGGTGAACACGGGGATGCGGTGGCCCCAGTCGTCGTAGCTGTTGCCGACCACCACGTCGAGGTAGCCATCGTTGTCGACGTCGCCGAAGGAGCAGCCCACGGCGTGACGGCCGTCGCCGGCCACGCCGGCGAAGTCGGTGACGTCGGTGAAGGTGCCGTCACCGTTGTTCTCGAAGAAGATGTTGGCCTCGCCGGTGCCGAGCACGTAGAGGTCCTGGTCGCCGTCGTTGTCGATATCGCCGGCGCAGACGGCGGCGGAATCCTGGGCGGTGGCATCGGCGCCGGAGGTCACGCCGACGTCGACGAAGGTCAGCCCGCCGCCGTTGGCGTATTGGTTGGCGAAGAGGCTGTTGGCGGTGCCGGGGCCGTTGGGGACGTAGATGTCCAGGTCACCGTCGTTGTCGTAGTCGAAGATGCCGACGCCGGGGTTGCCCCAGCCCTTCTGCGGGCTCTCGTTGGTGCGGATCGTGCCGAAGTCGGCGTTGGGAATGGGGCTCTGGTCGACGATGGCCTGACGACGGGCGAGACGGGGCGAGGGGGTGCGCTCCCACTCGATTCCCGAGCTGCCGTCCAGCACGATGTCCTGATAAGTGATTTCGGCTTGACTTGGGGTCGGAGTAACGATGAGGGCCAGCGCCAGCACGGCACAGGCCGCGATGGCGTAGCAACGCAGTCGGGACATGAAAGCTCCTCCGGAGAGAATCGCGGGTATGGAGTTGATGGGGGAACAAGGCAGGGGTGGAACACCCCACGGGGATCGCAGGGTGTCAGAGGCTTGGAATCGCTAGCTTTGAATTGCTCCAGCGCCGACGTTGAGAGTCGATCGCTGGGTTGCGTGCTGACGAGGCGTTACCGCCGGAACGTCAGCTAAAGCAGGGAAGGTCCTGCCGCAAAGGCTCAGAGGCTCCCAGCTCGGGAGCCTCCACGCCCGCAGTTTGATCAGCCGACGGTGCCGGCGGGCTCGGGCTCTGGCTCCGAGATGCGATGACGAAGGTATCCAGTACCGCGCATCAGAGTTGCGGTCTGTACGCGCTCCGGCCGGAAGAAATTCTTCACGAAATCAACGACATCTGTGTCATCGAAGTCCTTGCAGGAGTAGACGTCCACGCTGATGAAGTTCTTGTACGCAGAGGTATGAACCTGAATGCCGCTCTCGATGATCGGCACCCAACCACTGTAGCCCGGGCGGCCAGGGAAGGTGGTTTCGCAGGTCTTGAAGATGTAGGGCTGGGTTTGCTTGGTCATCTTCAAGTGCTGGCAAATCTGGTCGAGGAACTCGTAGCCTCGGTTGAGGTCGCAGCAAACGTCATAGTCGACGCCGAAACAATCGACGATGAGCTGAATGCCCCAGGCAGCATCCTCCGGCGGCGTGTCGGTCAGGCGATTCGCGCTGGCCATGGTGATGGTCCTCCTTGAACGGATCGTCATGTTCAAGACACCGTGGAGTGGAGTAGCGGTGTCCAGAAGCCCGGCGCGTTGCGCGGCGCAGGCCGGGCGGAAGATACGGTACTTGTTCCGACTCCTATCCCGGCGAGCGGGAGAGTGAGTCGGCCGTCTCCTGAGCATAGAAACTCATCAGAAAAAGAACGTTCGCACGATCCATTGACTTGAACCTGAAGCAAGGATTGGCGAACGGATGTGAGGAATTCAGTCGTGCCAGGTGGTGGAGGGCTCCCACACCTAGACAAAGTTTGACCTCGCCTCGACAGGGGTGTGCGAGGCGCTGGCCAGAGTGGGACAGTGAGTCATGTGCTTAGGTGCATGAGTCACGATTTCCCCTGCATGGTGCACGTGAACAGCGAGGCCCGCTCATCTTGAGCGCTGGCCGTAGGGCCCCGCTTCCCGAATTACTCTCGAAGCCTCTCGCGGCTTGGAGTCTTGGACGGAGCCCGATCTCTCCCAGTCTCTTTGCGCTGCGCCGCGCCGCCCCTGAGGCCAACTTCGGGCCGGGCTTCGTCTTCCTCTCGGTTTTGCTTTCCGCTTCGCGCCCTCAGCGCGCCTCCAACTACCGATTCGAGTCGTCTCGTCGCCGTCAACCACCCTGACGACGCGTGAGCGGTCCTCCGCGACCGCTCCGGTCCACTCTGCTGGAGCGTACTTCGATGCCGTCTAATCCTGCCGTTGCTTCTCTCTTCACCGGATTCGTCCCTGCCCTTCGCGGCTCTGAAGGGGAGCTGGCTCTGCCGGCGCCGACCCTTCTGCACGCTTTCTGCGATCACGCGAAACGCGCACCGCAGCGAGCGGCGGTGGAGTGGGAAAGTGGAACCACAGGGACAGAGCAGGTCACCTATGGTGAGCTGAGCCGGTGGGCGGCGCGCTACGGCGAAGCGATCGCCGCCGCGATGGCCGATTCTTCCTCGCCTTCTCCATCGCAGGAGTTGGTGGTGGCGCTCTGCCTGCCCCGCGGGGCGGAGCTGGTGGCGGCGATGCTCGGCACTCTCGCCGCCGGTGGAGCGTACGTTGCTCTGGACCCCGATCACCCGCCCCAGCGCAACCGGACGGTGCTGGAAGACAGCGGGGCGGCGGTGCTGGTGGCCGACTCGGCCACGGCCGCGGCGCTGGAGTCTGGGGTGCCGCAGTCTGGGGCGCGGCTGGTGACTCCCCAGCAGGTGCGGGACGCCGAGGTGACGACGGAGCTCCCTTTGGCGAGCTGGCCCACGGCCCCCTCCGCCACCGACTCTTTGGCCTACCTGGTCTATACCTCGGGCTCGACGGGAAGGCCCAAGGGGGTCGCCCTGGGCCATCGCGGGCTGCTGCGTCTGGCCGGGGCCTCCCACTGGTTCCGAGTCGAGCCGGGGGATCGGGTGGGGCAGATCATCGCGTCCACCTTCGATGTCTCGATGCTGGAGATTTGGGCGGCGCTGATCAACGGCGCGACCCTGGTGGTGGTGGCGCCGGAGGTGGTGCGGGAGCCGCCGCGCTTCGCGGCTGCCCTGCGGCGGCTGAACCTCGACGTCATGGTGACCCCGACGGCCCTGGTGAACGAGGTCGTGAGGCAAGATCCTGGGGCCTACGGCGGCCTGCGGGGCGTGTTCGCCGGTGGCGAGGCGGCGGAGCCGGCGGTGTTCTCTCGGATGCTGGAGCAGGGCTCGCCGGAGACTTTGTTTAATGCCTATGGCCCGACGGAGAGCAGCGCCATCTCCCTGTGGCAGCCGCTGCCCCGGGAGCGGGGGGCGGAGCTCTCCGCCGCTCTGAAGGATGCCGGATCGGTGCCCATCGGTGAGCCGGTGGAGGGCAGCGAGGCCTGGCTGCTGGATTCCCGAGGTCTGCCGGTGGCCGAGGGCGACGGTGAGCTGGCCCTGGCGGGGGAAGGCCTGGCCCGCGGCTATTGGGGCCTGCCGGCCCGCACCGCCGATGCCTTCCGACCCCATCCCGCGGCGCAGCGCCCCGGAGCCCGGGTCTACCGCACCGGGGATAAGGCCCTGCGGCGAGAAGACGGCGCCTTCGAATTTCTCGGCCGCCTGGATCGCCAGGTGAAGATCCGCGGTCACCGCATCGAGCTGGGGGAAGTGGAGGCCAAGCTGCGGGAGCATCCGGCGCTGGCCCAGGTGGCGGTAGACACTCGTGGTGAAGGCCCGGCGAAGCGCCTGGTGGCCTGGGTGATCCTCGATTCCGCCGCGGCGACGGCCTCGCCCTCGATGCCGGCCACCGCGCAGCTGCGAGCCTTCCTGGCGCCGCGGCTGCCGGAGGCGATGACCCCCACGGCCTTTGTGGCGGTGGATGAATTCCCCCTCACCGCCCACGGCAAGGTCGATCACTCGGCGCTTCCGGAGCCCGCTCCCCGAGAGGCCGTCGGACGGCTTCCGGAGGGGGACGTGGAGCGCACCATCGCCGGTCTTTGGCAGCAGGGCCTAGGTCTCAGCGGGGAGGGTCTCAGCGGAGAGAGCCTCGGCGCCGAGGAGAGCCTCTTCTCCCTCGGCGGAAACTCGCTGTTGACCACTCGCCTGGCCTCCGCCGTGGCGCAGCATTACCAGGTGCCGCTGGACATGGGGACTCTCTTCGTCCAGCCGACGGTGGAGGTGTGGGCCCAGGAAGTGGAGCGCGCGGTGGCGGCGGCGGCGGCGGATTCCGAGTCGGGTTCGGCGGCGACGGATGACTCTTCTCTGCCGCCGGAGCCGCCCCTGGTGCGGGTTGAGCCCCGGCCCCAGGACGCTCCCCCCAGCCTCGCCCAGCAGCGCACCTGGTTCCTGCAGAAGCTGGATCCCTCCAGCCTGGCCTACCAGGCCCAGGCGGTGATGCACCTGCGGGGCCGGCTGGATTTCCCGGCCCTGGAGGCCGCCCTGAGCGCCATCGTCGCCCGCCACGAGACCATGCATTCGATCTACCCTTCCGTCGAGGGGCGGCCGGTGCAGAGAATCCTCGAGCCCTTCCAGGTGCGAGTGCCGGTGGTGGACTTCAGCGCTCTGCCGGAGGAAGGGCGCCAGGAGCAGGTGCGGGAGGCGCTGGAGGCGATCTATAAGCGCAACCTGCCGATGGATCGCCTGCCGCTGGTGCATTGGGTGGCGGCCCGGCTGGGCCCGGATCATCACGATCTGCTCCATTTCGAGCACCATCTGGTCCACGACGGTTGGTCCTACAACGTTTTTCTGCGGGAGCTCTCCACTCTCTACGGGCCGTCGCTGAACTCGCCCCAGGAGCGCAGCGTGGCGGCTCTCTCTCGCCACCTGGAGCCGATGAAGATCCAGGTTGCCGATCTCGCCCTCTGGCAGCTGGAATGGGTGGAGAGCGTCGCCGCCGAGCGCCAGCTCGACTATTGGCGCGGCAAGCTGCTGCCGCTGCCGCCGTCGGTGGAGCTGCCGGCGGATCATCCGCGGCCGAAGGTGCAGAGCTTCCGCGGGCACACCCTCAAGAGCTGGCTCCCGGTGCCCCTCTCCCGGGAGGTGCGGACCTTCGGACAGCAGCGAGACGCCACCGTCTTCATGGTGCTCTTTGCCGCCTATGTGCTGATGCTGCGGCGCCTCACCGGCCTCGACGACATCACCGTCGGCTCCGGCGTCGCCAATCGCAGCCGTCAGGAGATCGAGGGGCTCATCGGCATGGTGCTCAACACCGTGGTGCTGAGGGTCTCCACCGCTCAGGAAGAGCAAGCCGAGCCGCTGAGCTTCGCCGGGCTGGTGGATCGGGTGCGCCAAGTCTCGACGGAGGCCTGGGCCCACCAGGATCTGCCCTGGGACAAGCTGGTGGACGAGCTTCAACCGGAGCGCAGCGCCAGCCACAACCCCTTCTTCCAGACCCTGTTCAGCTTCCACGACGCTCCGATGCAGGCCCTCCATCTGGAGGGGCTGGAGGTCGATCTGGAGGTCGCTCTACCCAACGGCTCCGCCAAGCTGGATCTGAACACCACGGTGGTGCTGCCGCGGGAACAGCGCATGGGCCACGGCGACGGCGACGAGCGCATTCTCTTCCAGTGGGAGCTGAACCGCGATCTGCTGGAGCCGGCGACGGTAGAGGGCTGGGTGCGGGGTTATGAGCACCTCGTCGGTGAAGCGCTGGAGAACCCCGATATTCCCCTCAGCGAGCTCTCGCTGCTGGATGCCGGAACCCGGCGACAGCTGGTGGCGGCGGGCCGTCGGGAGGACGACGAGACCCTGCTGGCGGTGGCGCAAGAGAGCCGCCTCGGCGATTTCCTTGCCGCCGCGGTCTCTGCCTACCCAGGGCGGCCGGCGCTGGCCTTCGGAGATCCTCGACAGGGGGGCGAGAGCTGCACCTACCAGGAGCTGGGGCAGGCGGTGAACCGCCTCGCGGCGCGCTTGCGGGCCGCGGGCATCGGGCCCGACAGCCGAGTCGGCGTCTGCATGGATCGCAGTCTGGAGCTGCCGGCGGCGCTGGGAGCGGTGCTGGCGGCGGGGGCGGCCTACGTTCCCCTGGATCCCACCTATCCGGCGGCGCGTCTGGAGTATCTGCTGCAGGATGCGGGAGTCGATCGAGTCTTGGTGGACGGTGCTTCGGCGGACCGCGTGGCTTCCCTCTCGGCGGTGGTCGAAGGCCGGGTGGTGGTGGATCACCTTCCCGCCCTGCGGGCGTGGTCGCAGCTGGCTTCCCCCACCACGGGCCCGGAGCCCGAGGCGGCGGGGGCGGCCTACGTGATTCACACCTCCGGCTCTACCGGTCAGCCGAAGGGGGCGATGATTCCCCATCGCGCTATCGCCAACCGCCTGCTGTGGATGGCCCGCTTCCTCGATCTCGACGCCGGCGACGTGCTGCTGCAGAAGACTCCCACCAGCTTCGACGTCTCGGTTTGGGAGCTCTTCCTGGCTCCCCTGGCGGGCGCCCGGCTGGCCCTCGCGGCCCCCGGCGCCCACCGCGATCCGGCGGCGCTGCTGCGGGAGATCGAGGCCCACGGGGTGACGGTGATTCACTTCGTGCCGTCGATGTTGAGGGAGTTCCTGCACGCCCCGGAGCTCGATCTCCGGGCCCGCAGCCTGCGACACGTGGTGGCTTCGGGAGAGGCGCTGGAGTCAGATCTGGTGGCGACCTTCCGGCAGCGGCTGCCCTGGGCCGAGCTGCACAATCTCTACGGACCCACCGAGGCGGCGGTGGACGTCACCGCCTGGACCTGCACCGAGAAGGATGGCGAGGCGGTCACCGTGCCCATCGGCCACCCGGTCTCCAACGTCGATCTATGGGTGGTGGACGCGGACGATCAGCTCACCCTTCCCGGGGCCCCCGGCGAGCTCCTCCTCGGCGGCGTCCAGCTGGCCCGGGGTTACCTCGGCAAGCCCCGCCGCACCGCCCTCGCCTTCGTTCCGGATCCCCATTCCGGGCGCTCCGGAGCGCGCCTCTACCGCACCGGGGATCGGGTGAGGTCGATGCCTTCGGGAGAGCTTCTCTTCCTCGGACGCATCGATCATCAGGTGAAGATTCGTGGCTTCCGAATCGAGGTCGGGGAAATTGAGGCGGCGCTCTTGGCCCACCCGACGGTGGCGGCGGCGGCGGTGATTCCCTCGCCCTCGGGGGACGCTCTGGTAGCCCATTGGGTGGCGAGCTCCGAGGCTACAGAGGGGGCGGAGGAAGACCTCCATCAGGAGCTTCATCGTGTCTTGGGAGAGCTGCTGCCGGAGCACCTGGTGCCGGAGCGCTTCCTGAGGCTGGAGCAGCTGCCCTCGACCCCCAGCGGCAAAGTGGATCGCAAGGCCCTGGGCGCGGCTCTGGAGAGCGATGGCGGCGGCGAGGGAATGCGGGAGCGGGTTTACGAGGCCCCGGCGACGGAGGTCGAGGAGCTGCTGGCGGAGGTATGGACGGAGCTGATCGGGGTGGAGCAGGTCGGTCGCGACGATCACTTCTTCCGGCTCGGGGGCCACTCGCTGCACGCCACCCGGCTGATCTATCGCCTGCGGGAGCTGCTGGAGGTGGATCTGCCGGTGCGCGCGGTCTACCAGACCCCCACCCTCCGCGCCATGGCCCAGCGGGTGGAGCAGGCGCTGCTGGAAGATCTGATGGACGAAGAGGCGGTCGGCTCCGCCGAATCGGTGGTGGACGACAGCCGCTGGACGGAGCCCCGATGAAGCCTACGGGGCGCGATGACGGGCCCGCGCTGGGCGTGCTGGAGGCAAAGGACGCTTCCGCCGCGCCGCGGCCCCCAGCAGCCCCGGGGGCGGCTAAGCTCAGCCGCCGGGAGCTGCTCAAGCAGCGCCTGGCGAAGGCCCGCGGGCGCCAAGGGGGCACCAAGCGTGCCCGCATCGAGGCCCACCCGAAGGGGGTGGAAGTGCCCCTCTCGGCAGCTCAGGAGCGGCTCTGGTTTCTGGAGCGACTCTTTCCCGGACGACCCCTCTACAACATCTCTCGGGTCGCGGAGCTCCCCGCGGAGCTCTCGGTGCGCGCGCTGCGGGAGTCGTGGCGCCGGCTGCTGGATCGCCACAGTGCCCTGCGCTCCGTGGTGCTGGAGCAGGAGGGCAGCGCCATTCAGCAGGCGCTTCCGGCCGCCGAGGCGGCGCTGCTGCCGGTGGTGGATCTCAGCGGTCTCGAGCCGGAGTCGCTGCACCAGGAGCGCCAGCGTCTCGCCCGGCGCGAGGCGCTGCGACCGTTTCGCCTGGCTGCTGAGGCGCCGTCCAGAGCCCGACTGCTGCGCTGTGGGCCGGGATGCCACGATCTGCTGCTGAGCTTTCACCATCTGTTCATGGACGGCTGGTCCTTCGGCATCGTGCGCCGCGATTGGGCCGAGCTCTACGCCGCGATCCAGCAGGGGCGCGAGCCTCGATTGGCGCCGACGCCGCTGCAATTCGCCGATGTCGCCTGGTGGCAGCATCAGCGGCGATCGTCGGATCGCCCCCAAGCTGACGCGTCGCCGACTGAAGGTTCGCCGACTGAAGGTTCGCCGGCTTCGACCCAGAACATCGAGAAGCAGTCTGCCGAGAGTCAGTCCGCTGAGAATCAGGCGCTGGAGTGGTGGCGCCAGCGCCTAGCGGGGCTCACCCCCCTGGCGCTGGTCAGCGACCATCCGCGCACCTCCCAGCCCTCTCTCGAGGCGGGCCATCGGGACCTGCGCCTCGAGGCCGGGCTGGTAGAAGGAATTCAGCGCCGGGGTCGGGACGAGGGAATCTCCCTCTTCATGAGTCTGCTGGCCGCCTGGGTGGGCACCCTCGGCCGCTGGGGCGGAGTCCAGGACCTCACCGTCGGAGCTCCGGTGGCGGGGCGGGACCGTCGGGAGGTGGAGTCGGTGGTGGGCTTCTTCGTGAATACGGTGGCCCTGCGCTTCGACCTCTCCGGTGATCCGACCCTAGAAGACTTGCAGCGCCAGGCGCGCCAGGTGGTGCTGGACGCTATGGGGCGAGCCCAGGTGCCCTTCGCTCGGGTGGTGCAGGAGGTAGCCCCGGAGCGCTCCCAAGGGGTGGCCCCCCTCTTTCAGGTCACCCTGGGCTATCAGAATGCCGACCCTGGGACCTCGCCGGAGGGCGCGACGGGCGGCTGGTGCGGGCTCGAGGAGGCGCACTTCCGCTTCATTCAGCGCACCGTTGTGGATCAGGAGTGGGCTGCGACCCTGGAGCCGCAGCAGGACGGCTCGGTTCTCGGGCACCTGCTGTATCGGCGAGACCTCTACGAGGTCGCCACCGCCTCGGCCTTCGTCGAGCGCTTCCGCCATGGGCTGGAGTCCCTGGCCCGGGATCCGCGGCAGCGTCTCTCCCGGGTCCCTCTGCTCTCCGCGGCCCAGCGTTGGCAGCTGACGACGGAGTGGGCGATGCCGGAGATGCCGCCGCCGGCGGCGGACGCGGTAGAGCGAGTGTTCTACCAGGCTTGTCGTCAGCCCGAGGCTCTCGCCCTGGAGTCCGCCGAGGGGCTCACCTGGACCTATCGCCAGCTGGCGCTGGAGGCGATGGCCTTCGCCGGGCGATTGGGCTCCGGCGGCGGTGCCGGGGAGCGAGCCCCGGTGGCTCTGTGCATGCCCCGTTCTCCAGAGCTGGTGACGGCGGTCCTCGGCTGCGCCTGGGCGGGCGTCGCGTACCTGCCGATGGACCCGAGCCTGCCCACGGCTCGGCTGCTCTACATGGTGGAGGATGCCGGAGCGGAGATCCTGGTGGCGGCGGACCAAGCTCCTTTCGAAGAGCTCTCGGTGCGCCGTCTGGCTCCACCAGAGCTAGTGGACAGGTCCATGTCGGGACCAGGGGGTACGGAGCCGGTGCCACCAGAGTCGGTGCCGCCGGGGGCCCTCGCCTACGTCATCTACACCTCCGGATCCACCGGTCGCCCCAAGGGCACGCTGCTGCCGAGGCGAGGCCTCGGGGAGCTCGCCGACTGGCATCGACAGGCCTTCCAGCTAGGGTCGGGCTCGAGGGCCACGCTGGTGGCGGGGGTGGGCTTCGACGCTTCGGTGTGGGAGATGTGGTCCGCGCTGCCGGCGGGGGCGGCGCTGGTGATCGCCCCCTCACGGGTGCTGCGGGATCCGGCGGCGCTAATAGACTGGCTGCAGGAGCGCGGGATCACCCACTCCTTCCTCCCCACCCCCTTGGCGGAGGCGCTGCTAGACAGCGAGTCGGTGACTACCCTGCCCCTCGAAGTGCTGCTCACCGGCGGAGACCGGCTGCGGCGCGGGGCGCCCGCCGGCGCGGGCTTCCGCCTGGTGAACTGCTACGGGCCGACGGAGAACACCGTGGTGGCTACCAGCGGGCCGGTGCCGGTGAGCCCCCAGGCTCCGTCCATCGGTCGCCCCCTGCCGGCCACCGGAGCGTGGATCTTCGAAGGCGATCTGCTGGGGATCGGTGGGGAGGTGGCCCCGGTGGGAGCGCCCGGGGAGCTCTGCCTTGCCGGGCCTCAGCTGGCCCGCGGCTATCTCGGTCGCCCGGGTCGCACCGCAGAGAGTTTCGTTCCCCACCCCCTCGCCGGGCAGACGCCGGCGGTGCCGCCGGGAGCGCGCCTCTATCGCACCGGCGACCTCGCCCGCTGGCTGCGGGACGGCTCCGTCGACTTCCTCGGCCGGCGGGATCATCAGGTCAAGATTCGAGGCTTCCGAGTGGAGCTGGGAGAGGTGGAGACCCGGCTGCGGGCGCACCCCGAGGTGGCCGACGCGGCGGTGCTGGTGCTCCAGGGTGCATCGGGGCCGGCGCTGGCGGCGTACGTGGTGCCCCGCGGTCAATCCAAGAGTCAGCCGGAGAGTAAGCTCGGGAGTGAGTCGGGGACCGACTTGCTGAGCGGGGAATCCCTGCGGGGCGATCTGCTGCAGGATCTTCCCGACTACATGGCCCCGACTCTCTTCACCTTCCTCGAGGCTCTCCCCCTCAATGCCTCCGGCAAGGTGGATCGCAAAGCCCTGGCTCAGCTGGAGGTGGAGGCGACCACCGATTCGCGGCGCAGCGCCCCGCGCACCGCCATGGAGCAGCTGGTGGCGGGGGTCTTCCAGGAGCTGCTGGAGCTTCAGGACCAGGTAGGCGCGGAGGACGACTTCTTCCAGATCGGCGGCCATTCGCTGCTGGCGGTGCGCCTGGTGGACCGGCTGGCGGCGGTGAGCGGGGTGGAAATCTCCCTGGAGGCCTTGTTCACCGATCCCTCGGTGGCCGGCGTGGCCCGTCGCCTGGAGGCCGGACGCAGCAGCGGCGAGGCGATTCCCGCCTTCCCTGCGCTGCAGGAGCTGGAGAGCCTGCGCAGCGCTCCGGCGCCGCTGTCCTACGCCCAGGAAAGCCTGTGGATGGCGGATCGGATGGATCCCGACAGCCCTCTCTACAACGTCCCCACGGCGTTGAGGCTGCGGGGGCCGCTGGCGGTGGAATCGCTGCACGCTGCGCTGCGCGGGCTGGTCTCCCGGCATCAGGTGCTGCGCACGGTGCTGAGGGAGCAGCCGCTGGAGTCCGAGGTGGAAGGCGAAGAGTCTCGGCCCATCGTGCAGCAGCTGGTTCTCGACCTCGGTTCGCCGGCCCTGCCCCAGGGGCTGCCGACGGTGGATCTCGAGGGGCTGGATCTCGGGGTAGTAGCGCCGGAAGTGGTGGAGCGTCTCGGCGGCGCGCTGCTGCGGGCGGGGGCGGCGGTGCCCTTCGATCTCGCTTCCGAAGCTCCGATTCGCTGGTTCCTGCTTCGCTTCTCGCCGCGGGAGCATCTCTTCTGCCTCTCCCTTCACCACATTGCCACCGACGGCTGGTCGGCGGGAATCCTGCTGCGCGAGCTGGACGAGCTCTACCGGGCCCATCTCGAGGGGCGGCCGGCAACCCTGGAGGAGCCGGGCCTGCAATACGCGGATTTTGCCCGCTGGCAGCGAGGCTGGCTCCGGGGGGAGGAGCTGGAGCGCCGACTCCAGCCTTGGGTGGAGCGGCTCCAGGGTTTGCCGGTGCTGGAGCTGCCCTCCGATCGCCCGCGGCCAGCGGTGCGCCAGCCGGCCGGCGGCCGGCGGCCGCTGCGCCTGAGGTCGGGAACCTCGGCGGCGCTGAGGGCCTACGCCCGGCGGGCGGGGGCCACTCCCTTCATGGTGCTCGTCGCGGCCTACAGCACTCTGCTGTCGCGGCTCACCGGACAGCGAGACCTAGCCCTCGGCTCGCCGGTGGCCGCCCGGCTGCGGCCGGAGCTGGAGTCGATGGTGGGCTTCTTCGTCAATCCGCTGGTGCTGCGAATCCAGCCGGTGCTGGAGCAGGGTTTCGACACTCTTCTAGGCCACGTGCGGGAGCGCAGCCTGGAGGCGGTGTCGCGGCAGGAGGTGCCCTTCGATCGACTGGTGGAGCGCCTGGTGCAGCATCGAGACCTGGCCCACACTCCTCTCTTCCAGGGCATGGTGATTCTGCAGAACGCCCCGATGGAGGGCCCCCGATGGGAGGGCGTCGACTTCGGCTGGGAGGCCTTCGATATCGGCCTGTCGAAATTCGATCTCACCCTGGCGGCGGCCCCCCGGCGGGCGCCGGAGGGAGCCGGAGAGGCGGACGGTGGGGAGGTCTTTGCCGGCTGGTGGGTTTTCCCCAGCTCCCTCTTCGACGTCACCACCATCGATCGCCTCAACGGCGTCTTCGACACCCTGCTGGACGCCGCCTTGGGGACGCCGGAGGTCCCTCTCCAGGGGCTCCCCCTGCTGAGCGCGGCGCAGCGTCAGCAAACCCTGGTGGAGTGGCCGGCTCCTCGACCCTCTTTCGACCGCTATCCGGCGGTTCTGCAGCGGGTCTTCGAAGTCGCTCGCCGCCAGCCGGCGGCGGTGGCTCTGCGCTGGGAAGGTGAGAGCCTGACCTACGGCGAGCTGCGGCGGCAGACCGTCGCGTTGGCGGCCCGCCTGCGCAGCCGCGGAGTGGGCCCCGAGGTGCGGGTCGCCCTCTTCCTGGAGCGCAGCGCCGACGCCGTTCTGGCGTTGATGGCGGTGCTCGCCGCCGGGGGAGCCTACGTGCCCCTGGATCCCTCCAACCCCGAGCGCCGCTCGGCGCTGGTGCTGGAGGATTGCGGTGCACCCCTGGTGCTCACCAGCTCCGCCCTAGCGCCGCGCCTGGAGACTCTGCGACGGGCCTCTGCGTCGACGGCCTCCGCGCCGGAATTCGAGGTGCTGCGGCTGGAGCAGCTGCGAGGGGAGGCGCTCTGCGCCAGCGACAGCGCCGGGGCGGCTGCCGCGCTGCCTGCCGCGGAATTTGAAGCCAAGAGTCTCCCGGTGGTGCCCCACCCGGAGAGCGCCGCCTACGTGCTCTACACCTCCGGATCCACCGGCCGTCCCAAGGGAGTGGTGATCTCCCACGGGGCGCTGGCGAACCGCATGGAGTACGCGCGGCGGATGGATTTCCGCCCCGACGATGCCTTCCTCCAGAAGACCACCCTGACCTTCGACGTTTCGGTGGTGGAGATCTTCGGTCCTCTGGTGGCCGGTGCGCGGGTGGTGGTGGCGAGGCCTGGAGAGGTAGCGGATAGCGCCTACCTGCTGGGCCTGATGAGCCGAGAGGGGATCACCCAGGCCTCCTTCCCGCCGACGCTTCTGACGACGCTGCTGGAGCAGGGAGCGCTGGAGCCGCTGGAGCGGCTGCATACGGTGGTCACCGGCGGCGAGACGGTGCCGGCGGACCTGCCGAGCACCTTCCATCGCCAGCTGCGGGCGGATCTGCTGAACCGCTACGGACCGACGGAGGCCACCATTTCCGTGACCTCCTGGCGCTGCCCTCGGGGTGAGCGGCCGCGGGTGCTGCCCATCGGGCGCGCCACCGCCCAGGCTCGGCTGGCGGTGGTGGACCCTCGCGGTGAGGCGCTGCCGTCGGGAGCGGTGGGGGAATTGAGGATCGGCGGCCCCTCGCTGGCGCGGGGCTATGACGGCGATCCCGCCCGCACCGCCCGCAGCTTCGTGCCGGATCCCTTCAGCGGCGAGCCCGGAGGCCGCCTCTATCGTTCCGGAGACCTGGTGCGCTACCGCGCCGATGGGGCGCTGGAATTCATCGGCCGAGCCGACCGCCAGGTCAAGGTGCGAGGCTTCCGAGTGGAGCTGGGGGAGATCGAGGCCGCCCTGCGCAGTCTCCCGGGGGTGGAGGAAGCCGTGGTGCTGGTCTTCGGCAGCGGTGAGGGCAAGCGGCTGGCGGCCTATTGGACTCCCGCCACGGACGTTGCCCAATCAGCGTCCCCGTCGGCATCTCAGGCCGGGGCGCAAGAAGAGACCCTGCGGCAGGGCGTGGAAGCTCAGGTGCCGCCCTACATGGTTCCCGACGCCTGGGTGGCGTTGGAGAGCTTCCCGCTGTCTTCGGCAGGGAAGATCGATCGCAAGGCGCTGCCGGAGCCGAGCTGGGATGCCGCCTCCTCGGCGGCGGCGGTGGCCCCCCGCACGGCGACGGAGGAGCGTCTCTGCAGTCTGTGGGAAGAGGTGCTGGGACGATCGGCGGGGGTGACCGACGATTTCTTCGAGCTCGGCGGCCACAGCCTGATGGCGACGCGCCTGATGGGGCGGGTGCGCAAGGCCTTCGGCGTAGACCTGCCGCTGCGGGCTCTCTTCGAAGGGCCGACGGTGGAGGCCCTGGGGCGGCGGCTGGATGCCGCTACCCGCACCCCCTCGGATGCCGGCGAGGGCCAGGTGGCGGTGATTCATTCGCCTCGAGGGCGCTCCGCGGCGCAAGGTGGGGAGCCGGTCTCCTTCGCTCAGGCCCGGCTGTGGTTCCTGGACCGCCTGGAGCCGGACTCGGCGGCCTACAACATTCCCGCTCTCTTCCGTTTGGAATCGGAGCCGAACGCCCTGCAGCCGAAGCTGCTGGCGGCGGCCTGGAGCGCCGTGGTGGCCCGCCATCGCCAGCTGCGGGCGGTTTTCGACGGCGCCAGCGGAGAGCCCGAGGTGCGCTTCCTCGAACCGCGGCCGCTGGACGTGCCGGTGGTGGATCTCGGCGCTTTTCCCGCCGCCCAGCGCTGGGAGCACGCCCGTCGCCTCGCTCGGCGGGAGGCCCACCGCCCCTTCGACCTGGAGCGGGGCCCGCTCTATCGCTGCATTTTGCTGCGGGTCGACAGCACCCTCCACGCCTTAGTGCTGGACCTCCATCACATCGTCTTTGACGGCTGGTCCATGGGGCTCTTGCTGCGGGATCTCTCCGAGACCTACACCGCCCTGGTGGAGGATCGGGAGCCCGAGCTGAATCCCTTGGCCTCCACCTATACGGCCCACGCCCGCCGTCAGGCCGAGCGGGAGGCGAGGGGTAGCGCGGCGGAGGACTTCGAGTGGTGGCGCGATCAGCTCAGCTCTCCTCCGGAGCCTCTGCAGCTGCCGATGGATCGGCCCCGACCGCCGCAGATGACCTTCGCCGGAGCGCAGCATAGCCAGGTTTGGCCGGCGGCCCTGGAAGAGTCGGTGGAGAGCTTCGCCCGGCAGGCCCAGGCGACCCCCTTCGTGGTCTACCTCAGCGCCTTGGGGATCGTTCTCGGCCGCCTCGGGGAACGACAGGACCTGGTGTTGGGCACTCCCTCCGCCGGCCGTGAAGACGAAGATATGGCGGACGTCGTGGGGCTCTTCGTCAACACCCTGGCGCTGCGCCTGCGGCCGCGGGCGGATCTGAGCTTCCGAGATCTTGTGGCCGCGGTGCGGGGCGACGTCTTCGCCGCCTTCTCCCGCCAGTCGGTGTCTTTCGAGCGCCTGGTGGAGGAGCTGGCGCCGCGTCGCGATCTCTCCCGCAATCCTCTCTTCGAGGTGATGTTCGCTCACCACACCCAGGCAACCCCGGAGCTGCGCCTGCCGGGCACGACGATTCGCCCCGAAGCCAGCGCGCCGGCCACCGCCAAGCTGGACGTCAGCTTCGCGGTTCGTCACGTGGAGGCCGGGCTGAGGGCGGTGGTGGACTACCGCAGCGACCTCTTCGACGCCACTACGGCGCAGCGCATCCTGTCGCGATTCCGTCGCCTGCTGGCGGGGGCCTTGGCTGCTCCCGATGCCCCCGCTGGCTCCCTGCCCTGGCTGTCGGCGGCGGAGCGCCATCAGCTGACTTGGGAATGGGCTCGGGGGGATGGCGGGTCGTCTACCCCGCCGCTGGCCACGGAGCTGCTCGAAGCGGCGGTGGAGCGCTCTGCGCTGCTGCCGGCGCTGGTGGACGAGGACGGTGAGGAGTTCTCCTACGCTCTTCTCGATCGCTGGACTCGGCGTCTCGCCGAGGGCATCGCCGAGGCGCTGCCGGAGGGCGACCCGGAAGCTCCGGTGGCGGTGCTGCTGGAGCGCTCGCCCCTCGAGGTGGCTTGTCTGTGGGCGATCTGGCGCGCCGGGCGGCCCTATCTTCCGCTGGACCCCTCGTGGCCGGCGGCGAGGACCCGCTTCGTGCTGCAGGACGGTGGGGCGCAGCTGCTGATCTCTCGTGCCGAGCTCATCGCCGATCTCCTCACCCCCACCGCCGACGGGGATTCGCCGGCGGATCTCGCTTCCCTCCCGGAGCTGCTGGAAGCACCCCCTCTCGGGGCTCCTGCCCAGCACAGCCCGGAGGACGCTTCCGGGGCTGAGCTGCCGGCCCTGGTCTCCGACCCTCGGCGACTGGCCTATCTGATCTACACTTCCGGATCCACCGGGCGACCGAAGGGCGTCGAGGTGAGCCACGGGGCTCTGGCTCAGATGCTGGCGTGGCGCCAGCGCGCCTATCCGGTCACCGAAGGGGAGCGGGCGGCTCGCATCGTGGGGCCGGCCTTCGATCCCTCGGTGCTGGAGATCTGGCCCCTGCTCACCCAGGGCGGCAGTCTCCACGTGCCGGATGAGAGCACCCGGGGGCACGTCATGGCGCTGCGGGACTTCATCCTTCAGCGCGAGCTGCACTCGGTCCTCGCCATCACCCCCATCGCCGAGGCGTTGGTGGAGCTGGAGTGGCCGAGGGCCGCGGCGCTGCGGGAGCTGCTCACCGGCGGCGAGACCCTCAATCGCCGGCCGGCGGCGGGCCTTCCCTTCCGCTTCACCAACAACTACGGACCGACGGAGAGCACGGTGCTGGTGACTACCGGCGCCGTGGCGCCGGTGGATGCCGGCGGTCGGCCGCCCTCCCTCGGTCGCCCCGTCGGCAGCGTCACGTTGCGGGTGGTGGACGATCACGGACAGCCGCTGCCGGCGGGTTCGCCGGGACAGATCGTTCTCGGCGGAGGGCAGCTGGCCCGCGGCTATCGAAATCGTCCCGCGGAGACGGCGCGCCGTTTCCGCCCGGATCCCTGGAGCGGTGAACCCGGCGGTCGCCAATACTTCACCGGGGATCGCGGCCGGTTCCGGTCCGACGGTCGACTGGAGTTCCTCGGCAGGCTCGATGAGCAGGTGAAGATTCGCGGCTACCGAATCGAGCCGGGAGAGATCGAGCAGGTGCTGGAGGAGCATCCGGATATCGGCGAAGCTTCGGTGGGGCCGGTGGAAGGTCCGACGGGCCCGCGGCTGGTGGCCTGGGTTGCGACGGCCGCGGCTGCCGGGAGTCAGGAATCGGAGGCTGGTCGCTCCGAGCAGGAAGCTCGCGAGTGGAGTGATTCGCTGCTCGGCTTCCTGGGGAAGAGATTGCCGGAGGCGATGGTGCCTTCGGACGTGGTGGTGATGGACGTTCTGCCTCGCACCAGCCACGACAAGGTCGACCGGGCGGCCCTTCCGCTGCCGCAGGCTCGATCCCGCTCCCGGGCGGTGGCGCCGCGTACCCCGCTGGAAGCCCGAGTGCTGGCGATTTGGAAAGAGCAGCTGGGCATCGGGGAGAGCTCTCCCCTGGGGGTCGATGACGACTTCTTCGACCACGGCGGCCATTCCCTCGCCGCGACCCGGCTGTTGGCTCACCTGGAAGCGGAATTCGGAGTGCGCCTCGCCCTCGCGGCCTTCTTCCTGGCGCCGACGGTGGCGGCGGTGGCGCAGCGCCTCGACGCCGAGGGGGCTACGGTGAGGGCAGCGGGAGCTCCCGCCGGCGCCTCCTCAAGACGAACCTCGCAGCGCCCCTCGTGGCTGGTGCCGCTGGCGGAGGGCCCGTCGCAGCGCTCCCCGCTGGTGCTGATCCACGGCGGCGGAGGCTCCGTGGCCCTCTATTCGGAGCTCGCCGCGGGCCTCGAAGGGCACCGCTCGGTATGGGCGGTGGAGGCGCCGGAGCTCTCCATGGAGTCGGACGAGGAGCTCCATCTCTCGCTGCGCCGCTACTCGGTGGTGGAGGCCTTGGCCCAGCGCTATCGGCGGGCGGCGAGGACGCTGGCTTCAGAGCTCGGCGCCGGGGCGCAGCCGCCGATCTTCGGCGGCTGGTCCATGGGAGGCATGGTGGCCTTCGAGATGATGCTGCAGCGGCGCGCCATGGGGCGCCCCGACGGCATTTTGGTGCTGATGGATACGATCGCTCCGGAGGTCGGCCTGGTGCCCTCGGGAGAGCTTTCGCGGCAGCGCTTGGCGAGACATTTCGAGCGCCACGGTGGCGTCTCCCGGGAGCTGGCTCAGCGCCTCGCCGCCGGCGAGATCCCGCCGGAGGCGATGGACGAAGCGCGGCTCTTTCGCTGCATGGAGCGCGATGTGGAGGCATCCCTGGGCTATCGTCCGATGTCAGCGGTCACCGTGCCCACCGTGCTGATGCTGGCGGAGGCTTCTTCCGAGGCGGGAGCCGATGCGGACTCCTGGCGCAAGTGGCTCCGGGGGCCGGCGATCCTGCAGCAGGTTCCGGGCTCCCACTTCTCGATGCTCCAGGGAGAATCTGGGCGCCATCTCGGCGGTGAGTTGAGCAAGTTTTTGGATCGTTTGGAAAAAGCGGACTCCGAGACCGGAGCGGCCGCCAAGGCCATAAATCCGATCGTCGAAGAATCGGGAAAGGGATCATTCCGTAATGCGTGATTGGATCTATGCTGCGCGCTCCATTCGTCGTCAGCCTCTGCTCTCCGCCGCCGCGGTGCTCTGCCTGGCCCTCGGCCTTGGCTGCGTCATCGCGGTGTTCAGCGTGCTCTCCCAGGTGGTGCTCGCCCCCTTGCCTTACCCCGATGCCGATCGGGTGGTGATGGTGTGGAATCAATTCGTCGGCAAGAACCTGCCGAAGGCGCCGTCCTCGGGCCATGAATTCGAGGATCATCGCCGCGAGAACACCGCCTTCGATTCCATCGCCGGCTTCATTCCGTGGAATTACAACCTCGCCGACGGCGGGGAGCCGCTGCGGGTGGAGGCCGGGCGGGTGTCCGCCGCCCTCTTCCCGATGCTCGGGGTGGATGCCGCCGTGGGCCGGGTCTACAACCAGGAGGAAGAGGATCAGCAGGCTCGCCTGGTGGTGCTCTCCCACGGCTTCTGGCAGCGGCGCTACGGCGGCGATGCGGAGGTCTTGGGCCGCTCCCTGGAGCTCGACGGCATCCCCTTCGAAGTGATCGGGGTGCTGCCGGAAGATTTCTTCTTTCCGCTGGTAGAGGGGCAGGTTTGGGTCCCCTTTACGCCGAATCCGGCGATTCCCCGGCGGGTGCGGGGGGTGCGGCTGGTGGCTCGGGTGAAGTCGCAGCTGAGCGTCGAGCAGGCGCAGCAGAATCTGGACCGCCTGGTCCAGGCCTTCGCCGCCGAGTACCCGGATCACTACCCGCCGGACTCGGGCTTTGGCATGAGTGCGGTGCCGCTGCGGGAAGAGCTGCTGGGGGACGTGCGCCCGCTGATGGTGGCGCTGCAGGCGGCGGTGGCCCTGGTGCTGCTCATCGCCTGCGCCAACGTCGCCAATCTGCTGCTGGCGCAGGCGGCGGGGCGCGGCAAGGAGCTCGCCCTGCGCAGCGCCCTCGGCGCCCGGGTGGCGACCCTGCGGCGCCAGCTGCTGCTGGAGAGCCTGCTGCTGGCTCTCCCCGGCGGCCTGCTGGGGCTGGGGCTGGCGTGGGCCGGGCTGTGGTTCCTGCGCACTTTTCCGGTGGCGGACGTTCCGCGGCTGGAGAATGTCTCCATCGATGCCTCGGTGGCTCTCTTCGGCCTGCTGGCGGCGGTGGTCACCGGGGTGCTCTGCGGTCTGGCGCCGGCGTGGCGCGCCGCCAAAGTGGATTTGGTGACCCATCTGCGGGAGGGCGGCAAGACCGAGCGCGCCGCCGGCTCCGGCGAAGCGGTGCGGCGGGGCCTGGTGATCGCGGAGGTCGCCCTGGCGGTGGCGGTGTTGATCATCACCGGCCTGACGGTGCGCTCCTTCCAGACCATGACCAGCACCGATCCCGGCTTCCGCTCGGAAGAGGTGCTCACCGCGAGGCTGGATCTCTCGTCGACCCGCTATCGCTCCCCCGCCGATCGGGTGGCGGTCTTCCAGGCGGTGGGAGAGCGCCTCGCGAGCCTGCCGGGAGCCTCGGCGATGGCTCGCATCGCCCTGATGCCGCCGGAGGAGCGCCTGGTGGGAGGCATTCCCACCATCGAGAATCGCCCCGCCGACGCCGCCGGCAACGACGCCCTGGCGCGCTACGGAATCATCGGGCCGGAATACTTCGAGACGATGCAGATCCCGCTGCTGGATGGCAGGGCCTTCACCCTCGGCGATGATGCCCAGGGGACGCCGGTGGCGGTGGTGGATTCCGCCTTTGCCCGGCGCTGGTTCTCCGAAGGCGGTATCTCCGGGAGCAGTGCCCTGGGGCAGCGCATTCAGCTGCCGGGTATCGAGCGCCCGGGGACCTGGCGCACCATCGTTGGCGTGGTGGGATCGGTGCGCTCGGCGGGGCAGGGGGCGGACGTGACGGAATTGGTCTACGTGCCCTATCTGCAGCTGCCCCAATCCTCCATCGGCGTGGCGGTAGCGGCGGCTCCCGGAGGCGAGGCGGAGGCCCTGGCCCCGGCGCTGCGGGAGGCGGTGTGGGCGGTAGATCCAGCGCAGCCGATCTCGGCTCTGCAGTCGATGGAAGATCGACTCGACGGGGCGCTGGCGGGGCCGCGCTTCCAGGCTTCCATGTTCTCGGTCTTCGGGCTGGTGGCGCTGCTGCTGGCGGCGCTGGGGGTCTACGGACTGATGGCCCACGCGGTGATGGAGCGCCGCCAGGAGATCGGCATGCGCCGGGCCCTCGGTGCCCAGGGAGGGGACGTGGCCCGCCTGGTGCTGCGCCGCGCTCTGGTCTTGACGCTGCTGGGGGCTGCCCTCGGGGTGGTGCTGGCGGCCTTCGTCACCCGGATCTTCGCCGCGACGCTGGACGGCTTGGTCTACGGCGTCGGCCTCGGGGATCCGCTGACCTATCTAGGAATCCCCCTGCTGCTGGTGCTGGTGGCGCTGATCTCCAGCCTGTGGCCGCTGCGTCGCGCCCTCGCGGTGGACCCGCTGAAGGTTCTACGTCAGGAATAAGAGTGCGTCTGAGTCACGATTAGTTCGTGCTAATCTGAAGTTTCTGGCTTCGAGACGAAACTTCGCGTTCTATTCCTTGATGGTTTCCTGATCAAGAGCTCTTCGGAGCGCTCCCGCGCCGGTCGAGGGTGGGTTCGTCGCTCGTCTCGAAGGGTTGAGCGGTCCTTGTTATGTCCGATTCCCCTGCTGGTGGAGGCTCCGGCCCCTCACCCCTCCAGCGGCGCCTGAACAAGGCCCGCGAGGCCTTGCGGAAAGGCTCCCTGGAGCGGGCTCGGCGAGATTCGCCGGGCGCGCCGCTGGCGCCGGTCCAGGAGCGTTTCTACTTCTTAGAGCGGCTGCATCGGGGAGCTGCGTCGCCCCATCTGCTAGTGCGGAGGCTGCGCCTGCGGGGAGCATTGTGTGCCCGCCCCCTAAACGCCGGTCATCTGGCTGAAGCCGTGCGGGCGCTGCTGGTGCGCCATGAGCCCCTGCGTTTCTGCATCGAAGGGGGTGAGGAGGGGCCGCATCAGGTTCCCGTGGCGGCGGATCGACTGCCTGCCGCCGAAGAGCTGCTTCCGGTGGTGGATCTATCCCAGATCCCTCGGCAGCAGGCGGAGCCGGAAGCCGAGCGCTTGGTCCACCAGCTGGCGCGCCGAGCGCTGCCGCTGGATGAGCCACCGCTGCTGCGCTGCGCGCTGCTGCGTCTCGAGGCCGAACATCATCACCTGATTCTGGCCGTTCCCCACATCGTGTGTGATGGCTGGTCCTTCGGCGTACTGTTGCGAGACTTGGCTATCGCCTGGAGCCGAGCTGCCGGCCGGGGTTCTGGGGCCCTGCACCGCGGCTCCGCCGCTGCTGCCGGCTCGCGGCAGGGGAGGGGATCGCCGCTGCTGGAAGAGCCGCGATGGCGCTACGGGGATTGGTCCGCGGAGGAGCAGCGGCGGCAGCAGGAGCCCGCCGCGGAGCGGGCGCTGGAGCGCCGAGTGGAGCGTCTGCGGAGCTGCGAGCCGCTGGAGCTGCCGGTGGATCGAAGCCGGCGGTCGACCTCCCACCTGCCCGGCGGCGTGGTGCGATTCCGCATCTCCGCGCCCCTCGTCGAGGCGCTGGATGCGCGGAGACGAGAGCTCGGTGCCGGGAGCTCCGCCGCACCGTCTTCCGCGTCCTTATGGTTCGCCGCCTGGGGAGCGGCCCTGGCCCGCTGGGCGGGGCGTCTGGATTTTGCCGTGGCGCTCCCCTCCGCCGGCCGCGGCGAGCGGGCGGTGGAGCCTTTGGTGGGGCTCTTCGTCAACACTCTGCTGGTACGGCTGGTGGGGCGAGAGGACCTGACCTGGGCGCAGTGGCTGCGGCGGGTGGCCGCCGCCAGCCTCGAAGCCCTGAGCGACGAGAGCGTTTCCTTCCACCGTCTCCAGCAGGCCCTCGGATCTGGGCGCGAGCTCACCTCGGCCCTGATGGCGGTGCAGAATACGCCGCCGGCGAAATTTCTGCACCGAGAGGGGGAGGCGGAGGGACCGCTGGCGGGAATCGAGGTCGGGGTCCTGGAGACGATCCACCGTGAGGTGGCGGCGATGGAGTGGGCCGTCTCGCTAGAGCCGGCGGCGGATGGCTCCCTCCGCGGGGAACTGGTCTACCGGCGAGATCTCTTCGACGCCACCACCGCTGAGCGCTTCATCGCCGGGTTTCGGCGACTGCTGGGGGCGCTGGTGGAGGATTCAGGAGCTCCAGTCTTCCAGGCTTCGATCCTGTCCCCCGCCCAGCGCTGGCAGCTGGTGGGGGAATGGGGTGGCGCGGCGGGGCGCGAAGCTCCTGACGGTGGCCCCGAAGATGCCGCCGAGCGGGTGTGGCAGTGGGCCCACCGGACACCGGCGGCGCCGGCCCTGGAGGAAGAGAGCGGCCGCATCTGGAGCTATCGTGAGCTAGCCCAGGGTGCTGTCGCCTTCGCGAGACGGCTGCGCTCTGAAGGCCTTGGCGGGGAGTCGGTGGTGGCCCTCTGCTGCCCGCCGTCGCCGCAGCTGATCACGGCGGCGCTGGGCTGCGCCTGGGCCGGGGTGGCCTACCTGCCGCTGGATCCCAACTTGCCGATTCAGCGGCTGCGGGCGCTGATGGCGGACGCAGAGCCCCAGGCCTGGGTTGGCGACCTGGGCGAGGTCGCCCCTGCTGTCGGGCTCGCTCCCTCCGTCGAGCTGCCGGCGCCTCTTCCAAGGCTGGAGACGGCATCCTCGGGAGCGGAATCGCCGATGACGGAAGCGCCGGTGCCATCGGCGCCCGAAGCCCTGGCCTACGTCATCTATACCTCTGGCTCCACCGGCAGGCCGAAGGGCACCCTGTTGACCCGCCGCGGCTTGGCGGCCCTGGTGGACTGGCATCAGCGGGCCTTCCAATTCGGCCCCGGCGACCGCGCCACTCTGCTCGCCGGACCGGGCTTCGACGCCTCGGTTTGGGAGACGTGGTCCGCCCTCGGTGCCGGCGCCTGCCTGGTGATCCCGCCTCGCCAGCTGCTGGTGGACCCCCCTCGCCTTGGGGATTGGCTCGAGCGCCGCGGGATCACCCACACTTTCCTGCCAACGCCGCTGGCGGAGGCGCTGCTGGAGACCTTGCGCTCCCGGGGAGCGGGTCTGCCGTCGCTGCGCTATCTGCTCACCGGCGGGGATCGACTTCACGTCACCGCTCCGCCTGGGGCTGGATTTCGACTGATCAACAACTACGGGCCGACGGAGGCGACGGTGGTGGCCACCAGCGGTGAGGTGGCGCCGGGGAGAGAGTCGGCTCCGGGTGCCCCTGGCCCTGGTCTGCCGGATCTCGATGCTGGTCTGCCGGATATCGGCGGTCCGCTGCCGGAGATGGGGGTCTGGATCTTCGAGGTCCGTTCGCCCTCAGAAGAATTGGGCTCAGCAGAGTCTGGCGCGGCAGAATCAGGAGCCGAGCTGGGAGCCCTGGCGGCGGCGGGGGCGCCGGGGGAGCTCTGCCTCAGCGGACTCCAGCTGGCCCGGGGCTACGGCCGTCGGCCGCGGCGCACCGCCGAGAGCTTCGTTCCCCACCCCTTGGCGGGGCGCGCTCCCGGAGTCCCCGCCGGGGCGCGCCTCTACCGCAGCGGGGACCTCGCTCGCTGGACCTTAGAGGGGCGACTGGAGTTCCTCGGCCGACGGGATCATCAGGTCAAGGTGCGGGGGTTTCGAATCGAGCTGGGGGAGGTGGAGTCTCGGCTGCTGGCCTCGGAGAGGATCGCCGAGGCGGCGGTGCTGGCGGTGGAGAGGCGAGGCGATACCGCCCTGGCGGCCTATGTGGTGCCGGCGGCGAAGCCGCCGCGGGATGTTGAAGCAAAAGAATCTGAAGAGACCAGCGAGCGTGATGCCTCAGCCGCCGAGGATCGGGTCTTCGAAGCCCTCGATCTAGATGAGCTGCGGCGGGAGCTCCTGGAATCGCTGCCGGAGGCCATGGTGCCGACGGGATTCCGCGTGCTGGAGGCCATGCCCACCAACCCTTCCGGCAAGGTCGACCGCCGGGCGCTGGCGGCGCTGACGGTGCGCTGGCTGGGGCAGGAGGGGGCCGTGACCACCACGGCGGCAAGCGGCGAGCTGGAGCGCAGGATCCTGGAGGTGTGGGGGGAGGTGCTGGATCTCGCTCCGCGGCAGATCGACCCGACCCGATCTTTTTTCGAGATCGGCGGCCATTCGCTGATGGCGGTCACGGTGGTGGAGAAGCTGGAGCGGGCCCTGGAGCGTCCGGTGGAGGTCGCCCTGCTTTTCCGCCACCCTTCGGTACGGCAGCTGGCGACGGCCCTCGGGGGGGGAGGGCTGGAGGATCGGTCCTCGATTTCCTCTCCCCGTGAAGCGGCGCCAGCTTCGGGGCTGCTCGCTCGGGGGCCACGGGAGATCTCCAGGTCGAGGGCGGTGGCGGTAGTGGGGATGGCCCTGCGTTTCCCCGGCGCCGACGACGCCGACACGCTGTGGTCCGCGATGCGCGGCGGGGAGGATCTTCTGACCCGCTTTCAGCGCCAGGAGCTGATGGAGGAGGGCTGGAGCGCGCAGTGGCTGGATCACCCCGACTTCGTGCCGGTGCTCGGCGCCCTGGCGGCCCCGGAGCTCTTCGACGCTCCCCTCTTCGGCTTCTCGCCCCGGGAAGCTCAGGTGGTGGACCCCCAGCACCGCCTCTTCCTGGAATGCTGCTGGGAGGTGCTGGAGCGGGCCGGCTACGATCCGGAGCGCTACGGCGCCGGCATCGGGGTCTTCGCCGGCTCGAGCCCCAGCACCTACCTCGCGCGGGTGGAGGCCTCGCCTCAGCTGATGGCCTCCGTGCCTCAGCTTCAAATCATATTGGGCAATCGCCCGGATCATCTCCCGGCTCGGGTTTCCCACACCCTCGATCTGCGGGGGCCGAGCCTGGGGGTGCAGACCGCCTGCTCCACCTCCCTCTCGGCGGTGCACCTCGCCTGCCGCAGCCTGCTGGACGAAGAATGTGATGTCGCCCTGGCCGGCGGTGCCTCGGTGCGCCGTCGCCGCGGAGGGCATCTCTACGAGCCCGGCGGGATCCTGTCGGCGGACGGCCGCTGCCGCCCCTTCGATGCGGATTCCGACGGCACCGTCAACGGCTGCGGCGTCGCGGTGGTGGCGCTGCGTCGGCTGGAGGATGCGCTGGCGGACGGCGACGTCATCCACGCGGTGATCCGCGGCACGGCGATGAACAACGACGGGGCCCGGCGCCAGGCCTTTTCCGCTCCCGGGGTGGAGGGGCAGATCGCGGTGATTCGGTCGGCGCTGGCGGCGGCGGCGGTAGAGCCCTCCACCATCGGCTACGTGGAGGCCCACGGCACCGCCACCCGGCTGGGGGACCCGGTGGAGGTGGCGGCGCTGCGGGAGACCTACGGCGCCGAGGCGGGGCGGGAAACCTGCTGGCTGGGCTCCATCAAAGGGCACGTCGGCCACCTGGACGCCGCCGCCGGCATCGCCGGGCTGATTCGCGCGGTGCTCGCTCTGCGCCACGGAGAGATCCCCGCCACCGCCCATTGGCGGCGGCTGAACCCTCAGATCCGGTGGTCCGACACCCCCTTCCAGGTGAGCCCCGAGGCTCGCCCCTGGCATACTCCGGGAAGCGGCGAGGGCGCCGCAGGGCCGAGGCGAGCGGCGGTGAGCTCCTTCGGCATGGGGGGCACCAACGCCCACGCGGTGCTGGAGGAGGCGCCGCCGTCGCTCTCCCGCGAGAATTCCGGCTCGCCGTCGCCTAGCCTGCCCCCATCTAGCTTATTGGTGCTCTCGGCGGCGACGGAGTCGGCCCTCGAGGCGGTGACGGAGCGTCTGGTGGAGCACCTAGGGCAAGAGGCGGAGGAGGTCCAGCAGGAGGTCCAGCAGGAAGCACAGCGGGAGGCCCCGCCGCTGGCGGACATCGCCTTTACGCTCCAGGTCGGGCGTCGGCCTCTGCCCTGGCGGCGGACGGTGGTCGCCGGGGATGGGGAGCAGGTCCTTCAGGCCCTGCGGGGCGCGGGCGGGCCGGCGGTGCGCACCCGGCATTGCGGCGATCGCCAGCGGCCGGTGGTCTTCCTGCTGCCGGGGCAGGGGGCTCAGCATCCGTCGATGGCGGCGGACCTGGCGGCCCGGGAGCCGCGCTTCGCCGCCGCCGTGGATCGGCTCCTCAATGCCCTCGCCGAGGCGCCCCGCTGGCGGAGCGCCTCGGCCCCAGGGCTCGATGCGGAATGGGCCCTAGGATTAGCCTCCGAGCTGCGCACCGCGCTGCTGGATCCCGCCGCGGCGGGATCTGAAGAGATCGCCCGCCGGCTGCGGCGCACGGAGCTCGCTCAGCCGGCCCTCGCTATCGTCGAGCTGGCCTTGGCGGAGCTGTGGGAACATTGGGGAGTGCGGGCGGAGGCCTATCTCGGCCATTCCGTCGGCGAGTGGGTGGCGGCGGCCCTGGCGGGGGTGCTGGAGCCCGCGGAGGTAGTGTGCCTGATGGCGCTGCGAGGCGAGCTGATGGCGGCCCAGCCGCCGGGGGCGATGGCGGCGGTGGGGCGCGGCGCCCCCTGGGTAGAGGAACAGGTAGAGGATCAGTTGGGGGAGCAGCTGGCGGCGAAAGAGGGAGCAGGGGCGCGAGTGGAGATCGCCGCCCTCAACGGCCCTCGTAGCACGGTGATCACCGGTCCCCGGGATGCGGTGGCGCGGTGCCTGGAACGCTGGTCCCGGCAGGGGGTGGAGGTGAGGTCCCTGCGCACCTCCCACGCCTTCCACAGCGCGACGATGGAGCCCGCCGCCGAGAGCTTCCGTCGGGTGCTGGAGCAGGTCGAGCTATCGCCTCCTCAGCGCCCCTTCTTCTCCAACCTCAGCGGGCGCTGGATTCGCCCCGACGAGGCCATCGATCCCGGCTATTGGGCGCGCCAGCTGCGGCGTCCGGTGCGCTTCACGGACGCCCTGGAGGAGCTCTTCCGGGAGCCCCGGCGGGTGCTGCTGGAGGTCGGTCCGGGCCATGCCCTCGGCCAGCTGGCGCGCCGCCATCCGCTGCGTCCGCCGGAGACGGCGGTGATCTCCTCGCTGCCCCCCGCCGGGGGCCGAGGCGCCGCTCCCGCTGCGGCTTTCGAGCACTGCCTGGAGAGCGCCGGTCGGCTGTGGCTCCACGGCGTAGAGATCGACTGGCCGCAGCTCTCGGCGACCCCGCGGCGCCGGGTGGAGCTGCCCACCTATCCCTTCGAGCGGCGCAGCTATTGGGTGCCCGCCGCCGGCCCGGCAGGGGCGGTGGCGAAGGTATCGGCTGCTGAGCTGCCCGCCACGGCTGATTTCTCCGCCGATAGTGGAGATCCCCCAGCTGCCTCAGCGGCGGTGGAGCGCGCCCCCCGCCCTCCACTGGAGACCGCCTTCGTGGCTCCCCGTACGCCGTGGGAAGAGCGCCTGGCGGAGCTCTACGGCGAGCTGCTGGGCCTGGGCCCGGTGGGGGCGCTGGACGACTTCTTCGAGCTCGGCGGTCATTCCCTGCTGGGCACTCGGCTGCTCTCTCGTCTGCGCCGGGAGTTGGGGGATGACCTGCCCCTGGACGCCCTCCTCACCCGCCCGGTGGTGGCGGATTTAGCGCTTCACCTGGAGGCCCTGAGCCCCTCGACGTCCAGCGAGCAGAGCTCTCGAGAGTTAGAGGCTGCGCCGAGCTTCTCCGGCGCTGAAGCTCAGCCGCCGACGTCTGAGGAAGGACCGGCGGCCTTCTCTCAGCAGCGATTGTGGTTCCTGGAGCAGCTGGGGGAGGTGCGGGGGCTCTACCACGAGCGGCTTCCCCTGGATCTGCGGGGTCCGGTGGCCCCCGGGGAAGTGGAAGAGGCCTTGGTCCGGGTGGTGCAGCGCCAGGGGGCGCTGCGCACGACCTTCTTTGAACAGGGGGGAGAGCCGCGGCAGCGGGTGTTGGCGCCGACGGCGGTGAGGCGCTGGCTGGGGCCGATGCCGGTGGTCGATCTGCGGGGTCTGGAGGTCGGGGAGCGCCAGCGCATCGTCGAGGGGCTGACGCTGCGCTGTGGGGAGCGGAGCTTCGATCTCGAAGCCGGCCCGCTGCTGCGGGCGGTGCTGCTGCTGCTGGAGGACGGGCCGACCCATCATCGGCTGCTGCTGGCGGTGCACCATATCGTCTTCGACGGCTGGTCCGCCGGAGTGGTGGCTCGGGAGCTGGCGGTGCTGCTGGAAGCCGCCCGCCGGGACGACAGGGTGTTGCCGGATGTCGCCCGCGGGAACGACGAGGTGCGGCTACCGCCTCTGCCTTCGAGCGCTTTGGAGCACGCCCGTCGTCAGCGGGCGGCGCTGCGGGGGGAGGCCCGGGCGGCGCTGCTGGCCCACTGGCGCCGGGCGCTGGAGCAGGCGCCCCATCTGGAGCTGCCGGCGGATCGCCCCCGCGGCGCCTCGCCGCAGGTGGCCGGCGCTCGGCTGCGGGTGCGCTGGGGCGGGGTGGGGGAGCGGCTCGAGGCCTTCTGCCGCCGGGCCGCGGCGACACCCTTCGAGGTCGGCCTCAGCCTCTACGGCCTGCTGCTGGGGCGTCACGCCCAGCAGCGGGACGTGGTGATCGGCACGCCGGTGGCGGGGCGGGAGACGGAGGAGCTGGAATCTCTGGTGGGCTTTTTCGTCAACACTCTGCCGCTGCGCTTCGACCTCGGGAGCGGCAGCGAGGGCTTCGGCACTTTGGTGGGTCGAGTCAAGACCCAGGTGCGCGCCGCCCTCGCTCGTCGCCAGCTCCCCTTCGAGCAGCTGGTGGAGGCTCTGATGCCGGAGCGCGAGGCGGGGCGGCACCCCTTCTTCGAGACCGTCTTCGCGCTGCAGAACGTGGAGGCCTTTCGCGCCCCGGCGGGAGAGATTCGGGTAGCTCCCGCCCCTACGCCCCTGGAAGTATCGAAATTCGAGCTCAGCCTGGCGCTGTGGAACGAGGCCGGGGGCGACCTGGTGGGACAGTGGATCTACCGCCGCGAGCGCTTCGACGCGACTACCGTCGCCCGTCTCCATCGCCGCTTGGTGACCCTGGCGGAGTCGGCGCTGGCGAGCCCGCAGCTGCCATGGGCTCAGCTGCCCTGGATGAGCGCGGCGGAGCGCCACCACAGCCTGGTGGAGTGGACGGCGCCGCGGCCCCATTACGGATTCGGCGCTGTCGGTGGGACCCTGTCGGAAGCCTCGCTAGAAGCTTCGGATTTCCTCGATCTGCCGTCGCGGCTGGCTGCTTCTGTGGCTCTCCACCGGGAGCGCATCGCCGTGGTGCTGGACGCCGGCGATGCCCTGTCCTACGACGAGCTGTGGCGGCGCTCCGGCCACATCGCCCTCGCTCTCTCGCGCCGAGGAGTTGGTCCGGACGTGCGAGTGGGTCTCGCCATGGAGCGCTCCCTGGAGCTGCTGGTGGTGCTGCTGGGAGTGCTGCGCAGCGGTGGCTGCTGGGTGCCGCTGGATCCTGAGCTGCCGGCGGAGCGGCTGGATCTGCTGCGCCGAGAGGCGAGGCTGCATCTCGTGGTGGCGGATCACCGCGGCGCCGCGGCGCTGGTGGGTCAGCATCCGGAGGGGCAGCATCGGGAAGGGCAGGAGGTAGTGCTCTTCACCGAGCTGCGGGAGCAGTCGGTAGACGGATCCGAGAGGGGAGTCGCCGTGGAGTCCTCCGAGGAATCTGACGGCCTCCACCCGGAGAGCGCCGCCTACGTGCTCTACACGTCCGGGTCCACCGGCAAGCCGAAGGGGGTGGTGGTCTCCCACCGGGCGCTGACCAATCGCCTGGAATACGCTCGACGAGAAGATTTTCGCCGCGACGACGCCTTCCTGCACAAGACCACCCTGGCCTTCGACGTCTCGGTGATGGAGATCTTCGGGCCGCTGCTGGTGGGGGGGCGGGTGGAGATGGCCCGCCCCGGGGGGCATCAGGATCCGGACTACCTGGTGTCGCTGCTGGGCCAGCGGAAGATGACCCAGGCCTCCTTTCCGCCGGCGATGCTGGAGGCGCTGCTGCAGCGCCGGGACTTCGCCCAGCTGAGCTCCCTGCGCACGGTGATCACCGGCGGTGAGACGGTGCCGGCGGATCTGCCGGAGCGCTTCGCGGCGGTGCATTCGGCCCAGCTGCTGAACCGCTACGGCCCCACCGAGGCCACCGTCTCGGTGACCTCCTGGCGCTGCCGCCGGGACGGCCGGAGGGAGCCCTCCGCCAGCCTGCCCATCGGTCGCCCGGTGGCCCAGGCGCAGCTGGCGATCCTCGATCCCCAGGGGTGCCCGGTCCCCCCCGGGGTGGTGGGGCAGCTGGCCATCGGCGGCCCCTCGGTGGCCCGAGGCTATCTCGATCGTGCCGCGGCGACCGCCGCCGTCTTCGTGCCGGACCCCCTGGCGGCAGCGAGGGGGGAGTTAGGAGCGCGGCGCTATCTGTCCGGTGACCTCGCCCGCTGGCGGGCCGACGGGGCGCTGCTCTTCGCCGGCCGCATCGATCGCCAGGTGCAGGTGCGCGGCATCCGGGTGGAGCTGGGGGAGGTGGAGACCGCCCTGCGGCGACTGCCGGGGGTCGGCGAGGCGGTGGTTGTGGACGTGCCCGACGGTGGCTCCTGCCGTCTGGCGGCCTTCGTGGTGGCCGAGGATGGTCCCTCCGGCGAGGCTTCGGAGTTGTCGGATCCGGAGTTGTCGGAAGGGGAACTCTCGGAAGCCGGGCTGCGACAGGCGCTGCGGCAGCATCTGCCGGAAGTGATGGTGCCCTCCTCCGTCGAAGTGCTGGCGCTGGGGGAGCGCCTGCCGGTGGGCGCCACCGGTAAGATCGATCGCCGCCGGCTGCGGCAGCGGGCGCAGGCTCAGGAGCCGGCGACGGCGTCTTCGCGGGCTCCCCGGGGAGATCGAGAGATCCGCCTGGCGGAGCTCTTCCGCGAGGTGTTGGGCCTCGACGAGGTGGGGGCGGAGGACGATTTCTTCGACCTCGGCGGGCACTCCCTGCTGGCCACACAATTGGTCGCTCGGGTGCGCCAGGAGCTGGCGCCGGGGCTGCCGTTGCGGGATCTCTTCGAGCATCCCTCAGTAGCGGCCCTCGGACGCCATCTGGGGGATCTCGAATCGCGCTGGACACAGGCTCAAGAAGAGACGCCGGAAGAAGAGCCAGGAGCGGAATCGGAGGAGGCTGAACACGGCTCGCCGGGCGTCGAATCCGAATCCGGGGCTCGGGGCCTCCCGGCATCCTCCTCCATTCCTCGGGTCTGCGATCAGCAGCACGGCGACTTTCCCCTCTCCCCCTCCCAGCAGCGGATGTGGTTCCTGGATCGACTGGAGCCCGGCGGTATCGCCTATCATCTGCCGGCGGCGGCCCGGCTGGCGGCTGCCCTGGAGCCTCGCCGACTAGAGATCGCGCTGGCGGCGGTGATCGCTCGTCATCCCTCTCTGCGCACCGTTTTCGTAGAGTCGGAGAAGGGGCCCGTGCAGCGGGTGCAGCCGCCGAGGCCGGGGGAGCCGAGCTTGTGCTGGATCGACCTGCGGGCCTTGCCCGCCTCTCTGGCGGATTCGGAGCCTCGGCGGCTGGCGCGGCAGGATTATCGGCGCCCCTTTGATCTGCGCCGGGGCCCGCTGTGGCGCTTCTTCGTCGTGCGCTCGGCGGCGGCCCACCACCTGATCTTCAATCACCACCACATCGTTTCCGACGGCTGGTCGGCGCACCTGCTGCTGCGGGATTTAGTGGCTTATTACGCCGACCAGGAAGCGCCCCCGGCGCCGCTGGAGCTGAGCCCGGCGGACGTCGCCTCCTGGCAGCAGCGACGGCTGGCGAAGGGGGAGCTGGCGGCGGCCCTGGAGGCCTGGAAAGAGCGCCTGGAGGATCTTCCGGCTCTCGATTTGCCCACCGACCGCCCGCGCCCGGCGCTGGCCTCATCTCGTGGCGCCAGCGAGTACATCACCCTGCCGCCGCCGGTGAGGGATGCCGTCCTCGCCCTGGCGGGAGCTTCCGGCGCCACTCTCTTCATGGTGTTGACGGCCCTCTTCGGGGCTTTGCTGGGTCGGCTCTCCGGCCAGCGCCGCTTCGCCATCGGTACCTTCATCGCGCAGCGGGATCGCCGCGAGATGGAGGACCTGGTGGGCTTCTTCGTCAATAACTTGGCGCTGCCGATGGACCTCGGGCCGGTGCGCCCCTCGCTTCCGCTGGCGGATTATCTGGCTCGCTGCCGGGAGCGCATTCTCGAGGCCTTTACCGATCAGGACGTGCCCTTCGAATCGGTGCTGGATGCCGTGGCGCCGGAACGGGATCGTTCCCGCTCGCCGATCTTTCAAAGCCTGGTGGTGCTGCAGAACTTCTCGCCGCCGCAGGAAGGGGTGCTGGGCGCTAGGCTAGAACCGCTGGCGGAAGACTCGGAGCGCGCCCACGTCGATCTCAGCCTGGTGGCGGGAGAGCTGGAATCCGGCGATGGCGGCCGGGCGCTGCGGCTGCGCTTGCTCTACGCCCGGGATCTCTTCGATCCGACCACCGCCCGGCGCTGGCTGAGGGCCCTGGGGCGGATGCTGGAATTCGCCGCCCGGGAGCCGGACTGTTCGCTGGCGGAGCTGCCCTTATTGAGCGCCGCGGAGCGGCACGAGACGCAGACCGAATGGGGCTGGGGGGCCGGCCCGGAGACCCTCGCCGGCGGCGAGGGCGCGAGTCTCCACGGCGCCGTGATGCGCTGGGCTCGGCAGCAGCCGGAGATGCCGGCGGTGATGGATCTGGACGCCGCCCGGGATCGCCCCGGGGGGCAGAGCCTCTCCTTTGCGCAGCTTCACCATCAGGCGCTGGCGGTGGCGCGACAGCTGCGGCGCCACCAGCTGGCCGCTGGAGAAGTGGTGGCGGTGGCGATGCGTCGCCGTCCGGGGCTCATCGCCGGTCAGCTGGGGGTGCTCTACGCCGGTGGCGCCTATCTACCCCTCGACCCCTCCTATCCGCCGCGGCGCCTGAGCTTCATGGTGGAAGATTCTGGAGCTCGCTTCGTGGTGCGGGCGGCGGACGAAGAGCCGCTGGAGGCGGTCTTCGGGCTGATTCCGGTGGTGGTGCCGGGGGATTCCATTGGGCGAGACCTAGGCTCCGGGGGCGCCTCGGTTGAGGCCCTGTATTCTCCCACCGCGGAGCAGGTTCACCGTCCCCATCCCCAGCAGTCGGCCTACTTGATCTACACCTCCGGGTCCACCGGTCGTCCGCGAGGGGTGATGGTTTCCCATCTCGCCGCCGCCGGCTACGTGCGGGGGGCGGGCCGCCGCTTCGCCCTCGGCCCCGGCCAGCGCTGTCTCTTCTTCTCGGCCCTCTCCTTCGACGCCAGCGTCGAAGAGGTGTGGGCCACCCTCAGCGCCGGAGCCTCTCTGGTGCTGAGGGATGAAGTGGAGACGCTCGACCCTCAGGGATTTCTCAACGCCTGCGCCGCTGCTCGGCTGGACGTGGTGGACCTGCCGACGGCCTTCTGGCACGAGCTGAGCGCGGCGCTGGCGGCGGGAGCTCGCCAGGGGGATCCTCGCTACCCGCGGCTCACGGTGCTCGGCGGAGAGCGACTGCGCTCCGGGGCGCTGAAGCGCTGGGCGCGGCACGCGGCGCCGGGGACCTCGGTGCTCAACACCTACGGCCCGACGGAGGCGACGGTGGTGGCCACGCAGTGGGGCTTCAGAGTGAAGGAGCTAAATCCCGGGCAGGCGCAGGGTGGACCTCGCTTCCCGCGGGTGCCCACGGCGGTGCCCATCGGCCGACCGGTGGTAGGTGCCCAGGCGCTGGTGCTGGAGCGCCAAAGCGATCGCCCCGTTGGCGTCGGCATCGTCGGAGAGCTTTGTCTGGCGGGGTCCTGCCTCGCCCTCGGCTACCATCGGCGCCCCGCCGCTACCGCTCACCGCTTTCTTCCTCATCCGGCGCCGGTATCTCCCGGAGATCGCCTCTACCGCACCGGAGACCTAGCCCGCTGGCGTCGGGACGGCGAATTGGAATTCGTCGGCCGCGCCGATCGCCAGGTCAAGGTACGGGGCTTCCGGGTCGAGCCCGGGGAAGTTGAGGAGCGGCTGACTCGCCGAGGGGAGGTCGCTCAGGCCTTAGTGCTGCTGCCGCCGGGCAGCGGAGAGCTGCTGGCCTGGGTGGTGGCGAAGGGGGAGTCTGCGGCGACCTTGGGAGACGAGCTGAGGCAGGCGCTGGTGGCGGAGCTGCCGGCGGTGATGGTGCCAGCGGCGGTGATGGTGGTGGACTCCTTTACTCGTCGCGTCGGGGGCAAGGTGGATGTGGAGGCCCTGCCCCGTCCCGCGACTCAGGGCCAGGGGGCTCATCCTGGGTCGGCTTCGCCTACCGCGGGGGAGGGAGACGGTCTCCTGGAAGACGCCCTGGAAGACGCTCTCGCTCAGCTCTTCGGCAGCGTGCTGGAACGACAGCCTCCCGCGCCGACGGAGAGCTTCTTCGAGCTGGGAGGCCACAGCCTGTTGGCGACCCGATTGGTGACTCAGGTCCGCATTCAGCTGGGCTTTGAGCTTCCGCTGCTGCGTCTCTTCGAGTCGCCGACGCCCCGCGGGCTGGCCCGGATTCTGCGGCAGGGGTCAGCGGGCTCCGCCGAGGTGCAGATTCCGCCCCTCGGCGAGGCCGTCGTCGAAGGCCCCCTCTCCTTCCCCCAGCGCCGCCTGTGGTTCCTCCACCGCTTCGAGCCGGGGCCGGCCTACAACGTGCCGGCGGCGGTGCGGCTGGAGGGGGCGCTGGAGGTCGAGGCCTTCGTCCGCGCCCTGGGAGCCCTGGAGGCACGGCACGGTACCCTGCGCACCCGATTGGTGGAGGGGGAGGACGAAGCCCGACAGCGCATTTGGCCCGCGGCTCCCGGGGGACCCGGGCTGGAGGTCGTGGATCTCACCGCGCTGCCGGAGCTCCGGCGCCGGGAGCTAGCGGCGGAACTGCTGCGGAGGGAGACCCTGCTGCCCTTCGACCTGCTGCGGGGCCCGGTGGCTCGCTATCGGCTACTGCGGCTGGGGGCAAGTCAGCATCTCTTCGCCTTCAACTTCCACCACGCTATGGTCGACGGCTGGTCCATCGCCCTCTGGCTGCGGGAGCTGGAGCTGCTCTACCGTCCTGCCCAGGGGGCTTTGTCGGGAGCCATCGAAGGCGAAGAGCGCGAGGGGCGCGAGGGAGCTGAAGAGGCTGAGGAGCTCCCAGCGAGCGAATCTCCACAGGCCTCCGATGCTCCATCTTCGCTTCCCCCGCTCCCCATCCGCTACCTCGACTTCGCGGCGTGGCAGCGGGGGGGCGGTTCAGCCCACCAGGTGGAAGAGCGGCTGGCCTTCTGGAGCCAGGAGCTGGAGGGGCTGGAGGCTCTGGAGCTGCCCTTGGACCGCCCGCGCCGGCCGGGCAGGGGATCTTCCCGCCCCGGCAGCGGGCTGAGGGCCGTGCTGCCCCCGGCCCTCACCGCCGGCCTGGAGGCCCTTTCCCAGCGCTACGGCGCCACCCTCTTCATGACCACCTTGAGCTCCTTACAGCTGCTGCTGGGGCGCTGGGCGGGGCAGCGGGATCTCGCCGTCGGCACCCCGGTGGCCTGCCGCTCCCGGGCGCAGCTGGAGGGGGTGATGGGCTTCTTCGCCAACACCCTGGTGCTGCGATCGACGCTGGAGCCGAGGCAGAGCTTCGACCAACTATTGGTAGCTCAGCGGCGGCGGGTAGTGGCGGCCCTCACCCACCAGGATCTGCCCTTCGAGCAGCTGGTGGAGGCCGTGGCGCCGGAGCGGGTGCTGGATCGCACCCCGCTGTTCCAGGCCTTCTTCATGCTGCAGAACCTGCCGCTGCGCCCGCTACGGCTGCGGGGCCTCCAGGTGGAGCGCCATCTGCTGCCGGCCACCACGGCGAAATTCGATCTCACCCTGGCTCTCGCGCCCCCTCGGGAAGAGGCTGCCGGGGGGGAACAGGCCCTGCCGGCGGGAGCCCTGGAGGCGGCCTTCGAATACGACCGCGATCTCTTTGACCAGACCACCATTCGGCGCTTGATGGGCTGCTGGGTGGAGCTGCTGGGGGCCCTGGTAGAGAAGCCCTCGGCGGCGGTCGGTGAGCTTTCCTGGCTCAGCGCGGCGCAGCGCCATCAGCTGGTGGTGGAGTGGGGCTTCGGCCTGCCCCTTGCCAGAGGCGACCGAGCGGCGCTGGCCGCCACGGGCGACGAGCCGGTGCCGGCGAACCTGGTGCAGCTCTTTGATCTCGCCGCCGCCGGTCGGCCGGCGGCGGCGGCGGTGCGCGGCGAGCAAGGACAGGAGCTGAGCTACCGTCAGCTGCATCGACGTTCCCGCCGCCTGGCTCACCGACTGCTGGCGGCGGGGGTGGGGAGGGACGACGTGGTGGCCATCGCGCTGCCGCGGGGCTTCGATTTGCCGGTAGCGGTGCTGGGGGTGCTGCGAGCCGGGGCCGGCTACCTTCCCCTGGATCCTTCTTATCCGCCGGCGCGCCTGGCCTTCATGCTTTCGGATGCCGGGGTGAAGGCGGTGATCGTCTCCCGGGCCGTCGCTGAAGACCCTCAGAGCTCCGTCGCCGAGGCGGTGAGGAGGGCTTATGGGGCAGAGGCGGGAGCACCGGAAGCGCCGACGACAGCGGCGGCTCCCCCGCTGCTAAGCCCCGAAGGGTTGATGGCGGCCCAGGTGCCAGGGGTCTCAGAATCGCGGCCACTGCCTCAGTTACTGTCTCAGCCACTCCCCCAGCCGAGGGCGCAGAACCTCGCCTATCTGCTCTACACCTCCGGGTCCACCGGCAGGCCGAAGGGGGTCGCCATGGCCCACGGTCCGCTGGTGAACCTGATCCGCTGGCAGCGGGAGGAGAGCCCGGCGGGGGGCGGCAGGACGCTGCAATTCGCCGCCCTCTCCTTCGATGTTTCCTTTCAGGAGCTCTTCGCCACCTGGGCCGCCGGCGGCACTTTGGTGTTGATCGGGGAGGAGGAGCGGCGGGATGGGGCGGCTCTGCGGCGACACCTCGAGGCCCACGGCGTACACCGACTCTTTCTGCCTTACGTGGCTCTGAGGCTGCTGGTGGAATCTTCGGAGGATCGCGGCGCTCCGGCGGAGCTGGCGGAGGTGATCACCGCCGGGGAGCAGCTGGTGGTGGACGAGCCCCTGCGGCGCTGGTTCGGCAGCGCTTCGGGGCCCCGCCTGGTGAACCAATACGGTCCCTCGGAATGCCATGTGGTGACCGCCGAAACGCTGCCGCGGGAGGTCGAAGGCTGGCCCGCCCTGCCGGCCATCGGGCGTCCGGTGAGCGGGGTGGCGGCGCGGGTGGTGGATCGTATGGCGGAAGGAGCGCTAAATCCGGTGCCCATCGGCACCGTGGGGGAGCTGGTGCTGGGGGGCGCGGCGCTGGCCCGGGGCTACCATCGCCGGCCGGCCCTCACCGCACAGCGCTTCGTGCCGGATCCCGTGCCGCGGTCCGCGGCCGGCGGCGAGAGGCTCTACCGCACCGGGGACCTGGTCCGAATGCGGCCCGACGGGAGGATCGACTTCCTCGGCCGCGCCGACGCCCAGCTCAAGGTGCGGGGCCATCGGGTAGAGCCGGGAGAGGTGGAGTCGATCCTCGGCGGAGAGCGAGGGGTAGGAGCGGTGGCGGTGGTGGTGCAGGGAGAGGGCGCGCAGCGCCGCCTGGTGGCCTACGCTGCTGCCGCCGAGGGCTCCCAGAGCGCCGCCGGGGGTGCTCCGGGTGAGGAGCTGCGCCGCCGTCTGGAAGACCTCGCCCAGCGAGAGCTTCCGGAAGCCTGGCGGCCGGCGGCCATCGTGGTGCTCGAGACCCTCCCCCGCACCCCCAGCGGCAAGATCGACCGTCGCTCCCTGGAGCAGCGGGAGGACGAAGGAGCCTCTTTGGAGGCGGAAGGGGAAGGGCCGCGGGAAGGCATGGAGAGCTGGCTGGCGCAGCGCTGGGCCGAGGTGCTGCCGCATCAGCTTCCGGGGCAGCTGCCGGGGCGCCAGGAAGACTTCTTCCAGCTCGGTGGCCACAGCCTGCTGGCGGCTCGGCTGACGGCGCGGATCCGGGCTCACCTGGGGCTGGAAGTACCGCTGCGCACCCTCTTCGAACATCCCCGCCTCGCCGCCCAGGCCCGCGCCGTGGAGATGCTGCGGGCGGCGGGGGAGAGCCCTGCGGCGGAGAGCGCTGAACCGGCTGCTTTGGCTGCCGCCGGAGGGAGCGCCGATCCGGTTCTCGTTGGCGATTCGAATCAGCCCGCCCCCCTCTCCTTCGCTCAGCAGCGCATGGCCTTCGTAGAGCGAATGGAGCCCGGTTCCACTCTGCACTGGATCAGCGCCTCCCTACGCTGGATCGGCCCTCTTCAGCCGCCGGCCCTGAAGCGTGCCCTCGGCGCGGTGCTCGCCCGCCATCCCAGCCTGCGGATGATCCTGGAGATCGACGCCGACGACCTCGGGACGGCGCGGCAGTGGCCCCGCCCGATCTCGCAAGAGTCTGCGCACGGGGGAACGCCTGAATGGAGGCCCTTCGCCGCCGCCCCGCCCGCCCACCAGCGGCGGCCGCTGGTGGAGCTGCCTCTGGTGGACCTTCAGGCGGTGCCGGAGGCAGCGCTGGAGGAAACGGTGCGGGGGGTGGAGACGTCCTGGGCCCACGGCGGTGCGGGCATCGATCTGGCCGGCGGCCTGCCGGCGCGCTTTCTCCTGCTACGGCGGCGGGGGCTCGAAGAGGCCCCGCCAGAGTCGTCGCCGGTGGGGTCGTCTCCCCCGAACTTGCCTACACCAGACCGAGGCGAACCCTCTTCGCCGCAGCCCCGCTGGACCCTGCTCTTCACCGTTCATCATCTGGTCAGCGACGCCTGGAGCCTAGGGCTGATGCTGCGGGATCTGGAGGCCGCCTATCGCCGGGTTCTCCGCGGCGAAGAGGGCGTCCCGCTCCTGCCGCCGTCACCGGCGGTCAGCTATGGTGACTATGCTCGCTGGCAGCGCCGTCGTGCGTCCGAGGGAGCCTTCGAGGATCCCCTAGCGGCCCGGCGAGAGCGCCTGGCGGCGGCGGCGGACGTCGAGCTGCCGACGGATCGTCCCCGTCCCGCCACCCAGCAATTCGCTGGCCATTCGCTGGCGCTGAATTTCGACGCCGAGCTCACCGCCGCCATCGAGAGTTGTGCCCGGAGCGGCGGGGCGACGGTCTACATGGTGCTCCTGGCGGCCCTCCAGGTTCTGGTCTACCGGCTCACCGGAGGCCGCCACTTCGCCATCGCCAGCCCGGCGGCGGGCCGTCGGCGCCCGGAGCTGGAGGAGGTGGTGGGTCTCTTCGTCAACACCCTGGCTCTGCGGGCGGATCTCTCCGCCCCGGAGGAGGACTCGGCGCGACTCCCCTTCAGCGCTTTGCTGGAGCGGGTGCGTCTAGATGCTCTGGACGCGTTTGCCGCGGAGGAGGTGCCCTTCGAGCGTCTGGTGGAGGAGCTGGCGCCCCGCCGGGATGCGTCCCGGCATCCCGTAGCGCAGCTGCTGTTCGCCTATCAGAGCGCCTCCGCCCCGCCGCCGGTGCTGGCCGGGCTGGCCCAAGACGCGGCGCCCCGCCGCGGGGAAGGCGTGCCGGTGGCGACCCCCTTCGAGCTGGAGATCTCCCTGGGGCCGGTGGCCGGGCGGCTAGAGGGCGTGGCCCGGGCGCCGGCGGCCCTCTTCGACCCCACGACGGTGGCCCGCTGGATGGCTTCGTGGCGGCGCATCCTGCGTCAGGTGACGGCGGATGGGGAGCTTTTGGTGGAGGCATTGGAGCTGCTGTCCGGCGCCGAGCGAGCCCAGTTGAGCAGGGAGTGGGCCCGGGGGCCGGAGGTCACGGGAACGGGATCCCTGGTGGAGCGTTTCCTGTACTGGGCCCGCCAGACTCCGGAGGCGCCCGCGTTAGAGGGGGTCGTGCTGGAGGGAGTTGCGCCGGAGGGCGGTGATAGAGAGCCACCGACCCTGAGCTACGCCGAGCTCGAGGGCCGCAGCGGCCGGCTGGCGAGGGCGCTGAGATCTTGGGGTTTCGGGGACCGGGGCGCGGCGGCGGAATGTCGAGTGGGGCTTTACGCTGAGCGCTCCATCGCCGCGGTGGTGGCGATTCTCGGCATCGTGCGCAGCGGCGCCGCCTACGTGCCGCTGGATCCTCGGGAGCCGGCGGAGCGCCTGGCGCTGATCGCCGCAGATGCGGACCTCGATCTGCTGCTGTGTGCCGTTGAGGATGGAACACCAGATTCGGTTCAGGATCCAGTTCAGGGCCCAGTTCAGGATCCAGTTCAGGACCTAGGAGCGATCGGGCCGCCGAAGGAGGTCTACGACGGCCCGCGTCTGGCGCTGGGGGAAGACGGAGTGCTGCTGCCGCCGCCTGGGGAGATCTCGGGCCAGGCCCAGGAGGGCTCCATCGATGGTCCCGCCGATCCTCACCAGCTGCTCTACCAGCTCTTCACCTCCGGCTCCACCGGCCGCCCCAAGGGAGTGGCGATTCCCCACGCCGGGGTGCTGCGGCTGGTGCTCTCGCCCTCCTATGCGAAGCTTCACCGCCGTCGGCGCTCGCTGCTGGCGGCTCCCCTGGCCTTCGACGCCTCCACCGCCGAGATCTGGGGCCCGCTGGTTCACGGCGCTACGGTGGTCGTGGCGCCGCCGCAGGCCCAGAGCCTCGAGGCCCTCGGTCGCCTGGTGAAGGATCGGCGAGTGGATCTACTCTTTTTGACCTCCGGCCTCTTCCATCAGATGGTGGACGGTGCCCTGGAGGACCTCGACGGGGTGGAGGATCTGCTCACCGGCGGAGACGTGGTGTCTCCGGATCACGTACGCCGGGCGCTGGCGGCGCGTCCGGGGCGGCGGGTAAGCCCCTGCTACGGACCGACGGAAAACACTACCTTCTCGTCGGTGTTCCAGCCTTCCACCGGGGCCGACGTCGGCTCGACGGTATCCATCGGCCGGCCGATCGCGGGGTCTCAGATCTACGTGCTGGATCCGCGGCTGCGGCCGGTGCCGACGGGCGTCGAGGGGGAGATCATGGTCGGCGGCGACGGGCTGGCGCGGGCCTACGTCGGCCGCCCGGCCCTCACCGCGGATCGCTTCGTGCCGGATCCCTTCGGCTATGGGCAGCGCCTCTACCGCACCGGAGATCAGGGCCGCTGGCTGCCTTCCGGTCTGCTGGCCTTCCTCGGTCGCCGCGATCATCAGGTCAAGCTGCGGGGCTATCGCATCGAGCTCGGGGAGGTGGAGTCGGCGCTGCTGCGGCTGCCGATGGTGGGGCAGGCGGTGGTGATGGCCCTCGGCGAGGGGGCGGCGGGCAAGCGCCTGGCGGCCTTCCTCACCCTGAAGCCGGGCTCGGTAGATTCCACCTCGCCGCTATCTCCGGAGCTATCTCCGGAGCTATCTCTGGAATCTCAGCGGCTGGCCGCGGAGCTGCGCCGCGAGTTGGCGGCGATCCTGCCCGGGTTCATGGTGCCGGCGACCTTCACGGTGCTGGAGGAGCTGCCGCTGACCGCCCGGGGCAAGATCGACCGCCGGGCGCTGGCCGCCGCCGAGGCTGGATTCGAAAGCGCGGTGGAGGGTGGCGCCGCGGCGCTTCAGGGACCCTGGGAGGAGCTGGTGGCTCGTCACATGGCGGAGCTGCTCCATCGCTCTCCGGACCCGCCAAGACAGGAGCACGGGTCGGAGCACGGGCCGGAACTCGGGCCGGATGCCGATTTCTTCGCCCTCGGCGGCCACTCCCTGCTGGCTACCCGGCTGATCTCTCGCTGTCGCCGGGAGACGGGGGTCGAGCTGCCCCTCCATGTCCTCTTCGAGGACTCCACGGTGCGAGCCCTGGCGGCGCGGCTGGAGGCAGCGGCGGAGCAGTCGACGGATCCAGGCTTGCCCTCCCTGGTTCCCGGCGACAGCGATGAGCCGGCACCCCTCTCCCCGGGTCAGCGTCGGCTGTGGTTCCTCGACCGCCTGGAGCCGGAGAGCGCCGCCTATCACCTACCGCTGGCGCTGCGGATTCGGGGACCGCTGGAGATCGTTGCGCTGCGGGGAGCACTGACGGATCTGGTGCGGCGGCACGAGCCTTTGCGCACCGCCCTGGTGCTGCGGGATGGCGAGCCGGTGCAGCGGGTCGAGGCTCCCCCCGCGGCGGTGAAGCTTCCGGTGGTGGACCTTTGCGCCCTGGCCTCGGCCCGGCGCCGCTCCCAAGGACAGCGGCTGGTGTCCCGCGCTTTGGCTCGGCCCTTCGACATCTCCCGGGCTCCCCTGGCTCGCTGGGCGCTGCTGTGGCTCGGCCCCGGGGAGTACATTTTCGTGTTGGTGCAGCATCACCTGATCACCGATGGCTGGTCGATGCGCCTGCTGCTGCGGGAACTGTCTCAGCGCTACGGGCAGCACATCGCCTCGAGGGCGGCGCCGACGGAGCTTTCCCCGCTGCCGCTGAGCTACGGCGACTTCGCCCGCTGGCAGCGGTCCCTCGGTCAGCGCTCGCTAGAGGATGGAGCGAGAGGAGCCCGGGCTCTGCAGCGGCGGGTGGCGGCGCTACGGGCCTTGCCGCCGCTGGCGCTACCGACGGATCATCCCCGGCCAGCGCTACGAAGCTCCGTCGGCACCAGCCTGAAGCTGTCGATCCCGCGCGCCACGGCGGACGCCCTGCGGCAGCTGGGCCGGGAGTCCGGCACGACCCTCTTCATGGCGCTGCTGGCGGGCTATCAGACTCTCCTGGCCCGCCTCGGTGGGCAGCGGCGCTTCGCCGTCGGTACCCCCGTAGCAGGGCGAGAGGATCCTCGCCTGGAGGAGATGCTGGGCTACTTCGCCGGCACCGTGGCGCTGGCGGCGACGGTGGACCTCCAGGGTAGCTTCCATCAGCTGCTGAGGACGGTGCGGGGCGAGGTCCTCGAGGCTCTGGGAGCTTCCGGCATTCCCTTCGAGCGCCTGGTGGAGGAATTGGGGGATCAGCGCGACCCGGCCCAGACTCCGGTATTCCAGACTCTGTTCATTTTGCAGAATGCCGCGGACGACGGCGGTGCGCCGACCTGGCCCGGCCTGGTGGTGGAGGGTTCGGGTCTGTCCCTGGACAGCGGTACGGCCCTCTACGATTTGGTGATCACCCTCCGCGAGACCCTTGAAGGGGGCCTGGAGGGGGTGGTGCAATCTTCGACGGCGCTCTTCGACGCCACCACGGTGAGGCGCTGGATGGGGAGCTTTCAGCGCGTGCTCGAAGCCCTCGGCGAGGATCCGCGGCAAGGGATCGCCGACTTCCCTTTGGAGAGCCCCGCCCAACGACAGCAAATGCTGGTGGAGTGGAATGCCGCTCCCCCCGCTCGGGGGACCCTGGCGAACGCGGACTTCCGGCGCCTGCTGTCGATGACGGATCCCGAGTCGATCGCCGTGGAGGCCCCCAATAGCAGCTCCTGGACCTACCGCCAGCTGGAGCGGGCGGCCGAGACCTGGCGCCAAGAGCTTCTTCGGGCGGGCCTCGACGGCGATTCTGTGGTGGCGATCTGCGGCCGGCGATCGCCGCGGCTGGTGGCGGCGCTGGTGGGCTGTCTCCAGGCGGGGGTGACCTATCTTCCTCTGGACTTTTCCTGGCCCCAGAGACGCCTCGCTTCCATGCTGGAGGACGCTTCTCCTCGGCTCCTTCTCGCTGACCGCGGGCTGCTGGATCGGCTGCCGGGGGCGCTGCCGCCGACGCTAGATCTAGATCTAGCCCTCGCCGAGGACAGCGGCGAGGGGAGCGGAGCGCCGCTTCCGGTGGCGGCGGCTGAGCCCGAGGGGCTGGCCTATCTGCTCTACACCTCGGGCTCGACGGGGCGCCCCAAAGGCGTGGAGGTACGGCGACGAGGGGTGGCTAACTTCGTTGCGGATCTTCGCCGCCGCCTAGGCATCCAGCCTCGGGACCGCTGGTTGGCGGTCACCACTCTCTCCTTCGATATTTCAGTGCTGGAGCTCTACGCGCCGCTGCTGGCGGGAGCGCGGGTGGTGCTGGCAAGTTCCCAGGAGGCCAGCGATCCAAGACTCTTGGCGCAGCGAATCGCGGAGGGTGGAATTCGCTTCCTCCAGGCGACGCCGGCTACTTGGCGCCTGCTGGTGGACTCGGGCTGGCCGGGGAATCGGGATTTGATCGGCCTCACCGGCGGCGAGGCCCTCACGCCGGAGCTGGCCTCTGCCCTGGTGAGTCGCTGCGCCGCGGTCTACAACCTTTATGGCCCCACGGAGACCACGGTTTGGTCCTCCGTGGAGGGCCCTCTGCCTCTCTCTTGGGGGCAGCGGCAGCCGGTCACGGTTCCCGTTGGGCGCCCCATCGCGGGGACTACCATTCGTCTGTTGGGGAGCGCCTTCCAACCCCTTCCCTATGGCGCTGTAGGCGAGCTATGCATCGCCGGCGTCGGTTTGGCGAGGGGCTATCGGCACCGACCGGCGCAGACCGCGGAGCGCTTCGTGCCGGATGCCCAGGCGACGACCCCGGGGCAGCGTCTCTACCGCACCGGAGACCTCGCCCGCTGGCGTTCCGATGGCCGATTGATTTTCCACGGGCGGCGGGATCACCAGGTCAAGGTGAGGGGCTTCCGAATCGAGCTCGGCGAGGTCGAGTCGGTGCTGGAGTCGCTGCCGGGGGTGGAGCAGGTGGTAGCCGCGGCGCTGGGAGAGAGGGGGATCGGCCGACTGGTGGCCTGGGTGCGCGGCGATGGCTCGCTACCGGTGCTCGATCCTGAATCGCTGCGGGGGGCGGCGTCGGAGCTGCTGCCCTCCTACATGGTGCCGACCCAGCTGGTGGTGTTGGAAGTCTTTCCTCTCACCCCCAATGGCAAGGTCGACCGTCGCGCGCTGGTGAAGCAAGGAGTCGATCTCGTGACCGGCGAGTTTGGAGAACTCGGGGCCGAGAGCATCAGTCCTCGCAGTCCGATGGAGCTGTGGGTGGCGGAGGCCTTCACCGAGGTACTGGGGCGTAGCGTGTCCTCCGTGGGAGCGGATTTCTTTGCCCTCGGGGGGCATTCCCTGATGGCTTTGCGGGTGGCGCTGATTCTCGAAGAGCGCCTCGGCCGTACTCTCTCCCCCGCCGTGATTCTGCAATTCCCCACGGTGGAAGGTCTGGCGCAGCGGCTTGAGGATCAATCCCTCGAGGAGCTTCAGTACCTCCAGCCTCTGGTGGCCCGCGGCGGCGAATTTCCCGCGGTGCCCTTAGTGCTCTTGCCTCCCCTCGGTGGCCGCGGCCTGTGCTACACCGAGCTAGCGCGATGTCTCGAGCCTCGGGTGCGGGTGTACGCGCCGGATAGCCCCGGCATCACCTCTCTGGGCTCAGAAGCGCCAGCAGTTCTCGACAGCATCGAGGCGCAGGCGAGCTTCTTCGTGGAGGAGATTCTGCGCACGTTCCCCGCGGGGCCTTTGATGATCGGGGGGTGGTCTTTCGGTGGGGTGGTGGCCTGGGAAGTGGCTCGTCAGCTGTCGCGGAAGAATCGCCCTCTCACCGCGCCGCTGCTGCTCCTAGATTCTCTGGTGAGCTCCGAAATGGAGGCGCCGCCGCCTTCTCTAGAGAAGATGGCGGCGCAGCTGGTGGAGAGTCTGCAGATCGCCGCGGCGCAGCGTTTCGGCGGCAGCAACGGAGGGGAGCTGGAGCTGATTCTGGAGGAGGAGCCGGCGGTGAAGGATTTGCCCCAAGAAGAGCTACCGCCGGTGGAGGAGAGCGTCGAGCGGATGGCCGATCTGGTGGTTTCGGCGGGGCTCCTGCCCGCCGCTGGGGGCCGCACCCGGCATTTGGCCTTCGCGAGGGTGCTCCTCGCCAATGCCCAGGCCCTCGCGGTGTATCGGCCGGCGGCGCTATCGCCGGATTCCGTACCGGCGGTGTTCTTGGCCCGAGCGCTGTCGCCTGTAGGGGCTGAACCGTCAGGTTCCGGGCCTTCAGAATCTGGGCATCCAGAGTCGAAGTCGATGGACGCGCGTTGGTATCCTCCGCTGATGTCCCCCTTGATCGAACAGGAGCTCCCCTGCCGCCACCAGGACGTGCTGCGCCCGCCGGCTCTGCCGCTCTTGGTGCGGGCCCTGGACTCATTGCTACAGAGCTTTCTGGAGCCCGACTTGGGAACGATCGAGGAACTCTCGTCATGAAGCCCGGCCCTGTGAAGCCCGACGGTGGAAGCGACCCCGGCGCGGAGCAGGGCAAGAGCTTCCGCACCTTCCTGTGGGTGTGGTTCGGACAGGTGATCTCCGCCACCGGCTCCGGGCTGACCCGCTTCGCCATCGGCGTCCACGTCTACCAGGAGACCGGCTCCGAAACCCTCTTCGCGCTGATCGCCGTGGCCGCTTCGCTGCCGGCGATCTTGCTCTCGCCGGTGGCGGGAGTGCTGGTGGATCGCTGGAGCCGTCGCCGGGCGATGATCGTGGCGGATATCGGGTCAGCGGTGGCCACTCTCGGCCTGGTCTCTCTCTTCGCCATCGGCGAGCTCTCCCTGGGGGCGATCTACGCCCTGGTGGCGCTGAGCTCCCTCTTCGAGGCGGTGCAGATGCCGGCCTTCACCGCCTCCACCACGCTGCTGGTGCCCAAGCGCCACTTCGGCCGCGCGGCGGGAATGACTCAATTCGGCCACGCCGGGGCCCGGCTGGCGGCACCGCTGCTGGCGGGGGCGCTGCTGGGGCCCTTGGGGCTGCCGGGGGTCGTCGCGCTGGACGTCGCCAGCTTCCTCATCGCCATGGCGATCTTGCTGGCGGTGCGCATTCCGGATCCGCCTCGCCGGGCGGCTGCTGCGGCGCTGAATTTCTCTGGCCGCTGGCGCTCGGTGCTCGCCGAAGCGCTGGAGGGCTGGCGATTTATTCGGCAGCGGGGCGGGCTGCTGGCGCTGCTGGGTTTCTTCGCCGCTCTGAACTTCGTGCTGCCCCTGTGCACGCTGCTCACCACCCCACTGGTGCTCTCCTTCGCCGACGAGGCGGTGCTCGGGCAGGTGCTGGGCTTTGCCGCCGCCGGAGGGATCGCCGGCAGCGTGTTGATGAGCTCCTGGGGAGGCCCTCGCCGCCGCGTATTGGGGGTGCTGGGGGCAGGCCCCATCATGGTGCTGGGATTGGTTATCGCCGGGGCGCAGGCGCTGCCCCTCTTCGTGGCGACGGGTCTCTTCCTGGTGTCCTTCTGCGTGCCGGTGGTCAACGGCTGCAGCCAGGCCCTATGGCAGGTCAAGACGCCGCCGGCGCTTCAGGGGCGGGTCTTCGCCACTCGGCGGATGGTGGCGCAGATCAGCGGACCGGTGGCCTTCGGGCTCTCGGGCCTGCTGGCGGAGCGGGTGATGAATCCCCTGCTGGTAGACGGCGGAGCCCTCGCCGATACCTTCGTCGGCGCCCTCTTGGGGGTCGGCTCGGGCCGGGGCATCGGCCTGCTCTTCGTGATCTGCGGCGTCGCCTTCCTGGCGGTGACGGTCTTCAGCTTCGCCCTGCGGCCGCTGCGGCGGGTGGATCTGGATCTCGAAGACGCGGTGTAGCGCGGGTGGTGCCCTAAGCCCCGTCTGCCCTAAGCCCCGTCTGCTCTGAGCTCAGTCTGCTCTGAATTCAGCCTGCTCTGGCCCTCGCCTAGGCTCAGCCGGTAGGAGTGGCTTTGCCGAAGCTCGGCTTCAGGCTCTGCAGCAGCACTCGGCCGGGGCCGGTGAGGCGGGTCATGAAGAGGCCCTCACCGCTGAACAGGGTCTTGCGCATGCCGCCGACCCGCACGATGTCGTAGTCCACATGCTCCGAGAAGGCCGCCAGATTCCCGGAGGAGACCTGCACCTGCTCCCCGGACCGCAGGTTGAGCTCCTGGAAGTCGCCGCTGCCGTGGATCAGCACCGTTCCGACTCCCGAGACCTTCTGCAAGAAGAGCCCCGCGGCGCCGCAGAAGGGGGCGCCCGCCCCCGTGGGGGGGGTGTGGGTGTTTTGGATGTGCGGGGCCCCCGCGGCGGGG
>JBCCXL010000021.1:0-116665 GCA_039191605.1 Acidobacteriota bacterium | reverse complement strand
TTTGCTGGGTGCCAGGGACCTGTTTTGCTGGGTGCCAGGGACCTGTTTTGCTGGGTGCCAGGGACCTGTTTTGCTGGGTGCCAGGGACCTGTTGGGTACATGCAGTGTGGTCAAAGCGGCTCCCGAGAACTCGTTGGAGCTGGCCCTCGTGAATCCGGCTGTTGATTGGACGTTGATCGAGCGTTGATCGGGGGGGCGCTACGTTTCGGGCGCACAAAGAGGTCGATCCCGTCCGCTTGAAGGAGAACCGATGTTTCATCTCGAGAGTCATAGCGAATGCCTTGGCCAGTGTCTTCGACAGCCCGCCGTCCTTCTCTGTTTGCTGGTGTTCTGGCTGGCTGGCGGCGTGAGCGCCCAGGAGTCCACGCCGGAGTCCCTCGAATCGCCGGAGGCGGCCGAGTCTGCCGAAGATCAGTCTTCAGAGCCGTCGGAGGAAGAGGCGAAGCCTCCCGCGGAGATTCCGGTGGCCCTGGACGAGATCAACGTCACCGCCGGCTACAGCTTGAGCCGCGACGAGCCGGTGTCGACGGTGGCCCTTTCTGCCGTGGAGATTCTCGAGCTGCCTCATTTTGGGGATGACGTCTTCCGCGCGCTCCCTCTGCTGCCGGGCATTACCGGCAACGACGTCTCCGCCCAATTCAATATCCGCGGCGGCCTTTTCCGCGAGAACCTGCAGCGAATCGACGGCCAGGAGATCTACGAGCCCTACCACCTGAAGGACTTTCAGGGAGTTTTCAGCATCATCGATCCAGACACCCTCGGCGGCATCGACATCATCAACGGCGGCTTTCCCTCGCAGTACGGGGACCGCATGACCGGGGTGCTCGACATGACGACCCGGCGGCCGACTCAGCGCAACCTCGATCTCGGCATTAGCCTGTCCTCGGCGAGCGCGAAGATGGGCGGGCTCTTGCCCAACGACAAGGGCAGCTGGATGGGCTCCCTACGCCGTGGGTACCTGGACATCGTCCTCGGCATTGTGGGGGACGACGACGAGGAGGAGAGCGAAGGCAATGGCCCCGCCTATTGGGATCTCTTCGGCAAGCTGGACTACCAGCTGACGGATTCTCAAACCCTGACCTTCAACGTGCTGGCGGCGGACGACAGCCTCGATCAGAAGTCGACGGAGATCGAAGACGGCTTCCCGGAGCGAGAGGAGCTGGATACCGGCTACGGCAATGCGTACCTCTGGGGGCGCCACCTGGCGACCGTCAATCCGAGCCTCTTCGTCGAGAGCGCCGTCTCGCTGGGTCGGGTAGACCGGGATCGGACGGTGTCGGAGGAGGGCTTCAACTACGAGTTTGCTATTCAGGACGTTCGCCAGATGGACGTGCTCAGCCTGAAGCAGGACTGGAATTGGCAGCTCAGCGATCGGCATTATCTGAAGTGGGGCTTCGAGGGCCGGAGCTACGATGTCGAGTACGACTACTTCAACACCCGGCTCTTTCTCGACGACATCGGAACGCCGGCGGGAGCTGCGGGAAGCGGCATCACCCAATTCAAGGAATCCTTCTCCGACGAGCAATACGGCCTTTACCTGGCGGATCGGATCCGGGTGAGCGATCCGTTCACGGTGGAGATCGGCGCGCGCTGGGATCAGCAGGGGCTGACGGACGAAGACCAGTTCTCGCCCCGGCTCAACGCGGTCTACAACCTCGGCAACGCGGGGGTGCTGCGGGCCAGCTGGGGCTACTTCCATCAGAGCCAGCGGCCCAATGAGCTGCAGGTGGAGGACGGCGAAACCCGCTTCTTCCCGGCGGAGCGGGCCGAGCACCGGCTCATCGGCTGGGAGCGCAGCTTCCGCCTCGGCCAGCGCGACTACAATCTTCGAGTCGACGCCTACCAGCGGGAGATTACCGACCCTCGACCGCGCTACGAAAACCTTTTCGACGCCTTCTCGCCGAACCCGGAAGCCACCAGCGATCGCATTCTCCTGGCGCCGGAGAGCGCCTCTGCCCAGGGCCTGGAGATTTTCCTCTCCCGGCGTTCCGGCAGCAAATTCTCCTGGTGGGTGGGCTACGCCCTCTCGGAGGTCACCGATCTCATCGGCGGTCGCGACGTGCCGCGCTCCATCGATCAGACCCACGCCCTGACCATCGACCTCAACTGGCGGCCGGGGCCGAAGTGGAATTTCAACTTCGCCTGGCTCTACCACACCGGCTGGCCGACTACGGGGATCTCGGGAACTACCGAGACGGCGCCGGACGGTACGGTGTCCATCGTGCCCGTCGTCGGCCCTCTCTACGGCGAGAACCTCGACGACTACCACCGCCTCGATATGCGGGCGAGCCGGGAGTTCAGCTTGAGCAGCGGCAAGACCCTCGAGCTATTCGTCGATATCCAGAATGTCTACAATCGGGAAAACCAAGCCGGATTCCAGGTCGACGATCGCAGCTTCGCGCTGCTGGACAACGGCGAAGTGGAATACATCCCCAACGAGGAGACCTTCTTGGGCATCGTGCCCTCCTTCGGCCTCCGCTGGCGCTTCTGAGGCGCTTCGAAGGTGCTTCTAGGGTGCTTCAGAGTGCACCGAGGCTTAGCGCTGACCGAGGCCTCTAGGGCCTCCTTCCTGAGATCTTCCAACACCACCTTCCCATGCGCGTTCTCATCGTCGAAGACGAAATCGATGTCGCGGCCAACGTCGGCGAGTTCCTCGAAGACTTAGGCCACGAGGTGGACTTCGCCTATGACGGCCCCGGCGGTCTTCGCCGGGCTCTTTCCAGCTCATGGGATGTCGTCGTGCTGGATCTCATGCTGCCTGGCCTCGACGGTCTCGAGATCTGCCGGCGCCTGCGGCAGGAGCGGGCCTGGGAAACCCCGGTGCTGATGCTCACCGCCCGGGATACGCTGCCCGACCGACTGGAGGGCTTCGAGGCTGGTGCCGACGACTACTTGGTCAAGCCCTTCGCTCTACGGGAGCTAGCCGCTCGGCTGGTGGCGCTGACCCATCGCGGGTCAGCGCGACGGCGGGTGCTGCGGGTCGAAGACCTGGAGCTCGATACCGGAACCCTGATCGTCACCCGCCAGGGGCGGCGGCTGGATCTCAAGCCGGCGAGCCTCAAGCTGCTGCGGCGGCTGATGGAGGCGGCGCCGGAGGTGCTCACCCGGGAAGACCTGGAGCGGGCCCTGTGGACCGACGAGCCGCCGGAGAGCGCGGCCCTCAATACGCATATCTACAACCTGCGCCGCGTCATCGATCGACCCTTCGAGCGCGCTCTGCTGCATTCGGTAGCCGGCGTCGGCTACCGTCTCGGGGTGGAGTGAAGAGCGTGCGGACCACCGGCGAGCAGCCCACCAGCCTTCGGCGCTCCGCCGTGCTGGCTTTCTTCACCTTCGGGGCCGTGCTCATCGGGCTCTACGCCGTCGTTGCGGCCTTGACCGCTGCGGTCCTCGAGGACCGGTTGCTGGCTCAGCGTCTGGAAATCGAGACCGAGGAATACCTCGAGCGGCTCGAGAGGCTGCCCCCGGGGCAGTCCATGGCACCGCCGTCGACTCGCTTCATGCGGGGCTATATCGGCCTCGAGGAGGTGCCCGCCGACCTGCGGGGCTGGGTGAGCGGCAGGCCGGACGGCAACCACGAGGTAGGGGAAGAGGTGATCGGTCGTAGCCAGCCCTTCTTGGTGGCGATTCGCCAGCTTCCTGGCGATCGCGGCCGACTCTTCCTATTCTACGAAGTGACCGAGCTCGGCATCCGAGGGGAGTGGGTCGGGTCCGTTCTCATCGTGCTGAGCTTGGGGGCGGTGATCGTCAGCCTGCTGGGGGCCTGGTGGGGAAGACGCCTGGCGGACCGACTGGTGGCGCCGGTGGTTCATCTGGCGGATACCGTCGAGAAGAGTCCGCCTTCCGAGCTGGCGACGCGCATCCGTTCCGAGGACTATCCCGTCGAGGTCGCCCAGCTCGCCAACGCGCTGAGCGAAGCCCTGGAGCGAGTCGAGTTCTTCATCCAGCGCGAGCGGAGCTTCACCCGCAACGCTAGCCACGAGCTGCGCACCCCGGTGACGGCAGCCCGAGGCGCCGCTGAGCTGCTGGCCTCGCGGATTCCGGAGGAAGACCCGCGGGCTCGAGGTCAGCTCGATCGCATCTTCCGCTCCATCCACCGCATGGAGGAGATCATCGAGGCCTTCCTCTGGCTCGCCCGGGAAGACGGTAGCGAACCCGCTGAACGCTGTGCCCCGGCCTCCCTCATACCGGAGATCGTTGCTCAACACCGCCATCTGCTCGGCGACCGGCCCGTCGAAGTCCTCCTCAATCTCGACCCTGAGCTGCAGATCACCGTGCCCAAGTCGATCTTCGTCATCGTCTCCGGCAACCTCATCGCCAACGCCTTCTACAACACCCTCGAAGGCTCGGTGGAAGTCAGCTTGCGCAGCGACGCTCTGCAGGTTTTGGATACCGGCAGCGGAATTCCTCCCGAACAGGTCGATCGCCTCACCGAACCCTTCGTCAGCGGCCGCTCCGGCTTCGGCCACGGTCTGGGGCTGGCGATCGTTTCGGAGATTTGTGAGCGTTTCGGGTGGAAGCTGCGGGTTGGGCCGAGGGAATCGCGGGGGACGCGTGCTGAGGTGCGTTTTGGGGCAGAGCTACTGTCTTAGCAGCCTCGTTTGCCTGAGTATAGATCAGCCGTTTTCTTCTGGTTTCTGAAGGTCCTTAGGTCTCTGAGAAGTAGACTTTTCTAGCGTGATGGCTTTTACGGCATTTCCTTAATAGGGGCGATTTCCGGAGGGGATAGAATTTTCAGGGTGAAGATCGACCGCCTTCCTCTGGACTTTGCCAGATCTATTCTGAACTGCTAGTGGAGTCTTAGCGGACTTATCTGGCTAACGTGTCCGGTGATAGATCTTGGGTTGATCAATTCGGTAGTGTTGTGTCGTATGTCGCCTATGTTTGTGGACTAGACACTCGACAGTCAGATCTTTTGACGGCACTTCTGCGGGAAAGGAGCTGTCAGCAGGGCGGGACTTTGTGGTTTTAAAGTCATTGTTCACAGTTGCTTCCTTTGATGTTGATCTCACTGCTATTAAGGCGTGAGTGCCTTCTGAATAGATGGTTGCAGTGTCGGCACACCACTTGCTGTATAGAGTAGCGGCTCTGAGTTGCCCGGGTCTGCTTCAGCAGCCAACGTAGCCAGAAAAGGAAACCTCAGTATGGAGGCCAAGGTGAACAAGTTCTTAATGATTCTAGCGATTCTAGCGATTCTTCTGTCGGCAAGCCCCGTTTCGGCGGCCGAGGAAGCTGGAGCAACAGAAAGCGAGAAAGCCGGTTGGTACCCGACGCCGGGCGAGTGGAGAGGTACAGCCCCTCTTTGCGCCGGTAAATGTGAGAAAACGGAGTTTGCTTGGTGTGGCTCTGGTGATGGGAGTAAGTGTGATTACGCGCCTGATGCAACCCCTCCGCCAGGTTTTGGGAAGCCTTGCTTGGGTGCACATAAAGCCTGGTGCGTTCCAAAAGAGGAATATCCTCAGACATATCATTACTCTAATATGAATAAGAAAGGTGAGTGGCGTGGGACGGCGCCGTCTTGCAATGGCAAGTGTAAAAGTAAGGAGTTTGCCATCTGTGTCTCCAGTAATGGAAAGGACTGTGACAATAGTGACGGCACTGATGCGTCGCAACTCAAAGGCTTCGGTAGTCGTTGTCTTAGTGGAGCGAAGGTCTTCTGTCTACCGATTAGCTTTCTCTAGTCTTGGCAAGCCGTTGGCTATGCATGAATGCTGAATTGGAGTGCTTCGGAATGTAGCCTCAGTATAGGCAGAGGTCTAATGCTCCGAGGTCAATAAGTAGCCGCATGTTGCGATGTTGGTAATCGATCCTGCTAGCTGAAACGAGTCTGGAAGGATTGCCAACATCGCAGCTTGATTGACCACAGAGGAACCGAAGAAGGGTCGTTTGGTCTTTTGAGTGAGCTCGCTGTATACGGGCGGCTCAAAAGAGAGGGTGGCGGGGCACTGGCTGAAATAATTCAATGCTTGCCTGCGACGATGCCTGAAGCGTTGCCCGCGGTGAAGAGTTTGGACCCTGATGGATCTGGTGGAGCATAGTTCTCTTCGTTTAGCCCTGATTGGGGTCGCCCCGACGGGCAGCCATCGCGGACGTTGCGCGCAAATGTTATTGGTAGACGGGAGAGCTGATGGAAAGTACTCGTCGGAAACATAAGGCTCCGGCTCCTGGTCGCTTCACGCGGGGGGCTTGGCATCTTACGAACGCTAGCTTCTAGTCACCGATACAAGCTCAGGTCTACGCTGCTTTGATTTGAGTCAGCTCCTCAAGAGTGCAGATGGCGAAGGCAAACAGGTCGATGCTCGCGATCCGTCGATATCTCGTCGGTTGGAAGAGTTCGGCTGCCACTACGCCGTGGTCCGGGCCCAGATCCTCGGCCTCGCATCGCTTGTCCCTTCGGGAGTGAAAGCGAGGTTCTCGTTCTGCGAGATCTCGCGGCTGGAGCCTGACATATCGTTGATCGGGTCTTGGGTCCAGTGAACCGATGAGACGAATAACGATGTGGTGATCCACCGATGGGCGGTGTCTTGGGCGCCAGACGGCACCGTCACGGCGGTCTTCGACGATTGGTGGGCTGGTTACCCAGGGACCCAAGGGGTTACTGCCACCGGGAACTTGATCTACCTCAGCAGGGGACATCGTGGGCAGGATTACGTCGACGCCTATCGTCTTCTAGACAATCACCAGCTATCCGCTCGTGTTGGCCGCTGGGCGTGGAGTAAGCACCTCTGCAAGGTGGCAGCCGCGGCTCCTGCGTCTAAGGTCCTAGGACTGCTGTTACCGCTGAACCCGAAGGAGCCCGACGATTCAGGCAAGCACGGTCCACGGCGGCAGCACGGTGGGCTGAGGTCTTCAAGGTAGATGCCTGAGGGTATGCGCCTTGGAATACGATCGATCGAAGGTTTGGTTAACGAGTCCCTTCTTCTGCTGAATCCAGGGAATCCAAGATAGCTAACCCTTTTTCCACCGACCCACGCTGAGCGCGTACGCGAAATCGGGTCTCCACATCGAATTCCGCCAATGCGGTCGTCGAGAGCTCCTCGAAGAGCTTATTGAGGCTGATCCCCTGGCGCTTGGCCATGAGCTTCAAACGCTCGTGCTTCTCGTCGGGTAGCCGGACAGTTATTGTTGCCATGGTCACAGCTCCTTGAGCAATTCCTCGGGTCGTAAGATCCGGATCTGGGGAAACTGAAGCTCTCCAGTTCGGAGATGGCGCACGTTCTTAGTGATGATCGCGTCGGCTCCGTAGGCGACGGCCAGCTCAAGAAGATGGTGGTCGGCCTCATCCTTGAGGTTGGGTCGCCACAGGTAGTAGACCGTCGTCCAGGTACAAACACTGGCGAAGGCGTCGAGCAGCGCATCGATCTCCGCCTTGGACAATCGGGATTGTTCAAGAATAGCCTTTCGGCTGACGACATCTTCATACTCGAGGAAGAGAGCTGTACCCATCGCGGGGAGTAGTTCACGGAGCAGGCAGTGACGGAGAATTTGCCTGCTCGCACCGACACCGCGGCCGAGAATAGCGCTCACGAAGACGCTGGTGTCTGCAACTACTCGCACGACTCAATGCTAGCATATACGCATGCATGCCGAAGCTTCCAGCCACGGAGCCTTCTGCCTCGAGAATCTTACTCGCGGACACTGAAACACGTTGCTAGTCGAACGTAGCTCAGAGCCTTAGGAAGGCTGCATTGCAGAACTGACCCGGTCCGTGGGTGCTGCTCCCTAGCGCTTCAACAATACCCTCACTCCTCCCGCCGCCGCACCCGAAGCACGCCGACGATCCAGGCGAGCACCGTCCATACCAACAGCACGGTGAGGTGAGGCTTTACGTCGGCCGGCGCGGGCTGGACCGAGGAAGGGGTGAGCTCTAGGAGCGCCTCGAAGTCCTGCAGGGAGAGGGGCTCGTTGCGCCATGCCTGCTCGACGATCCATTCAATACGCCCGTTGACTGCTTCGACTACCTCTTGGCGGAAGGTGATGGCCGAGTGGAGGTCGCGGCCGGCGAGTCGTTCGACGGCGAGGGTGAGGGTCACCGTCGGAGACCAGAGCATCGCCTGCTCGGTGCCGGCGATGGCGCGGCGCTCGGCGGCTGCTTTCTCCTGGTTCTCGGCGACGAGGCTTTGCATCTGGCTCCAGTCGTAGACGTGGCGCTCGATTTCTGGCGGTAGGGTCTCGAGGGATGCGGCGGGCTGTGCTTTGAGGTCGGGGCGCTGGGAGTAGAGGTGCTCGAGGAGATGGGTGGCCTCTTCGTCGTAGCCTTCGTATTGCTTGGCCCGCTGATCGAGGGCGGTGGTGAGCCCGGCGTTGGCGGCCGTCGAGCTGAGCGCTCGTTCGGACATCAGGGTCGGAGCGAGAACGACCAGCAGGATCCACACGCCGCCGTAGGCCAGGGCTGCTTCTCGGCGGCTGCGGGCTGCCACCGCCGTGGCGGTGAGCAATCCGGCCCACAGTGCCGTGTAGAGCAGCGCGAGGGCGATGAGGCCGAGGCCATCTCGGTTGAAGGCTCCGGCCAGTGCTACGACAGCCGCCACCACTACCAGCACAGCGGCGCTGGCCAGGATAGCGATGGCGGCGGCTCGGGCCAGGAACCACGAGCTCGCTCGCCCTCGCTGCACCGCGATCAGGTGGACGAGTCCCGTTTCCCGCTCGTAGGCGCCGCAGCCCATGCCCAGGACGCCGATGAGCAGGGGGATCAAGACGGCGAGCACGAAGATCAGGTCGATGGCTTCGGTGCGGCCAAGCTCCGGGTTCTCGATGTGGGTTCCTTCTTCGAGAAAAGGGTTGGCTCGACGGTTGACGCGGGCGACCCGCGGTGAGTCGTCCAGGCTGCCCGTCGCGATGCCGGCGAGGGGGGCCGGCTCCCGCAGCAGGCGCGTGCCCGCGTACCAGTCCTGCCACAGGGGGGCGGCGATATCGACCCAGGGGCGATCCTCGGGGCCCGCTACGCCTTCGGCAAACCAGTTCTGGACGGACTCCACCGATTCGGATTGCTGCTGCTGCGCTTCGGCGAGGCTCGCCGACCAGTCGTCGACAAACCAGTGGCCGGCGAGCATGGCGAGGGCGCTGGCGGCGAAGAAGGTCGCGAGGGCAATCAGTCGAACCGGCGAGTGGCGGACTCCCCTGAGTTCTTTTTGAAGGGCTTCGAGGATCATGCCTCGCCTCCGATCTCGAGACGGCGGCCGGCGGAAGCGAGCGCGAAGACCGCGAGCAGGGCCCAGACGAAGAGCCCGCTGAGCTCGACGGTGCGTGACCTCACTACGGTGCCGAGGGGGGTGTCCGGATATTCGAAGGGGGCAATGCCTGCGAAGAAGGCCGCATCAGCCTCGAAGGACCAGTCGCCGGTGGTCGAACCACCGTAGGCGTGCTCGTCGTTCAGCGCCTTGACGAGGTCCCGTCGATACTCCTCGGCGGCGTCCTGGAAGGCGAGATCGTGGGCGAGGTCGGTGCCGGCGAAGGTCATGGACACCGCGCGGATGCTCTGGAAGGGGTTCAGCAGCGCCGCTGCCCGGGCGACGTTGCCCTGCTGGTGGAGCTGCTCCTCGAGGTGTCCAAAGTGCTCGTCCCAGACGACGTTGCCCACCTCTTCGTCGACCTGCATCGCGATGCCGTCGAAGTTCACCGGCAGCTCCTCGCGGGTAGTGACGCCATATTCCTCCATCAGCTCCGCTTCCATCTCTGCGAGGCGCTGATCTTCGGGATTGTGCCCGTCGATCTCGGCGGAGCGGGCCTCGCGCATCGCCGTCTCGAAGGCGTCGCGGGAGGGTAGCGGGGCGACGGTCGATGCGACGGTCGCCGTGGCCCGCGGCAGCACCGTCGTGCCCACGAGCCAGACGCCGAGGAGCACGAAGGTGGCGGCCGTCGACGATCGGGCGAGGGAGGTGGCGACGACGGTGAGCGCCACCACGATGAGCAAGAAGATCGAGTACGTCGCCACCAGCCCGGCGAAGCGCGCTACGTCGGCGCCGGCGAGGGGCTCGGGGGAGGCGAGGATCGTAGTCAGCAGGACGATCGCCACCAGAGCAGCGGCGATGGAGGCGAGAAAGACCGCCCGCCCGAGGACGAGAGTGCGTCCGGACGCGCCGTGGGCGAGCATCCAGCCTTGGCGCCCGCGCTGCCCGTCGGCCACCAGCCCGACGCCGATGAGGATCAGGATCAGGGGGACGATGTCCTGGAGCAGGAAGGCGGGATCGAAGCGCCCGAAGCGCGCCAGGGGGCCCGCGGTGCTCGTGGTGGTGGCGAGGGGCATGCCGTGGCGGTGGCCTTCGATGCGCAGCACCTGGCCCAGGGTGGCCTGGACGCCGCCATCCAGCCGGGCGAGGGGGCCGTTGGGGCGGAAGACGAAGTCGCCGTAGTGGGCCATGCCGTGGGGATTGGCGGCGCCGCGGCCGACCCAATCTTCGCGGGCCTGTTCCGCCGCGGCGATCTGGGCGGCGCTCTGCTGCGCGTCGGTGGACGCCGACCACCAGGTCGTAGCGATCAAGGTCAGGGCGACGATGGTGAGCAGAACGAGGAGCCGGGGGGAGCGCAGCAGGCGAGTCCACTCGTGGCTGAAGACCAGGCGGGTCATGCCGAGAGCTCCGCTGCTTCCATCTGCATGTGGTGTAGATAGATGCGCTCGATCTCGTGGGCGTCCACCGCCGCGGCGTCGATCTCTTCGGCCAGCACGCCGGCCCGCATGATGCCGATGCGAGTCGCCATGGACTTGGCGCGGAAGAGATCGTGGGTGGTCAGCAGCACCGCCGCGCCGCGATCCCGTTCGGCGAGGATGGCGCGGGCGAATTCATTGGCCGCCGAAGGGTCGAGGCCCGACATCGGCTCATCCAGCAGCAGCGCCTTGGCCTCCCGGGCGGCGGCGATTCCCAGCCCCACCTTCTGGCGCATGCCCTTCGAGTAGCCGGAGACCCGCTCCTTGGCGCGACTGGCCTCGAGCCCCTGAGCGGTGAGAATCCCGAGGTAGTCTTCCTGGCTCCTCGAGCCACCGCTCATGCGGTCGAAGAGGGCGAGGTTCTCGAGCCCCGTCAGCTCGTCGTAGAGCATGACGTTCTCGGGAATGTAAGCGACGGCGCGGCGCGCCTGTACCGGATCCCGAGTCGGATCTACGCCGTTGACCTCGACGCTGCCTTCGTCGGCGGAGGTGAATCCTAGAAAGAGTCGAACCGTCGTGGTCTTGCCCGCGCCGTTGGCGCCGAGCAGGCAGAGAACCTCTCCTGGTTCGACCTGCAGGTCGAGGCGGTCGACGGCAACCGTGGTTCCGTAGCGTTTCGTGACTCCAATGGCGCGTAGCATGGTCTTCATTCCTTTGGTGAGCAGGGGCCGGTAGTGCGGGGCCGCCGCTTGGGGGATGGGGTATCGACGAGAGCTGTCGAGGTCTTCGAGGAATCAGCGCCGCTTCGCGACAGTGTCTTCTGGTGAGGGAGTGTCTTCTAGTGAGGGAGCGTCTTCTGGTGAGGGAGCGTCTTCTGGTGATGGTGGAGTACCGTCGAGGGAAATCGTACCGAGGAGAGAGCTGCCGGGGGGAGCGCCATCGGGGGCGGCTGAAGGCAGGGCAATAGCGCCTCCAAGCCCTTCAATGTTGCTCCGCGGTGCTCCCCTTCTGATCGAGCTGTCCTCTATTTGAATCACCTAGCGGGCGGAGCGAAGTCGCGGGAAGGGATTTTCGAACATCGCCCAGGCTCTCTGGTCGCCCGCAGTGATTCGCTCGTCGAGCAGGCAAGCGTCGAGCCGCGCCCGCATCGCCTCCTCATCCATCTTCTGGCCGATGAAGACCAGCTGCTGGGAGCGGTCTCCGAAGAGCGGATGCCAGTGGGAGCGCTGATCGGGGCTCTCTCCTGCGGGGAAGTTCCAATGCTCCCGGGGAACGGCCGCCAGCCACTTTCCTAGTGGGTTGACGCTGCTGACGCCGCCCGCCTGGGCCCACTCGTAGGCCACCTGGTGGTCGGCGGCGACCCAGAAGAAGCCCTTGGAGCGGAGCACGCCGCGCCAGTTGTCTTCGTCATGCAAATACGCCCACAGCTTCTTGGCGTCGAAGGGGTGAGCTGTCCTGTAGGTGAAGCTCGAGATCCCATACTCCTCGGTTTCGGGCGTATGCTCCCCTTCGAGCTGGAGCTCCCGGATCCAGCCGGCGGAGGCGGCGGCCTTCTCGTAGTCGAAGAGACAGGTATTCAGCACCGAGCCAAGGGGAACCTTGCCCCGGGTCGTCATCAGGATCCTCGCGCCAGGGTTGAGCGCCGCGATGATGGCTTTGACTTCGAGGCCTTGCTCCTCGGTCACGAGGTCGAGCTTGTTCAACACGATGACGTCAGCGAACTCGATCTGGTCGATGAGCAGATCGGTGACGGTCCGCTCGTCTTCTTCCCCTAGGGCCTCGCCACGATCCTGCAGCGCCTCCGCGGCGTTGTAGTCGCGCAGGAAGTTTGCCGCGTCGACCACCGTGACCATGGTGTCGAGGCGCGAGATGTGGGCCAGGCTGACGCCGTCCTGATCCTCGAAGGTGAAGGTCTGCGCCACGGGAATGGGCTCGGAGATCCCCGTCGACTCGATGAGCAGATAGTCGAAGCGGCCCTCTTGGGCGAGGCGGGAGACCTCGGCGAGGAGGTCGTCCCGCAGCGTGCAGCAGATGCAGCCGTTCGACATCTCGACCAGCTTCTCTTCGGTCCGAGAGAGCCCGGCTCCCCCCCGCTCGACGAGCATCGCGTCGATATTGACCTCGCTCATATCGTTGACGATCACCGCGACTCGGCGACCCTCGCGGTTGTTGAGCACCTGATTGAGGAGCGTGGTCTTTCCGGCGCCGAGAAAGCCTGAAAGAACGGTGACGGGCAGGCGCTGAGGGTTCGTGGGGGTGGGTTGATTGAGGGTCATCGAGGTTCCTCGCCTTGTGAGTCCGGTCTGCTGAAGGAGGGCTGCATCGCGCCGGGAGAGGCTCGATGCTCGAGACCCAGAGTTTCAGTAGAGAAGCCGGGACAAGCAGTGGATGAAGCGCGGGGCGTCGTTGGATACGCGGACTGTCCGGAGATAAGGGGCCGGGGGCTGTTTGGGCAGGCCGCATTTCATTAATGATAACACGTTATCATTAAATTTGGCGATGGCGCTGGCCATCCAGTAATGGAGAATTATGTCTATAAGCCTGGGGTGCCAAGGCGTTGATAGCGAATGGTGAGGTTGGGGCAACTGGTTTCGTAGAATTTCTTAGTGCTCAATGAATCATTGCTCTGTGTTGCCCGTCCTCAGGTGAACCGAAAACCTCTGTGGAGGCTTAGGGGTAGCTGTATAAACAAGACTTGTAAGACAGTCATGAAACGTTGTATTCTAAAGGCAGTCTACTCAATCTATGAGGTGAATGGCGATATGCGTGACACACGACATCCAGCGTGATGACGCTCGGTGGTCGTCCACTGATACCCAATAGAGTGAACAAGGAGCACCAGGGCTAAAATAGCTAGAGTAAAAGGCCTGGCAAGAGGTTTGCTGAGAGTGAACCCAATGCTTACTTCGTGGATTATCTCTCTGTAGTTCTATTGCAGGAGATTGATATTTCGGTTGAGCTGTCGGATGGTTCTAAGATCAATTCATGCAATGCAATTCATGCAATGCAATGAGTCAAGAGGTTCTTCGTCTGGTTGCTCCTCTGTGGGAGAATTACTGCAGAGTACTTTGGTTTAGGCTATCATTGTGATTCACAGCTAAGGCACTGGGATGCTCGTGACTACGCCTTTCCTTGCTGGCGAAGTCTATGCAGAGAGTTATTGCTAATGATGGCCACGGTTCGAGTAGGAGTAAGGTTTTGAGTAATCAGTCAGGGACCTAAGCGTTTGAAGTCTCCTCGGTTTAAGTAAAGGGGCTCGTGATGAAGTCGAAGCACGCTAGTGATGGGTTTACTGTCCAGTTTCCCTTGGATTGTGATTCTATTAATGGAGAATTCGACTTCCTGCCGAGAGATCGGATCTTTAACTATCAAGGGCGTGAGGCAGCCCTGTTTGGATATTACGTAGGTGAGGTTATATGTGTTTATCAGGGTGGATATCACCCATCAGCAGGAGATAATGAGAATGAGGGCTATTGGGTTACACTGGTGAGTCCGGTGCTAGATTTTCAAGGACCCAGGCCCAAGTACGTAGTTGGTGTGTTCGAGGCGACTGGAAAACCACCTGTTCTCTTCGGAGGGGAGCGGATAGAGAGTCCCAAGTTGGATAGTCAGTTACTACAGAAAGGCAGAAGCTGCTTCGCGAATCAAGAATTGCTGGACACTAGATTCATAATCAATTGTTTTGGCGGTACAAGGATTGAACCATTGCTGGATGGTAACAAAGTCCTACTGAGTTATGCTGATAATGGGGTGACAGTCGAAGGGTTCGATATGCAGTCTCCGTCCGGAGAATCCGTCCTGAATGGGGGCGGGAATAAAGTTTATCCCCCGGTCGCCGTCATGGATGCTGCTGAAGAAATAAGGATGTGGTCAGTTCAGTGGGAAGAAAAGGTGGGGTGCACGATGGTGCCGTGGTTTTTTGTGTGGATGAGGAGTGAGAGTCTTATTGCGGGAGGGCTTGTGCTTGGTGAATTAGAGCAATCTGGACGGGGCGCGGGACCTGTTACTCCTGCTCAAAGAGCAGGAGTATTTGCTGCAGAAAATAACTTCATGGGTCAAGATTAAGTTGTCGGTGAACCTCTGCCGGCAATAGGCTCGTCTCTGGTGGTCGATATGTTCCGGGCCGTGCGCTCTAGAAAGACACTGGTTGGCTTGGTGCCTGATGCTATACCTATATCCTCTCTATTACTAATTGCAGCGCTAGGGTGTCGTCGGAGTCGGTAGGGTAGGCAATTAGAGATGTTGTGGGTGTGGAGGTTTATACTCACTGTGTAGTGATTAACTTGCCGGTTTCTCCCTGCTGTCGGAACCAGATCTACCTGGGCAAGTTTTTGCCTCAGTAGACGTGGTGGCGGCTTTCGGCGCGTAAATACGTTACTGTAACTAACATGATCACGGCCGGAGTTTGCGCCGTTGAGGCTTGTGCTCGGCAGTCTAGCTTGGCCGGCTCCTCGGTTATATCGTGACTACTTTGATGCCTCACGCGGTTGCCGCTAAGTTTGGCGATGCTGCTTTCCCTTTGGTTGATTTGGGAGGGGGGTTTCTGAATCAAATGGGTTACCGACGCCGGTTTATCGACCTTTGCGCTGCGGTGCCTAAAAATAAAAAGCCCCGGCGGCCGCGATTGGGGGATCGCGACCACCGGGGCGTATTTCTCTAGGAGGGAGAAGCAGCCTAGAGACTAGGGAACCAGGAGCTTAGGGACTCGGCAGCGCGCAGGTGGCGTCGGTGTAGTCGACGATGCGGTCGACGGTGCGGACGTTGGCGGTGCGCTCGTTGTTGTCGAGGATGAAGTCCTCGACTCGCTGGGCGTTGGTGCCGCTGCAGGGGATGCCGCCGCAGTCGGAGGCGGCGAGACCCTCGAGCTGGAAGGTGGCGCCGTCGAATTGCTGCAGCTCGATGCTCTCGTCGAAGGCGATGGGGAAGGCGGAGTTGTTGTCGCCGATGGGGGGCACAACATCGAGCAGGTCGAGGCAGACTCGGGGCGATTGCACCTCGATGAAGTTTCCGGATTCGATGCGGAAGCCGTCGGCGGAGGGCGCCCCGGGGCGGTCGACGAGGTTGTTGGTCAGGGTGATGTCGAGCTCGGCGGTGCCCTCGAAGGCGGCGGCGCGAACGCCGAAGAGGTCGTAGCGCTCCACCGTGTTGTTGTCGAGGAGCACGACTCCGGAGGGGCTGGTGCCGGAGTCTCCGTTGATGAGCACCTGAATGCCGTTCTCCGAGGAGAAGGTCACCAGGTTGTCGGTGATGGTGGCTTCCACCATGAAGTTCCCGGTGGCGAGGACGTTGATGCCGAAGGTACTTCCGGTGACGAAGAGGCCGCGGATCTCGAGATCCGTCAGGCTGCTGGAGCCGGCGTTGGCGAGCACCACGCTGGTGTCGGAGCTGGAGAGAGCCGGTCGGTTGTTCGCCGAGGAGTCGAAGAGCGTGGGCCCGGCGACGCCGTTGACGGTGTCGGCGATGGAGAGATCGACGCCTTCACCGAGGAGACGCTGGGCACTCTTGAGGCTGAAGCCGGTGTCCAGGCCGGTATCGGTGCCGTCGCCCTCGAAGATGTAGATGGTGTCGCCGGCCACCGAGGCGCTTTCGGCTTCGGCGAGGGTGTCGAAGGGATCGACGGAGGACCCGTCGTCGGTGCCGCTGGCGTTGGTGTTGTCGACGTACCAAACGCGGTTCTGTCGGTTGAGCTGCACCAGGACTTCAACCGTCGTCGTGCCGTCCGTCAGTCGGTAGCTGAAGCTATCGTCCGTGGCGGTGTCGCCGGCGAGGGGGGTGTAGGTGAACTCGCCGGTGGACTGCATCACCACCGTGCCGCCGTTGGTGGTGGGGCAGGTGGGGCCGTCGCCGAAGGGAGCGGTGAGGTCGGTGCAGAGGACGGTGTTGGCAACCACGCCGGCGACGGAGATGGCGTTGTTGGGGTCGCTATCGTTGTCCAGCACTCCCGTGCCGGAGCCGGTGGTGCCCAGGATCTCGGCCCCGCCGCTGGTGGGCTGATCCACCCGGAGAAGGGTGTTGCCGACGAAGTCGAAGGTGTCCGCGACGCCGCTGGGAGGCGGATTGAAGACGGTGACCGTGAGGTTCTGGGTGTCAGTCTCGCCGCCGGAGTCGGTGACCGTGACCTCGACTTCGTAGTCGTTGTCGCCGTCGCTATCCGAAGGAGCGGAGACGTCCGGCGCCGCGGTGAAGGTCAACACGCCGGTCCCTGGCACCAGGGTGAAGAGGGCGTTGTCGGCGCCGAGGGGGCCGGCGCCGTCGCTGTCGGTGAGGCCGTACGTGAGGCCGGCGCCTTCTACGTCACCCTCGAGATCCGTGGCCTGCACGTCGGTGACGGCGGTGCTGCCGCTGGCGACGTTGACGGCGGCGGTGTCTCCGCCGCCGTCGGAGGTGATCATCGGCGGCAGGTTGAGGACGGTGATCAGCGCGGTGAAGGTGTTGCTGGTCTCGCTGCCGTCGTCGGCGACGATCTCGATGACTCGGTCCCCGGCGCTCGGCACATCGAAGGTGTTGTCGTAGGTCAGAGAATCCAGCACCGCCTCAAAGTCCGCCAGGGGGGCGCCCCCCGCTGGGGCGATGGTGAGGGTGGGGGCGACATAGCTGATGTCGCCGGCGCCGATGGCGCCGCTGGCGGAGGTGGCGAGGAACTCCTGGCCGGCGTCGATGAGGTTGGTGATGGTGACGGTCACCGACTCGAGGCTGGCGTCATCCTGATCGTTGACCGTGAAGTCGGTGGAGGAGGAGGGGAGGAGGAGAGTCGGCCCGTCGCCCACGGCGAAGCGCGCGCTGCTGACCTCGCGGCTGAAGACCGTCAGCGAGAAGTCCCCGAAGGAAACGGCATAGAGATGACGGCCGTCGTCGCTGAGGTCCAGCTGGGTCACGCCGAGCAGGTTGTCGGCGCCGTTGGTGCCGTCGAAGAGGGCGTCGCGATGGGTGAGCAGGCCGGTGGCGGGATCGCGGCTGAAGGTCACGATGGCGTGATCGCTGCTCTCGCGCCCGGAGGCGGTGAAGACGTGGCGATCGTCCGCCGAGACCCGCAGGTCCTCCACCGAGTCGAGGCCGTCGTTCATGGCGTCCGGCACGCCGTCGCGGATGATCTGCACCGGGGTGAGCTGCCCGTAGGTGGCGCTGACGGGGTTGTCATCGCGATCGAAGACGGTGATGGCGCTGTCGGAAATCGCGACGGCGTAGAGATTCTTGCCGTCGCAGCTGAGGGCGACTTTGACCACCTGCTGCAGCCGGTCGGCTCCGGGATCGCCGTCCTGGATGTCTTCGATGAAGGTCAGCTCGCCGGTGGCGGGGTCGCGCCGGAAGACGTTCACCGCGTTGTCGGCCCGCGCCGCGGTGTAGACGTGGTTACCGTCGGCGCTGACTACGATGCCGTGGACCTGAGCGAGGTTCGGCGCATCGATGACGTCGCGGACGACCTCCACCAGGGTCAGGCGGCCGCTTGCGGGGTCGCGGCTGAACACCGTGATCCAGCGGCCGGACTCGGTGCCGACGTAGAGATGCAGGCCGTCGGGGCTGAAGGCGAGGGCGTCGGCGCCCTCCAGGGTCACCGAGGGGATCGGCGCCGTATCGTCGAACAGAGCCTCGACGAAGGTCAGCTGGCCGGTGGCGGTGTCGCGGTCGTAGAGAGCGACGGAGAAGTCGCCGCGGGCGCTGATGTAGAGATGGCGGCCGTCGGGGCTGAGCACCAGCTCGCCGGGATCGGCGAGGCCGTCAATGCCGTCGACGTCGTCCTCGAAGGACTCGACGAAGGTGACCTCGCCGGTGGTGGAGTCGCGGCTCCACACCGTCAGATAGTCCTCCCCGCCGGTGTAGACGAAGCGGCCGTCCTGGCTGGTGGCGACCACCTGGGCTTGCCGCAATCCGAGAGGCAGGCCGACGCTGAAGACGTCCTCGTCCACAAAGCTCAATTTGCCGGCGGCGAGGAGAGGGGCTTCGTTGACGTCGGTGACGGTGATGGTGAGGGTCTGAGCATCGGTGCCGCCGGCGGAGTCGGTGACGGTGACCTCCACCTCGTAGGTGTTGTCGCCGTCGCCTACGGGCTTCTCGAAATCCAGGGGTGCGGCGAAGGTCAGCACGCCAGTGGCGGGGTTGACCAAGAAGAAGGCCTGCTGGGCGCCGCCGGTGAGGGAGTAGGTCAGGCCGGAGCCCTCGGAGTCGCCCTCGATGTCGGTGGCCTGGACGTCCGTCACCGCGGTCTGGTTTTCGCCAGCGCTGAGCGCCGCGGTGGCTCCGCCGCCGTCGGAGGTGATCATCGGAATATCGTTGATGCCGTTTATGGTGATCGTCACCGTGGCGCTCTCGGCGCAGGATCTGGAGCCGTCATCGATGGTGTAGGTGAAACTCTCCTGTTCGAAGGAGCCGGTGGGCAGATCGTCGTAGCCGCCGTCGGGGTCGAAGCTCACGGCGCCGCTGGCAAGGACGGTGAGCAGGCCGTCGCCGAGGGGGATTTGCACCCCGACGTTGGCGGCATTGCCGTTGACGGCGGTGACGGTGAGGGCATCGCCCTCGGGGTCGGAGTCGGCGGTGGTGGGGTTGGCCGCCAGCAGGTTGCCGTTGAGCGCCGTCTCCTCGTCTGTCGCGAGGGCGTCGTCCACGGCGATGGGGCAGTCGTTGACGCCGGTGACGGTGACGGCGAGGGCCTGCACGTCGGTGAGGGTGCCGGAGTCGGTGACGGTGACCTCGAGGTTGTAGACGTTGTCGCCGCCGGTGTCCGCCGGCGCCTCGAAGTCCGGAGCGCTGCGGAAGGTCACCACGCCGGTATTGGCGTCGATGGCGAAGAGAGCGTCATCGATGGCGCCGGTGATGGAGTAGGTCAGCCCGGAACCCTCGGTATCGCCTTCGGGGTCGGTGGAGCTGACGTCGATCACCGCGGTCTGGTTCTCCGCGGCGGAGGCGGTGTCGCTGGAGGTGATGGACGGCGGATCGTTGATGCCGTCGATGGTGATGGTCACCGTGGCGCTCTCGGCGCAGGATCCGGAGCCGTCGTCGATGGTGTAAGTGAAGGTCTCGGTGCCGAATTCGGTGTCGTTCAAGAATTCGTAGCCGCCGGTGGGATCGAAGCTCACCGCTCCGTTGGCCTCGACGGTGAGCAGGCCCATGCCGAGGGGGATCTGCACTCCGACGTTGGCAGCGTCGCCGTTGACGGCGGTGACGGTGAGGGCATCGCCCTCGGGGTCGGAGTCGGCGGTGGTGGGGTTGGCTGCGAGGACATTGCCGTTGAGGATCGTGTCTTCGTCGGTGGCGAGGGCGTCGTCCACGGCGGTGGGGCAGTCGTTGACGCCGGTGACGGTGACGGCGACGTTCTGCACGTCCGTCAGCCCGCCGGAATCGGTGACGGTGACCTCGAGGTCGTAGACGTTGTCGCCGCCGGTGTCCGCCGGCATCTCGAAGTCCGGAGCGGTGAGGAAGGTGAGCACGCCGCTATCGGCGTCGATGGCGAAGAGGGCGTCGTCGATAGCGCCGGTGAGGGAGTAGGTCAGTCCAGCGCCGTCGGTATCGCCTTCGGGATCGGTGGAGTCGACGTCCGCCACGGCGGTCTGGTTTTCGGGAACCGAGAAGGCTGTGGCGGTGGTGATGGTCGGCGGATCGTTCACCGCGCTCACGGTGATTTGGAAGGTGGCGGCGGAGGTGGTGATGCCGTCGTCGGCGGTGAGGGTGATGGTCACAGGTCCGCCGTTGAGGTCTGCCGCCGGCTGGGCGTTCACGGTGTAGTTGGGCTGGGTGCCACCGAGGGTGAGGTTGCCGAGGGGGATCAGCGCCGGGTCGGAGGTGGTGAGGGTGAGGGTCAGGGAGTCGCCGTCGGCGTCGTCGGCGGTGAAGGCCAGCGGGCCGGTGGCGACGTCTTCCGGCGTCGTCTGGTTCGCCGGTGGGGTGATCGCCGGGGCGGTGTTGGGGGCGCAGAGGGGGCGAGAGCAGAGCACCGCCGCCTGGCGCATGTCGAGGACGGTGATCAGCAGGTCGCCGTCGAGATCCCTGGCGTCGCCGGCGGTGACGCTGGAGCCGTTGGCCGCCAGGATCAGGTTGATGTCGTTGACGTCCACGTCGTCGTCACCGTCGATATCGCCGGGCATGGCGAGGAGCGGGGCGCTGATCAGCAGGAAAAGCAGGACGAAGAGGCCACCGCGGCGGGCCCCCTGAGATGGGCTATGGAGGGAGCGGCGGTCCTGAGATTGGCGACGCAGCAGGAACCAGCCGCTGAAGACTAGGGTGAGAACCAGGAGCAGCAGGCCGACGGTATCCAGCGTCGGGATCTCCAGCGGCGAGAGGGTGGTGACGGTCACCGGATCGTCGATGACGACGGTGAGGGGGTTGCCGAGCTCGTCCGCCAGGGGAGAGTTGAGGCCGAGATCGAAGACGCCGGCGCCGGGGGCGATGGCGTCGAAGGTGGCGACGAAGAGCACCACCCGCTCGTCCTGATTGGTGATCAGGTCCGCCGGCGGCAGCAGAGAGATCTCCAGCGCGTCATAGGTGCCGTCGCCGACCGTCGCGACGGAGATCACCTGGCCGAGGGTGGGGTCCCCCAGCTCGAGGCCGGAAACCGCCTCCGTGAGATCGAAGACCGCCGGATCGAAGGTGAGCTGGACGTCGTAGGCTCCCAGGGATGGCGCCGCGAAGGCGCCGAGGCCGGACACGGCGACCTCGACGTTCAGGGAGCCTCCCGGCGGAATCTCGACCCGATCCGGGACGGCCTCTAAAACGATCTGAGCGCTGGCGCTACCGGCGGCGAGGGTGAGGGCTCCCAGCGCGACCAAGAGGAGCGCGCGGAGCGTTGAACGAAAGCTGGATTCCCTGTGCATGTCTGTCTTCCTCGGTGCTGCCAGCTAGCTATCGGTAGCGGTCAGATCGATTCCTGAAGAGTCTCCTCGTCGCTGAACCTGTCGAGTCGTGGATCCGTTGATCAGGCGGCGAGGAGAGAAAAGAGTGGGGACTGATGAGGTTGGGTCTGTGGGTAGGTACTGCCCCCCTCAACTAGACATGCGCAGGATTCGATAACTTTGGTACATCGAAGCCGCTTTTTTTCTGCTCTCGGTCGGAGCTCAGCGATGCGGCGCTCGAGCGGTGGCCGGTGGCATTCCCGCCCCGGACTCAGGCGTCTCTGGAATCCCGTTTCTGGCGCCGGGCATCTGGCGTCCGGAATCTGACGTCTGGCATCCGATGTCGCCGCGTTCCCGCGTGGTCGCCCTGGGCACAGCTCCGCCCTCCGCCGCCGGAGATTGGCTAGCGCGGCGGTCGGAATCTTCGAGGGCGTCGCCTGCGCGGAGCTAGGCGGAGGCGCTGGCGTCGGGCGCCGGGTCCTGGAGCTGCTGCATCTCGCGCCGCAGCCAGAGCCGGGAGACTCGCCACTCCCGGGTGACGGTGCCTCGGGAGATGCCGAGCAGCTCGGCCACTTCAGAGCCGGTCAGGCCGGCGAAATAGCGCAGCTCGACGATCTGAGCCTGGCGGGCATCGAGCTTCGCCAGCCGGTCGAGGGCCTGGTCGAGGGCGAGGATCTCAATGTCGAAGGGATTGGCGGGATCATGATCCGCGATCTCGATGGGAACGATCTCGTCCTTCGGAATTCGCTTGCCGGCGCTGCTGCGGCGGGCGTGGTCGATGAGCACTCGGCGCATGGCGATGGCCGCCGAGCCGAAGAAATGGCGGCGATCGTCCCACACCAGGGTGTTGCGGTCGAAGAGTCGGAGATAGGCCTCGTGAACCACTTCCGTGGCCCGCAGGGTGTGGCCGGAGCGCTCTCGGCGGATCAGCCCGGTGGCGATCTGACGCAGCTCCGCATACACGAAGGACACCAGACGCTCTAGCGCGAGCTCATCACCCCCCCGGAGCTCACCGAGGAGCTGGGTTACCTGCCCTTTGGGACTTGAGGTGCTCTCGTTCACGTGGTGTGTCCACCGTCTCCATGGCCCGATCGATTCGTCATGTTACCCGGATTGAGGCTCTTGCCCCAGACCCGCTGCAGCAATGGATTCGAGGGAGAAGCTCCGGTGGACGCAGGGGAGTCCGTGGGGGATTCCGTGGGGATTCGGGAGGTTGGGGCCAGCTCCTGGCCTCGGACGGACTCTTCTTCTCTGTTGCCGCCGAAGCGAGGGGCCGTTGAAGTGTTGGGGCGTGGCAGCTAGGGAGTCGCCGGAGGAGCTGCTGCTGGAGGAGTTTCCGCTGGACGAGTTTCCGCTGGACGAGACAGTCCCGAGACCTTCGCTCTGGCGTCCACCAGCTCTGGATGCCCCGCCGGGAGGGTGGCTTCGAAGGCCACAAGAGCTCGCTGCAGAAGCTCAGCGCCCTCTGCCTGTCGGCCCTGGAGGAGGCGCAGCTGGCCGAGCTGAAAGAGGGCTCTGCCCTTGGCGAGATGCGGGCCTTCGTTGAGGCTCTCATAGATAGAGGTCGCCTGAATTAAGTGGGCTTCGGCCTCGGCGAGCTGACCCAGCTCGGTGCGGACTTTGCCCAGCTGGAACAGGATCCAGGCGCTGAACGGGTGGACCTCGCCTTGCTGTCGAAGGGTCTTGGTCACGAGTTGCTCGAAGTCTCTGGCGGCTTCACCCCGTTCGCCCCGCTCCCAGGTCACCAAGGCGAGGAAGGAGCGGATCCGGGTCGACTGAAGGTGGTCGTCGCCATAGTGAGTGGAGTAGATCTCGAGAACCTCGTCGAGACTCTCCTCGGCGCGATCTAGGTCGCCGGCCTGGGTGTAGGCCCTGCCGAGCTCCGCCAGGGTGCGGGCGATCTCCAGGCGATCGTCTTGGTCCTCGGCTTCTTGCACTGCGAGTAGACGGTCCAGCTGATCGATCGCTTCTTCGGTGCGGTGCCAGCGGCGCCACAGGGAGCCGAGACCCCGGTGGGCCAGCAGCGTACGGTGGTGTACCGATCCATAGCTTTCTAGCCAGGCCTCTCCGGCCTGAATCAGCAGCCCCTCGGCTTCTTCCCACTGGCCCAGCTGTTCCTCGACCCCGGCGAGGTTGAGCCAGGTGCCCACCACCCAGGGGTGGTCCTCACCGAAGGTCTGGGCGAAGAGGGGGCCAGCCTCCTGCAGCGCGGAGCGCGCCTCGTCGTAGCGCCCGACATCCCGCAGGGCGATCCCTAAGTTGTTCAAGGATTCAGCCCTCGCTCCGAGATTCTCCGGCAGCTCGCGGCGCCGGATCTCCAGGGCTCGCCGGTGGCCGGCAATGGCCTCTTCGTAACGCTGCTGACTGTAATGAAGGTTCGCCAGCCAGGTGATGGTGGCGGCGAGCTTGCCGGGATCTCGCACCTCCGCCGAGTCGTTGAGCTCGACGGCCCGGATCGCCATCGCCTCCGCTTCTTCCAGGCGCCCCTGGCGGCGATAGATCACTCCCAGGGATCCGACGTTGGTGATCAGCTCGGGATCGTTCGGCGGACCATGCTCTTCCCTCAGCTCGACGGCCTGTTCGAAGAGGGTGGTGGCGCGGTCGAGCTGCGACCGAGTCATGGCGATGCGGCCGATGGTTTGGAGGAATCGAGCCCTCGCCAGAGGCTGATCGGCGAGCTCCTCGGACATGGTGTCTTCCGCCTTGGCGAGGAGCTCGTCCACCGATTGGGGATCCTCCGCCCCGCGGTCTGGGTCCACGGTTTCGAACAGGCCGATGAGAAAGCTGGAGACCTGCTGTGCTTCCACCAGCGCCTGTTGAGCGCGTTCCGCTTCGAGGTTGGCCCGGCGGGCTTCCTGGGTGCGGGCCACCACGCCGGCCACCAGGGCGCCGATCACCAGGGCCACCGCCGCCAGCGGGCCCAGGTTGCGGCGCACGTAGCGGGAGAAGGTGTAGCCGAAGGAAGGGGCCCTCGCCGCCACCGGCCGCCGCTGCAGGATGCGCTGCAGGTCCGCCGCCAGGTCGGAGACGCTGTCGTAGCGCTGCTCCCGCTCTCGGGCGGTGGCTTTCGCCACCACGGCGTCGAGATCCCCTCGCAGCTGTCCCTCGAGGGCGGCAGGGCGGAGGCCTCGCAGCTGCGCGATGGACGCCCTCTGATCCTGCGGCAGGCGCGCCCAGCGCTGGCTCATCCAGGGCAGGTCGGTGGTGCGCGCCCGATGCAGCATCGCCCCGATCCCCAGCTCCGACAGCTCGTAGGGCGTCACGCCGACGAGCAGCTCATAGAGCAGGATGCCGAGGGAGTAGACGTCCGTTCGGGTGTCGATGTCCGAGCGATGCCTTACTTGGGCCGCCTCGGGGCTCATATACATCGGAGAGCCCATCAGCAGGCTGATACTGCGTTCCAAACTGGCACTGCGTTCCAAACTGGCACCGCGCTCCAGATGGACGCCGCCTTCTCGATCGCTAGCTTGCTCGAGGCTGTCGGCGCCGCCGGGTCGCGGGTTGACCACCTGGGTGTTGGCGGCGGCATCGAACTCGTCGACGGTTCGGGCGATCCCGAAGTCGATCACCTTCGCGGTGGCCTTGCCGTCGACCTCCGCCACCAGCACGTTGGAGGGCTTGAGGTCGCGGTGCACCAACCCCTTTTGGTGGGCGTGGCCAACCCCGGCGCAAACGCTCAGGAAGAGCTCGATTCGTTCCCGGATCGACAGCTTTTCGTGATCACACCAGACGGTGATGTGGGAGCCCTCGACCCACTCCATCACCACGAAAGCCCGGCTGTCCTCCGTCACCCCGGCATCGTGCACCGCGGCGATATTCGGATGCTTGAGCCGCGCGAGCGCCCGGCACTCGGCGGCAAAGGGGCGGGCCCCCTGGTTGTTCTCGAAGCTGTGGATCACCTTCAGCGCCACCCGCCGCTCGATGGGCGCTCGCTGCTCGGCGAGGTACACCGTTCCCATCCCGCCCCGCCCGAGCTCCTCGAGGATGCGGTAAGGCCCTACGGAATCCGGACGTCCTTCCCGGGGCGGTGGATTCGGCGCTCGTCCGAGATCTGGCGTCTCGTCAGCGATCAAGTCGATCGCCTGGCGTGCCGCCGGAACTTCCAGGAAGTCGCCCTCGAGATCCATCTCCTGGGCCAGCAGAGAGTCGATCTCCGCCCGCAGTTCCGAGTCACTTCCGCACTCCTGGTCGAGGAAGGCAACGCGATCTGCGGCCTCGAGATCCAGGGCGGCGTCCACCAGCTCGACAACTCGCCGGTATCTTGAAGTTTCTGATGCCATGCCTCGCGCCGTCTCTGCCCCCATTCGGCTTATTGCCTGGTCTGCGAAGTTGATCCCGTAATTAGCGTGGATCAAATCTCGTCTGCGTAGGCTAGCTTGACGGGTATCAGGGGCTGAAAGCAACTATGGCAGGTAACGATTCTCTATCTAAGGTTGGTTTAGGGATGCTGCTCACTGCTTCGAATGATCGACTCGAGTAGGCCCTCTGACTTCTCGTGTTCAAATTCGATTGATGGGTTCTGGTAGAGATTTTTGATGTTAATGGACTTTTATTAAACCCAGCGAGGGGCTATCTATATGCGCAGCAAATTGCTGCGTGCTTACTACTGTCGCTATGTTTTGCCCTGGTGATCTTTTATGAGGGGCTGGTGGAAGAGCCGAGCGGCTCCGTCGGGCCTCTGAGCCTTGACGGAGCCGCTCGGTTATTTCTGCTGATAATTAGGCTGCTTAAGCGGCTGACCTATGCTGGCTGAGTAGGCTAATGATTTCTCTGCTTCTGTCCAATGGAGGTGGACGGTTAGTCATTGGGGCAATGAGTCAATTGGGGGCCCCTGCGGCGACGTCCCATTCACCTCGTGAGGTGTATGTTACTGTACAGTTTCGTTGGGCAAAGTCGTTCGGTACTATTAGATCAGCGCTATCGTTTGAGACCGTAGCACAGGCCGCGAGGCGATTTTCGTCAAAGTCTCCTACAGCAACATAGAAGGTGAGTTTTGGAGTGAGGGTCCTTTGTTTATTGGGGTCCGGGGACCAGGTCATCCCAGCAAATCCATTGCTAGCTTCGATTCCGAATGACATGTTGCTATACTAGTCATTGGCTTCATTGTTGGCCTTGTCAAAGGGATTGGATCGGATGGGGATACTATTCTCTCCTGCTCCAGTCCCAGTATTCTCCAACGTAGGCCCTTGATTGGGTGGAACTTCAGTGTGAACTGCTGAGACTTGATCATCCAGCTCAGCATGATGAGTGATTGAGGATTCAATTTTTACGCCTAGGCCGACAGCCTCGTTCCCGGCGCCGGCGCCGACGGAATACTGAACAGGGACTGTAAAGGTGTTGGTTCCGGGTGAGTTAGATGGTACCTTTAGGTGAACTTTGGAATTGGCGTAAACGTTGGTTTTGCTGATGAGTTCTTCAGGCCGATCAAGGAAGAATCAGAGTGTTTGATCAGATTCTGAGCGGTTGATCAGGTGAATTTGTACTCGTCTGCTGCTAGATTGTTTGGTGAGCTGATTTCTACAGGGATTTTGAGATCCTTTGCCGCCTGCTCTAATTTGGTTATGCTCATGAAGACTTCCCCGCTAACCTTGAAGCCCTTTTTGTCGCTGTGCGACTCAATTTCGTAGTCAGCGGAGTCGTATCCAGCTTTTTCAATGATGCTAACAACGTTACTCTTAGTCAGAGTGCCCTTGACTTGCCTGAAGTCGTAGATGTAGTCATCGTTCCTCGTCATGGTCTTTCCTTTCTTAATTCGTCTTGGTTTAGTTTCCCTATTGTGGTGGCATGTAGTCCATCCAGGTTATGTGTTTACTGATGCAATGTAGATGCCAATATCCGTCAGCGATTCAGGGCTTAGCGGTTAACGTGAACCGAGGTGTCAGCTGTCGAATTATGGTGTCGAATGCTAGTGTCCGCTGTTGCAGCTACCTCTTACGGGTATCGGTTTGCAATCTGTACATCTCATTACCTAGTGCGGTTTGAGCTTCTTCTGCGAACCTTTCTAAGAGATTTAGAGCCGTGTACTCTCGACGAGGGAAACTATGAACCCTCTCGCCAGCACCGCCTTGAAGACAGTCTGGACCGCCCCCTCCAGGGGCGTGCAACTCAGGGGCTATTGCTTCGGGAAGCCGCCCAGCGAGGCCGTGCGCTCTTCCGCGATCTCAAGTTGTCGCTGACCGACGGTAGTTCGTCCCGGGAGCAGGGGCGCCGGGCGATCAGGCCGAATTAGAGGCGGGAGACCTCGTTTGGTCTATCGAATCGAGCTACTGCTGGGCCGTGGCGGAATGGGGGCGCCTATCTCACGATGCGAGAGGACGATTTTGAGCAGCACGTCGCGATCAAGTGGGTGGACCGAGGGCATAGGAGGGTAGAGGTCCTCGATCTTTTCTTCCGGGAGCGGCAGATTCTGACGGATCCTCAGCATCCCAACATCGGTTGGTTGCTGGACGGTAGTTCGAGGACGGAGATAAGAGTGTATGGAGGCAAGAGACATTTGCCGGTATTCTTCTCCCGAAGCCCTGAGCCGATGATCTGGGGTGGCGTGGCTCCCGATCTTCAGAAAGACTGGCGCGAACCCATTGTTGAGGAGCTTGACGGCACCATGGCGCAACATCTGCATTTTTTATGGCAACGGCAGCTGCAGTCACCTTTCGGCTAGGGAGGGCATGCCATGATCGTTAGGCAAACCGGAGGAACGCATCAGGCGTTTCGACGCGGCCCTTTCCGTATCCAGCGGGTGCGGCCAGGGGTGGGGCTCGGTGATCCGAGGGACCTGGGCGTCGGGCCTTTGGGAGCCTTCGATCACGCTCACCTCTCCCCGGGCCTTCTCGTCCCGATGCACCAGCACCGCAATGACGAGATCGTTTCCTACATGCATCGCGGCAGCCTTCACCACCTGGACAGCTCCAGAGCGCGGGTCGAGCTGACGCCTACTCGGATGTCGGTAATGAACGCCGGCAGCGGGATCTCCCACGAGGAGTTCATCCCCGCCGACGGTGCCGAGGCCGAGATGCTGCAGGTCTTCATCCGTCCTCGGGCCGAGGATCTGGAGCCTGAGGTGCACTTTCATGAATTCCCGGAGGCCACCAGCCTCAACGCCTGGCGGCTCATCGCCGGCTCCGAGCGATTCCGGGCACCGCTCACCGTGCGCAACGAGATCGCCTTATTCGATGCGCGATTGAGCGATCACTCGCTGACGATTCCCGAGGAGCCGGGATGGGATTCCTTCCTCTACGTTCTTTCCGGGCAGGTCTTGCTGAACGGTGAGGTGATGCGGACTGGCGATTCGGCCCTTGCCCTGGGCGAATCTCCCGGCGAGCTGCTAGCAGAAGAGTCGGCGGATCTCGTCCTCTTTCTCTTCGCGAAAGACGCAGAGGTTTCGCTTCGAGGGACTCGCAGTGGTGGAGGCCAGGTAAGGGGGCCGTTGACGGCCCTCGGCGGCTAAGGTGATCGAGGCGCCCCGGCGGAGGCGCCGCTTCCGGATGCTGAGTCCCCAGCTCGCCGTCCTTAACCTGCCGTCGCCGCGATCTCGCTTTTGTGCTTCTCGGAAAGCGTCCCGCTCCAGCTGCCGACGACTCTGCCGCTGGCATCCAGCCGAACGGTGAGAGGGACGCCGTTGACGGTGAGAGCGGCCATGAAAGCGCTTGGGTCAGTCGGTAAGCCCACCGGGAATGGAATGGAGTGTCTGTCGCGGTAGCTGCGGGTGGGGTCGGCCTCGCTAAGGCTCAGGCCAACAATGCTGACTGAATCGCCGATGGTTTGGTGAAGCTCTTCCCAAGTCGGCTGGGTGGCCTGGCAGTTCGAACAGTCGGTGGTGAAGATGAAGAGCAGGCTCTCTTGGCCAGCGGCGGCGACCTCGGTAACGGCTTCCGGGGCGTCGAGGGGGCTCCAGCTCAGATCCTTGATTTCTTGCCCGATGCTCGGCCCGTTGGGGGGCGCCGGGGGCGGCTGCTTTAGAGCCCGGTTTTCCGCCGCGAGGAAGACGGTCAAGGCAGCCAGGGACACCAGGGCAATATGGAGGAAGATGTTGTAGGCGTTGAATTTGGCAGGCATTGTGGATTTCGATCGCGGTATTTCGTCGTGAATGGAGTGGCCTGAGGTACCAAGAGGCGCAACCGCGGCTCAAGGAACCACGGTTGCGCTGGGCTGATTTGTTTTGACTATGCAGTGTGGATTACCAGTTCCACAGAATCGCTTTCGACTTGCACTGCTGGCCCGAGCTATTTATACGGAGTTCACGTTCGACAGGGCAGTGCGGATCCGTATAGTCCGTACAAGTTCCTAGATAGGTCCAGCCATTGGTGTTGAAGGGAATCCAACACGTAGGACAAGTCGACCCGCCGGCTTCAGCCTCGGGAGCCAGGACCATACCCAAGCCAAATACGAAGGCGGCGGCCAATACTAGGCAGAAAGTAGTGCGGAAGAGTTTCTTCATGACGTCTCCTAAGACAGTGATTGGGGAGTCGCTCCGAGGCTCTAGTCTCCCTTTGAGGCGTACAGCCGAAGATGCTTGAAGGTTGTGGCCCCTGCAGCAGCAGCTGGCGGAGGACTTTGAGTCAGAGATTCGGATTGGATGTCGATTATTCATTTTTTAAAAAAAATAATCAAGTATTAATGTTTTGATTCCTGCTGAAGACCTCTATGCTCAAATCAGGGGCTCCCCTCTTGTGGAGACGGCGAGAGCTTCAGCTTGGTGGTGCTAGCCGCGTTCGTCCACGCTCTTGAGCTTGGAGGGGTCTTGGCCCTCGGCCTTTTCACCATCTGGACAGCTCCGGAGCCCGGGTCGAGCTGACGCCTACTCGGATGTCGGTGATGAACGCCGGCAGCGGAATCTCCCACGAGGAGTTCATCCCCGCCGACGGTGCCGAGGCCGAGATGCTGCAGGTTTTCATCCGCCCTCGGGCCGAGGATCTGGAGCCTGAGGTGCACTTCCACGACTTCCCGGAGGCCACCAGCCTCAACGCCTGGCGGCTCATCGCCGGCGCGGAGCGCTTCCAGGCGCCGCTCACCGTGCGCAACGAGATCGCTCTGTTCGATGCGCGACTGAGCAAGCACTCGCTGACGATCCTCGAGGAGCCGGGATGGGATTCCTTCCTCTACGTTCTTTCCGGACAGGTCCTGCTGAACGGTGAGGTGATGCAGACTGGGGATTCAGCCCTCGCCCTAGACGAAGCCCCCGGCGAGCTGCTGGCGGAAGAGGCGGTGGATCTCGTCCTCTTTCTCTTCGCGAAAGAAGCCGCGGTTTCGCTTCAGGGGACCCGCAGTGGTGGAGGCAAGGTAGGGGGGCCGTTGACGGCCCTCGGCGGCTGAGGCAGTTGAGGCGCCCCGGCGGGGGCGCTGCTTCCGGACGCTGAGTCCTCAGCTCGCCGTCTTCATTGCACCGTCTTCATTGAGCCGTTTCACTGCGCCGTCCCTAACTTGCCGTCGCCGCGATCTCGCTTTTGTGCTTCTCGGAAAGCGTCCCGCTCCAGCTGCCGACGACCCTGCCGCTGGCGTCCAAGCGAAAGGTGAGGGGGACGCCGTTGACGGTGAGAGCGGCCATGAAAGCGCTTGGGTCAGTCGGTAAGCCAACCGGGAAGGGAATGGAGTGTCTGTCGCGGTAGCTGCGGGTGAGGTCGGCCTCGCTAAGGCTCAGGCCAACGATGCTGACGGAATCGCCGATGGTTTGGTGAAGCTCTTCCCAAGTCGGCTGGGTGGCCTGGCAGTTCGAACAGTCGGTGGTGAAGATGAAGAGCAGGCTCTCTTGGCCAGTGGCGGCGACTTCGGTAATCGTTTCCGGGGCGTCGAGGGGGCTCCAGCTCAGGTCTTTGATTTCTTGCCCAATATCCGGGCCGTTGGGGGCTGCCGGTGGTGGTTGCTTCAGGGCGCGATTTTCCGCCGCGAGGAAGACGGTCAACGCGGCCAGGGCTACCAGGGCAATATGGAGGAAGATGTTGTAGGCGTTGAGCTTGGCTGGCATCGTGACTTTGGCTCTGGTCGTGATCTTTGACTGTCGTAGCGACCTTGCGAATGGGAGAGATCTAGCGAAAGGCGCCACCGCAGCTTAGAGGGGCTGTAGTGGCGCCGTGTAGATTCCTCACGGATTAAGATACGCGTAGACGAGGTGTCCCTTGCAGACTTGACCAAAAAAGTTCTGGTAGAGACCACGAACCGCTGGGCAATGTGGGTCGGTATAGTCAGTGCAGTAGGCGGTCCTCAACCAGCCATTGCCGTCAAGGGGTATAAAGCAGGTGGGGCAGGTGCTACTAGCATCTGCCTCAGGCGCTAGGACCATGCCAAAGCCGAACACGAAGGTGGCGGCGAGGGTGAGACAGAAGGCAGTTCGGAAGAGCTTCTTCATGACGTCTCCTAAGACATTCGTTGGGGAGGTGGTCCAAGGGTCTAGTCCCTGCCGATGGACGGTGCAGCTGAAGATGCTTGAAGAGCGAACTGACCTACGCAGCAACGGGTGGAGGGCTATGAACCAAGGATTCGGATTGATTTCATATTATTCATATATTTAAATTTATTGCAATAAATATATAAATAATTTCCAGAAGTGCGTGCCGGATAAGAAAGAACTCCTCTGCTGGGCTTAGTTCTGCTATTCGGTAGCAGAAAGACCCTACAGCAGTAGTGGTTAGCCGGGTTCGCCAACGCCCCACTAGCCAAGAGGTATTTGACCTTTGGATCAGCCTATCGTCGCCGCAATTTCGCTGCGCTGCCCCTCGGAAAGCGTGCCGCTCCAGGTGCCGACCACTCGGCCGTTGGCGCCTACGCGAACGGTGAGGGGCACACCAGTGACGGCGAAGGACTCCATGAAAGCGGCGGTATCGGCAGGTAAGCCGACGGGGAAGGGGAGGGAGTGGGTGTTGCGGTAAGTCCGGGTGGGGTCAGCGTCGCTAAGGCTGATTCCGATGACGTTGACCGAGTCCCCCATCGTTTGGTGCAGCGTCTTCCACACGGGCTGGGTGGCCTGGCAGGCGGCGCAGTCGGTGGTGAAGATGAAGAGCAGGCTTTCCTTGCCTGCGTCGGCGAGCTGGGTGGTGGTTTCCGGGGTGTCGAGAGGGCTCCACGCCAGTTCGCCGACGGATTGACCGAGGTCGGGGCCATTGGCGGGGGTAGGGGTCGGTTTCTTCAGGGCCCGGTTTTCAGCGGCTAGAACGAGGGTCAGAGTGGCCAGAGCGACGAGGGCGACGTGGAGGAAGATGTTGTAGGCGCTGAGTTTGCTTGACATCGCTTTCCTAGGGCTTGGAAGGTGGAGCTGGGAACGGTCTGCTCATGAGTGATTTGCTTTGAGATGACCGGAGGAAGAGGTGGAAGGCGCTGCCGCGGCTCGAGGAGCCGCGGCAGTTAGGGTGCGCTCTGCTTCGAGCGCAATCGAGGGGTCACATATTGGCGACGATGCCGTTGCCCTTACAGAGCTGGTTGTTGGGGCCGCGATAGAGGCCACGGAGAACAGGGCAGTGGGGGTCGGACCAGTCTTCGCAGGATCCGGCGAGCGACCAGTTGTGGGCGCTATCAAAGGGCACCCAGCAGATGGGGCAAGATGCGCCGGCCTCTGCCTCGGGGGCTAAGACGATGCCCAGGCCGAAGACGAACGCAGCGGCGAGAGCGAGGCAGAAAGTCGTACGGAAGAGCTTCTTCATTTCTTCTCCTCGAAAGGTGTCGAGTGGTGCCCCGGAGATTGGATCTATCGCACGCAGAGTGCGGGCGCAGTTGCCCTATCGAAGCGCTCGGCTGCGCTTTGTCAAAAGGAATGTAGGGTCCAGTCCGGGGCTCCGTTAATGTGCGCGGAGTTTAATCACGTATTCGATAATAATCAATAGTGTATTATGGTTATTTTTTATTACGTATACAATTTCCATTGGCTGATTGGGGCGGTGGGATTGGTTTAGTCGCTGGAATCAGCGTCTAAAGAGATGTCGATCTCTTGGCTTCCTGTGCAGTGAGAAGCTTGTTTGTCTTGACCTTCAAGGCTATGTCTGCCCGGCGATCGACTCGCTTTGTTGTGCGCCTCAACGGGCTTCAGCGGATTGACTGATCGCTCTCGTCTCCTCACTTCTAGGCTGTAGTTCTTCAGGACACACGGCTTTTTCGGGGCACGAAGCTTCCGCCTACAGCACGGCAGGGCTCTAGGGTGCTCGTGACTCTGAGCCAGATTTACCGAGGTGTCTGGTGTTGATGTGACGGCTGCTGAGAAGTGTCGAGGATCAGATTCGGAGCGGATCACGTCCTTCGCTATACTGCGAAAAGTTTCCGAAACAACATCCTTAATGGCCTGAAGTACGAGACCATGAACCCGTACCGTCAACGGCGTCTAGAAGAGATTCTGCGGCTTCCCGTGGGGGGGGCATCGGCGCCAACGCTGTCGCTGCGGGAAGTCGCCCAGCAGGATCAGGAGCTCTTCCGCGATCTTGAGGCGACGCTGATCGATAGCGGATCCTCTGGGGAGCCGCAGGGAGCGGTGGGACGGGACGAGCCGGAGGACGGGGACCTTGTCGGCCCCTATCGCATTGAGCGGCTGTTGGGCCGCGGCGGGATGGGGGTCGTCTACCTGGCGTCGCGGGTGGATGATTTCGACCAGCGGGTTGCCATCAAGTGGGTGGACCCAGGGCACCGGAGGGTGGAGATCCTCGATCGCTTCTTCCGCGAGCGGCAGATCCTGGCGGATCTCCAGCATCCCAATATCGCCCGTCTGCTGGACGGTGGCTCCGCGCGGGATGCGTCTCCCTACCTGGTGATGGAGTATGTGGAGGGAGAGCGCATCGACGCCTTCTGTGAGAGCCGAGGTCTCGATCTCGACGAGCGATTGGAGCTCTTTCTCAAGGTTTGCGATGCGGTGCAATTCGCCCACAAGAACCTGGTGGTCCATCGTGATCTGAAGCCGGGCAATATCCTGGTGACGGTGGAGGGGGAGCCGAAGCTGCTGGACTTTGGAATTGCGGCGCTGGTGGATTCCGATTCATCGCCGGCAGCGGCAGAGGAGTCCAGCGGGGAGGGACGGCACCAGCCGATGACGCTGGCCTACGCGAGCCCCGAGCAGATCGCCGGACGCGCGGTGACGACGGTCAGCGATGTCTACTCCCTGGGAGTCTTGCTCTATGAGCTTCTCGCCGGAGAGAGACCCTATCGCCTCGAGGGCTCCGAGATCGAAGAGATCCGTCGCCAGCTCTCCACCGGAGGCTGGCCACCGCCGAGCGCTGTAGCCCAGAAGCGGCACGCGTCGGGGCAGCACGCGTCGGGGCAGCACGCGGCGGGGCAATCTGACGGAGGCCAGCCCATCGCTGGCCAGCCCATCGGAGGCCAGCCCATCGCCGCTGATCTAGACGCCATCGTGATCCGAGCGATGGAGGTCGAGCCGGACCAGCGATACGACTCCGTCGCTCGCTTGGCAGACGACATCCGCCGCTATCTCTCCGGGCGCCCGGTGAGGGCCTACGCGGGCTCCTGGCTCTACCTCACCGGGAAGCTGGTGCGCCGCTTCCGGGCGGCGACGCTGGGACTGGCCCTCATCGTGGCTCTCGGCATCACTTCGACGATCCTCTGGCAGCAGGCGGAGGGGGCGCGCACCGCTTCCGAGGCGGCGGCGGAAGTCGCGGAGGCGGAGCGGGCGACGGCGCAGCAGGAGCGGGCCCATGCCGAGAACGTGGTGAGCTTTCTCCAGGATCTCTTCGTCTCCGCGGACCCCGACGAGACTCGGGGAGCTTCTATTCCGGTGCGGGAGGTCCTGGACCGCGGGCGCGAGCAGCTGGCGGCCTCCCTGGATGAGTCGCCGATGCAGCGGGCGGAGATGTTGGGCACCCTGGGCACGGTGTACAACAACCTCGGCCTTTTCGACACCGCTCGCGAGCTCAAGGAAGAGGCCGTAGAGCTGAGGCGAGAGGCCGGGCCGGAGGCGCGGCGGGAGCTGCTGATCGATCTCAACAACCTGGCCCGCCTGCACTTTGAGCTCGGAGATCCAGCGGCGGCGGAGCCTCTTTTTCGGGAAGCCTTAGGCATCTCGCGGCAGGTCGAGGATCCTTCCCTGCGGGAGGCGACGATGCTCAATCTCGCCAGCGTCTTGACTCACCAGGGCAAGGCGCAGGATGCCGTCGCGCTACAGCAGGAGGTGCTGGAGTTTCAGCGAGAGCAGTACGGGGACGAACACATTCGAGTGGGCGCGACCCACTTCGGCCTCGGCATTGCTCTATTCAATCTCGAGGAGCTGGAGCGCTCGGAAGCCCATCTGCGCGAGGCTTTGGAGCGCTACCTCGAGGCGTACGGCGAAGATCATTCCTGGGTCGCCTCCATCGCCGGCAGCCTCGGCATGGTGCTTCACGAAGAGGAGAAATGGCAGGAGGCCCAGGAGCTCTTCGAGCGGTGCCTAGAGATCCGTCTTCGGCTCCTGGATGAGGATCATGTATCGGTGGCCGTGGCGCGCAAGAATCTCGGGGGCCTGCTGCTGGATCGCGGCGATCTCGACTCGGCCCAGGCGCTCCTGGAGCCTGCCATGGCGGCCCTTCGTGCCCAGAGCGCGCCGGATAGCTGGATCCTGGCTCACGGGGAGAGCGTGTGGGGCAGCTATCTGGCGGCCCGCGGAAGTCGTGAAGAGGCTGCGACGCTGCTGGAGTCGAGCCTGGCGGCTTTGGTGGAGGCGAAAGGGGAACGGGATGCCTTCACCCGAGACGCCCGGCGGCGCCACCAGCGCTGGCGCGGGGTAGAGGAGTAGTCTTCTTCGAGGCCCCACGAAGAAAGGGCGGCCGGAGAGCTCCGGCCGCCCTGATTGGGCCTCGAAAGATATGCCTCCTAAGAGCGTTCCTTCTTAGAGGCGTGCCTTCTAAAAGGCGTGATGTGTCGTGGCGCTACTGTCGGTTTCGTACCTTCAGCCGATAGGAGCCCATCTCGCCGTCCTTCGCGCCGATGCGCAGGTAGTAGCGACCCGGCTCGAGGGTGTCGGCGAGGTAGAGCTCCGAGGAGGCAGAGCGGGTGCCCTGCAGGCGTCGCCCCGCGCTGTCGTAGAGCTCGCCGGAGAAGTCGATCTCTCCGAGGGCGAGGATCTCAATCCCGGCGAGGGAATCGACGGCGAAGGTGTAGAGGTCATCGTCTGCCCCCTCAGGGTGGAAGAGCTCGCCGTCGATGATCTGCTGTAGCTGGATTCGCCGAGCGCAGGCGAAGGACGCGAGTGGATCGCCCTCATCGTTGGCGGAGCAGGGAGCGAGGCCGCGGACCGTCGATGCCTGCTGCGGGCCCTGGTGGACGCGATGCAGGTGGTTTGCGGCAGCGCTCAGGACGTTGCGCACCAGGAGCTCGCGATTCGGTCGCCGGCCGCTCTGGGAAGAGAGGGCGAGCTGCACCGGAAAGCTGCGTCCGAAGGCGGAGCGCACGAGCCGAGGGGCTCGGGATGCGCCGGGGTTGGGGTTGACGATCTCGATGTCGGTGTTCCCGTGCAGCGCCCCTGAGGCTCCAAGACGCGCCATCTCGGAGTCCCCCGGGAAGTCCACTCGCGAAGCACCAGGGTTGGGGTTGACGATCTCGATGTCGGTATTGCCGTACAGGGCACCGGAGGCACCGCGCCGGGTGATCTCGCCGAAGGCGCCGAAGTCCACCCGCGAAGCTCCAGGGTTGGGGTTGACGATCTCGATATCGGTATTTCCGTGCAGCGTTCCCGAAGCTCCTCGCCGCGCGATCTCGCCGAAACCGGCGAAGTCGACCCGAGAGGCGCCAGGGTTGGGGTTGACGATTTCGATATCCGTCGGATCGTAGAGGGATCCCGCCTCACCGTGATGGAGCTCGATCCAGGCGGCGAGATGAGCGGAGCCGGGCGCCGAAGGCTCAGAGCCGGCGACGGAATGGCTCGCCTCGAGTCTCGAAGCAGGCTCCGCGAACCAGCTGGCCTGAAGCCAGCCCGAGGTGGCGGAACTGGAGGCATTGGAGCTAGAGGAGTCCGATTCCAAGATTGCTGATTCCAGGGACGCGACCCGATTGCGCTTTGCCGGATCGGTCTCTAGGGGGCGGATGGCAAGGCTCTCGACCCGGAGCTTGCCGTCCTCATCGTGGAAGCGAGTCCAGAGCGCTTCGACCCATTGTTCTCCCGTCGCTTCGGCGGGGGCCCAGAAGGCTTCCGTGGAAGGGGTGAGAGGAGCGAAGTAGGCGGCTAGCCGATAGCTGCCGAGGGCCTGTTGCGGAGCCCTGCTGGCGACCTGAATCACGTGGATCCCGGGGTGATGCACGGCGAGGGTCCAGCGATGGGCCGAGCGCTCGAGGCTCGACGTCAACGCCAGGGGCGTCGCGCAGCGTGGGCTCGCGGAGCGCAGGTCGATGGCGACGGGAGCTCCCAGCTGAGGCAGGGCCTCCACCGCGAAGACGCCGGCCGAAGGAAGGTCGAAAGCGATGAGCTGGGTGCTGCTCTGGGTCTCGAAGGATCGAGTCCAGGGATTCGACTCGAGGGGGACGGCCGCCGGGCATTCGCCCTCAGCGGCCGCCGCGGAGGCGGGGAGTCCGGAGACCGTCGCGAGTACGGTCCACAGAAGGATGATGTGAAGAGTCCAGCGAAAGGGGTACATCTCGTTGAGCATGAGAACCTCCAACTTTGGGCTTTGAGCCCGGTGCGAAAAATGGGAAAGGCGGAGGTTGGCCAACCGTTGCCGCGAGATTGCCTGAAGACGGGCTGAGAGCTCGTGCTTGATTTCTCGTCCTCGTTTTCAGGTGCTTCGGTTGCTCAGTGAGGGTTCGAGGCCAGGTGTCTCAGAAAAAGTTCAATCGAGTTGGAGAAAGTTCCCTTCTGGCGAGAGCAGCTGCCGAGCACGACTGGCGGGAAGAGCTGCCCAGGACGGTTGGTGAGGAGAGGAAGAAATGCTTGGTGAGATCTGGACGCTGGACAGTGGACACTGAAGGGGGGTGACACATGGCGGTCTTCAGTCGACACCCGGCACTGGCTAGACCATGGGCAGGAGGCTCCGGGGGTCTTGAGGAATTTATGATTCAGGCTCTGGCAAGCGAATTGCTTTTCCTAATGATGAATTGCGGATTGCGAATTTCCACTTGCTAATCGTGAATTGCGGCTAGGTGTCCAGAGTCCAATACAAGGCACGCGAGATCGAAGAGTTCTTTCCGAGAACATGGCGTTAGCAATCGTTCTGTCGAATAATCGTGAGATCAAACCCAAAAAAAGGAGGGATCCAAGGATGAACCGTCTGGTCGATTCCCTATGGAAACGCTGCTCTTCAGAGCAGCGAAGGGACTCTTCTCTGCGATCTTCGGCAAAGCTGGGGTGGCGCGGTGGGGCTCTGGTCGCGCTGATCACCGTCTTGTCTTTCCCCACTGCCGCATCGGCGGAGGCGGTCGCGGCGGAAACAGCTGCGGAGAAGCCCAGCGGGCGGCTCTTGGCTCTTGGAGACGTTCTCTCGGGATCCCTGGAGGGGGAGGAGAGTCACCGCTTCGAGATCGCGGAAGGCTGTGGTCTGTGGACTCGGGTCGCCGTGGAGCAGATCGGGATCGATCTGGTGATTCAGCTGGAGACGCCTGAGGGCGAGGTGCTGGCGACGGGGAACGCACCCTTCGGCCGCCAAGGCATGGAGCGAGTGGTGCTCTCTCCAGACTCCTCCTGTCCCCGTATCGCGGTGATCACGCCCGCTTCGACTTCGGACGGCGCTGGCGAGTACGAGATTTCGTTTTCCGTGCTGGAGAGCGAGACGCCAGAGGGGCAGCAGCGCCTTGCCGCTGAGCGGGCGATGGCGGCGGGCGGCGTGGCCTACCATCAGGGAGGAGCGGAAGGCTTCCAGCAGGCGAGCCGCTCCTTCGCCGAGGCCGGAGAGCTGTGGCGCCAGCTGGGAGACGATCGAGAGGGAGGCCTTGCGACCTACGCCGAGGCCTACACCGTCTTCGATTTGGGGGAGCTAAAGCGCTCGATGACCCTCTATCAAGACTCGCTGCAGCGGTGGCGGGCCGCCGGGGATCGTCGCTTCGAGGCCGTCGTCCTTAGCGACCTCGGCTTGGGCTATTACCAGCAGGGAGACCTGGTCGCCGCCACCGAGCACTATCAGCAGGCAGCGGAGATCCAGCGCTCCCTCGGCAATTCCTTTGGCGAGGCCGTGGCGCAGAACAACCTCTGCCTGCTGACCCTGCGCCTGCCGGATCCTCGCCCGGCGCTGCCCTGTTTCGAAGCCTTGATCGGGATCTACAAGCGAGCCGAAGAGACTTACCTCGGAGCCATTGCTCAAATCAACTTCGGCGGAGCCTTCGCCTCCCTGGGGGAGCCCCGCAAGGCTCTAGAGCAGTACTTCGCCGCCCTCGAGACCTTCCAGGATCTGGGGGACCTCGCTCATGTGGCTCGGCTGCGCAACAACATCGGCAGGGTTCAGCTGGAGCTTACGGAGCTGCACGCCGCTCTTGAATCCTTCGATCAGGCCCATTCCTTCTTCAAATCGTCGGGAGAGCGTCCGTGGGTGGCTCGTACCTTGAGCAATCAGGGGGATGTCTACGTGGTGCTTGGGGATTGGCAGCGCGCCGCCACCTTCTTCGAGCGCGCTCTCGAGCTTCGCCGGGCGGTCGATGACAAGAGCGGCGAGGCCATCACTCTGCGCCGGCTGGGGGATGTTCAGCTGTTCTACGGCCAGGCGGATGAGGCCCTCGCTCGCTATCGCCAGGCGATTCATGCGGCGGAATCGGCGGAGGATCTCCGGCAGCAGACCATTCTTCGAGACCGGCTCGGTCAGGCCTTCACCAAGATGGAGCGCTACCCGGAAGCGCTGGAGACCTTCGATCAAGCTGTCCACGAGCATCACGCCTCTGGGAACCCCGTTGGCGAAGCCACGACGAGAATTGGCCGATCGGCAGCGTTGGAGGGTCTCGGCTCGATCAAGGCCGCGGAGCAAGACCTGAAGCAGGCCCTAGAGCTTGCGACCTCGGCTCGATGGCCCGCCGGCGAGGCTCAGATTCGCTATCGATTGGCGCAGATTGCCGTGAGCACCGGCAAGACCGCCGAGGCGATGGAGCAGCTAGACGAGGTGATCCGGATCTTCGAATCCTTGCGGGTCGAGGTGGAAATTCCCACCCTGCGGGCGAGCTTCTCGTCGACGGTCCAAGATGCCTACGAGCTGAAGATCGACCTGCTGATGAGGGCGGGCGACAAGGTAGGCGCCTTCGAGGTCAGCGAGCGGGCCCGCGGTCGCGCCCTGCTCGATCTCTTGGGCTCCGCCGGTGCTGTCTCGGCTTCGAATATCGAGCCTCAGCTGCTAGACCGTCGATCTAGGGCTTTGGAGGAGCTGGCCGCAAAGACCCGGTACCGTTTGGAGCTCGTTTCGTCCGGAAGCTCCGCCGAGCGCACTCGCGTCGCCACACAAGAGGTTGACGCAGCCCTGGCCTCCTTGGAGCTGGTGGACGCAGAGATTCAGCGCCTTCACCCGCAGGCTGAAGCCTCGCAGGGCACCCCGCTCTCGGCCGAGGGCGTGAGGCAGGCCTTGGATTCAGAGACTCTGCTGCTCTCGATCTCTTTGGGTACGGAGCGGAGCTACCTCTGGGCCGTCGATCACCGAGGGCTGGAAGCTTTCACCCTGCCCGGGCGAGCGCATCTGGAGAGCCTCGCCCAGGAGATGCTGCACCGAATCCGTGACTCTGGCCCTGCCTACCAGCCTCATTCCGACGACGCTGCCCGAGAGCTGAGCGAGTTCCTGCTGAAGCCCATCTGGGCGCGATTGGGGGCAAGGCGCTTGGCCATCGCCGCCGACGGAGCGCTATTCAGCGTCCCCTTCGCGGCCCTGCCGGTGCCTGCTCTGGAGACCGCTGAAGCGTCGCAGCCGTGGCGGCCTCTGATCTCCGAGACCGAGGTGGCGTTGGTGCCCTCCATGTCCTCCCTTGTCGCCCAGCGGCAGTTGCAGGCTCCGGACCAGCTCTCGAAACGGCAGCTGGCGGTCTTCGCCGATCCCGTGCTCTCGGAGCTAGACCCTCGGCTGAGCGAGCGCGATGAGGCCCCCGTCTCGGAATCAGCCTCCCTCGCGAGCCTGGATCTTTTGCGCGGTCTGGACTACCAGCGCTTGCCCGGTACCCGCCGGGAAGCTGACGCCATCTCTGCGCTCCTGCCCGCGGAGCAAAAGCTGGTAGCTCTGGGCTTCGAGGCAAATCGAGAGCGTTTGCTGCAGGAGGGCTTGGAGCAATACCGCATGCTGCACCTAGCAACCCACGGTGTCTTCGACGCCGAGCGTCCGCTGCTCTCCGGCATTGCCCTCTCCCTCTATGACCCCGAAGGACAACCCCAGCAGGGCGTCCTCCGGCTCCACGACCTCCTCGCGGTGGAAGCTGCACCGGAGCTTGTGGTCCTAAGTGGTTGCGAGACCGCCCTTGGCCAGAACATGCGGGGGGAGGGGGTCCTGGGGCTTACCTATGGATTCCTCCAGGCGGGGGTGGGGCAAGTCGTCGCGAGTCAATGGAAGGTTCAGGATGGAGCTACGGCTCACTTCATGACCCTTTTCTATCGTTCGCTCCTCGACGATGGCGTTGAGCCAGGAGCTGCATTGCGAAAGGTCCAGCTTGCTCTCTATCAAGATCGCCGCTGGCGCTCGCCTTATTTCTGGGGGGCGTTTTCGATGTGGGGAGATTGGTTGAGCTAGTCCTATGGGCTCACTGGAGACACTAAAGCTGTGAGGAGGTCTACCGGTAGAAGTAGGGAAGTGTTGATAAGTAGATCCAAACAGTTGTTTGTAGAGGTTGAGTTCGAGTTGTGGAGAGTGCGTTGCTGGTTGGTGGCGTTGTGGGTAATTTGGAGCTTCAGAAGAGGTGATTTGAGATGTTGAGAGAAATTCCCCCTTGGTATCATGTGGTGCATCCCGCTGACATGCCTTTTGATAGGTTTCGGTATAGCCCTTACACGGAGGGTTCCAAGGAGAAGTGTAAGGTTTATGTTAAGGGTATGTTGCCTTTTGATTGCTTTAAGATCGAGAGTGAGCAGATTGAGGGTAGTTGCTATACTGGGTATCAGAGTAGGCATTATGATAATGTGGTCGGTGGCCTCGCGCGGGCTAAGCATTATTGGATTATGTTGTTTGATATTGGCGTGCTGGCTAGTGGCGGCGAAGGTGGTTCTTCGACGTTGGTTGGTCTTCTGGGGGAAAGAGAGGCTGAGGGTAAGCCTTATTGGTTTTATTGCTTTGGCGCGGAAGCGGGTCTGAAGTCTAGGGGGCTGCGAGGGGTTGATCCTGTCATTACAGCATCATTGGGTTTAAGTCTGTCTCCGGATGATTTGACGGATAAGAGGTATGATATAAAGTCTTGTTTTACGGAAAAAGAGATAGATCCGATTAAGCCAAAGAATCGGGTGCTGCTTACTGTGTCGCGAGAAGACTCTCCGAGAATTGAGAGGTTTCGAATAGTAGATGAGGATTGGAACGATATGTTGAGTGCTGGTGCAGTGCATGTGCCTGAGAAGATAGAGGGGTATGAGGTTGGGCCTTCATTGTGGCGTGTTAGATGGGATGAAAGTGAAGATGAGAAATGGTCCTTCATCTTCGTGTGTTGCCTCCATGGTGAGCATCCTGCTAGCAGTATCTGTGGCGTTTTGATGCCTTACTCAGGTAACGGTAGTCTTGGTGTTGGTCAGCGGGCAGGGGTTTTTGCTGCAGAGAATCACACAGGCGGTGGGAATCGATGACTTCTCTTTGAGGGACATCTGGCGGATTGAAGGGGCGTCTTAGCTACTTGAATGTGTGGCTTTTGTCGAGCTCATGCTGGGTCATTTCTTGCGGACTCGAGCAGAGGAATAGGACCTTAAAGCCATGGGCGAGCGAAGTAGTTCTTGCTATAAATGACGAAAGGAGAGCCTAGTGAGTAATAAGAAGCTGCCGGATGATGCTAAGCCACTCCAGAGGTTTCGAGCTGCGTTTCCTGGTTTTTTTAATACGTCCTCGGTGTATAGCGGTTTTGAGTATCAACGAGATGGAGATAGTGCAAGGTTTTTGTATGAGAGTGGGCAAGCGGTTTGTGAGCCGGTGCATGGTGGAGGGGGCTACCTTATGCAAGGCGCCTTTGTTCCGGGAGGTAAGGTTTCGACTATTGATCAATCTGCTGGTTTTAAGGTCGTAATTCTCGATGATAAGTCAGGAGCGCTTTCTCTTGACGGGAGTCCTGCAATTGTAGGCATTCTGGATATTGCAAGAGCGAATGATGCTCGCATTCTGTTTGGAGGTGAATTGGATCATTTGCTTTCGCAGCGAAACCGCAAGTTCGGCCGCCAGAGGTCTCGTCCTTGCGAATTGCATCCTAACTTATATTCGATCGATGGTGAGTTCGGTCTTTTGACAGATCCTCCAGTCGTCGAAGGGAATCGAATTGAAGTTGAATTCACGTTTGGTGATAGAGGTTTGAGGTCTGACAAGGGTCCTGTTCTTAAGTCTTTTGACATTAAGAAAAAATTCCCTTCTCCAGATGTGGATACGGATGACTGGCGTAGCCAGCTCCGGGGCGATTTCGGAACGGTAGGTCAACCTCAGGAGGTTAAGCTAGCCATAGACTGGGTCTCAGCCTGGAGAATCGATTGGTATGAAAAGGAAGAGGACCTGGAATGGGTTTTTCTTGTGATTTACTATCCAGATAGTACTGAGAGACATCGTTTGGTAGGAGCACTAGTACGGAAATGGAAGCAGGAGCATGACGGACGAGTGAGCGAGGGAGACCCCCGCTCTGGTCAGCGGCCAGGAGTCTTTGCAGCAGAGAATCAGATCGTGGGTTCTGATCCATAGATCCAGCGAGGTACCGCTGGTTTTAGGTCACAGTTCATCTCCTGCAAAGAGAGCGTCCTGTAGAGAGTGAATAAGTAAAGGTGGTGGCTCTGAGGTGTTTTTGACCTTCCAGGCGATATACAGAGTCTGTTGTTCCCAGTAGCCCCTCCCTGAGAAGTCGCCTGAATCTTTCGAGGTACTTATTTTATCGCTTTGGGCATAAATGCTGCTTAGCGTCTAGATGCCTACGGGCTAATAGGCATGCTTTGTTGGAGAGACGGAAGTGCCCGCGAAATCTAGCAAATCAGAGTCAGTGGGGATTTTGAGGTGAATGAAGCGCGTTCTAGTAATGACCATAGTTATGCACTCGCGTTTAGCGTTTCAGAAGAATATAGTCACCTGATTGGTGGCTTTGAATACAAGGTAGAGGTGGACGCGGAGACGGGGGAGCAGAAGCGAGAGTTTGCGCTTGAACAGTACCGTGGTGTTACGTGCCAGAGCGTTCAGGCAGGAGGCGGGTATGTATGGCAGTCAGCGAAAGGTGGAGCGGAGTTTGAAGTCCTATTGATCGACTCTGAGGGAGGTGAGGAGTCCCCTGTATTTGTTGTGGGGATTTTTCAATGGGGGAGTGAAGCTCCCGTTATTTTCGGCGGATGTTTAGTGAAAGAAGGGGAGAGTGGTTGTTCCCGTACGCGAAAGAGAGGTGAGTCGGGAGCCAGCAAGGATCCAGAAGGGTCTTATCAAATGAGGGAGTTTGCATTACAGGAACATGAGCCGCTAAAGAAAGAGAATAGGGTGGTCATCTCCCCACAGATGCCGGGTGGTCGCGAGTTCGATATTTTGACTGCGAACGATACCGGGCTTTCAGGAACGGTTAAAAGCCCAGAATATCTCCATGAAGGGCCTGGTGGTGTCACGATTTGGCGAGTTGATTGGGATGAACCAACTGAAACAGGGCCTAAGCTCTGGTCCTACATCTATGCGCGGTGGATGAATAATGTGATCGGCTCCCTTGTGTTTCGGATTGGTCAAGGTGGTCAACCATTTCAGCGGCCAGGAGTCTTCGCCGCTGAAAATCACAACGGAGGAGGTGAATCCGGGTGAACTTTCTGAGCGTGCGCTTTATCGCCTTATTCGATGAGTTTTGTGATTTTTAGTTCATTCTGCTGGAGGTCTTGAAGCAGACATACCGGTATTCGATCTTCCAAGTCCTAGTCAAATGAAAAGGAGTTCCTATGGGATCATTAGTGGATGAGCATTTTGATGGCTATGTGGCTGCATTTCCTTCAGACTTTAATCCGCAGGACTGCAACCGCTTTGACTTTCTTAAACGCGATAGAAAATTTCTTTATCAAGGGACTGAAGTAGATCTGGAGGTGAAGACTATTGATGGAGAGGAGTTCCTTTTTTGGGGTACATACTCTAATGATTCGAACCCCCAACTCCAGGTTCCTAGCTACAGAGTAGTGATCCTGAATCCAATGCCTGGGTCTATCGAGGTGCGAGTACCATTCATAGTTGGGCTTCTTGCTAAAGAGGGGGAGTCACCGATGTTATTTGGAGGTTTTCATGCGTGTAGTGCCCAGAATAACCACTCTGACATTAAGGCGGGGACGGCGGAGAACCCAGCTGTGGGATGGATGGGGATGGACCCGTCAAGCTCGGAAAGCCGCTTCAGTATGTCCGGTTTTGGTTTGCGGGATACGGATCCGCTAAGAAGAGGTAGGCAACTGGTGGTCGGGCATAGTGATGACCGCCTATCGTCGTTCGACATTCAGGATGAATGCGGAGAGTCTCTACTGTGGCAGAGCGGGGGCTCTGTGGAGAGGCCGGAGGTCTTCCATGAAACGCCAGGGGCGTTGACTGTTTGGAGAATTGGTTGGGTTGAGGGATGTGGTAGCAGCGATAATGGCACTTGTAATCATATGGGGAGGAGATGGAGCTTCCTGTTGATCAGTGATCTGGTTGGGCTTATAGGTATTTTGATTCGTCACCGCCGAAATCAAGCAAGCGGCGACCCTGACTACCTCCAGAGGCCTGGTATTTTTGCTGCGGAAAACAATCTTGGGGACCCCCCATGTGGTTGTGAAGAGAAGTAGGTGTTGAGCTACTTATGGTGAGGGTTTTCGAGCTGGCGTCATCCGAGATAGGGCGCCGCTTTGGTTTTTATCAAGACATCTTTCGAAGACGGACCACTCTTCCTGATGTGCGCCATGCGTTGCTCAAAAGAGATTCACCTATCATCGAATAAATCGCAGAGACGTGGAGGTCAAGATGACAGCAGATACACATTGGAGCCGATTCTTCTACGCCTTTACCCCAAAAGGCTTCACCTCGACCAATGACACCTTTGATTTCTTTCGAACCGATAGGGTCTTTTGGTACGAAGAAGCCTTTGCTGATCTTCAGGAAGCTTCTCCGACGGCGACCGCCTTGGCTGCTGGGCCAGAGTTCGACAATACGTCGATCTATGTTTTGAAGGGATCCTATGAGGGCTCTGGCTCAACCCCGTCGAGCTTCGAGGTCTTGGTACTCAATCCCTATCTCTCCAGCGACCCACCCCGGCCACCTTATATCGTCGGCTGCTTTTCAAAAGATGATGGAGCGGCGGTAACTTTTGCCGGCAAGCGGTTGAATCCAGGATGGACTCCAAGCGCCGAAGAGCACCAGACCATCGAGCTGCTGAATCGTCCGCAGACGCCTCCTAGTCCTACAGGCGCTGGGCCAACGACGATGAGGCTTTTGATTTCAGGCTTTGGAGATCCAATCGAGCCCGTCGAGCCGGGATTCAGGATTATCCTGGATCTCGAGGACGAGAGGATTACTCGCTTCGACATCGTGAATTACCAGGATGAGTCGGTTCTGCGAGGCGCCTACGGTGTCGTAGGGGATCCTATCGAGGCCTACCGAGGTCCGAATGGTCAGGGTGTTTGGCAGATCTCTTGGCAAGAAGCGGACGGTGGTGCCAGCTGGCAGTTCCTGGTGATTCAGGTGAATGGGCGTTTGATGGGCACCTTGGTCCCGGGCTCAGGTACCGCTCCGTTCAATGACCCCGACGGTATTGAGCCTCAACAGCGCATTGGTGTCTTTGCCGCGGAGAATGAATCGACCGATGGATAGTCGTGCGATGCGGCTTCGGAAGGCTACTCTGGGTCCAGTAGCTGAAAGAGGGAGCCCAAGTACGGTTCTCTAGGAGGAAGAACTTTGAATCGACCTTGCTTCACGTTCCGATTCAAGTATCCGTTGGACGATGATGACGGTGGGGAATTCTTCGATTACCGTCGTGATAAGCAGGTATTCAGGTATAAGAGACGGCGCTTCGGGTTACGCGGCATCGCCGGGGCTCGAAGGTACCTCTGGAAGGGCACTCATTGCTGGAGTGGAGATCGCGTAGTCATTCTGAACCCCCACCCTTTTTTCGCGGGCCAAAGGCCGCGACCACCCTACGTTGTTGGGGTGTTGGCGAGGAAGGGAGAGGCTCCATTCCTCTTCGGTGGGGAGCGAATCGATCAAGAAGTGCAGCCGAAAACGCCCACCGTATGCCCTGATATTGGCAAAGGGAGCGACGGAAGCGTCAACTTCAGGATTTTTGGATTTGGAGAAAACCAGGATCCCTTCGTCGTTTGCTACCGAGTTGCGCTGACCTTCACTTTGGGAACCTTGTCTAAGTTTCAGCTTCTCAATGCCCGAGGAGAGAGGCTGCCAGGGGCCTTTTCGGTACCTACCGTGATCTATGACGAAATTGAAGGTCTTTCTATCTATAGTATTTATTGGATAGAGGCTGATGGCTTTCCTTTACGCCGCTTTTTGATGGTCTTTGTTGGAGCTATGATGACCGGAATCCTCGAGCCGCCGAACCACGATATTTCCATAGAGCAGAGAGCCGGTGTCTTTGCTGCTGAGAATATCCAGTCGCCTCCCGAGAGGTAATGCCGCTTTCCTATGCTGCGTCCCTCTACTCTCTTCTCGTGGTGGAGTCAGGTCTTTACTGCAAGCTGACGGATAGATGCTTTCAGTGAACTGAGGGCATAGCTGCTGCGCTGGCGGCGGCGCCGTCGGGCGGCAGACACTAGGGGTCGAGGAGAAGGTTTTACGAAAGACGGAACTGGTTCGACGAAGCTCATCTCTCCTGGAGTCGAAGCCGATAGACGACCGCCTCGTCTCTTACTGCTGAAGCCAACAGCTTGAGCGAGATCGAGTAGATCTCAGCCGGGGACAACCGCACACTCTGTGTCGATCTTCTACCGTACATTGCTCAACGACGGAATGGAGCCTGTCGCGGCACCATGTCATGTACAGCTAGAGTAATTCGGGGGCCGCCGGTGGCGATCGTTCTATTATTGGACGGCGTCTTCACTATCGGGTGATTGGCTGGCTCCGGATCTACGATGAGCTGGCTGCGAGTGTCTCAGTGGTTCCTGGGGGCTCGACTTATCGTCGAATCCGTTCGAAGGTCCAAGTAGGGAGTCGCTCCTGTGACGGCTGCCATACAGGTAGGAGGGACTGTGAGCGAATCAGCGGTCTAAGCGTTTGGAATACCCTAATTAGCAAGAAGGAGTTCATGATGGAGATGGAAGATGTCAATGGTGGTTTCTGTTCTAAATTCCCTCCAGATTTTAATCCAGTTGATCAGAGTTTTGATTTCCTTCCAAAGGATAAGTTGTTTATTTATCAGGATTGTACGGCGAGGCTCAGGGTGCATTGCGTGAATGGGGCCGACTGTATTTATTTAGGCATGTCTGAGGATGCTTCAAGGGCGGGCGGTAAATCCCTGGAGTATGAAGTCGTGGTAATAAATCCCTTTCTAGATATGCAGAGGCCTAGGCCGCCATACGCCATTGGCGATTTTGAAAGAGAGGGGGCGTTGCCCGTTCTCTTCGGAGGGAAGCGAAGGGATGGCACGGGGCCGTGTGAGGAGCCTTCAGGTAAGCGCCTTGTTGGGCGCGAGGGTCAGGGGTTTGAAGAGAAAGTATTCAAGATTAACAACTTTGGAGGCACAAGATTGAAGCCGATATTGCCTGGCTATAAGGTTGTGCTGAAGTATGCTGGTGATAATGCCACTGTTGAATGTTTTGATATACGTGATACGTCGGGGGCTTCCGCTCTGAGGAAGGGGGAGAATAAAGTGTATGACCCGATCTTGGAGGTGCTCACTGCCGGAGGAGTGAGAGTTTGGTCCGTAATGTGGCATGAGAAATGTAGGATGAGTGATGGGAAGAAGAAGTGGATTTTCGTATGGGTGGAAACTGAAGGACTTGTCGTCGGAGGCCTTCTAGTGGATCCCTCGAGCCTGGCCGATGAGGACTGCGATGATGATGACCCTACTCAGCGGCCGGGGGTCTTTGCTGCGGAGAACATCCAGCTGCCTCCAGGGAGTTGATTCCGCTTTCCTACGCTGCCTCCCTCTCATCTCATGGGGGAGTCAGGTCTCCACCGCAAGTTGACGGATAGATGCTTTCGTTAGCTGAGCAGCCTAGCTGCTGTGCTGGATAGACGCTTTGAGGCGGCGGACGCTAGGAGGCGTAGAGAAGGTCTTACGAAAGACGGAGCTGCTTCGACAAAGCTCACCGATCCTCGAGCCGGAGTCGATACACCACCGCCTCGTCTCCTCCTGCAGAATCCAATGGCTTGAGCGAGATCGAGTAGATTCCTGCTTGCAGGCTGTCTGACGAGAAGGAGAGGGTCACGCTCCCGTAGGCGTCCGCTTCGAGGTCGCTGGCCTGCCACACTACGGTGTCACCTCGCTGCACGGTGCCGCGATAGCGAGATCCCGGCGCTCCGCGAGTGTCGAGGGCGAGCACTAAGGACTGACCTTCCTCAGGCCGCTGCACGACGGTGGCGGGCTCTTCCCCGTTGCCGGCCCGGAGCGGGCTCAGCGAGATGATCTGGGAGATGATCCTCGGCGCCTGGGCTATGGCTAGCTGGGCTGCGATCTGTTCCGCTCGCCCCTTCGCTGAGTCCAGCTCGAGGGACCAGGCTTCCCGTTCAGTTTCTAGCTCCCGCCGCGCTTGGTCTAGCTGTGCCTGGAGCTCGGTGATCTGCGGCGGAGTGGCGTTGCGCACCTCCTCGAGCTCGACCTGGGCGATCCTCAGCTCTTCGGAGAGCTGCTGGACCTGCCGCTGATTCCACAAGAAGAGCAGGCCCGTGGCGACGACGGCGACGAAGGCGAGGATCCCGGCGCGGCGGCGCCAGGAGCGCTGCTGAGCCGCTTCGACGCTCGCCTGGAGGGTCGCTCGGGTGACTTCTTCCTCCGCCACCTGGCGCAGCCCGCGCTGGAGTCGCTCGGCGGCCTCGATCTGATCGATTAAATCGTCGCGGGTGAGGAAGTACTCCTCGAACCTCGCGGTGTCTTCTGGCGAGAGCTTCCCGGCGACGTAGAGGTCGACCCACTGGCCCTCTTCGATGGTTTGATCATCTAGGCTCATCCCGTGGCCCTCCTCTTCATTCCTTGCTGCCGCTCCCACTGCTCCCAAAGCTCCCGCAGGCGCTGTCGGGCGCGAAAGAGGACCCGCCGGAAGTGCTCTGGCGCGATGCTGAGGTCAGAGCACAGCCGTTCCTTTTCGTCCTCCGTAAGGTAGAAGCGGATCAAGAGCTCCCGGTCGCGGTCGAATCGCAGCTCGTCGAGGAGCTGGCGTACCAGCCGCCCTTCTTCCTCCCGCAGCATGCGGTCGAGGGGGGCGGGCTCTGGCTCACTGCTGGTCGGTCTTACTGGCGCTTGTTGCGCTAAATGACTCATGGTCTCGGAGTCCTCGACGCTGACGTAGCGAGCTTCCCGGCGTCGATCGGCGATCAGCAGGTTCCGGGCGGTGCTGCGAACAAAGCCGGAGAGCCGATCCGGCTGCAGGATCTCTCCCCGCCGAGCCTTGGCGATCACCAGGGCGAAGGTTTCCTGCACCAGGTCGTCGACCAGCGCAGGGTCGCCGACGAGACGCCGCAGGAGGAGCCGGACGCCCCGCTGGAAGAGCTCCACAAGCCGATCCTCGGCCTCGGAATCCCCCGCCTGGATGCGCTCCAGCAGAAGAGCGGGGTCCACTGCCGGCGTGCCCTGGGGACGGGCTTCAGTCTGCACGATGCTGCCACCTCGATCGCAGACGATGTTTCGATGGATTGAGTGAGTTGTGGAGTGCGAGCCTGCGGAATGCTAGCAGAGAGGCGACACTCGACACTGGTGTATCGGCCGGATGACGGAGCGCGAGCATGGGTAGGGACCAGGAAGTATCGAAGAGATGGGGGCTAGAGCGTCGGTATCAACTTTGCAGTACCTATTAGTTCCCTCTACGGCGCGACACCGGACATCGAATTAGCTTTTGGGCCCAAGGCAAAAATCCCCGGCTCTTCAGGGGGCTGAGGTAAACTGAAAGGCGATCACCAATGAAGAAGAAGAAGGCTTCGGTAGGACGATGAATCCAATCCGAGGCCCATGGCGACGAAAGGACGTCCCTACGTCATCTCAAGAGCGGTCTTCTCTGCCGCAGCCTTCCGCGCTCGATTTCGACGATCTCGATACTGAGGTCACGGGAGGTATTGGCGCGAACCAAGGTGCAGAGTCTCTGGTGCCGGGGTTGACGATCCTCGGGCACCCCGATTGGGGACGGGTGGGAGACCTGCTGCCGCTCCCGGCTCTGGCCGCGGGCCGATCCGTCAAGCTGTCACGTCTCGAGCCTCTCTTTCGGAATCCGAGCTCCGAGATCGCCCGGCCTTTGGAGGTGACGCACATCAGCCGCTCGCCGATTCGGCTTAGGGGTGGTGAGGGGCCGAGCTTTGTGACCCTCGATTTGGGCTCGACTCGAACTCCGGTAGTCGTCGATGGAGAGAGAGCGTCAGCTCAATGCTCTTTCTCCTTGGAGGATGTGGCCGCTGGAGTCGTCTTGGAGCTCGGGTACCGGATCAGCCTGTTGCTCCACATGGTTCCCAACGTCGCAGTGAAGGCCGACTCCCCGGTAGGCTTGGGCGGGTCGATGGGCTTGGTCGGGCAGCACCATGGCATCGCGCGATTGCGCCAGGAGATTCGCGCCATTGCGGGGCTCGATTTACCCGTTCTGTTGCGCGGGGAGACGGGCACTGGAAAAGAACTCGTCGCCCGGGCGCTGCACAACGAGAGCGGACGGAAGGGGCCTTTCGTTGCGGTGAGCCTTGCGGCGCTGCCGCCGACCCTCGCCGCGGCGGAGCTCTTCGGGACATCGAAGGGGGCCTTTACCGGGGCCGATCGCCGGAAGATCGGCTTTTTCCAGAAGGCTCAGCGGGGAACGATCTTTCTCGACGAGATCGGGGAAGCGCCGCTGGAGATTCAGGTGCTGCTGTTGCGGGCGCTGGAGTCCCGAGAGATCACTCCGGTGGGCAGCGTGGAGCCTCTGCCTTTTGACGCCCGAGTTGTTGCCGCCACCGACAGTGATCTCGAGGCGGCGATGGCGGCGAACCGCTTTCGCCCCGCGCTATTGCATCGCCTGGCCGGCTATACCCTGAAGGTGCCGCCACTGCGAGAGCGCCGCGAGGACATCGCGCGGCTCTTCTTCCACTTTCTAGGGCAGGACCAAGGCCAACAGACTGTTCGGGTTTCGCCGGACGGGAGACCCTGGCCATCCTCCGCGCTGGTCTCGCGACTGGTGGGCTTTGAGTGGCCGGGGAATGTGCGGCAGCTGCGGAACGTGGCCAGCTGGCTAGCGGTCAAAGGGGCCGCGGGTGGCGAACAGACGATGCGAGAGCTGGGAGAACTGCTGCGTCCTCAGAGTTCTGCAGAGACGCCAGTGCCGGCGCCAGGGGGGGCATCCTTGCCTTCTCCGGAGCCAGTAGCGGAGCCGGTCTCGGGGCCGATCAAGCTCCATCGGCCGCCGAAGGTGATCTCCGACGAAGAGCTCCTGGAGGCGCTTCGGGTGAACGGCTGGAAGCTCAAGCCGACGGCGCAACATCTCAATATCGCCCGCACCTCGCTCTACGCGCTGATCGATCGCAGCGAGACCATTCGAAGAGCGACGGATCTCGAGCGGGAAGAGCTAGAGCAGAGCCTAGAGCGCCATCAGGGAGACCTGGCGGCGATGGCTCAGGAGTTGAGAGTGTCGCCTCAGGGCTTACGGAGCCGGCTCCAAGAGCTAGGGATCGAGCAGAGCTGAGGATTAGCTCACCAGTAGAGCAGGTAGAGGACTCCGACTCGCTGTCTCTCTAGTGATCCTTGAACACCCGGGCCAGATAGCGGTTCCCATCGCTTCCGGTCCCCTTGTAATGCAGCCTCAGGCTGCTGGAACGGAAGTACCATTTTTCGTTTCCCCGAACGTCCTGGTCGGCCACCAGCCGAAAGCGAACGGGGATCGGGTCCCCTACCTTGTTGCAGAGCTCGACCAATCTCGCGTCGAATTTATCCGTCCGAGCTTTTTTGCTTCCCCGGGGATTGGGGAGCTTGGCCGCTTCTTCCTGAGCCGCAAACGCGAAGACCTCGAAGACCTCTTGGTCCAGGCCCTCCTGTTGCCCGCGGGCAAGGGCTTCTTCCAGAGGCATGGTGGGTGTCTTCGTATCGTCAAGCTGGAACATGTTCGTGTCTTCCTCCTCAGGGTAGTGATTCTCCGGGGCTGATCTGCAGGAGGAAGTGTATCTCTGCGCTCTTGAGGAGCCTGGGAGGTGTGGCAGGGCGAGTGTTCATGGTTGGCAGCAATTCAATTATTCGCTCTTCAGAGGAGTGTGAGCTGCGAAACCGTTGCCTTAAAGAATGTCCTGGCCGCTGCGGGGAGCCCCGGGGGAGATCTCCCATAGTCCACGGGAGGAATAGGTCGCTGTAGCTTTTCGCAGCGAAAAGGAATCGGGGATGCTGACAACGCCGCTGTTGCCGGCGATCTCCTGCCAGGGGATCAGCTGGTTAGGCAGCAGGTCCCCGGCGACGAGATGAACTGCTGGGGAAGGGGTGAAGGTCCAACGCTCTCGGGGGGTTGGAGACCAAGTTACGCCGGAGAACCCCTGGTGAGTTGAGATGCCGAAGGAGAGATGCTCAAACCACCCGTGGGCGTGGTTCTCTTCCTGATCGTAGGCGTTGGTTCGAACCCGGATCCGCTGGCTTCCGGCTCCATTCCCGAGAAGGTCGAGGAGAGGGTTTTGGGGTGGAGGTATCTCGGCGAAGGTGGCAAGGAATCGATTGCGTAGGGAGGCCGGAAGCTCGATGGTGGAACGAAGGATCGCTCGGGGCTCGACGGCGGCGCGGCTACTTCCGGCTCCGAGCAAATATTGATCGTAGAGGGTGAAAGCATCCATCGATGGAGAGTTTGGCTCCACCAGGAGCGAGACTCCGGAGTTGGCGTAGACCTCCACGTCACCGAGCAGCTCCGCCGGCGGCTGGAGGAAGCACGAGAACACCTGCGGACGGACGGACTCGTTGACCAGAAAGATTTGATACTCGGCAGCCATGGGTAGGGAGCAAGAGCTGAATTTGACGGGGTAGGGAAAGGGAGACACCAGGCGGTGCTGGGCTCTTGAAAGAGCGAGCCGGAACGCGCCTGGTGTCTTAGTGATCAGTCTTGCCTCTCGGCGTAGCCTGTCGAGAGAGAGAGCAAATTCGATTGAGCCTGGGCCAGCAAACGCTGAGACTCGATCAGGTTGCCGAGGGATCCGCCGGCGGAGCCGCCGATAGAATCCGCCAGGCTGGGAGCTCCCGGGGTGACGACCCACTGACCCCGAGAGGTGTAGGTGACGGTCGCCTTCCGCTGAGCGAAGTCTCGCGGCACCACCAGCTCGGCGCTGTCGATGGAGACCGTCGTCCAGGAGGCGAGCCTGTTCTGGCCGAATTCGCCCACGGCGACGTAGAAGGTCAGGGTCGGGGTGAGGGTCCGCCGCTGGTTGGGATTCGGAGACCAGGTCATGCCCGCGAAGCCCTGGGCGGTCTGGATGCCGAAGGACATATTGCTGTACCAGCCGTTGGCCTCGTTATTCGCCTGATCGAAGGGATTTGAGCTGATGGAGAGGCTGTTCTCCCCCGCACCGGTCCCGGTGCGGCTCAACGTTGGGCCCTGGTTCGGCGGCACATCGGCGTAGACCGCGGAGAACTCTTCTCCAAGGTGAGCTTTCTCGATGATCGTCGAGTCGATTCTCACATCGAGGCCGACGGCGTTGTTGCCGGCTCCGGCACCGACAAGGTACTGCACGGGAACGGTGAAGGTGTCGACGGAAGGAGAATGGGGCGAGACGGCGAGGTGGATGTCGGAGTTCGCGTACACCAGGGGGTCAGAGATGAGCTCTTCGGGACGCTCAAGGAAGAACCAGAACACCTGGGTCGACTCCGACTCGTTCTGTAGGTAAATGGTGTACTCATCGGCGAGGTTGCCGTCGGGGGGATAGGGGGTCCTGTCGCCGTCACCGTAGTCATTGGGTGAGGTGATCTCCACCGCGATCTTCAGCCGCTTGGCGGCGTTGCGAAGAGAGGTTAGGGCCATTACTGGGCTCCCCTCGGCCAGGAAACCCTTGTCAGTCGAGCGCTCGGTGATGGTGTAGTTGTTGGCGTGATAGCCAGCTTCATTGATGATGCTCTCAACGTTTTCGCGGGTCAGGATGCCTCGCGCGTTGATGAAGTCATATTTATAGGTGTCGTATGGAGCTAGTTTTGACATGGCGTTTCCTTTAGAAAAGTGGTCTTCCCTAGGTCGGGAATTGTGGATTCTTTTGGTCGGCTCGATCGATCATTTTGCCGGGCGTGGTTTCGAGACTGGCTCAGTGAATTAGCAAGGTTGGTGCCAGTTCGCAATTGGCTGATATCTGTTGCGAAACCTTGCGCAACAACATCGTTGAGGCCTTCTTGGCTATGTTGGGCGTGATACTTCGATGTTTTCTGACGTCAGGCTGACGTCAGAATCGATTGCCCTTGGTTTTGATAGCCGCCCCACGCTACAAGCTCGAAAGCTTGGCTGGTGCACCTTGGAGCAAGGGTTTATTAGGCTACCGAATTGAGCGGAGAAGCTGCGCGGCAGAGCATCTCCGAATCGAGGCGTGGGGTTGGCATGTTTAGTGCTGAATCAGGGTGATGTATCACAAATCTGATCGGCTTTCATGGGGAAAAATTCCGATGAACTTCGATCAATGCACTGCAAAGGAGTCATGAATCATGAGTCACCCCAATTACTCGCCAACCTTGTTCTATCGCAACGTGCTGGGGGAGAAGGCGCCGGCCTTCTTCCGCCGAGGGAACCACCTCGCACCAAACCTCGATAAGCCCGAAGGTTACCGAGACCCCTTAGTCTTCTTCGGGTGGAGCGTCCTGGAAGGTACTAGTCCCCATCACCACCACACCGCGAACGACGAGTTCCTGCTCCTCTTGGAGGGAGAGATCACGGTGCATCTCTTGGGCTCAGCGATCCCTGGAGGAGACCAGCCCCGCTTTGCGGAGAGTTATCGCCTGGTGGCCGGCGACGTCGTTTTGATTCCGCAGGCCTGGGTCCATAAGGTGGACGACACCTGGGAGCACGGGACGTCTCGGTATCTGTCGGTGTTCAATAACCAGGATTTCGTCATCGTCGTAGACGAATTCGATCAAGCTGCGGGATAGGTGAAAATTCGCAGACCCTGCATCGAAAACCGCCCAGCCCTAACCCTCTGGCCTTGATGGGCCAGCGGAGTAGGGCTGGGCGCTGGAATCAGCGCGGCGGATTGAGAGACGCGGCGGACTAGGAAATCAGAGGCTTTTTTGATCAGCCAGGAGGAGGTCTCAATCGAAGCCTAGCTGCTTCATTTGGCGCCGCAGAGCCGGTGCTGAGACCCTCAAGTATTCGACCATCGCGTCGAGGTCGCTCTCGCACACATCGAGAGCTTCGGCAATCATTTCGCGGCTGAGATCCGAGGCCTTGCGCAGATCTGGATGACGGTCGATGAGCTGATAGACCGCACCGCGCGAGATGCCTAATTTCCGTGCTGCGTCCTGAACCCGGTAGGCGCAGGATCGAAGCACATTCATCAAGTGAGAATCGGAGATGTCGCGAGGCTGAGAGGGTGATGGTGGAGCTTGATTCGTGCCTTCCGGCGGATCGCGTTGTGCTTCCTTCGATGAGCCTGCGCCAGCGATCGCCTGGATCGTGTCTTGTCCGACGGAGTGGAACCAGCGAGCGAGCTGAGCCTGCGGGGCCTTGGGCCCGAGGACCGCGAGGCGACGGGCTGCATTCCGCAGCTGGCGAACGTTGCCGGGCCACGGGCGCAGAGCGAGCTCGCCAAGGATTTCCGCCAGAGGCCAGGAGTCGAGGTCTGGGCTGAGAGTCTTCGAGCCGTGAAGATCGACAAGCTCTTCTTGGAGAAAGAAGAGGAAGAGTCGGCCGAGGTCTTCTCTCCGCTGCCTGAGGGCTGGGAGATGAACTTCGTGGCTCGCGATGCGATGCAGCAGGGGAGCCCGGAAGCGGCCTTCGGGAATGGCGGATTCGAGGTCCAGGTCCGTCGCCGTGATCAGTCGAACATCGACGGAGACGCTTCGATCCGAGCCCACCGGCTGAATCATTCCGGTCTCCAGGGTCCGTAGCAGCAGCGCCTGGATCTCCTCCGGCGCTTCGCCGATCTCGTCGAGAAAGAGGGTTCCCTGGTGCGCCTGCTGGAAGGCTCCTCGGCGATTCTGGGTGGCGCCGGTGAAGGCGCCCTTGACGCTGCCGAAGAGCTCCGCGGCGGCGAGGGTGGGGGGGATCGCCGCCATGTTGAGGGCGACCCAGGGCTTGGCGGAGCGAGGGCTCGCACGATGAAGGGCTTTGGCGACGAGCTCCTTGCCGGTGCCGGTCTCGCCCCGAATCAACACGGAATGAGAGAGCGGCGCCAGCTGCTGGATCTCTCCCCGGACGGCGAGCATCGAATCGCTATCGCCGATCAAGCCAAAGGAGGGGAGGTCGCGAGGGGCTAAGGGGTCCGCCAGATGCAGCATCAGGACGATGCGATGAGACAGACTGAGGACGACGCCTCGCTGTAGATCCGCGGCGGGGATCTCAACGATAGGCTCACCGAGCCTTTGTCCCTCGAGGGCAACCTTTGTGGAGGTCTGGCTCTGATCGAGACGCAGAGAAAGAGCCTGGGTAGATTCCGATTCGAAGTAGAGGTGAAGGGGTGAGCGACTGAGGTAGGGAGTAGTGAGAGGCTGGTTTTGAGCCACTCCGGGCTGGGCGAAGAGCGGCTCCAGTCGAGAAAGGACAGATGGCTGAGATCTCTCCGCGGGAATGGGAAGCAGAGAACGCTCACCGGTACGGCGAGGGTCTGGGTGGGCGAGGATCGTGAGCGCCGGCAGCAGAGATTGAGTCGCGGAGAGGGAGCTTCCGGTAGCGCTTTCGGTCGCGGCGTTGAGATCTTGGATAGGTTTCGGGTCCGGTGCCAAGGAAGCGGTCCTCAAGCAACAAGGGTTCGCGCCAATAGGCTCGCTGCGCGTAGGACGCGCTCTTGCGTTTCTCGACGGTGTAGGGCTTCTCGAAGAAGTCAGCTCCGAGTGGCTGCTATTGGAAATTCTAAGATCTGATTATATCGTGGTGTAGCGAATTCAATGTTTCTGGATAAGTCTTAAATAAGGCGCGAGTTGCTCGCTCTACCGAGCATCTCGATGACCGGAGGTATCGAAGGTGGCTACTGGCCGAGCGGATGGCTCCGGGTGATTATCGATTCACTCTCGAGGAGGACAGCGCGATGGCTCAATCTGCATCATCTACCCTTTATGAAATCGACCTACTCCTGGACAAAAAAGCTGCGCTCGTTCACAAAGGAACAAGGCAGTTCTTTCCCATGGCTCATGGAATCTCGACCGGATCCAATAAAGAGTATTACTTCCACCTCATTGAAGGTGATGCCGTGAGCTTTAATGTTCTGGTTTTTGATATCGCGAGTGTCTTCGGGGATGAACCTTCCTACGGTACGGACCCTATTCTGGATTGTGAATCCATCTCTCAGGTGTCACTGTCTTCCTTTACGGCGAATTTTTATCGGGCTTCAGTGAACCAAACGACCCATAGCCCCTTCGAAGATCACACTCATACGATGGACTTTATCCCTCTTGATGGTTATGAAAGCCTTTATTTCGGCACGCCGATCTGCGCCTACCAAGCCCAGTTCGGAGGCCAGAACTACCTGAACATCAAATACCCAGGACGCTATGCCGCCACGTATTCAGTGATGGCGAAGGTCGACAATATGGCCCGCAATTACAGTACTGATCCGGAGTGGATCGTCTCTCCGGCGTAGGGGCCACCCTCGATAGATCGGGGGGGCGGGGGGCATTCTGGTTCTTGGGTGCCGAGTCACTCGGGGGAAGGCGTAGAGACCGTATGGTGATAGCTGGCGTCGGACCGCAGCGCCAAGAGCTCCGGGTCCTTCTGAGGTATATCCCTGGGCAAACCTTGTTGGAGGGCCTTCTCGAGCTGATCGAGAGCCTGCTGGCGCTTCCCGAGGATTTCCCAAGCGACGGCGAGTCGGTAGGAGATCGAAGGCCCTTGCACCTCGACCTCCGAGAAGGCGCCGAGCTCTGCGAGGGCCTGTTCTCGATCGCCCCTCTTCGCCAGCATCAGGGCGAGGCGACTGCGCTCTTCAGCGTCCGCAATGCCCTTGTTCTTCAATAGGTCGATGGCGCGCTTATAGGCGCCATTGGCCTGGTCTTTGCGTCCTGGAGCCCAGCGGTAGGCGTCGGCGAGGTTGGCCCAGATTCGATAGTCGTTGCCGCCGTTGGGAAAGTCGATGGCGGCTTCGAAGGCCTCGGCGGATTCTCGGTAGAGGCCCTGGTCGAAATAGAGCACTCCGAGACTGCCGTAGAGGGTGGGGTCGGGGCGGATGGCCAGGGCTTTTTGCATCCAGCGGGAGGCCTCCGCGGGCTGGTTGAGAAAGTGGTAGACGCCGGCGAGATTGCGGTAGGTGGGGACACAGTCGGGAGCCAGCTGGATGGCCCGCTGGAAGACCTCGGCGGCGGCTTCCAGATCCCCCTGACGCCACAGCACGACGCCGAGCACGTCATGAAGCTCGAAGTCCTCGGGGCGCAGCTCCACCGCTTCTCCCAGGGTAGCGATGGAGGCCTCGAGCTGGTCCCGGGCGCTCTCGAGCTCGCCGCGGGCGCGGTAGACGTCGGCGTGGCCAGGGTCGAGGCGATCCGCCTGGGCGATTTGTTCCTCGGCCTCCTCCAGCCGGCCGGAGTAGATCTGCGCTAGCGCGAGGGAGACTCTCCCCTGGGTGAGGTAGGGGTCTAGCTCCACCGCCCGCTGCCCGTGGCTCACCGCTCGCTGCAGCCAGGTGGAATCGGTGTTTTCGACCCGGAAGCGGTGCCAGAAGGCACGGGAGAGGCCGGCATAGGCGGCGGAGGAGGTCGGCTCCCGCTCGAGGATCTGATCGAAGTGAGCGATGGCGGCGGCGAGGTCGTCAGGGCGGTAGAAGGCGGCTAGGTGTTGTTGCCCTCGCTGATGGAGCTCCGCCATGGAGAGCTCGGATAGCTCTGCTGGATCGAAGGGATTTGTTTCGGGGGGTGGGCTGTTGGCGACCAGAGCGGATTCTTCGGCAGCCGCCTTTCCAGAATGCTGCCCGGAGTGCTGCTCCGAGTTTGGATCCTGCGCTGAGGTCCAGCGCTGAAGCCCGGAGGGTAGCCAGGGAGGATTGAGGAGCAGGGTCAGGAGGAAGACGAAGGCTGCTCCAGCGGAGCCAAGGAGGAGCCATCGCCAGGCCCCGCCGCGAAGAGGGCGGGGGCTCTCTTGAGTCTCGGTGGATGGATGGACCTCCCGGGCGAGGGCGAAGTGAGGCGAGTCGGGAAGGGTCGGCTGGGCTGGCTCTGCCGGGGGCCGCCGGGAGGCGTCCCCGCGCAGGTCGCCGGCGGATGCCGCGGAGCTCAGTCGGGCCGACGCCTCGGCGGCGCTCGGAGTGCGTCGAGCGGGCTCTTTCTGCAGCAGCTGGCCGACCAGCTGATCCAGCGCCTCGGGAATCTCCGCCACGACGCCTTGGAGAGGCCGTGGTTGATGAGTGCAGATGCGGTGGAGGGTGTCGAGAGGGGTGGCGCCGAGGAAGGGAGCCCGGGCGCTGGTCATCTCGTAGAGCAGCACGCCGAGAGAGAAAAGATCCGAACGATGGTCGATCTCGAGACCCCGCGCCTGCTCCGGCGACATAGCGTGATGTGTTCCGACCACCGTGCCGTCGGCGGTGAGGGGAGTAGCGGGGTTCTCTGCACCGCCGGAAGGAAGGCGCTTGGCGATGCCGAAGTCGAGGATCTTTGCGTGACCCTCCGGCGTCACCATCACGTTCTCCCCCTTGAGATCCCGGTGGATGATGCCCTGGCGGTGGGCGTGATCCAGGCCAGCGGCAATCTCTCGGCCCAGCTGCAGGACCTCGGGGATCGGCAATGGCCCCTGGCGCAGCCTCTGGCTCAGATTGGCTCCTTCCACCAGCTCCATTACCAGCCAGATCTCATCGTCCTGCTCCAGGAGATCGTGAACCTGCACGATGGAGGGATGGCTCAGCTGGGCGACCGCCTGAGCTTCTCGGAGAAATCTCTCGCGGGCCTTCGAATCGAGACTGTCGGAGGAGGATCGAATTCGCTTCAGAGCGACTCTTCGATCGAGCCGAGGATCAAAGGCACCAAAGACTTCGCCCATTCCGCCGCGTCCGAGCTCGGCCTCGATTCGATAGGGACCGAGAGTCTGAGGAAGGGAGGCGTCCATAAGAGTGAGTTGGAGGCTCCTGAACACCCGGAGCTAGCGGCCGTTTTGGAGTGCCGACGATCCCGGCCGGCCGGGGCACCAGGGTATGGCAGAGATGGAAAAATTCTTAGGGTCGAGAATGAGAATAGCATTGAGAATTACAGGCAAAAGGGTAGCGCTAGCCAGTTTGGCGTAACGGTAGACGCCTCGTTGAGGAGATGTTCTTGGGAGATGTTTTTGGGGAGGTAGAGCTTAGGGCTTTCCTTGCCGATGCGCCCCCAGTAATCGTTCCTAGCGGATCTACTCTGGCGCGGGGCCTGTTGAGGGCCTATTGCTCGGGTGCCGCTTGCAGAGTTGTGCCCGCTATGAGGTGAGGAGATCGGGGTCAGCCCCCAGGCTCTCCGCTTCTCGCAGGCCCGAGTGGAAGGCCCCGTGGACGGTTTGGGGCCAGCGGGCGGTGGTGGCTTCGCCAGCGAAGCGGAGCCGACCGACGGGCTGGGCGAGGGTGCGATAGTCGTCGCTGCTAGAGCCGAGGGCAGGGTAGCTGTAGGAGCCGAGGCTGAAGGGATCGCCGGCCCAGCCGGTGGCGTGGGCGGCGACGGGATCGGGGAGCCGGTCGCCGTGGACCTGTCGCAGCACGGAGAGGGTGGCGTCGATGAGCTGGCTCTCGCTCTGGGTGCGCTGGGCGTGTTCGGCAAAGGCGCCGGAGTAGAGGCAGACGAGAGTGGGAGCCCCGCTGTGCTCGCTCATGTCGAGAAAGTAGGGGAAGCGGCGCTCGCTGCCGGTGCCGGCGAGGTAGAGAAGGTTGTCGCCGAAGGTCGATCGCCAATGGGGGCGATCGAAGACCAGAACGACCTTTTCGAAGAAGCCGTAGCCGAGGCGCTGTATGGCTTCGCGCTTGGCTTCTGGCAGTGCCGGCGAGAAGGCGATGGAGTCTGCCTTCAGGACACCCAGGGGAACGGTGATCAGGGCGTGGGTGGCATTGAAGACCTCACCCTGTGCGCTGGTGAGGCGCACGCCTCGGTCGTCGTGCTCGATCCTTGCGATGGGGGTTCCGAGGCGTACATCGAGGTCCGAGGCGAGGCGCTGCACGAGCTGGCCGTAGCCGCCCTGGATCACCTGGTCGCCGCCGGCAAGATCCTCTTGATCTCCGGTCAAGAGCTGCTCGAAGGAGAGACGGTCAAGGGGGGCGCCAATGCCGGAGAGCAGCATCTCGAGGGTGAAGCGGGCCCGGCGTCGAGCCTGCGGGGGCGCGTCCTCCTCCAGCAGTTCCTCGAGGTAGGCGTCGATGCCGTCCGCCGCGGAGGCGGTAGCGCCGAGGGTGAAGGCGAGCTTGAGGTCCGTCCACCAGGAGGACTCGAATTCTTCGATGATGTTGTCGATCGCGGCGCCCCGCAGCACGCTGCGGCTGTGGGCGTCGTAGAGGGTGTCGAAGCCGAGCTCGTGGTAGCGATAGGAGAACCCCTCGGCACGAGCGTACTTGGCGATGGGGTTACCGCGGGGGCCGTGGATCCAGGCACCGCCGAGATCCACCGTAGCGGGCCCGACGTCCGCGGTGAAGGTGCGCCCGCCGAGGCGCTCTCGGGCTTCGAGGACGAGCACTCGGCGACCGGCACGATGCAGCGCCTGGGCGGCGGCCAGCCCAGCCATGCCGGCACCGACGACCACTAGGAGATCCTCTCCGTCGACCGCTTCGCCTTTAGGCCCAGAGGAGGATTGAGCTACAGCTCTCGCCCCGAAGGCATTGAGTAAGGGCAGGGCGAGGGGCAAGCTAGCGGAGCGAGCAAGAAGGCTTAGGAAGTGTCGTCTGAGCACAGCGACTCCTCAGGAATAGGGCACGGTAGAGGGCGACGATGCCTATCTAGTGTACCGAGGAGTGGTCTGGGGGGAGCTTCACGGTCTGTACCCCTTTGGATTCCCGCGTTCGATCTCCTCGGTCGATCTCTGCCTCCCGTCATTCTCTCGGGCCGTCTTTCGATAGCGCTATACCTCGGCGGTGTCGTGATCGATTACACTGTGGGGAAGATCTCATGATGGTCCCTCAGAGGGGGGGGGCCGCGGCTCGTAGCGATGGATTCATCGCCAGCCGCGGCTGCCCGCGGGCCTCGAGGGGGACGTTGGCTCGAGCCTGACCTCGTAGGGGGCTCGTCTCTCCTTTCTTTCCCGTCCGATGAAGCGACAAGGAACCCACTGATGAAGAACTCTCCTTCCGACGCCGGAGGCATCCGTGCTCTTTCGGATCAAGCTGCCGAGACGGTGCTCAAAGCGGGAGCCCAGCAGAGCACCGGCACTCTCTTGGAGCGCGCCCTCCAGCACACCAGCTGCGGGATTACCCTCTCCGATGCGCTCCGCCCCTCCAGGCCCTTGGTTTGGGTCAATCGACCCTTCCAGGAGGTCTCGGGATATTCAGCGGACGAAGTGATCGGGATCAATTGTCGTTTTCTTCAGGGCGCGGACCGGAACCAGCCAGCTCGCGCGGTGATTCGCAATGCTCTGGAGACTGGCGGGCATTGCCGGGTGGTGCTGCGCAACTATAGGAAGAGCGGAGAGCTCTTCCACAATGAGCTGATCGTTTCGCCAATTCGAAGTGACTCCGGGGCGGTGACTCACTTCGTCGGAGTCCAGACGGACGTCACTCAGCGGGAGGAGGCGCTGCAGCAGAATCAGCGCCTGATGGAGGATCTGCGCCGCTCCAACGTTCAGCTGGCGGATTTTGCCCGTATCGTCTTCGACGAGCTGCGCTCTCCGCTACGGGGCATCGGTAAGCTCTCGGAGCTGTTGCACGAGCATCACGGCGAGGCGCTGGATCAGAAGGCGGAGGGGTTGTTGACTCTGCTGCAGGAGCGCTCCCATCGCCTGGAAGACCTGCTACAGGGCGTGCTCGGCTACACCGAGGCGGCGACGGCCGCCCCCAAGCAGGAGCTGGTGCCCCTGGCGGCGGTGGTCTCGGAGGTGTTGGATTCGATCCAGCCGCCCTCGGCGCTGGAGGTCGTGGTGCCCTCGGATTTACCGACAATTCTGGGAGATCGTTATCGGCTCGAGCAGATATTGCACATCCTGGTGGGGAATGCCGTGCAGCATATGTCGCGGCCGGATGGCTCCGAGGGCGGGCGCATCGAGCTGGGCTGGCTCCAGGACGAAGGTGAGTTCCAGCTGTGGGTGGAGGATGACGGTCCAGGGATCCCCGGTGAAGATCAGGATCGGGTCTTCGGGATGTTCCACACCGTGGGGGATGGCCGCGAGGGAGAAGGCGCCGGGGTTGGCCTCGCATTGTTGCGGGGGCTGGTGGAGCAGCTGGGAGGAGAGGTGCTGCTGCAGTCACGGTATCCTCGCGGTGCTCGCTTCACCATCAGCTGGCCCGATCCGAGGGCGGCAGGGGCCGCGCTGAAGGCTCGCTCCTGACGGAGCTCGCTGCCTCGTCGCGTCTCGCCCTGGGATACACTCCGCGGAGCTTCTCGCAAGCTCCACCATCGATTCATCCTCCTCGCCTGTTGTTGCGCTGCTGCTAGCGCCTGCAGTACAGGCACTTCAGCGCACCCAGTGTTCTAGAGCCTGCCGCCTATGAGTGATCCCAGCGAGCCGCATTCCTCTGCCCGGTCTTCCTCTTCGATGGAAGAGAGCTCCGCGCCCCAGCCCTTCTCGCTCCTCGCCGCCGCGGCGGCGTTGCGGCGAGCGCTGCCGGTGGTGGCCCTCAGCGCTGTCGCGGGAGCTGCGCTGGCGGCGGCATGGGTGCTGTTGATGACCCCGGTGCTCTTTCAGACTTCCGCTACTCTGCTGGTGCCGCCTTCCCTGCCGGGGGAGGACAATATTGGGTTGCTCACCGTCCAGGGCTACCTGGAGCTCGCCCAAAGCCCGGAGATCGTGGAGCAGGCCCGGCAGCGGGCGTCTACGGCGCTGGGGCAAGAGCTCAAGCCCTCCGGCCTCGGCCGCTTCCTGGACGCCCGTCGGGTTGGCGCTGAGCGCACCAGCGAGGCGAGCCGCCTGCTGGTGCTGGAGGCCCGCTGGGGGTCCGCGGTGGGGGCCGCCGCCCTGGCGTCCGGCTGGGCCAACTCTCTGCTGGAGCGTTGTGAGAGCCTCGCCGCGGAGGCCGGGGGGGAGCGGGTGGACCGCTGGGAGAAGAAGTTGGAGGAGGCCCAGGGGACTCTTTCGGTGGCGGCGGTGGAGAGGCGAGAGCTGATCGACGGTATTGAGCTGAAGTACCAGCGGCTGGCGGAGCAGTGGCGTCAGAACCTTGCGCGCCAACAGGCCCGCACTCAGGAGCAGCTGGCGGAGCTGGAGCGTCGGCAGCAGCTGCAGCTGGCGAAGGCGGAGCAGGAGTGGAGCCTCAGTGGCCGTCGGCTGAAGGCGGAGGTCGCTCGTGGCCGCTACGTCGCGATGCTGCAGCAGGAGATGGCCGACGAAGCCTGGGAGGAAGGCGGAGGGGAGCGCCTGGGGCCTGGAGAGGCCGAGGAGCTGCCGCCGCTGGCGGAGATCTCTGGAGACCTGGTGGTCGCGGATCCCGGCACCGACCCTGCCGAGGATGGTCTCAGCGTCTCGCTAGAGCCTGCGGGGCTCGTGCCGGAGACGGAGCCTACGGAATCATCTGCGGAGCCAGAAATCGAGGTGGTTCTGGAGGGCGAGGGGCGCTTCGACGCCCGGGCCGACGGCGGTGGGCCGCGCTCTGGCGAGTCGCCGCTGGAATATGCCGCCCGCGTAGTGCGGCGTACCGAGTATCGGCTGCAGGTGGCGCAATCGGCCGTCGACGACATGCGGCGCCAATTCGCTCTCGACCGCCAGCGGCTGGAGAATCAGCGGGAGCTGGAGCGGCAGCGCCTGCAGTCGCAGCGTGATCAGGCCCTCGGGGAGCGAGATCCGGAGATCGCCCAGCGTCTCGAGGAGCTGGAGCGCACCATCGTCGACCAGGAAGGCATCCTGGACTCGGTGACCCGGCGCATCGGCACCCGCAGCGGTGGCGACGCCCAATGCCGGCTGCAGCTGGCGGCGGCGGCGGTGCCGCCGGCCCAGGCCCAGGGCCGTCGCGCCGGCGCCAAGAGCATCATCGGCCTGGTGATCGGAGCGGCTCTCGGGCTGCTGCTGGCGGCCGCTCGGGAGGGGGAGCGGGGTCTAGCCTAGGGAGTTGTTGTCGCTGCCCTTTGCCAGCGGCGCGTAGTCGCGGTATCCTCTCGCCGCTCTCGCCTGCGGTGAAGAGCACCCGTTGGCGTGCTCAATCGCCGGGATGCTCCCGCTAGCGACAGCGTCATCACAGTGTTTCTGAGCGCTTCTGAGCGCTTCTGGGCGCTCTTCCGGGTGCTTTCTACAGCACCTTGCGCGAGCGGCGCTCGCGCTTCCCGCCGCGGGGCTACCTGAGCCTCGCCCGCCTTCCCGCCTCGGCTTTCCTACAGCCTTCCTGATCACTTCACGGTCGCCATCGGAGCGGGTGCCCGGGGTTCAGATTCGGACCTCGTCTCGCATCCTCTGCGCTTCCCGAGCGTGTTTGCTCATCCGCTCTACGACCGCTTTCGGCCTACTCTGTGCCGCTCTATGTTCCTCGGAGGGAACTTGTCATGACCGATCATCTGATTTCTCCTCACGGTGGCGAGCTCGTCACCCCTATCGTCGATGTTGGCAGCGCCTCGGCTCTCAAGGACGCCTCCCGGGATTGGCCCTCGCTGGACCTATCGGTGCGGCAGATGCGAGATCTGGAGCTTTTGCTCAACGGCGGCTTCTCGCCTTTGCAGGGTTTCTTGAACCGTGAGAACTACGAGTCCGTGGTGGAGCGCATGCGCCTGGCGGACGGCACCCTGTGGCCGATGCCGGTGACCCTGAACATCGACGCCGACCTGGCGGCCCAGCTCTCCTCCGGAGATCACCTCGCCCTGCGGGACCCCGAGGGGGTGATGCTCGCGGCGCTGGAGGTGGAGGACGTCTGGGTGCCGGATCTGGAGGCCGAGTGCCAGCACGTCTTCGGCACCACCAGCGAGCTTCACCCCGGCGTGGCGCAGGTTCTCGGGCGCCGCGGCCAGCACTACGTCGGTGGTCGTCTGAAGGGTCTGCAGCTGCCGATTCACTACGACTACCGGACGCTGCGCCACACCCCCGCAGAAATGCGTGCCCTCTTCAACAAGCTCGGCTGGCGTCGTGTGGTGGCCTTCCAGACCCGCAACCCCATGCACCGCGCCCACCAGGAAATCACCATGCTGGCGGCGAAGGAGGCGGAGGCCAACCTGCTGCTGCATCCGGTGGTCGGCCCCACCAAGCCGGGGGACGTGGATCACTACACCCGAGTGCGCTGCTACCAGGCGCTGCTGCCTCACTACCCGGCCCACACCGCGCGGCTCTCGCTACTGCCCCTGGCGATGCGCATGGGCGGCCCCCGGGAGGCTCTGTGGCACGCCATCATCCGCAAGAACTACGGCTGCAACCGCTTTATCGTCGGCCGTGACCACGCCGGCCCCGGCTCCGACGAGAACGGCAAGCCCTTCTACGGCCCCTACGACGCCCAGGAGATGGTGCGGGAGCACGAGGAGGAGCTCGAGCTCAAGATGGTGCCCTTCCGCTGGATGGTTTACGTCGAGGACCTCGACGCCTACCGCCCGGTGGACGAGGTGGACGAGGGACAGCGAGTGCTGAACATCTCCGGCACGGAGCTGCGCCAGCGCCTCGCCCGCGGCGCTGACCTGCCGTCCTGGTTCACCTTCCCGGAGGTCGCCAAGGAGCTGCGCCGCACCTATCCGCCCCGCCACCAGCAGGGCTTCACGGTCTTCTTCACCGGCCTTTCGGGCGCCGGTAAATCCACCATCGCCAACGTGCTGCTGGTCAAGCTGCTGGAGGCCGGCGGCCGTCCGGTGACCCTGCTCGATGGCGACATCGTGCGCAAGAACCTGTCTTCGGAGCTGGGCTTCTCGAAGGAGCACCGGGATCTGAACATTCAGCGCATCGGCTTCGTCGCCTCCGAGATCACCAAGAATGGCGGCATCGCCATCTGCGCGCCGATCGCTCCCTACGATCACACTCGCCGCCAGGTGCGGGAGACGGTGGAGCCCGGCGGCGGCTTCGTGCTGGTGCATATCGCCACTCCCATCGAGGTTTGCGAGACCCGCGATCGCAAGGGGCTGTATGCGAAGGCTCGGGCGGGTATCATCAAGGAGTTCACCGGGATTTCCGATCCCTACGAGGCTCCGGAATCCGCCGACGTCACCATCGACACCAGCGAGCGCACCCCGGAACAGGCGGCGCAGGAAATCCTGCTCCACCTGGAGAAAGAGGGTTACCTCGGCGCTCGCGAAGGCTGATTCTCGGAGGCTGCCCGGCAGCCTCTGGCTTCAACCTTCAGCTCAGCAGGCTTTCTAGCTCGCGGAGCCGCGTCCGGTGGTCCGGATCCCGCGGCTCCGCGTCCTGGTCTGCCCCTTCTCACGGCAAGACGGCCCACAGCAATACAGCTCACGGCAAGACGGCCTACGGCAATACAGCTCACGGCAATCTAGCTAGCTAGCTAGCCAGCAGCCCCTTCACCCCATCTCACGTCCGGTGCCCCGCTGAGCCTCCGCGGCTCGAGGGCGCCACCGCGACGCGGGGAGGCCGGGGGGAGAGGACATCGAGGCTCTTTCATGGCATCCACCGATCCATCCTCCGCGCCGCCGCAGTCCTCCAACGAATCCGAGATCGGCGGCGGCCCCTGGGCTCAGCAGCTGCGGCAGCGACTGGCCGACTCCACCGCTCTGGTCGGGGTGGTGGGGCTGGGCTATGTCGGCCTGCCGGTTTCCCTGAGCTTCGCCGAGGCGGGGCTGAGGGTTTTGGGCTTCGATATCGATCAGTCGAAGGTGGACGAGCTGCATGCGGGGCGGTGCTATATCCGCCACCTCGATGCTGAGCGTTTGCCGGCGGCCCTGGAGGCGGAGCGATTCTCCGCCACCGCCGACTTCTCCCGCCTGGGGGAGCCGGACATCCTGGTGATCTGCGTGCCGACGCCGCTGGATCGTCATCGCCAGCCGGACCTGTCCTACGTCGAGACGACGGCGAAGGCCATCGCCGAGAGCCTGCGGCCGGGGCAGCTGGTGATCCTGGAGTCCACCACGTACCCCGGCACCACCGACGAGGTGGTGGCGGAGATCCTCTCTCGCTCGGGGCACCAGCTGGGGGAGGAGATCTTCCTCGCCTACTCCCCGGAGCGGGAAGATCCCGGCAACGAGCGCTTCACCACCACTCAGATTCCCAAGGTGGTGGGGGGCACGAATGCGGTGGCCGGGGATCTCGCGGAGCGCTTCTACAGCGTCGCCTTTCCGCGAGTGCAGCGGGTTTCTTCCGCGCGGGCGGCGGAGGCCACCAAGCTGATGGAGAACATCTTCCGCGCGGTGAACATCGCCTTGGTGAACGAGCTCAAGGTGGTCTACGACCGCATGGACGTCGATATCTGGGAAGTGCTGGAGGCGGCGGAGACCAAGCCCTTCGGCTTCATGCGCTTCTCCCCGGGCCCCGGCTGGGGCGGCCACTGCATTCCGGTGGATCCCTTCTACCTCACCTGGAAGGCTCGGGAGTTCGGCCTCACCCCGCGCTTCATCGAGCTCGCCGGTCAGGTCAATGTCGAGATGCCGGTGTGGGTGGTGGGCAAGCTCCAGGATGCCCTCAACGAGCGCAGCAAGGCGCTGCGGGGAGCGCGGGTGCTGGTGCTTGGCCTGGCCTACAAGAAGAACGTCGATGACCCCCGGGAGAGCCCGGCCTTCGAGGTCATCCACCTGCTGCAGGAGCAGGGGGTGGAGGTGCTCTACCACGACCCCCACGTCCCCCAGGCGCCGTCGATGCGCAGCTGGCCGGATCTGCCGGAGATGACCTCTCAGGAGCTCACCGAGGAGCTGCTGCGGGATGTCGATGGCGTGCTGCTGATCACCGATCACGACTCGGTGGATTACGAGCTGGTGAGTCGCTGCGCTCCTCTGGTGGTGGATACTCGAGGCGTTCTGCCGCGGGACCTGCCGAACGTGGTGAAGGCCTGATGACGGCTTCAGCGCAGGGCGGCGGCGAGATGATTCAGCAGCAGCAGGCGGAGCGGCAGCAGCGGGCCCAGCAGGCCTTCGGCGGGCGACGAGTGCTGGTCACCGGCGGCTGCGGCTTCATCGGCTCTCATCTGGTGGACGCCCTGGTGGCCGCCGGAGCGCAGGTGCGGGTTCTGGACGACCTCAGCACCGGTCGCCGGGTGAATCTCCAGGAGCATCTGCCGAGCGTCGCCGGAGAGTGCGGAATGGCGCCTGCGGATACCTCCGCGGCATCCTCGAGTCGGGTCGAGCTGCTGATCGGGGATCTGCGGGATCAGGAGAGCTGCCGTCGGGCGGTGGACGGGGTCGAGGTGGTCTTCCACCAGGCGGCCCTCGGCTCGGTGCCCCGCTCGATGGAGGATCCCGCCACCTCGGTGGCGGTGAACGTCGCCGGGACCACCAATCTCTTCGCCGCGGCGCGGGACGCCGGGGTGCAGCGGGTGGTGTACGCGTCCTCCTCCAGCGTCTATGGAGACGACGCCCGACTGCCGAAGCGAGAGGGGCAGGAGGGTCGGCCTCTCTCCCCCTACGCGCTGTCGAAGGTGCAATGCGAGGAGCTGGCGGAGGTCTTCGGCCGCGCCTACGGCATGAAGTTCATCGGCCTGCGCTACTTCAACGTCTACGGCCCGAGGCAGGACCCCGCCGGCCCCTACGCCGCGGTGATCCCGCGTTTCTTCGACGCCTGCGCCGCCGGCCGGTCGCCGACCATCTACGGCGACGGGGAGCAGAGCCGAGACTTTACCTACGTCGCCGACGCGGTGGAGGCCAACCTCGCCGCCGCCGCGGCGGAGTCGGAAGGGGCCTGGGGGCGGGCGTATAACGTCGGCGGCGGTCACGCCACCACCGTCAATCAGCTGGTGGCGCGGGTGCGGGAGTTAGCCGGCGGTCCGGACCCGGTGCACGAACCGCCGCGGGCGGGAGACGTGCGCGCTTCCCTGGCGGACGTCGCCGCCGCCAGCGCCGCCTTTGGCTACCGCCCGATCTGGGATCTGGCGGCGGGGCTGGATCGCGCCCGGGAGCATTATCTCGGCCAAGGGCTGGAAGCCGGCGGGGCCTGAGGCAGGGCCGCCGCCATGGCGCCGGAGCAGCGGGACAGCGAGACCGTAGAGGGCGAGGGCGCGCGCCCGAAGAGCGCCTCGGTGCCGGAGCCGCTGGGCGCGGAGGCGCGGTGGCGCCGCCTGCCGGGGGTAGGAAGATTTCTTGGTCCCGGCCTCGCCGCGGTGGTGCTGCGGGGAGCTTCCGGCACCTATCTGGTGAGCGTCGGGGGAACCGGGCTGGCGCTGTTGCTCCACGCTCTCTTGGCCCGCTGGCTGGGGGAGGCGGGTTATGGCAGCTACGCCTATGCCCTCAACTGGCTGCTGCTGCTTGGATTGTTGGCTCGCCTCGGCCTCGATACGGCCCAGGTGCGCTTCCTCGCTCAATATCGGGTGCAGCAGGATTGGGCCGCATTGCGCGGTCTGCTGCGCCGGGGGGATCTGCTGGCGGCCGCCGCGGGGCTGGCCCTAGGGGCTCTCGGGGCGCTGGCGCTGGCGCTGCTGGAGATCGATGCCGGCGAGCGCCGGGTCGGCTGGCTGGCCTGCCTCACCCTGGCTCCGGCGGCGGTCTTGGGGCTGCGCAAGGGGGCGCTCCAGGGGCTGCGGCAGGTGGTGACGGCGCAGCTGCCGGAAGGCTGGGTGCGCACCCTGGTGCTGATGGCTTCGGTGATCGCCGTCGCCGTGGCCACCGGCACCTGGGGGGGCATCGTGGACGGCACCATGCTCGGCCGCTGGCTGCTTCCGCGGAGCGCCGAGGGCGAGGGGAGCTCGGTGGCTTCAGCGGTGGAGGCCTCCGCATCCCCCTGGTGGGCGATGGCCCTCTACCTTCTCGCCACCGTGGTGGCCCTGGGCTACGGCACCTGGGCGCTGCGCCGCGGGCTGCGGCGGGAGCTGCCGCCGAAAGCGAGAGCCGAGCCGCGGCGCTATCTCACGCGCAGGTGGCTGCGGGTCTCCACCCCGCTGCTGCTGGTGGCGGGGATGCGTCAGCTGCTGAATCAAACCGACGTGCTGCTGGTGGGTGCGGTGCTGGGGCGGCCCGAGGCGGGCCTGTACTTCATCGCCGCCAAGCTCAGCCAGCTGGTGAGCTTCGGCCTCAACGCCGCCAACTCCATCGCCGCGCCGCTGATCTCCGAGACCCACACCGCCGATCAGCGCCAGGAGCTGCAGCGGGTGGTCACTCTGGCGGCGCGGCTGGCGACCCTGGCGGCGGTGGTGGTGGCGGTAGGCATCTTGGTGCTGCGCCGGCCTTTGTTGGGTCTTTTCGGGGAGGGTTTCCTCGCCGCCGAGCCGGCGCTTTGGTGGCTGGTGGCGGGGCAGCTAGTGAACGCCGCCACCGGGCCGGTGGGGCAGCTGCTCAACATGACCGGCCACCAGGACGCCAACGCCCGGATTCTCGGCTCCATCACTTTAGCCAACCTGCTCTTGAACCTGCCGGCGATCCTCGCCTTCGGCCTCCCCGGGGCGGCGGCGGTGACCAGCGCCCTGATTGCGGTGAAGAATCTGTGGACCTGGTGGGAGGTGCGGCGCCGGCTGGGCGTAAGCTCCTTCCTGATTCCCCTCGGGGCGCGTTCCCCGTCCCCTTCCGGAGATGAGTCATGACCTCTAGCCCCCTAGCGCCTCCCTTGCCGAACCTGGTCGTCGCCGGGGTGCAGCGGGCCGGGACCACCTCTCTTCACTATCTGCTGGATCGCCATCCGGAGGTCTTCTTTCCCCGCTCGCCTCAGGAGATCCACTACTTCGATCTCCAGGCCAATTACCGCCGGGGCGTCGACTGGTATCGCTCCCTCTTCCACGAGTGGCAGGGGCAGCCCTGGGTTGGCCAAACTTCTCCTCTTTACCTCTTCGACCCGGCGGTGCCCCAGCGCCTGCTGAACACCCTCGAGGCGCCCCGGGTGGTGGTGATCCTGCGGGATCCGGTGCGCCGCGCCTACAGCCACTACTGGCTGGAAGTGCGCTACGGCTGGGAGTCGAAGCCCTTCTCCCAGGCCCTGGACCACGAGCCCCAGCGCATCTCCAAGGGCTACGACGTCTTCCGCCACTATTCCTACGTCTCCCGCGGCCTCTACTGGAGACAGCTGGAGCACTGGCTGCAGTGGCTGCCGCGGGAGCATCTGCTGGTGATCCTGCAGGAAGAGCTCCGGGCGGACCCTGAGGCGGTGATGGCTCAGGCCGCAGCCTTTCTCGATCTCGATCCCGAAGGCTTCCGCGCTCCCCGCGCTGAAACCCATCTCAATGCCGCTAAGCTCCCTCGCTGGCCCTGGCTGCAGCGCGCCGCGCGCCCCTTCCGCGAGCGCTTCGGCGGAGCCGGCGAGCGCTTCGGTTATCTCGTCGACCGAATCAACCTCGTCGAGGCTCGCTATCCCCCGCTACTCGAGGCGGATCGCGACCGGCTGAGGGAGACCTTCCGGGAAGACGTGGAGAAGCTCGAGGCGCTGCTGGACCGGGACCTGCGGCGGTGGGGGTGGTTGGGGGAGTGAGGTGAGGGGGAGTTTGTTTGAATGCAGGGCGACCTGGCTTGAGCTTCTGAGGCGCCGCTCGCCTCGCCCCGGGGGCTTCGCTGGTCGCACAGTCGCCTCGAACGGACCGCATCTCGGGAATGCTTCCTTGGCCCTCGGCTCCGGGTGCTCCTGCGCTGTGCCCCCGGGACTCGGGTCGCTTGTTGCTGGCTGGGGCGGTGGCGCCCCCCACTTTGACGCCTAAGTCAGAGGTGGGGGGGGATTCGAGGGGGGGATTTTGGGCGGGGGCTGGGCCGATATCTTCAGACACCCGAGCTGAGCTTCTGAGACACCGCTCGCCTCGCCCCGGAGGCTTCGCTAGTCGCATGGTCGCCTCGGCCATGCAGCTTCTCGGGACTGAGGTATTTGCCCTCGTCTCCGATGCTCCTGCGCTGTGCCCCCGGAGCTCGGGTCGCTCCTTGCTGGCTGGGACGACTTCGGTCGAAGGTCGATGCTGGGTATTTGATTTGGGCGGGTGGTGGCGTCCCCCACTTTGACGCCTAAGTCAGGATTGGGAGGATTCGAGGGGGGGATTTCGGGCGGGGGCTGGGCCAACGTCGTCAGGTGCTCGACCTTTGCCCTGAGACGCCGCTCTCCTCGCTCCAGGGGCTTCGCTGGTCGCATAGTCGCCTCGGTGGTGCCTGTTTCTCGGGACTGGGGCTTTTGCCCTCGTCTCCGATGCTCCTGCGCTGTGCCCCCGGGGCTCGGGTCGCTCCTTGCTGGGCGGGTTGCTGGGCGGGATGTTGTGCGCTGCGGCGTGAGGCACCCCCCCTGTCGTATACTCCGCGGCGTTCCATGAGTCTAGGTGAGAGCGCTCGCTCGAATTCCGCGACGACTCCGGCAGCGGCGAAGGCCGCAGCGGGAGCCGACCCAGCCAAGCTCGGCATGGGGCTGGGAGTGTTCACCCCGTCGATCTTGACGATCCTCGGAGTGATTCTCTTCCTGCGCCTCGGCTGGGTGGTGGGCAATCTCGGCCTGGTGGGGGCGCTGGGGGTGGTGGCCTTGGCCCACGCCATCACCATTGCGACGGCGCTGTCGGTGTCGGCGGTGACGACGAATATGCACGTCGGGGCCGGCGGGGCGTACTACATCATTTCTCGCTCGCTGGGGCTGGAGATCGGCGGCGCCATCGGCATTCCCCTCTTCCTGGCGCAGACCTTCTCGGTGACCCTCTATGCCTTCGGCCTGGCGGAGAGCCTCAAGCTGATCTGGCCGAACGTGCCGGAGCAGCCGGTGGCGGTGCTCACCATCCTCGGCGTCTCGCTGCTGGCGGGGCGGGGGGCGAAGCTGGCGCTGCAGCTGCAGATTCCCATCATGGTGGGCATCGTGCTGGCGCTGGCTTCGCTGGCGGTGGGCGTGCTGAAGTCGGGCCTCGGGGGAGGAGAGGCAGAGAGCGTGGTGGTGGGGGCCAGCAGCAGCCTGGCGCTGTGGCAGGGGATCGACGACGGCGAGAGCTTTTGGCGGGTGTTCGCGGTGTTCTTCCCGGCGGTCACCGGCATCATGGCGGGGATCAGCCTGTCCGGGGATCTGCGGGATCCCAACCGCTCGATCCCCAAGGGCACGATGCTGGCGGTGCTGGTGGGCTTCGGCGTGTACATGATCGTACCGGTGCTGCTGGCGCTGTCGGCGAGCCCGGAGACGCTGGTCGCGGACAACCTGATCTGGTTCAAGATCGCGGCCTTTCCGCTGCTGATCTTCCCGGGTTTGTGGGGGGCGATCTTCTCCTCCGCCGTCGGCAGCATTCTCGGCGCGCCGCGAACCCTGGAAGCGCTGGCGGCGGATCGGGTGCTGCCCTCCCGTCGGCGCCGTCGTCGGCGCCCCAAATCCCAGGCCGGCATGGCCCATTTGCTCTCTACCCTGGTGGCCCTGTCGGCGGTGGCCCTGGGGGATCTCAACGCCGTGGCTCCGGTGCTCACCATGTTCTTCCTCACCACCTACAGCGTGGTGAACCTGGTAGCGGGGCTGGAGCGACTGAGCGGCTCGCCCTCCTATCGGCCGACCATCCAGGTGCCGTGGTGGGTGTCGCTGGCGGGGGCCCTTGGCTGCTTCGGCGTGATGGTGTTGATCAACCATCTAGCGGCGCTGGTGGCGCTGGTGGTGGAGGTGCTGATCTACGTCTATCTGCGCCGCCGCTCGCTGGAGGCCGCCTGGGGGGATCTGCGCTACGGCGCGCTGATGTCCCTGGCTCGCTCCACCATGCTGAAGCTGCGGGATCTGCCGCCGGATCCCCGCAACTGGCGCCCGATGATCATGCTCTTCGCCGGGGACGTGGAGCGGCGAGCGGCGCTGGTGCGTTTCGGATCCTGGCTGAATCAGGATCGGGGCATTCTCACCGTCTGTGAGCTGATGGAGGGCACGGTGTCGGAGCGCGGTGGGGAGATCGACGGCCGCCAGGAATTCCTCGACCGCCAGCTGCGGGAGCTGGGCATTGTCGCCTTTCCGGAGGTGAACATCGTTCGCCATTTCGAGGACGGGGCCCTCAACGTCGCCCAGGCCAACGGCATCGCCGGCATCAGCTCCAACACGATCATGTTTGGCTGGTCTACCAAGCTCCATCGCGCCGCCATTCAGCTGCGGGTGATGAACCGCGCGGCGCGGCTGGGCAAGTCGACGGTGATCGGCCATATCGTGCCCCAACAATCTCGCCGCGGCCGGCGCCGCATCGATGTCTGGTGGGGCGGCCTGGAGGCCAACGGTGACCTGCTGCTGCTCTTCGCCCACTTGCTCTCCCTCAACGAGGGTTGGAAAGGCGCGGAGATTTCGGTGAAGAGCATCGCGCTGCGCCGCGAGGACGTGGACTCCAGCCGCGAGAACCTCGAGACCTTACTCGGCCGCAGTCGAATCGAGGCTCATCCGGACGTGATTCTGAAGCCGCCGGGGCTGCGCATCCAGCAGATCATCCAGGATGTTTCCCGGGATGCGGACCTGGTCTTCCTCGGGCTCCAGGATCCGCCGGGAGGAGAGGAGGAGGCCTACGCCAAGCGCTTGGCGACGCTGATCGACGGCTTGCCCAGCGTGATGCTGGTGCGCGCCGCCGGAGCCTTCGCCGGACGACTCCTAGAGCCGGGACAGGAGCCGGTGGAGTCACCGCAGGATGAGGAAGAGCTGGAGACCGACGAGCTGGATTCGCAGACGCTCCAGGCTGCCCGAGAGACTCCCGTAGCGCCGCGGCTGGCGTCGGATCCCAAAGTGCTCTTCAACGAGGAGGACCTCGAGTCAGGGGCATCGGATTCCGCTTCGCCGCTGGACGCTGAGGGGCGTTCCCCAAGGGAAGAAGACGAGTGAGCCGCCGACAGGCCCCGCCGCCACCGGATCCAGATCGAGGGATGTGGCAGGGGCGATCCATCGCCCGGCGGGTACTTTCCCCGGAGGGGTGGGTGATCCTAGTGGGGCGCACAGCGCGCGATAACGACACCCTCTCCCTTCGCCTGGCCTCCCCCCAGGACTTCTGGTTCCACGTCGCTGGGCAGCCGGGCTCCCACGTGGTGGTGCGCAACCCGGACAAGGTCGACCGCCTGCCGAGGGAGACCCAGCGGATGGCGGCTAGTCTGGCGGCGGGCTATTCCAAGGCGTCGAAGGGAGGGCGGGTGGCGGTGCATTGCGCCAAATGTGAGGACATCTCGAAGCCGCGGGGCTTGCCCCCGGGGAAGGTCTCGCTGCGGCGATATACCTCGGTCCAGGTTCCGCCCCTGCGAATCGAGGACATCGACAAGTAGTCGGTGGTGGCAGGGGGCGGGGATCGGGGCGGGCAGAAATAGGGCCGGGGAGATAACCCGGGAAGAACGAGAGCTCGGGAAGCGGGGTCGGCCTCTCCGGAGAGTGAGGGAAAGGCACGATCTGCTGACGGCTATGGTTGCCGGATCTTGTGGAATTTAGATTCTTGGTGTAGAGTTTTTTGAGTAGTCAAAAAAAATAACTCTACAGACTGAGAGCTGTGAGCTGATGATTCAAAAAACTACTCCCCGACAGACTTCTTCCTCGATCCCAGCATCGCGATTCGGGCTCCGCTCGAGGGCGCCATGGCGGATGACGGTTCCCGTTCTTGTTCTCCTTCTCATGTTGGGTCTGATCCCCAGCGCGGCCGCGACGGCATCCGAGGGCTGCGACCTGCGGCTGGAGATCCTCGATCTGCAGGAGCAGCCGGTGAAGGACGCCGTGTTCACCCTGCTGGAGATGGATCGATCCGCTTCCACCGATGCGGAAGGGCAGCTCTGCTGGAGCGAAATCTTGCCGGGACGCTACACGGCATTGGTGGTGGCCGACGGCTATTCGGTGCTCGACTTTGGCTTCGACAAGGTCGAGGCAGAGCCGCTGCACTTCGAGCTGGCGCTGCAGCCGGCTTTCGGCGAGGAGATGGTGGTCACCGCGACCCGCACCGAGCGCCGTTTGGCGGAGGTGCCGGTGCACGTAGAGCAGGTATCGAGGGAAGTGATCGAGGCTTCCTCCGCCCGCACCCTGGCGGAGGCCATCGAGCTCTCTCCAGGGGTACGCATCGAGAGCAATTGCCAGAACTGCAACGTCTCGGCGATTCGCCTGCTGGGCCTCGAGGGCCCCTATTCGCAGCTCTTGGTGGACGGCCAGCCGACGGTCTCCTCGCTAGCGCTGGTGTACGGCATCGAGCAATTCCCCGCCCAGCTGCTGGATAGCGTCGAGATCGTCAAGGGAGGCGGGGCGGCGATCTACGGCGCCGGCGCCGTCGGCGGGGTGATCAATCTCATTCCCCACGCCCCTGACGACACCCACGCCACCTTCGAAACCCGCTCTTCGGAGGTCGGTGGCGAGGCCGGCCTGAGCCTGTCGGCGATCGCCGATTGGAGTCCGGGGGATCGCTCTTCCGGAGTGACCGTCTTGGGCCAGTGGGACGAGCTGGATGCGTCGGACCGCGATGGCGACGGCTATTCGGAGGTCACCCAGCGGGAGCTGCAGACCTTCGCCGTGCGCGGTGAGCTGGGGATGCTGCAGGGCAGCGGCCGACTGGTGGTAGAGGCGAATCACACCTCGGCGTATCGCCGTGGCGGTGAGCTCGCGGGGATCGATCTCCCCGCGGATCAAACCTCCCTCACCGAAGAGATCGACACCGAGCGCCTCGGCCTGGGGATCTCCTGGCTCCACGTACCGCGGGCGGAGGTCGACTACCGGCTCAGCTTCTCCTATGCCGACACCGACCGCAGCTCATATTACGGGGCGGACTTCGATCCCGGAGCCTTCGGCGAGACCGAGAACCCGCTGTGGGTCGCGGACTCCCAATTCAACTGGTACCGGGAGAAGGGCACCCTCACCTTCGGCGCCCAGGCGTCCCGGGATGAGCTGCGGGACGTACAGCTGGGCTATGGGCGGGAAGTCTTCGAGGTCAACGAGAACCAGGCGATCTTCATTCAGGAAGATCGATCTCTGGGGGATTCCGCTTCGATTCTCTACGGGGTGCGGGCGGATCAGCATTCGGTGCTCGACGATCCGGTGCTCTCGCCGCGTCTCGCGGTGATGCATTCGCCGCGCAGTGATCTCACCTTTCGCTTCTCGGTGGCCCAAGGTTTTCGCGCTCCGGTGACCTTCGACGAGGATCTGCACATCGAGCTGGCGGGGGGCGACGCGAGGGTGATTGTGCCGACGGACGGGCTGACGGAGGAGCGCTCCCTCGGCCTTCTGCTCTCCGGTGAGTGGCGGCCGCGATTCGGCACCAAGGGCAGTGCCTCGGTGGAGGTGGCCTGGTTCCGCACCGAGCTGGACGACCTCTTCCAGGTCGTCGAAGCGGACGACCCGCTGACTCCTGGGCTGACCGAGTTCCGGCGCATCAACGCCGAGGGAGCGGTGGTCCAGGGGGTGGAAATCGCTTCCTCTCTGCGCTGGGGCAGCGCCCTCTCGGCACAGTGGGGAGTGGTCTTCCAGAGCTCCCGCCTCGACGTGCCCGAGCCGGACTTCTCGTCTCGGGACTTCTTCCGCACGCCGGATGTTTCCGGCACCTTCAGCCTGCTGTGGCGCCTTCCCCAGGAGTGGTCTCTCTTCGCCGGGGCGCGCTATACCGGATCGATGGTGATGCCCCACTATGCCGGCTTCATCGCCGAGGATCGGCTGGAGCGCACCGGCAGCTTCTTCGAGGTGGACCTCAGCGTTTCTAAGGAGCTGCAGGTGGCAGGGCGGGAGCTGACGGTGACCGTCGGCTCTCGCAACCTCACCGATGAATACCAGCCGGACCTCGATCAGGGGGCGGCACGGGATTCGAACTACGTCTACGGCCCCCGCTATCCGCGCTCGGTCTTCCTCGGGCTGAGGCTGAACCTCTAAGGTGGTCGTGGTGTTTTCTCCCTTGCGACGCGAAGATGCGGCAGCGCGCCGTCTTCCGGCGGCGGTGGGGCGCGGGCCGGCACGGTTCCGTACATTCCTGGCTTCTGCGGCTGCCCTCGCTTTTCTCGTCCTGCAGCTCGCCTCGATTCCGGCCTCCGCGGCGACGACGGAATCCCGATGTTCCGGCCGCGGGGTGTGGGCGGAGCTGGAGCTGGAGGATCTCGCGGGTCACCGCTGGGGGGCGGAGGAGCTGCTGGGGAAGGTGGTGCTGATCGACTTCTGGGCGACCTGGTGTGCTCCCTGCCTCGCTCAGATGCCCCATCTCCAGGCCCTCCATCAGCGTTTCCAGGGCCCCTCGGGCTTCATTGCCAAAGCCGAGGCAGAGGCCCGGCAAGAGGGGACCGTGACGCAGCAAGACGGGGAGGAGGCGCCCTTCGTGCTCTTGGGGATCGCGCTGGACGAGCTGCCGAGGCGCGATTTGCTCTCCTTCCTGCGCCGCAACGATCTTCGCTGGCCGCAGGTGCACCCGCTGCGCCCCTGGGGCAGCCCGGTGGTGAAGCGCTTCCAGGTCGAGGCGGTGCCGGCGACGATCGTGGTGGATTCCTGCGGCCGCTGGGTGGCGCGAGATCTTCAGGGAGCGGCGCTAGAGAAGACCCTGGAGGCCTTGCTGCGGCAGCGCGAAGAGCCCCGCAGGGAGAAGAAAGAAGAAGGAGTGAGGTAGAGCCTCCGCAGCTCTGGTAGCATCTCCGCAAGCGCTGGCTGAGGGATTGAGCCCTCGGAGCTCCCGGCGCTCTAAACCGTATTCCAAACACCCCCTTTGATGCCCTGGCGGTCGTGCTGTTCGACAGTGCTCCTGGAGGAAGAATCGAGGGGATCGTTGACCAAAGGCCACGCCGTTTCGTGGCTTTGGGAGGTTCGGCCCTTAGACCATGCAGGAGATGCACGGATGTTCGATTGGACGATACAAACCCGCCGTCGGGCGGTGCAGCGGTGGCTGGTGGCCCTCGCTGTGGTGTGGAGTGGACTCATGATGCCGGGTGCGGTGAGCCCCGCGGTAGCGGACGGCGGGGAGAGCGACGACGCGAAGGTCGCGCTGAACCCGGAGACCCTGTGGGAACTGGCGCGCCTCGGCGGTGCGGATTTGGCGCCGGACGGCAGCTGGGCGGTGCTCCCGGTGACCCGCTACGAGCGCGAGAGCGGAGACGCTAAGACGGATCTCTGGCGGGTGTCGACGGAAGACGGCACTGCCCGTCGCCTCACCACAAACGCCGCGCGGGACAATTCGCCGAAGGTGAGCCCCGACGGCCGCTGGATCGCCTTCCAGGCGAAGCGGGACGGGGACGACGCGCCTCAGCTCTACCTGCTGCCGACGGATGGCGGTGAGGCCGAGCGCATCACCGAGATCCCCACCGGAGTCGATTCCTACAAGTGGTTCGGGGATTCCACCCGCCTCCTGCTCTCCTCCCGGGTATGGCCGGAGCTCTCTTGGGAAGAGGCCAAAGAGAAGCTGAAGGAGCGCAAGGATTCGAAGGTCAGCGCCCAGACCTGGGAGATCGTTCCCATCCGCTGGTGGGACCACTGGATCGACGAGCGGGAAGCTCACCTCTACGTCGTTTCCCGCGAGGGCGGTGAGCCCGCGGCGGTGACTCTGGGCACCGGCTACCAGCTGTCCCGGGCCGGAACCGACGAGTCCTCCTACGACGTCTCGCCGGACGGTGCGGAGATCGCTTTCTCCGCGGATTCCAAGAACGACGGCGTCGATCCCGACTACGACATCTTCGTCATCCCCACCGCCGGCGGCGAGGCGAAGAACATCACCACCGACAACTCCGGCCAGGACGACGGCCCCCTCTACAGCCCCGACGGTAAGTGGCTGGCCTTCGGACGTCAGGTGATCAACGGCTTCTACGCCGATCGGGTGCGGCTGGTGCTCCACGACCGCGGCGAGGGCGGCAACCGGGTGATCCACGACGACTGGGATCGCTCCCTTGCGCCCCAGGCCTGGGCGCCGGATAGCACCGCTCTCTACGGCACGGTGGACGACGCCGGCAACAACCGGGCCTACCGCATTCCGGCGGACGGCTCTGCCCCCGTGGCGCTCACTGAGGGCACCAGCTTCTCTTCCCTCGCGGTGGCCCGCGACGGTGGCGAGAAGCCGACCCTGGTAGCGCTGCAGCAGAGCTTCGTGCAGCCGCCGACCCTGGTGCGCCTCGACGGCGATGGCGAGGTCACCAAGCTGTCCACCTTCAACGATGAAGTGCTGGCGACGGTGGACTTCGGCACCTACGAGAGCGTGACCTACACCGGCGCGGCGGGAGACGAGATCCAGATGTGGGTCAACTATCCTCCCGGCTTCGACAAGGAGGCCGGCAAGGCCTGGCCGCTCTACCTGCTGATCCACGGCGGTCCCCACAACGGGATCACGGATTCCTTCCACTTCCGCTGGAACGCGCAGCTCTTCTCCTCCTGGGGCTACGTCACCGCCTGGCCTAATTTCCACGGCTCTTCCGGCTTCGGTCAGGACTTCGCCGACTCGATCAATCCCAACCGATCGGACATGCCCTACGAGGACGTCCTGAAGGCGACGGATTGGCTGGCGAGTAAGTCTTGGATCGACGCCGATCGCATGGCCGCCGGTGGCGGCAGCTACGGTGGTTATCTGACCTCGGTGATCCTCGGGCGGGAACATCCCTACCAGGCGTTGATCGCCCACGCGGCGGTGTACAACTCCTTCACCCAATACGGCGCCGACTACGGTGCCGGCAAGCGTCGCCACGGCGAGCATTGGGAGAACCCGGAGAATTACCGCCTCTACTCACCCCACACCGGAGCGGGGAACTTCGAGACCCCCACTTTGGTGATCCACGGTCAGAAAGATTATCGAGTGCCGGTGAACCACGGCATCGAGCTCTTCAATACGCTACAGAATCGCGGCGTAGAGAGCCGTCTGGTTTACTACCCGGACGAGAATCACTGGATCCTGAAGCGTCACAACTCGATCCATTGGTATGGCGAGTGTCGTGACTGGCTCCACCGCTTCCTTGCGGCGGAGGAGAGCGAGGCCGAATAAGACCTCGCGACAGGTGCGAAAGAGAGCGCGGCTGTGGTGGTCCTCGAGGGGATACCGCAGCCGCTTTTTCGTGGCCGCCAGGGGAGAGGCTACCGGCGTCTAGTTCTGTCTAAACCGGGGAAATCGGTGCTTTGGTATTATGGACTTTCTTTTTTTTCGCAACATCATTGCCTTTTCTTTCTTTCTTGTCTGATGCTACGATTTTAGGGTGATCTTCGGAAACGGAGAGTTTTTCTTGTGCTGCCTTCTGGTGGCGACGGATCGGATCGCAAGCTGTAATTGCGCTCCTCGCGCGACGGTCGAAAGTTTTTCGGCCCCGACGAGGGCCCAGGTGACACCCTGACCTGAACGCGCTTCCTCCCGTTGTCGTCCGGCATTTTCGTACTTTGGGTTCGCTTGATTTGAACGGCTTAGGAAACTTTCCGTTTCGTAGGCCGTGTATCAGTACCAGGAGGTGCGATCACGGTGGCACAGATGGCTACGACTGGCGTCTTGTCAGCGGTGGGGCAGACCCCGCTGATTTCCCTGGAGCGAACAGAATCGCTGCGGCACCTCGATGTGAGGGCCAAGCTGGAAGCTCTCAATCCTGGCGGTAGTGCCAAGGATCGCCCAGCGCTGGCGATGATTCAGGAGGCGTGGCGGGAGGGGCGCATCGGGCCGGGTTCGGTGATCGTCGAATCCAGCTCCGGCAACATGGGCATCGGCCTGGCGCAGGTCTGTGCCGTGATGGGCCTTCACTTCATCTGCGTGGTGGACAGCAAGACCACCGCCCAGAACATTCGCATTCTGCGGGCCTACGGGGCGGAAGTCTCGTTGGTCACCGAGCCGGATCCGGAAAGCGGAGAGCTGCTGCAGGCGAGGCTCAAGCGGGTGCAGGAGCTGCTGCAGCAGCATCCTGGAGCGCTTTGGCCGAACCAATACGGCAATCCCGCGAACTCGGCCTCGCACTACCAGAACACGGTGCAGGAGGTCTTCGAGGCGATGGATGGCCGGGTGGACTGCCTGCTGGTGGCCACCAGCACCTGCGGCACGCTGCGGGGCTGCACTGACTTCGTGCGGGAGCAGGGGCTAGGCACCCAGGTGATTCCGGTGGATGCCCACGGAAGCCGCATCTTCTCCCAGCGTCCTGGAGAGCGCAGCATTCCAGGTATCGGTGCCGGCATTGAGCCGCCGCTGCGCCCGGACCATCTCCTCGGCCCCTGCCAGTGGGTGAGGGACGTGGATTGTGTCTTCGGATGTCATTGGTTGGTTCGTCAGGAGGGTCTGTTGGTGGGAGGCTCCAGCGGCGGCGTGTTCGCCGCGCTTCATCGCCTGCGCCACGATCTGCCTGAGGGATCCCGTTGTGCGTTGATTTTTGCCGACCGTGGTGAGCGCTATCTCGACACGGTGTACGACGATGATTGGGTGGCCGGCCTTTCTGAGCCGCTGCCGGCCACCTGGGATGATTTGGAAAGGGATCTGAGCCCATGGTTGACCACCCCCGAACCGACGGAAGTGCTGAGTTGAATGTGGCGGAGGGGGGCGAGCCCCTCCGTATCCTGGGAGCCGGTGACGTACTGGCGGTTCTCGATGGCCACGAAGACCTGGTGCTGGAAGCCGTGGCGGACGCCTACAAGGCCCATGCCGACGGTCATAGCTCTTTGCCTCATTCGATCTTTCTCCGCTTCCCGGACTCGCCGCGGGATCGGATCATCGGTCTGCCGGCCTATCTAGGAGCTCCCTTCGAGAGTGCCGGGATGAAGTGGATCGCCAGCGTTCCCGGCAACGTGGAGCGCGGGCTGGACCGGGCCTCGGCGGCGGTGATCCTCAATCGCCGCAGCACCGGTCAGCCGGTGGCGATGATCGAAGGTTCGATCATCTCCGCCCGCCGCACCGCCGCCAGCGCCGCGCTGGCGGCCCGGGAGCTCTATGCCGGGCAGCCGGAGCGGGTGGCCCTGGTGGGGTGCGGAGTGATCCAGCTGGAGATCCTGCGTTTCCTGCGGGCGGTGTGGCCCCAGGGGCTCACCGTCAAGCCCTTCGACCTCTCTGCCGACCACGCCGAGCAATTTCGCCGGCGGGTGCAGGAGATCTGGCCCGACGTCGTGGTGGAGGAGCCGGCCCCGGCGGAGCCTTCCGCGCTGCCGGGGCTGCTGGCAAGCTCGCCGCTGGTGAGCTTTGCAACCACCGCCATCGATCCGCATCTATCGGATCTCTCCTCGTGCCCTCCGGGAGCGGTGCTGCTGCACATTTCCCTGCGGGACCTCACCGCCGAGGCGGTACTGAGCGCAGACAACGTGGTGGATGATCTGGATCACGTCAACCGCGCGGCGACCTCCGTCCACCTGGCCTCCCAGCAGGTGGGGCACACTCGCTTTGTGCGCGCTGAGATCGGCGATGTGCTCCATGGCCGGGCACCGGCTAAGAAGGACCCTTCGGCGGTGACGGTGTATTCCCCCTTCGGTCTCGGAGTGCTGGATCTCGCCCTGGCCCAGCGGGTCTTCGAGAGTGCCCGGCAATCGGGGCGCGGAACGGTGGTGGAAGGCTTCTTGCCCCAGCCCTGGCGTCGCGACGGGGGGAGCTGAGGGATGTCTGGCGAGGCGCACCTTCGCTCCCGTTGGGGCGAGGAGGAGCTGGAATCGGTGCAGAGCTTCTGCGAGCTGCTCCAGCGGCGGGCGCAGGAGACGCCAGATGCGGAGATCTACCGCTTCCTGCCGGACGGCGAGGCGGGAAGCGAGGAGATTGCGGTTCCGCGGCGTACCTTCGCCTCTCTCTACCGCCGCGCGGCGGCGGTGGCAGCGGCGTTGCGGGAGGTGGCAGAGCCGGGGGATCGGGCGCTCCTGCTCTTCGCGCCGGGGCTGGACTTCATCGATGCCTTTCTCGGTTGCCTGCTGGCCGGCGTCACCGCCGTGCCGGCATATCCCCCCGCCAGCCGGCGCCGGCTGGAAACCCTGCGGCCCATCGTCGCCGACGCTCGGCCGGCGGTGGTGCTCAGCGACGCCTCGCTGCGTCGCCGCGCCGAGCCCTGGGTAGCGGAGCTGGAGGGGGCCGAGGAGCTGCGGGGGCGCTGGCTGGTGAGTGAATCCCTGGTTCCGGCCTCAGATAACTTCGAGCCCTTCGCTGCGACTCCCGACACCCGCGCCTTCCTGCAATACACCTCCGGCTCGACCTCCTTACCGAAAGGCGTGGAGGTGCAGCATCGTCACCTGTTGGCCAACGAGGCGGTGATTCGCCGCGCCTTCGCGATGACCGCCAACACCGTGGTGGTCAGCTGGCTGCCGGTGTACCACGACATGGGGCTCATCGGCGGGGTGCTGCAACCCCTCTACAGCGGCGCCCGCTGCGTGCTGATGGCGCCGGTGGCCTTCCTCAAGCGCCCGGCCCGCTGGCTCGAGGCGATTCACCGCGAGGGGCAGCGCCCCTCGGGGGAGTCGGACTTCGACGGCATCGTCTCCGGTGGCCCCAACTTCGCCTACGAGCTGTGCCTGCAGCGGATCCCCGAAGCGGCCCGCGGCGAGCTGGACCTCGCCGCCTGGCGCCTAGCCTTCAACGGCGCGGAGCCGGTACGGGCGGAGACCCTGGATGCCTTCGCCTCCGCCTTCGCCGACAGTGGCTTTACGGCATCGGCGGCCTTTCCCTGCTACGGCCTGGCGGAGTCCACCCTCTTTGTCAGCGGCGGTGCCGCTTCCGCCTCCACCATGGGGCCGCGGGTCTCGAGCTTCGAGGTCGAGGCCCTGGAGCAGGGTCGGGTGGTCGCCTCTGAGCCGGATGCCCGCGCCCTGGTGGCCTGCGGCGTGAGTGCCTCGGGACACCGAGTGGAGATCGTCGACCCGGAAACCCGGCGTGCGGCGATGCCGGGCCGGCTGGGGGAGATCTGGGTCTCGGGGCCGAGCGTGGCGGCGGGCTATTTTCGCCGTCCCGAGGCGACCCAGGAGGCCTTCGGAGCCAGGCTGGAGGGTGACGGGAGCGACGCTGCGTTCCTGCGCACCGGCGACCTCGGCTTTGTCGACGACGGTCAGCTCTTCATCACCGGCCGCCGCAAGGACCTGATCATCCTGCGGGGCCGCAATCTCCATCCCCACGACCTGGAGGCCAGCGCCGAAGAGGCTCTGGCGGCGGTCCCCCCCGGGGGAGCTGCGGCTTTCGCGGTGGAGAGCGAGTCCGGCCGGGAGGAGGTCGCGGTGCTGGTGGTGGAGGTGGAGCGGCGCTCGGTGAAGGGAGCGGATTGGCGGGAAGCGGCGGCGGTGCTGCGTCGAGCCCTGGCTCAGGATCACGACCTGCGACTCCACGAGATCGTCTTCCTACGCCCCGGAACCCTTCCCCGCACGTCCAGCGGCAAGGTGCGCCGAGCCGCCTGCCGGCAGGCCTACCTCGAATCGAGTCTTCGCGAGTTAGGGCGCTGGAGCGCCTCGGAGGCTACAGGGCCCGCCGAATCGGAGACCACTTCTGGATCGCCTGCCGGGGAGCAGCTCCCAGAGCAGCTTCCAGGGCAGCTCCCCAGCGGCAGCGCGGAGCTGGATCCCCGGCTGGTGGCGGCGGTGGCGGCGGCGTTGGGAATCTCTTCGGATCAGCTGGATCCCGGCGCCTCCCTCAACGCCCAGGGCCTCGATTCGCTAGCGGCGGTGGACGTTCAGCACGCGGTGGAGCGACTCCTTCACCGCCGAGTGGAGCTCGAGCCCCTGCTGGAGGGGGCGAGCCTGGAAGATCTCGTCGCGTCGGTGGCCGCCGCTCCCGAGGTGACGACGGGCCTCGAATCGCTGGAGCTGAAGGACGACGGGTCGAGCCACGCCTCCGAGGGGCAGCGGGCGCTGTGGTTCCTCGAGCGCCTGGCGCCGGAGGCTGCGGCCTACAACCTCGCCGCCGCGGCGCAGCTCACCGGTCCGCTGGATGCTTCCCTTCTGGCTCGCGCTCTGGAAGAAGTGGTACAGCGCCACGAGGCCCTGCGGGCTACCTTCGACCCTTCGCCGGAGGCCCCCGAGCTGCCCCGAATGACGGTGCACGACCACCTGGCGCCGGAGATTGTGGTGAGCGCCCGGCCCGAGGGTTGGGTCGCCGCCCGTGGTGGTCTTTCCGACGGTGCGTCCGAAGGGCTCCCCGCCGAGGCTTTAGAAGAACTGAGGCGGGAGGCGTTCCGCCCCTTCGACCTCGCCGCCGGTCCGCTGGTGCGGCTGCAGCTCTGGAGCGCCGGCTCCGCGGCGTCGGGAAGCTCCGGGGAAGCTCATCTTCTGCTCTTCGTGGTGCATCACCTGGTGGCGGATTATCGATCCCTGGCGGTGGTGCTGAGGGATTTGGAGAGCGTCTACGATCGCCTGTCACAAGCTCCCTCGGCTGAAGGTTCGGAAGCGTCGGGAGACGCCTCTTCAGACACCTCTTCAGACACTTCGCCAGAGGCCGGCTATCTCGCCTTCACCGCCTGGCAGCGTCAATGGCTGCGCTCAGAAGAGGCGCAGCGCCGCCGCCGGGCGTGGCATCAGCGTCTCGGCGGCCCGCGGGCCCAGGGCGGTCCGAAGCGACCGCTGCCGGTCTTGCAGCTGCCGACGGATCGTCCCCGCCCGGCGGTGCAGAGCTACCGCGGTGACTCTGTGGCGGTGCGCCCCGTGGGCGCCGCGGCGGCGGCCCTACGACGCCGGGCAGCGGCCCACGGGGCGACGGCCTTCGCCGGTTTCGCCGGCGCCTTTGCCCTGCTGCTGGGCCGCCTCGCCGGCCAGTCGGAGGTGTTCTTGGGTACCCCTACGGCGGGGCGCCCGCTGGCGGCTTTCGACGAGGTGGTGGGTTATTTCGTCAACCCGGTGGTGCTGACGGCCCAGGATCTACTCTCCACCGAGCACGGCTTCGGCGCCTTCTTGGAGAGCTTCCGAGAGGTGGTAGAGGAAGCCCTCGCCGGCTCCCACTACCCCTTCCCGCGACTGGCGGATGAGCTGCAGCCGGGGCGCGACGCCAGCCGGTCTCCCCTCTTCCAGGCGATGTTCCTCTACCAGAAGGGGCGCGCCGCGGATCGCCGGGAGCTGGCGGCGCTGGCCACCGGCGAGGCGGGGGAGAGTTTCCCCTTCGCCGGCTGCACCTGGACCTCCCTGGCGCTGCCGCGGCGGCCGGTGCAATTCGATCTCGCCCTCACCCTCTCCGAGACTCCTCACGGTCTCGCCGGATCGCTGCAATACAACGCGGACCTTTACGACGCCGCCACGGCGGCGGCGTTGGCGCGCCGCTTCGAGCGCTTCCTGGAGATCGTCGTCGACTCGATGGATCAGCCGCTGGCGCAGCTGGACCTTCTTTTTGCGTCGGAGCGCGAGCAGCTGCTCTCCACCTGGAACGACAGCGCTCTGCGCCGCCGGGACCTCGGCGCCGCCGCGGAGGAGCTGATTCACCGTCAATTCGCCCAGCGCGCCGCCGCCTGCCCGGATCGGGTGGCGGTGGTGGCCGGCGAGGGGGACGAGGGCAACCTTCGGGAGCTCAACTATCGCCAGCTGGCGGCCCGGGTGGCGGCCCTGGCGCAGCGACTGCGGACGGCGGGGGCCGGCCCCGAGACGCCGGTGGCCCTGTGCCTGGAGCGCAGCGAGCACCTGCCCATCGCGATGCTGGGGATTCTTGCCGCCGGCGCCGCCTACGTGCCGATGGATCCCTCCTATCCTGCTCAGCGGCTAGAGCTGATGAGGGAGGATTCCGGCGCCACTCTGGCGGTGTGCGACAAGGCGCGGGCGGGCCGCCTGCGCCGCGCCGGGCTGCGGGTGGAGGTCGTCGAAGAGATCACCGCCGCCATAGCTGCCCAGGAAGCAACGAATGGAGCTGCCGGAGCCGGGGAGATCTCCTGGCCGGAAGACGGCGGGGTCGACGGCCGCTCCCTGGCCTACCTGATCTATACCTCCGGCTCCACCGGTCGGCCCAAGGGCACTCTGCTGCCCCACCGCGCGGTGACCAACTTCTTCGCCGCCATGGATCGTCACCTGCTGGACGATCCGCGCATCGCCAGCGACCTTTCCGCTGCTGCCTCCCTTCCCAACCCTGGCCGCTGGCTGGCGGTGACCTCCATGTCCTTCGACATCAGCGTGCTGGAGCTCTTGTGGACTCTGGCCCGGGGCTTCACGGTGGTGGTTCAGGAGACCCGGGAGCAGGCGCTGCGGCATCGGCTGGGCTCCGCTCAGCCGGAGCGCCCGATGGAGATGAGCTTCTTCTACTTCTCGGCGGATGCGTCCAGCCAGAAGGGGAGCGCCGGAAGCCCCGCGCTGTCCTCTACCCGGGCCTCTACCCGGGCCTCTACTCGGGCCTCTACTCGGGCCTCTACCCGGACCTCGACCCGAGCTTCCGAGGGCCCCTACCGCCTGCTGCTGGAGGGCGCCCGCTTCGCCGACCAGCGGGGTTTTTCCGCGGTGTGGACTCCGGAACGACACTTCCACGCCTTCGGCGGCCTGTATCCCAACCCCGCCGTCACCGGCGCGGCGGTGGCTACCGTCACCGAGCGGGTTCGCATTCGCGCCGGCTCGGTGGTGCTGCCCCTCCATGACCCGGTGCGGGTAGCGGAGGAGTGGAGCGTGGTGGACAACCTCTCCGGCGGCCGGGTGGATCTGTCGGTGGCGTCTGGCTGGCAGCCGGCGGACTTCGTCTTCGCTCCTCAGGCCTACGAGCGTCGCAAGGAGGCGATGGCGGAGAACCTGGAGCAGCTGCGGGCGCTGTGGCGCGGCGAGTCGGTGGCCCGGGAAGCGGGGGCCGGCGGCACCACCGAGGTCAAGATCCTGCCGCCGCCGGTGCAGCGGGAGCTGCCCATCTGGGTGACCGCCGCCGGCAGTCCGGAGACCTTCCGCCAGGCCGGCAGCAGCGGCTCGAATCTGCTCACCCATCTGCTGGGGCAGAGCGTCGAGGAGCTGCAAGAGAAAGTGGCGATCTATCGCCAGGCGAGGCGGGAAGCGGGCTTCGAGGGCCCCGGCCACGTCTCCCTGATGCTGCATACCTTCGTCGGTGACGACCACGATCAGGTGCGGGAGACGGTGCGGGAACCTTTCCGCCAATACCTCGCCACCAGCTTCGGCCTGATGCGCTCGCTGGCGCCGGGGCAGGATCTGGAGTCGATGACCGAGGATGATCTGGATCTGCTGCTGGATCGCGCCTTCGACCGCTACTTCGAGACCAGCGGGCTGTTCGGCACCCCCGCTCGATGCCTCGACTTGATCGATCGACTGAAGGCGGCGGACGTCGACGAGATCGCCTGCCTGATCGACTTCGGCGTCGATACCGACGAGGTGCTGGACAGCCTGGAGCTGCTGGATCTGGTGCGCCGCGCCGCCAACCGCCCGGCCCAGCCGGGGGGCGGGGAGCTGGCGCCAGCGATGCTGGCCCACGGCATCACCCACTTCCAATGCACCCCCTCCCTGGCCCGCGCCCTGACGGCGGAGAGCGCCGCCCCCCAGGCTCTGGCGGGGCTGCGGCGCCTGCTGGTGGGCGGCGAGGCGCTGCCGACGGGGCTGGCGCAGCAGCTGCTGGAAGGTCTGGAGACGCCAGATCGAGAGGCGCCTACCGAGGAAAGCTCAGGCCGGCTGCTCAACATGTACGGCCCCACCGAGACCACCATCTGGTCCTCCACCCATGAGGTGGCGGTGGCGGAAGAGAGCGAGGGAGGAGTGGTTTCCCTCGGCTATCCGCTGGCCAATAACCGGCTCTATGTAGTGAATCCAGAAGGGGTGGATCCGGGGCTCGGCCTACGCCCCGCCACCCTGCCGGGGGAATTGGTGATCGCCGGCGAAGGGGTGGCCCGAGGCTATTGGAAGCGCCCGGCGCTGACCGCCGATCGCTTCCGGCCGGATCCCTTCGCCGCTCCGGCCGATCCCGGAGCCCGCCTCTACCGCACCGGAGATCTCGGCCGCCATCGGGGCGAGGGGGCGCTGGAATTCCTCGGCCGCATCGATCACCAGGTGAAGATCCGCGGTCATCGCATCGAGCTGGGGGAGATCGAGAGCCGTCTGGAGGCCCACGAGGGGGTGCGACAGGCGGTGGTGATGGCGCGGGAAGATACTCCCGGGGACCAGCGGCTGGTGGCCTACGTGGTGCCCGAGGGAGGCCCGCCGGGCCTCGCGGTGCCGCCGGGGCATCGGGTGGACTCGGTGCTCGAGGGGCATCAGCGCTACCTGCTGCCGGGAGGCTTTCCGGTGGCCCAGCTCTCCAGCCCTCAAACCATGGAGATCCATCGCGAGGTCTTCGAGGAGGAGGTCTACCTGCGCCACGGCATCGTGCTGCCGGACGATGCGGTGGTCTTCGACGTCGGCGCCAACATCGGCCTGTTCTCCCTCTTCGTGGTCTCCCAGTGCCGCTCGCCTCGGGTCTTCAGCTTCGAGCCGATCCCCGAGACCTTCGCGGTGCTGTCGGCGAACCTGGAGCTCTACGCCGGTGGCGAGTCGGCCTCCGGAGAGACGCCGCGAGTGAGGGCTCAGGCCCTCGGCGTCGGGGAATCGGAGCAGGTCGCCCGCTTCACCTTCTATCCCCAGATGGCGGGCCTTTCCGGCCGCTACTCCGAAGAGGACCGGGCCACCACCCGCTCGATCATCGAGACCTGGCTGCGCTCCACCGGCGCCAGCGTTGGGCGAGACGAGGACGATCGCCAGCGACAGCTGGACGATCTGGTGGAGGAATACCTCCAGAGCCGCACCTACGATTGCCCGGTGCGCCCTCTCTCGGCGCTGATCCGGGAATCCGGAGTGGAGCACATCGATCTGCTGAAGGTCGATGTCGAGGGGGGCGAGCTGCAGGTGCTCGACGGCCTCCAGGAGGAGGACTGGAATCGAGTCCGCCAGGTGGCGCTGGAGGTGCATTCGAAGCCGCTGCTGGAGGAGGTCCGTCGGCGCCTCAAGGCCCGCGGCTTTGTGGTCGCCGAGGATGAATTCATCGCCGTGGAGGAGCGGGTGGACGCGGTGTACATGGTGTACGGCCGCCATCCCGATCGGGTCGCGACGCTGGACGCCGACGCCGAATCCCGCCGCTCCACCGCGGTGAGTGAGGAGGCCTTGCGCTCCTGGGTGAAGGGCACCCTGCCGCAGGCGATGGTGCCCGCCACCGTGGTCTCGCTGCCGACCCTGCCGCTGACCCCCAACGGCAAGATCGACCGCCGCGCGCTGCCGGCGCCCCAGCAGGGACGCTCCACCCGCCGGCCCTTCGCCGCTCCGGAGAGCGAGCTGGAACAGCGCATCGCCACCGTGTGGCGCGAGACCCTGCGCCTGGAGCGGGTAGGGGTAGACGACAACTTCTTCGAGACCGGCGGCAACTCGCTGCTGCTGGTGACCGCCCAGAGCAAGCTGCAGGAGGCGGTGGGGCAGGAGATCACCCTGGTGGATCTGATGCGTCACCCGACGGTGCGCTCGCTGGCTCAATACCTCGGTCGCGGCGACGCCGCCGCTGCCGGGCAGAAGCGCGCCGCGGACCGCGGCCGCAGTCAGCGGGAGGCGATGGCCCGTCGCCGCCAGCGTCGGGGCGCCCGCCCCAGCCGTACCGGAGGACGACGATGAGCTCCCCCCATTCCCCCAGTCTGAAGACGCCGGATTCCGCCGCGGATCCCACCGCGGAGACCCGTTCCCCGGCCGAGCCCCGGCTGCCGCTGGCGATCGATCCACGGCAGGATCTGCTGCAGAACCCGACCCGCTGCGAGCGCTTTCTCACCCTGCCCAACGGTCTGGAGATCGGCTGCCAGAGCCAGATGGAGGCGGACCACATCTGGGAGGACCTGTTCGAGAAGCGCATCTACCTGCGCAACGGCATCAGCCTGTGGGACGGCGCCACGGTGGTGGATGTCGGCGGCAATATCGGCCTGTTCTCGGTGTTCTGCCACCTCAACTACCGCGACGTCACCACCTATACCTTCGAGCCGGCGCCGCCTCTGTTCGAGATTCTGCGCACCAACCTCGGGCGCTACGCCACCGGCAAGGCGCGCATCTTCCACTGCGGGGTCTCCGAGGGCTTCGACACCGCCACCCTGACCTTCTATCCCTATTCCTCGGGAATGTCCTCGTTCTACGCCGACGAGGAGGAGGAAAAAGAGGTGCTGAAGACGATCATGGACCACCAGGCGAAGGAGGGCATGGAGGGCATGGCGGAGATCATGGAGTCCTCCCAGGAGCTGCTGGACGCTCGCTTCACCAGCCACACCTTCGACTGTCCGCTGATCCCCCTGGAGCGGGTCTTCGCCGAGCACCAGGTGGGCACCGTGGACCTGCTCAAGGTAGACGTGCAGAAAGCCGAGCTGGACGTGCTGCGGGGGGTGGGAGAGGAGGATTGGCCGCGGGTGCGCCAGGTGGTGGGGGAGGTCCACGACCTGGAGGGCCGCCTGGATGCCGTCCTCCAGCTGCTGGAGCGCCACGGCTTCGACGTGGTGACCGAGCAGGACGACATCCTCGACGGCTCGGTGCTCTACAACTTCTTCGCCGTGAGTCGCTCCCTCTACCGCGGCGCCGAGGACGGCGGCGATTCCCGCCGCGCCCGCTCCGATGACCGCGCCCGGCGTCAGCGCCAGGCGATGGCTCGTCGCCGCCAAACTCAGCGTCGCCAAACTCAGCGCCGAGGAGGCCGCCGGTAACTCCCCCTTCCTCTCTTCGTCCTTTCCTTCTGCCGGCTCCTGCCGGCGATCTTCTGCTCCCTTTCCCTGTTCGAGGTTCATTCGATGAGCGATCATTCCCACCACCCCGAGAACGACCTGCCCCCGTCCTCCGACGAAGAGGGCCTGCTCGACGCTATCGCCATCGTCGGCATGAGCGTCAACCTGCCCGGCGCCAAGAGCCTGGACGAGTATTGGGCCAATCTGCGCGGCGGGGTGGAGTCCATCGCCCACTTCAGCGAGGAGGAGCTGCTGGCCGCCGGGGTCGATGCGGCGACCCTCGCGGAGAGCAACTACGTTCCCGCCCGCGGCGCCCTGGACGATGCGGAGCTCTTCGACGCCGACCTCTTCGGCTTCACGCCGCGGGAGGCGGAGACCCTCGATCCTCAGCATCGACTCTTCCTCGAGACGGCGTGGTCGGCGCTGGAGCACGCCGCCATCGATCCCGCCCGCTACGACGGGGTGGTGGGGATCTACGCCGGCTCCAATCTCACCGGCTACCTGATCCACAACCTGGCGCCGAACGCCGATCTGGTGCGCCGGGTCGGGCCGCTGCAGATCCGCATTCGAAACGATAAGGACTTCCTCTCCACCCTGGCGGCCTACAAGCTGGATCTCAAGGGGCCGGCGGTGAACGTCCAGACCGCCTGCTCCACTTCGCTGGTGGCGACGGTGATGGCCTGCCAGTCGCTGCTGGGCTTCCAATGCGATGCCGCCATTGCCGGCGGCGTTTCGGTGACCGCGCCGCCGCGCTCCGGCTATCTCTACCAGGAGGGGGTCTACGCCCTCGACGGCCACTGCCGGGCCTTCGACGCGGAGGCGGCGGGCACGGTGCTGGGAGACGGCGTCGGCGCGGTGGTGCTCAAGCGTCTGGAGGACGCCTTGGCCGACGGCGACACCATTCACGCGGTGATTCGCGGCTTCGCCACCAACAACGACGGCTCCCTCAAGCTGGACTACACCGCTCCCAGCGTCGACGGTCAGGCGGAGGTCATCGGCACCGCCCTGGCGGTGGGCGACATCCCGCCGGAATCGGTGAGCTATATCGAGGCCCACGGCACCGGAACGCCGCTGGGGGACCCCATCGAGATCGCCGCTCTGCATCAGGTGTACAAGGAGGCGACGGATCAGCGGGATTTCTGCACCGTCGGCTCGGTGAAGCCGAATATCGGTCACCTGGACGCCGCCGCTGGCGTCGCCAGTCTGGTGAAGACGGTGCTGGCCCTCGAGCACGGAGAGATCCCGCCGACCCTGCACTTCCAGCAGCCCAACCCCCGCCTCGGCCTAGACGACAGTCCCTTCTTCGTCAGCGCCGAGGCGGTGACCTGGGAGCCGCCCCAGGGCTTCCCGCGGCGGGCGGGGATTTCCTCCTTCGGCGTCGGCGGCACCAACGCCCACGTGGTGCTGGAAGAAGGGCCGGCCCCGGCCCCCTCGGGCCCTGCCCGCCAGCATCAGCTGCTGGTGCTCTCGGCCCAGGGGGAAGAGGCCGCGGACGCCGGGTTAGCGAAGCTCGCGGAGCATCTGGAGCAGCAGGCCGGCGTCGGGGATGCTGGCGATGGGGATGGATACCTGGCGGACGTCGCCTACACCCTCGCTACCGGTCGCCGGGCCCTCGGGGAGCGGCGGGCGGCGGTGGTCTCCAGCCCGCAGGATGCGCTGGCGGTGCTGCGGGGGGAAGCTCCGGCCAGGCTGGTGGCGGGAGAGTCGGCGGATCGTCCGTCGGTGGTCTTCCTCTTCCCGGGCATCGGCGATCAATACGTCGGCCTGGGGCTGGATCTCTACCGCCGGGAAGAGGCCTTCGCGGCGGTGGTGGACGAGGCGGCGGAGCACCTGCGCTCGCGACTCCAGCTGGACCTGCGGGAAGTGATCTTCGGCGCCGACTGGCGGCAGGCGGAGGGAGCTGAGAGCTCGCAGGAGGGCGCCGCGGCGGTGCCGGACCTGCGCTCGCTCCTCGGCCGCGGCAATGGCGAGGAGGCCTCCAGCCCCGAGGAGGCGCGCCTGCGGCGCACCGATCTTCTGCACCCGGCGCTCTTTACCCTCGAGGTGGCGATGGCCCGGCTGTGGCTCTCCTGGGGCGTCGAGGCGGATGCGGTGGTGGGCTACAGCATCGGCGAATACGCCGCCGCCTGCATCGCTGGGGTGATGTCCTTCCGCGATGGCCTCGAGCTGGTGGCGGATCGGGCGCGAATCATCCAGGGTCTTCCCGGCGGCGGAATGAGCGCGGTGCCGCTGCCGGAGTCGGAGACCGTTGCTCTGCTCGCCACCGCCCCCGGCGGCAGTGAGCTTTCCCTGGCGGCGGTCAACGGTCCGGCCTTCTCGGTAGTCGCCGGCCCGGTGACGGCGCTGGAAGCCTTCGAGGCCGCCCTGCGGGAGCGCGACCTGGAGCCGCGACGGCTGGCGGCGGGGCACGCCTTCCACTCCCGCATGCTGGAGCCGGCGCTGCCCTCCTTCCGGGAGGCCGCCGCCCGACTCTCCCTGGCGCCGCCGGAGATTCCTCTGTACTCCAACGTTTCCGGCACCCGCATCACCCCGGAGCAGGCGACGGATCCGGGCTACTGGGCCACCCACCTGACTCAGACGGTGCGCTTCGGCGACGCCATGGAAGAGCTGCTGGCGGCGGGAGACCGAGTGCTGCTGGAGGTCGGTCCTGGCCGCACCCTGGCGAGCATCGCGCTGCAGAGCTCCCCCGACGGCGGTGCTTCCTCCGCCGTCGCCTCCCTCGCTCCCCGCTGGGAGCGGGGGGATGACCAGGCCTTCCTGCTACAGGCCCTGGGGCGCCTGTGGGTAGCCGGCGTGGAGATCGACTGGCGCGCCGTCTACGGCGAGCAAGAGCGGCGGCGTCTGCCGCTACCGACCTACGCTTTTCAGCGGCAGCGCTATTGGGTGCAGCCGCCGAATACCGCCCCGGCGGCGGCCGGTAGCGCCGGCGTCGGCGCCGCTTCAGAGGCCCCCAGCCTGGCGAAGATCGCTGATCCCGATGGCTGGATCTACCTGCCCGCCTGGCAGGCCCGGCGGGGGGTGAGCCCCAGCGCGGACCAGATCCGCCCGGAAACTCTGGGCGCGGCGCTGGTGGTCCACGGCCGTGATCCCGCCTCTGCCGCCGTCGCCCGCAGCCTGGCGGAAACCTTGAGGGGCCGAGGCGAGGCGGTGACCGTCGCCGGCTATGGCGGTGAGGGGCCGGCCCGTGGAGACACCGACGGCTGGGGCCGCTTCCTGGAAACCCTCGAGTCGGGGGACAGACTGCCTCGCCGGATCTTCCATCTCGGCCTCGCCACCGACCTCGGCGAAGCTTCGGAAGAACAGCGGGGGGAGGATCTGGAGGCCGGCTTCTACGACCTGCTGGCCTTGTCCCGCGCCTGGTCTCAGCGCGCTTCCGCCGAGCCTCTGGCTCTGGTGGTAGCCAGCGTCGGGGCGGTGGATGTCAGCGGGGACGAAGCCCCCCGGCCCTCCCGGGCGGCGGCGGTGGGCCCCTGCCGAGTGCTGCCCCAGGAGGTGGCGGGCAGCGCGGCGCGGCTGGTGGATCTGAACGCCCCCGGCGGCTGGGATCTGGATGCCTGGGGGCAGCAGGCGGCTCAGGTGCTGGCGCGGGAAGCGCAGCGCCTGGTGAGTGCCGAGGCGGCGGAGGCGGCGCTGGAGACGGTGGTCGCCCAGCGCGGCGCCAGCCGCTGGGTAGAAGGCTTCGAGGCGGTGCCGACGAGCTCCTCCCTCGACGCCGCGCCGGGCGAGGATTCCAGGGTTGAACAGAATTCTGACGTGGTCCTTCGCCCCGGCAGCACCTGGCTCGTCACCGGCGGCCTCGGCGGTCTCGGCATCACCCTCGCCGAAGCCCTGGTTTCCCGCTGGGGAGCCCGAGTGGTGGTGGTGGGGCGCACCGAGCTGCCGGCGACGGAGGAGCGCGAGAGCTTCCGTCGGCAGGTCGATCCATCGCGGCCGGAGAGCCGCCGGGCGCTGGAGCGGCTGGAGCGCCTGGAAGGCCTCGAGGCCCTGAGCGAGGACGTGCTCTTTGTGCAGGGCGATATCACCCAGCGAGAGGATGTCCAGCGATTGCGCCGACTCACCAAGCAGCGCTTCGGGGCCGTCGACGGCATTCTTCACGCTGCGGGAGAAGCTCCCGGCGGCCTGATTCAGCTCAAGGAGCGGGAGACCGCGGCGGCGGTGCTGGCGCCGAAGCTGGAGGGGGCCCATCTGCTGGACGAGGTGTTCGCTCAGGACGGCTTGAAGCAGCTGGTGCTGTGCTCCTCCCTCACCGCCCTCACCGGTGCCCTCGGCCTGGTGGATCACTGCTCCGCCAACGCGGCCCTGGACGCCTTCGCCCGGCAGCGGGCCGCCACCAATCGCCGGGTCGCCGCCGACCAGCGCAAGGCCGAGGTGCTCTCCATCAATTGGGATACCTGGCTGGAGGTCGGGCAGGCGGCGGAAGCCGGCGTGGTGGATCGACTGCAATCCCTCGGCGCTGAGAGCGAAGATCTCCCGATCGGAGACAGCCTAGGCGCCGAGGCGGTGCGTTCCGGTGCCCATCCTCTGCTCGGGCAGCGCTCTGAAGCGGGAGCCGAAGACGGCAGCCAGCGCTTCGAGCTCACCCTTCCGATGGCCGCCGGCGGAGGCGATGAGGCCTCTTCCAGCCCCTCGGCGAATTGGATCCTCGAGGAGCATCGACTGGGAGCCGACGGCCTGCTGCCGGGAACCGCCTACCTGGAGATGGCCCGGGCCGCCGCGCTGGAGGCTCTCTCCTCGGCAGGTTCTGCGGGATCCACTGGTTCTCCGGAGACGGTAATCCTGGAAGAAACCTTGATTCTCGAAGACGTCGCCTTCCTCGATCCCTTCCGGGTCGCTCCCGGGGAGCAGCGCACCGTAGCGACGGTGCTGACCCCGGCGGGGGCCGAGGGGGAGTGGAGCTTCCACATCGAAAGCCGGGCTCCGGCCAGCGGGAGCGCCGAGACGAGCACCTCCCGCCGCCACGCCACCGGTCGGGTACGGCGAGTGGAGAGCAGTCCCGCTCCGCTGCGCAACCTCCAGGGCGAGGCCGCCTCCTGGCCCGCTCTGGCGGTGGAAGACGCCGGCGGGGAGCAGGCGGATACGGTGAGCTTCGGCCCGCGGTGGCGGGACTCCATCGTCGAGCTGAGGCGAGACGATCAGGCCGGCTGGGTCTCCCTTCAGCTGCCGGAGGCGTGGAGCGCAGATGCCCAGGCCTACGGTCTGCACCCGGCGCTGCTGGACAACGCCACCGGCCTGGCGCGAATCTTGGTCGGCGGGGCGTGGCTCCCGGCGAGCTACGAGCGAGTGGTCGTGCGCGGGCCCATGGGCGCCCGCTGCGAGGCTCTGTTTCGCCTTCGGGACCCCGGCGAAGCGACGCTGACCTGCGATATCTCGGTGGTAGATGGGGATGGCCGCGAGGTGGTGGCGGTGGAGGGCTTCACCCTGCGCCGGGTCGATCTCCAGCAGCTCGCCGTGGCGACCCAGGAAGCCTCTCGCGGCTTGGCGCCTTCACAGTTCTCCTCCCAGGGGCTGAAGGGAGCAGACTTCGGCCTGCTGCCGGCGGAGGGCGTCGAAGCCTTCGCCCGCGCTCTGAGCCATGGGCCCACGGCGCCGCAGGTGCTGGTGGCGGTGCGCAGCTTCGAGGCGGTGCGCCGGCAGGCCGCCGGCTTCGCCGGGGAGCAAGGGGTGGAGGAGCACTTCGCCGCCCTTGGCTCGTCCTCCCCAAGCGCTGCTCGGGGCCGGGTTCGTACCGCCTATGTAGCCCCCCGCAACGAGCTGGAAGAGGAGCTGGTGGAGCTCTTCAGCGACATGTTGGGGGCCGATCGAGTGGGGATCCACGACAACTTCTTCGACCTCGGCGGCAATTCTCTCGTGGCCACCCAGCTGATCTCCCGGCTGCGGGAAGACTTCGAGGTGGAGCTGCCGCTGCGCGCCCTCTTCGAGGCTCCCACCGTGGCGCAGCTCTCCGTCACCGTGGTTCAGGCCCAGGCGGAGCAGGTGGATGAAGAGGAGCTGGCCCGGGCTCTGGCGGAGCTGCGGGGCGAGGCCCAGGAGGGAGTTCACGGCTCGTAGACCAATTTCTCAAACTCCGCGTCGCGCTCCGGCGCTTCCGCGGCACATCTTCAATAAGCCCGCCGTACCTGTCCCTTCCTTAGGGGGGTACGGAGCGTCCATCTCTCGCGGGTAGCAGCTCGGTAAGCCCGGATCCAAGGCCTGGTGCCTCTGAATCAATCGGTTTCTGTTGACCCTTGCGGTCGTCTTTTCTTCTTTCGATCTCCCTTGAGGAGGATGATATGCGCCTCGATCAAGACATCGCCCTTCAGTACCAACAGCGCGGCTTCGTCGTTCTCGACGGCCTCTTCGATGCGGAAGAGGTTCAGCTGATGAACGAGCGGACCCAGACCCTCTTCGGTCAGCCTTCTTCTGCTCGCGTGCTGGAAAAGGACGGCAAGACGGTGCGAGCCGTGCACGGATGTCATCTCCATGACGACCTCTTTGGCGCCATGGTGCGGGATCCACGCCTGATCGATCCGGCTCAGCAGCTGCTGGGCGGAGATGTCTACGTGTTCCAGTTCAAGATCAACGCCAAGGCGGCCTTCACCGGGGATGTTTGGGAGTGGCACCAGGACTACATCTTCTGGCGCGAGGAAGACGGTGTAGAGCGCTGCGACCTGGTCAATGTCGCCATCTTCCTCGACGAGGTCCACGAATTCAACGGGCCGCTGACCTTCATCCCGGGATCTCACCGGGAGGGTGTCTTGGCGGTGCCCGCGCGGGAGGGGAAGCCGGATAGCTACGAGGAGGCGCCGGACTGGATCTCGAACCTCACGGCAGACATCAAGTACCGCATGCGCCGACAGGAGATCGAAAGGCTGGTCTCCGCTCACGGCATCGAGGCTCCGAAGGGCAAGGCCGGGTCGGTGCTGCTCTTCCATCCCAACGTCGTTCACGCTTCGGTGGGCAATCTCTCGCCCTTCGATCGTTCCCTGTTGGTGACCACCTACAACCTCACCACCAACGCCGCGCCGCCGCAGGAAAACCCGCGCCCGGAGTTCCTGGTGAGCCGGGATTCGACACCGCTACGGGCCCTCGAGAGCTCCTTCGCCGATCGCTGGCTGCAGCCGGCCTGATTTCGGGATTTCGCCGGAAGCTCTTCTCCCGAGGTTGAGTTTCCGGTGACTTCCCGCGATCCATATCCATCGCCCGGGCCCCTGGGAGTAGGGGCTCCGTGGATTTTCCTAGCGGCTTGACGTCGAGATTGGCGGACGCTGTTGCTGCTGAAGAAATACCCGTCTGAGAAAGCAACCGCCCGTTGCAGCCGGAGCTCTTTGCAGAGCTGCATCGTTGGCGTGCCGTACCGATAGCCCCGCCGCCTGCTCATGGGCAGCTATTGCCCAGAGCTCGAAGCGGTCATCTGCGTCGCGAGTGGCCGAGGAGCCCTCATGGCCCTGAACGATCTTCGGGGCAATCTCTCGCCGCGGGTGCCCGGCTCAGATAGTAATTTGTCTGTCGAGGGGAAACCCTGGCCGCGGGATCTTCAGCTCCCACCAGGACTCTTCAAGACGTAGGGGCCTGGCTCGAGGGCAGGAGGCACTTAGGGAGTCCCCTTTGGAGGCATTGCTCTTCGAGGGAAGTCTTCGGTGCGGGCAGATTTGAGCGCTAGGGAATCACCGCGAGGAGGATGGTGAGAACGATTCCTACAACGATGAAGAGGAGTCCCGTGTGCTCCAGGCGGAACCGATGCCACAGTGGTGATTTCGACATGCTTTCGGTACCTCGTTGTTTAGATGGTTAGAAGTCTTCTTGTGTCGGACCAGCATATCCTGTTGAAGAGGTTCCCGAAGCGGGCTCCGGGCGGTGGATGCTCTCGTTCAGGCGCCCGATGGTGATCTCGCCTCAATCTATTCTGAGATCAACCCTTTTGCGACGCGGTGAGCTTCGCCAGCGCCGATCATTGCTCCCTACTGCGAGCGCCGACTTCCTGCTGCGGGCGCCGACCGTAGAGGCGATAGGTCATTTCCTGGACGGTCAGCAGCGGGCGCCGAGGGCGGTCGGTGCGGCCCAGGAGACCTCGTGTTCAATTCTCGAGGCCTGCTTCTCCTCGGCTGTTCCGTTCTCTTTGGCTGTTCAGCAGAGCTTCTAGGTTCCTGCGATACATGACCGTTCTAGGGTCGTCTGCTCCGAGGCTTTTTTCCGACACCGCCGCGGCCTGCCGCATCAGCGCCTCTGCCTCGGGCCAGCGCTTCATCTCGAGCAACAGCAGGCTCAATCTGTTGAGGGCCACGGCAGTCCGTGGGTGATGCTCGCCATAGATCTCTTTCTCGATGGCGAGGGAGCGTCGAAGCGCGAGCTCTGCCTCCGGTAGCTGATCCATCGAGCGAAGCACCCGCGCCAGAGTGTTGAGGTTCGCGGCGACAGAGGGGTGCTTTTCTCCGAAATGATCTTCATCGATGGTGAGAGCCCGTCGTATGAAGATTTCAGCTTCCGGCGCTCGCTCTGTTGCAAGCAGAATCGCGCCCAGATGTTTGAGATCGTTCGCGACATCCGGATGCTTTTCACCCAGATTGCTTTCTCTGATGGCGAGAGCCTGTCGCAGGAAGGGTTCGGCCTCGAGGGGCCGATTCGTTTGTCGAAGCAGCGAGACCAGGCCGTCGAGAATCATGGCGATGTGGGGATGGTTCCACCGGTAGCTGCCTTCACTAATGGTGAGGGACCGTCGTAGCAGGGGCTCTGCCTCGGCTCTGCGTTGGGTAATCATCAGGAGCCGGGCGAGATTGTTGAGATCTCTGGCGACGTAGAGATGGTTCTCCCCGAAGCTGGCCTCGTCGATGGCTAGAGCTCTTCGCATCAGAGGCTCTGCTTCTGCAAAGCGCCCTGTGTCTTGGAGCAGGTGGCCTAGATCGTTGAGATCTCCAGCTACTTTGGGATGGTTTTCCCCGAAGCTCGCCTCATTGAGGGCTAGGGCGCGGCGCATCAAGGATTCTGCCTCCGTGCTGCGTCCCGTTTTTTGCAACAGCAGGGCGAGGTTGCCGAGGCCATTGGCGACGCCGGGATGGTTCTCTCCGAAACTGGCCTCGTCGATGGCGATGGCCCGCCGCATCAAGGGTTCGGCTTCCGCGCTTCGGCCCGTCGCCTCGTATACGAGGGCGAGGTTGTTGAGGCAGATGGCGACGTAAGGATGGAAGGGGCCGTAGCTCGCCTCCTGGATCGTAAGAGCTCGTTGCGCCAGGAGCTCCGCCTCGTCGATGCGGTGGGTCTCTCGCAGCAAGAGGCCCAGGTTACTGAGGCGAACGGCGACTCGGGGATGGTCTTCTCCGAAGGTGGCTTCGTCGAGAGCGAGGGCCCGTCGCATCAGGGGCTCCGCTTCGGAATAACGGCTTGTCGCTTTCAGCAGCAGCGCGAGATTGTTAAGAGCAATGGCGAAGTTGAAGTGCTGCTCCCTGACGTGCTTCTCCCCAAAGTGCTCCTCGTAGATCGCAAGAACCTGTCGCAGCAAAGGCTCGGCTTCCGAGTAGCGATTTGTCTTCTGGAGAAGCTGCGCCAAGTTGTTGAGGTGGATGGCGACGGTGGGATGATTTTCTCCGTTCTCGAGAAGAGCCATCTCCAGCAGCTGCCGTTCGATCTCTTCGCTCTCCTGATAGTGGGCGATCTTGTCGAGCGAGCTTGCCAGCCACGACAAAAGCAGCCCATCGGAGGCTTTCAGGGCGACCGCTTTGCGAAAGGTTGTCACCGCAGCCCGTTAGTCCCCCTGCGCGTATTGCGTCGCCCCGAGATATCGCAAGGTCACGACGAGATCCGCTTCCTGCGCCTCGGCGGCGAGGGTCAGCGACGCGCGGGCCTGATCGTACTCTCCCGATAGGTAGGCGGCGATTCCCTGATCCATCGGGTCCTTGGTCTCTCCAAAGGCCTCGATGGCGGAAGCCAGCTGGTCTTCGTTGAGACCGTAATCCGCGGCAACTTCGATCAGAATCTGGCGACGATCCGCTTCTCCATCGACCTCGCCGGTACGACCACTCCGGACTGCCTCATCCCGAGCCTCTCCCGCCAGCAAGCGCAGATCCGAGCGACGCATCACGGCGACTTCCACCGGCCCTTCGGCGAGGCCGGCGGGAACATGGACGCTGTCGTTGATCAGCACCCACTCCTCGCTCAAGTCGGCGGGCAGGTCCATCTCGAGAGATCGGCCGCTGGCGAGGGGAGGGACTTCTAGGGTGGTGACTCCGGTGTTGTCGGTGGGAAGACTTTGAACGCCAGAGAAGGAGAAGCGGATCCCGTCCTGCACCTTGCCGTGGGGGTCGAGGGCCTTGATGGAGATCGAGGTCTGCTGCGCCGACAGGGTGTTGGCGAATCCGAGGCAGAGAAGGCATAGGGTGACGCACAGGACGTAGAGCGACTTCATCAATGACTCCTCTATTGGGCTGCTCTACTGGGCTGCTTCCAGAATCAGCGCGCATCCGTCTCGGCCGACAAAGCACGAGCCGCCCTGCGGCGGTGCATAGTCGTCGTGCTGAACGGCGAGGCGCGCCGTCTGCTCCCGAGCTGCCGTCACCCACAGAGTAAAGCGGCCGTTGGAGTCGGTGGTGGCCGAAGAGCCTTCGTGGTCGAGAACGCTCACCCGCGCCCCCTCGATCTGGCGCCCTTGAGCATCCACTACGGCGCCGCCGATACGCTCCCGGGGAACTTCGAGGCGGATTTCCGCCGTGGGGTTGGGATCATTGCCGAGATTCAGCTCCTGCCGAGCGGTCTGCCAGCGCGGGTGCTCGGCCCAGAGAGTGATCTGTCCATCTAGAGGAAGCTTCGCCCGCGGGATCTCTAGCTCCCACCAGCCGCCCGGCAGCAGCTGCGGCTCGTTGCCGGAGGAGACCCGAAGCGAAGAGTCGTCCACGGGATTGCCGCTGGGATCGAGAACCTGCACCCTCAAGGCGTAGAGGTCTGGCTCGGAGGTTGGTGCTTCCGAACGCGCTTCTTCTTCGGCTGAAGTTTCTTGTGCGGGCGGGTTGGAGTCTGAGGGAAGCACTGTAATGAGGATCGAAAGGAGGATCCCGAGAACGAGGAAGAGGAGCCCCGTGTGCTCCAGGCGGAATCGATGCCAGAGGGGGACCTGAGTTTCTGCGCCGGTGCCGGAGTGCGGCAGGTCCGGCTGCGGCGGATTCTCGGCGGCCTTCGAGGGCGACTGTGGAGCCGGCGCCGGGTCGCGGATGCCTGCGAGCAAGCGCTCGATGGCGTTCTCGTCGTCTAAACCTGCTCTGAGATCAACCCAGGTTCGCTGCTTGAGAAACTCGGGCATCGCATCCACGTCCACGCCGGGCAAGAGCACCGGAATGACCCGCTTCGGCTCCTTCTTCACCCGCTGGCCCAGCGCGACCCGCATTTCCTCATTCTGCCAAGGGCCTGGCTTCGCGCCCATCAGCACGGCGCACGTCTGGCTGTTGGTCAGAGCCTCCTGAAGAGCATCCTGCCAGTGGGTTCCGGGGATGAGCTCTCGCTGGTCGAGAAATACGCGCAGTCCTTGCTCCTGCAGCTGATTCGCGAGGGATTCGGCGGCTGCTCTGTCGGTGCTGGAGTAGCTTAGGAAGACGTCGTATTGGGACACAGGGTTCAATCCTGGAGGGATGTTTCAGAGATATCGGACAACAAGATCTCAAGGCTCTCGCGGACGATGAGAGTATTGGGATGTTCCTTCCCTAAGCTGGCTTGGAATATGGCGAGAGCTTGTCTCATCAAGGGTTCGGCTTCGTCGAGTCGGTTCGTATCCTGTAGCAGCAGCGCTAAATTGTTGAGGCGGATGGCGACGCTGGGATGATCGTTTCCGAAGCTGTCTTGATCGATGGCGAGTGCTTGCCTCATCAAGGGTTCCGCTTCGTCGAATCGGTTCGTTGCTTGTAGCAGCTGCGCCAAATTGCTGAGGTGTGTGGCGACACGTGGATGATCGTTTCCGAAGCTGTTTTGATCGATAGCGAAGGCTTGCCTCATCAAGGGTTCGGCTTCGACGAGGCGATTCGTTGCCAATAGTAAAGACGCCAGGTTATTGAGGCGTATGGCAACGTTGGGATGATCGTTCCCGAAGTTGTCTTGATCGATGGCGAGTGCTTGCCTCATCAAGGGTTCGGCTTCGTCGGGTTGGTTCGTTGCTTGAAGTAGGTGTGCCAAATTGTTGAGGTGTGCGGCAATACGAGGGTGATCGTTTCCGAAGCTGTCTTGATCGATGGCGAGAGCTTGCCTCATCAAGGATTCGGCTTCGTCAAGTCGGTTCGTTGTTTGTAGCAGCAGCGCTAAATTGTTAAGGTGTGTGGCAATACGGGGGTGATCGTTTCCGAAGTTGCCTTGATCGATGGCGAGGGCTTGCCTCATCAAGGGTTCCGCTTCGTTGAGTCGGTTCGTTGCTTGGAGCAGCTGCGCTAAATTGCTGAGGTGTGTGGCAATACGAGGATGATCGTTTCCGAAGCTGGCTTGGTCGATAATGAGGGCTTGCCTCATCAAAGGTTCGGCTTCGCCGAGTCGGTTCGTTGCTTGGAGCAGCGCCGCCAAATTGTTGAGGTCTCTGGCGACGTCAGGATGATCGTTTCCGAAGCTGTCTTGGTCGATGGCGAGGGCTTGCCTCATCAAGGTTTCGGCTTCGTCGAGTCGGTTCGTTGCTTGGAGTAGCTGCGCCAAGTCGTTGAGGTGAATGGCGACATTGGGATGGTCCTCTCCGTGCTCGAGAAGAGTCTGCGACAACAGATTGCGCTGGATGTTCTCGCTCTCCGCCCATTCTGCAGTTTCGTACAGTGAGTTTGCGAGCCACGACAGCAGCTCTACATCCTCGTTCGCAATGGCTACGCCTTTCCGGAAGGTCTCGACTGCGGCCCGGTAGTCCCCTTGGGCATATTGCGTCGCTCCGAGGTAGCGCAGCGCCTCGAGATAGTCTTTCTCCTGCGCATCCACAGCTAGAGTGAGCGATTCACGAGCCTGCTCGTACTCCCCGGCTAAGTACGCAGCAATGCCTCGATCCATTGGATCCTTGGTCTTGCCAAAGGCTTCGATCGCTGCGGCGAGCTGCTCTTGGCTCAAACCATATTCTGCGGCGAAGTCGATCAGGATCTGACGACGTGCTTCTACGCTTTGTTCCCTGTCTATAAGCGTTGCCCGAGCTGCTGCATCGCGGGCCTCCCCGGCGAGTAGACGCAGGTCCGCACGGCGCATCACGACGACTTCTGCCGGCCCTTGAGCGATTCCGTCGGGGGTGTGGATGGTGTCGTCGATGAGTACCCACTCTTCACTGAGATCACTGGGAAGATCGATTTCGATCGATTGCCCACCGGCCAGCGAAGGAACCTGGAGTTTGGTGACTCCTGTGTTTCCCGTTGGAAAGCTCTGCACCTCGTCGAAGGAAAAGCGGATCCCGACTTGCGGCGTGCCCTGAGGGTCAAGGGCTTTGATCGAGATCTGTGTTTGCTCAGCTCTTAAGCTCGCGGCTGAGACGAGGAAGAGAAGGCATAGCAGGGCGCGCTGAAGCAAGATCGCCGGCATCGAGCCGGTGCGTGGTTGAAAAGCGTGTGCTCTCATCTCTCGCTCCAATAAATCCTGAGGTCGGCGGTGGATCGATGGCTCTGAGGAGAGCCAACTCAGGAGACCGAATTCAAGGCGTTTGCTTTGGCTATTGGCAGGCCTGGAAGCATTAGCGATGGCGAAGGGGTGTGTCTTGCAACATGCTAATTCAAAGTGGAGGCCGTGGCGAAGCGGCGCGTTACGCCCTAGTGCTTGGTTGGAGCCCCGTTGGTGAAGGCTCCACCGATCTGTGGTGACTGGGACCAATAGAGAACGCCCGGCTCTCCTTGAGGGAACCGGGCGTTTTCGACTGACAGATTGGATGCCGACGAGAGCCGACGGTAGCTAGGGCGCTGGAGTCAGGGCACCAGCTGGAGCGTGGACTCGGTCGCGGCGGTGATCGCCTCGTCGCTCCACGGCGCCGGGTGGCTGCGGCCGGCGACGAAGTCTTCCAGCTGGTCGTCGTAGTGGTCGTCGAAGGGATGGCCGCTCTGACCGCCGGGTAGGGCGGCTCGGCTGGCGTCGCTGCCGAGGTCGGCGACCCAGCGGCCGGTGGGGCCGGTGCGCACGGTGGTGCGCAGGGTCTCGTTCTGCAGCGGGCCATCGAAGGCCAGGATCGTGGTGTAGGAGCCGGCGATGGGCAGCGGACCGCGTCCCAGCTGGGGGCCGATCACCGGCACGGCGCCGAGGATGTGATCCAGCCGCAGGGTATGCTGGGTGGCGTAGGGCCAGCTGGCAACGTCGTCCCCCCAGGCGGCGCGGGCATCGCGTCCGGCGCTGGCGAGGGCCGAGGCAAGGGCCTGGTCGAGGCTCTCGACCTCTTCGGTATTGCCGTTGTCCGCCCAGCTTTCGGAGATCTCGCCGCGAAGAATTCGCAGCAGCTGCTCTCGGGAGCCGATGAGGACCTGAGCCTTGCGGCTTTCGTCCCGGAAGATCGCCTCGATCAGACGCTCCTCCGCCAGGGAGAAGAGGGTGGCGGGGCCGGTGGGGCTCATGCGACCGTCCCAATCCCCGAGGATCTCGAGGGTGCGCTGAGCTTCCTCGGCGTCCTCGCTATTGGTGGCTCCAGCGAAGGGAACCCGGGCCTGGAGCAGTGGCAGCAGGTCCCGAGAGAAGAGGCAGAGGACGTCGCTCTGGGCGTCGGCCAGGGTGTCGGGATCCCAGGGTCCGTCGGAGCTCAGCAGCTGACGGATGCGCTGGGCGCGATAGGGGAGATCGTAGGCGCCGGGGGCCGGGCTAGAGATTAGCGGCGGCGCTTCGTTGGCGCTGGCCAGGAGGTCGCCGACGGGAGCGAAGAGGGTCTCGCGAGCGCTGGTTCCCTCGCCCTCCTCGCCTTCGGCGTCGGCGGAGCCGCTCGCGCCGTCCTCAAGTGCGGTCTCGGCATCCTCGGCTTCAGCGTCCGACGAGTCGCTCTCCGCGGAGGAGGAGCCCGCCGCCAGCAGGGTGGGGTTGGCGCTCTGGGGGGCGATGCCGTCCCAGCCGTAGGCCGGATCCCAGGCCGGCAGCAGCATGTTGCCGATGCCGCTCCGGCGCTGGGGGATGCGGCCGAGGATGGTTTGCAGCAGGCCGCCGTCGCGGTCCACTACCAGCAGGTTCTGGGCCGCGCCGACGTACCCGCCGAGGCCCGCCCGGGCGGCGGTGACGTTGGCGGCCTGGGTGAGGTGCAGGAAGTCGATGAAGGGATCGCTGGTCTCCTGGAGCAGGGTCCAGGCGAGGCTGCGATCGGGGGACTTGACGTTCTGGCTGGCGGCCAGGAAGGGGCCGATGTCAGAGGTGCGGAAATCGACTCCGCGCTCTTCGTCGCCGACCCGGATGGTCTCGGTGCGCTTCACCAGCGGCGTCCACTCCTCGCCTCGGCGCACCTGGGTGCCGTCGTCGCTGACCTCCTCGACGAAGACGTCGTGGTCGTCCAGCATGTTGGCGGTCACGCCCCAGGCGAGATGCTCGCTGCGCCCGATGATCACGAAGGGCAGCCCCGGAAGGGTGAAGCCGCTGAGTCGTAGATCGTCGGAAGCGAGGTGAACCTGGAACCAGGTGGGGGGCAGGTTCATCGGCAGGTGGGGGTCGTTGGCCAGCAGCGGGGCGCCGGTCTTGGACAGGCTGTTGCCCACCGCCCAGGCGTTCGAGCCCCAGGCGCCGCCGGGGTCGTCGCTGACGCCGGGGATCGCCGTGCCGAGATTGCGCGCCAGGCGAACGCCGAAGTCGTTGGGGTTGGCTTCAGGGTCCGAAAGGGAGGCGGTTTCGGCGGGGCCGGGGGCCGGGAGCCAACGCTTGGAGATCTCGACGATCTCCGGGTGAAGGATGGTGCCCTCGGGCAGGATGTCGGCGGCGCGCTCCTCACCGAGGTTGGTGAGCACCCGGAAGCGGGCCTCTTCCGGTCGGCCCTGGAAGAAGGAGAGGTTGTGGCCCATCAGCAGGTAGAAGCCGATGCTGTCTCGCACCGTCCAAGGCTCCGGCTGGGCGCGCAGCAAAATCAGCCCCGGGGGGCGTTCGCCGCGCTCGATCCAGGCGTTGATGCCGCGGGCATAGCCCTCCAGCCAGGTGCGGGAGCGGGGGTCGAGATTCTTTTCGATCTCCGCCGCCACCGACGCGAAGCCGAAGGTGCGGAAGTAGATGTCGTTGTTGAAGGCCGGGGCGCCGACCACCTCCGCCAGGCGGCCAAAGGCCAGGCGGCGGCCCATTTCCAGCTGGGTCATGCGGTCGTTGGCGTGGAGCCAGCCGACGGCGGCGGCGAGGTCCGCCTCGTTATCGGCCTGGACGTGGGGCACCGCCCGGGCGTCGAAGCGCACCGTCACCGGTGCTTCGAGTCCCGCCAGCTGGTGCTCACCGCTGCGCTGGGGTTTACCGTTCCCCTTCAGCCATAGCCAGGCGCCGCCGATGCCGAGGGCGATGAGGACGAGGAGAACAACAAGGAAACGCAGCACTTTTTTCATCAGAAATCTCCTGGACGGAAAGCTTGATCTGCAGCTCGTCGGCAGCCTAACACGCCCTTTCGGGACCTCGAAGGTACGAAGCTGTTGCAGATCTTCTGTGAGGTACGTGGCTCTCTTTCCAGGGTTCTCGGATCTGCTGATTCTTCAGATTGCTGACGACTCCTGGCTCTGGCGGCGACCCTCGGCGTCCGTTCCTGGAGCCCGATTTCCCTGCTCGTTCCCTGCTCTCTCGCTTGCGCCTGTTGCTCCAGGCGTAGGGTCTGAAGCAGCGTCAAGACTTCGCCGCCCTTCAGCGAGCCCGTCGGCCCTAGCTGCCGCTGAGCGCCCGCGCCACGATATCTCCCAGCCACACCCCCAGCACGCCCAGAATCGGCGCCCCCGCTCCGTTGGCGAAGGCCGCGAGGGTATCTCCCGCGCGCAGCAGCGCGAGGGTCTCATAGGAGAAGGTCGAGAAGGTGGTGTAGGAGCCCAGGAAGCCCACCAGCAGGAAGGCCCGCCAGGAGGTGGAAACCTCCGGCCGCATCAGCAGACCCGCCGCCAGCCCGATGAGCAGGCAGCCGCTGAGGTTCACCATCACCGTGCCCCAGGGAAAGGGCTCGCCGGCCAGGCCGCTGAAGGGGCCCTCGGCGAAGAGCGAGGAGCGCTGCACCCAGCGGGCGACGGCGTAGCGGCAGCAGGCCCCGAGGGCGCCGCCGCAGGCGATGGCGAGGAATTGGCCCATGGTGCGGGGATGCTATCGCAGGGAGATGTCCTTGGAACGCCTCTCCGGGGCTCTCACCTTTGCAAGGTGGTCAGCCCGTGCGACACTAGAACTCTCGACGATGGGGGCATGAAATGGATGCTTCCAGCCTCGATACCCAGCTCCTTCATTCAGCCCCTACAAAACAGTCTCGAATGCCTTGCGCTCTTTGCGTCGCTTCTGGTTTCACCAGTATCGACTTCATCTTCTCCCTTGCCCTGAGTTTGCTCCACCATGTCCAAGATCCAGCTTCTCTCCGATCATCTGATCAGCCAGATCGCCGCCGGCGAGGTGGTGGAACGCCCCGCTTCGGTGGTCAAGGAGCTGGTGGAGAACGCCCTGGACGCCGGAGCGCTGGAGGTGCGGGTGGAGCTGGAGTCCGGCGGCAAGCGGCGGCTGAGGGTGATCGACGACGGTTCGGGAATGGATTCGGAGGACGCCCTGCTGGCCTTCGATCGCCACGCCACCTCGAAGATCCGCAACTTCGATGATCTCGAGCGGGTGGGCACTCTGGGCTTCCGGGGCGAGGCCCTGGCCACCATCGCCGCGGTAGCGCGGGTGGAGCTGCTCACCGCGGAGCAGCCGGGGGAGGGCTTTCGGGTGCGCATCGAAGGCGGCCGGGTGAAGTCGGTGGAGCCCGCCGCGCGGCCCCGGGGCACCACCGTCGAGGTGGCGAGCCTGTTCTTCAACGTGCCGGCGCGGCGCAAATTCCTCAAGCAGCCGGCCACCGAGCTGCGCCGCTGCGTCGAGGTGGTGCAGGGCTACGCCCTGGCCCGTCCGGACGTTCGATTCGCCCTGGTCCACGAGGGGCGCACCCTGATGGAGGCGCTGCCGAGTCAGGACGACGAAGAGGGCCGCCGCGAGCGCATCGCGGCGATCTTCGGGCGCGAGTTGGCGGGAGGTCTGACCCCGGTGAGGGATATCTTGCCGCCCCAGGGTCTGATCACCGGCCGTCCCGAGGCGCGGGAAGAGGGCGAAGAGGGCTCCCAGGACGAGGACTTCGGCGACGGCGTGCGCCTGGCGGGCTTCGTGGGGGATCACTCCACCAGCCGCGGCCGCCGGCTCTTCACCTTCGTCAACCGGCGCCTGATTCGCGACCGCTCTTTGCTGGCGACCTTCTATAAAGCGGTGCGGGAGGAGTGGCGGACGGATCAATATCCCGCCCTCTTCTTCTTCATCGACCTGCCGCCGGAAGACGTCGACGTCAACGTTCATCCTCAGAAGGCGGAGGTGCGCTTCCGCGATCCTCGGCTGCTGGACCGGGTGGGGGACGCCCTGCGGGATGCCCTGGCCCGGGCCCAGGGAGAAGCGGAAGCTCCGCTGCGCCTGCCCCAGGGTCCTCCCAAGGCTCCTTTCGTATGGCAGGGCGTGGGGCAGCGCTCCAGCGGGCCGGCGAATTTGCCGCCCTCGGCGCCTGTATCTTCTCCGGCGCATTCTTCAGCCTCGCCTCTGCCGTCGTCTCCATTGGGGGGAGAAGGCCAGGGTTCTGGAGCAGATTCTGGTGGAGGTCCTGGAGGAGGGGGCGTAGCCGGCGGCCAGAGGCCGCTGGCGGCGGTAGGGACTCACGCCACCGGCAGTCCGGTAGAAGCCGGCGAGGGCACCCCGGCCTACGGCACCGCCGCTCCCTTCCCGGGGAGCGACCCTTCTCGTCCCCCGGGGACTCCCGCTCCTCAGGCCCAGGAAGCCGCCCGGCGCCTCGCCGCCGCCGCCTTCCCGCCGGTGCAGCGGGCTCCCGTCGCCCTCTCGGGACGCTCCGGAGAGGCTCGTACCTTCCAGCTGCTGGGACAGTACAAGGGCGCGCTGATTCTCCTGCAGGGCCCCGATGGTCTCTACCTGATCGATCAGCACGCCGCCCACGAGCGCATTCTCTACGAGCGCCTGCGCCGCGACCTCGACCAGCAGACCCCGCCGAGCCAGCGCCTGCTCACCCCGCTGCTCCTCGACCTCGCTCCGGCGGAGGCCCTACGCCTGCGGGAGCTGGCCCCCCACCTCGAGCCCCACGGCTTCGTCGTCGAGCCCCTCTCCGGCAATTCCCTGGCGGTGGCGGCGATCCCCGCCTCCCTCTCCCAGGAAGATGCCGAAGAGCTGCTCCTCGCCCTGGCGGCGGATAGCGAAGTGGATAGCGCTACCGCCGCCCGCGATCTTGGCCAGCGTCTCCTCGACACCCTCGCCACCAACCTCTCCTGCCGCAAAGCCGTGAAGATGCATCACGTGCTCACCCCCGAGGAGATGGAGGCGGTGGTGGAAGAGCTCTTTCAGGCGGAATACCCCTACGCCTGTCCCCACGGTCGTCCCATCGTGTTGGTGATGGACGACGCCGACCTCGAACGTCGCTTCGGCCGCCGCAACTGAACCTGCCTGAACTGAACCCGCTGTAACCGAGTCCGCCGCAACCGATCCCCGCTAAAACTGAGCTTCACAGTGACCCTCAAGCGCCGCATCCCCACCGCCCTCGAAGAGCGACTCGGCTACCGCTTCCAGCGTCCCCGCCTGCTGGAGACCGCCGTCACCCATCGCTCCTTCGCCAACGAGAAGGGCCTGGACCGCAACTATGAGCGCCTCGAATTTCTGGGCGACGCCATCCTCGGCATGATCGCCGCCGAGTGGCTCTTCAGCCGCTACCCGGACGAAGACGAGGGCGAGCTCTCCAAGCTCAAAAGCTCCCTGGTGAGCGCCCGCTCCCTCGCCCGCTTCGCGGGAGTGCTCGGCCTCGGCGAATCCCTGCGCCTCGGCGTCGGCGAAGAGCGCTCCGGCGGCCGCCGCAAGCGCTCCCTCCTCGCCGACTCCCTCGAAGCCGTCTTCGGCGCCGTCTACCGCGATGGTGGCATCGATGCCGCCCGCAGCGTCATCCTCCCGATGCTCGAAAGCGCCCCCGTCTCCCGCCGCCGCGGCAGCGCCGCCGACGCCAAAACCGACCTCCAAGAGTTCGCCCAGGGCCGCGGCTGGGACCTGCCGGAATACCACCTCCTCTCCACCGAAGGCCCCGACCACGACAAGACCTTCACCTTCCAGTGCTGGGTCGATGGAAGGGTTGTGGGTCAGGGGACCGGGAGCTCTAAGAAGAGAGCAGAGCAGGCGGCGGCTGCGGAGGCTTTAGAGGCGTTGGCGGAGGAGGAGTGAGGGGGCGGGAGTAGGCGGGAGTGGAGCTGTGGTGACCCCGTAGGGCGTCTGCAGTGCGAGGAGTCTTGTGCGGATAAGGCCTTCGGGCTGCTGGGGGAAAGGTGTGTGTAATTACCGAGGTTTAGACCGGCGAAATCCAGCCAGCTAAGTGCGACCCGAGAAGCCCAGCCAGGAACCGTCTTCAGATTTCCATGGTCTAGACATGCAATCGACCTGATGCTTACATCTGATTGCAGAGAACTTATTGTTTTAGATTCTGGAGGTCGCCCACGTGTTCTATTCCACCTCGGTACGCTGTTTTTCCTCGAGGTTTCTCTCGCAGCCCAGAGCTCGCGTCGGCAGCGCCCTCCGCATGTTCTGCCTCGTAGCTTTGCTTCAGCCGATGGTGGTCTTTGCTCAATTCGAGCCCTCGTCCCTCTCTGGAACCTCCTGCTCGGGCGCCATCTCCTGGTTGCCCGCTGCAAATGGAGCTGACGAAACGACCAATTGCGCGTCGACCTTCCGCTGCTATCCGCCGGTCGTGCTGGATCCTCAGCTCACGCCCCAGGCTGGATGTGACCCCGCCATCGGTTCCTGCTCCGTTAGCGTTGAGGTGGCCATCGACCTGCCCGGCAACCATCAGAACGACCCTTCCACCGTCGGCTTCGGCTACTCCTTCGCCACGCTCAGCGTGCGCGACTCTACGGGAGGTCTCTTCGGCAGCTGCGGCAACGCAGGCTCCCCTCTGACCGAGAGTCGCGGCACCGTCTCTTGGGGTTTCACCGGAAGTTGTGGTGATCCTACGGCCCGCTTCGAGCTGACGGTCGAAACTTGTCCGTGCCCGTTCAATCCTTGCCCGCTATGCCCCAAGAGCCGCACGGTGGAGATCGACCTCTCGAACTCGAATCTCTGCCCCGAGCCGCCGAAGGAAGAATGCCCCGGTGGAGCGGGGGATTGCCGCTCGTGCCTTTCGGTAGGCGGCGGCGGGGCCCCGGTAGGCGGGGGAGGGGGTGGCTTTGGCGGGAGCGCCGGAGCCCCCACCGGCCCTGGTGCTCGCTTGGCCTACAAGGCCGGCGGCGCGGGCCACCCCGGTTGGCCTGGCAGTGACGCCTGGCGGCCGGTGCTGGGGCGCGGATGGTCCCACGATTACGCCCAGCGTCTCGTCGAAGATCCCGATGCCAGCCGCGTTTGGCTGATCACACCCTGGGCGACCTACCGCGAGTTCAGCGGGCTTTCCGGTGGCGTCTATACTGCCGCATCGCCCAGCGATGAGTACCGTACCTTGCGTCAGACCTCGGGTCAG
>JBCCXL010000020.1:0-129617 GCA_039191605.1 Acidobacteriota bacterium | reverse complement strand
GAAACATTAGGCCGGAGAGGAGCCCGTTCTCCTCTCCGATCTTGATACTCCTGCAGGCTTTGCTCTCGGGACTCTGTTGAATATCAGTCGGAATGGTTCCGACTGATTAGAGTTAGTAGTTTGCGACGGGGTATCTATGTACACCTGTAGATGGAAGCCCCAATGGAGTGAGGCCCGACGGGCCGCATAGCCCTGGTAGTCACGCTGATCCCAGAGTTAAAAGGCCTCATGCGCACGTACTCGGTGTTACAAATGAAGACGGTACGCCTTGGCTACCAATAAACGATTAGAGGTTGTGACGTATGAGTGAACTGACTTGGGGGGATACCGTTCAGGTTATCGCCGAAGCTGATGTCTCTCTTCGGCCGGGTTCTCTAGCAGAGGTAGTGGGGATTAGAGAGATAACAACAGCTATGCAAGCAAGAGATTTTGATTCCGAAATAGGAGAGAAAGTTTTTCTAATTGAATTCGGAGATGGTTATTCAGCTGAGGTTCTATCAAAATGGATTGAGAAGCAGACCCTGCCTGAGCACTAGGTTGTTTTAATTCCTGAAGCGTGAACGGACACTGCGCATGTGGTCACTCCTTCAATAATGAATTCTGCCCGGACTAAAGCTGTCACCCCAACCTTCAGCTCGCCGAGGCTTTCTACGAATCCGGGGCTCGCTATCTTGCCGATCAGGGGACGAACGGCATGGCTCGCCCGGCTCGTCTGCGGGCAGTTTCGCCGACTGGTGTGAGCTGGTTCGATACCGGCACCTATCAATACGATGAGGCCGGTCATATCTGGGCCATCGGCGCGGATCAATATACCTACGACTCAGCGGGTCGCCTGATGACCGCCACCGTGACCCATGCGGGTCCCGACCGTGGCCAGAACTACACCTACGACTCCTTCGACAACCTTCTTTCCGTCGCCCAAGACGGGAATGCGGCCAACGTCTATCGGGTCAACGCCAACACCAATCGCCTGGAGGGTACTTTCGGCCAGCCCCAGGACATCTTCTTTGACCTTGCCGGCAACATGACTCGGATTGGCACTACAAGCCAGGGAACACCCGCTTACGAGCAGACCTATGACGCTCTGAATATGGCGGCCACCTTCATCCATCGTGATCCGGGAGGCACCTTAGTCTCCGAATACAACTACCTCTACGGTCCCGGCAATCGCCGCCTCATGACCTACGATCCCCACACCTCGGAGCGAGTCGTCACCCTACGGGATCTCGATGGCTCCCCGCTACGGGAGTTCTCGGTCACGGGCTGGGGCGTCAACGCCGACTGGAAATACACCCACGACTACATCCGCGGCGCTGCGGGGATCTTCGGCCGTCGTGCCGCTAATGGCTATCGCCGCTACCTCCACCGCGACTACCTCGGCAGCCTACGGCTGATCTCCTCCGGCGCGCCCACCAACGCCATCGAGACCGGGGAGCACCATTTCTATCCCTTCGGCGCCTCCGCCTTCAACTCCGGGAACGATCCCCTCAAGGCCAAGTACACCGGCCACGGGCGCGATTCCCACAAGGCCTCCGACTACGTGATGAGGCGCACCTGCGTCTTCCCATACGAGCGCTTCATGAGCGTGGATCCGGGGAGGGATGGGTGGAATCTGTATGCGTATGTGGGGAATAACCCGGTTGGCTTTGTAGATCCCGACGGGCACGAGCGAGTTTAGGTCGTGGGCGGATCATTTTGATGATTCCCTGGCAGCTCCACTAAGAGCTCCACGGTAATGCCGAAGGGGCCCGCCGAGGGATCACAGCTCCCGGCTACGCTCCACTGCGGTTCTCCGTGGACTGGCGGATAGCAGCGACAGAGCGAAGCGCAATTCGCGCCTCGATTGGGGCCGTTGGAGTTCGGAGCCCAGGAGACCGAGCCGGTACAGGCTGTGCCCTCGGCCGTTGCCGTTGCAGAGGGGGCGCAATAGGCAAGAAGGCCGATTGTTAGGAACGAGACGAAGACAATCCCTCGAGTGAGGGAGGACGAGAAAACAGCCGCTCTTCGAGATCCGCCCACGGTCGCACCCTTTCCGGGTCTCGCTCCGCAGCTTCGAGTCTCCGGTCCAGGATTTCCTTCTGCCAATCATGGAGAGGAAGCTGGCTTTCTTCCCGACGCACGCTTTCCCAGAGCTCCGTAGCGAGCTCGAGACGCTCTTCGACGGAAAGGCGGAGAGCTGAGTTGCGGACTTCGGTCTTTGTCATGAAGTCCATGGTAGCAGGTGGGGATTCCTGCTTTCCGGAGCTGCTGCTGGGCTAGCCTGCCCTGCCTCTCTCTCCCACTCCCACAAGACATTCCCCGGAAGAATCCATGGTGGGTCGTCGGGGACTCGAACCCCGGACCTACTGGTTAAAAGCCAGCAGCTCTGCCAACTGAGCTAACGACCCATTGGGAAGGCGGCAGTATAGCGAATCTCCCGGGGATCGAGAATCTCCCCGGGAGATGAGATTGTTGCCGAGCGTCGGCTCTGTGCCTCAGTCGTGCTGCAGGGCGTAGATGGGATCGACCTGGGCGGCGCGACGGGCGGGGAGGAAGCAGGCGACGCCGGCGACGAGGAGGAAGGTGACGGCGACGGCGGCGAAGATGAGGGGGCTGGCGCCGCCGTCGGCGCCGTAGACGAAGCTGCGCATCGCCTGGGTGAGGGGAATGGCCAGGAGGATGCCGAAGGCGAGGCCGATGGCCACCTGCCGCAGGCCTTGGCCGGTGATCAGAGTGAGGACATCCACCGCCCGGGCACCGAAGGCCATGCGCACGCCGATCTCCTGGGTGCGCTGGCTCACCGAGAACGCCATCACGCCGTAGAGGCCGACGACGGTTAGCAGCAGGGCGGCGAAGCCGAAGATGGTGAAGGTACCGGAGATCAGTTGATGCACCACCCGGCCTTCATCGACGACTCGCTCCAGGGTGCGTACCCAATAGATGGGGGTGTTGGCGTCCTGCTCTTCCACGACCCGGCGGGCGGTCTCGGTGAAGGCCAGGGGATCGGCGCTGGCGGAGGGCTGCACCACCATGTAGGCGAAGCGCATGGGGTTCTGGGCCATCGGCACGTAGACCATCTCGCCGTTCCCCTCGATGAGGTTCTCGCCGATGAGATCCGGCACCACCCCGACGATAGAGCGCCATCGTTCTTCCTCACTATCCAGAGAGTTGACCTGAATGCGTCGGCCGACGGGGCTTTCGGTTCCGAAGTGGTTGCGGGCGAAGGATTGGCTGATCAGCGTGACCAGCTGGCGGTCGTCACGGTCTTCGGGAGCGAAGCCGCGACCGTCGAGAATCTGGATATCCAGCAGATCGAAGAAGGAGGGGCTGACGATCGAGATCTGGGCACCGGGGCGATCGACGTTGCGTTCGTAGGTCTCGCCCTCGATATCGATTCGGGAGCCGATGGAGACGTTGGTGTCCGCGGGCAGAGCGACGGAGATGGCGGCATCTTGCACGTCCGCGCGGGCCTCGAATCGCTGCTCCAGCTCTTCGAAGAAGCGCAGCTGATCGGCGGGCTCGGGGTAGCTGTTTTCAAAGGTCCCGATGCGGAAGGTGAGCAGGCCCTGGGGATCGAAGGTGAGAATGTCGTCGTTCATCGCCCGCAGGTTGTTGACCATTACTCCGGCGGCGACCAGGAGCGCGCAGGAGAAGGCGATCTCCGCCAGCACCAGGCCGCGAGAGAGGCGACCGAGGCGCAGCGAGGAGGCGCCGCGGGCGGAGTCCTGGAGAACCTCGTTGATGTTGCTGCGGGAGGCTCGTAGTGCCGGCAGCAGCCCGGCCAGGAGGCCGGCGATGATGGCGACGCCGGCGCAAAAGGCGAGGGTTCGCAGATCGAGTCGGAGCTGGAACCAGAAGGGCGTGGTGCCGCTCATGTTGCGCATGCCCCAATCGAAGTACTGCACTCCGAAGTAGGCTACCGGCAGCGAGAAGATAGCGCCGATGATCGACAGAGTGACGCTCTCGGTGAGCAGCAGGCCGATGGCGCGGAAGCGGGAGGCGCCCATGGCGGTGCGGATAGCGATTTCCCGGGAGCGGCGGGAGGCGCGGGCCAGCAGCAGGCTGGCGACGTTGAAGCAGGCCACCAGCAGCACCAAGAACACGGTGACGAACATCGCGGCGACGGTGGCGCGGGCCTCTTCGTCGATGTACTCGTGGGTGAAGGGCTCGATGGAGGGGGTCATTCCGCCGTGGGACTCCGGGTTCTCCTTGACGATCTGAGCGGTCAGCGGGCTCATGGCGAGGGTCGCCTGGTCGACGCTGACGCCGTCGGCGAGGCGGCCGACGGTGCCGACGTAGACCTCTTCGTCGCTGCCCCGAGCGCCTCGGGCGGCGGGATCCTGGAGGGGGAGCCAGATCTCTTCTAGCTCGGGGAAATTGAAGCCCTCCGGCATGATGCCGATGACGGTGGTGAGCTCGCCGTTGGTGCGCACTTGGCGACCGAGGACACCGAGATCGCCGCCATAGCGGGCTTGCCAGACGCCGTAGCTCAACATGGCGACCTTTTCGGCGCCGATGGCGTCGTCGACGCCGGTGACGAAGCCGCGACCGTGGAGGGGCTCGATGCCCAGCAGCTGGAGAAAGTTGCCGGTCATGTAGGCGCCGCTGAGGCGCACCGGGCGCTCGTCCGGCCCGCTGACGTTCACCGTGCCCCGGTTGTAGGCGACGAGCTCCTCGAAGATGTCCTTCTGCTGGCGGTAGATCTCATAGTCGTGGGCCGACATGCTGTCCTCGTCATCCTCCGCCAGATCGATGTGCTCGACATCGACGATCTCGTGGCTTTCCGGGAAGGGGAGGCCCCGCAGCAGCATGCTGTCGGTGACGGTGAATTGAGCGGTGGTGAGACCGATTCCCAGGGCGAGGGCGAGGATCGCCGGAACCGAGGTGGAGGGGTCTTTGCGCAGGGCGCGGAGAGAGAACTTGAGATGCTGCAGCATGGAGCGATTTCCTCGCGGGGTGGACCTGGAGCTCGAGGAGAGGACAAAGGGGCTGAAGGGAAGCCTTATCGATAAGACGCCGCAGCCCCCCGGTTAGTTTCGCTGCGGAGGAAAAAAAGTGGAATCGATCTGAGAAAGTAGCAACAGGCGGGGTCGACCACGGGCCGGCAGAACCTCAGACCGTCATGTCTACTGAGCGCTCCAGCCAAGTCCAGCAGTCCAACACCTCAGTCAGGCGTGGCAGTCAGGCGCGGCAGTCAGGCGTGGCAGCCGGGCGCGGCAGTTAAGCACCGCAGCCAAACACGCCTGCGCCGCCGCTTCGCTACTGCTCGGGCTGCGTGATGAAGGAGACAGGCGTCGCTCGGTGCCGAGGCACGCCCGGGCCTTCAGTCGTGCTGCAGGGCGTGGATCGGGTCCACCTGGGCGGCGCGGCGGGCGGGCAGAAAGCAGGCGACGCCGGCGACCAGCAGGAAGGTGACGGCCACCGCGGCGAAGATTGCGACGTTGGCGCCGCCGTCGGCGCCGTAGACGAAGCTGCGCATGCTCTGGATCAGGGGTACGGCGAGGAGGATGCCGAAGAACAGGCCGACGCTCACCTGTCGCAGGCCCTGACCGGTGACCAGCATCAGGACGTCCACCGCTCGGGCGCCGAAGGCCATGCGCACGCCGATCTCCTGGGTGCGCTGGCGCACCGAGAAGGCCATCAGGCCGTAGAGGCCGACGAGGGTGAGCACCAGGGCGGTGATGCCGAAGATGGTGAAGGTGCCGGAGATCAGCTGATGCACTACTCGGCCTTCTGCCACCACCCGATCAAGGGTGCGCACCCAGTAGATGGGGGTATTGGCGTCTTGCTCCTCCACCACCCGGCGGGCGGTCTCGGTGAAGGCCAGGGGGTCGGCGCTGGCGGCGGGGCGCACCACCACGTAGGCGAAGCGCACCGGGCTCTGGGCGATGGGCACGTAGACCATCTCGCCGTCCCCCTCGATGAGGTTGACGCCGATGAGGTCCGGCACCACTCCGATCACCGAACGCCACTGGGGCTCGTCCCCGTCCAGACTGCTGATTCGCAGACGCCGGCCCAGGGGGCTGTCGGAGCCGAAGTGGTTGAGGGCGAAGGATTGGCTGACCAGCGTCACCAGCTGGTGGTCGTCGCGGTCTTCCGGAGCGAAGCCCCGGCCGTCGAGAATCTCGATGTCCAGCAGATCGAAGAAAGAAGGGCTGACCACCGAGAGCTGGGCATCGGGGCGGTCGGCGCTGCGCTCGTAGGTTTCGCCTTCCAGCTCTACATAGGAGGCGAGGGCGACGTTCGTATCGGCGGGGAGGCCGACGGAGACGGCGGCGTCCTGCACGTCCCCCCGGGCCTCGAAGCGCCGCTCCAATTCTTCGTAGAAGCGCAGCTGGTCCGCCGGTTCGGGGTAGCTGTTCTCGAAGGTGCCCACCCGGAAAGTGAGCAGGCCTTGGGAGTCGAAGGTGAGCACGTCCTCATTCATTCCCCGCAGGTTGTTGACCACCACTCCAGCGGCCACCAGCAGGGCGCAGGAGAAGGCGACTTCCGCCAGCACTAGGCCGCGGGAGAGGCGTCCGAGGCGCCGTGAGGAGGCGCCGCGGCTGGAATCCTTCAGCACCTCGTTGACGTCGCTGCGGGAAGCTCTCAGCGCCGGCAGCAGGCCGGCCAGGAGGCCGGCGAAGACGGCGATGGCGGCGCAGAAGACGAAGGTTCGAAAATCCATTCGGATCTCGAACCAGAAGGGGGTGCTGCCGCTCATGTTGCTCATGCCCCAGGCGAAGAAGCGCACCGAGAAATAGGCGATGGGGAGCGAGAAGAGAGCGCCGAGAAGGGAGAGGGTGACGCTCTCGGTGAGCAGCAGGCTGATGGCGCGGTAGCGGGAGGCGCCCATGGCGGTGCGTATGGCGATCTCCCGGGTGCGGCGGAAGGCGCGGGCCAGCAGTAGGCTGGCGACGTTGAAGCAGGCCACCAAGAGCACCAGGAAGACGATGAAGAACATCGCGCCGACGGTGGCCCGGGCCTGTTGGGCGGTGTATTTATGGGTGAAGGGCTGTACCGAGAGGGTGAGCCCGTCGTGGGACTCGGGATTTTCCGCGGCGATCTGCTGGGTCAGGGGGCTCAAGGCGATCATCGCGCGATCGGTGCTGACGCCCTCGGCGAGGCGACCGAAGGCGGTGACGTAGACCTCTTCCTCGCTGCCTCGGGCTCCCTGAGCGGCGGGATCCTGGAGAGCGATCCAAACCTCCTCGATCTGCGGGAAGTGGAAGCCTTCCGGCAGGATGCCGACGACGGTGGTGAGCTCGCCGTTGGTGCGCACCGGGCGCTCCAGAATGCCCAGATCACCGCCGTAGCGAGATTGCCATACGCTGTAGCTCAGCAGGGCGACCTTCTCGGCGCCGATGGCGTCATCGACGCCGGGAATGAAGCCGCGGCCGTGGAGGGGCTCGACACCCAGAACCTCGAGGAAATTCGCCGCGATGAAAGCGCCGCTGAGGCGGATCGGCCGCTCCGCTGGCTCGCTGAGGTTCACCGTGCCGTGGCTGTAGGCGACGAGCTGCTGGAAGACTTCCGTCTGCTGGCGATAGATCTCGTAGTCGTGGGCCGAAAGACCGTTGTCTGAGTTCGCTTGCCGGTTGACGTGCTCGAGATGAACGATCTCGTGCCCGTCGGCGAAGGGGAGGCCGCGCAGCAGCAGGCTGTCGGTGACGACGAATTGGGCGGTAGTGAGGCCGATGCCCAAGGCGAGGGCGAGGATCGCCGGAATCGAGGTGGAGGGATCTTTCCGTAGAGCGCGGAGTGAGACCTTCAGGTGCTGCAGCATGGGGCATATCCCTCGCGAGTTGGGCCCGGGGGCTCGAAGAGAGAAGTGATGACGGAGGTAGAAAAGACCTTACCTTAATGACGCGGAATGCTCACCGATGGTTTCGCCCCGGTCGCCAGGAGCGAGAACTTTCCTCGCAGCCGGAACCCACCGAGGGTCTGGAGTGGTCCGAGGGCCTGGGGTGCGCAAGAAAGCTTCCGGCCACGGCGCAGTCACCGCGCTGCGCCGCGCCGCGGGTTGAAGCGAGGGCCCGGCAGGGGGGCTCAATCGTGCTGTAGGGCCTGGATCGGGTCGACTCGAGCGGCGCGCCGCGCCGGCAGGAAGCAGGCGATGGCGGCGATGAGCAAGAACGCGCCGGCGACGGCGGCGAAGATGCGCACGCTGGCCCCGGCTTCCGCACCGTAGACGAAGCTGCTCAGGGCCTGGGTGAGGGGAATGGCCAGGAGGATACCGAGGGTGAGGCCGAAGGCGACCTGCCGCAGCCCCTGACCGGTGATCAACGTGAGGACATCGCGGGATCGAGCTCCGAAGGCCATGCGCACGCCGATCTCCTGAGTGCGCTGGCTGACGGAGAAGGCCATCACGCCGTAGAGGCCGACGACGGTGAGCAGCAGCGAGGCGACGCCGAAGATGGTGAAGGTGCCGGAAATCAGCTGGTGGACGACCCGGTTCTCCTGCACCACCTGCTCGAGAGAGCGCACCCAGTAGATGGGAGTATCGGCATCTTTGGCTTCGACGATGCGGCGGGCGGTCTCGGTGAAGGCGAGGAGATCGGCGGTGGCGGCGGGTCGGACCACCACAAAGCTGAAGGTCACCGGGCTTTGGGCCATGGGTACGTACACCGCATCGACGAAGTCCTGATCCAGGTCTTCTCCGACGAGGTCCGGCACTACGCCCACCACGGTGCGCCAGACCTTCTCTTCATCATCCAGAGTGTCGACCTGCAGCCGTCGCCCGAGGGGGCCTTCGGCGCCGAATTGCTCGCGGGCGAAGGTCTCGCTGATCAACGCCACCGGCCGGTGATCTTCGCGGTCGGAGCGGTTGAAGCCTCGGCCCTCGAGGATCGAAATCCCCAGCAGATCCAGGTAGTTGGGGCTGATGACGGTGACCTGGGCTCCGGGGCGGTCGCTCTCGCGCTCATAGGTGTTGCCCTCGAGAGCGATTTTGGAGCCGAGATAGCCCCTGCCGTCGGCCGGCAGGGAGATCGCCGTGGCGGCATCCTGAACGTCCGCCCGGGCCCTGAATTCTGCCTCCAACTCCTCGAAGAAACGCAGCTGATCCGTCGCTTCCGGATAGCTGTTCTCGAACAGGCCGACGCGGAAGGTCAGGAGGTCGGCAGGGTCGAAGGTGAGGACGTTGTCGTCGAGGGATCGCAGGTTTTGAATCAGCACGCCGGCGGCCACCAGCAGAGCGCAGGAGAGGGCGATTTCCGCCAGCACCAGACCGCGGGAAAGGCGCCCGATGCGCAGCGAGGAGGCGCCTCGGGCGGAGTCCTGGAGGACCTCGCTGACGTTGGCGCGGGAAGCCCGCAGGGCCGGCAGCAGGCCCGCGATGAGGCCGGCGAGGATGGAGACCCCGGCGCAGAAGAGCAGGGTGCGGGCGTCGAGCTGGACGTTGAGCCAGAAGGGAGGTGGCCCGCCCATGTCGTGCAGGCCGCGGTCGAAATAATCGATGCCCCAGAGGGCCACCGGGATCGAGCACACGGCGCCGACCGCCGAGAGGGCGATGCTCTCGGTGAGCAGCAGGCCGATGGCGCGGCGGCGGGAGGCTCCCATGGCGGTGCGAATGGCGATTTCCCGGCTGCGGCGGGAGGCACGGGCGAGGAGCAGGCTGGCGACGTTGAAGCAGGCGACGATGAGCACCAGGAAGACGGTCACAAGCATCGTCGCTACGGTGCCTCGGGCCTCGGCGCTGAGGTATTCGTGGGTGAAGGGCTCGACGTTGGGAGTGAGGCCGTAATGAGAGTCGGGATTCTGCTCCACGATGCGCTCGGTGATCGGGCTCATAGCGGCGATGGCTCGATCCAGAGAGACGCCGTCGGCGAGTCGGGCGAAGGCGTCGACGTAGACCTCTGAGCGGGTGCCCCGGGCGCCCTCGGCGGCGGGATCCCGCAGCGGTCGCCAGATCTCCTGCCGATCCGGGAAGCTGAAGCTCTCCGGCAGGATGCCGACGACGGTGGTGAGCTCGCCGTTGGTGCGCACCTGGCGGCCGAGAACGGCGAGATCGCCGCCGTAGCGGGCCTGCCACAGGCTGTAGCTCAGCAGCGCCACCCGCTCGGCTCCGGAAGCGTCATCCACCCCGGGGATGAAGGTGCGACCGTGGAGGGGGCTGACGCCCAGCACCTCGAGGAACTCCGCGCAGATCGAGACGCCGCTGAGCCGCAGCGGGCGCTCGTCGGGATCGCTGATGTTGACCGTGCCGTGGTTGTAGGCGCAGAGGGTCTCGAAGACCCCCGACAGCCCGGCGTAGAGCTCGAGGTCGTGGGCCGAGAAGGGGCGATCGTCGTTGTCCGCCAGGGCGAAGTGCTCGACGAAGACGATCTCCTCACCGTCCGGGAAGGGCAGGCCCCGCAGCAGCATGGAGTCCGTCACGGCGAATTGGGCGGTGGTCAGGCCGATGCCGAGGGCGAGGGCGAAGACCGCCGGGATCGAGGTGGAAGGGTCTTTGCGCAAGGCGCGGAAAGAAACCTTGAGGTGCTGCAGCATGGTTCGGATCCTCGCGGGGCTACGGATGCCGGCGATGAAGGGCCAACGATTGGAGCCCCGCGGCGTCGGGCCAGCGGCACCAGGCCAGAGATGCCAGGCCGGCAATGACGGCAGCGGCGGGTCCCAGGCAGGCTGACACGGGGAGGCTGACGCGCCGAAGCAAGAACCCTCTCAGCTGGGCTCTTGGAAAGACGATACGGGATTTTGCGCCCCCTCGCTACGACGGGATCGCATAAAGATCGACGCTTGCGAAGGCCGTCTCAACGCCGCGGAATTTCTGCCGAAAATTCGCCGAGGAAAGGGTTTGAGACGGACTTGGGGAGGCTAGCCGCGAACCCGATCGAGGAGCCCGGACATGCCGCCGTCGAGGGCGCTGAGGCCGTACTTCCAGCCGAAATACACCGCGGTGAGGGCGATGCCGGCGGCGGGGGGGGCCAGCAGCAGGGCGCCGAGGAGCAGCAGGCCGTCTTCTTCCAGCAGGCCGCAGGCGAGCAGGAAGATGACGAAGCTGGGGGCGGTGTTGGTCAGCGGGATCGGCAGGCACATGAAGCAGGCCATGGCCGTCACCGCGATGCCCAGCAGGGATTGGGTGCCGCGGCTGGAGGCGAAGCGCCGCAGCCGGGGGCGGACGAGGAATTCAGCTACCCGCAGCGGGAAGCCGGCGCCGCGAATGGTGCGCTCCAGGGTCTTGTAGCCGATGCGCCGCCGCCGCGCCGCCGCCGGCAGGGTGGGGGTGGGGCGCCCGCGGAACATCTGGAAGCCGAGGCCGATCATCAGCAGGCCGAAAGGGGTAGCGTAGCCTGGGGCCGGCACCGGCAGTGCCGCCGGCAGGGCGAGCACCGCCAGCAGCAGGCAGAAGCCGCGCTCGCCGATAGCGTCCACCAGGGCTCCGAGGGTGGTGTCCTGGCCGTCTAGGGCGTCGAGCAGCTCCTGGAGCTCCTTGGAGAGCCGGCGATGACCGGGGGCCCGGGGCGCTTCCTGGAGCACGCCCTCCGGAGCTTGACTTTGCTCCTTGGAGGTCTCGGCTAAAGTCTCGATTGGAGGCTCGGCTGAAGCTCCAGCGGAGGCCTGAGATTCGGGGGTTTCGGCGTTGGGGTTTGCGGTCTCGGCGCTCATAAGGGTGCAAGGATAGGGGCAGGGTGCGGCGAGGGCAATCCCTGACGCGCCCTTCCTGAGTCCCTCGTTCCGGGGAGTGCGGGGTGAGATCCTGCTTCGTTGGGGATGACCGATCCAATCCTGCTGCTGTAGCGTATGCTCAATTGGGAGGTGCCTACCCACCCTGGGATCGTTGTCTTCAAAAAGCGGTCCCGCTACCGAGACCCTTCGGTATTGCCTGTCGAGGCCCGCGCGACTCCGGTCGACTCCGGGCTTCGGCAGGCACCCTTCGCTAGTCATCCCTCGATTCACTAACAACCTATCGCCATGGATCATCCCGCTTTTCTAGAGCGGGGAGGAGCCCGCCGCGGACCTTTGGAGGTCGACAGCAGCGGGGAGGAGAAGATCATGGATCAGCAGATTACGCAGAGTCAGAAGAACGATCGCCGGAGCCTCCGGCGGTGGATGAACCCCCGGCGCCGGTTCGGTGCGGCGGTATTGGGAGCCGCGGCGATGATCGCGATGCTCTTCGCGGTGCCGGCCCAGGCGGCGGAGACCGCGGTCCCCGATAGCGAGACCATCGCCCAGCGAGTGGCCGAGACCAAGGAGCGTCTGTCGGCCACCGAGGGGGGCAAGCTGGTGTGGGCGGCGATGGAGGCCCACGGCGGGCTGCAGCGCTGGTACGAGAACGGCCCGATTCGCTTCCGCTTCCGCTTCGCGCCCCAGGCGGAAGGCCGGGCGGCGACGGACACCGTGCAGATCGTCGATACCTGGTCTGCCCGGGCGGTGCACTTCCTGGCGGAGGATTCCTCGAAGAGCTTCGGCTGGGACGGTAGCGAGGCCTGGGTTCGCCCGGCCGGCGCCGAGCTGCCGGTGAACGCCCGCTTTTGGTCCCTGACGCCCTACTACTTTGTCGCTATGCCCTTCGTCCTAGGCGATCCCGGCGTGCGCCACGAAACCGAAGGTTCGCTGGAGCTGGAGGGGCGCACCTACGACCTGGTGCGCATCACCTTCGACTCCGGGACCGGCGACGCGCCGGACGACTACTACGTGCTGCTGGTGGATCGGGAAGACCATAGCGTCGGCGGCGTGCGCTACGTGGTCTCCTATCCGGGCTTCTTCCCGGAAGGAGGGCACACGCCAGAGAATTTGCTGGTCTTCGACGGGGCCCAGACGGTAGACGGGATCATCCTGCCGCACGGCTCTCGCGGGTTCCCCTGGCAGGAGCAGGGCCCTGGGGACACGGTGTCGGTGAAGAACACCCTGTCGGAGGTGAGCTTCCACCCCGGTACCCCAGACGCGGCCTTCCACCGCCCGTCGGATTCTTCGGTGCAGGAAGGGCTCTAAAGGGAATCGTTCGAAGAGCAGGAGGGGCCTCGATGAGAGGCCCTGGCTCGCCTTGGGTGGGCTGATTAGAAATTTCCAGGCGATCGAGGGGGGCTGCAACCCCCTCGTCGCCTTTGCGTAGAAACGTTGGACCGCCGGGGAAGTTCCCCGACTTTTGAGAGAACGATGAGGAGACACTCATTCATGCGTAAGATTTTGACGATCGCCGTGGTGGCGATGTTGGGCATCGCTCTGGCTACCCCTCTGATGGCGCAGCCGGACCTTCAATTCCCGGGTCTGAAGCAGCCCCGCACCAGCCCCGTGGCCTGGGCCGGACAGACCTTCGGCGTCACCGACGTCGAGGTGACCTACAGCCGTCCCGCCGTCAACGAGCGGACCATCTGGGGCGGTCTGGTGCCCTACGACCAGGTGTGGCGCACCGGCGCCGACGAGAACACCACCATCACTTTCTCCACCGACGTGACGGTGGAGGGCAAGGCGCTGGCGGCGGGCACCTACGGCCTGCACACCATTCCTGGTGAGGACAGCTGGCAGGTGATTTTCTCCAACGACTCCGACGCCTGGGGCAGCTACTCCTACGACGAGGCCAACGACGCCCTGCGGGTCACCGTGACCCCTGCGGCCGCTCCCCACGCCGAGAACTTCACCGTCGCTTTCGCCGACGTCAACAACGAGTCCGTCGACGTCGTCCTGCACTGGGCGGAGCTGGCGGTGCCGGTGACCATCGGGGCGGACACCCATGCCCTCGCTCTGGCGAGCTTCGAGAGTGAGCTCAAGGGTGTGGACGCCTTCTTCTGGCGCGGCTGGAACCAGGCGGCGCAGTACGTGCTGAACAACGACCTGGAGGTCGCTAAGGGCCTGGAGTTCGTCGAGCAGTCGATCCAGACCGAGGAGCGCTGGCAGAACCTTTCCACCAAGGCCCAGCTGCTGGAGAAGTCCGGCGACAGCGAGGGTGCCAACGAGGTGTGGGCTCAGGCCTTCCCCAAGGCCACCGCTGGCCAGCTCTACTTCCTCGGCCAGCAGCTGCTGGGCCGCGGTGAGGTGGAGCGTGCCGCTGAGGTGGCGCAGAAGAACGCCCAGCTGAACCCGGACGCCTGGATCGTTCCGGTGGGCCTGGCCCGAGTGGCCTCCGCCGAGGGCAAGCTGGACGTCGCCAAGGAGCACCTGGAGAAGGCGCTGGAAGACGTGCCGGACAACAACCGCTCCGCCGTCCAGGGCCTGCTGGTTCAGGTCACCAACGGCCAGTCCATCTGAGTCGACTCGAGACTTTGAGCTAAGCTAAGAGGGGCTCCGCGGCAGCGAAGCCCTCCTCAATGAATTCCCGTGAGGGCTTGTGGCCCTCGAGGGAGATCCCTTCGGCCCGCGGCGATGTCCTCGCCGCGGGCTTTCTCTATGGGCCTTTTTCTTCTGGGGCCTCAAATCAATCCACCGGGGATGACGTAGATGCGCACCCCGTCCGGCGTCGAGGCGGTTCCGGCGGAATCGGTGACCTCCACGGCGATGCGGTGGACGGTGTCGCGTCCGGAGGTGGGCAGGCCGCAGACTTCGATGCGCGGGCCGATCCCCGGCAGCGTGCGGGTGACGTCCCGGGTGCCGTCGAAGTAGGTATCGGTCCAGCGGAAGGCGCTGGCGGAGAAGCTGGCGTCCTCCGCATCCTGGGCCTCGGCGAGGAACACCAGACAGTCGGTGTCGGAGACGCCGGTGAAGTCCCGGGGAGAGAGGATCGCCACCGTCGGTGGCCGGTTTTCCCCGTCGGCGATCTCCCGCACGTGCACCTGCACGGTGGCGCGGGTGAAGGCCTCTTCAGTGTCGAAGGCGGTGAGGGTGATGAGGTGGCGGCCGAGGCTCAAGGGCGTCGAGAGCAGCTCCCCAGTGCCGAGGATGCCGTCGATGGAGGACTTCCACTGCAATTGGTCGCCGCGCAGCTGACCGCTCTCGCGATCGCTGGCTCGGCCCCGCAGCAGGATGGTGCTGCCGGCGAGGACCTCGGTGCGGCCGGCGGGAGCGAGGATCACCGGAGTGTTGGGGCGGTTGTTGTCGATGGTGATCCGCACTGTGGCTTTGCCCAGGGCGCCCCGGGAGTCGGCGGCGGTGGCGGTGAGCACGTGCTCGCCTCGGCTCAAGAAGCGGGCGTCGAAGGCGTAGCCGCTGCCGAGGCTGCCGTCGAGGCTGGAGGTCCAGCGCACCCGGCCGGAGGGTATGGTGCCGTCTTCGGCATCCTCCACCGCGGCTTCGAGGCGCAGATCTTCGCCCCAGGGCACCGTCCACGGCGCCGGGGAGAGAATTCGCACCCGCGGTGGGCTGTTGTCGCCGCAGGCCTCGCGGGAAAGATTTAGGCGCCGGCCAAGGCCGCTCACCGTCACCCGGGATCCGCTGGAGTCGAGGATCGCGGTGCCGGTGGTGCGTCCCAGCTCCTCGCTCTGGATGAAGCCCTCCAATACGCCCTGAACCCGGCTGGTGCCGTTGAGGGTGAAGGGCACCACCGAGCCGTCGGCGCGGCCGCCGCGGGCCACCGCGGTGCCGCTGCCGGCCACCAGCGTGCCAGACACGCCGCGGTCGACGGTGCTGAGGCGGGTCTTGACCTCGAAGCGCTGGGTCTCGGTGCGGCGGGAAACGGGGATCCCCAGAAAGCTGACGGTGATGCGGTAGCGCTCCACGTGCTCTCCGCAGAATTCGCCGAAGAAGCGGGGGTCCTCGGCGGCGGCGAGGGGCTCAGCAGGCAGCAGCAGGGCGAGCAGCAGCCCCCCGAGCAGCAGGCCGCCGGGAAGCAGCCCCCCGGGAAGAAACCTAGCGACGAGGGCGAAGGGAGGACGGGAGTGGAGCTCTTCGCGGCGGGGCGTGGGGTGGCCAGTCATGGGGTGGCCAGTCATGGGGTGGCCAGTCATGGGCTGAACAGTCACGGGGTGGGCATTCATGGGCTGAGCAGTCATGGGCCGTCTCCGGTCAGCGTGCCGGACCAGTTACCGGCAACGGGGATCAGTCCTGAGTCCAGCGGCGTCGGGCCGAGGGTGATGCGGTCCACCACGGCGCAGCCGGCGGGGTCCGGGGGGACCTCCACCAGGGTGAGGGAATTGCCCGGCGGGCCGCCCTCGAGCCCCGGGCCGTAGAGCATCACTCGATCTTGGGAGGCTCCGCTGAAGCGCCCGGCGGTAGGCAAGAGGCCCTGGACGACGGATTCCGGCGCGGTATCGAAGGTGCAGGCGGTGGCGGTGGCGGCGGCGTCATTGCGGTCGAAGAGCCTCACCCGGCGGGCACTGCGGTTGTAGAGCCCCACGGTGTCGATGCCGCTGGCGTCTCCTCGCCAATTGCCGGCGATGGGCCACAGCCCCAGGGGGGCGGCGGGGTCAAAGCGGCCCTGATTGAAGGCCGCCACCTGATTGCCGCCCTCGTCCAGCAGCACGAAGAGAGCGGATTCGGCGGCGTAGAGGCCGGGGGAATCGCGGCCGTCGCCGTCCCAGTCGCCGGCGATGGGAAGCAGGGTCTCGCCGACGGGGAGATCCGGGGCGTTGATGGTGAGGCGGTTCTCGCCGAAGGGCAGGAAGAAGACCCGAGAGCCCGGAACGTAGATTCCCGGCTGGTCGTCGCCGTCGCCGTCCCAGTCGCCGGCCAGCGGCAGCAGGTCGGAGCCGAAGGCGTCGAAGGGTAGGCTGGCTTCCCCGGGAGTTTCGAAGTGGGCGCGCCAGAAGGTGAGCAGGCCGCGGTCGCGATCGAAGAGGGCCACCAGATCCTGGCAGGGGGGCAGTTCCACGCTATAGCCGGTGCTGCTGAGGCGCAGGAAGCCGGTGTCCAGGATGCGCGCCTGCACCGGGTTTTCGGGATCCAGGCCGCTGCCGGTGAGGGAGAGGCTGATGATGTCTCCAGCGGTGGTGACGCGGTCGGTCTGGGCGAAGGTCCAGGGAGTTTGAGTCACCACCAGGTCCGGAATGACCCCACGGCCGCGGCCGGCGGTGACGACTTCACTGGCGGATTCAAAGATCGCGGCGCCGGTGCGGGCATCCTCGTCCCACAGCTCGAAGCAGCCATTGATCAGCTGCGGCGCGAGGGGACCGGGGGCGAGGCCGGAGCGGTCGAGCAGGCAGCCGGTGCTCGAGGCGAAGATGACGATGGTGAGGAGGGCGAAAGTCCAGGGGGCGGAGGGGGTGGTGCGCTGAGGCTTCATCGAGAGCCCTCCCGACGCAGCGTGCGAGGGGGGCCGAAGCCTTCGAGCACCAGGCCATCGCCGTCGCGGCGGGCGCTGGCCCGGGCGCGGCTGCCGTCAGGCCACAGCAGCGTGCAGCGGGCGCTGCCCGCCAGCGGCGCGCTACAGGCGACGGCGACGCTCTGGCCGGCGGCAAAGCCGCCGCCGGCGCTCGGGGAGGTGGCGCCGCCCTGGGCGAGGGTGATCTCCAGCCCTTCGCCTCGGTAGTGGCCGCTCCAGGGGCCGCTGGCGGCCGGGCCGCTGCCGGTGGCCGGGGTCAGCTTCCACGGCCCGTCGGCGGTGTCGAGGCGCAGGCCAGCGGCGCCGAAGGCGAGATCCGCCACCCGCGGGGCCTCTTGACCGACCGCCAGCAGCGCCGGCCCCCGCCACGGGCCGAGGGCGGCAAAGGCGGTGCCGAGGCGATTCCAGCGGCCGATGCCGTAGCTCACATAACCCTCGGTGAGCACCGTGAAGTCGACGTCGCGGCCATCCGCCGCGCTGCCGCTCCAGCGTCCGTCGAGACCGTCCTCCTGGGTGAAGAGGGCGGCCTCGGCGCAGCCCAGCAGGCTGAGGGCCAGAGCGAGGGCCAGAGCGAGGGCTAGAGCGAGCGCGGTGGTGGCTCGCCCTAATGAGGAGGGAGGCGCCAAGGCGGTGGCGGGGCTGTGGGGAGTCCCGGGCGAAGGGCGAAGTCGTAGGCTCATCGGGGGGTCCTCTTCACCTTCCGGCGTTGGTCGAGGGAGCGCGACATGGGGTGATGGCTTTCAGGGATTAGGGTGGCCTAGGAACGGATCGAGGTCTATTTCAGATCGAGGGATCGTTGAGTCTCAGGCCCGCCATCTTAGCCGCCATTCTAGAAGTGCTCTCTAGGATTGCCCTCTAGAAGTGCCCTCTAGAAGTGCCCTCTAGAAGTGCTAGCTAGCTAGAAACGCTGGGTTGCCGCGTCGGGGGAATCTTCCGGCAGCTGCCAGATGGGGCCGTCCAATCCGAATCGCCGGAACAGCTGGCGGGCTTCGTCCAGCGTCCACTTGCGCCAGTGCGGATCTAGATGACGGCCGTACCAGGCCTGGGCGAAGGGCCAGAATTGCGACAGGCGGCGCAGGTCACCGAGGGGTAGCCCATGGTGATGGCACCACGCTTCGACGTCCGCCCGGTGGCGGAAGAGCAGCATGGTGCTGCAGGTGAAGGCGACGTTGTCCCAGGCCTCGCTCATGGGAATGGGGAAGTGGACCAGGAAATCCTCTCCCTGGAGCTGTCCGTCGATGCAGCGTACCTCCACCATCTCTCCATGAGCGCCGAGGCGGGTGCGGATCACGCAGTCTCGATCCAGCAAAGTGGCGGCGCCGAGGGAGCACCAGGCACAGGTGGTAAACCAGGTGTTCTGGAGCTCGTCTGCCGGGTGGAAATCAGGAGCGGAATCGAGACCGTGGATGGAGAAATGGGTTGGCGCGAGGGCAAAGGGGTGCAGCATCCACACCTCGTCGCTCTTGGGGTGCAGCACCACGCCATGCTCCGATTGGAGATCCCGCAGACGCCTGCGCACCGCGGATTTTGGGAGCGCGAGATCGCGGCTCAGCTCCGCCACCGTCGGCGCTCGAGCGCAGTCCACCACCGCCCGCATCAAGCGGTGGTGGAGGCTACCGAGGTCAGCTAGGGACGATGGGGTTTTGGGCCGTTGATTCGTCATTGCTAGGGGTTTTGAAGCTTTGACTCTTTGCCTTCGTTTCGTCTGCCTCTGACTCAACCTTCAAGCTATCTGCCTAGGCATTCCATCGCGGGGCTGTGGCTATCGCTTGGGTGACAGCTGTGACTAGGGAGGTGGGCGTGGAGAAACGGAAGGTACGGTGCGGAGAGATCGAAGCGAGGGTATCAAGGGCCTCGTTGCAGCGGCAAAAGAGCGTTAGACAGAGAGCTGCGACGGCGGTCTTCGGCAGTGTGCCGCGGCGCGACCTGCAGGGGGATGCGATAGCCTTCCGTCATGAGCGGTGAAGGAAGGCGGCTGGCGCTGTCGGACACGGATCGAGGGACGGTGGAGGCCTTGATGGCCGCGCTGAAGGAGCAGCTGCCGCCGGGGTGGACGGCGAGCCTACAGCTGGAGGATTCCCTCACTCAGATCCACGAGGAGGTGGCGCGAGTCGGGCGAGCGGGGGGCGGGGTTGAGGGCGCCGGGCGCTATCTCGCCCTGGTGGCTCCGTCGTTTGGGCCGGAGACCCTGCCTCGCTGGCTGCTGGAGCCCCTGAGGGTGGATCAGGCGGTGGCGGTGGTGCTGGCGGCGGAGCGGCCCTTCGGTCGCCTGCTGCTGCTCTCCGACGACAGCGCGCCACCCCTCTCCCGAACCCGCCGCCGGCGCATCGAGGCGCTATGCGCGGAGGCGACCCGGGCGCTGGATCGAGCCCGCACTCACCTGGAGGACTCCAAACTCGGCTCCCGGCTGCGGCGGGTGGCGGAGTCGGAGCTCGCCCGGGGCTATACCGCGGCCTGTTTGGAGCTGATGCCGCAGGTAGCGGCGGTGGCGCTGCTGTCCCGCACTGGCGGGGAGCTGGAGGTGCTGCGGGTGCGCTCCCAGGGCCAAGGGCTGCTGGAAGAATATCTGCGCCGTCGGCTGCCCTGGCAGGGCTCTCATCTCGAGGCGCTGCTGGAGCAGGGGGAGGCCAGCAGCCTCAGCTCGGAGGCGCTGCTGGGTTTTGCCGAAGGCCAGCTCTTCGCTCCCTTGCTGAGCTCCCTGGGGGCCGCCTGGGTGGAGACCTCGCCGCTGGAGACGGAGGGGCGTTGGGCCGGTTCCCTGCTGTTGATCTACGGTGGCGAGGAGCAGCCGGAGCCGCAGCATTCGGTGGTCGGACAGCTCAATCAAAGCCTGGCGACGGCCCTGGATCGGGTGCGCCCGAAGCGGCGGGCGGCGGCGGGGCTGATCTACCTGCAGGGGCTGCTGCGCTCTTCAGCCACCACCTTGGTGGACGTCTTGCGCACCGTGGTGGAGGAAATGGTGGGCTTTTTGGGGGCCGACGCAGGCGTGCTGGCGTTGATCGATGCGGATACCGGCCGCCTGCTGATCTCCGAGGCCTCGGGCTATGAGCGGGCCGTGATGCCCCAGTCCATCTCGCTGGCGGAGCGGGAGCTGGAGAGCGGCGGCGCCTCGATCGCCGCCCACGTCGCCCGCACCGGGGAGGCCTTCGTCGCCGACGAGACGGAAGAATCTCCCATCTATCTGCCGGCGGACCCCTCGGTGCTCTCGGAGATCGCCGTGCCCCTGCGCCTGCGGGGCGAGACCTTCGGCGTCGCCCTGGCCTCCAGCCGTTCCCGCGGCTTCTTCCAGCAGGAGGACATTCCCCGCTTCCAGCTCTTCGCCGATCAGGTGGCGGTGGCGGTGGACAACGCGCGGCTGCTAGACGATCTGCGGGCCCAGGGCGAGCGGCGCACGCTACAAACCCAGCGCCGCGCCTTCGGCTTTCATCCCGAGGGGCACGCGCCGCAGCTGCAATACCACTTCGGCAACCTGGTGGGGGATCCCGAGGGCCCCTTCGGCACCGTCTATCGTATGATCGAGCGAATCTCGGATCGCGAGGACGACATCGTGCTGATCTCCGGGGAGACGGGCACCGGAAAGGAGATGGTGGCCCACGCCATCCACAACGCGTCTCCCCGCCGTGGCCGGCCGCTGGTGGCCACCAACTTTGCCGCCCTCGGCGGCGATCCGAACCTGATCCAGTCGGAGCTCTTCGGCCACGAGCGGGGTGCCTTCACCGGCGCGGTGCAGCGGCGCAAAGGCTGCTTCGAGACGGCGAACCAGAGCACCCTGCTGATCGATGAGCTGGGGGACATCACGCCGGCGGTGCAGGTCAAGCTGCTGCGGGTCTTGGGTCGCTCCCGGCACCGCGAGCTAATCCGCCTCGGCGGCAACCAAACCCTGCGCAGCGATGTGCGGGTGCTCGCCGCCACCCACCGCAACCTGCGCCAGGAGGTCGCCGCCGGCCGCTTCCGGGAAGATCTCTATTACCGACTCTCGGCTCTGGTGCTGCGCATTCCCCCGCTGCGGGAGCGACCGGGGGATATCCCCGCCCTCTCCGCCCACATCTTGGCCCGGCTTGAAAGCGAAGAGCGGGTGCGCCTGCAGCCGACGGCGGTAGAAGTTCTGCAGCGCTACGCCTGGCCCGGCAACGTGCGGCAGCTGGAGAGCGTGCTGCTGCGGGCTCTGGTGCTCTTCGGCGATCGCTGGCAGATCACCGCGCTGGATGTGGAGCAGGCGCTGGAGCCGGAGCGGGAGGCGGCGCGGGGATGGCGCGCCGCCGCGGCGGCCTCGGGCGCGGGGGCGCCAGGAGAGGCGGTAGGAGGTCAACGTCTCCCTGCGAGCTCTCCCCCCGTATTGCCCCCGGCTTCTTTTCCTCAGGGCTCCGGTGTCTCGCCGGCGATGCCTCTCGAGTCGATGCTGGTGTGTCCCCTGCCGCCCCCGCCGGGATGGTTTTGGGAGCAGGTTTGGCGCCCCTTCAAGGAGCGCAAGCTGGCCCGGGCGGCGGTGCGCGCGCTGATCGCCCGCACCCTCGAGGAGACCGGCGGCTTCTACACCCGAGTCGCTCGCCGACTGGGGGTAGAGGAATCCGACTACCAGCGCTTCATCGATTTTCTCGGCAACGCCGACCTGCGTCTGGACTATCGTCCCTATCGCCGCCCCGCGGCGGAATCTTCCTGAGGCGTGGCTCGAGATTGCTGCTGTCGCCGAGATCCGGAGCTTTACGGAAACCTCCAGGGTAGGCTCCTCGATTCCAGGCGGAGAGGAATCGCCGTGTCGGCGCTGTGCCAAAAAGTGTCTTGAAAGATGTTCCGATGCTGTCCACGGTGCCAAAAAGTGCGACCGGTGCGCGGACGGTGGACGGGGGTACGAAGGGCTCCGGCTCCTCGGGTCTGCACGGTTTCTTCGGGCAGTTCTCCGGGCAAAAAAAAGCGGAGACCCTAGGGGTCTCCGTTTGCAGGAGGGGTGGCTCTCTAGTAGATCGCCAATCCCCGTCGCTCTCAGGAAGCTTGGTTTCCGAGCTTCGGACTCGGAAGCCTTCGTGTGTCGGTCGAGGTCACAGAAGATTGGGGGTACAGCTCCCAATCTTCTCGCGTGCGCGACGTTCGATGACACTCGAATAAGGAGCACGTCTCATGCCAACTCTGTGAGTAAGCACTTCGATCGTGTGTAAGTCCATTATATGGCGTTCTTAGGCCGTGTGTATCCGTAGTTCTACGGATAAATGTTGTTCGTTGTGCTGATTTAATTGGATAAAGATCGTTTTCTGCTGGATTTTTGGTCTTTTATCGAGATTTTCTATTTTTTAGGTTTTGACGATCTGTGACTCCTGCTGAGCGAGGAGACAGGTCTTTCTCCCGATGAGGGAGGGCCGACTGGGAGAAGCTCTTGGGATTTGAGTTCTTATCGGCGAGTGTCGAGATTCGAGCCATTCCCCCGGAAGTTCGGGCTGCCGAGGCGGGAAGGGGGGCGTCGATGGATGGTTTTGAAGGGGTGGGGCGGCCTGCTCGTCACGGAGAGCCGGGGGCCGTAGAATGTCGCTATGACTGCCGATAGCCTCTCTGCATCCAGCGTCCACGATCGACCCGTCCCGCCGCAGCCGCCGAGGGGCTGGCAAAATTGGGTTTCTCAGCGCTTGTTCAGCGCCCTCAGCCCACGCCTCAAGCGCCCCAATCTGCCGCCGACACCGGAGCGACTCCAGCCTTTCGAGGAGGTGGCGATTCCCCGCCGGGGTCGCGGTGGCCAGCTGGCGGGGATTTTCTTCCCGGCACAGCCGGAAGCGGTAGATGGAGGCCCGGAAGCGGTGCATCGAGGGGCGGTGTTGTTGGGGCACCCATGGATGGAGTGGGGACAGACCTATTTTCACCGCCGGGGCCGCATCGAAACTCTGCGCCGCCGGGGCTATGACGTGCTGACCTACGATCTCAGTGGTTTCGGCGCTAGCGCTGCTCCCCAGGGCTTCTTTCAGCTCGACGTCGAGGATGCCCTGGAATGGCTTCACCAGCGGGTGCCGCAGGGTGCCCTGCACTGTTGGGGGGTGTCCTCCGGGGGGTATTGGATGCATCCGGTGCTGGCGGCCCGCCGGGGTGCGGCGCAGCGGGTCGGTGGCGCGATGTTCGAGGATGTCTCCCCCCATCTCATCGAGTGGTCCGGGAATACCGCGCCCCACGGGATCCCTTTCTACCTCTGTTTCCGGCACGTCACGCCCACGGCCTATCGCTTCTTCGATCTCCGGGAGCACGCCGCCACCTTTGATCTCGCCGCCGTGAGCTACGTGGTGGGGGATCAGGATCGAGGGATCCCCACCGCGGATGCTCGGGAGCTGGCGCGGCGTTCCGGAGCCGAAATCCTGGTGGTGCCGGAGGCCAAGCATCTGTCCGCCATCAAGCGCGCGCAGCACGAGGTTCTGGCGCTGGCGGTAGAGACCTTCCGCAAGGCGGAGGAGGCGGGCAGCCAGGCCCAGTAACTCCGGGGGATGGCAGTAACGCCGGGATCGGCCGGATGACGCTGATAAGGAAAGGCCCGAACATGACGAGAGGCGCTTCGGAAGGTTCCGAAGCGCCTCGAAGAAGGCTTTCGTCCCGCCCGTCAGGCAGGTAGAAAGAGGCTCAGAATCCGCACTCCGAAGTGATGGTGGAGTTGTTGGGCGTCGCGGAGGTGCTGAGGAAGAAGCAGGCGCGCTGGATTCCTGATCCGTTGCGGCTGGAGGAGCCGTAGGTGCGGTTGAGGCCGACGTAGACCTTATCTTCGTAGAGACCGCTGGGATCCTCGAGATCCGCTTCGTCGTAGTTGGGGAAGTCGAAGATCGTGCTGTTGGAGCAGATGCTCAGCGGGTTGGTGGTCAGCGGCACGTTGGGGTCGAATTCGAAGTAGTCGTTGCGCACCAAATACTGCTGCACGATGCATCCGGGAGGATTCGGCGGGCCGGTGAATAGGCAGGTCAGGGAGCTGGTGCCGATATCCGACTCGTAGACGGTCAGCTGATTGTTGAGGGCCTGAACTTCGGCGTCATGGCTGGTGGAGCCGCTGTCGCCGCCGTAGCCGTTGTTGGTCGGAGAGTCGCCGATATGAACGGTCCAGCCGGTAGGGTTGCAGGTCTCGACACGGACCACCAGGGAGCGCCAGTTGAAGCCTTGATTGAGGTCGACGATGGCCCGACGCTGGTTGGAGCCGAAGGGAGAGGGCTGAGGGTCGACGACGTCTTCGAGGCTGCAATCCTCGGAAGAGAAGGGCGAGATATTGATGTTGCAGCTGTAATTGGCGGTGCTGAAGATGCTGCCAATGTCATCACTGGGTTCGGGCTCCGCGGGAAAATCGACGTCCCAGGGTGGCTGGGCGAAGGCCGCGGGGGCGGTAGTCAAGGCGAGCACGAGGGCGAATGAACAAATCCAGACGAGAGATCGTTGAGATGGCTGCATGAGGGTCTCCACCAAGGGCCGAAAGCTCGGCCATTCGTTGGGATCGCTCCGGAAATGGGAGCGTGAACTCAGGATGGGAAAGGCCGACCCATGGTTTGTCACTGCAGCTCGTATCGGCCGTTGGAGGGTGATTCGTCGCGGTTCGATATTTAGATGAATGAATTCCAAAAATGCGAGAATGAAAAGACTTGAAATTCTTTACTGAGACCGAATCGACCCCATCAGCCGTTGTCTAATCCGGGACGGGGCATAAGCTCCCGGCGCCGAACCCTCATCGGTACGGCCGTAGCGTGATGTGGTCGGGTTTCAAGAGAAAAGCCGACCATTTCGGTTGACAAATAGAATTTTAGCAGTTAAAAAATGCAGGATTTTGCATGTTATCAGTTGCGTGACAACTGGAGACGATCGCTTCGGGTCGAATCCGATGCCGCTAGTCAAACGGCGGTGCATGGGAATCGATGGTCGTTTCTCGCCGTCACGTCGATCAGGGTTCACGGGTGAAGCGGCTGGTCGTGAGGCCAGCCCCATCGATGAACTCTTCCCTCCGGGGAAGGAAATCTCTCAAGGAGATTTGCTCTTATGTCCTTCTTTTCAGTACTTCGTCGCTCCGTTATGTTTGCACTTCTAGCAGTGCTTCTTTCTCCCATGGCGCCAGCCATGGCGCAGCTGTCTTCCGGCAGTCCTGGAGCCAGCGGTCCGGCGGCGGCCGGCCCCGAGCTTCAGGTGCCGGTCTCCAAGCTGCCCTCCGCGCAAGCCCAGGCTTCCCTCGATGAGCTCTTCTACGACTACACCGTTTTCGAGCTCGACACCTCGGCGATCCATCAGCAGGTGGAGCGTCACAGCGCCCTGTCGATCCATCTCGGTAACCAGATCTTCGATCTCGATCTCCAGCTCAACGACCTTCGGGATGCCGACTACCGGGCGGTCCTGATGGACGAGAGCGGCAAGGAGCAGCTGGTGGACGTGCCGGTAGTGACCTACAAAGGTCTCGTCCAGGGCGAAAAGCAGAGCCTGGTGCGCCTCACCGTGCAGCCGGGCTTCTTCACCGGCTACGTGCAGACGGAAGAGGCCTGGGTCTTCATCGATCCCCTCTCCGACTACATCGACGGCGCTTCCCCCACCGACGTGGTGGTTTACCGCGATGACGACGTCAAGCCCGACGCCTCTAAGACCTGTGGCTCCGGTGGCCTGATCTCCCACGCTCCGGCGCTGCTTTCTGCTGCGGTGCCCACCGGCGGTTCCGCCACCGAGGCGCCGAGGCGAATCGATGTGGCCACCGAGGCCGACGGTCAGTACTTTGCCTCCTACGGCAATCCCGGCATCTTCACCCGCGCTCAGGGCATCATCAACGCCGTTGACGGTCTGTACCGCAGCCAGCTGAACCTCACCCTGAACATCACCTACCAGCATGGCTGGTCCAGCATTCCGGGGGATCCCTACACCTCCCTCAACGCCTCTACCAGCCTCAGCCAGCTGCGCTCCTGGTGGAACTCCAATCGGGCCTCCATCAACCGCGACATCACCCACAAGTTCTCCGGCAAGAACTTCAGCGGGTCGACCATCGGCATCGCCTATGTCGGAGTGGTGTGCAACGCGCCCTCCTTCGGCTACGGAATCTCTGAGGATCAGTCCTCGAGCTTCATCCGCACTCAGCTGACCGCTCACGAGATCGGCCACAACCTGAGCGCCAACCACGACAACCAGGCTCCGGTGTGCTCCGGGGTGAGCTGCTCTGGCTTCGGCCCGATCATGTGCGCCTCGATTCAGTCCAGCGGCTCGAACCTCTTCTCCAGCTGCTCGCTGAGCTCCATCGCCAGCCATACGGCGACCTTCCCGGGTTGCCTCAACTGAGCTAGCGGGCGGCTCCTTCGGGAGCTGCCCTAGATCTAGCCCCGCAGACCCTAGCCCAGCATCGCGTGTTTGGGCCTAGAGTCTCTCCTCGCGCCCTGCCGAAGCGGGGCGCAGGTTGTTTTGGGGCCTGCTCTCAGGGTATTTCGGGGAGGGCCTATTCTTGGGGCTTGTTAGGAACGGCCCGTTCCGCGGTTCGCAGTTTGGAGCAGGAGGCCTTCCCCAGGGTCTCGCCGTGGTCTCGAGAAGCTACTTCTAGCCTTCTGGCGCGATCTCAGGATGCCGGTTTTCGGGGCGCCGGTGATAGCCTGAGACGATCATGGCCTTGCAGGGATATCAGCTCGGGTTACCGATGTGGGGGATGCGGGAGTGGGCCGGCTCCCTCTACAGTCGCGACGCGAGACCGGCGGACTTCCTCGAGCAATACAGCCGGGTGTTCAATTCGGTGGAGGGCAACACCACCTTCTACAGCGTGCCCTCTCGGGAGACGGTGGAGCGCTGGGCGCGGGTGACGCCGCCGAGCTTTCGCTTCTGCTGCAAGCTGCCGGGGAGCATCACCCACGAGAGCCGTCTGCAGGACGCGGTGCCGGAGACGGTGGCCTTTCTCACTCGCCTGGAGCCGCTGGGAGCTCGGCTGGGGCCAATTCAGGTGCAGCTGCCGCCGAGCTTCGGTCCGCGGGATATGGAGTTTCTGGAGGGCTTCCTGCGTCGCCTGCCCTCGGGCTTTCGCTACGCCGTGGAGCTGCGGCACCCGACCCTCTTCACCGAGCGGGCGATGCCCCGGGTGGACGCGCTGCTGGCGCGCTGTAACGCCGGACGGGTGATTCTCGATAGCCGGGCGCTGCGCAGCGGCCCGGGGGAGCATCCGGAGATTCAGGCGGCGCGCCACAAGAAGCCGGACCTGCCGGTGCGGCTGCCGGAAGTGGAGACGACGGAGGTGGAGCCGATCCTGCGCTTCATCACCCATCCGGATCCAGAGGTCACGGCGCCCTGGATCGAGGAGTGGGTGGAGCCCGTCGCCCGCTGGATCGAGGCCGGCCGTAGCCCCTATTGGTTCGCCCACACCCCCAGCAACGTCAAGGCGCCGGAGCTCGGCCGGCGGATTCATGAAGCTCTCGCCCGCCGCCTGCCGACGGTGGGGGAGATGCCCCCCTTCCTGGGGGAAGAGGGGGAAGACCGCCACGGGCAGATGGGCCTGTTCTAAGCGGCTCCGGGGACCAGGTCTCCAGCCGCCCTCAACCTGCCCAGTCTCAGATTGCCCAGTCTCAGATTGCCCAGTCTCAGATTGCCGGCTCTCAGATCTCTAGCAAGGGCAGGCGCCAGGCGGAGGCCTCTTCGGCGTTGCGCACCACCAGGGTCGAGCCGGAGAGGGCGAGGGGGTTCCAGGTCTTGCCGGGGACCGCCTCGAAGGAGCCGAGGACCTGGTTCGGCTCGTCTGGGCTGAGGCGAACCAGGAAGACCTCGCCATCCTCTGAAAGCACCAGCAGCAGGTCGTCTGCCGCCAGGATCTGGCCGTGGCCGTAGCGCCCGCGCTTCCACACCCTCTTGCCGGTCTCCAGGTCGACGCACTCCAGGATTCCCTCGGAGAGACCGTAGGCGTGCCCCTGGTGGAAGACCACGTTGGTGAATTTGGTGCGCAGCACCCGCTGGTTGGCCCACAGCTCGGTGCCCTCCAAGCGCTCCCCTGCGGCGGCAATCTGCAGCAGCGCGGCGCCGGTGCCGTAGCCCTTCGAGAGGAAGAGGCGGTCGTCCGGCAGCGGGCGAGGCTGGGAGACGCTGCAGTCGCCGTTCACCGCGCCGGGCCAGGGGTGTCGGAAGAGCTCGGCACCGGTGGCAGGATCGTGGGCGGTGACGTTTCCGGTGTTCACCGAGAGAATTACCTCCCGGCCGGCGAGGGTGCCGAGCTGCGGGGAGGCGCAGCCGATTTGGTCTTCCCCGGCCCGCCAGACCTCGTCTCCGGTCTCTAGATCGAAGGCGGCGAGGGTGGCGGCGATGGCGTCGTCGGGACCGCCGAGGGGAACCACCACCAGCTGTTGGCCTGCTGGTTTGGAGGAAGTTTCTGAAGCCTCGGGGGCCTCACCGGTCTCTTGGGTGCTGGCCTCTTGGGCGCTGGCTTCCTCCGCGCTGCTTTCTACCGCGCTGGCTTCGGTGCGGGCTGCGGTGGCCGCGGGCGGCGCTACGGTGATCACCAGGGGCGAGTTGGAGCGAGCGTAGGGGTAGATCGCCTCGTCCCCCTCCAGCGGCAGCCCGGATTCCTCGTTCAGCTGACGGGCCCAGATCTCCTGTCCGGTGCGGCCGTCGAGCACCGCCAGATGGCCCAGGGCGCCGAGGGTGACGACCTTGCCGTCCACCACCGTCGGCGTGGTGCGGGGACCGACTCCGGCGATGACGTTGGAGAAGCGGCCGGGGCTGGCGTAGCTCCACACCACCTCACCGCTGGCGAGGTCGTAGTTGGTCACCCACTCCTCGTCTCCCCGCTGCTCCAGGGTTAGGGCGTAGCCGTTGACCACCGCCCAGCCGGCCCAGCCGGCGCCGATGGGCTGGCGCCACAGCTCCTGGGGCGGGCTTGCCTCCCAATCCGGATCGAGGCGGGCGTCGCGGACCCGCTGATCCCCGGCAGCTCCGAGGAAGCGGGGGTAGTCGAGGGCGGTGGTGGTGACCAAATCGGCTTCGCCGCTGGCGGTGGGGGGGCGATCCAGGGCGCGATCCGGCGCTTCGGCGTTGCGGGCGACGAAGGTGGGGATCATCGAGCCGCTGACCCTGTCGATGCGGTAGAGCTGGAAGAAGGCCACCACCGCCAGCAGCAGACCGCCGACGATCCCCACCCGAGTCAGCAGCGGCAGAGAGCTGCGCAGCAGCAGCCAGAGCAGGTAGAAGCCCGCGGTAGCGATCACCGTCATCGCCGTCATGACGTTGCGCATGCCGATGTCGCCGAAGGGGCTGGTGAAGAAGATCCAGGCCGCTAGGCCGAGAAAGAGGAGCAGCACGGCGAGCATCCAGCGGCCGGGGATCCAGCGGCCGCGGCGGCGGGAGGAAGAGGCGGAAGACGAGGCGTTCGATGGCGTCACGATGAGTCTCCGGGAACGTCCAACAGGGGAGCGAGAGCAGCTGCAACGTTGATATCACGCTGGGGAGGATGGGAGCATTAGCGAAAGATGCCAGCCAATTCCTATTCCCGACAATCTCGGCCCCTGCTAGTTCGTTCAGAAACTGGTCATCCCAAAATTGGCCATCCCGGAATTGGCCATTCCATAGCCGGCGCTGCCAAGGTCGCCAAACTTAAGGCCGACACTGCTAAGGCCGACAAACTCAAGGCCCGGCCAGGCGCGCCATCGATCAGCGCTGCTGGCTCTCCCTAACCAGGACGGATCATGACCCAATCTTCTCGAGGCTCGGCGGTCTACCAGCTGAGCCTAGACTTCCTTACGGTGCGCAAGAACGGCACCCGCAAGCGGCGTTACGGCCACAACCTGCTGACGGTCTCGCTGCTCAATCCCCGGCCGGGCGCCGCGGTGGTAAGCGTCGGGAAAGGAGTACGCCTAAGGGAGAGAGATTCGATGCATCTCGACGGGGACGCAGAGGCGCAGAACCCGGTGGAGGCCAGCTGGCACGATCGCCTGCTGCTGAAGGAGGCCCTGGTGGGGGACGCTCACCTGCTGGTGCAGCTGACCCAGAGCGAGTGCCCGCTGGAGATCGAGAAGCTGAGCCGCTATTTCGGAGTCGAGGGGTTGGAGGGAGGCTTCGACCCCTGGCCGGAGCCGGTGGCCACCGTCTTCTACCAGGAGTCGCCGCAGCTGAACCGCAAGATTCAGCTGGACGCCCTCAACCCCCACGACAACCCCACCGTCGTCGTCGGCCGAGGGGAAATGCACCTCGCCGCCGGCGCGCTGCCGCGGCGCGGGGGCTCGGTGAGCTACGAGCTGCCGCTGCGGGTGCCCAAGGGCGAGCAGATCTTCCGCTGCCGCTGGGATGCCCAGGGTCGTATCGTCGACAGCGACGAGCTGACCCTGGAGCGCGGCGAGGTGAACGGCGCCATCGGCTTCACCGTGAACCGTCTGCAATAGCCCGGATCGTCAGGGCGGTCCCGTCAAGGCGGATGCCGCCAGCAGTTGTCGTCAGAGCGTATGCCGTCAGGGCGAATGTCGTCAGATAGTGTCAGGGTGTCGCCGGGCGATCCTGCAGGCTCTCGTCGGCGTCGGAGATGGTGCCGGGCAGCGGCTCGGTGAAGGCCCATTTCTGCTTCTGGCTATCGGGGTCGATGTTGCGGTACTTCCAGTCGCCGCGGGGCATCAGCATGCGCACCGGCGGCGCGTCGGGGGCGGCGAGGGAGGGGCATTGGAAGCTGCTGTAGAGGGGAGCATCATCGAGGCCGCCGCCGGAGCTGGAGACGCAGACCGCCTCGGAGTTTTCCGGCAGCGGACCGCGCCAGGTCCAGGTGCCGGGGCGCTGGGGATCGAAGTCGAAGGTGCCCACCACCTCGGGGCCGGAGCATTGGCCGCTCTGCGGGTCCCGAGGGCCGGCGTAGAGGTGCAGCTGCTGGGCGAAGTCCGTGGTGCCCAGCAGCTGGGTGCGAGCGCCGTGGATCACGCTGACATCGGCCCGCAGCAGGGCGGAGGTGACGGTGACGATGTCTCGGCTCTCTCCGGCGGGAACCTCGGGGCCGACCCGGAAGAGGCCCCAGAGGCCGCCCTCGAGGAAGGCCGCCGGGAAGGAGCGGTAGAGATAGTCGCCGGCGACGTGGTGGCGGCCGCCGGCACCGCCGCCGTGACTGCCGGTGGAGAGCTCCAAGTCGGCGTGGGCGCCGGGGCCGAGGCCCGGTAGCTCCCCCCGCCAGGGGGCCGCGCCGCCGCTTTGACCGGAGCTCCAGCCGTGGCCGTGGAGGGCGAAGACGTGGCCGTCACCGCGCCCGCCGGGGTGCAGCAGGCGCAGCCGGACAGGGGTGCCGGCGTGGGCGGCGAACACCGGGGTCGCCGGGTCTCCCTGCCACCATTGGCTGCCGAGAATGCAGGTCTGGTCCACTGCCGTGGCGGGGAAGAGGCTGGCCTCCTGCGGCTTGCCGCTATTGCTGCGGGCCAGGGCCACGGCGTGGTTCGCCGGCGGCGAGAGGCGGAAGTCCAGCAGCTCTGTGGAGTAGCCGATGGCGGCGGTTTCGGCGCCGGTGAGGGAGAGCGGGAGGTAGCGGGCAGCGGACTCTGCGCTTCCCGGTGCGCCGAGGGGATCCGCCGGCAGGCGCCACGCTAGATCCAGGTCGTCCTGGAAGATCAGCACCATCTCGCGGAAGCTCTCGCTGGAATCTTCCCGATGCACCGTCGCCGCCAGGCGAGTGAGGGGATCTTCCACCCAGCGGGCATCGACGGGCTCGATCAACAGGGCGCCGAAGAGGCCTCGGCTGTGCTGGTTGAGGGGGTCCGCCGGTAGCAGGTTGATGGCGCCCAGCTCCTGAGCCTCGAAGCTCAGGCTGCCGTCGGCCTGCAGTGCTCGGCGCCCGGCGTACCAGCGATAGGTGATCTGCTCTCCGGGGGCCGCCGTCTGCACCGCGTTGCGGCCGATGTTGAAGCCCAGATCGGCGGTAGCGTCGAGGGTCAGGTCCTGGGGGGAAAGGCCGGCGTGGAGGGAGGCGGCACCATCCCCGCCGCAGCGCAGGTCGGCGCGGAAGGCGGGGCCCCGGGCTCGCCGCCCGGAGCGCTCCGAGGCGAGCCGTTGGAGCTTGCAGAGCTCCTCATCGGGCTCGCTGAGGAAGGCCGCGGAAGCGGGATCGAAGCGGTTCTCCAGAGTCACCTCGAGGCACTCACCGGCCCTCGCCCGCAGCACCAGGGGCTCCAGGCGGCGGCCCGGGGCGAGGCGGTAGCTCGGCGCCGCCGCCGCGCCAGAAGAGTTCGCTTCAGCGCTCGCAGTCTCTTCTAGGATCAGGTCCTCCGCCCGCAGGTAGAGCAGCCCCTCCGGGTCCACCAGTGGGGTGATGACGGTCTCCGTAGAGCCGTCCTCGAAGGCCAGCACCACCGGCGCCTCGGGGCGGTAGGTGATGCCGTCAGGGTGCAGCTGGGCGGCGTCTAGGGCGACGACGTGGAAGGCGCGGCGGGGAGCGTTGGCGGGGCAGGCGGCAGCGCTGTGTTGCCGGGACGAGCTGGACTGCCGAGACGAGTCGGCGCCGCCGGCCGCCAGCGTTGGCAGGAAGCTCTGGGGAGACCCAGGATCGTAAGATCGCAGCAGGCCCCAATTGCCGCCCTGCAGACCGCCGACGGCGGAGTCGCCGAGCCAGAGGTAGTCCGCCGCGACGCCGTGGGGCAGGCGCAGGCGGAAGTCGTGGGCGGTGCCGGGGCCGGCGGCGCGATGACTGGATGCGGATTGGCTGACTGCGGGCTCACCAGCTGTGGCCTCATCGGCCGCGTCTTGGGTGGTTCCGAGAGCAGGAGCTTCGGTATTCGGCGTCAGGCCCCGGAAGTCCAGGTGCCGCAGACTCTCCCCGCCGTCTACCACCATGCGTAGGCGCAGGGCGTCCCCGCCGTAGCCCTGGAGCAGCGGCGTGTAGGGATCGGGGCCGGCGATGCCCGGCTGCAGTGGCGGGTACCACAGCGGCTGTTGATCCAGCTGGGCGTCGCCGCGGGGGATGGAGCGCAGCACGTGGGCGCTGTCGCGGGCTTCGCCGAAGTCGCCGCGGGCCGCCGTCGGGGCCACCGCATCCCCCATGCGTAGGGAGAGGGGTTCGTTGCGGTAGTTGGCGGTCACCGCTCCGCGGCCGATGCCGCCACCCAGCAGTCGCGGCCAGGGCGGTACCGGGGCGCTGCCGACGGGGACCAGGAGATCCCCCACCGGGGTCAGCTGCCGGCGCCGCGCCGGGGTCGCCGGCAGGCCCGTCGGGCGATTCCCGTCGGTGGGCTGCTGAATCTCCATGGTGAGGTCGTAGAAGGCCCCGGGGGCCGGCCCTTCGGTGCTTTCGGGATAGGCGGCGACGGCTTCCTGGAGCAGCAGGGCGGATTCCCGGAAGGCCTCGCCCTCGGGAGGCTGGATGATCGCCCGCCAGCTGGTGGGGCCGCCGTCGCGGCGGCCGCCTTCGGCGCTGGCCACCAGGGGCCCGCCGCTCTCCGCGTCCAGCCACAGGGAGTCGGCGGGCTCTACCAGCATCGCCCCGGCGAGGCCGGCGCCGCGGGCGGCGGAGGAGAAGCCGTCGGCGAAGGGGGAGGTGGAATCCGCCAGGGACAGGGGTGCGGCGAGGCGCTGCACGGTGGTGCGGGCTCCCACCCAGGCACCCCTCGGGCCGCGACCGAAGGCCGGGTGGATGGTGGCCTGCAGCAGGCTGCGCTGCCCGTCGATCTCCAGCAGACCGCCACCGGCGTTGATGGCGTCGATGCGTTCCCGCACCGCCGCCGGGGCGAGGGTTCCGTCTTCGTAGTTGAAGCCCACGGCGCTGCCGGCGGAGGCGGTGAAGTCGAAGTCCAGGCGCCGGAAGGCCGGCGCCGAGAGCGGCGTCGCGGCGCCGATGCGGTAGTCGTCCAGCTGCCGCCGCGCCGGGGTGAGGTTGGCGTGCCACAGCTCCACGCATTCGCCGGCGTTGGCCCGCAGGAACAGGGGCTGGGGGGCGCTCTCCCCGTCCAGCAGCGGGTCGAGGTCCTCCCACAGGGTGGCGAGGCGGTGCTGGGGAACGTGCCAGCCGGCTTTGTTGATCACCACGTCCAGCTCCACGTCGGCGCTGCGGTAGTGGCGCTCGGGGGCCGCTGAGCAGGGGTCGGCGTAGGGGGCTCCGGGGGCCGGTGGGCGACCGTTGCGGGGGAAGAGCAGGGCGTCGGCGCCGGAGCTCGATTCCGCGGTGCCCTGGCAGCTGCCGTCGGCGGAGCAGGAGGCGATGCTGGAGTCGGCGTGGGCGCTCATCGCCAGCTGCTCCACGGCGGTGCCCGACTCCGGCAGCCGGCGGGCGTCCACCGCCTCCAGAGTCTTGGTGATCTCGAAGCGGGTGAGGGTCCAGCGCACGCCGCCGTCGGGGCGGGTGGAGCCGGTGATCAGGTGGCGCGGCAGGCCGCCGTCGAGGGCGAGGGCTCCCTCCGCTTGCGGCGCCGCGGTGGCGAGTCCGGAGTCGTCTTCCGTCGCCCAGGCGACGTCCAGCGGCGGCTGGGGAGCCCGCTGCCCGGCGCGGCCGGGAACGAAGAAGGGGAATCCGGGGTTCGGCGGTGACTCGGCGGCGACCGGCGGCCGCTCATCGTCGTGGGAGAGGATCCACCAGCGCCGCTCGCCGGGAGCGGGGCCCGGGGAATTGCTGCTGCCGCCGAGGCCGCGGGCGGCGAGCAATTCGTCCAGACTGTTCTGGGCCTCGAGGCCCATGGGCTCGTCGTCGGCGGTGCGGGCGGCGGCGGGATCCGTGGGATCGCTATCGATGCGCGCCACCAGCACCGATTCCCGGCCGTCCTCGCTGAGGCTGATTCGTCCCGGCATCGGCGCCATGGGTCGGTCCGGCAGCGGCACCAGGGCGGGAATCGGGGTGCCGTTGGGGATCTCGCCGTCCGGTAGGGCGCGGGCGCCGGGCTCCATCAGCTCCCCATCGGCCCACCAGGAGCGCACCGGCAGGCCGTCTCGGTCGAGGCGGGTGCCCTCTTCGAAGACGTCGTGGATTCGCCACAGGGCCCACATGCCGCCGGCCCGGTGATGGTCCGCGCGGCTGCCCAGGAGCGCGTCCCCGGGGCTGCCGTGGGTGCCCCCGGCGCCGCCGTCCAGCTCGAGGGTGACGCCGCTGCCGGGTCCCAGCAGCTGGGCGTCGTCCCGATCGCCCCCGGGGCCCGCCAGCCCCGGGATCAGGCGATGGCCACTCTGCTGGTGTACCAGATGGAAGTCTCCGCCGCCGTGGAGCACCCGCAGGCGCACCCGATCGCCGAGGTAGGAGTGGTACACGTTGGAGGGATCCTCGGTGTAGAGGGCCCGCAGCTTGGGGGTGACGGGGTTGGTGAGGTGCGGGGTGGTCTCCACCGAGGTGGGGCGGGTGACCACCAGGCCGGGGTCGCCAGCCACCCAGGAGGAGTGGGCCTGCTCTTCGAGGCGGCAGCCGACGCAATCTCCGCTGGCGCCGACACCGAAGCGGTTGGCCAGCAGCCGGGAGCCGAGGCCGTCGGCGGCGTAGTTGATGGCGAAGCGGTCCTCCACCGAGTCCAGGGCGTCCGCCAGGTCTTCGGTGAGGCTCTGCTCGAAGTCCAGCGGACAGCGCTCGTAGGAACGCCGCCCGCTGACCGGATCCAGCGGCGGAGCGAAGGCGCAGGGGAAGGCCTGGGCGGCGGCGTCTGCCTCGTGGTAAATCAGGGTGATCTCACGGAACGCGTCGCGGCCGGCCTCGGGGCTGTCGAGGGTCGCCGGGAAGGCCCCTGGGGTTCCCGCAGTGCCGGGGTGGGCGATGATCGCGGTGAGGTCCGAGTGGGCGAGCTCGCCGTTGGGGTCGAGCATCGAGAGCAGGGGCAGGCCGCGGGCGTCTACGGCATGGAAGTCGAGGATCGGCTGGCCTAGGGGAGTACGGCCGACGGTGGCCTTGGCGAGCTGCTCACGGCTGACCTGGGAGCGCAGCCATAGGGAGCCTTCCGGCTCGACGTGCACCGCGCCGAAGAGGCCGGCGGTGAGATGGCCGGCGGGGTATTGGGGCAGGTTGTCGGCGGAGCTTTCGCGGTGGCCGAAGTTGCCGGCGGAGCTATAGAGCAGAAAGGTCCCCTCCTGATCCGCCGACCACAGATAGGTGATGCGTCCCCCGGGGGGAACCAGGGAAGGCTCGTTGGCGCCGGCCAGGGAGCCGTCCGCCCGGTCGCTGCTCAGGGGGCGCCCGTCCTCGTCGAAGGCGCTTACCGGAGAGAGGCCCAGCACCCGGACTCCGGCCCAGCGGGTGGCGGGAGCCCCCTCCGGCGCCTCCGGCGCCAGCAGGTTGGTGAAGATCACCCGCAGGCAGGAGCCGCGGTGGACCCGCAGCGCCAGCGGCCGGGGTCGCTTGTCGTTGCGCAGCGCCACCCGTCCCGGCACCAGCTTCTCTCGCGGGCCGCGGGTGGAGGTGACGTCGTGCTCTAGGGCGAAGACCATCCCCCCGGGCTGGTGGGTCCCGAAGCGGTTGTAGGTGAAGGGCTGGTCCAGAGCCACCACCCGGGCCGTCACGATCGATGCGCAGGGCTCGTCGGCTGTCTCCGACGAGATTCCCTGGGCGGGGAGACTCTGAGCCGCAATCAAGGCCGGGAAGCTCGCGGTCAGGCTCTCCGTAGCCTGCGGGGCGGCCTCGCCGAGGGCCTCGGGTGTCGGCAGGGCGAGGAGAAGAGTGAGCAGGGCAAGGCCGCACAGGGCACGGGCGATGAAGGCGCTGCCCGAGCTGAGGATGGCTCTACCGAATTTGCCGCCTCGACGACTCCTGCGGCCCGCTGCCCTCCGCTGCGGGAGCGCGGGGTGGGAGAGGGAAGAAGAACTTTGCTCTGTACTGCCGTGGACCATGGCACGCCTCCGTGGATTGGAGATCCATGTCCACTCGTCCCCACCACGGTCCAGGTAACGGGTGGACCCCCGACACGGTATCGCCGGGCATAGGACCATCCTCTCTCCCCTAAGGCGCCGGAGCTAAGGATTGTCGAGGGCCATCGAGGGTCGCTGTGGGCCACAATCCCATCGCCCGCAGCGGGCCCTCGAGATCCTCCGGTAGCGGAGCTCGCAGGCTCAGGAAGTCCCCGCCGTAGGGGTGGGGAAGGCTGAGCTCGAGGGCGTGGAGGGCCAGCCGATGGAGGCCGAAGCGCTGGCGAAAATGGCGGTTGATGTCGCCCTTGCCGTAGCGTACGTCCCCCACCAGGGGATGGGTGAGGTGCTTGAGATGGCGGCGGATTTGGTGGAGCCGGCCGGTGCGGGGGCGGGCCTCCACCAGCGAGAAGCGTTCGAAGCTGCCGAGGCGGCGAAATTCGGTGATCGCCGGCACCCGTTCGCCGCGAGGGGTGCGCGGCACCGGGTGGTCGATCACTCCCTGCTGCGGCGGGATCCCCCGCACCAGCGCGAGGTAGCGCTTGGTGACCTCTGCCGCCTCGAAGCTGCGCTGCACTCGTCGGGTGGTTTCCTGATCCAGGGCGAAGAGCAGAACCCCACTGGTGGGGCGATCGAGGCGGTGAATTGGATGCACCCGGCACCCCGCCATCCGCCGCGCTAGCGGCAGGGCGGTGATGCGATCCTGGGACCAGCCACGATGCACCGCCAGGCCGGAGGGCTTGGACACCGCCAGCAGGTGCTTGTCGCGGTAGAGCAGGAGCAACTCCGGCTGCGAGTCGCTCACTTTAGAAGGGTGCTGCCGCCGTCACCACAGGATGTCACCACAGGACCTTGTGCACCCGCGTGCCGATGGTCTCGAGGCGGTAGCTTTGGCTGTTGCGGAATTTGCGCCATTCCGCCTCGTCCGCGGCGCGGTACTGATAGATCTTCCCGTCGGCATCCCGCAGCTGCACGACGAAGTCCCGCTCCTGGTTCTTCTCCCGCTCGCCCTCGTTGAGATCGGCTTCGGGCCATACCTCGGGCCGGCCGGTGCCGAAAGCGCGATGGGTGCGGTGAGGCTTCCAGCGTTGAATGGTGTAGCTAACTTTATTCTTGTAGACCGGCTGGACCTCGAAGACCGGCACCTCGATCTCCCGGGTGCGTTCGACGTTCTCGTAGATCGGTCTCGACTCGAAGACATCCTCGACAGAGCCGTCCCCGAGCTCCTTGGTCTCCACCTTCACTCGCTCGGTGCCGATTCTTCGGCGCTCCATGATGGTGCGGGTTTCGGTGCGGGTGCCGGTGCGGACGCGGTCTTCGCCGAAGAGCTCGCGGGTGGAGGAGAGTTGCTGAGCCTCCGCTGGAACCTCGTCCTCCCAGGCGCTCTCGGTGACCAGCTCCTGGTGCTCGATTTCGGTACGCTGCTCCCATTCGTAGCCGTAGGGAGTGGCGGTGATGTCGTCGGTAGGGTCGAAGAGCAGCGCGGCGATGAGCAGCAGCAGCAGCCCGACGCAGCCAACGCTGCAGCCCTGGCGCAGGCATCCGGGCTTCTTGCGGCGCCTCGTCGGCTTGGGTTGCGATGCCTTGTCGAAGGGAGTTGTCACTGGGCGCTATCTCCCCGAGGGGCGCCGCCGAGGCAGCTCCAACCCCTTCCCGCCTTCGCCCACTGCAGGGCCCCGAAGTCGTCTGCCGTCATCGCGTCTCTGATGGAGTGGTGAAGTGCCTGCATAGCGGGGGAGAGAAGCATAGCGGGGGGAGAAGGGCAAATCCTTGTCTGTTCCGGAGGGCCCGGTCCAGGCTTGGCAGGCTGATTCAGTGCCGGCTCAGTGCTAGCTCAGTACTAGCCGCGGGCCAAATCAAGACTGGGTCGAGAGCGGTTCGCGAGGGCAATCATAGCGAATTCCCATTCTGATATCGTCGCGCTGCTCGCCCGGCGAGGCACGCTATCCCCGCTTTGGGGCAAGGAGAGGCCCTCGTCCCCATTCCTTTTTCTCCGAGTACCTTCACCATGGTCAAGGATTCCACCGCGCACCCTCTGAATCCCCTCTCTCACCGCCCATCGCCCCGTCCCTGGCGCTGGCTTTGGTTGGCTCCCGTGCTGCTGAGTAGCGCGCTGCTGCTGACCGTCGCCTGTACCTCCGACTCGGTTTCGGATGAGGCGGGGAGCGAGGCGCCGCAGGCGGCCGTGGAGCCGCTTCCGGAGCGCCCGGACATCCTGCTGATCACCGTCGATACTCTGCGCGCGGACCATGTCTCTAGCTACGGCTATCAGCGAGTCACCTCGCCGGTGATCGATCTTCTGGCGGCGGAGGGGGTGCGCTTTGATCAGCCGATGGTGCAGTGGCCGAAGACCAGCCCCTCCTTTGCCTCGATCTTCACCACCACCTACCCGAAGGACAACGGCATCGTGCGGCGGGTCGGCAAGCCCCTGGACTGCCGCTTCTACATGCTCGCCGAGCACCTGCGGGATCTCGGCTACGGCACCCACGCGGTGGTGGCCAACGGGGCCCTGGCGACGGACTTCTACTTCGACCAGGGCTTCGATACCTACATCGAGACCTGGAAGCTGGAGCCGCCGGAAGACGGCAGCGACCCCAACCGGGCGGAGATCGTGACCCATCTCGCCCAGGGGCTGCTGGATCGAATCAGCGCGGAGCGAGAAGAGGGCAAGCCCTACTTTCTCTGGGTGCACTATCTGGATCCCCACGCCCCCTACACCCCGCCGGGCAAGTACAGCGACATGTTCCAGGGCGATGAGTTCTGGAGCCCGGAGCCCCGAATCAACATCGTCGACAAGCCGAAGCAGCAGATGGCCGGTATCGGTCAGACCCAAGTGCTGGACGGCCGAGACGAGCTGGATTTCTACCGCGCTCGCTACGATGCGGAGATCGCCTACAACGACGAGCAGGTCGGCATTCTGCTGGATAGCCTCGAAGAGCAGGAGTTGATGAGTAACACCCTCACCGTCTTCACCTCGGATCACGGGGAGTCTTTGGGGGAGCACCATTACTACTTCGACCACGGGCGCTTCAGCTTCGAGACCTGCCTGCGGGTACCGCTGATCTTCCACTATCCGGGGGTGCTGGAGCCGAAGGTAGACGGGGCGCCGGTAGAGCTCATTCACCTCGGCCCGACGCTGCTGCAGGCGGCGGGGGCGGACCTGTCGGCGGATGGCAGCTACATGCAGGGACGCAGCCTGCTGCCGCGACTGCGGGGAGAGCCGATGCCGCCTTGGCCCGCAGGGGCTCGCGGGCTGGAGCCGATGATTTCCTTCGACGGCCTGGGCTTCGCCGAGGCCGGCTGGGAGACCCGCAACAAATGGCAGAAGGTGGTTCGCGACCAGCGCTTCAAGCTGATCTTCGCCCAGACCACCCCAGAGCAGCGGTGGATCGGCGGCGAGGGCGTGCGCTTCACCCTCTTCGATCTCGAAAACGATCCGATGGAGACCCGCAACGTGGCGGAAGAATTTCCGCAGGATCTCCAGCGCCTGCAGCGGGCCCTGCAGGCCTGGGATGGGGCGGAGCGATTCTCCGCTCTGGTGGATCCCCGCTCGGCGGAATGCGGCGATGCCCGCACGATGGATTCCGAGACGGAAGATCTGCTGCGCTCCCTCGGCTATCTCTGAATTTCTGGGCTCCCAGGGTTTCTGGGGCAGCGGTAGAGACGCGGCGTCTCGCTCGGGGAGCTGAGCTCCTCGGCCGCGGCGGGGAACGCAACTCTTCCAGGAGACGAGCGTAGAGCGGGAAGGAGGATTTTCCCGTGACCCGCCGATCCCGATTTCCGCAGTCCATCGCTTTCTATCCTTCCCTCGCCGTGGGGGAGCGGAGCCGTCTGGCTCATGAGGCCTTATTGCTGACGCCTCGCCTGCTGGTGGTTCTCCTGCTGTCGCCTCTCCTGCTGTTGATGGGCACCAGCTTGGCCTGTTCCTCTCGGCCGCAGGCTCCCGACGGCGAAGCATCGGCTCCTAGTGCCGGTAGCTTCGCGAGCTTCGTCTCGACTCTGTCCGGGGATGCGGTGGACCAAGACGCCGCGGTGGCGAATTACCTGGCACAGCATGGCCCCACGCCGCTGATGGAGGACGGGGGGAGGGTCGTATTCCTGGTGGACCCTGGAGAGTGGCTCGCTGCTCAGCCTGAATCCGGTGCCTCTGTGGCGCTGGAGAGAGGGGCGGAGAATGGCCCCCGCGGAGGGGGGGACGACGTGCGCCTGTTGGCGGACTTCAACGGCTGGGGTTGGGAAGAGGTGCCCGCTGAGGAGCGACGCCTCGAGCCCGTAGGCCGCAGCGGTTGGCGATGGAAGGCGGTGCAGCTGGAGCCTGGAGCGCGGGTGGAGTACGCCTATGCGGTGGGGGAAAGGGTGCTGGCGGACCCCCACAACCCGCGACGGGTAGCGGGATGGGAGGAAGACGTCAGCCTGCTCACCCTGGAGCCTCGGGAGGCGGAGAGGATCCCTGGCCTCCACGCACTGCTCTCGGTGGAAGAAGGGCAGCCGGAGCTACCGGCCCTCGATGCTGAGCGGCTGGAGGTCTTCGAGCACGTCAGCTCCTTCCTGCCGGGGACCCGCCGCCGGGTGCAGATCTACCGGCCCGTCATCGAGTCTTCCGAGTCCGCGTCCTCCGAGTTTGGGGCTTCCGAGCCGCTGCCGACGGTGTACTTCGGCGACGGCTCTGCCTACGCGGGGCGAGGGCGGGTTCCGCAGATGCTCGATGCCCTGATCGCCGCCGGCGTCCTGCGGCCGCTGATCGCGGTGTTCGTGGATCCCGTCGACCGTTATCGCGAGTATCGCCGCCATTCCGGCTTTCGGCGAATGATGGTGGAGGAGATCGTGCCCCGGGTGGACGCTTCGTACCCGACGCTTCAGGATCCCTCGGGACGACTGCTGGTGGGAGGCTCTCGGGGTGCCTTAGCGGCGGTGGACCTCGCCCACACTCACCCTCAGGTCTTCGGTCACGTCGCCGCCATCGCTCCGGCGGTGTCGGGGAGCGATCTGGTGAGCACCATCGCCGAGAGTCCGCGGGTGGCGATGGATCCCTACGTGCTCATCGGGCGCTACGATCGCCGCTGGGCGCCGGACGGCTACGCTCTCGCTGAGGCGCTGCGGAGCGCGGGGTACAGCCCCACCGTGGTGGAGGTTCCGGAGGGGCATTCCCTCACCGCCTGGCGGCTGCGGCTGCCGGCGATGCTGGAGCATTTCTTTCCCGGCCCCGAAGCCCGCTAGTGCAGCTGAGGGATCGGGCGCAGCCGAGGGATTGGGCGCAGCCGAGGGATCAGGCGCAGCCGAGGGACCGGGGCGTAGCTCAGGGCTCCAGCTGACGCAGGATGCCGTCGCGGCTGATGATCTCGCCGAAGACGTGGGGTGCCTGCCCGGGCTTGTACAGCACGTAGAAGGGGATTCCGGTGCGGCCGTGGTCGGCGAGGAAGCGGGAGATGTTCTCGTCCTGGTTGGTCCAGTCCGCCTTCATCGGCACCACGCCGTGGCGCTCGAAGGCGCTGGCGACTCTCTCGGTATTGAGGATCGCCGCTTCGTTGACCTTGCAGGTGACGCACCAGTCGGCGGTGACGTCGATGAATACCGGGGTGCCCGCCGCCGCCAGGGTTTCCGCCTTGGCGCGGTCGAAGGGCTGCCAATCGATGCGCTCCGGGGCTTCCGGGCGGATCGCCAGCACCAGCGCCAGCACCGCCATGGCGAGGGTGCCGAAGCGGGCCACGCTTCGTCCGCCGGCCTGGGAGCGGCGCTCCGGCCGGTGACCGAACCACAGGAAGGCGGCCATCGCCAGCAGGGTGATCTCCACCGCCAGCAGGCGGCCGGAGGAGATCTGGCCGGCGAGGACGAAGAGCAGCCACAGAGCGGCGCCGGCCAGCAGGAAGCCCAGCAGCCCTCTCAGGGTCTCCATCCATGGGCCCGGCTTCGGCAGCTTTTCGGCGGCCCCGGGGGCCACCGCCAGAGCGATGTAGGGCGTCGCCATGCCGAGGGCGACGGCGGTAAACACGGCATAGATCACCAGCGGCGGCTGGGCGAGGGCGAAGGTGACGGCGGTACCCAAGAAGGGAGCGGAGCAGGGGGTGGCCATCAGGGTGGCGAAGAGGCCGTAGCCGAAGTGAGCGGCGATCCCCTCTTTTTGGCCACCGCCGCCGCCGAGGCGCATCGCCAGGGCGGTGGGGAGAGGGATTTCGAAGAGACCCCAGAGGTTGAGGGCGAAGAGCACCATCACGATGGCCAGGAAGGCGACGAAGCCCGGCTCCTGGAACTGTACCCCCCAGCCCGCCGCCTGACCGGCGGCGCGGGCGGCGACGGCGACGGCGGCGAGGATCCAGAAGGAAACCAAGATGCCCAGGGCGGTGACCAGGGTGCCCCGGGCGACGGCTTTGCGGCTTTCGCCGGCGCTCTTCATCAGGCCGAAGACCTTCAGCGAGAGCACCGGCAGCACGCAGGGCATGGCGTTCAGGATCAGGCCTCCGACCCACGCCAGCAGCAGGGCGCTCCACAGGCTGCGGCCACCCTCTTCGAGGGGCGCTTGCTCGCTAGAGGCGGTCGCCGTGGTGCTCGCCGAGGCCGCCGAATCGCCGCCGTGAAGCCCCCCGGGAAGCAGCGCTTCGGCGGTGAAGAACTCGGCGTTCACCGGCTCTCCTGCGTCGCCGATCACCACCGTCGTTTCGGCGAAGCTTTCCACCGGCGGCAGGCATTGGCTGTCGTCGCAGGCCTGGTACCGCACCGCAACCCGGAAGGTCGCGGCGTCGGCGGCGGCGGCGATGGCGTTGAGGCCGGTGGGCGGGTCGATCTCGATCCAGATGGGCACGCTGCCCTCGTAGACGGAAATCGGCTCCTCGACGAACTCGAAGTCCAGCATCACCCCCTCAGGGTAGGTGAAGCGAGGCTCCCCCCAGCCCTCCGGGGCCTCCAGCCGCGCCTCGGTGGGGATCAGGAAGTCGAGGGTCGGCTGGTGACTATTGGAGTGCCACTTCTCCTCCAGGGTCATCACCGCCGCCAGCCGCACCGTCTCGCCGGGGGCAAAGGCGGTCCTGGCTTCCGCCAGCTGAATGGTGGCCTTCTCTTCTCGGACCAGCTGCGCCTCGGAGACGAGGGGAACGAGGAGCGCCGTCAGCAGAAGGCCGACGACCACAGAGTGTCGCCAGATCGCCCCGGGAATGGGCGCGAGGGAAAGGGAAGGGAGTTTGGCGATCATGGTCCGTCCGCCGCCTATGGGTAGAAACATTTGGATGGAATGCTGCGTCGTGGGTTATTCGTCAGAGACGAGCTTGCCAGGAAGCAGGGGGAAGAGCCGGGAGGGGCCCGCCGACGGCGCCCGATGAGGGAACGGAGGGTGGCGCCGGGGGGGGGAGCGGGTGAGGCTCGTCGCCGGAGAGGCGATGGAGCGCGGAGGGCGATCATAGCAATCCGCGGGGCAAAGACCGGGATCTCGTCCCCTGGTTCTTGTCCTCCAGGGGCGAACCCCGCAGGGCAGTGCCAGCAAGGCAGTGCCAGCAAGAGTAGGTACGAGAGCGGGGCGGCCCTCGGTTCAGCAGAGGGGGCACGGGTTCAGCAGGGTGTGCACGGCTTCGGCAGAGCCGGTACGCCATCGTTGCCCTTCGGGCATAGGGAGCGGGACGATGTGGTGGTACGATCCGCGGAATGCGACTCTCTCAGCGTGTCTCCTCCACCGGTGAATCGGCGACTTTGAAGGTGGCGAACCTCGCCCGCGAGCTGCGCGCCCGCGGCGAGAGCGTCATCGACCTCTCCGTCGGTCAACCTGATTTCGATTCTCCCCAGGTCGCGGTGGAAGCGGCCCAGCGGGCCCTCGCTGACGGCAGGACTCGCTATACCGCCAACGGCGGAATCCTCGAGCTGCGTCGCGCTCTGGCGGAGGATTATCGCCGCCGCCACGGCGCTCCCTGGAGCGGGGACGACGTGCAGGTGACGGTGGGCGCCAAGATGGCCCTCTACGAGCTCGCCCAGGCGCTGGTGAATCCCGGGGATAAGGTAGTGCTGCCGTCGCCCTATTGGGTCAGCCTGCCGGAGCAGATTCGCCTCGCCGGAGGAGAACCGGTGGTGGTGGCTTCGGATCCCGAAGATGGTTTTCAGCTGCGGGCGGCTCCGCTGCTGGAGGCCATCGATGAGCGCACTCGCGCGGTGTTGGTGAACTCCCCCTGCAACCCCACCGGCGGGGTGATGCCCAAGGCGGAGCTGGAGCGGCTGGTGGCCGGCTGCGCCGACGCGGGGATCCCGCTGATCGCCGACGAGACCTACGAGCGCTTCTTCTTCGACGGAGATCCGGTGAGCTCCGCGGCCCTCGCCGAGCGCTACCCGGAGACGGTGGTGCTGGTGGGCTCTTTCTCCAAGAGCTACGCCATGACCGGATGGCGCCTGGGCTATGTCTTCGCCCCGCCGCCGCTGCTCAAGGCCCTCGGTAGCCTGCAGAGCCACGCCACCTCGAATCCCACTTCCTTCGCGATGTGGGGAGCGGTGGAGGCCCTGGAGCGAGGGGAGGAAGAGCTGCAGCAGCGTCTGCAGGCCTTCCGCGAGCGTCGCGACGCCCTCGTTCCCCTGCTCGGCACCGTGCCCGGCTGGAGCTGCGCGCCGCCCCATGGCGCCTTCTACGCCTTCCCCAAGATCGAGGGCTGCTATCGCCCGGGGCTAGAGAGCTCGGCGGCGGTGGCGGAGCATCTGATTCGCAGCGAGGCGGTGGCGGTGGTGCCGGGCTCCGCCTTCGGTCGCGAAGGGCATGTACGTCTCTCCTTCGCCTGCTCCCTCGAGGAGCTGAAGGAAGGGGTGACGAGAATTATTCGGGCACTGGAGCCGGCAGGCTGAGGCAACCCTCGCCCCGAGCCCGCGGGGGCGCGACAATAAGTAGGGTCTCGACGGGGCGGGGAGCCTACTCCCTGCCCGGGGCTTCGAGGGCCCAAGATTTCGAGAGCCCGAGAGCTTGAACTGACGTTTCGATTCTCCGCCCCGCGGAAAGAGCGGCGGGGCGGGTCCAAACCATTCTCAGGAGATGGACTCATGATTCGTATCACCTCGCTGCTGGTTTTCGCCGCGATGCTCCTCACCCTGGTGGCCTGTGGTGGTGGAGGAGAAAGCACTACCCCGGCAACCCCGGAGGGTGCCAAGGCCTTCATCAACGCTGCCGATGAAGAGCTGCTGGACCTCGCCATTCGCAACGATCGCGCCGCCTGGGTGTACAACACCCACATCACCGAAGACACCGCGCAGATCGCCGCGGACGCCGACGAGCGCTACGTCAGCCGCTCGGTGCAGCTGGCGGTGGAGGCGTCGCGCTTCGACGAGGTGGAGGCCGAGCCGGACGTGCGCCGCCGCCTCAACCTGTTGAAGAACCGCCTCACTATCCCTTCTCCCAACGACCCGGAGGCGTCCTCGGAGCTGGCGGCGATCAACGCCCGCCTCTCGGGCACCTACGGTGCCGGAAAGTACTGCCCCGAGAATCCCGACAGCGACGCCGGGGGCGACGGCTGCTATGACCTCTCGGAAATGAACATCATCCAGGCCAACAGCCGGGACGAGGCCAAGCTGCTGGATCTGTGGACCGGCTGGCGCACCGTTTCGCCGCCGATGCGCGCGGACTACCAGCGCATGGTGGAGCTCGCCAACGCCGGCTCTCAGGAGCTGGGCTACGCCGATACCGGAGCCCTGTGGCGTAACCAATACGACATGGACCCGGATGCCTTCGCCGCCGAGCTGGACCGCCTATGGGATCAGGTCTCGCCCCTCTACGAGGCGCTGCATTGCCACGTACGAGCCCAGCTGGTGGAGCAATACGGCAGCGACGTGGTGGACCCCACCGGGCCGATCCCGGCGCATCTGCTAGGCAATATGTGGGCACAGAGCTGGGGCAATGTCTATCCGCTGGTCGCTCCGCAGAATACGGATCCGGGCTTCGACCTCACCGAGCGCCTAGAGGCGGAAGGCTACGACGCCCTCAAGATGACCCGCCAGGCGGAGAGCTTCTTCACCTCCCTGAACCTCGATCCGCTGCCGGAGACCTTCTGGCAGCGCTCCCAATTCACCAAGCCGCGGGATCGAGAGGTGGTCTGCCATGCCAGCGCCTGGGATATCGACCAGGTGGACGACTTGCGCATCAAGATGTGCATCCAGGTGACGGCGGAGGACTTCTCGGTGATCCACCATGAGCTGGGCCATAACTTCTATCAGCGCGCCTACGCCGAGCTGCCCTTCCTCTATCGCAACAGCGCCAACGACGGCTTCCACGAGGCCCTCGGAGACACCATTTCCCTGAGCGTGACGCCGAAGTACCTCAAGGACGTCGGCCTCATCGACGCCGAGCCGCCAGCGGACGCCGACCTCGGCCTGCTGCTGCGCATGGCGCTGGACAAGGTGGCCTTCGTGCCCTTCGGCCTGCTGGTGGATCAGTGGCGATGGAAAGTGTTTTCCGGTGAGGTGAGCCCGGAAGAGTACAACCAGGGTTGGTGGGAGCTGCGGGAGGCCTATCAGGGCGTCGCGGCGCCGGTGGAGCGCTCCGAGGCGAACTTCGATCCCGGGGCTAAATACCACGTTCCCGGCAATACTCCCTACACTCGCTACTTCCTGGCCCACATCCTTCAATTCCAGTTCCACCGCGGCCTGTGTCAGGTGGCGGGGGATGATGGACCGCTGCACCGCTGCTCGATCTACGGCAACGCCGCCGCCGGTGAACGCCTGGCGGCGATGATGGAACTGGGGCTCGAAAAGCCCTGGCCCGATGCCCTGGAGGCCCTCACCGGAGAGCGGGAGATGGACGCTACCGCGATCCTCGAATACTTCGCGCCGCTCCAAACGTGGCTGGACGAGCAGAACGCCGGGCGCCAGTGCGGCTGGTGAGCTGATCAGCCTAGGTAGGCTCTGGACTCGCTCCCAAAGCCCGAAAAAAGAAGCGCCCCCGAATTCGGGGGCGCTTTTTTCGTCAGCCCGAGAGACCTGTTTCGAGAAGTCTTCCCCGAGGTATGTCTCCTCGACGGAGTCTCGACAGGCCTCTCGGTCAGCGAGCTGGACTCAGCGGGCCTCGTAGGGCTGTTCCGGGGCCTCGAGGATGATCAGCAGGTTGCCGTAGAGGTCCTTGAACATCGCCTGGGTACCCCAGGGCAGCTTCTGCGGTTCGCCGAGGGTCTCAACGCCGCGCTCCTTGAGCAGCTCGAAGGTGCCGTGGCAGTCCTCGGTGGCGAGCACGGTGCTGCCGCTCTGGCCCACCAGCGCGGCGCGGGCCTCGCCGGCGCGCTCCAGGGAGATCTCCGGGAAGGTCTGCCCCTTGGGAACCACCGTCAGCCAGCGGGCGTCCTCGGCGTATTGGAGATCGGTGACCACCTCGAAGCCGAGCTTCTCGGTGTACCACTTGAGTGCCTCGTCCTGGTCTTCCACCAGAATGGTGACGGAGGTGATCTGGGTGATGGAGGGTTCCGTGATCTCGGCGTGAAGAGCGGGGGTGAGGCTCTGCGCGAAGAGCACGGCGGCGATAGCGAAAAGGTGAATTCGGTGCATGGGGCCTCCGGTGAGGGTTGGGGGCTGGATGATGGTGTCCGACGATGACGTCTGGCGATGACGTCTGGCGATGACGCCTGACAGTGAAGATGCGGTCGGCGAAGCGAATCATTGAAGCGAATCAGCGGGGACTCGGCCTTCCTCGGACGCTGCTCTTGATCGGCCAATCACCTCGATCGCTTCCCTCGATTGCTTGTCTAGATTTGTTGTCCAGATTTGAGATCTATAGCTTTTGTCAGCGGCTTGACGAAGGAAGTTCTTCAGCTCACAGCTTTTCAAGATTTCCTGAGCTGCGGGCAGTCTTGTCCACCTTCAAAGTCGCGGTTTTACTGCACATTTCTTGAGATGTGCGCTTTTCGCCGAGGACATCTGATGACGTGTATAGGACTTTCGGGGTCCGATTTCGAGGGCTCAAAGCAAATCCCGACAAGAGGTAGACATGCTTGCGTACTGCCACCCGATCCGTTCTACGCTTCGTCCATGCGAGCCGACCAGCCTCGAGACGGGTCTCGACCTACTAGCCTCCCGCCTCAAGCTCACTTCGGCTCCTCAGTGTTTTATCGATCCTCTGTTCAGGAGATGGCGATGATTCGACCTGTTGCACGGCAAGCTCGGCCTTCAGCCTTCTGGCTTCAAAACCTTCGGACCCTTGGGGCAGTGGCCTTCGCCCTGGCCCTCGTGGCTCCCTCCGCCGGAAGCGCCGAAGCCATCATCGATCCCGAGCCCCTGCCTGCTCCAGTGAACGCCTCCACTTCGATCAGCGCTGCTGCTTCGATCGATACCGCAACCGCGGTGACCAGCTCCGTCGCCGCGGCCATCGCGACGCCGGCGGCGATCGACCCTGAAGAGAGCGAAGTCTTAGCGGATGAAGCCGCATGGCTGGACGCGGTGGAGGTCTTCGAGCGGCTGAAGTCCCTCGAAGGCACTTGGCAGGCCCACTTCATCGACGCCGATGCACCCTCCTTCACGGTGACCTATCAGCTCTCGGCCCGAGGAACGGTGCTCATCGAGACTTCCCATCCCGGGGCCCACATCGAGATGAAGACGATCTTTTTGCTGGCGGACGGCGAGCTCCAGGCTCAGCATCTCTGCGCTTTCGGCAACCAGCCGAAGATGAATCTCGATCGCTCTCGGGGCAATGGCTACGACCTCTATTTCAACCACGTCGGCGGCTCGAACCTAGCGAGCGAGGACGCCATGTGGATGCGTCTGGATCGACTCTCGCTCTTCAACGAAGACTATTTCGAGACCGAGTGGAGCACCTTCAAGGGAAGCGAGCCCTTCGGTCCGGCGCAGGGAATTGGGATGGTGCGGATGGATTGAGTGAAGCGAGAAGCAACTCGAAGACAAGCCCGAGCGAGGTTGGGGGTGGAGGATCGATGAGATCGATTCAGGGTCCGTATGGGGGACCCTGGACAAGATTTCTCGATTCGGTGGGGGAGTGCGTAGGGTGCAGGTATTCACGAACAAGCGCGCTTCGTCGTGAATTTCAGTACTTCGGGGAATCTAGCATTGCTGCATTTCGGTGCGGTCGCGATCTTCAGGGCTGAAACTCTCTGGGATAGGACCGTTCCACCGGGCCTCGAGGAGCCGTCGATTTTGGCCAGTCGATGGATCCTTGGGTCAGGTACAGGATGCTTCGCGATGCTCGGAGACCCTCCCTCAACCCATGCTAGGAGGAGTGTTCTTCATGCTTCATTTCAACCTACAGTCCATCGCCCTGCGGGGCTTCGCCGTCGCCTGTCTCTCCACTCTGGTTGCCGCCGGTAGCCTCTTTGCCGCCCCGCAGGACGGCAAGAAGGACCAGCGTGCTCCCCGCGTCGTGACCTCCGTGGACGTCGAGAAGGCTTCCGCCGAGGAGCTCATCGAGCTCACCGGTCGGGCCTTCAAGCGCCTGCAGCAGCTCGAGGGCACCTGGGTGGCCAGCTACCCGGGCTTTGAGAAGGCCGCGCCGGTAGAGGTGACCTACCGCAACATCGGCCGCGGCTCTGCCGTGGTGGAGACCTTCCGTCCGGGCCTCCAGAACGAGACCCAGACCATCTACGTGCGCACCCGCAACGGACTGCGAGCCAATCACGTCTGTGCCTATGGCACCCAGCCGGTGATGCAGCTCTTCGGTTCCGCCAAGGGTGGCGATCTCTTCGTCTTCCAGGAAGCCGGGGGCACCAACCTCGACGTCCTCGGTGACGAGACTCGCCGCATGCGCCTCGAGTCCCTCGAGTTCCCCAGCGAAGACCGGGTGGTCGCGGTGTGGAGCACCTTCGAGGGTGAGAAGGCCCTGGGACCGCCGACTCCGGTGGTGCTGACCCGCAAGTCCTCCGGAGCTCCGACGGAGTGATCTGGGTGGCACTCCCTGTGCCCCCACTCTTATCCCGTCGCGGGCTGGTGGCTCGCGGCGGGATCCTTCGCCTCTAGAAGCCTCGAGATCTGCGCTGGATCTTTGACTACCCAGCGCGCTTAGCGCTGAATCCCGGGTGTTCGAGGGCTGGCCTTTGCTGGCCACCTTCCTGGATGTGTCTCTTGGATGTGTCTCTTGGACGGGCCTCCTGGACATTCGGGGGACAGTCGAGGTTCAGCCCCTCGACAAGATTGAGCTTAATAAGCGCGCGCTGCATAAGCTGAGGCCGTTCACGAGACCGCGTAATTCCAGTCGTGAACTTCAGTACTTCGGGGAATTTGGTTTTGCTGCATCTCGGCGATGCCGGATCGAACGAATCGAAGCTGAATCCCTTCCTTCGCTGATCTCAGGAGGAGCAATTCCCATGCTGCGCAGCACCCGCTCGACCGTCTTTCTCACTGTCCTCGCCCTCGCCCTGACCCTGGTTTTGGTGCCGGCTCAATCTCTGCAGGCTGAAGCCAACACCTACGGCACCCAGAATGGGGTGAAGACCACCACCACCACGGATATGAAGGTGCTGGCGGACCACGTCTTCAACCAGCTCAAGGGCCTCCAGGGCAACTGGATCGGCACCTTCCCGGACTTCAAGAGCTCCCCGCCCTTCCAGGTGACCTATCGCATCATCGGCGGTGGCTCGGTGGTAGAGGAGATCTTCCGCCCTGGCCTCGCGTCCGAGACCCAGACCAACTACATCCGCACCCAGACCAGCGTGCGAGCCTCCCACATTTGCCGCTATGGCACGCAGCCGGTGATGGACCTCGTCGGCGCCTCCGCGGACGGTACTGAGTTTCTCTTTGCTGCCGCCGGTGGGACCAACCTGGACTACCAGGGCGACAAGACCCGCACCATGATTCTCGACTCCCTGCAGTTCCCCGCGGATGGCACGGTGATCGCCGTGTGGAGCACCTTCGAAGGCAACCGGCTGCTGGGCACGCCGACCAAGGTTCTGCTCACCCGGCAATAAGAGCTCTCGCTCCAAGGCTTGAATAAGGCCCGCGCTCACCCCGATGGGGGGAGCCCCAAAGATCCCGCCGCGCCAGTCTCGCGGCGGGATTTTTGCGTTCTCTGGAGTGATATTACAGTCGGTACTTGAGGCAGCTAGAAATTCGTGCGCAGCCAGTAATTCATGCGCTTTGCCAGGCGCTAAATTATTGAATTCAAAGCCTCGCCGACGTTTGGGGAACCGTTTGAGGTAGGCTGTCAGGTCAAGACAATCGTTGGCTTATCAAAGCGAATCAGCGCTTCTTCGTTGATTCAGGAGATGTGAGCACCGTGACCGAGAACGCCCAAACGCCACAGAGCGAAGAGTTCCAGATCAAAGGGAGCTCGCTGGTATCCAAGCTGGAATACCTGCGGGAGGTTCACGGCGACGCGGCGGAGCTCGAGGCCAAGAAAAGGCTGCGGGATCAAGGCGTGTACCTGCTCCTGGTTTCCGATTGGTATCCCTACCACCTCTACACCGAGCTCAACGAGGCGATCGTCGAAGAGTATCTCGGCGGGCAGCTCCAGCGGCTGCAGGAAGTCGGTGAATTCTCGGCGCGGCGAGCGCTGGAGACGGTCTACAAGATCTACCTGGACCAGGGGGACATCGAAGCCTTCCTGCGCCGCCTGGCGAGTCTCCATGAGCGTTTTTTCAATATCGGCACGATGGAGGTGCGCAGCGCGGAGGGCAGCTGCGACATCCTGCTTACCGGGGCACCGGTGTATCCGATGGTGGACATGCAGGTGGCCCTGGGCTTCTATACTGGAGCGGCTCGCCGATTCGGCATCGAGAATCCCCGCTGTGAGCTGACCACTGGCGCTCGCAGCGCGACCTACGAGCTGCGCTGGTAGACTGCTGCTGTCGAGTCGGCTTCTGACGAGCTATCTCGGCTCGAACCTGTGAGAGGTGAAGCGATGAGCTCGACTCCCGAAGAGAAAAATGCAGAGCCCGGCGAGGGTGAAGAGGCGAAGGTGCCCTGGCACCAGATCCATTTCGAGGCTCAGGCCGCTGGAGACGATACCTATATCGACCCGGCGACGGGCTACCAGGTCTATACCGAGGGCTTTCACCGGCGCCGCGGGAGCTGCTGTGGATCCGGCTGCCGCCACTGCCCCTACGATCACGTCAACGTGCCGCCGGAGCGCCGAGCCTGGCTTAGTTGACCCGGGTGTCTCCGGGGCGTTGATCAGCCTGGAAGCTGGCCCGGGAGTTGGGGTTTGGAGCGGACGGAGCTTCGATGATCGAGGCATCTGAGATGCCTCGGGGGGCGAAATGAACAGAGGAACCTACATTCTTCTTTCCTGAGGATCCGCCCCTATGGAACCCCGCCTGTTCTCCTCGCCCCAACCTCCCCCTCGAAGCACCGCCGCTCGCCTGCGAGCGTCGATGTGGCGACAGCGTTCGCGCTCTCTGAGCTGTCCCGAGGTCCCTCGCCTGGAGGGTAGGCTGGCTCTGGTCACCGGCGGCAGCCGGGGGATCGGGCTGGAGACGACCCGAGGTCTTCGCGCGCGGGGCGCGGAGGTAATCAGCGCGTCGCGGTCCGCTTCCCCTGAGGCCGAGCGAGAGCTGGGGATGCGCCATCAGAGCCTCGACCTCAGCGATCTAGGGTCGGTGAAGGGGGCGGTGGCCGAGCTCAGCGAGGGGCTCCAGGGGCAGTCCGTCGACCTGCTGGTGGCCAACGCTGGGCTCTGGCCGACGGCCTACCGAGCTTCTGCGCAGGGGCACGAGATCGCGTTTGCCACCAACGTGCTCGGCCATCATGCGCTGATTCGCGGGCTGCAGCGCAGCGGCGCCCTGGCGCCGGACGCCACGGTGGTGGTGGTCACCGGCGACATCTACGTCCTGGCGCGGGACTGCACGCCAGACTACCGCTACCGCACTCCCCTCGGCGGCCAGTGGGCCTATTGCCGCAGCAAGCTGGGGAACCATTGGCAGGCCCAGGAGCTGGCGCGCCGCGATCCCCAGCTCACGGTGCGGGTGGTGCATCCCGGGGTGGTCGCCTCCGAGCTTTCCGGCAGCAGCCGCGGGCCCGTCGGTGCCGTCAAGCGGAGCCTGATGCTCTCCCTGGCGCAGGGCGCCCAGGCCACCCTCTACGCCGCCACTCAGCCGGACCTGCCCTCCGGGGCCTACCTCCACAACACCCTGGGCTGGCTGCAGCTGGAGGCGGGAGACGCCGCGGCGGACGAGGAGCGGGCGCAGCGCTTCTGGAGACTGTTAGAAGAGTTGCTAGAGGAGCTTGGTGAGCCCGTGAGTTAACGAGCCTGGGCCTGGGCCTGGGCATCGCGGGGAGCGGAGGAGGCGCCGATGCTGTAGAGGTAGCCCTCGGATCGCATGAAGAGCTCGCCGCGGCTCACCGCCGGGGTAGCGCTGAAGGAGCTGGAATCCCCCTCGAAGGCGGGGTTGTGGCCCAGTAGCTCAAAGGACTCTCCGGCCTGGATGACGTAGCTCTCGCCGTTGCGAGTGAACTGCACGATGCGGTCGCCAACGACGATGGGGGAGGAGTAGTCGGCGTTGGGGAAGCCGCCGGTGGGGCCGCCGAGGCGGGGCAGCCGGGTGCGATAGACCAGCTCCCCGGTCTCCAGGGAGAGGGCCATGAAAATGCCGCTGGTGGTCCAGTACAGCGCCTTCCCGGCGATCACCGGCGTGGTGATTCCGGCGCGAGTGCGGGTCTGCCACAGCACGTGGGATTCGGAGACGTCCCCGCGGCCGTCGATCTTCACCGCCATGGCGTGACCGGCGCGGCTGCCCATCAGGTAGGCGACTCCCTGGTGGACGACGATGCTCGGCGACGTGGCGTCATCCAGCGGCGTCTTGGCAGACCACAGCACCTCGCCGTTTTGGGGATCGATTCCCACGATCTTGAAGGGGAAGTGAGCGAGGACCTGCGCTTTCTCCCCGATTCGAGCGACGGCGGGGGTGGACCAAGAGTTGGTGAATCCCGGGCTGCGCACCGCCCAGAGCAGCTCTCCGCTGCGCTTGTCGATGCCGGCGATCTTGCGCCCCAGGATGCCCGCGTTGACCACCAATACGTCGCCCACCAGGATCGGGCTCGAGGCGTCTCCCCAGCGGGTCGGGGAAGACTGTCGGCCGAGATCCCGGCGCCAAACCTCCTGGCCATCCCGATTGACGGCCACCAGGCCCGACTTGCCGAAGAGCGTGTAGATCCTCTCGCCGTCGGTCACCGGCGTGCTGCTGGCGTAGCCGTGCTGTGTGATGAAGCCCTGGAAGGGGTCCTCCTCGCCGGCTGTCGGCACCGAGAAGCGCCACAGCTCTTTGCCGCTGGAGCGGTCGAAGGCCAGCAGGTGCCGCACCAGATTCTCCGGCGATCCGGGGGCCTCGAGATCCTCGCCGTAGCCGGTGTAGGCCGTCACGTAGATCCGATCGCCGGACACGATGGGGGATGAGACCCCCTTGCCGATGAGCGGCACCCGCCACTGCAAGTTCTCGGTGGCGGAATAGCTCAGGGGAATGGCCGGGCCAGCGGCAATGCCGGAGCCGTCGGGGCCGCGGAAACGGGTCCAGTCGGCGTTGGCGATGTCGTAGCCGCTGGTGACGAGCAGAAGCGAGACGAGCCCGATACGGCGCAAGAGTTGGCAGAGTGATGTCATGGCGAGGCCCTCGGCAGGAAGAAGCTTGGGGTAAGGGACGTTTATGAGGGAGCCTTCGATGAAGCTGCTTCGATAGATGCCCAAGTTGTTTTGCATCGCGTCGATGTCATCGACGTCGAGGGTGCCGGATCATTGTTCCTGGTGAGGCTTCTAAATAAGGCTAGTATCGTTACTTACGAGGACGGTTGAAATTTTCGCCGCCTATCCTTGAAGTGTTGAAAATCCACGATCACACGGTGCTTGACATTGCAGAGGTATAGCGAGGAGGATCTCGCTGATGAAGAAAAAAGTGACCCGAGTTCAGACCGGTGTTCGCATCGAGAAACGAATGCTGAAGGTGCTCAAGGCCTTGGCGGAGGCTTTGGATATCTCCCTCGGCGATCTCCTGGAGGGCATCGTCTTGCATGCCTTCGACGGCAAGAAGTCGCCTTTCTCTGAAGACACGCTGAGGAAGATCGAGCAGCTGAAAGAGGTCTACGGGCTCGATTTGACGGCGGCGGATAGTCACCAGCTGGCGGAGGGTGACGAGGAAGCCTGAAGCCGGTGCCGGCTGGACAGAGTCGGATTGGACTGAGCTGGACTGAGCTGGACTGAGCTGGACTGAGCTGGACTGAGCTAGTCTAGGTGGGGCGGGAGAGAAGGCTAGGAAGCTTCCACGGGACGGTGGCGCTCGGTCGATCGCTGAGCGAAGGGTGAGGGGGCGAAGAGTGGGGCGCTTCCCGAGGTAGAGGCCGGAGTCGGTGCCGGAGTCGGAGTGGATACCTTAGGAGAGGTCTAGGGTGGGAGCTCGCTTTATTGATTCTTGTTATCTTGGTACCATGGTAATGTTGTCGCGGTGCTGCCCTCTGAGAGTTAGGAGAGCTAGAGGGGGGAGCGCCAATCGTTCAGCAGGCCCTCTCGGGTCTCTTCATCTCAGGAGGCCCTCATCTCAGGAGGATCAGGCTCGATGCAACATTCATTGTTCTGGCTACTGGACCACTACCCGGAAACCGGGGAGTCCATCGCGGCGCTGCATCAGGCGGCGCTGGAGGAGGCGGCGGAAGCCGACCGCCTCGGCTTTCGCTCGCTGTGGCTCGCCGAGCATCACTTCTTGCCCGTCAGCACGGTGCCGAATCCTGCGGTTCTGCTGGCGGCGATGGCGCAGCGAACCCACAGTCTCCGGCTGGGGCCCGCCACCGCCGTGCTGCCGCTGCGGCATCCGGCCCAGGTGGTGGAGGATTACGCGATGGTGGACTCTCTCTCCGGCGGCCGCCTGAACCTCGGCGTCGGCAGCGGCTCGGATCGTTCCGAGTATGAGCCTTTCGGCATCGCCTTCGAGGATCGAAGAGAGCTCTACCGAGAGCATCTTGCGGAGATTCGTCAGCGCTGGCGCACCGCCGCCGAGGGGCAGCTGGGGCCGAGCTCGGTGAACGTCGCGCCGATTCAGGGGCCGGCGCCGCCGATCTACGTGGCGACGATGAACGCCGACACCGCCTATCGGGTGGGTCTAGCCGGCGACTCGCTGCTGACGCTGATCTCCCCGGCGACGGAGAGCCTGGAAGAGGTGGCGGAGCGGGTCGAGCAGCATGCCCGGGGGCTTCGAGAGGCCGGTGCAGCGGATGCTTCGGCGGAGGCTATCGTGATGGCTTTTGCCCACGTCGCCGAGACCGAGGAGGAGGCTCGCTCCACGGCGATCCCGGCCCTGGCGAGGCTGATGCACACGATGTCCGGCAGCCCTCTGCCGGATGCGGAGGCCTTCTATCTGGAGATGAAGCGCAAGGGGATCGGCCTCTTCGGGACCCGGCAGGAGGTGGCCGCGAAGATCGATCGGCTGGCTGATCTGGGTATCGATCACCTGGCCTTTGTTTCCCGCTTCGGCGGAATGCCCAAAGGCTGCGCCCTGCACAGCTTACGAAGGCTGAGCAACTTGAGGCGAATAGCGGCCTGAAGCTCGGGTTGGCCGTGCTTCTTCGTCGAAGCCGTGCCCATTCATCGAAGGGAAAGAATCCTTCGAAGGAGACCGGCTTGAAAGCCCGAGGCGAGAAAAAGAAAAGATTGGTGGAGCGGAAGGGATTCGAACCCTCGACCCCCACGATGCGAACGTGGTGCTCTCCCAGCTGAGCTACCGCCCCAATCTCAAGGCGGTGGATCATATCGCCGGACCTGCCGGAAGGCAAGCTGCGGAATGGAAGCTGCTAGGAGAGGGGATCGCGGCCCGAGGGGAGGTCCGAGGGGGGCAGCAGGGAGGGCAGAGTCTTCGTAGGGGGCTTAGGGCGCTTCGGCGGTGCGGTGGTCTGACTCGGCGTCGGGAGCGACTCCCGTCGGCAGGTCTTCCCCGTCCGGTGGGATCGAGCCGGAGCCCGCGACTCCGGGAGCTACAGCGGCGGCTCCACTGGCGGTTCCACTGGCGGCCGGAGGAGAGTCTCGATGGGCCAAGACGTCCAGGGAGAGCTGCTCCAGCTCGCGATCGCGGGTGCCCAACAGGGCGCGGCGCAGGGGCTCGAGGGTGGTGCTGAGGTCACGGGCGTCGAGGTCGGCGGCGGTGGGGTCGTAGCAGGCCAGCAGGTCGGCGACCTGTAGCTCCTGAGCGGGGTAGGCGAGGAGATAGCCGTCGGTGGGGGCGCTGGACTGCTGCAGGAAGCCGCTGGCCACCAGGGGCTCGACGCCGTCCACCAGCTGGCGGGGCAGCACCCGCAGCCGAGACGAGAGCTCGGTGCTGGAGCAGATCGGCTGGCCGCGGCGATGACTCTGGGCGAGAAGAGTGGCTGCGGCGAGGCCGAGCCAGGGGCCGAGGGAGCGCCCGCGCTGGGCCTCGCCCGCGCTGAGGGCGTCGAAGTTCTGCAGGCTGAACACCAGCACGTTGCCCAACAGCACCAGGTTCCAGGCGATGTTCAGGGAGATCATGAAGACCAGCACCAGAGAGAAGGAGCCGTAGACCAGGCCGAGGCTGGGGAAGTTTTCGACGTAGATCGCAAAGCCCCGGCGCAGCAGCTCCAGCAGCGCGGTGGTCACCACGCCGCCGGTGAGGGCCCAGCGAAAGCGCACGGCGGCGTTGGGCACCAGCCAATAGAGCATGGTGAGGCCCACCAGCAGCAGCACCGTGGGCAGGGCGACGGCGACGCCGGAGGAGGTCAGCAGCGAGCCGAGGGGCTCGATGTTGATCAGCCGGATGGCGCTGGACAGAGCGGCGCCGAGAAGCAGCGGGCCCCAGAAGAGGAGCAGGGTGAAGGATAGAAAGCGGGCCTTCAAGGTGCGGGCCGGGGCCGCCCATACCCGGTCGATGGCGGCCTCGACGGTGGCGAAGGCCACCAGGGAGCTGAGGAAGAAGAACAGGACGCCGAGGCCGCGAACCCGCTGCGCCTGGGCGACGAAATCCTCGAGGGTCTGCCGCAGCGCCACCTCGCTGTAGGGCAGGATGATCATCAGCACGTCCAGCACCTGCTGCTCGTACTGGCTGAAGGCCCGCAGCCCGATGGAGGAGAAGGCGGCGAGCAGCGGCACCAGGGTGAGGACGGTGACGAAGGCGAGGGCCGCCCCGGTGCTGCTAACGCTCCGGCGATGGGCTTCCCGCAGCACCAGCCCCACCAGCTGGCGGAGCTGTCGCCAGCGCTGGCGGCTCGTGGGCTCCAGCGCTTCGGCCTGCGGCGCTTCGGAGGGCGACGTGTCCTCGGTGCTCATGATCGTCTAGGGAGACCCTTTTAGGGAGATCTCTACGCTGCCCTTAAGGAGTATTGATCCCGTAAAGGAAGGGGCCGTCACCAGGGGACCTGATCTCCGGTCCAGGGCAGCTCGGCGCGCACCAAGCCCTCGTCCTCCAGGATTGCCGCCAGGGCCGCGCGGGGGCCGTCTTCACCGTGGTTCAGGAAAATTCGTTTCGGCGGCGCCGGCAGCGCCTGGGTCCAGCGCACCAGCTCCTCGCAGTCGGCGTGGGCGGAGAGCCCCGGCAGGCTGCGGATGCGCGCCTTCACCCGCACCCGATTGCGGAAGATGCTCACCGTCTCGGCGCCGTTGAGCAGATCCCGGCCGCGGGTGCCGTGGGCCTGATAGCCGGCGAAGACGATGGAGGAGCGGGGGTCGCCGAGGCGCTGCAGCAGGTGATGGACGACCCGCCCGGCGGTGGCCATGCCGCTGGAGGCGACGATCACCATCGGCCGGCGGCGGCCGTTGAGGGCCTTGCTCTGGCTCACCGTCTGGCAGTGCTGGAAGGGCGAGCCGGCGAGGGGGTCGATGACGTCGTCCAGCTCCTCCAGCTCCTCGTCGTGCTCCCCTTCGGCGTTGTCGTAGATCTTGGTGGCCTTGATCGCCATCGGGCTGTCGAGGAAGACGTCCTTGCCCTCGAGGCGCCCTTCCTCCACCAGCTCGGCGAGGTAGTACAGAATCTCCTGGCTGCGGCCGAGGGCGAAGGCCGGGACGATCACCGAGCCGCCGGTGCCGAAGGCCTCTTCGACGATCTGTCCCAGGGTTTCCTTGGGGTCGACGTCGGGGTGGACTCGGTCGCCGTAGGTGGACTCCAGCACCAGCACGTCGGGCTCTTGGTGGGGGGCCTCTGGATCCTTGAGGATCGGCACGCCGTAGCGCCCGACGTCGCCGGAGAAGCACCAGGTGCGGCGCTCGCCGTCGGAGCCCTTGGCGCGAATCTCGACGCTGCCGGCCCCCAGCAGATGCCCCGCCCGGGTGTAGCGCAGGTGGATTCCCGGGTGGATTTCCTTCTCTTTGTCGAAGGACAGGGTGCGCAGCTGCTTGAGGGCCTGCTTGGCGTCCTTGCTGGTGTAAAGGGGCTGGGGGTCGCGGTGCCGGCTATAGCCCTTCTTGCGCGCCCAGCGGGCCTGCTCTTCCTGAATCTTGGCGGCATCCTGCAGCACTAGAGACACCAGGCCTCGGGCCGGCTGGGTGCAGTAGATGGGGCCGCGGAAGCCGTCCCGAACCAGCTTCGGCAGCAGGCCCGTATGGTCGAGGTGAGCGTGGGTCAAGACCACCGCCTCGAGCTCCGGCGGCGAGTACGGGAAAGGCTCGAAGTTGCGCTGCTCGAGCTCCTCGTCGCCCTGATACATGCCGCAATCGACGAGCATCCGGGTCTTGCCCCATTGCAGAAGGGTAGAGCTGCCGGTCACGCACCCGCAGGCTCCCAAGAAGGTGACGGTGGCCATGAATCAACTTTCGCTGGAGGGTTGGTTCAGAGAAGGAGTGGCGAGGGGAGAGATTGGAGCGGCAGCATACCACCGGCGCTCCTCTCTCTACTTTCTCGCCATCGCCGCCGGTGCTCCCGCGGGAAAGCTGCGGGAGAAGCTCTCTTGATGCCGCACTGCGGCTCAGCTTTGGTATGCTGAGGGGCGGCGGTGATGCGCCGTCGGCCGACGAAATTCATCCTTGTGTCTGTCTCAGATACCTGTCTCAGATGCGCGTCTCAGAACCTCTTCGATCAGGAGACCCCCAACCCATGAGCGAGAACGAAGCGAATCACCCGTCCGTCGATGGGGTCATCGACGAGGCCACGGCGGTGGTGGACGACGCCACCGATCAGGCGGAGAGCGCGGTGCGCGCTGCCCGCGAGCGCTTCCGCGACGCGGCCACCAACGCCAAGAGCCGCGCCTCGGAAATCTCCCAGGACCTGCGCCGCGGTGCCAGCAAGGCCGGCGAGGTCGCCAAGGAGCGCTACGGCGTGATTTCGGAGCGCGCCCGCGGTGGCTACGATCAGGCTCGCAAGGACCTCGATGACCTCGGCGAGAACGTCAACGAATACGTGCGGGACAACCCCTCCAAAGCGGTGCTGCTGGCGGCGGGCGTCGGCTTCGTCGTCGGTCTGCTGATCCGCGGTTCCGGCGACCGTAGCTAATTCGGCCGAAGGCAATGGCCCAAGATCCTTATAGCGCCCCTGACCCTTATAACGACCCCGGCGAGCTCTCCCGTCGAGAGCCCTACCGGGGTAGTTTCGAGACCGAGGAGCTGGTGGACGACTTCATCGGTGAGGACATGGACTGGCGGCGAGTCGTCACCCGCAATCCCAAGATCTCGCTGCTGGTGGCGGCTCTCGGTGGCTACATCCTGGCCCGGAACCGCGGGCACGAGCTGCTGCGCAGCTTCGGCGATTACGCCGCCCAGCGGGTGGGAGATAGCGTCAATGATCTCCTCGGGGATCGAGTGATCTGAAGCCGTCCCGCGGTAGGGATGCCCGCGCCCCTCGGGGGCCGCCGCTCCGCCGCGAGCCCCCCCGAGCCACCCCTGCCTTGTCCTCCATTCTTCACGTCTCCGATGTTCACTTCGGCCCTCCCCATCGCGGGGAGGTGGCGGAGGGCATCCTTCGCCTCATCGAGGAGCGCCAGCCGGATTTGGTGGTGATCTCCGGAGACCTCACCCAGCGGGCGAAGCCGGAACAATTCCAGGCCTGTCGCCGCTGGGTGGACCGAATCGCGGTGCCGACCTTGGCGGTGCCGGGCAACCACGACGTGCCCCTGTGGCCGGTGCCGAGGCTGTGGGAGCGGTTGATGGACCCCCTCGGCGCCTACCGACGGCATTTTTCCGCGGACCTGGAGCCTGTATTCTCCGGCGCCGGGCTGCTGGTGGCGGGAATCAACACCGCCTACAACTTCACTACCAAGCACGGCCGCTTCCTGCTGCCGCGGCTGCGGGAGGTGGCGGAGATCTTCGCCACAGCTCCCCCGGAGGTGACCAAGGTGGTGGTCGCCCACCATCATCTGGTGCCGCCGCCGGGCTTCGGCAGCCAGCGGGTGTCCACCAACTCCTACGAGGCGATGGATGTCTTCACCGCCGCCGGGGTGGATCTGGTGCTCTCGGGCCACAATCATCACGCCTACGTGTACAGCTCCGAGCAGTTTTATCGCTTCGGGCGGCCCTCGACCCTGATCGTCCACAGCGGAACCTCCTGCTCCAGTCGCGGGCGGGCGATAGAGCGAGGGCGCAACACCTGCTACTGGCTGCGCGTCGAGGACGAGGCGATGGGCGTCGACCTGCTGCAGTGGGAGGACGGTGAGGGCAGCGACGACGGCCGCTTCGTGGAGCGCTCTTGCCATCGCCTGCCGCGGCGCCAGCAGCCCTTTCGGGTCGGCTAGAGCTGCCCTTGGAGGCGCCTCCCGTCGGCTGCGAGAGCCAGGGCGCCAGAAGCGGGGTGCCCGCGCAGGAGATTCTCTGCCGGGGTAGGGGCTACAATGAAGCTTCGCCCTAGCCCGCGAGGCCTTCGCCCTTCAACCTCCTCGGGAGCGCTGCCGTGACCTCCGCTTCGATTCCCCCGGGCCATTCCTTCGGTCGCTACCGCATCCTGCGCCTGCTGGGCGCCGGAGCCATGGGGGAGGTCTACCTGGCGGAGGACCCCAGCATCGAGCGGCGGCTGGCGATCAAGACCGTGCGTCTGGGAGACGGCCGACCGCAGGAGCGGGAGTCGCGGGAAGCGCGGCTGCGGCGGGAGGCGAAGGCGGCGGGGCGGCTGCTGCACCCCAATATCGTCACCCTCTTCGACGTTGGGGAGCAGGATGGACTGCTCTATCTCGCCTTCGAATATGTCGAAGGTCGGGATCTCGATCAGCGTCTGGGAGAAGAGGGCGTGATGAGCCTGGGGGAGGTGCTGGCGATCCTGCGGGGCGTGGCTCAGGGTTTGGCCTACGCCCACGAATGCGGCGTGGTGCATCGAGACATCAAGCCGGCGAACCTGCTGCTGCCCTTTGCCGAGACCGAGGGCGGGCGCTCCATGGCGGTGAAGATCAGCGACTTCGGGATCGCCAAGATGATGGGCCAGGCGACGGAGCTGACCTCCACCGGGGCGGTGATCGGCAGCCCTCACTACCTCTCGCCGGAGCAGGTGAGGGGAGAGCCCCTGGACGGTCGCAGCGATCTCTTCTCCCTCGGCGTGGTGACCTTCGAGATGCTCAGCGGCCGTCGTCCCTTCGCCGGCGACACCATCAGCACGCTGGTTTATCAGATTCTCCACCACCAGCCGCCGATGCCCTCTGCCCTGGGCCCGAACCTGCCGCCGCGGCTGGTGCAGGTGGTCTCGAAGCTGCTGGCGAAGAGCCGCCAGGAGCGCTACGTCAGCGCCCAGCAGCTGCTGCTGGACGTGGAGGCGCTGGAGGCGGAGCTGACCCCCGCTCAGCTGATGGCGCCGGTGGTGGCCTCCGCCCCTGCTGGGCCAGGAGCCGGAGCCGGGGAGACCGGGCCGACGCAGGCTCTGCCGCGAACGGTACCGCCTCCGCCTGCCGCGCCCTCTGCCCCCACACCTACTCCTGCTTCCGCCTCAGCTCCCGTTCCGCCGCCGCCGGTTCCTGTGGCCCCCGGTCAGGCCCCCAGTCAGGCCCCCAGTCAGGTTCCCAGTGCTGCCTTCAGTCAGGCTCCCCATCATGGGCCCGTCGCCGCGCCGCCGGCGATGCCTGCGGGAACCTCGCCCACTACCCAGGGTCAGAAGGGGAGCGGCATCGGCCGCGGGCTCTTGATCGCCTCCCTGGCCCTCGCGGTGGTGGTGCTGCTGGCCTTGATCGCCCTGATGTTGTGGCACGGGCGCAGCCCGGAAGATCCGGTGCGCACGCTGGAGCGCGAGGCGAGCACGGCGGAGCTCGGGGAGCCGGGCTTGACGACCGCAGACGGGGCCGATGGGGCGGGTGCCGGATCAGGTCTCGAAGAGGGGCAAGAGCTGGAGTCCTCTCTCGAGCTAGAAGAGCTCGCTCCCACGCCGCCCCCGGCAGAGCTGCTGGACCAAGGCGCCGGCCAGGAGCCGGAGAACGCCCTTGGTGAGACTCCTGAGACGACGACCTCCGAGGGCGTCGCGGAGGGCGGAGAGCGCGAGGGGCTGACGAATCAGAGCCCAGCTGGCGCCGGGTACGAGTCGCGAAGCGGTGATGTCAGTCGACAGGGTGGCGGCCCGGGAACCGAGGATTCCTCCGCCAGGAGCGGGCGGTCCGGTGCGGCTGGATCCCTGCCGCAGGCTGGAGCCGACTCGGTCCAGCCCCCGAGGAGCCCGCCGGGGGCGGAGCGCCGACAGAGTCGCCGGGAGGGGATTCGCAACGCCCTGCGGGATACCGCCGAGGATCGCGCCCGATCCGGACCCGGTGCCGGCTCCGGCTCAGGACCTGGTCCGCTGCCGGATATGGCCCTGGCGACGGGTCTAAATCTCAACTTCCGGGTCACCCCGGAGGACGCCTTCCTGCTGATCGACGGGCGGATGATGGGCCGGGTGCGGGAATACAGCGGCGCTGAGGGCTTCGAGCTGCCGGGGCCGGGCCGCTACCGGCTGGTGCTGCGGCGGGGAGGCTTCGAGGATTACCGGGTGCTGGTATCCGCGGCGGCGGACGGCCCCGCCGTCTCCCGAATCTCGGCTCGCCTGGAGCAGAAGGCGGCACAGGATGTCGAGCTGGGGGACCTTCCCCTCTACCGGGCCAGGGAGGCGGTGGCCTTCCAGGTCGACCACCCTCAGGCGCGCCTGATGATCGACGGCCAGCCGGTGGGCTCGGCCTCTCGCTTCACCAATCGCCTCGGGCTGGTGCGGGAGTGGCTGGAGCTTTCCCGGGGTCAGCATCGGGTGTCCATCATCGCTCCCGGACGGCAGCGGGTCGACCTGGTGGTGGAGATCACCGGCGGTGCCCAGGAGCGGCGGCAGAAGATTTCCGTGGAGCTGCCGGCGGCGCCCTGAAGACGGCGCTCCGTTCCCGAGGCCAACCTCGTCAAGAGGTCTCCACCCCGAAATTGAGATCAACCAGGGCAGAGCACCTGCGAGGGTGCTCAGTCTTCCCGTCAATGACATACACTCCCCCCTCATGACCGACCCATTGATCGATCTCTCCGGCGCCTCCCCGCTTCTAATTCCGCCGCTCCCCGGAGAGCGGCAGCACCATCGCCTAAGCAACGGCCTGCGGGTCGCCCTGGTGCACAATCCCCAAGCTCCGGTGGTGACCTGCGCGTTGTGGTACCGCGCCGGCACTCGCGACGAGGGCCCCCAGGAGGGCGGCGCAGCGCACTTCCTCGAACACATGATGTTCAAGGGCTCGCGGCGCTTCGGCCCGGGGGTGGTAGACCGCCGCACTCAGGCCCACGGCGGCACCAACAACGCCTTCACTTCCCACGAGGCCACCGCCTACTACTTCTCCTTTGCTCGGGACCGCTGGCCCCTGGCCCTGGAGATCGAGGCGGACCGCATGGAGGCCCTCACCCTCGACCCTGATGAAACCGCCAGCGAGCGTCAGGTGGTGCTAGAAGAGATCGCGATGTACGAGGGCGAGCCCTGGGATGCTCTGGAGATGAAGGTACAGAGCGAGCTCTACGGCGATCATCCCTACGGCAAGCCGGTGCTGGGCACGCGAGAGAGTCTGGGGACGCTGGGGCCGGAGGAATTGAGGGCTTTTCATCGTCGACACTATCGCCCCGGCAACGCGGTCTTGGTGGTGGCGGGAGACCTGGAAGCCGGTCATCGATACGCCCTGGAGCGGGTGGAGCAGACCTTCGGCGCCATCGAGGCCGGGGCTGCGTCGGCCCCGTTCCCGCAGGCTGCCGCCCCTGCCCTTGGAGAATGGCGGCGGGTGGAGCGGCGGCGCGGGGAAACGGCTCGGCTGATTTTGGCGGCACGGGTGCCGGGGGTGCTGGAGGGAGGCGACGTTCGGCCTTCCTACGCCGCCCTGCAGCTGGCTTCCACGGTGCTCAGCGGCGGCCGCGCCAGCCGTCTTCAGCGCCGCCTGGTGGACGAAGGGCAGCTGTGCTCCTGGGTGTCCTCCCATCTCACCGAAGGAGCCGAGACGGCGACCTTCTCGGTCTCCCTCGAGGTGCTGCCGGGGGTTTCCCCGGCGCGGGTGGAGGAGGAGCTCTTCGCCGTCCTCCAGGAGCTCGCCTCGGGGCCGCCGGGAGAGCGGGAGCTGGAGCGGGCGCGCCGAGTGCAGCTGGCGGATTGGGTGTTCGCCAACGAGCGCATTCATCAACAGGCGATGACCCTGGGCTTCGACCTCATCCTCTTCCAGGAAGATCACGGGCGGCGGCTCACGGCGGCTTCCCTGGCCTCGACTCCGCAGGCCCTCTCCGCCGCGATGGCGGAGGCGGTAGACCCGCGCAGCGGCGGGATCATCGGCTGGTCCCTGCCGGAGTCCTGATCCGGTGAACGCGCCCCCAGAGTTTCGAGTCGCCCACACCGCCGGTGCGGCGGTGGTCTCCCTGCGCGCCGCTTGGCCCGGCGGTGCGACGGCGGAAAGCCTGCCGGGGCTCGCCTCGGTGATGGGTAGCGGCCTCAGCGAGGGTTCCCAGCGGCGGGATTGGCGGCAGCTGGCGGAGGACGCCGAGGCCCTTGGCGCCTCGATTCAATGCGGCGCCTCCTTCGAGGCGGTGGGGCTGTCCATCGACGCCATGGCGGCGGATTGGGTGCGAGTGCTGGACTGGGCCCAAGAGCTGCTCCTGGAGCCCGTCTTTCCGCACGATCGATGCCGCTGGCTGGCGCGCCAGGCGGCGGCGGAGCTGGAGAGCATGGCGGACCAGCCGGATGTCGTCGCCCAGCGGGCCTTCCTGGAGCACCTCTATTTGCCTCATCCCCGCAGTCGGCCGCTGAAGGGGGACGAAGCGAGCCTGCAGCGGGTGGACGGCGACGCCTGTAGCGAGTTCTACCGCGCTCACAGGGCCGCCGGGCCGCTGTTGCTCTCGGTCGCCGGGCCGATCGACGAAGAGGCGGTGCTGCGGGGGCTGGAAGAGCGCTTCTCCCCGCGACTCTTGGCGCAAGCCCTAGCCTCGGGGCCGAGCCGGGAGCTGGCGACGCCGCCGAAGATCGAGGGGAATCCCCAGCGACGGCGGGAGGTGAAGCTTCCCGCTCAGGGGGATCAGGCCCACGTCTACGCCGGCCATCTCACCGTGCCCCAGTCTCACCCGGACGCCACGGCGCTGCAGGTTCTAGCGGTGATCCTCGGGGCCGGCGGCGGACTCCACGGGCGGATTCCCCACCGCATTCGCGAGCAGGAAGGCCTGGCCTATTCCGCCTACGCCCACACCCTGGCGGGGGCCGGCCTTGCGCCGGGCCGCTTGACCCTCTACGCCGGAACCGCCGCGGCCCAGGCTGCGCGAGTCGAGACCGGCCTGGTGGAGGAGCTGGAGCGGCTGGTGGAGGAGGGGCCGGAGGCTGCCGAGGTCGAGGAGGCTCGCACCTTCCTCCTCGGCCGCGATCCCTTTCTGCGCGAGACGCCCCGCCAGGTGGCGAGCCTGATGGTGGATTCAGCCTTCTACGGTCTGCCCATGGATGATCCCGAATGGCGCCGCGGGCAGCTGGAAGCGGTCGATCGGGAGGTCGCCGAGAGGGTGGCCCGCCGCTGGCTGCGACCGGATCAGCTGCGCATTACCGTCGGCTTGCCGTGACCGTCGCGATCGTCGCGGAGAAGCCCGCGGTGGCTCGGGATATCGCGCGGGTGCTCGGCGCTCGGCGCCGGGGTAGCGGATTTCTTCACGGCGAGGGCTGGGTGGTGACCTGGGCCATCGGCCATCTAGTGCGATTGGCGGAGCCCCACGAGATCGAGGCCCAGTGGCGCCGCTGGCGCCGCGAGACCCTGCCGATGCTGCCCGCCGCCATTCCCCTGGAGGTGGAGGAGGGGACGCGGGATCAATTCGCCGTGGTGCAGCGGATCCTCACCTCACCGAAGGTTCGGGAAGTGGTGTGCGCTACCGATGCCGGGCGAGAGGGGGAGCTGATCTTTCGCGCCCTCTACGAGGCCGCCGGGGCCTCCAAGCCGGTGCGCCGACTGTGGGTTTCTTCCCTCACCGACGGCGCGCTGCGCAACGGCTTCGATGCGCTGCGGCCGGCGGCGGAATTCGATTCCCTGGCGGACGCCGCCCGCGGTCGTCGCCAGGCGGATTGGCTGGTGGGGATGAACCTCACCCGAGCCCTGACCCTCGCCCGGGGCCAGGATCGAGTGTTCACCGTAGGAAGGGTGCAGACCCCCACCCTAGCGCTGGTGGCCCAGCGGGAGCTGGAGATTCGGGACTTCCGGCCGCAGAGCTACTTCGAGGTGCGGGCCCGGCTGTGCCTGATCTTGGGGGAGTCGACTTCGGCTGCCAGTGACGTTGGCAGTCAAGGTGGCGGTGAAGGCGACTCGGAAGCGAGAGGTGCTAAGACCAGAGAGTTCATCGCCCGCTGGTTTCGCGCTAGCCCGAAGGGTGAGGCAGAGGCCTCTCCGGGTCTTACTTCGGATACCGCTCCTAGCGCTAAGGGCGGCACGAAGCCGCCGGCAGAGCAGTTCCGGGTGCCGGATCGCGACGGGCGCCGATCCGCCCCGCAGGCCGAGGGAGAGGTCGCCGCGGGGCTCGCGGCGGTGGCTGAAGCGCTGGCGCAGCGCATCGCCGCCGGAGAGACCCGAGTGGAGTCGGTGGACAGCCGCGAGCGGCGGATGCCGCCGCCGCTGCTCTACGACCTCACGGAGCTGCAGCGTCACGCCAACCGGCTCTTCGGCTGGAGCGCCAAGAAGACCCTGGGGGTCGCCCAGCGCCTCTATCAGGACCGCAAGCTGTTGACTTACCCCCGCACCGACAGCCGCCACCTCAGCAGGGATATTGCCGAGACCCTGCCGACGGTGGTGCGCAACATCGAGTCTCGCTACCCCGGCCTGCTGGCCCCCGGCAGCGGCGAGGCTCCCCTTGGGCGGCGCTTCGTGGACGATTCCCGAGTCGGCGACCACCACGCCATCCTGCCCACCGAGAAGGATCCGGCGGAGCTTTCGCTGACGGCGGACGAAGAGCGGCTCTACGACCTGGTGTGCCGCCGCCTGCTGATGGCCTGGCACGGCGATTGGGTGCGGGCGATGCAGTCGGTGGTGATCACGGTGGGCTCCGCGGTCGGTGGAGAACCCGACGAAGCGGAGGAGGGTTCTGAGACCCTCGATCATCTGCCGCCGCCGGATCAGCTCTTCGCCAGCGGAACGGCGCAGAAGGACGCCGGCTGGAAGGTGCTGGATCCCCCCTCCCGGCGCTCCTCGAAGGCTCGGCCCAAGGGCTCGACAAAGGGCTCGGCCCAAGGAGCGGCGAAGGCGGGTACCAGAGGCGACGGAGGCGACGACGAGGCCGATTCCGGGCCGCTGCCCGCCGGGCTGGAGCCGGGGTTGGCGCTGCGCTGCCTGGAGGCGGAGGAGCAGCGCAAGGAGACCCGGCCGCCGAAGCGCTACACCGAGGCCACCCTGCTCACCGCCATGGAGCGGGCCGGCCGGCGGCTGGACGATCGGGAGCTGGCGCGGGCTCTGGCGGAGCGGGGGCTGGGCACCCCGGCGACGAGGGCGGAGATCATCGAGAACCTGCTGCAGCGGCGCTTTCTCGAGCGGCGGGGCAAGATCCTCCACGCTACGGATCTGGGGATCGAGCTGGTGGGGGCGGTGCACCAGGAAGTAAAGAGCGCCGAGCTCACCGCCCGCTGGGAGACCCGGCTGCAGGCCATCGAGCGCGGGGACGAGGCCCTGGGCAGCTTCCTTCAGGACATCGAGGATTTCGTCCGCCGGGCGGTGGGGGAGACCCTGGAGTCGGCTCCCGAAGGGCTGCCGAGAGCGCTGGGGCGCGGTCGGGGGAATGAATACCAGTCGGGGGGCTCCGCAGGCTCCTCAAGCTCTGCAAACTTTCCAGGTTCCGCAGCCAGTTCGGCGTCTCAGGGAGCGGCGCCCCGAGGTATAGCGCCTCGGGAGGGAGCGCAGGAGCAATTCCTCCTCGTCCCGGAGCGGCGGCGGCGGGAGCCCACCGCCCCGGAGAACCTCGAAGCGCTGCTGCTGGAGGCCTTCCACCACGATGCCTTTCGGCCTTACCAGAGGGAGATCTGCGCCGCGGTGACCGCCGGGGCCGACAGCCTGGTGGTGATGCCCACCGGCGCCGGTAAGAGCCTGTGCTATCAGCTGCCGGGCCTCGCCCGCGCCGGCACCACCGTGGTGATCTCTCCCCTCATCGCCCTGATGGAGGATCAGGTGGGCAAGCTCCAGGCCCTCGGCCACGCCGCCGAGCGAATCCACTCCGGCCGCCCGGCGGCGGCCTCCCGGGCGGTGTGTCGGCGCTATCTGGATGGCGATCTGGACTATCTCTTCATCGCCCCGGAGCGGCTCTCGGTGCCGGGATTCCCGGAGCTCTTGGTGAAGCGGCCGCCGGCCCTGGTGGCGGTGGACGAGGCCCACTGTATTTCCCAATGGGGCCACGACTTTCGCCCCGACTACCGCCGCCTGGGGGGCTGGGTGGAAAGCCTGAGGGGGCAAGCCGGAACGGGTTCCTCCGAGAGTTCTTCTTCTGGGCCGCCGGTGGTGGCCCTTACCGCCACCGCCACCCCCACGGTGCAGAAGGACATCCTCCAGCAGCTGGGGCTGGACGGCCCCCGGCGCTTCATCCACGGCTTCCGGCGCTCCAACCTGGCGGTGGAGGTAGTGCAGCGCAATCCCTCCCAGCGGCGGGACGCCGCCGCCGCCCTGCTGGCTCAGGCGGACCGCCGGCCGGCGATCGTCTACGCTCCCTCCCGCCGCGAGGCGGAGGGACTGGCGCAGCGCCTCAACGAGACCTTCCCCGCCGCCGCGTACCATGCCGGCCTGCCGCCGGCGGCCCGGGAGCGGGTGCAGCAGGATTTTCTCAGCGGCGGGCTCGAGGTGGTGGTAGCCACCATCGCCTTCGGCATGGGGGTGGACAAGGCCAACGTGCGCACGGTGCTCCACGTGGCGCTGCCGGGCAGCGTGGAGGGCTACTACCAGGAGATTGGCCGCGGCGGCCGGGACGGGGAGCCGGCGCGGGCGGTGCTGCTCTACTCCTGGTCCGATCGCCGCACCCATGAATTCTTCCTGCAGCGGGACTATCCGGAGGTCTCGGTGCTGGACGCACTCCACGCCGCCCTCGGCGAGAGGGCGGTGGACCGCGAGTCCCTGCTCGCTCAGCTCGCCGCCGGCGGCGAGGACGCGGAGGCCCTGGAGCGGGCCCTCGAAAAGCTCTGGCTCTACGACGGCGCGGTGGTGAATCGCGAAGACGCGGTGAGCCGCGGGCCGGGGCAGGGGTGGCGGGATCACTACCTCGCCCAGCGGGCCCACCGCGAGCAGCAGCTGGAGTCGATGCTGCGCTTCGCCGAGGGCAGCCGCTGCCGCATGCTCACCCTGGTGGAGTATTTCGGCGACGAGGAGGACGGTGGAGCGCCCTGCGGCATCTGCGATCTCTGCGCCCCCAAAGACTGCGCCGTGCGCCGCTTCCGCTCCCCCAGCGCGGCGGAGGCGGAATGCGCCCGGGGCGTAGTGGAGCAGCTGCGGCGGCGGGACGGCCAGACCCCCGGGCAGCTCTTCGAGGCCGAGGCGGGGGGGATGGATCGCAAGATCTTCGAAGACGTCCTCGACGCCATCGCCCGCGCCGGGCTGCTGGAGATGGAGGAGGACTCCTTCGAGAAGGACGGCCGCACCATCGCCTTCCGCCGCTGCCACCTCACCGCCGACGGCGCCTTTGGAGATCCCCTGGCGGATCCCTCCTGCCTCAGCCTGGCGGACCGCCCCCCGGTCCCCCGCCGATCACGCAAGCGAGGAACGGCCTCGAAGGGTCGCTCTCGCCGCAAGGGAGCTGGCGGCAAGAAGGGCAGCAAGAACCAGAGCTTCGGGCCGGTGGACGAAGCCCTCTTCTCCGCCCTCAAGGAGTGGCGCAAGAAGGAGAGCGCCCGCCGTCGGCTGCCGGCCTTTCGGGTCTTCACCGACCGCACCCTGGCCAATATCGCCGCCTCTCGCCCGGCCGACGGCGATGCCCTGCTGGCGATCCACGGGGTCGGCCCCGCCAAGGCGGAGCGCTACGGCGAGGCGCTGCTGAAGCTGATCCGGAAGAGCTGATCCAGCATGGCGAATTCAGCGCGGCTGATTCGGGCGATGACATTTCCCCGAGGGTAGGGTCAACGGGGGAAACGGGACCGCGCTTCAATGCACGATTGGTCCTGGGAGCGCGGAACGCGATGGGATAGAATCAGAAGTACCGTGCCTTCAAAACCGACCAATGTGAAATCAGCGCCCCCCGGCAGGGGAGCAGCACCATGTGGGGGACGCCCATGAGCGGAGAGGGGATCCATCGAGAGCCTTCGATGGAGCAGGAAGGGATCGGAATCGACGGCACTCTGCTCGCCCTCGACAACATCGAGGTGGAGCTGCCGCTGGCGGGGCTCGGCAGCCGCACCCTGGCGGCGATCCTCGACTATCTGCTGCTCTCTTGCCTGCTGTTCATCTGTCTTTTCGGGATGATTTTCCTGGCGGGGGCCCTTTCCCTCGGCGAGGGCTGGGCGGCAGCGATCATTCTGGTGCTGCTCTTCGTGCTGCAGTGGACCTACTTCTTCGCCCAGGAGATCTATTGGGAGGGGCGCACCGTCGGCAAGATGGCGGCGAAGCTGCGGGTGGTGGACGCCACCGGCGGACGGGCCACCAACGGTGCCCTGGTGCTGCGCAACCTGGTGCGGCAGGTCGATCTGCTCACCGGCATCCCGTCGATGGCCATCGATCGCCGCAGCCGCCGCCTCGGAGACCTGGTGGCGGGCACGCTGGTGATTCACGATCGCGACCCGCGGCCGGCGCTGGAGCTGCAGCGTCTGCCCTCTCATTGGGGAGCGGCGGATATCGCCGTCACCGAGGCCCTGCTGGCGCGAGCGCCGGAGCTGGAGAGTCATCGCGCCGACGAGATGGCGCTGCGCCTGCTGCGCCGACTGGACGCTGAGAACCCCGAGCTGCTGGCGGACGTCCCCCAGGGCATTAGCCCGCTAGCGGCCCTCGGAACCGCGCTTCGGGCGATAGACCAGCACCAGATTCCCATGAGCTAAGGAAGGGGCGCGGTGGACTATCAACGCTTCGTGCAGCAGCGTCAGGATCGCTGGCGCCGCTTCGAGTCGGAGCTGGCGGAGCTCAGCCGCTACCAGCTCTCCTTCCGTCAGCTGGAGCAGCTCGCCTTCACCTATCGGCAGGTGCTCCATGATCAGGCGCTGGCGGCGACCCGCTTTCCCGGCACTCCCGCTCACCGCCTGCTGCGTCGGCTCGCTCTCTCCGGCACCCGCGCGCTGGTGCGCCAGGAGCGCCGCGCCAAGGGCGGTATCGCTCACTTTTTCTTCCGCACCTTTCCCGCCACCTTCCGTCGCGCGCTGCCGGTGATCGGCGTCGCGGTGGCCCTCTTTCTCGTCAGCACCCTCTTCGGCTTTGGCTTCACCCTTGCTCAGCCCTCCCTCGGCCTGCTCTTCCTCGGGCCGGAGGCGGTGGAGGGATTGGCCCAGGGCGAGATGTGGACGGACGCTTTGGTCACCAGCATTCCTCCCGCCGCCAGCACCTCGATGATCGCCACCAACAATGTCGGGGTGGGGATCACCGCCTTCGCCGGGGGCATCACGGCGGGCTTTCTCACCACCTACGTGTTGGTGCTCAACGGCATCATGTTGGGGTCCGTAGTGGGCATCACCATGCACTTTTCGATGCAGGGTCGCCTGCTGGAGTTCATCTCCGCCCACGGCCCGCTGGAGCTCAGCCTGATCATGATTTGCGCCGCCGCGGGGTACCTGCTGGCCCGCGGGCTGGTGACCGCCGGAGACGAGCCCCGGGCCCGCCGCCTGGGGGCCGCCGCCCGAGAGGCGGGGATCCTGCTCGCCGGCTGCCTGCCTTGGTTCGTGGTCCTGGCCTTCATCGAGACGCTGATTTCCCCCCAGCCCTACCTCTCCCCGGGGTTCAAGCTCTCCGTAGGGCTCGCCTTCGAGGCCTTCTTCCTCTTTTTCGCCCTCAATCCCTTCTCGCCGCCGGAAGCCGAGGGTTTGCTCCCGTCGACCGCGGCCTCACCCCAAGGAGTGGCCACCGCCGATGTCTGACCTCAACCAGCCACCAGCGTCGTCGCGCAGCACCGACCCTCTCCTCCGGGGCCCCCAGCCCTTCTTGATGCTTGTCGATCGGGCGGTGGTGGAGTGCCGGCGCTGGTTTCATCGGCTGTATTGGCCCGCCGGTCTGACCATCGGCCTCGCCCAGGTGGGGATCGCCGGATCTCAGCTCTACACCTTTGGAGGGATGACGGAGCCCGGGGATCAGGCGGTCTTCGGCAGCTGCGTGGCGCTGCTGGCGATCTTGAGCTTCGGCCTCCTGGCGATCGGCGTCTATTCGGTGCAGTGGACCCTGTGTACCGATGCTCTCTCCGGCGCCGAGCCCCGCTGGGGAAGCGCCATTCGCTTCGTTCTGCGGCCGATTCACGTTCTGACCTTCCTCGTCTCGGCGCTGGCCATCACCGTCGGTCTGGTGATGTGCTTCGTGCCCGGGATGGTGCTCGGCGCGCTGCTCATCGTGCTGGTGCCGACGCTGCGGGTGGAGGGCTCCGGCATCGGGGCGATCAGCCGCAGCGCTCGCCTGGTGGGCTCCGGTCCCGACGGCAGGATAGCGATGGGGCCCATCGCTCAGGGTTTCCTGCTGCTGGTGCTCTCCTCCGCCCTCAACTACGCCGTGGCCGGGGTCTTTCAGCTGCCGGCGGCGCTGCTGCAGCAGTACATCCTGCTGGAGCAGGCGCTGGAGAGCGCCGGCGGCGGGCTCTCTCCTCAGCTGCTCCTGCTCCAGCTGCCGGCCTCTTTCCTCACCGGCATGGCCCAAGCCCTGGTGTACTACTACATCGGGATGGCGGTCTCCCTCTTCTACTTCGACCTGCGCTGTCGGCGGGAGGGCCAAGATCTCGAGCGGGCTCTCGATGAGCTCGAGGTTCCGGCCCTGGCCTCGGGGAACGACGCGCCGATGGGAAGCCCGGTCCCTTGAGCTCTTCGACTCTTCGCCCCGAGGACTCGGCAGGACGCTGCCTGCGATGAGCCTCGCAGGGACTGCTCCTCGACGCATCGCCGGCCTGTCGGGCCTAATCGGCGGGCTCTCTTTGCTGTGGTTGCTCTTTTCGGCGACCGGGACGGCTGCGCAGGAGGAGGCGCCGGATGCTGGGGAGGCACCCTTGCTAGCTCCTACGCTGGAGGACGTTCCGGCGTTTTGGTTGACGCCGGCGACGGCGGATGCCGATCGAGTGACCCGCGCCCTGAGCGAGACCGGAGCGCAGACGGAGCTGGAGGAGGCGGGCTGGCAGGGCTATCTCGCCCATCTGGTGAAGACCTTCGAGCAGTGGCTTTATTCGAGGGCGGAGCAGCTCTTTGCGGGGCTCCCGATCACGGCGGGAATGCTGAAGATGCTGCTCCAGGGGCTGGTGATCCTCGCCCTGGCGGGGGTGCTCTTCCTGCTGGTTCGGTGGCTGCTGCGGCGCTGGAATCGGCGCCTACCGGGGCGGGAAGGGGACGCCCTCGACGGCGAGGTGGAGGCGGCGCTGGCACCTCGGCAGGGGGCTGAGGCGTGGCGCCGAGCGATGGAGGAGCATCTCGCCGCTGGGCGGGGGCGGGCCGCTCTGGGGGCGCTGTGGTGGTGGCTGGCGGAAGCCACCGTGCCCGGTGAGGTGGATCCGTCCTGGACCAGCCGCCAGCTGCTGCGGCGGGCCCGGGAGCCGAGGCTGCGCCCGGCGGTGGCGCGTCTCGACGGCCTGCTCTACGGTGCTCAGGAGCCTTCCCTGGAGTCGGTGCGGGCGGTGGATCACGCGCTGCGGGAGGTCGCTGGATGAAGCGAGGCGTGGCTCTCGTCTGTCTCGGGGTCCTGCTCTTGCTGATCCTCGTCGCCCTGCTCGCCAGCAGCGGGTCGATGGCGGGGCCGAGCACCCTTTCCGCCGGCCCCCAGGGATGGAGCGCCGCGAAGCAGTATCTGGAGCTCTCCGGAAGCCGGGTGGAGCTGCTGGATCAGCCCCTGGAGGAGAGCCTGATGCGCATGCGGCGGGAGGCCCAGGGGCGGGCGCTGGAGGAGCGGGCTACGGAGGAATACCAGGAGAGCATCGAGCCGGTGGTCGACAAGCTGCTGCTGAGGGCGGGGCTGGAGGAGGAGACGCCGAGCACCGCGGGGATTCTGGTGGTCTCCTTTCCCCGGCGGGGGGACTACGACTACGAAGAGCTCTATCAGCTGGAGCGCTTCGTGCGGGATGGCGGCACCCTGGTGGCGGCCTATTCCGGGGCGACCGTCGATTTCGAGGAATGGGTTTTCTTCCAGTATTTCGGCATTCGGCTGGAGGAGATTCGCCAGGAGGAAGCCCCCCTGGGACCCTTCGAGTGGCGGCGATGGAAGCAGTCCCAATGGCGCCTGCAGCCCGCCGCCGGGAGCTCTGGCCCCGGGCTGCGGCCGGTAGCGATGCCGATTCCACTGCGGGCGCCGTGGCCCGAAGAGCCGGATCAGGTGTTGATGGAGGCGCGGGAAGAGCTTCCGGCGCTGCCGGGGCAGGGGCCGGAGCTCGGCGAGCTCGCCCTGCCGGCGGTCACGGTGCTGCACCTAGAGCGCGGGCGGCTGGTGCTGCTGCCTTCCGCCCTGTGGACCAACGCCTACCTCTTCCGAGGCGGCGCGGCGGATCTGCTGGAGACTCTGCGCCAGGGGCTGCAGGGGCCCTGGTACTTCGACGAATATGGCCACGGCCTGCGGGTCGCCGAGCCCGGCGCCGCGCCGATTTCCTTCGCTTCTCTGCGGCTCTTCGCGTTCCACGTGCTGCTGCTCTACGGCCTCGCGGTGTGGGTCCTATCCCGCCGCTTCGGGGAGGCCTGGCGAGAGCCTCGCTTGCGCACCGGCTCCGCCGCCAGCTTTCTGCTGGGGCTCGCCGGCTTCCACCGCCGTTCCCGCCATCACGGCGAGGCGGCGCGGTTGTTGGTGGATCGAGTCGCCGAGCTAGAGCCGGCCCATCCGCTGCCGGATGAGCTGCGTCGCCGGGCGCTGGTGGCGGAGCAGAAAGATTGGCTACCGCTGGCCCAGGCGGTGGCGCGGAGCCGCCCCCACGGGAGCGCTAAGCTCACTTCGGAGGATGCTGCTGCGGGGGACTCGACGGGATCGTCCTCACCGTCCGCCGTTCCCTCGAAGGGAGCTGCCTCGAGATGAGCTCCCCAGAAGACATGACCATGAACGCCTCGTTCTTCGCCCTGAATCCCTCGATTTCTCCTCGGCGCTCGCGCCGTGGGGGAGTTGATTTGCCCTCGAGCGCCGGCTCCGAGCCCGCCGCCCTGTGCAGGAGGTAGTGACCATCGTGGACCCCATCGATCCGAACCCTTCGAATCCGCCTTCCCCTCCGCCCGGCGTCGTGGCGGATGCCGAGCTGGGCCGCCTCAACGCGCTGGCGGATCAGCTGCGGCAGCGCATCGCCGACGTGGTCCTGGGGCATGACGACGCGGTGGACTTCCTGCTCGCCACCTATGTCGCCGGCGGCCACGCGCTGCTGGAGGGGGTGCCGGGGCTCGGCAAGACCCTGCTGGCGCGGGCCTTTTCCGCCAGCCTCGGCCTGGAGCTTCAGCGAGTACAGTTCACCCCGGATCTGATGCCGGCGGACCTGCTGGGCACCAACATCTTCGATCGCCAGCAGGGGGACTTCCGCCTCGTCAAGGGCCCGATCTTCACCCAGGTGCTGATGGCCGACGAGATCAACCGCACCCCGCCGAAGACCCAATCCGCCCTGCTGGAGGCGATGCAGGAGCGGCAGGTTTCCATCGATGGGGACACCCTGCTGCTGGATCCTTCCTTCTTTGTGGTGGCAACCCAGAACCCGCTGGAGTTCGAGGGCGTCTACCCGCTGCCGGAGGCCCAGCTGGATCGCTTCCTGCTGCGCATCTCCCTCGACCTGCCGCAGCGGGAGGCGGAGCGGGAGATCTATGCTCGGGCGGTGACCGGCCGTCTCACCGGCTGGAGCGGCGGCCCTCAGCTGCCGAGCCCGGTGATCTCGCCCCAGGACGCCGCCGCCCTGCGCCTCGGCTCGACCCGCATTCATGTCGAGAGCTCGATTCTCGACTACCTGGTGGAGCTCTCTTCAGCGGTGCGGGATTCTCGCCACGTCGATCTCGGACCGAGCCCCCGGGGCGCCCTGGCGCTGCTGGAGACGGCCCGCGGTCTGGCTCTGCTGGAAGGTCGTAGCGCGGTGATTCCCGACGACCTCAAGGCGCTGCTGGCTCCCTGCTGGGGCCATCGTATCCTGATGGCGGCGGAGTCGGAGCTGGAGGGCTACAGCCCGGGGCGGGTGCTGGCGGAAGTGGCGGACCGGGTCGAGGTGCCGCGCTAGTGCCTTCAGGGCGCCTCTTCGCGCTGCTGGCGCTGCCGACGGTGCTCGCCGTTGGCGTGGTGGTGCAGCCGGCTCTGCTGTGGGTGGTGCTGCTGCTGGACGCGCTGCTCCTGGTCGCCTTCGTGGTGGACCGTCGCCGCGCCGCCGCGCTGCCCCTGGAGGCCCGCAGGAGCTGGCCGACGATGCTGGTGCAGGGGGCGGCGGATCGGCTGAAGGTGGCGATCACCAACTCATCCCAGCGGCCGGTGCGGCTACGGGCGAGAGAGGGGCTCTCCCCATCCCTGGCCTGGGAGCCGGCCCAAGTCCGCCTGCGCATCGCACCCCAGGCCACCGCCCGCTGGACGGCGAAGCTGCTGCCTCGGCAGCGGGGGATGGCGCGGGTGGCGCCCCTGGCGGTGAGGGTCTTGGGCCCCTGGGGCCTGGCCTGGTCGCGCCGGGACCTGCTGCCGTCGGAGCAGCTGCGGGTGTATCCGCAGATTCGCTGGGAGGGGCGTGTGGGCCAGCTGCTGACCCGCGCTCAGCGCCATCAGCTAGGGGCGACGCCCCTCGCCCGTAAGGGGGGCAGCGGTGAGCCTTACGCGCTGCGGGAATATCTGCCGGGGGATCCGCCGAACACCATTCACTGGAAGGCCAGCGCCCGCCACGGCACCCTGGTGACCCGGGAAGACACCTGGGAGCGCGGCGCGAGGCTGGTGATCCTGCTGGATTGCTCCCGCTCGATGCTCGGCCGGGCGGAGACCGACGCCGAGATTCAGGCCGCCGCCCACGCCCTGGAGCTCCAGGCGCTGGCCCAGGATGCAGGCACTGCCGACGCTCCTGTTTCCGAGGGCTCCGGCGGTTCCGCCGCCCGCGGCCTGCCGCGAGTGCCGGTGCGCTCGAAGCTGGATCACGCCCTCGCCGCCGCCCTCGCCCTCACCCGGGTCGCCGCTGCCCGCGGCGATCGAGTCACCCTGCTGGCCTTCTCGGACCGGGTGGAAAAAGAAGTGCGGGTCGCCGGCGGCAGCCGCGGGCTGTCCCGCGCCTATTCGAGCCTCTTCGACCTTCAGGCCCGCCGGGTGGAGCCGGCCTACGATCTCTCCGCCCAGCGGCTGATGGAGCTGGAGAGCCGCAGCGCCACCGTGGTGTTGATGACCTCGGTGATCGACCTCGCCGCCGCCGAGATGTTGAAAGACACGCTGCGCCGTCTGGAGCGCCGCCATCGCCCGATCCTGGTGAACCTCGAGGATCCGGAGCTGCTGGAGCTGGTCCACGGCGAGCCCGCCACCGAGGCTCAGGCCTTCGCCCAGGTCACCGGTCTCGAAATCCAGCTGGAAAACCGCCGCCTCTCCCGCCGCCTGCGGCGCGCCGGGATCCGCGCGCTGAACGTTCCCGCTCAGAATCTCGCGCTGGAAACCCTGGAGACCTATCTCAGCCTGTTCCGAGGTCAGCTGCGCCGAGCGGGCTAGAGAGGGGCAGAGTTAGGTAGAGAGGGTGGGGAGCATGGCCCCGCCGGTCGCCTGGAGCAGGGCTTGAGAGGCTGGGGCGAGTGAGCTGCCGGAGTGAGCTACGTGAATGAGCTATGCAGAGACGGAATGTGTCTCCTCAGGAGGACATTGCCCTGCTGGGAGAATGAGGATTATACGGAGAAAAAGCTCGCTAGTTTCGAAGAATCAAAGGTTTGCGGCGTTGGCACGGCCTGTGCTTGAAGAGTAGGCAGGAGGTATCTTGAAATGAAACGCACTCTTGCCATCGTCGCCGCTACTTTCGTCCTGCTCGCTACCCCCGGGTTCGTGCCGACGGCAGAGGCGGCCAGTTTCTACTTCGGTGCCGGGTTCCGGATCGGGGGGCTGTACTTCAAAATCGGCTTCCAGGATTACGGCCATCGCGGCTACGGAGATCCCTACTTCCACACCTCGAGCCGGCTGTCTTACCGCGGGTATTCCTGCAACAAGGCCTGTTTCCGGGAGCGAGGACATCACTACCATCACCGGAGCTGTCCGGTGGTGAGGCATCACTTCGACCGCCACGGCTATGACATCCACGAGGTCTTCGCGGCCTATACCCCGCGGGTCCCGAGACGCCATAGCTACGATCGATACGATCGCTATGACCGGTACGATCGTTACGATCGCTACGACTACGATCGGCGCCACTACCGGGAGCGCTGGTCCCCCCGCCGGCACCATCGCCACTATCCGGGCGACGGCTGCTACTGACGACCCTGGGCCCGCGAGGGAGGCCGGCTGGCTCGATGAGCTGAGCTGAATACCTTCCGAGGGTAGCGCGGGCGCAAACGAAAACCGCCGCGGCTGGGAAGCCGCGGCGGTTTTTCTTTTTCCGAAGGCTGGGAAGCGGGTTAGACCGGCGGCCCCACCATCCAGTTGACGGTCGTGCCGGTCTCGAAACCGTCTTCGAAGACCGAGGTCACCGGAGCGGTGATGTCGTAGCCGCAGCTGCGGAGGATGGTCTCGATGGCGATCACGTCGTGGTGGGCGAAGCCCAGCGCCACCGAGGCGTCCACCACCGCCTGGGCGGCGTCCTCCTGGTTGGCGGATCCGTTGGTCATGCCGATGCCGGTCCAGTGGGCGGTCTCGGTGAGGTCACGGCCGATGTCATCCCAGATGCGCATCATGCAGGTGGCCCAAATCTGGCCGTCGGTGTGGATCTGACCGATGAGCCCAGCGGGGTAGACCGCCGGGTGGTTAGTCACACGACCACCCCAGAAGGAGTTGTGGCCGTCCCAGTCGAAGACCCAGAAGTATTGGGGATCGGCGGAGGTCCACTGATTCAGGCTGCGGCTGTAGGAGGAGGCGACGAAGTCGCCGATGCCTTCCGACAGACCGTTGACCTGGGAGAGGCCGCCGCTGGTGACCCAATCGTGGAGGCCGTGGCCGAGCTCGTGAATCACCACGTCGGCGTCCTCGGCGTCGTCCACGCCGCCCTCACCGAAGGCCATTCGTCCAGAGCCAGACTGGTAGAAGGAATTGTCGGCGCCGTTGAGGCCGTGGGGATCGAAGCGCACTCCGCCGGAATATTGGTAGGGCTGGATGCCGAGGTCCAGGGTCTCGTTGAGATAGCGCATGATCTGGTCGATGTGGAAGAAGGCATGCGCCGCCTCGAAGCCATCCTCGTTGCGGGTGAAGGCAAAGGTTGGGCTGTTCTGGGTGAAGAGGCCGCGGAAGGGGCTCTCGAAGTCCACAATCTCGGCCCAGGGGCTCACCAGGGAGTACATGCCGCCGTCTTCGGTGATCTGCGGCAGAGTGACCCGGAAGAGCTCGGCGGTGAGCTGCTGGGTGTCGGCATCATTGCCGTCGGTGTAGCCCGGGGTGTTGTAGGTCACTCCGGCGGAAGAGAGCGGATCTGGATCGAAGACGTCCGCCGCGCCCTGCACCAGGGTGCCGCCGCCGCCGAAGGTGGCTTTGTTGATCAGGCGAAGCAGCTCGCCGGTGGTGGCGTCGAGAATGATCTGCCAGTCTCCCGGGGGAGAGACGGAGGGCTCGATGCGCACCTCCCACACCAGTCGTCCGGTACCTTCCGCCAGGATCGCCAGCCGCTGGCTCTGGTGGGCGATGTCGCCCTCCAGGGGCAGGGCCTCTAGGGCCAGCTCGAAGGCCTTGGTGGCGGAGAGAGCGCTGTTTTGAGAGGGGCTCAGGGACTCAGCGTCGAGGCCCGGACGATAGCCGTTGAGGACGTAGATCACCTCCGGCTTGGCGTTCAGGGAGACGGTCACCTCGGCGCCGAGGACGGGGATTCCGCCGACGTGCTGGCGCAGGCGCACGGTGGTCACCGGGCCGATGTCCCGCACCGCGTGGAGGGCGAGGTCAGCGGTGCTGGCATCATCCAGCTTGAGGGTGGCGGCGACCTCCTGGAGGTATTGGCGCGCCATGATTTCCGGCTGCGCGGCGGTCACCGGGTAGTCGACCCGATACAGAGCCACCGGGGCGCCGGTCACCAGGTTGATGCGCTGCTGGCCGCGGCGCACTTCCGCCTCCGCCGGCATCAGGCTCTGGGGCAGAGTGGTGTCGATTCCTTCGGGGGTTGCGTGATGAGTCTTGGCATGGGCTGGAGCAGCGACGAGGCCAGCGACGACCAAGGCCGCAAGAGCGACAGACAGGACAGTGATGCGGTAGGACATGAGAGAAGCTCCTCGTGGAGTGACATCTAGAGGTGCAGAGAAACTAGCTGAGGAAGCTACCACACCTGACCTCTAGAGTCTGTCTAGCGCTCTTCGGGCCCGCTACCTCAGCCGCCCCTACCCTTTCGATACCCCAGTCTTCGATACTCCAGCCTTCGATGCCCCCAGCTCTCAACACTTCAGTCCTCGTGACCGGCCATCTCCAGCACGCGGTGAAAGTGCTGCGCCTCCACCGGCTGCACCGAGAGCCGCTGTCCCTTCTGTAGCACCAGCATGCCGGTCAGGGCGTCGTCGGCCTTGAGCTCGGCCAGCGGCAGCACCTCGGCGAAGGTGGTGACGTGCTCAACGTCCACCACCACCCAGCGGGGCTCTTCCGCGGTGGACTTGGGGTCGTAGTACTTGGAGTCTTCCTCGAATTGGGTGGGATCCGGGTAGGCGGTGCGGGAGATGCGGGCGAGGCCGGCGACCCCCGGCGGCTTGGCGGAGGAGTGGTAGTAGAGCACCCGGTCCCCCACCTGCATGTCGTCGCGCATGAAGTTGCGCGCCTGGTAGTTGCGCACGCCGTCCCAATAGGTGGTGCCATCGCGCTTGAGATCGTCGATGGAGTAGACGTGGGGCTCGCTCTTGAGCAGCCAGTAGCGGGGTTCTGGGGAACCGGAGGGCTTGGACGACATGGAGATTCCTCCCGAGGGTGCGGGATCGGTGGACGTTGGTTTGGAGTCGCGGGACTTCGAATCGATGGCCGCCGGAGGGCGGCTGATGGGCAGCGGGAGCGCCCGGGATGGGAGCTGGAGGATATCAGGACGAGGGCTCCTTCCGTGGGGGCGCAGCAGGGGTAGGGCGCGATATTCTCGAATCGCTCTAGAGGCGACGCTGAGGATTCTCCGGAAGCTCCTCGGCCTGAGACCGATACGACCTAGTGACCGACACCCACAGCATTCGACCGCACGAGGACGAACGATGATCGACATACCCTGGACCGTGTATTTGGCCGGAGAGATCCACAGCGACTGGCGCGAGGTGATCGAGGCGGGAGCCGACGAGGAAGGGCTGCCGGTGCGCTTCACCGCCCCGGTGACCGATCACCCAGCCAGCGACAACTGCGGCGTGACCATTCTCGGAGACGAGCCCCAGGCTTTCTGGAAGGATCGCAAGGGGGCGGGACTCAACGCCATCCGCACCCGCAACCTGATCGCCGAGGCGGATCTGGTGGTGGTGCGATTCGGCGAGAAGTACAAGCAGTGGAACGCCGCCTTCGACGCCGGCTACGCCGCGGCCCTCGGCAAGCCCCTGGTGATCCTGCACCCGCCGGAGCACGATCACGCGCTGAAAGAGGTGGACGCGGCGGCCAACGCGGTGGCCCGGGAGCCGCAGCAGGTAGTGGAGATCCTCGCCTACGTGCTGGAGGGGCGACTGTCGGCCTCCGGCTTCTGATTATTTTCAGCCGAGCTCTCGCCTAGTGGGCTCGGGCTCGGGTGCTGCGGTGCTTTGAGTGCATCTCGGGGCGCCATTTAGAAATCAGATAGAAAGAAGCCCTCGCGATGGCGCGAGGGCTTCTTTCTGCTCAAATTCCGGGCGCTGATTCTTTGATCAGGGATGGAGCCCCTACAGCGCGGTCCGCGGGAGCCGCGGATCAGCCGACAACATTCAGGCTGGCGGCGCGCATCAGCAGGCCGCAGGCGTAGGCGGCGTAGGTGCCCACCACGTAGCCCAGCACCGCCAGCAGCACGCCCACCGGGGCGAGGGAGGGGTGGAAGGCGCTGGCGACGATGGGGGCCGAGGCGGCGCCGCCGACGTTGGCCTGACTGCCCACCGCCATGAAGAACACCGGCGCCTTGATCCAGCGGGCGACGAGGATCATCAGCGTGGCGTGGAAGGCCATCCAGACCAGGCCGATGACGAACATCTCGGTGTGGCGCAGGATCGCCGTGAGATCCATCTTCATGCCGATGGAGGCCACCAGCACGTAGAGGAAGGCGGAGCCCACCCGCGAGGCCCCGACGCCCTCTAGCTGGCGGGCCTTGGTGAAGGAGAGGAAGAGGCCGCCGGTGGTGGCCACCACCACCAGCCAGAAGAATTTGCTGGTCAGCGAGTAGCGGTCGAGCACCGGGGCCACCTCGTGGAGCCAGGGGGCGAGAAGATCCGCCACCGCGTGGCCGAGGGCAGTGACGCCGAAGGCGACCGCCAGCAGCACCATCAGGTCGGTGAGGTTGGGAATGCGGGAAACCTGAGCGCGGTAGGCCTCGACCTTTTCCTTCACCACCTCGATGGCGGAGGTGTCGGCACCGGTGCGGGCGTCGATCTCCTTGGAGCGCCCGGCGGCGTAGAGCAGCACCGCCATCCAGATGTTGGCGACGATCACGTCCACGGCGATCAGGGCGGAGAAGATCTCGTCTCCGACCTCGAAGATCTCCTTCATCGCGGTCTGGTTGGCGCCGCCGCCGATCCACGAGCCGGCGACGGTGGTCAGGCCGCGCCACACCGCGTCGGGGCCGTCGGCGCCGATGGTCTCCGGGGAGATGGTGCCGACCAGGAGCACCGCCAGGGGGCCGCCGATGAGAATGCCGAGGGTGCCGGTGAAGAAGAGGATCACCGCTTTGGAGCCGAGACCGGCGATGGCCCTGAGATCGACGCTTAGGGTGAGCAGCACCAAACTAGCCGGCAGCAGATAGCGGGAGGAGACGAAGTAGAGATTCGAAGTATCGGGATCGATGATGCCGAAGAGAGTCAGCAGCGAAGGCAGGAAGTAGCACAGCAGCAGCGAAGGAAAGATGGTGTAGAAGCGCTTCCAGCGGGGGTTGGCGCTGTGAGACGTGACGAAGACCAGCGCCAGGATGCCCATCAGCAGGCCGAGGATCACGGCGTCGTTGGTGATCAGGGGAGCGCTGTGGGCGGCGGCTTCATTCATGGCGTCAGGGTCTCCAATGGAAGAGCATCAGGGATAGCTAGGGGAGCGGAAGCCATCTCGGGGAGGCGCCCATGGGAAGGTGCCAAGGCGCAGTTGCCAAGGCGGAGATATCGGTGCAGCGGCGAGCCTTTCCCGTCTCGACGGTGGTCTTCCCGCGACAGCCTGGAGGTCTTTCAGAGCCCACCGATCCCATCATGGGGACCCGTCGCGGCGCAAGGTGCACCGTGCTAGCATCCAGCGATTCTTTTGAGTAAATTCGCGAAGCTCTGATTGAGGAACACTAGCTGGGAGCCGCGGTTTTGATTTCCTTCTATGACGTTGCGCCGAGCTTTTGCGCCCCGCATCCGGCGTCTCCTTTGCGAGTGGTGGTGGTCCCGGGGGACGGTATCGGCCCCGAGGTGGTGAGGCCTGCGGTGAAGGCGCTGGAAGTGCTGGCGCGGCGCTTCGACTTCGAGCTGCGCCTATCGACCCGGCCGTGGAGCGCGGAGCATTACCTGGCAACCGGCGAGACCCTGCCGGCGGGGGCCATCGAGCAGCTGCGTCGGGAGGCCGACGGAATTCTCCTCGGTGCCCTGGGGGATCCTCGAGTGCCGGATCATCGCCACGCCGAGGAGATTCTGCTGGGTCTGCGCTTCGGCCTCGACCTCTACCTCAACTATCGACCGGTTCGGCTGATGGCGGAAGAGCTCGGCGTGCTCAAGGGCAGAGGCCCGGCGGATGTCGCCTTCGCGATCTTTCGGGAGAATACCGAGGGCCTCTACGCCAACGTCGGCGGGCGGCTCCACGGCGGCGGGGGGCACGAGGTGGCGATCCAGGAGGCGGTCTACACCCGCCTTGGCGTCGAGCGCATCCTGCGGGCCGCCTTTCAGCAGGCGACGCGCTGGGGAGCTCCCCTCTGCCTCGCCGACAAGGCCAACGCGGTGCGTCACGGGCACGGCCTGTGGCGCCGGGTGTTCGGCGAACTGGCGCAAGAGTTCCCCCAGGTGGACGCCCGTGCTTCCTATGCCGATGCCGTCGCCGCGGAGATGGTGATGGCGCCGCAGCGCTTCGGCGTGCTGGTGGCGCCGAACCTGCTGGGGGACGTGTTGAGCGATCTCGGAGCCGCCCTCGCCGGAGGTCTCGGCCTCGCCCCTTCCGCCAGCCTGCATCCCGGCCGGCCGGGCCTCTTCGAGCCGGTTCACGGCTCCGCGCCGGACATCGCCGGCCAGGGGATCTCCAACCCCAGCGCGACGCTGCTGTCGGCGGCCCTCCTGCTCGCCGTCAACGGGCACCAGGCGGCGGCCCGGGCCCTCGACCAGGCGGTGGTGGAGGTGCTGCAATTCGGCCCGCGGACGCCGGAGCTCGGCGGCTCAGCGTCTACCGAAGAGGTCTCGGCAGCGGTGCTGGAGCGGCTGGAGGTGACGGAGGCGGCCGGTGTCTAAGGGGCGCAAAGACCTGCCGGGGAGCGCTGCGCCAGGCCCTCCCGCCCGTTCTCTGGTCTACGACTGGGGGCAGCATCAGGACCCGAGGCAGCTCCCGGCGCAGGCCGGAGATCAGGGCCTGGAGAGCCGGCAACCGGCATCCGTAGCCCTCAACGACGAAACCCTGAGGGACGGGCTGCAGAGCTCCTCGGTGCGCACTCCGAGCCCGGGGGAGAAGATCGAGCTGTTGCACTGCATGGTGGCTCTGGGGATCGATCGCGTGAATATCGGCATGCCGGTGGCCGGGGCGCGAGCCTCCAGCGATTCAGCCCTGCTGGCTCAGGAGGTCGTCACTGCGGGCCTCGACCTCGAGACCGCCTGTGCCGCGCGCACCGTCAAAGGAGATATCGAGGCGGTGGCGGAGGTGGTTCAGCGCGCCGGCCACGGGGTGGTGGCGGATTGCTTCATTGGGTCCAGCCCGATTCGCCAGCACCTGCAGGGCTGGGACCTGGATTACCTCCTGCGCTGCACCGGCGAAGCGGTGACCTACGCTCGCTCCCTGGGGCTGGAGGTGATGTTCGTCACCGAGGATACGGTGAGGGCCAAGCCTCAGCACGTCGCTCGGCTCTATCTCGAGGCGGTGCGGGCCGGTGCCCGGGCGGTCTGCGTGACGGATACGGTGGGGGCGGCAACCCCGGAGGGCGCCGCGGAGCTGGTTCGTTTCCTGCACCGCGAGCTGGCGGCGGCGGATTGCGCGGTGCCCGTCGACTGGCACGGCCACAACGATCGTGGGCTGGCGGTGGCCAATAGCCTCGCCGCCGCCCGGGCCGGCGCTCACCGCCTCCACGGCACGGGGCTGGGGATCGGGGAACGGGCGGGGAACGCGGCGATGGATCAGCTCTTGGTGAATTTTCGCCTCGAGGGCTGGGGGCAGCGGGATCTGGAATCGCTGCCTCGGTACTGTCGGCTGGTGTCCCGGAGCATGGAGGTCCCCATCCCGTCTTCCTACCCGGTGCTGGGAGAAGACGCGTTTCGGACCGCCACCGGGGTCCACGCCGCCGCCCTGCTCAAGGCCCGACGGCGCGGGCAGCAGGAGCTGGAGGATCTGGTCTATTCCTCCATCCCGGCGAGCCTCGTCGGGCGTCGTCAGCGGGTAGATATCGGGCCCAGCAGCGGGGTGGCCAACGTCAACTACTGGCTGACGGCGCGGGGGCTGGAGGCGCCGGAAGCTACCGTGGCGAAGATCCTGGAGCGGGCGAAAAGCGCCGACCGGGTACTGGGGGAAGACGAAGTTCGGGCTCTGCTGCCGCGGGCCGAAGCCGGCGGCGGGGGCTAACGGAAGGGTGTCTGACCAGAGAGAGCCAAACCCCGCTCGCCGCAACGCCAGGGCTCTGCCGCCGTGGCGCCGATGGATCGATCGCTACCTGGATCACCTGGCCTCCGAGCGCCGCCTGGCGGCGCTCACCGTGGAGGCCTACGGTCGGGATCTGCTGCGGGTCGGCCAGCAGCTGGTGGAGCAGGGGGCGGATCCCCTGACGGTGAGCCGGCAGCAGCTCGCCGATACGGTGCGCTCCTTGAGCCGCCAGGGACTCTCGCCCCGCAGCGTGCACCGCGCCGTCTCCTCGCTGCGGGGCTTCTATCGCTTCTTGGTCTTCGTTGGCCAGCGGGAGGATGATCCCTCCCAGCACCTGGAGCGACCGCGGGCCGGGCGGCCCCTGCCGAAGGTGCTCACCGAGGGGCAGGTGGAGGACCTGCTGGCGGCCCCGGATGTCAGCGCCGATGCCGGGCTGCGGGATCGGGCGATGATCGAGGTGCTCTACGCTACGGGATTGCGGGTGAGCGAGCTGGTAGCTCTCGGCTTCGAGCAGCTGCGGGGCATCGCGGAGCCGCTGCGGTCCGCGGATCGTGATGGCGCCTCATTCCAGAGTCAGGGGCCGAAGGCCGAGCTGTCGGCGGGGCCTCGAGTCCCGGTGGTGGACTACCTTGTGGTCACCGGAAAGGGCTCGAAGGAGCGCGCCGTACCGCTGGGAGAGAGCGCCGACCTCTGGTTGCGTCGCTATCTCAGCACCGCCCGGCCTCGTTTCGTCCGGCACCTGCGCCACGGCACCGTATTCGTCAATCAGCGGGGCCGCCCCCTGACCCGCCAGGGCCTGTGGAAGATCCTCAAGGGCTACGCTCGTCCCCTGGGGCTTGAGCAGGTCTCTCCCCACGTCTTGCGCCATAGCTTCGCGACCCACTTGCTGGAATACGGTGCCGATTTACGGGCGGTCCAGGCGATGCTCGGCCACAGCGATATCGCCACCACCGAGATCTATACCCACATCCACCAACATCGAATGCGGTCCCTTTACGACCGCTTCCATCCCCGCGCCTAGGTTTGCCGCTGCACCCGGGGGGATCCCGGCGCCGATGGCTCCAGGTTCGATTTTGAAGGGTGGGGCCCCAAGATGCCCGGTTGCTGCCCGAGATGCCGTAGACCGCCTGCGTCCAATCCAGCCCGGCCGACGAACTCTGGGTTAGATAACAAATCCCAAGAGCTAGGTATCCCTAGGACGAGATGAATACGAGCAGCCCTTCGCGGCAAGAATGCCCGGCGGCGGCTGCCTGCTGCTAACGTTTGGCTCCTCGGTCGACTGGCTCCTCGGTCGACTGGCTCCTCGGTCGACTGGCTCCTCGGTCGACTGGCTCCTCGGTCGACTGGCTCCTCGGTCGACTGGCTCCTTAGCCTCGACTGCTGCTCTCGGATGGCCTGCTTCGAGGGCTCTTGCCTTCGGACGGCTCTTCTTCCAGCGACCTCCCTCGACTTTCAGCCCTGGACCACAGGGCTCACGAGAACTCTTCATGATCAGCGACCCCTTCAGCGCCACCCTCTCGCCGCAGGCGACCCCTTCGAAGCTCGGGGCCCAGGTGCGAGGTACCGGGCTCATCTCGACTCGAAACTGGATCCGGCATCGCTACGACGCGAGCACCTATCGCCGGATCCTCGAACGCTTCGGGACTGGTCATTCCCTCGATTTGAGCAACATCATCGCCCCCACCTGGTACCCCATCGAAGTGGTGGATTCGCTGTGGGACGGCGTGCGGGAAGTGGCCTACGGCTCCCTTTCGCTGGAGCAGCAGCAGAGTAGCTTCGAGGCGGCGATGGTCGAGAACGGACGCTACATCGCGGCGGACAACCTCGGCTCCATCTATCGGGTCTATCTGACGCTCTTCTCCTCTCCCCTTCGCCTGGTGAAGGCGCTGCCGCGCTTTGGCGAGACCTACTTTCACCAAATCGACGTGGAGCCGGAGGTCCCCGATCCCAAGGAAGGGTGGGCTCGATGCCGAGCTCGAGGCCTGGAGGGAGTGCGGCACATCGCGCCGGTGATCTGCGGCTGGCTGACCTACGCTCTGGACATGGTGGGAGCCCGCAGTCCGAAGGTGGAGGAAAAGAATTACCGCCTGGGCGTTTACGATCCCGAAGAGCTGCACTTCGAGATCTTTTGGCTGAGTTGAGCTGAGATTCGGCTGAAGAGTAAGGGTGGGGGTAGCGGCTCGACGGCTGAGCCTGGAGCCGGTATGGCCTTGGACAATGGCTGCCCCTGCTGCGTAAAGAATGGAGAGAGAATCTAGGGATGACGGGCCCGCTGTGGGCTCGCCATCTCGCTATGCCGCGATGAATTGCACCGCTCCATCACTGATTTGCCGCTCACTCCTGGCTTACCGGCGACCTTCCGACCGGTGGAGCCTGCTCTCCGGGCTGGCAGTCGTTATCCTGGTAGTCACCATCGGCCTACCTGCCCCTCTGGAAGCAGAGCTGGTGGTGCTCTCCAACGAGCGCTTCTTCAAGGTCTCCGCCTACGAGGTGGTGGACGATCGAATCCATCTGGAGCTCGCCGAGGGGGGGCGCGTCACGCTGCCGATGAGATTGGTGGAGAGGATCGTCGATGACGAGATCGTAGAGGTGGAGGAGCCCCCTCCGGAAGAGGCCCGCGAGCTCGACTTAGGCTTCGACGAGAACTCGCCGAAGCCCGAGACTCCCTACGGTGAGCTGATCTGGGAGCTCTCCCGGCAGCGGGATCTCAGCCCGGCGCTGGTGGCGGCGATGATTCGCCACGAGAGCTCGTTCCGCCCGCGGGTGGTCTCGGTCAAAGGGGCCCGCGGCCTGATGCAGCTGATGCCGGCGACCGCTCACCGCTTTGGGGTCGCCGAGCACGAGCTCTTTGATCCTCGGCGGAATCTGGAGGCGGGAACCGCCTATTTGCGCTTTCTCATCGATCGCTTCGACGGTCGCCTATTGCACGTGTTGGCGGCCTATAACGCGGGGGAGGGCGCGGTGGATCGATACAGCGGAGTGCCGCCCTACCGGGAAACGAGGACCTACATTCAGCGCATCCTTTCAACTCTGGGATTAGGGGAGGACGGAAAGCCGGTGCCGCCGGCAGAAGGGCAGCGCGGTGACTGAGGCGGAGAGCTTGTGGTCTCGCGAGACTTGACTCGTCTCGAGGCCGGGCGTCAAGAATAGGATTTCTTAGCGAGAGATTACGCTCTCGGGAAACTAGGTTTCGTAGTAGGCGATCCACTTCACAGTTCATTCTTCGATCGTCGACTTTGGACCTTCAACTCCGGGCTTCGCCAATGCGTGATGGCGGGACGGGGTCGCCGGTTTGGAGTCGGGAGCCCCCAATCAGCCCGGTTCTGTGAGTCTGACCTTCGCCGAATCTCTGTTCATTCCTCGAGATATTTGTTCCCACAGAGAGCATGACTCGAGTCTTAGCTTCGAACATCTTGAAACGATGATGCAGCCTGATTCCGGGAGAATGAATGCTGGATACCCTTTTTGTGAGTCCGCCCGTCGTCGAATCCCCTGCCCCCTGCGTGAAGGGCACTGGACTCTCGTCTTCTCTGCGGTGGGCCAGACAGCGTTACGATGCAGTGACCTATCAGCGAGTTCTCGCTAGCCTCAATGAGGAGCTACGGGAAGTCGTGGGGACAGCCTTCGGCCCGAGCTGGTATCCGATCGAGGCGATCGATTCGCTGTGGCAGGCGATTCTGGAGGTCGCTCACCACGGAGATCGGGCGGGCTTCGAGATTGCGATGGCGGAGAACGGGCGCTACGTGGCGGCGGATCACCTGAAGAGCGTCTACCGGGTCTTTCTCGCTTTGCTGGCGTCCCCAGACCGAATCTTCGATGCGCTGCCCCGGCTGTGGGGGATGTACTTCAGCGGGATTTCTGTCCAGGTGCAGTCATCCCAGGAGGGAGAAGGTCGAGGAGTGTGTCGAGTGGAGCGGCTCGGCAGTCTGCGCCATGTCGCTCCGGTAGCCAGCGGATGGATCACCTACGCCCTCGAGGCGGTGGGGGGGCGGGACGTCGAGGTGGTAGAGCGGAATTACAGCAACGGGATGCCCAGCGCTGCCGAGCTGCATTTCGATATCTCCTGGCGTAGCTGAGGGCGGCGGCGCCCCTTTGGCGGTAGCTGCCTGTCGTTAGAAGGCTCTTTCCCACACGCTTTCTTCTACAAAATAAAGAGCGCCCGCCGGGAAGGCGGGCGCTGGTGAGGCCTCCGAATTTTGCGATCTCCGGATCTCGAACGAGCGAGAAGGGAGAGGTAGGGCCGCCGAGGGCCCATGAGGCTCGCCTTAGCCGGCGGCCTCCAGCCACACGTCGACGCAGCCTTTGTAGTTCTCGGCGATGGCCTGGATCGAGGCTTCCTGCTGACTGGGGTCCGCAAGGAAGGCCTTCACCGGGTCACTGAAGTTGGTGCGCCCGACGGCAAAGCCGATATAGCCGGGCACCGGGGCGGCCACCCGCAGCCATTTGTGCACCTGCTCCTTGTCGGAGCCGCGGCCCAGCAGAATGCAGCCGACGGTGGCGCGCTCGGCGGTGTTGCGGCAGGCGGCGGCCACCTGCTCTGCCTGTTCACGGGTCTCCAGGCCTTCGATCTTCCAGATATCCGGCTCCACGCCCTGATCCTGAATCTGGTGGATCGCCTCGATCATGCGCTGGGGGCGCACTTCATGGTCGTAGCGGCTGCCCATGGCCTTCTCCTCATCGGTGAGGGCCGGCACCAGCAGCTCGAACATCAGGTGATGATCGTTGCCGTCATGGACGTATTCGGAGAGAGCCGCCAAGCGCGCGCCCTGCTCGCGATTCGTCGCTGCGTCGTCATGGGGGTGCCAGCGCACCAGGCACTTGACGATCTCCGGCTTGAACAAGCGCAGGTGATCCTGCCAGCGGCTGCCGTATTCGAAGTCGAAGATCGGCTGGCCGCTGCGCTCGACGCAGATCGCCAGCGGAATCCCGTCCTGGCGCGACTGGTGGATGACGTGCAGTCCCCACTCTACGTCCACCAAGACCCCGACGTGCTCTTTGGCGACGCCCAGCTCGATGGCTCGCTGCAGGCCCCGGTAGATCAATCCCTTGACCTCGGAGATGCGGTTGCGCTGGTCGTCCCCGACGCTCAGGGCCGGCGGGCTCTGAAGGCCGAAGAACTTCTTGGTGAAGCTACCGCGATGGTCGAAGGGCTGGACAAAGAGCGGGCGGTCGTAACCGATCTCCTGCATGGGCTCGATTCTCCTGATCAGTGATCTGCGGGGGTTGGATGATGAGGTCTTGCCTGGATCTATGGGGAAAGGCTGGAAAAGGCGGAAGCTGGATCGCGGCGGGAAAAAGCGCGTCCGCAGCGATGAGGGAGAGCGCTACCGGGGGGCTCTTCGCTCTGCCCTACGGCAAGGGGAAGGGCGCAGATCGAGAGACACGCCTTCACCGGGAGCGAGGCCCACGGGGAGCGGGCCTGGAGGGAGAATGCTGAGATGAGGAAGGTGAGAGCGTGGTTTGCGCTGAGCGGGCTGCCGGGGAAAGAGTCTGTCGCAGGCTGTTTAGCTCCGGCCTTTCGACTGCTGTCGCGCCTGTTTCGGAGCTTATCAGTCGTCGCCTGCTGAGGCAGCCCGTTCTCGCTTGTGGTCGTCTTCGGAGTGCTCTTCCAGCGGAGGCTCGTCACCGGAGCTCGGCTCTTTCTCGTCTACCGGGTTCGCTCTCCCGGTAGCTCCCGTGTTCGCTGCTGAGTTGACGGGCGCGCTGGGCCCTGACTCCAGGAGCTCCGTCAACGGCTCCAGCGCCGTCTCCGCATCCTCCTCACCGATCTCCATCAGGCGCCTCAGGTAGCCCGGCTCGAAGAGCAGCAGGCTGAGGAAATCTGGGCTCGAGGTCTCCCGGGTGCCGAGGCTGCGGGTAATGAAGCGCAGGGTGCCGGGGAGCTGCGCCTCGAAGTCGGCGGCGAGGCGGCCGAGGTCCCGAGAGGGGCGGATGACCAGGGTATCCAGCAGGCGGAAGCGGCCGCGATGCTCCGGCGGCACTCTCGCCACCAGCTGATTGATGTTGGTGAGTCGGGCGACGTCCTGGTCGACGAGATCCAGGAAGATCGAGTTCAGCAGCTTGCCGATGATCTGGGCCGGAGGGGGATAGCCGAGGATCACCGGGGCCTGGGCCTCTTCGGCGCTGCGCTGATAGCGGTTGGAGATCACCAGGATGCGCCGCGCGCCGAGATGAATGGCGGGGGAGAGGGGAGCGGAGAGGCGAATGCCGCCGTCGCCGTGCCAGGAGCCGGCCAGCCGGGTGGCGGGAAAGACCAGCGGCAGCGCGGAGGAGGCCATCACGTGCTCGAGGGTCATGCGGCAGCGGCGGCCCACCCGATTCGGCCGCTCCCAGGTGCTGATCTCCTCTCCCTCGACCCAGGTCACGGTGCAGCCGGAATTCCAGTCGATGGTGGTTAGGGCGAGGGCCCGCAGCTTGCCCTGCTGGTGGTTGCGCCGCACCCCCTCCATCACGCCGTCCACGGTGGGGATAGCGCGCTTGAGCAGCTGGTGGAGGGGCGCGGTGTCCAGCAGTCCGCGGGTGGTGGGGGCCAGCGCCGAGCCGCCGCTGCTGAGGCGCAGCGCCCAGCGCATCATCGAGGCGGCCATCGAGGAGGTGTGGGTGCGGAAGACGTGCTTCACCTCCAGGTTGCGCCACAGCTGAGTCAGCTCTTCGGTGGCTTCTTCCACCGAGCCGGGGTGAGAGGCGAGAAAGGCGGCGTTGATGGCCCCGGCGGACACTCCGGTGACGATCGGGAAGCGCAGGCGGGGGAAGCGCCGGGCGATGCCCCGCAGCACGCCCACCTGGTACGCTCCGCGGGCGCCGCCGCCGCTGAGCACCACGGCGAGGTCCGGCGGTGAGGGGGAGCGGAGGGTTTCCGGGGAGCTCTCGGTGAAGCTTTCCGTGAGGCTCTTCTGGGAGCTCGCTGGAAAAGGAGTAGATGGGGGCATAGCAGGGCCCACAATATCGCGATGGGCGAGCCTTCTCGAAGCGATGTTGGTGGGATGGGTTGGGGCGACGCGAGTCCTCGTCGGATCGTGTAAGCTAGGCGTCTATGCGTTTGGGCGAATTGCAGATCCAGCTCTTCAACGACGGTGGCTTCAAGCTCGACGGCGGCGCGATGTTCGGCGTGGTGCCGAAGCCCCTGTGGTCGAAGGTCAAACCGGCGGACGAGCTCAACCGGATTCAGATGATCACCCACTGCCCGCTGGTGCGGCGGGGGGAGGATCTGCTGCTCATCGACACCGGTATCGGCGATAAGGGCGATGCGAAATTCCGCTCTATCTTCGGTCTCGAGGAGGGAGCCCAGCGACTGCCGCAGCAGCTGCAGGCGGCGGGCATCGCCCTGGAAGACATCACCCACGTGCTGTTGACCCACCTCCACTTCGACCATTGTGGCTGGAATACCCGCTCCGAAGGCGAGGGGTGGGTGCCGACCTTCCCCAACGCCACCTATTGGATCGAGGCCGGGGAGGCCGCCCACGCTCGATCCCCCAATCAGCGGGATCGGGCGAGTTACGATCCGCGCAATTGGGAGCCTCTCTTCGAGGCCGATCAGGTCCGACTCTTCGACGCCGAGGCGGAGCCGATCCCCGGAGTGCGGGCGATTCGAGTGCCGGGGCACAACGAATCCATGTGCATCGTGCGCTTCGACGGCGGCGGTCCCGAAGCCCAGGGCGTCTTCTGGGCAGATCTGATCCCTACCTCGGCTCACGTACCCTTCCCCTGGATCATGGGATACGATCTGCTTCCTCTGCAGACCCTCGCCAACAAGCAGCGTTGGCTGCCCCAGGCCCACGACGAGGGTTGGCTCTGCTTCTTCCAGCATGATCCGGAGGTTCCGGTGGCTCGCCTGGAGAAGACGGATCGCGGACGCCTCAAGCCGGTGGCGCTGGACTCATCCACCCTCATTCCGGCCTCTGCGGCGATTCCCGATTCGCCCCCGAATTCCGCTCCTTCCTCTTCCTCGTAACGTCTACGCATTCGGCGGACCCCGCAAATCCGTTCCCAATCCTGGGAAGGACGGGATCCCCGCGGTTTTCGCTTCGCCGCGCTGCGCCTTCGGCAGCCGCTGCATCCTCCGGAAAACCGACGCAAGAAAGCCGATGCAGGCCCACGGAGAGCTTGATCGATGTCCTCAAAGCAATTCGACCTCATCGTCCTGGGCAGCGGCCCCGGAGGCTACGTCGCCGCCATTCGCGGTGCCCAGCTCGGGCTCTCGGTGGCGGTGGTGGAGAAGGACCCCAAATACGGCGGCACCTGCCTTCACCGCGGCTGCATTCCCACCAAGGCTTTGCTCCACACTGCCGAGCTGCTAGACGAGATTCGCCGCGCCAAGACCTTCGGCATCTCTGTTCCCGCGCCGGAGCTGGATCTGCCCGGCGCCCATCGCCACAAAGACAAGATCGTGGCCAAGAACGCCCGGGGCATCGAGTACCTGCTGAAGAAGAATTCCATCACCGGTATTCACGGCTTTGGTCGGCTCACCGGACCCCATGAGGTCACCGTGGATGCGGATGGCGAGAGCACCGCTTACGGCGCGCGGCACGTGTTGCTGGCCACCGGATCGGTGCCCCGGGAGCTGCCCTTCGCCCCGGCGGACGGTGAGCGGATCCTGAACTCTGACCACATCCTGCAGCTCCAGGAGGTTCCGGAATCCCTGGTGGTGCTCGGCGCCGGCGCCGTCGGCACCGAGTTCGCCTCGATTTATCGCGCCTTCGGCTCGAAGGTCACCCTGGTGGAGATGCTTCCCCGGGTGCTGCCCCTGGAGGACGAAGAGATCTCCAAGGGGTTGGGCAAGATCCTGAAGAAGAAGGGTATCGACGTTCGCGCGGATACCAAGCTGGCGAAGGTGGAGACGACGGAATCGGGGCTGGCTCTCACCCTCGAGGGGCCGAAGAAGACCGAGACCCTCCAGGTCGCCAAGCTGCTGGTGGCGGTGGGCCGGGCGCCGGTTTCCGGCAATATCGGTCTGGACTCCGTCGGCGTGGCGGTGGATCAGCGGGGCTACGTCGAGGTCGACGAGTACATGCGCACCTCGGTGCCCCACATCTACGCCATCGGCGACGTGGTCAACACCCCGTGGCTGGCCCACGTCGCATCCTCCGAGGGCATCCTGGCGGCAGAGCACATCGCCGGCGAGGCGGCTCGTCCCCTCGACTACAACAAGGTGCCGGCGTGCACCTACTGCGACCCCGAGGTGGCCAGCGTCGGTCTCACGGAGGCCCAGGCCAAGGAGCAGGGCTACGCCGTAGCGACCGGGAAGTTCCCCTTGACGGCCCTCGGCAAGGCGGCGATCCTCGGCAAGACCGAGGGCTTCGTCAAGGTGGTGAGGGATACCCAATACGACGAGCTCTTGGGCGTTCACATCGTCGGCGCCCGGGCGACGGACCTCATCGCCGAGGCCTGCGTGGCGCTCCAGGTGGAGTCCACCAACGAAGAGCTGCTGCGCACCATCCACGCTCACCCGACCCTGTCGGAAGCGGTGGCGGAGGCGGCCCACGCCGCCCACGGTGCGCCGATTCATATCTGAGCTGAGCTTCCTCCCGAGTTTCTGGAGCTTGGGTTCCGGAGCTTCGATTCCGGAGCCTAGGGTGCTGAATCTCGGACCCGAAGCTTTCACTATCCAATCTACCCACCCCTGGCCCTGAGCCCCGTGTTCGGAGCTCAATTGAACGCGCCACCTTCCCCTTGGGCCTAGCCAGAACCCTAGGCCTACCCAGAGTCGAGATCGACGGGAGCGAGATACCCCATGGCTACTGAAGTGCTGATGCCCCAGATGGGCGAATCCATCGCCGAGGGAACCATCACCCGCTGGCTGGTCGCGGAAGGCGACACGGTGGAGCGAGAGCAGGTCATCTTCGAGGTGGCGACGGATAAGGTGGACGCGGAGATTCCCAGCCCCGCCGCCGGCAAGCTGCTGAAGATCCTCCACGTCGTCGACGACGTGGTGGAGGTGGGCAAGGTGGTGGCCCTCATCGGTGAGGAGGGAGAGGCCGTTGGAGATGCCCCTTCGGCGGGGTCTGATGCCGCTAATGTGGAGCCGGCGGCCGCTGCGGCGGCGTCGCCCTCGGCGGAAGAACCGGCGGTGGAGGCCGGAGGAGAGCAATCCCTGGAGGAGCGCGTCGCGCGTCGCTCCAGTCCGGTGGTTCGCAAGATCATCGCCGAGCGCGGCCTGGATCTGAACACCGTGCTGGGCGCGGTGGAGGGCACCGGCATTCACGGTCGGGTGACCAAGGCGGATCTGCTGAGCTTCCTGGACGGCGGAGGGGCGGAGCGGCTCTCGGCTGCCCCCGTCGCTGCTTCGGGCACTGCTGCTTCGGCTCCGGCGACTCCGGCGGCCGCCGCTCCGGCCCCCTCGGCGCGCCCGGCGGGGGATTTCCACGTCGCCGCCTACCAGCCCGGGGAGAACGTGGTCATCGAGCCGATGTCCCGCATCCGCCAGCTGACCTCCGCCCACATGACCTACTCCAAGGCGACCTCCGCCCACGTCACCACCGTCTTCGAGGTGGACCTGACCCGGGTGGCGGCGCTGCGGCAGCGGGTCAAGGGGGCCTTCCAGCGGGCCAACGGTACCAAGCTCACCTTCATGCCCTTCATCTTCCAGGCGGTGGCCGGGGCCTTGAAGGCCTATCCGGAGCTCAACGCCGCGGTGGACGGCAAGAACATCGTGTTCAAGAAGGACATCAACCTCGGGATGGCGGTGGCCTTCGATCGCGGCCTCATCGTGCCGGTGATCCGCCACGCCGACCGCCTCAGCATTACCGGTCTGGCGCAGACCGCCAACGACCTGGCGGATCGCGCCCGCAGCAAGCGACTGGATCCAGGGGATGTGCAGGGCGGCACCTTCACCATCACCAACCCCGGGGTCTTCGGATCTCTCTTCGGGACGCCGATCATCAATCAGCCGCAGGTGGCGATCCTCGGCATTGGCACCATCGAGAAGCGCCCGGCGGTGGTCACCGGGCCCGATGGCCTCGACGCCCTGGCGATCCGCCAGCGCTGCTACTTCGCCCTCACCTTCGATCACCGGATCGTCGATGGGGAGAAGGCGGATTACTTCATGATGCAGATCAAGGAGTCCCTGCAGAGCTCGTCCTGGGATGAGCTGGAGAGTCTCGGAAGCTGAGAGCGGTAATAGCGCTCCGCCGCTGAACCTCGCGATGGCCCCGCCGTCTCTGCGACCGAGGTTCTAGAGAGCCCGATGCCGAATCCGGTGTCGGGCTCTCGTTCTAGATGCCTCGTTCTAGATGCCTCGTTCTAGATAGCTTGCGGCAATATCTGCTGGCTCTCCAGCCTTGACTCTCTAGCCCCGGAGTCGCGCTATTCCTCGAAAGCTCGGTAGCGCGAGCTTCGCGCCGAGGGCCGGTGAAGTTCGTCGCTGCACGAGGCCTAGATCAAGGGCGCGGCGAGGGGTCAAGAAAAAAGTCGACTTTTTTTGAGCATGTTGTCCCGACCCCTAGGGGGTTTTGCACTCCCCTACCGTAAGTGGACCCTTGGTATGTGCGGACCCCATCGCAGGGCTCCGCGCTTTTTTTTTGCCCATCGCTTTTGGGCGAATCAGAGCCGGAAGAAGATTTCGCATCTGAAGGGCTTGAAGTGTGGCTGGTAGAGCGTGGAGAGTCCGCTTCAGGAGGTCTAGGGTGAAGAGCTGCCTGGACGGCGCAGAGGCTGCCGACGGCGGCAGATTCGATAGGATGAGTGGGTGAGCACCTCAGCCCCCCACAGCATCTCCTCTGGTAGCCGCTCCAGTAGCCTTTCTCCCAGCGATCAGTCCCCAGGTTCGTCCTCGGTGAACCTTGTTGGCGAAGGGGAAGGGGAGCCTTCTACGCAGATCAGCTCGGTAGATCAAGCCTCGGTCGGCAGAACCTCGGTCGGCAGAACACTGCGCTGGGGCTATCTCGGGCGCATGCCCTGGGCGGAGGCTTTCGCGCTGCAGCGCTGGCTGCGGCAGCGCCTCAAGGAGGGAAAGGGCGAAGAGCACCTTCTGCTCCTGGAGCATGATCCGGTATTCACCTTGGGGCGATCGGCGGACGGCGGAGACGTGCTGGCGGACGAGGCCTGGCTGCGGGGCCACGGCGTTACCGTGGAGGCGACGGACCGCGGCGGGCAGGTGACGTACCACGGTCCCGGGCAGCTGGTGGGGTATCCGATCCTCAATCTCTCTCCGGATCGCCGAGACATCCGGCGTTACGTGCGGGATCTCCAGGAGATCCTGGTGGACACCCTAGAGAGCTACAACATCGTGGCTCATCCGGGCGAGGGGAAGGAGCGGATCGGCGTCTGGGTGGGGGATCGCAAGATCGCCTCCATCGGCGTCCACCTCTCCCGCTGGCTCACTACCCACGGTTTTGCCCTCAACGTCTCCACCGATCTCGACTTCTTTCGCTCCATCGTCGCCTGTGGGCTCCCGGCGGTGGAGATGACCTCAATCCTGCGGGAGCGCGGCCAAGATCCTCCGCTGGCTCAGGTCGCTCGGCGTTTTCAGCAGCGTTTCGAGGAGCGCTTCCAGCGGCGGGCGGCGGCTCTCTCTCCGCAGGACATCTCGGCGCTGCGGCAGCGGGCATCGGCACTGTGTTCCTAGTATCTGGGCTCCTAGTATCTGGGCTCCTAGTATCTGGGCTCCTAGTATCTGTGTTCCTAGTATCTGGGCTCCCAATGACGGGCTCCCTAATGATGGTCCCTGTTGGCGACAGGGCCGCCTGAGGATGAGGGCAAAGACATGACGCGAGCGGGAAACGCTGGGCGGCAGATCGTGCTCGACCTCCACGCGGTGATCGTCGCCGTCGCCGAGGAGGTGCCACGCATTCTCACCGTGTCTCGGCGCGCCCTCGCCGGGGATCCCGGCGAGGAGGTAGAAGCGCTGCCCTTCGGCCCCCTGGATCCCGCCGGGGATCGCACCCTCGAGCTCGGTCTGCGGGAATGGGTGCGGGAGCAAACCGGTCTCCAGCTGGGCTATGTAGAGCAGCTCTATACCTTCGGAGATCGGGATCGGGGAGTGGAGTCGGCCGAGGAGCGGGTGATCTCTATCGCCTATCTCGCCCTGGTAGGACACAGCGCCCCCTCCGGCAGCCCTGGTGCCCGCTGGAGGGGGATCTACCAATACTTCCCCTGGGAAGATTGGCGCCGAGGGCGGCCGAAGGAGCTCGACGCCGCGGTGATCCCCGGTTTCGATGCCTGGGTGGCCTCGGTGGACGACGCGGAGAGCCGGCGCCAGCGACGGGAGCGGGCGGATATCGCCTTTGGTCTCGGAGGCTCCCGCTGGGACGGCAATCGGGTGCTGCCCCGCTACGAGCTGCTCTACGAGGTGGGGCTGGTGGACGAGGCGTCGTGGGATCGCGACCGTCGCCCTGCCGAATCGGGGCTAGGGCGACCGATGGCCCTCGATCACCGCCGTATGGTGGCTACCGCCCTCGGCCGACTGCGGGGCAAGATCCAGTATCGGCCGGTGGTCTTCGAGGTGCTTCCCGAAACCTTCACCCTGCTGCGGCTGCAGCGGGTGGTGGAGGCCTTCTCCGGCATGCGTCTGCACAAGCAGAACTTCCGCCGACTGGTGGAGCGCGGCGGATTGGTGGAGGGCACCGGCCGGCGGGATACGGGCACCGGAGGGCGCCCGGCGGAGCTCTTCCGCTTCCGGCGGGAGGTGCTGCGAGAGCGCCCGACGCCGGGGGTGGGGCTGCCGGGGGCCCGCCCCGGCAGCGCCTGAGGCAGTGGTAGAGAGAGCGCTAGGAAGCTGGAAGCTCCGGCGCCCTCAGCTCCCCCTGACCATCAGGTATTCCATCAGGCCGTTCTTGCACAGGAAGGAGCGCTCCACCCGAAAGGGAGTGGCGCTGCGGCCGATCTGAGTCTCGCGGTGCCGGGGGCAGGAGATCTGCGGCTCGCCGCTCTGCACCCTCAGGCTGAGATCCTCCATTACCTCCTGCATCCGGGGCTGGGCGGGCATCTTGCGCTGATACCCCACCTGGATTATCAGGTGGCTGCCCTCATCCATGCGCTGCGCCAGCAGCTGAAAGAGAGTAGGGAAGGTCTCCGGAGGGAGATAGTCGAGCAGATCCCAGAGTAGTCCGATGTGGAATTTCGGCGTCTTGAGGTCCGGCAGGAGCTCCTCTGTCCGGGGACCGAAGACCTCCGGCGTGGCGAGGTCAGGCCCCAGGCCGCCACCGTCCCGGCGCAGGCCTCCAAGAAGGTCGCAGACGTGAATGCGGTGGCCGCGGCGACCAAAAGACTCGAGGCTGGTGCCGTGAGCCGCTCCGAGATCGAGCAGGGTCAGCCCGCCGTCTTCCGGCTGATGGGCTTCGCCGTAGGCGATGGCCTCGTCGAGGGCTGGGCTCCGGCGCCGTTCCTCTTCGTCGAGGGAGGATCCCTGGTTTCCTTCGGAGCGGCCAAATAGTTTGGAAAACAAATTCGAGGTCCTGGGCTTAGCCCTGTTTCTGGCCCATGTCGATGGAGCCCTGGAATTGAGCGCCGTTCTCGAGGTTCACGGTGGGGGCGGAAAGGTTGCCCTCCACCTTACCGGAGGCTCTCAGGATGAGGCTTTCCTCGCCCTTGAGATTGCCCTTCACGGCGCCTTCCACGACGATGGAGCGAGCGTGGATGTTGGCCTCCACCCGGCCGCCTCCGCCCACCGTGACCTGCTGTCCGGGAAGGCGGATCTCGCCCTTTACGGTACCTTCTACCACCAGATCCTCCTTGCCGGAGACGGTGCCTTCGACCACCAGCTGGGGAGCGATATAGGTGGGCTTGCCGCCGCCGGCGGGAGCGCGGCGCTGGGCGGCGCCGGCGCTGGGCTGTTGCGGTTTAGCGGCTCCGCCGCTGGTGGCGGGGGTCGAAGAGGAGGGTGAGCTCGGCTGGTTCTTTTTCCACACGGTGGGGAGGCTCCTGCGTTGGCAGCGCGTTGGGGGGATCGTAAATCGAGCCGCTGGCGGGTCGCTTCGAGCGGGGAAGCCGGAAACGGCGCGGCGAGTCTGGGGGCTCGAGATGGGTAGGAGAAGTGAGGAAGGGGGTGGATTGGGGCCGGGGGGAGGGTGGAGCCGCGGGGGCGACAAAAATATCGACGGCAATCTATGGGTTCTTGTCGCACCGTGTCAACAGCGCTCTTCTTCCTGCTCCTCTTCTGCCGGGGGAGCTCGTTGAGCTACGTCCCGCAGGTCAGCCCCGCAGACTCGAGCGTTCAAGGGCCAGGGCGTCGAACGGATAGAGAGAGCATTGGTCCGTCTGGTCTAGTGTGTAAGCATCGACGCAAAGAGGAGAAAGACGGTATGAGCGAAGAGGTTGTAGATGGTCCGGAGGCGCAGAGCGCGCCGGAAGAGATCCAGCGCTGCTGCGATCTGGTGCTCAAGGGGGGCGTGACCAGCGGCGTCGTCTACCCTTCGGCGGTTCACGAGATCGCCAAGAAGTTCCACCTGGTGGGGATCGGCGGCACCTCTGCCGGGGCGATCGCCGCTACCCTGGCCGCCGCGGCGGAGTTTCGCCGTCGCCGCGAGGGTGGTTCGCTGCAGAGCTTCGAAGAGCTCGAGGAGCTGGCTCAAGCCTTCGCCTCCGGGGACACTCTTCGCCAGCTCTTTCGCCCCGATGCCTCCACTCGCAAGATCTACGATCGGCTCTTTCAGCTTCAGGAGAAGCCCGGCAAGGACTCCGGCTGGTGGTCCCGGCAGTGGCACGGTGTGCGTCGTGGGTGGACCGGTGGACGGCTCTTCCTGGGCCGTAAGGGGGTGCTGAAGCAGATCCGCGACAACGGCTTTGGTCTTTGTTCCGGGATGGCCAATGACAATCCGGGAGAGTCCGAGCCCCTGACCCAATGGCTGGCGGAGCGCATCGACCGCCTCGCCGGGCGGGATCCGGCGAAGGATCCGCCGCTGACCTTTCGGGATCTCCACAACGCCCCTCGTCCCGCGCAGCTGGAGCGCTGGATCCACTGCGATTGGCGGCGCTCCATCGACCTGCGCTGTGTCAGCACTAGCCTGACCTTCGGCCGGCCGCTGGAATTTCCCCTCGAAACCACCATCTTCGGCTTCGATCCCGAGGAATGGCGCCGTCTTTTTCCCCGGCGCATCGTCGATGCTCTCGTGACGGAGTCGCAGGGGCTCCGCTCGAAGACCTTCGAGGGCAGCGGGAAGCTGCCGCTGCCGACCACGGGCCTGCCGGTGATCGTTGCGGCGCGCCTCTCTCTGAGCTTTCCGGGGCTTTTCTCGGCGGTGCCCCTGTGGGCGAAGAATTACCATCTCGACGAGCCGGAGCTCGAGAGGGTGTGGTGCAGTGATGGCGGCATCACCAGCAATTTCCCCATCCACCGCTTCGACGCCCTGTACCCCGCGTGGCCAACTCTGGGCATCAATCTGCAATATATCCCTGAGGGGGAAGCGGGGCCGGGGCGCAAGAGTCTGCGGGACTCCGGAGAGTCGGTGTGGCTCCCCCAGCGGCCTCAGGACGCGGTGCTGGACCTGTGGAACCGCTTTGCCCGCGGTGAATCCGCGGCGGCGGATCTCTTTGGCTTTGCGCGCTCGATCTTCAAATCGGCCAAGGATTGGCACGATCACGCCTACCTGCGCTTTCCGGGCTTCAATGACCGCTATGCCGAGGTGTGGCTGAAGCCGGAGCAGGGGGGCTTCAATTTCGACATGCCCTCAGCGGTGATCGACGAGCTGATCGGCTTGGGACGTAGCGCCGGAAAGCAGCTGGCGGAGCGCTTCGGTCGGCCTTATGGGGGCGACCGCGACACGGACCGCATGGCCTGGGATGGCCACCATTGGGCCCGCTACCGCTCCGCCCTCGCCGGGCTGACGGAAACGCTGATCCAGTTCCGCAATTCAGTGGGATCGCCGATGCCCGACGCCAAATCCCTATTAGGGCTGCTGGCGGAGGATGTCGAGCCTCCCCGCTACCCCTTCTCCTCCGGGCGTCAGCGTCGCAATGCCCGGGAGCTCACGGAGCTGCTGATGGCCTGGGCCGATGAGGTCGAAGAGCGGGGCAACCCCTTCGATGATGAGCCGCCCCGGCCTCCGGTGACCATCGGCACGCGGCCTCGCTTCTGAGGCGAATCCATGGCGAAGCCCTGCGCTTTGTCGCTGCTGGCAGCAGAGCTAACTGAGCTCAGTTATCGCGGCGCAGCTGAAAGGCATATTCCGCCACCGTCGCGGCACCCTGGCTCTTGCCGCCGGGAGCATAGAGGCGCACGGTGAGGGGCCCGCTGGGGGCGGAGTCAAGCTGGTCGAGGGCGAGGGTCAGAGCAGCGTCTCCGGTGGGGCTCTGCAGCAGACCGCTGGCGGTAGCGAGGGAGCGATTCTCCTCGTCCACCACCTCGAGGTCGTAGGGGCCGGCTCCCGGCGGCAGCAGCAGCAGGGTGAGGAAACGGGCATCCTGGGCCAGCTCCACCGTCGGTAGGTCGGCGCTCTCGCCGCCCCGCAGGGTGAGATCTCTGGGGTAAAGATCGATCACCGCGGTATTGGTTTCTACGCTAACGGCCCCGGCGCTGCTCAGCTGGCGCTGCTGGAGCAGCCGCAGCTCGGCCTCCCAGCGGGCGCCGGCCTCGCGGCTGGCCACCAGGTCCCGCTCCGTCTGTCGAAGGCGCTGCAGCATCTGCTGCTGATGCTCGCTGCCGTGTGCCGCCTCGGCGCGGTGGCGGGCGTCTAGCCCCGCCATGCGCTGCTCCATGGCCACCGCCCGCTGGGCGAGGTCGGTGGTGCGTTGCGCACTGCGGAACCAGCCGGCGGAGGCCACCAGGGCGATGATCGCTGCGGCGGCAGCGAGCCAGCGCCAGGAATCCCGCGGCGTGGTGGCCATCTCCCGCCGCGCTCTGCGCCTGCGAGGAGGGGATACCGGGCCGAGGGTGCTGAGAGGCTGGTGCAGAGCTTTGCCTTCCTCCGCCTCGAGATCTCGTAGGCTGCGGCGCAGCAGCTCGATCTCTTCCTGGCAGTGCTCGCAGGCGTCGACGTGGCGTTGCACCAAGGCGCTGGAGGGGCTCTCCTGTGGGCCGAAGACCAGCTGCACCAGGGCTTCAGGCTCGGGGTGGTAAGCGAAGACGGCGGCGGCGAATCGAGTTTCTTCGAGCTCCTGCCGAACGTCGGGATCTTGGGCGAGATGATCTTCGACCCTGCGGCGCTCCGACTCTTCGAGAGAGCCGGTGAGGTACCAGGGGAGATCGAGCTTTACTTCGTCGTGCTTCATCGATTCTGGCTGGGGGACGGCGGTCGTCCAGAGGCGAGGCTGCCGGCGCGGAGGGGGAAGGGTGGCCGAGAGTGCGAGGGTTGATTCAAAAGGTTCAGTGGCGACGAGACGGGTGATGATTCCTTGAACGTCTTTCTCGACGTCTCGTTATGTTCTGTGTAGGCGGCGCTTTGCGGTTTTCGTTACAAGTGGAGCAATGAAATGCAGGATTCGGCCTGCGATGGTTTCTGGTCGCGGGAGTCCGAGGGCTGGGTTGGGGCCCGGAGCGCTCAGGGGGAGCTCCCATTCTCGCTCTCCTGGAGGATTCGCTCGCGGATTTCCGTCGCCCGCTTGCGGCAGCGCAGCACCCGGACCCGCAGGGTCGCCTCCGCGACGCCGGTTTGCCGGCTCATCTCTCGATAGCTATAGCCATCGAGAACCATTCTCCACAATCTTTGGCAATCCTTGGAGGTCTGTTCCAGGACTCGGCTCAGCAGGTCTCGCAGCTCCTGCTTGCCCCCTTGCAATGGGGCGGAGGTCAGCGGGGCGAAGTGCTCGAGGCCGTCGAGGCCCTGCATCGAGCGTCGGGAGAGGGCGCGTACACGATCGAGGCAGGCGTGGTTCACCACTCTCCAGAGATAGGTCTTGAGGGAGGAATCGCCTCGAAATTGCTCCGTTCGCAGCAGACGGGTGAGCTCCAGATGAGCGTCCTGCAGCACGTCTTCCCAATGCTCGAAGAGGCGGGTGCGGAAAGACCACGCCGCCTGACGAATCCAGCCGTCCACCGTCTCCACGGTTTTGGGATCGCCGCTGAGGAAGCGCTCGATGAGCTCGGAGTCGTCTCGCCGCATGAAGGGCCTACACAAGGGAAAAAGGAAGAGGAGGGTCAGACCATCGTGTCCAACCCTGGAAGGAGCGTCAAGGGTGAGGCGCCGGAATGCGCGGGCGAGGACGAGCGGCGCTTCCGGTGGGGAAGTGGCGGAGGTTGGCTCAGGAGGGGGTGGGCGCTTCCGGCGCCGGAACCTGGGGGGACCCCAAGGCCTGCTGCAGCAGGTCCTCGCCGTGGTGATCGAAGCCGCGCTCTCGGGCCCACTCCATCAGGCGGTCGGTGAGGTAGGGGCAGAGGGGCTCGAAGCCTCGATGGAGCACCGAGACCAGGGCACCGAGGGTAGCCGGGACGCTACTCAGCGGGGATTCGGCGCCGCCGCTATTCCCGCTGTCTTCGTTTCCGCGGCGTCGGTCGGCGACCTCCGCGGAGTAGCGGGCGATCTCCTCCACCAGCTCCAGCAGCTGAGCGGCGGCGTCGGCATAGCGCCCCGCGAAGAGGTGCCCATGGGTGCCTTCGGCGGCCCGCTGGGCTCGCTGCAGGATCCAGCGGTCGAGGTCGCTGCCTTGGGGCGCGTTCTCGGAAGTCGTCGCGGCGCCGCCGCCGGCCTCCTCGCTCATCGCCGCCAGCCCTTGCAGTTTGCCGCTGAGGCGGGAGAGGGCGCGCCGGGCGCGGCGTAGGTGGCTCTCGGAGAGAGTGACGACCTCCGGACGACGAGGGTTCAGGCACAGCAGATAGCCGAGACGCAGCGGGTCGGCGCCGAAGCGATCCACCAGGGTGACCGGCTCCACCACATTGCCCAGCTGGCGGCGCATCGGGCGCAGCGCCGAGCGGCAGAGGAAGCGCTCCTCGTCGTCGGCGTCTTCCGGCACCTCGGGCAGCGCCTCCAGCTGTCGCTCCACCACGTGGAGGATGCCGTGAACGTGGATCCGGGAGTAGGCCGGGCGCCCGGTGAGGGCGAGGGAGATGAGCTGGGAGGGCAGCACCCAGCGCACCAGCAGCTCAGGATCGACGAAGACCTCCGCCACCGGTGACGGATGGCGGGCCGAGGGCCAGCCGGTGGCCCGCAGGGACCAGGCGATGAGGGTGAACCAGGTGGAGAGAATCTCTCCTTCGCGGCCGGGGTAATCCTCCGGCAGCTCGTGCCCCCACCATTGTTGACGGGAGATACACAGGGGCTGGAGGGATCGCAGCTGCTCTTCTGCCAGCTGCTTCCACCGTTCGCTGTTGAGCTCTACGGAACCCGCCAGCAGGGCCTGGCGCAGCGGCTCGACGCCGGCGCTGAAGTCGAGGAAGAGCTCTTCCGAGGCGCTGGGCTCTACCAGAGTCTCGCAGCGGCGGCAGCGGTGGGCCTCCAGCGTCCAGCGTCCCTCACTGATTTGGGTTCCGGGGCCGAGGGCTTCCAGCACTCGCCCCCGGGCCTGCTCCCGGGGAAGGGAGGGAGCGCCGTCCACGAGGTCTGCGAAGACCTTGGGGAAGAGCACCTCACCCCGATGGAAGAGCTCGGTGAGGGGGATCTCCAGGCCCAGGTCTCGGAGCTTGTAGGCGTCGGAGCGTCGGTAGCCGGGCACCAGCAGTCGAGCGTCGCGGTCGTCCCCCTGATCCCGAGAGGTGTCCTCCACCACCGGCAGGGCGTCTCCGCCGAGGGGGTGGGCGACCTTGCCGCCGACGAGCTCGGCGAAGGGCCCGGAAGGGCGCACCGCCACCGCCGCGGCCCCCAGCAGCAGCTCTGGATAGAAGGTGTGAATCAGGATCCGTCCCCCGCCGCTCTCCTTCCCCGATCCGGAGAGCACCGGGAAGGCGACGGTGTAGCGGGTGCGCAGGTCGATGGCCGTCGGCTTGACGTCCGAGTCCACCAGCACGGTGCGGCAGTGGGGGCAGCGGTAGCCGAGGCGCTGCTCGCGGAAGAGCAGGCCGGCGTCCTTCAGAGCGAAGTAGAGGCGCCGCACGATGCGGGTGCCTTCCTCGTCCATGGGATCGAGCCAGGTGGAAGGGTCGAAGCCCACGCCGAGGCGGCGCATCTGCTCGCGCACCGCGGCGTCGTTGGCGTGGTGGAGGTCGCGGCAGAGGCGCACCAGCTCCGGGCGGCCCACCTCTTCTCGTTCGTAGGGCAGAGAGCGCTCCACCGCCAGCTGCAGTCCGAGACCGCCGTGATCGGAACCCACCAGCCGACGGCAGGGGGGTTCTCCGGCGGCGGAGCGTACGCGGGCGGCGACGTCCATCAGCAGCGGCGAGAGGAAGCTCTCGAGACTGGGTCGAGAAGAGGTCGCCACCGGGGCTGCCGCCAGGGTGGCGCCGCGGCCGCGGAAGCGCCCTTCCCGCTCCCAGCGCAGCTGGATCTCGGGCTCGTCGAGGCCGGGGGTGAAGGGGGCTTGGGAACGGGTGGAGGAGGCGGGGCTGGAGCCCTGCTGATGCCAGCCGGAGGCGATCAGGTGATCGATGATGCGGCGGCCGCGGTGGCCGAGCATGGGGTTGAGCTCGGAGGCGGCGATATCCGCCAGCTCGTCCGCCGCGGCGGTGCTGGTGATCGCCAGATTCTTGGCGTGCTTGAGCACTCGCAAGGTATCCGGGTACACCCGCTGGGCGGCGAGGTGCACGTCGTGGGCGAGATAGCCCTGCCACTCATCGGCGCAGTTGGTGATCCCCATGCGGTTGCAGAGGTAGTCCGGCACGAAGGCGATACCCAGCTCCCGCAGGCGCTCGGCGTCCCGGGGTTCGCCGAGAATGTTGTTGGCGGCGCCGCACACCAGCCGCACCTTCAGTCGCGGGATGGTGTTGACGTTCACCACGTTGCCGATGGCGCAGGGGGCGAAGACGTCGACGTCCTGGTCGTAGATCTCGTCCAGGCCCACCACCTGCACCGCGGGACGGCGAGTCTGGACCTCCTCCAGCACCTCGGCGGCGGGATCGCAGGTCCAGATCTGAGCCCCGGCGTCGTCCAGCATGTCGATGAGCACGCCGCCGACGTTGCCGGCTCCCTGCACCGCGACCTTCACGCCCCGCAGGCGATCGGTGCCGCTGAGGTAGCGCCACGCCGCCTGCATCGCGCGGAAGACGCCGCGGGCGGTGGCGGGGGAGGGGTTGCCGCTGCCGCCGACCTGAGGCGAGACGCAGGTCTGGAAGCGATTCCAGCGCAGCATGGCGTCCATGTCCACGGTCTTGGTGCCGATGTCCTCAGCGGTGTAGTACACGCCGCTGAGGCTGGCGACGAAGCGGGCGTAGGCCTCGAAGAGGGCCTGCCGCTGGGGGTGCCCCGGGGTGCGGAGGTCTTGGGTGAGCTGATCCGGGCCCAGGGGCAGAATGCCCTTGCCACCGCCCCACCACAGTCCCGCCAGGGCATTCTTGCGGGTCATGCCCTGGGCGAGGCGCAGGCCGTCCTCCAGCACCTCGGCGACGCTGTCGTAGGTCTGATAGCGCAACCCGCCCTGGCTCAGGCCCCGACGGGTGTCGTGGACGAAGGCGAAGAAGAGGGCCGGATGCCCCTCCTCGCGACCGATGAATACCCCCTCGTGGGCGGCGAAATCCAGCGAGAGCTCCAGGAAAGCCGCCAGCGGGCGCAGCAGCTCGTGGTGGGAGAGGGTGAACTGCCCGTTCTCGTGCACCAAGAAGGCGCGCTCTACCCCGGCATCGACGAAGCGCTGATGAAGCTCCGGCAGCCCCATGTGGCGAACCTCGAGGGCGAGCTCCTGGCGTTGCCGATCGACCCGGCGGGTCGAGGTGGGGGACGAAGACGAGGAGGAAGAAGGCTGGGATCCCATGAGATCTCCGAGGCCGCTGGGGCCGAAGTCGTTGCGGTCGACGCGTGGGCAGAGGCTGGCGGGAAGGGGGGGGCGTGGAGGCTGCTGCGCCGTCAGGGGCGGTGGAGGGGCTCCGTTGCGCCCTGATTTCGCCCTGATTTCGCCAAGAGATAGCCCCGAAAGGGTCTCAGCGGGGACATCGGGCGAGGAAAGACTGACCCCTGTCGCCGGGGGTGGCGGCGGAAGCCCTCTGCGGGCTTGCTCTGGGAGGCTTGAAGCACTGCTGGATGTGGTCTTTTCGCTCGGCTTCCGAGGTGGATCCCGGGGGATTTCCCCGCCGGGTTCCCTACCGTCGATCCGCCTCGCCTGGCCGGGGCAGGAAGGCTAGATCGTATCGCCCGCCCAGGGGCCGGAGCAACCGCAACCTAGCGCTTCTCCACGGCCGCTGTCGCGGTCCTCGGTACGCTATGCTGAAGGCTGTCTCCGACGCCATTCGAGAGAGGCCGCTGGCGCCCTTGTCCACGCCTTTGACCATGCCTCTCCGTGCCTCTATCTGCGCCCCTTGATGCAGAACCCGCCCTCCCCGATGGACTCCCATCGTCCTGCTCTACGGAATCCATAGGAGCCTCGCCACCATGCCGGATCGAGACGCCCCGAAGCCCGCGCCCGAGACCTCTCCCCGCCGCTCTTCCTGGGGATGGAAGGATTACCTCATCGTCGCCCTGGTGCTGGCCCTGGCGGTGGTCAGCTGGTTCGCTCGCCGCGGCCCGGCGGAGGCCGGCTCGCCGCCGGCGGGGGAGGCGGTGTCGGTGTTCGACGTGGTGCTGGATCAGGAGGGCCGGGATTGGGTAGACCTGGTCTTCGATCGCCCCCTGGGTCTGGGCAAAGAAGGGCAGATCGTCGCCCAGGCGCCGGCCACGGTGGCGCCGAGCCTTGCCGGCACCTGGCGCTGGCGGGACGCCGCGACCCTGCGCTTCGAGCCCAACGGCGGCTTCCCCGCCGCCAGTGAATACCGTCTGCAGCTGATCGCCGAGCGCCTGCTGGCGGCGGAGCAGGTCTTCGTCGACGAGGCGGCGGTGACGGTGCGCACCGACCCCTTCCTGGTGGAGTCGGTGTCGGTGGTGGAAGAGCCGGTGCCCGGCGGCGGCGCTCGGGTGGTGCTGCGGGGCACCCTGGACTTCAACTATGCCGTGGATCCAGAGCAGCTGGCCCCGCGCCTGCGCTTCGAGGATCCGGCGAATCCCGGCGAGGAGCTGCCGGTCTACCTGGAGACCGGCTATTGGAGCTCCTCCGTCGCCTTCCGCTCGGAGACGGTGGAGAAGACCTCCGATCCCCGGGAGCTGGCGCTGGTGGTGGCGGAGGATCTCTCCCCCGCCCAGGGCAACGTCACCTTGGCCAGCGCCTACCGGCATCTGGTGCCCCTGGGCTCCAAGGACGTCCTCACCGTGCGCCGAGTGGACGCCGAGCCCTCCCTCTCCGGCTCCCGGCTGCGCATGGCCTTCTCTTCGCCGGTGGCGGCGGGGGCCTTGGAGAGCGCGCTGACCATCGAGCCCAAGACCCGCTTTCGGGTCGCCGTCAGCGGCAATGCCGCGACCCTGAGCGGTGACTTTCAGCCCGGCGCCTCCTACCGCCTGCGGCTGCCGGAGGGCTTCGCCGCGGTGGACGCGGCGCGCCTCACTCAGGCCTGGAAATTCGACGCTGGCCTGCCGGACCTGCCGCCCCAGGCGGCCTTCGAGAGCGCCGGCATGTTTCTCTCTCGCACCGGCTCCGAGGCCCTGGCGGTGAGCAGCGTCAACGTCGATCAGCTCAACCTCACGGTGGAGCGGGTCTACCTCAACAACCTCTTCTCGCTGCTGCAATACGGCTCCTTCTTCTCCGGCGATACCACCTATTCCGGCAACCGTCTGCAGCGTTCCCTCGGCGACACCCTGGGCTCCCGCCGCCTGGCGGTGCGGGGCGGCCGCAACGCCGAGGCCCGCACCGTGGTGGATCTCACCGAGATGATCGGCGACGCCCGCCCCGGCATGTACCGGGTGCTGCTCTCGCGGCCGGGGGATTGGCAGGCCCAGCAGCGCTGGCTGCTGCTCTCGGATCTTGGCGCGGTGGTCAAACAGGGGGACGACGAGCTGCTGGTATGGGCCTCCAACGTGCGCTCCCTGGCGCCGGCCTCCGGAGCGCGGGTGACGGTGATCTCCGACCAGAATCAGATCCTCGGCCGCGGCACCACCGACGAGCTGGGTATCTTTCGACTGCGCAACACCGAGGCCCTCACCGAGGGCCGGGTGCTCTACGTGGCGGTGGAGTCCGGGCGGGACTTCACCTTCGTGCTGCCCTCGGCGATGGGGGTGGATACCACCGGCCTCGACGTCGGCGGCGCCCCCTCCGTGGCCCGCGGCTATACCGCCTTCCTCTACGGCGAGCGCGATCTCTACCGCCCCGGCGAGACGGTTCAGGGTCTCGCCCTGCTGCGGGGCCCCGGCCTCTCCCTGCCCCAAGCCCAGCCGGCGCTGCTGAGGCATCGCGACCCGGAGGGCCGGGTGCTCTCCCAGCGCACCCTGAGGGTGGATCGCCAGGGCAGCGCGGAGCTGGAGCTGGAGCTGCCCCCCTACGCCCTCACCGGCAACCACAGCCTGGAGCTGGAGGTCGCCCAGCGGCAGGTGGGGAGCTGGTCCTTCCAGGTCGAAGAATTCGTCCCCGATCGCATCTCCGTGCGCCTGGACCCGGAATCGTCCGCGGCGGGCCTCGGGGAGCCCCTGGCCTTCCGGGTGGAGTCGGATTATCTCTTCGGCGCTCCGGCGGCGGGTCTGGCGGTTTCCGCCCGCGCCCGACTGGTGCCGAGCCCCTTCCGCCCCGAGGGCTGGGAGGAGTGGTCGTTCTCCGCCGGCGACCGCAGCTTCGAGGCGCGGGAGATCTTCGTCGCCGAAGAGCGCCTAGGGGAGGACGGCAGCTCTCGCTTCCAGGTCTCCGTGCCGCCGGCGCTGACGCCTCCTTCCTCCCTCGCCGCGGTGATCACCGCCCGGGTACGGGAGAGCGGCGGGCGAGGCGTTGCCGCCACCACCCGGGTGCCGGTCCATCCCTACCCCTATTACCTCGGCCTCAGGCGCTCCGAGGACGGCACCCTGGAGCCCGGCGACACCGCCGCCTTCGAATTCGTCGCCCTGACCCCCGAAGGGGAAGAGGTGCCCTCCGGCGGCCTGCGGGCGGAGCTCTTCCGGGACCGCTGGAATACCACCCTGCGGCGCACCGCCGACGGCACCTACCGCTACGACTCGGTACGGGAGACGGTGCTGGTGGAAACCCAGAACCTGAAGGGCGGCCAGAGCCGCGGCCGCTTCTCGGCGGTGCTGCCGGAGCTCGGCGCCTATCGACTGGTGCTCGCCGATCCCGCCACCGGCGCCGCTTCCGAAGTCTCCCTCTACGCCAGCGGCTGGGGCTTTTCCCCGTGGGCGGTGGAGAGCCCCGGACGACTGGAGCTGACCCTCGATCGCGCTGAATACGCTCCCGGAGACGTCGCTACGGTGGCGGTGCGGGCTCCCTTCCCGGGCAAGCTGCTGCTCACCGTCGAGCGGGACGGCGTCCGCTACTACGCCGTCCACCAGCTCACCGGCAATACCGCCTCCATTCGCGTGCCCACCGCCGCGGCGGATCGCCCCAACGCCTTCCTGACGGCGATCCTGGTGCGTTCCCTGGAGGATCTCGAGGTCGGCACCCCGGCCCGCGCCTTCGGCGCCGTGCCGCTGCCGGTGGATCGCGCCGCCAATCGCCTGAGCCCGGTGGTGGAAGCCCCGGAGACGGTGCGCAGCGGTCGTCCCCTGGCGGTCACCGTGGAGGCGCCGCCGGATTCGGTGATCACCCTGGCGGCGGTGGACGAAGGCATCCTCCAGCTGGTGGCCCAGCAGACCGCCGATCCCTTCGCCCACTTCTACCGCCAGCTGGCCCTCGGAGTGCGCACCGCCGACACCTTCGGCCTGCTGCTGCCGGAGGTGGGCGATCCCTCCGCCGGTGGCGGCCTCGGCGCCGCCGGAGCGGAATACCTCGGCAGCTCCAGCATGCAGCGGCCGGAGCCGGCGGCCTGGTGGTCCGGCGCCCGCTTTGTCGGCGACTCCGGGCGAGTGCGGGTGGAGATCCCCTCGGCGGTGACGGAGAACTTCCAGGGCGCCCTGCGGCTGATGGCGGTGGCCGCCGACGGCCGCCGCTTCGGCTCCTCGGAGCAGGCGGTGCGGGTGCGGGATCCATTGGTGCTGCTGCCCACCGTGCCCCGTGCCCTGGCGCCGGGAGAGCGGGTGGAGGTGCCGGTGACGGTGCGCTACGACTCCCGCTACGGCGAGCCCGCCGACGGGCCGCTGCCGGATCAGGCGGAGATCGCCCTCGACCTGCTCACCGCCGGCCCCGCCGATCTGCCGGACGGCGCCCAGCACACCTTCACCCTGGCCAGCGGCCGGGATGCCACCCATTACTTCGGTCTCGAGGCGCAGGACCGCGCGGGAGACCTGCAGCTCACCTTCCGCGCCGCCGGCACCGGCGGCAGCTCCGAGGTGCCCACCACCCAGATCGCCGGCGCCCTCGCCGTGCGTCCGGACCTGCCGCCGGAGCCGCGGGAGCAGGCCGGCGCCCTGGAGGGGGCCCAGGCCCGCTTCGAGGTGGAGGAGGCGGAGCGCTGGCGCCCCGAGACCCTGCGCCGCACCCTGAGCGTCGGCCCGCTGCCGGCCTTCCAGCTGGCGGGCCGCCTGGAGGGCCTGCTGGCCTATCCTTACGGCTGCCTGGAGCAGACCGTCTCCCGCGCCTTCCCCCTGCTCTACTTCGAAGACCTCGCCGCCAGCCTCCAGCCGGACCTCATCGGCGGCGGCGATAGCGCCTTCGGCTCCCCGGCGGCGCTGGTGCAGGAAGCCCTGCGGCGGGTCTCCCGCATGCAGCAATGGGACGGCTCCTTCTCCCTGTGGCCCGGCGGCACTCGCTCCCATCCCTGGGCCAGCCTGTGGACCACCCACTTCCTGCTGGAGGCCCGCCAGGCGGGCCATCCGGTGCCCGACGCCCTGCTGCAGCAATCCCTCTATTGGGTCGGCAATCAGGTGCGGGGCCGCGATATCAGCACTGACCCCGCCCTCGAGCGGGCGGTCTACGGCGCCTATCTACTGGCCCGCGCCGGTCAGGCGGATCGAGGAGCCCTGGACGACCTCTCCCGCCGCCGGGATCGGCTGACGGTGCCCTACCGCGCCCTGCTGGCGTCGGCCTACGCCGCCGTCGGCGATCCCCAGGGGGTCGACGACCTCCTCGGCCAGCTGGCCACCCTGGAGTCGGTGGAGCGCCAGAGCGGCGGCAACTTCGATTCCGCCGTCCGCAGCCGCGCCCTCACCCTGCTGGCCCTGGTGGAGGCCCGCCCCACCAGCCCGCGGGTGCCGGAGCTGGTGCGCCGCCTCGCCCAGGACGCCCGCGAAGCCACCCCCTGGAGCACCCAGGATTCCGGCTTCGCCTTCTTAGCCCTCGGCACCCTCGCCCGTCGCCAGGCCGACGCTCCTCCCTACAGCGGCCGCGCCTTCTTGGGCGATGAGCTGCTGGGGACCTTCGACAGCGACAACCCGGCGGTCTTCGCCGGCCTCGAAGGCGACGGCGCCCTGCGCCTCGAGATGGACTCCGGCTACGCCGCCGGCGCCGCCTTCTTCAGCGTCGTCCAGCGCGCCGTCCCCACCGACGCCGCCTTCCGCCCCAGCGCCTCCGGCCTCGAAGTCGAGGCCAACTTCTTGAACCGCCAGGGCGGCGCGGCGGATCTCGACAACCTCACCCAGGGCGACCTCATCGTCCAGCGCCTGCGGGTGCGCAGCCCCGGCCAGGGGACCGAAAACGTCGTCGTCCAGGCCCTGCTGCCCTCCGGCTTAGAAGTCGAAAACCCCCGTCTCGCCACCGCCGAGACCCTGCCCTTCATCTCCAACGCCTCCAGCGCCACCCACCTCGACTTCCGCGACGACCGAGTGCTGATCTTCACCGACCTGCCGGAAAACTCCTGGCAGACCTACTACGTCCAGCTCCGCGCCGTCGCCCCCGGCCGCTTCCGAATCCCCCCCGTCCACGCCGAAGCCATGTACGACCCCACCCGCACCGCCACCGGCCCCCGCGGCCAGCTCACCGTCCAGGTCGCCCAATAGCGCCGGAGGCCCAGGGTGGCCGAGTCAAAGAAGAGGTCAATGAACCCTCATCCGTCCCCTGAAGAGCGGGGACGGGTGGAGGAGTCTTCTTCTGTGGGGGGAGGGGAGGGGGGCTCTTCCTCTGCGGGTAGGGCGGTGGTTTCCCCCACTTTGAAAAAGGGGGGGACCAAGGGGGGGATTTTCTTAGAGCGCCCCAGAAACTCACTCCTTGCCCGCTTGAGAGGAGGGGTGGGAATTTCCCCCACTTCGACGCCTAAGTTCAGAGTGGGGGGGACGCCTAAGTCCGGAGTGGGGGGGATTTCTTCTCTCCTCCCCTCCCCGCGCTTAGCCCGCCTCTCCCTCACCCTCCTCCTCTCCCCCCTCCTCCTCTTTCTCCTCTTCCTCCTCCTAGACCACCTCTCCCCCTTCCCCTTCCACGCCCTCGAGCGCCCCTCCGCCACCCTGGTCACCGACCACCAGGGCGAACCCCTCCGCTTCTTCCTGCCGGCAGACGATCGCTGGCGCTTCCCGGTTCGCCTCCAGGATCTACCGCCGGAAGTCCCCGCCGCCTTCATCGCCTCGGAAGACCGCCGCTTCGGCCGTCATCCGGGGGTGGACCCCGTCGCCGTCGCCCGGGCGGCGGTGCAGAACCTCCGCGCCCGCCGGGTGGTCTCCGGCGCCTCCACCCTCGCCATGCAGGTGGCCCGTCTCGCCGAGCCTGCGCCCCGCACGCTGACCTACAAGATCAAAGAGGCCTTCCGCGCCCTGCAGCTCACCTGGCATCGCAGCGACGCGGAGATCCTCGAGGCCTACCTCAACCTCGCTCCCTTCGGCGGCAACCTCGAGGGCATCGGCGCCGCCAGCTGGCGCCACTTCGGCAAGGCCCCGGAGCGCCTCGCCCCCGGCGAGATCGCCCTCCTGGTCGCTCTGCCCCGGGCCCCCACCGCCTACGACCCGGCCCGCAACCCCAAAACCGCCACCGTCGCCCGGGACCGGGTCCTCGACCAGCTCGCCGAGCGCGGTGATTTCACCGAGGAGCAGGCCGCCCGAGGCAAGGCGGTGCCGGTGCCCACGGCCCGCCGCCCGCTGCCCTTCGAGGCCCCCCACGCCGCCCGCGGCCTCGCCTCTGCCCACCGCGGCGCGCCCCTCCTCACCAGCACCCTGGACCTGCGGCTCCAGCGCCTCGCCGAAGCCCAGGTGCGCCGCCGCATCGAGGAGCTGCGGGCCTTCGGCCTCGGCAACGTGGCGGTGGTGGTCGTAGAACGCCCCGGTCGCCAGGTGCGCGCCCTCGTCGGCTCCGCCGACTTCTTCGACAACGCCCACCAGGGCCAGATCGACGGTACCCGGGCCCGCCGCTCTCCCGGCTCCACTCTGAAGCCCTGGCTCTACGCCCTGGCTTTCGACGCCGGCTGGCTGCACCCCTCCTCCTGGCTGCTGGACGTGCCGACGGACTTCTCAGGCTACGTCGCCGAGAATTACGACGGCGCCTACCGTGGCAAGGTCACCGCCCGAGTCGCCCTGGCGGAGAGCCTCAACGCCCCGGCGGTGCGGGTCCTCGCCCGCTACGGCCTGGAGCCCTATTGGGAATCCCTCCGCGCCGCCGGCCTCGAGACCCTCGACCGCCCCGCCGGCCACTACGGCCTGCCCCTGGTTCTCGGCGCCGGGGAGGTGACCCTCAGCGATCTCACCAACTTCTACGCCACCCTGGGAGACGAAGGCGTCCACCGTCCGCTGCGCTGGCTGGAGAACGCCCCCACCGCCTCCACCACCACCGACCCCGCCTCGGGTGAGGCGCTCCCGCAGCGCTCCTCGGAACCCGTCCTCCCCCATAACGGCCAGCGCCTTCTTTCCGCCGCAGCCGCCCGGGAGACCGTCCGCATCCTCCTTGACCCCCGCCGCCCCGATCTCCCCGACGGCTGGGCCCTCACCCGCGACGTTCCGGAAGTCGCCTGGAAGACCGGCACCTCCTTCGGCCATCGCGACGCCTGGGCCGTCGGCCTTTCCCGCCGCTACGCCATCGGCGTCTGGGTCGGCCACTTCGACGGTCGCGTCCGCGAAGGGACCAGCGGCTCCGAGCACGCCGGCCCCCTCCTCTTCGACCTCTTCCGCGCCCTCGACCCCGGCGGCGCCGGCCCCCTCCCCAATTCTCGCCGACCCATCCCACGCGCTGAAGTCTGCGCCCACAGCCACCAGCGCCCCGGGCCCTACTGCCCCAAGATCCTCGACGTCACCGTTCTCCCCGGCGTCACCGAGCTAGAGCCCTGCCCCCTCCACCGCCGACTCCTCGTCGACGCCGCCACCGGCCAGCGCCTCGCCTCCCACTGCCTCGCCGACCGCAAAACCTACTGGCACCTAGCCACCCTCGATCCCCCCGAGCTCATCGCCTGGCGCCGCGCCCAAGGCCTTCCCGTCACCCCCCTCCCGCCCTTCGCCCCCGGCTGCGCCGACCCCAACCGCAGCGCCCCCCTCCAAATCCTCTCTCCCGACCCCTCCACTCCCTACCGGCTGCGCCCCAGCATCCCCCGCGAGCACCAAAAGATCCCCCTCATCGCCCAAACCGACCCCACCACCACCCAGCTCTGGTGGTACCTCAACGGCCTCCTCCTCACCTCCGCCAAGCCCGGCGAGCGGCTCTTCCTCGAGCCCGAAGTGGGAGAGCATCAGCTGGTGGTGACGGATGACCTGGGGAGGAGTGTGGAGGTGGGGTGGGTGGTGGAGTGAGGGGAGGTTTCGGGAGAGGGTGAGCCATAAGCTCGTGAAGCTGCTTTATTTTTAGTGCTATAATCTAAAATTAGCCATGAGTATTCTTGATCAAGCTCTGTCCTATATCCACCCAGCCTTGGTGGGATTGGTGTGCTTGGTCGTTGTCTTCGTGGTGTTGTTAGAGCGCTTGGTCAAGGCTTGGCAGGCTCTTCAAGAAGGCCTGCTAGCAAAGAATCAGCGTCAAGAATCGAACTCGATCATCGATGATCTGGTTCGTCGCATTGCGGAGCTCGAGCGCAAAGGTTTACTTGCGAGTCGTCGGCATCAAGCGTCGAACGCCGCCATGGAGGATCTGATTCGCCGGATCGAGGAGCTCAATTCTGAATTCAGATCTAGATTCAAACCGGTCCAGTCCGACTCCAAAGTTGTGGATTTCGCGGCATCAGAGAAGGGTGCTCAGCTGCCAATAACTCTCGGTTTGAAAACCAAGAGTCAGCTCGCGGAGGCTGGTGCAACTCGTCCGAACCGCCGGGCTCGCAGCGAGAGATCGAACCCGGGAACCTCCTCCTCTGGTGGAGAACCCAGCACTCCAACCTCCCCCCTCAAGATCTACCTTGGAGCTGACCCTGGCTGGGACTACGCCACCAGTGCGTCTGTCGAACGCCAAGCGAAACCCTGGCTCGGGGAGCCCGAGGGCGAGAGATATTTCCAGACTCTTGCCGCTGCTTGAACAGCTCAGCCGAGCTGCACCCTTGACCCTCTCGCGATGAATCGCGAGAGGGTCGCTGTATTATAGGTCTATTGTTTTTAATGCTTTACGCCTATTGGCGCGGTCCCTTGAGTTCACGAGCTAGAGGAGCTGAGAGGACGATCCATTCCTCATCCGATTCGCTAGGCCTGCGTTACGGTCTGTGTTTTTCCTCGCCGAGGCGGTCGGCGGAACCACCGTCACCGACGTCATCAACGCCGTGATCTTCGGCATCTTCAACATCACCGACAACTTGCGCTGATCCGCTGACAGCTAACCCAAGCTAGAGCAACCGACGATAGAGACCGTCCGCGAAATAGATGGGAATGACTGAGCCTTCGACAGTGTTTCAGCTATTCATCGTCTAGAGATTTTGAGTCCTCTTCGAATCCTTACTCTGATCCACTGTGATTCCGTCCGAATCGGTAAAAGGGAGTCGTCCTATGTCGAAGGTCTTCATCATCCACGAGAATCAGGAATGGAGTCAGCCCATTCAGGAAGAGTTGGCGAAGCTCTCGGTGCCGGTCGAAGACTGGTACCTTGATTCCGGCGCCGCGCCGCTCTTCGAAGAACCCCCGGAGGGCGTGTTCTACAACCGAATGAGCGCCTCCTCCCACATTCGCGGGCACTACTACTCGCCGGAGCTCACCCGCTCCATCCTGCTGTGGCTGGAGTCCTATGGCCGCCGAGTGGTCAACGGCGTGAACGCCATCCGCCTCGAAGTCGACAAGGTGGCCCAATACTCCCTGCTCCAGCGCCACGGAGTCCGGGTTCCCAAGACCATCGCGGCGGTGGGGGTGGAAAAGATTCTCGAGGCCGGGGCGCGCATGGAAAGTCCCTACATCCTCAAACCCAATCGCGGCGGCAGCGGTCATCAGGTCAAGCTGATCACCCAGGACGGAGAGCTGGAAGAGTACCTGCGCTCCGATGAATACGAAGATCCCCGGGATGGAGTCTGGCTGCTGCAGCAATACATCGACCCTCCAGGCGGCGGCGTGTACCGTGCCGAATTCATCGGCGGCAAGTTCCTCTACACCGTCCGGGTCGACGCCAGCGATGGCTTCAGCCTCTGCCCTGCCGACCCCTGCCAGGTCGACGGCGGGGAAGAGAGCTCAGAAGCAGCGAGCCAAAACAAATTCAGCATCGTCGACGACTTCGACGATGACCCCAACATCCCCCTCTTCGAGGCCGTGCTCGCCGATAGCGGTGTTGAAATTGCCGCCTTTGAGTTCGTGCCGGGGGAAGGCGGAGAGCTCTTCGTCTACGACGTCAACACCAACACCAACTACAACCGCGAAGCGGAGCAGGTGGTGGAGAAGAAAGGCGCGGCGGAGATTGCGAGGTTCTTGGCGAGGGTGCTTCGGGAGGGGGAGGGGTAGCGTTTGACACGCTTACACTGCTGGCGAATCGAGCTGTTTGCTGAGATGTCTGGTGGCTTCTGATCAAGAGGTTTGGAATCGGTCTTTTCAGCTGCTGGGTCGGTTGCTATACCTGGTAACTCGTCACCCTCGAACCCTAGATCAGGGACCAGTAATCGTCGGTTGCCCCGAGGCGATCGTTTGGTAGTTCGATTGGGTGGCTGCAGAAAGAGTTCCGGTTTTTCCCATGGTCTACGCAAGCGCCGAAGCTAGAATCAAGATCTACTCGTCGAGTATCCTGAGACTTCTTTGGGAGATCGAGATGCCCACCACCATCAAGTACCAGATTCCTGCCAGCACATTTTCCGCATTACGGCTTGCTCCGGAGGAATTTGCGAGGGAAATGAGGTTAGCTGCCTGCGTGCAGTGGTATCGACAGGGCCTAGTCTCCCAGAGCAAGGCATCTGAGATCGCTGGTCTAAGCCGAGTCGAGTTCCTCGTCGAGCTGAGTCGACGAAACGAGCCCATCCTCCAGGTGACAGAGGAAGAGCTGGATCGGGAGCTGGAGTTTCTGCGTGAAGCTCGTCGTTAATGCTTCGCCGCTCATTCTGCTGTCTGCTGCGAGTCAGCTTCAGATACTCAAAGATCTCGCTGAGGAGATTGTTGTACCGCTGACTGTGCTTCAGGAGCTCGAGGCAGGCGCTCATCGCGATGATGTAGCGGAGAGGGTGCAGCAGATCGATTGGATTCGCGCTGGCAATGAAGGTGTCGTGCCCACTGAGATTTCGGCTTGGGACCTCGGTCCTGGAGAGAGCTCAGTTCTTGCCTGGGCGAAGAATCAATCTGGCTACTCGTGTGTGCTCGATGATCGAGCGGCTCGAGCCTGTGCACGGTCTCTACAGCTTTCCTGCGTAGGAACGCTTGGTCTTGTTCTCGAAGCGAAAGACGTAGGATTGATTCCAGCAGCGAGACCGGTTTTGGAAGCGATGATTCGCGCTGGGTACTACCTCGGTGAAAGATTAGTGAGGCAGGCCTTGGTCAGGGTTGGAGAATAAGGATCATCTTGGGAGAGGTGAGATGAAAACCCGCTCTGTCTTGTGTTTTGTCCGATAACGGCTATCCGAACAGAGCTGGATGCTCATTAGTAGGTCACTCCTCTCCACGGCTTCCCCAGATAAGCCCTTGAGCCATTAATTGCCTAGCCGGTCTTGGAAGTACTGAGCGAGAGTAGTGCTCCCGGTTGGAGGAGCGAGGCATTCACTTCCAGAGACAGCGGCAAAGAACGCAAGTAGCTGCGCCAACCGGCGATCAAGAGGCGTGAGCAGTTTGCCCTGAAGTTTCAGAAGAGCGAGAGGTGGAGCCATTACGAAACCCCGGCGCTGACGAGCTTTCAACGCAAGCTGCGCAATCTGTCGTCGCGTAATCACCTCGGGCCCGCCAACCTCTTGCTTTCCGGCGCTTTGGTCGAGAGCATCGAGCACGAAGGCCGCAAGATCAGCTTCAGCAATAGGATTCGTCTCGGCACTTCCTCCCCCAGGAGCCGGAGCAAAGCCAAAGCGAGCCAGGGTGAGGAAAATATCGAAGCTGCCGAAGTAGCCGGTGGGGGCGACGATGGTGGTTTCGAAGGGGCCGGCCTGAAGGGCGGCCTCAGCATCGAGGTGGGCGCGAACGTAGGCGAGGTCTCGGGTGGCTTCGGTGGCGAGGACGGAGACGTAGGCGACTCGCTGGACGCCGGCTTCGGCGGCAGCTTCGGCGAGGTTGCGGTGGCCTGCAGCGTCGACCTCATCGAAGGTAGGAGAGCCGGGACGCAAAGCGAGGGCGAGGGAGGCTCCGGCGGCGGAGACTACGGTTTCGATGCCCTGGCATGCGGCGCGGAGGGTTTCAGGCTGGCGCAGGTCGCCGGGGAAGACTTCTTCCGGCGTGAAGCCGAGGCGCTGGCGGTCGCGGTTTGGGTTCCGCAGGAGGGCGCGCACGGCGTGGCCGCGCTGCTGGAGCTGCTGGCCGAGGTGAGTGCCGAGGGCGCCGGTGGCGCCGAGGAGGAGGACTGGCGGTGAACTTTGGGGCATGAGGAATGGCTCCGTACCGCGGGCGCGTGGCTCGAATGGAAGAGGCGACGGTTAGAGGCCCTTCGTTAAGATGACGGGATAGCGGCGCTTGCGACAACAGAAAAGAAAGAGAGTTCCATGCAGTTTCCCAAACGGATCACCGTAGATCCAGCCCAATGTGGCGGCCGGCCCTGCGTGAGGGGAATGCGAATCCGGGTTGCTGATGTGCTCGACTTGTTGGCGGAAGGTCTGTCGACAGACGAATTACTGGTCGAACTGCCTGATCTCGAGGTGGAAGACATCACGGCTTGCCTGCTCTATGCGCGGCAATGTCTCGAGGGACCAAGGCCTGCGGTAGCTTCCAATACAGCTCAGGGTAGTGAATAAAGAGACTTCATCGGGCGATTTAGCTGGGCGCTTTGCCGCCAGTCTCCCTACGCTCTTCGTTAGGAATCTCGTATCGACGGCGAGTCGCCTCGAAGTTCGCAGCAGATACAAAATAGAGCCACCGAAACCAAGTCCGGTGGCTCTCAAGGTGTGCTTCCCGAAAGGGAACATCAGATCTAGCGCGAAGCCTCAGCGGGCCGCTGAGCTACCCCGCAGCCGATCCGCAATGCCGCTCAGCCTCTCGCCGAGGGCCGCGCGCCGGCTGGCGCTGAGTCCCTCTCCGGCCTCCGCCTTGACGGCGTTGGCGAGGCTATCGAGGTGACCGGCGAGGTCGTTGTCGCTGCTCGCCTTCTCTAGCTTCTTGGCGCTGAGCGCGAGAGCTTCGGAGACTTCTCCGGCGAGGGGGGCCGGGAGGCCGTTGTCTCGCTTGAGCTGGTCGAGGTAGGCGAGGGCGATGACGGGGTCGTCGGGCCAGGTGACGGGGAATTGCTGCTGCGGGTTGAAGATGCGTCCCTGGTCGCCGATGGTGGCGGCGGCGATTTCGTTCTCGGTGATGTGCTCGCTGGATTCGAGGGCCAGGACATCGAGACCGCGGACGATCTCGGTGCCGTAGATCAGCCCCTCGTACCAGTACACCGACCAGTAGCCGCCGAGGATGAGGTGCTCTTCATGCAGCGGGCCGCGGTCGAAGTAGGCGATCTCCACCGGGTTGGCGGAGTCGGTGAAGTCGAGCACGGAGATGCCGCCCTGGTACCAGGCCTGGACGAAGATGTCGCGGCCGGGCACCGGCACGATGGAGCCGTTGTGGGCGACGCAATTTTCCTGCTCCATCTGCGGGGCGGGAATCTTGAAGTAGCTCTGGAACTCCAGCTCGCCGTCGACGATGTCGTAGATGGCGTTGGCGCCCCAGTCCAGCGGATCGTAGGTGCGGCAGCGGGGACGGCTGCCGCCGCCCCACTCGTCGGTGAACAGCACCTTGGTGCCGTCGTTGTTGAAGGTCGCCGAATGCCAGTAGGCGAAGCCCTGATCCACCACGGCGTCGAGGCGCCGGGGATTCATCGGGTCGGAGATGTCGAAGAGGATGCCGTTGCCGGAGCAGGCGCCGGCGGCGAGGTTCAGGGAGGGGAAGACAGTGATGTCGTGGCAGTGATCCGTCTGGCGGGATTCCTGGGTGTCATCACCGTGGTCGCCGCCGCGCCACAGGCCGGCGATGACGCCCCGCTCTTCGTCCGCGAACACCGCCGGGCTATCGATGATGCGCGACTTCGAGGGGTCGTCCACCGGGATCTCAATGACGTCGATGCGGAAGAGAGCGGTGCGCTCGTCGCCGGGCAGCTCGTCGAAGCAGGTGTCGAGCTCCTCCTGCTCGCGGATCGAGGCGGTGCCGGAGTTGTAGACGATGATCTTGCCGTCTTCCCCGGGGCCGGAGACCACCGAGTGAGTGTGGGAGCCGCGGCAGGTCTGCACCGCGCCCACCTGCACCGGGCGGGTGAGGTCGCTGATGTCGAAGATGCGGATACCGCGGAAGCGATCGGCGCTGACGTCCTCGCTGACGCCCTGAAGACCGCAGTCGAGGCGGCCGCGGAGCTGCTCCACGGACATGATCAGCAGGTCACCGACGATGGAGACATCCCCCTGGCCGCCGGGGCAGACCACCGAGGCCATGAGCTCCGGCAGGCCGTCGTCCTGCAGGCGGTAGGTGTTGAAGCCGTGGTAGTTGCCGGCTACCAGCACGTCGTCGGAGAAGGCCATGTCGGTGTTCGAGAAGCTCAGCAGGGGAGAGCGGAAGTCGTCTTCGTCGAAGCGCTCCTCTTCCTCTTCTTCCTCGTCTTCGTCCTTCGGCGGCTCCGGCGGAATGTTGGAGGGGTTGTTGGGATCAAAGAAGCCGTCGGGCTTGGGCAGGGAGGCCAGCAGCTGGAGGTTTTGGATCGCCTCGCCGGCGTCCCGGAAGCCCGGGGCCAGGCCGGAGCGGGGGTCGTCGGAGAGGGTCACCAGCAGCGCGTTCATGCGCTCGATCTCGGCGCTCTGATCGTTGACCACGTCGTTGGTGAACTCGAAGAGGACGGGGTCGTAGGCCGAGCCGGACTGCTCCGTCAGATCCTCCACCATGGTGAGGGCACCCTCGTGGTGGGTGATCATCAGCTTCAGGAAGAGGCGGTCGAAGTCGATGCCGCGGACCTCTGCGAGCTGAGCCATCTGCTCCGGGGTTGCCATGCCGGCCATGGTGTGGGCGGTGTGCATGGCGTGATGAGCGGTGGGGTCCGGCACGGGCTCGCCGCGATCCCGCAGCCAGGACTGCATGAAGTCGATCTCGTCTCCCTGGGAGGCGTTGATGCGTCCGGCAACGTCGATCAGCTCAGGGCGATTGGTGCGCTCCGCCACCAGGGCGGCCATCTCCAGGGCCTGGTGATGGTGGGGAATCATGTCCTGGAGAAAGACCACGTCCGCCGGGGAGTAGCTGGTGTCGGCGATCTGAACCGCCTCTTCGGCGGTGAGCTCCTGCCCCGCCGCGCCGGGGGCGCCAGGCTGGATGATCGGCGGCTGGGCGTACAGGGTCGGGGCGAGAAGGCTGCCGGCAAGGGCTAGAAGGAGCGTGCTGAGAGTGGCGCGGAGCAGCCAGCTGGGGCGCTGGGAGAAGGGGCGCCGGGAGAAGGGGTGGAGCGTAGAAGCGAGAGATGGGGTCAAGGAAAGTCCTCCTGCGCCGAGTGAGTCTCGGAGCGATCCAAGTCATTGGCCTTGGGTTCACCGTGGGGATCCGGCCGGGATCTCGAGTGCGATCACGGGGCGCTGCTCGGTGGCTGCGCCCGATGTCTTGACGATGGGCGTCGTAGCGACGGGAGTCGATGGCCTAACGATGGCAGTGAAAAGCAGAGTAGGTCCCAGGGTTCGCGGACCGGAGGGAGGGTGGCGCGCGGGGCGGCGACCCTCTTGGTTTTGAGACGAACCTGAGAGAATGCTGAATCTATCAGACCATCGCGCGCCGATTTGCGCTTGGAGGCCGCTTTCTCCGGTCTTTGTAGTAGGAAGTACGCGGGAGCGGAAAGAAAGTATGATTCGGTAACTCTGATTCACCCCCTCGAAGGAGCCTCTCATGGCCAGGCTGCGCATTTCCTCGCCATCCCCGAACAAGCCCTCCGTCACCTCTGGTAGCGGTTGGTCGCTGCGTTCCTCGCCGAGTTCTTCTCTGGGTCCCTCGCTGCGGCAAGGGCTGAAGGCTCCCCAGCCTCGCGGCGCCAAGATGCGCTCGCTGCTGATCGCGCTGGCGATGCTGGGCCTCGGCTGGGTGCTGCTGGGCTCGCTGAGCGCCCACGGCGGCGGAGCAGGCGACGTCGCGGAGAGCGCCTCGCCACCGCAGCGGCTAGCCTTCTTCGACGTCATCGTACGGGCGACGCCTCAGTCGCCCGCCGCTGCGGGGAAGGTGGTGATCGTCGAGGGGCATCGCATCGTCTCGGTGCTGGACGCTGCCCGGGTGCGCCTGCCCTCAACGGTGAAGCTGATTCAGGGAGACCCTGGGCGTACTCTGGTAGGGACCTTCGATCCCGAGTCCTTCAGCGTCCATCGCCAGGACGGAGCCGACGCGGCGACGGCGCTGGCGGCGGCTCAGCGTGCCCGGGCGCAGAGCCTCGGCGTGACGGTGCCCCGGGAGGTGAGGATCGCCGCGGACGAGGCGGCGGAGCTGACCCTCCTGGAATGCGATCCCCTGGCCGCCGACGCGGCGGAAGACTGCTGGCAGCGGGTGGTGGGGGAATACCGGGAGGGAGCCTGGGATGTCAGTGCTGGTATCGAGAGTGATTGAAGGCGAGCGAGCGTAGGTGAGTCTCGGGACACAGCAAGAAGATTCCACCCCTCCACGGGAGGGGAAGGTGTCGGAATACCGCGCGCTGAAGGGCTCCAAGGTCATCGCCACGGCCCAGCGCCTGGAGCGCCGGGTCCGGGAGCGCTTCCCGGATGCGAGCCTCGCTCAGGTGGCGGCGGAGGTCGCGCAGGTGGCTCGCGAGGCGGAGACGACGGTCGAGGAGATCGATCGGCCCATCTACTGGCCCCGAGCTCTGGTGGCGCTCTTCGTGATCCTGCTCCTGGGCACCCTGGTGGCGGCGGGGTTCAACCTGGAGCTTTCCGAAGACGTCTTTCGGATCGACGAATTCCTGCCCCTGGCGGAGGCCGCCCTCAACGATCTTGTGCTCCTCGGCGCCGCTCTCTTCTTTCTGCTCTCGGTGGAGACCCGAGTGAAGCGCCGCCGGGCCCTGCGCGCCCTGGACGAGCTGCGTGCCCTCGCCCACGTGGTGGACATGCATCAGCTCACCAAGGATCCCGAGCGCCTGCTGCACCGCGGCCCTCCCACCGCCTCCTCCCCGGAGCCTCGCTTCGCCTCTGCCTTCGAGCTCGGCCGCTATCTGGACTATTGCAGCGAGCTGCTCTCCATCCTCGGCAAGATCGCCGCGCTGTACGCCCAGACTCTGGATGACGCCGTGCTGCTGGAGACGGTGAACGAGATCGAGACCCTCTCCACCGGTCTCTCTCGCAAGGTGTGGCAGAAAATCATGATTCTCGAGGGGCGCCGCGGGTTCGATCCCGAGGGATGGGAAGGGGCGGGCTCCGTCGATGGCAATGCTCGGAGTACCTTGGTCGACGAAACTTGATTTATTGGAAGGCGTCGTAAATATATTGGGAAGGTGCGCTTTCGCGCGTTTTTACTTCCTGAATTCGTCCGGTTGGGCATTAGGCGTCTGCCTGCAACCGTGCCCTATACTTCCCGTATCTCGGCTCCGAGCCCAAGAATTTCCGTCGCCTCGGCGAGGAAGCTCCGGTCTTGATAACCCTCCCCCTCAACCTTTGTTTAGGAGATCCAGACGATGTCTGATGCTGAGACCCCCAACCGTAATTCCCTCAACTGGTTCGAGATTCCCGTCGTCGACATGGAGCGCGCCAAGGCCTTCTACTCCAAGATTTTCGATACCGAGATCCAGGATTTCCCGATGCCCGGCACCGAGATGGCCTTCCTGCCCCAGCAGGGCGCCGGCGTTGGCGGCGCTCTGGTAAAGGCTGACGGTTACGTGCCCAGCACCCAGGGCGCCGTGGTGTACCTCAACGGCGATCCGGATCTCAGCGCTGTCCTCGGCCGAGTCGAAGAGGCCGGCGGCAAGGTCGAGATGGGCAAATTCGATATCGGCGAGCACGGCTTCTGCGCCTTCTTCCACGACTCCGAGGGCAATCGAGTCGGCCTGCACTCCAACGCCTGAGCCTTCCCGGCGCTGAGCGCCCGCGGAGCTCTCTCCACGGCCCGGTATGCGCTTTCCAGCGCCTGCCGGGCTGTTTCTGTTTTGAGCTCAACTCAGAGGGGAAGGTCCCTGGCACCTGTTGTGGAAGGTCCCTGGCACCCGTCGTAGAAGGTCCCTGGCACCCGTCGTGGAAGGTCCCTGGCACCGTTCGTGGAAGGTCCCTGGCACCGTTCGTGGAAGGTCCCTGGCACCGTTCGTGGAAGGTCCCTGGCACCGTTCGTGGAAGGTCCCTGGCACCGTTCGTGGAAGG